>NZ_OGTP01000011.1 GCF_900258035.1 Caballeronia novacaledonica | reverse complement strand
TCTGGCTGTCTGTGAACTTCGACTTCTTCATTGCGTAGAACTCCCTTTGCTGGAAATTCTACTTCTGATCCCGCTTACTGGACGGGCGGATTACCCCAGCAGTCGTGAAATCCTGATTTCGTGTCGGTGTATTTGCGTCGCCCCTGTGCGGGGCGGCAGTCACTTTCTTTGCTGCTGCAAAGAAAGTAACCAAAGAAACAGCTTTCCCCAGCCTAAGCACTTCATGCCGGCCGCGGCACAGGCGATTGGCTGAATGGAACGGCAGTAGCGAGTGCCCCCGCAAGCAGAATAAGACTTGGCTCGCGCACGGTCTGACAAGCCATAACTTTTAGCGCGCTGGCTCAGCACGAAATAGCTTCGGCACAGCGCTACGCGCTGCCGCTGGTAATGCATGGGAAACCAACGAACAGCGAATCTTGTGAGATGACTGCGTTAGAGAGACAGCACGCACCGACCCATTGAGCGGTCGGCGCGAAGCGGGCTGGATAGCTTCGGCACAGCGCTTCGCGCTGCCGCCGGGTATGCATGGGAAACCAACGAACAGCGAATCTTGTGAGATGGCGGCGTTAGCGAGACAGCACACGCCGACCCGCTTGACCGGTCGGCGCGAAGCGGGCCGGATAGCTTCGGCACGGCGCTTCGCGCTGCCGCCAGGTCTGCAAGGGAGACCAACGAACAGCGAATGCAGTGAGATGGCAGCGTTGGTACGGAAGCACGCGCAGACCCGATTGACCGGTCGGCCGCGAAGCGGGCTGGAGCTATTTCGTGCTGAACCAGTTAGTGGTGTGGTGCGATGTGTCGGACCGTGCGCGGTCCAGGCCCGATAAGACCTTTGAGGGCACTCGCTATAGCCGTTCCATTCAGCCAATCGCCTGTGCCGCGGCCGGCGTGAGGCACTTTGGATGGGAAAGCTGCTTTCTTTGGTTACTTTCTTTGCAGCAGCAAAGAAAGTGACTGCCGCCCCGCACAGGGGCAACGCTAATAGACCAAAAGCAAATCGGGATCCGGCGAAAAAAAGACGAAAAAAACCCCTATTTACGAGCAAGCAACCACCACACCAAACTTCGCAGGCAAGCACCAATTCAAACCCCGAAGGGAAACAACCTCGTATGACTCAAACCGCATCGAATAAATCTCTCGCCGGGAAGACGGCGCTAGTAACCGGCTCGACGAGCGGCATCGGCCTGGCCATCGCCACGGCGCTCGCGCAGGCCGGCGCGAATCTCGTGCTCAACGGCTTCGGCGATATCGAAGGCGCCCTGAAGCAAATCGAAGCAACCGGCGCGAAAGCCGTCCACCATCCGGCCGACATGACCAAGCCCGATGAAATCGAAGCGATGATCGCGTTCGCGAACGAAAGCTTCGGCGCCGTCGATGTCCTCGTGAACAACGCAGGCATCCAGCACGTCGCGACCATCGACGAATTTCCGGTCGATCGCTGGGACGCGATCATCGCCATCAATCTGAGTTCGGCGTTCCACACGATGCGCGTCGCGCTGCCGCAAATGCGCGCGCGCAACTGGGGCCGCGTGATCAACATCGCGTCGGTGCATGGGCTCGTCGGCTCGGCGGGCAAATCGGCCTATGTCGCCGCGAAGCACGGCATTCTCGGGCTGACGAAAGTCGCCGCGCTCGAAAACGCCCGCAGCGGCGTGACCGTCAACGCCATCTGCCCAGGCTTCGTGCTGACGCCGCTCGTGCAGAAGCAAATCGACGATCTCGCCGCACGCGACTCGCTCACGCCCGACGCGGCCCGCGCGAAGCTGCTCGGCGACAAGCAGCCGTCGGCGCAGTTCGTGACCGCGCAGCAGATCGGCGACATGGCCGTGTTCCTCTGCTCCGACGCCGCGAGCGAAATGCGCGGCTCGGCGCTGCAGATCGACGGCGGATGGAGCGCGCAGTAAGCGATGCGCATCTCGACGAAGCCCTGCGGCGCTTCGCGGTCGCGAAAGCTGAGATCGGGCAGCGTCGAAAGGCGCGTCGCTTGGTACTATCGGACATTGCCCACGAGGAGTGTGTCCGATGACCGCTGAGAACAATCGCGCGGAAGAAGCGCGAGCGATGGAACGTATCGTCAACGCGACGCGTCAGGTTCAATCCGCTTTCCTGGCGCTGCAAACGCAGTTTCCGCCCGAAGGCGACGGCCGCCCGTCGCAGATGGCGCTGCAGACTTTCGATGCCGCGCTCCAGGAACTCGAAGACGCCCAGGCCGCCTTCGACACCATGCTCAACGATCTGTTCGACGGCAACCGCTAAACGCGTCGCGCCTCACGCGTCACGCGTCACGCAGTTCGGGCACGTCCTCGCCCGGCCCGCTCAGCGCGGTCTCGCCGCCCGTGTCGGCGAGACCCGCCCACGGCACGCCGTCGCCGGACTGGCGGCGCGCGGCCGCCACGCATGCTTCGACCAGTTCCCGGAACGACACCGCCGCCGAACTCGTGCGCACGAGCACTTCGCCTTGCAGCGGGCTTTCGGGAAACACCAGCCCGACGATCAGCTCCGCCGACGACGCCCGCTGATGCAGCCGTCGCAGCAAGTTGCGCAGATACGGCGGCGACTCGGCCGCATCGAACGACACGACGCAAATGATCGTCACGCCCGCGAGATCGACTTCGCCGAAACGTCCGCGCGAGAAGCGCTCGTAGCCCGCGAGATCGGCGTACAAGCCGTGTTTGCGGAAAAGCTGCACGGCGATGGTCGCCGCGAGATCGTCCAGCTCGCTTCTCCCCGCGATGCACAGCACCGACGCCGTGTGGCCTTCCTTCTGCGCATCGAAGCGAGCGGGCGGCGTTTCGTGCGCGAGCGCCGATTCATCGTCGGGGGAATCGAGGCTCGCGGGCGGCTCGTCCTTGCGCTCGATGGTCACGGCGGTATCGTCGGCATCTTCCAGTCCTTCGATGATGTCGAGCGCCGATTCGTTGATGCGCCTCAACTGATCCGCCGTCACGACGCCGCGCAGCACGTCGTTGTGGGCGTAGCGCAGGCCTTGCAGCGCGACCTCGTCGTAATACGCGATCAGCGAGCGCTCCTTGAGCAGCGTTTCGGCCTGCACGAGCGCTTCGTCGGGATCGTTGGCGAGCAGGCGCTGATAGAAATTCTCGGCGGGCGTGAGCGCGGGCCGGTCGCCGAACAGCACGTCGAGAAATTCGAGCCGATCCACATGACGGCCGAGAATCACGAGACACAAGGTGAGCGGCGTCGAGAGCACGAGGCCGATCGGCCCCCAGATCCAGCTCCAGAAAATCGCCGCGACGATCACCGCGAACGGCGACAGCCCCGTGCTATGCCCGTACAGCAGCGGCTCGACGACCTGACCCGCGAGGATATCGGTCACGCCGAACAGCACGACGGTCCACACGAGCATCGCCCAGCCCGGACCGACCGCCGCCGCGAACACGACCGCGACGATCGCCGCGATCCACGTCCCGACGTAGGGCACGAAGCGCAGCAGCGCGGTCATCACGCCGAACAGCAACGCGCCCGGCACGCCGATGATCGCAAGCCCGATCGCGATGATGATCCCCACGCCCACGTTGATGCCGAGTTGCGCGAGGAAGTATCGCGACAGGCGCCGCGCCGCCTCGTCCATCGCGGTGGTGGCGCGATGCAGATCGCGCGAGCCGAAGAGCCGTATCAGCCGGTCGCGCAGATCCTCGCGCTGCAAAAGGATGAACACCGCGACGACCAGCACGATGCCCGTGGTTTCCAGCGGACTGATGACGGGCGACAGGAAGCGCTGCGCCAGTTCCAGCGGCGTCGGCGTGGGCTCGTGGACTTCGACGGGCATCGGCTGATCGATCGGCGAGGCAGCCGGGTTGTCCTCGTTCTTCTGTTCCTGCTCGCGCGCCGCCGGCGAAAGCCGCTTCAGCGCACGCGACGCGCGGCCGAGAAACTCGTCGGCGCGGCCGACGGTCACGCGCTGCACGGAGTCGATCTTGCGCTCGACCGCGACCTGATACTTCGGCAGATCGCCCGCGAGTTGCGCGACCTGCGCGCCGATCAACGCGCCGACGGCCGTCAGCACGGAAAGCGCGATGAAGACCGCGACGATCACCGAAGGCACCTGGCCGAAGCGCAGCCGCCGCAGGAAATCGACGAAAGGCGCGAGCAGAAAGCTCAGCAGGATCGCGAGGATGATCGGAATCATCACCGCGCGGCCAAAGTACAGCGCGCAAATGATGACGACGCCCGTCACCAGCGACGCCAGCGCGCGCACGCCGGGCGCTTCGGGCGGCAGGATCTTCGCGGGTGGCCGGCGCGGCGCGGGTGCTTGCGGCATGGGAAATGGCTCGCTTTCTGGAAACAGTCGGGCGGCGCACGGCTGTGCGGGAGCAAGCGACGATCAAGCAAGGCGCGTGCCGTCGTGACAACGCCCGTCGCTGTTGAGGTGAGTCTATTCGGGAGCCGAATTCTACTGCAATCGGTTCAAAGGTGAGGCGATGCGGGACCGCGCCGTGCTCTATCGATGTCATCGAAACAATCAGTTGGATGCGCGAACCGTGCGCGTGCGACAGTCGCAGTTCGCCGCCGCTCATCGAAAAGGACATCATGGCAGTCGAATCACCGTGCATCAGCATCTGCAAGTTCGACGAGAAAACCGGCCTGTGCATCGGCTGTCTGCGAACGAAGGAAGAATGCAGGCAGTGGAAGAAGATGAAGGACAAGCATCGTGCGCGGGTCATCGACGAACGGCCGTGGCGCAAGGCGAAGCTCAAGAAGCACAAGAAGTAGGCAGCGCGGAAGAACAAAGGCTGGACTGGTCGGCGAAAGGGTGATGGCGATTTTCAGCGCGCACGCGGACTACACTGAATGCGACTTTGCAGGAGTCGACCATGAAAGTGATTTGTGCCGCATTCGTTCTCGCATCGGGCTTTGCCGCCGCATCGGCTTTCGCGCAGTTGCACCCGAGCGTCGAAACCGACATGTACGCGCCGCAGAACAACACGAAGCTCATGCCGAACGCGCCGCTCGGCAGCCAGTATCCGACGCACGGCAACGCGCAGGCGGGCGAACTCAATCTCAATCCGAGCGATCCGCGCGCGCAACTCGTCAACGGTCTGCCGAACAACGCCAACAGCGGCGGCTACGGCTCGCCGCTCGCGGGCAACAAGGCGAACGTGCCTCGCGGCGAATAAATCCGGCGTGAGCCGACACTGCCACTTCGCCTTCACCATTCGCGTTTCAAGAATGGTGATTTGAATTTCACCGCTATTCTCCTTCTCACGGCAAGAACCGATACTTGATTCACAGGACGGGACTTCTCCCGGCCGCCAACCGAATCAGGGAATCCGCCGTGAAGATTTATCACCATCCGCTGTCCGGGCATTCGCACCGCGCGCGTCTCTTTCTGAGTCTGCTCGGCATCGACCACGACGCCGAATTCGTCGATCTCGCCGCCGCCGCCCACAAGACGCCCGAATTTCTCGAGCTGAACCGCTTCGGCCAGATTCCCGTTCTCGTCGATGGCGATATCGTGATCGCCGATTCGAACGCGATCCTCGTCTATCTCGCGAAAAAATCCGGCGACGCGAACTGGCTGCCCGACACGCCCGCCGAAGCCGCCGCCGTGCAGCGCTGGCTGTCGGTCGCGGCCGGTCAGATCGCGTTCGGACCCGCCGCCGCGCGTCTCGTCACCGTGTTCGGCGCGAAATTCGACGCGGATGAAGTCATCGCCCGCGCGCACGGCGTGCTCCAGGTGATCGATGCGGAACTCGCGCAGCGCGACTGGATCGCGGACATCGGCGCGGCGCATCCGACCATCGCGGATATCGCGCTTTACAGCTACGTCTCGAGCGCGCCCGAAGGCAACGTCGATATCGCCGGCTACGAGCACGTGAACGCGTGGCTCAAGCGTGTCGAGGCGCTGCCCGGCTTCGTGCCGTTCCAGAAGACAGCCGCGGGTCTCGCGGCGTAAAGTGAGCGCGGCGGCTCGCCGCCGCGCCTGAATCGAAGAGGCATACGATCATGTCCACTTCCACGCTCGCCGATGTTGCAACCGTTGCCACGCCCTCGCCGTGGCATCGCGGCGAAATCGCCATCCAGAAGGCTTTCGGCGTCGATGAACGCATGGACGGCGTCGGCCGCCGCATCGTGCGCGATCACATGCCGGATCAGCATCGCCAGTTTTTCGCGCAGTTGCCGTTCGTCGTCGCGGGCGCGGTCGACGAGCGCGGCGATCCCTGGGCGACGCTGCTCGCCGGGCATCCCGGCTTCATGCGCGCGCCCGACGCGAAAACTTTGTCGATGAGCCTTGCGCGCGATCCGCTCGATCCCGCCGACGCCGGCATGAACGATGGCGCGTCGATCGGGCTGCTCGGCATCGAGTTGCACACGCGCCGCCGCAACCGCATGAACGGCGTGATTCATCGCGATGGCGCGAACGCCGTATTCGACGTGGCCGTCGAGCAGAGCTTCGGCAATTGCCCACAGTACATCCAGTTGCGCGACTTCGAGTTCGTGCGCGATCCGGCCGCGCCCTCGCCCGCGCAGCCGGTCGTCTCCGGCACGCTTTCGCCGCGCGCAAAAGCGATGATCGCGGGCGCGGACACGTTTTTCGTCGCGTCGTATTTCGATCGCGAGGACGGGCATCGGCAAGTGGACGTGTCGCATCGCGGCGGCAAGCCGGGCTTCGTGCGCCTCGCGGACGACGGCACGCTCACCATTCCGGATTTCGCGGGCAATCTCTTCTTCAACACGCTCGGCAACATTCTCGTGAACGGCCGCGCCGGACTCGTGTTCGCGGATTTCGAATCCGGCGACGTCCTGCAACTCTCGGGCGACGCCGAAGTGCTGCTCGATTCCCCCGAAACCGCCGCGTTCCAGGGCGCGGAGCGGCTGTGGCGCTTCACGCCGCGCCGCGTCGCGTATCGCGCGGGCGCGCTGCCGTTGCGGTGGAAGGCGCGCAGCGAGGGCGCGTCGCCCAATTCACTGATGACGGGCGACTGGGAACAGGTTGCCGAGCGCCTCAGGGCGGCCGCGCTCGCGAACGTGTGGCGGACGTTTCGCGTGAGCAGGATCGTCGATGAAAGCGACGCGATCCGCTCCTTCCATCTCGAACCCGCCGACGGCGCGGGCATCGTTGCGCACAAGGCCGGCCAGCATCTGCCGATTCGCGTCACCTTGCCGGGCGACGCGAAGCCGCTGATCCGCACATACACGCTGTCGGTCGCGCCGTCGGACGGGCTGTATCGCATCAGCGTGAAGCGCGACGGACGCGTATCCGCGCATCTGCACGACACGCTGAAAGCCGGCGACGTGATCGAAGCGCGCGCGCCCGCCGGCGATTTCACGATCGATCCGTTCGAGCGTCGTCCGGCCGTGCTGATGGCGGCGGGCGTCGGCATCACGCCGATGCTCGCGATGCTGCGTCACGTGGTCTACGAAGGCCTGAGAAAGCGGCGCGTCCGTCCGGTGTGGATGATCGTGTCGGCGCATTCGCTCGCGAGCCGCGCGTTCGAGCAGGAAATCGCGGCCCTCGCGCAGAGCGCGGGCGGCGCGGTGAACGTGATCCGCGTGCTGAGCGACACGAACGGCGCGCAGTTCGGGCGCGATTACGATGCATCGGGGCGCATCGACATCGACCTGCTGACGAGCCGCCTGCCCTTCAACGACTACGACTTCTACCTGTGCGGTCCGGGCGCGTTCATGCAGACGACCTACGACGGCCTGCGCGCGCTCAACGTCGCCGACGGGCGCATCCACGCGGAGGCGTTCGGTCCTTCGGCGCTGAAGCGCACGGCGGATCGCGGCGCCGACGTCAAGCCGATGCGCCCCGCCGCGACGCAGCCGGTGAAGATCGAATTTCTGAAGTCGGGCACGAGCGCGCAATGGAAGCCCGGCGCGGGCACCTTGCTGGAACTCGCCGAAGCGAGCGGCCTGTCGCCCGAATTCAACTGCCGGGGCGGCACGTGCGGCACATGCAGGACGCGCGTCGTGCAGGGCGCGGTGTCGTATGAAAGCGAGCCGGCCTTCCATGCCGGCGACGACGAAGCGCTGATCTGCTGCGCCGTGCCGGCCGCGGATAACAGCGGCAAGCTGGCGCTCGATCTTTGATCCCGCGGTGAAGCGGTTGCCGATTGTGCGCCGCGCGCATATCCCCGAGAATGCACGGCATCTTTCATGCTTGGATGCCTCGCGTTTTCCCATGGACCGTATACAGGCAATGACGACCTTCGTCACGGTGGTCGAGACGGGCGGCTTTGCATCGGCGGCGCGCAAGCTCGATGTATCGCCGTCGGTCGTGAGCCGCGTCGTGACGGAGCTCGAAGAGTATCTCGGCGTGCGCCTGCTCACGCGCACGACGCGCGTCGTGCGTCTCACCGACGCGGGCAGCGGCTATTTCGAGGACTGCCGGCGCATCATCGGCGAAATCGAGACCGCCGATCTCTCCGCGACCGGCACGCATTCGTCGCCGCGCGGCCTGCTCGCGATCACCGCGCCGGTGATGTTCGGCCGGCTGCACGTCACGCCGGTCGTGCTCGACTATCTGCGCCGCTATCCCGAAGCCGATGCGAGCTGCTGGTTCGTCGATCGCGTGGTGAATCTCGTCGACGAGGGTATCGACGTGGCGGTGCGCATCGCGCAATTGCCGGATTCGTCGTTGCAGGCGATCAACGTCGGGCGCGTGCGGCGCGTGCTGTGCGCATCGCCCGCTTATCTCGAAGCGCACGGCACGCCGCGTCATCCCGACGATCTCGCGGAACACGTGGTCATCGCGTCGACGGGCGCATCGACGCCGCCGGAGTGGCGCCTGTTCGATGGCGAGCGGCAGGTCACCGTGCGCGCTCACCCGCGCCTCACGACGACCACCAACGATTCCGCGATTGCCGCCGCGCTCGCGGATTTCGGCATCGCGCGGCTCTTGTCGTATCAGGTCGCGCAACATGTGAACGAGGGGCGTCTCGCGATCGTGCTGCCCGAGTTCGAGCCGCCGCCGCTGCCGATCCATCTCGTGCATCGCGAAGGACGTCACGTGACGCAAAAGGTGCGCGCGTTTCTCGATCTTGCCGTGACGACGCTGCGCTCGGACACCTCGCTGCGCTGACGCGCGCCGGGCATACGCGCCTTCGGTGACATTTCGTCCATCGGCCGGCGAATCGAACGTCCGTTAGCACGCCCGCCGTGCAAAGTACCGGCAAAACATGCAACATAGCTGTCTCGAACGATCGCACCGATCGGCGCGCTTTCGGCTTTCCTGAACCTTTACCGGCTCACGCACCATGACGACTTCAACTTCTCCTTCGAATGAACGCCCGCTCGACATGATCATCTTCGGCGGCGGCGGAGACCTGGCGGCGCGCAAGCTGCTGCCGGCGCTCTACATGGCGCACAACCACTGCAACCTTCCCGCCGACACGCGCATTCTCGCGATCGGCCGCAAGGACTGGACGCGCGAGGATTACCTCAGGAATTTCATGGAATCGCAGGCGCGTCCGTTCATCGACGCGAAGGCGTTCGATGCGCAATCGTGGGACAAATTCCTCGCGCTCTTCGACTACGTGCGCATCGACGTCGAGAATCCCGGCGATTTCGAGCGTCTCGCGCAGGCCGTGCGCCCCGCTTCGCAGCGCGTGCTTTATCTGTCGACATCGCCTGAACTGTTCGTGACCATCTGCGAGAACCTCGACGGCGCCGGCATTCTCGACGACCACGCGCGCGTGGTGCTGGAAAAGCCGCTCGGCCACGATCTCGCGTCCGCGCGCGCGATCAACGACGCCGTCGGCAAGCACTTCAAGGAAGAGCAGATCTACCGCATCGACCATTATCTCGGCAAGGAAACCGTGCAGAACCTGATGGTGCTGCGTTTCGGCAATGCGATCTTCGGGCCGCTGTGGCAGGCGCCGTATATCAAGAGCGTGCAGATCACGGTGTCGGAGACGGTCGGCGTGGGCAGCCGCGCGGGCTTCTACGATCACACCGGCGCGTTGCGCGACATGGTGCAGAACCACTTGCTGCAACTGCTGTGCATCGTCGCGATGGAACCGCCGGTGTCGCTCGACCCGGACGCCGTGCGCGACGAAAAGCTGAAGGTGCTGAAGTCGCTGCGGCCGATGACCGTCGCCGATATCGCGCGCGACACCGTGCGCGGCCAGTACACGGCGGGTGCGGTGGGCGGCGAAGCAGTGAAGGGCTATCTCGAAGAACAGAACGTGCCCGCCGACAGCCGCGCGGAGACGTTCGTCGCGTTGCGTGCGCATATCAACAACTGGCGCTGGGCGAACGTGCCGTTCTTCCTGCGCACCGGCAAGCGCATGCAGAATCGCCGCTCGGAGATCGTCATCGATTTCGCGGATCTGCCGTTCTCGATCATTCCCGACGGTCCGCGTCACTATGGCAACCGGCTGACGATCATGCTGCAGCCGGAGGAATCGATCCAGTTGCAGATGATGGCGAAGGAGCCCGGCAGCGGCATGCACATGCAGCCGGTCACGCTCAATCTCGATCTGCAGCAGGCCATGACGCAACGCCGCGCGGAAGCGTATGAGCGCCTGTTGATCGACGTGATTCGCGGCAGGCTCACGCATTTCATGCGTCGCGACGAACTCGAAGCGGCGTGGACGTGGGTCGAACCGATTCTCAACGGCTGGAAGGAACTGGGCGACCGGCCGCGTGGGTATACGGCGGGAACATTCGGACCGGCGGCTTCGAGTGCGTTGATGGCAAGGGAAAATCAGGCCTGGGCGGAAGAGGCTTGAGGTTTCGCGCGATGCGGTGATGGTTGTTCACCGCATCGCGACGTGCGATGCCCTTCTCGCCGCCAACGCCGCGCCCGCCGCCATCACCCCCGACAACACCACGATCCCGCCCAGAATCCCCACGAGCCTCATCAGCGCCGGCATCGGGTCCGACGACCAGTGATGGTCCTGCACGAACACCATGATGAACGCGATGCCGAACTGCCGCCCGACATAGCTCGCGCCTTGCGTGCCCGTCTGCACGTGACAGCCGAGCCACACGCCCGCGCACAGCGCCGCCATGCAGGCGAGCGCGTTATCGCCCAATAACGGCAGAAGCGCGAGACTCACCGCGCCCGCAAGCAGGCAGCCGATGAAGCGCTGGATCATGCGCTCGGCGATCGGCTTCCTCGTCGGCTTGCCGAGCGCCGATGCGGGCAGGATCAGCACGGCGACCGCCGTCACCATCGCCTGCGCGAAGCCGGACAGGTCCCACGTGTACGCGAGCGCCGCCAGGATCATCACCGACCACGCGCTCTGCCACGCGAGCCGCTTGCGCATCGCGAGCGCGATCTGCTCCGCGCGCGCGACGTGCATCGCATCGAGCGCCTGCACGGCCTGCGCCGCATCGGACGGAATGACGGTGACCGCTTGCGCGCTGGCGCCATCGACGCGATCCACCGTGGATGCCGCCTGCGCGCGCGGCACCGGCGGCGCGCCCCGCGACTTGCGATAGTGCTGCACGCCCGCATGAAAGAGCGCCGACACCGCCACGCACGCCACCGTCCCGACGACGACTTCCGCGACCCGCAACAGCGCGAATGACGCCGTCGCCGCCGCGGAGACGAGCCGATGCGCCTCGAACGTCACCATCAGCGCTGTCACCGCGCCCAGCACCCACGCGTAGCCCGCGTCCGACACGAGCGCGCGATACACCGACACGCCCACGATCACGCCGAGAAACGGCACGAAGATCCACGGAACGTCGCCGATCAAGGCGCCCGCCACCGCGCCGATGATCGCGCCCGCGACCGTTCCGACCACCCGCTGGACGCCGCGCTGCGCGCACGCGGAGAACTTCGACTGCATCACCGCGAAGCCGCTGATCGCCGCCCACCAGATGTTGCTCAGGTGGAAAGCGTAGGCGAGCGCCACGGCGAGCCCGACGGACAGCATCGCCTGCGTCGCGAAGAGCGCGCGGGCGGGCGTCGGTCTGATCGCCGCGAGTTCGCGTCCGAGCGCGGCAAATGCGTCGCCGACGATGTGGACGAACGCGCCCACCGCGACGGCGCTTTCGCGCGGAATCGGGCGGGCGTTGCGGGAGGAGTCGTCGGTCGGCATCGTTCTGGCGATTTCAGGCGTCTGGCTTGAGCGTAGCCGCCCATCGACCGGATGCAAAGCCGAACCGCGCGAGGTGCGGCAAATCCGCTACACGCGCGAAGTCAGCAGGCGAATGCCCGCCGCGCCGAACACGAGCGCGAGGCACGCATCGAGGCCGCGCTGGATGCGCGTGTAGATGCGCCGCGCGGACGCCATCGAGAAGAGCGCGGCATAGCCGCCGAACACGCACGCGCCGATGCAAAGACACCCCGCGACGACCACGAGCATATGCCCCGGCCCCTCGCCCGCCGACGAACCGAGCGCCGCCACCGACATCCACACGAGAATCGCCTTCGGGTTGGTGAGATGCAGAAGCGCGCCGCGCGCATAGAGCCTGCGCCCGCTCGGCGCTTGCGCATCCGCCGATGCGTCCCGCAGCGGAGGCTTCAGCGCCGCGCGTCCCGACTTGAACGCGAGCCACAGCAGATAGAGCCCGCCGCAGATCTTCACGCCGATCAGAAAACCCGAGTACGCGGTCAGCGCGGCGGAGAGGCCGAGCGCCGCGAGCATCGCCCAGAAGAACGAGCCGGACATCACGCCCGCCGCGAAGGTGAACGCCGCGCGCCGCCCGGACGTGCTGGCGATCGACATGATCGCGAGATTGCTCGGCCCCGGACTCGCCGTGCCGACGAAATACGCCGAATAGGCGATGAGCAGATTTGCGCTGAGCAAGGCGTGGCCGTTCATGGCGATTGCGTCTCCGTTTCGATTTTCGATATTTTCGCCGGAGAAACGCCGCCCGCCCATGAACGCATCGCGTGCGCGCGGGCAGGCCAGTTCCTTGCGGATGCGCGAGGCGGTGCTATCTTTTAAGGCGCGCAAGGAGCCGCGCGTCTCCATCCGATGCACCCTCACACAAGGACACATCATGGCGAAGGTACTCGTTCTCTACTACTCGATGTACGGTCACGTCGAAACGATGGCCCACGCGATAGCCGAAGGCGCGCGTGGCGTCGCGGGCGCGGAAGTCACGCTGAAGCGCGTGCCCGAAACGATTCCCGCCGAGCAGGCCGCGAAGATCGGCGTGAAGCTCGATCAGCAGGCGAGCGTCGCCACCGTCGACGAGCTCGCGGACTACGACGCGATCATCTTCGGCACGCCGACGCGCTTCGGCAACATGGCGGGCCAGATGCGCACATTCCTCGACCAGACCGGCGGGCTGTGGATGAAAGGCGCGCTCATCGGCAAGATCGGCAGCGTGTTTTCATCGACCGCTTCGCAACACGGCGGGCAGGAAACCACGATCACGTCGTTTCATACCACGCTGTTGCATCACGGGATGGTGATCGTCGGCGTGCCGTATGCCTGCGCCGGGCTCACGAACATGAGCGACGTTTCGGGCGGCACGCCCTACGGCGCGACCACGATGGCCTCCGCCGACGGCAGCCGCCAGCCCACGCAGAACGAACTCGATATCGCGCGCTATCAGGGCAAGCATGTCGCCGAACTGGCGGCGAAGCTCGCAGGATAAGCGCTACGTTCAGGCCTCGACGTCGAGTTTCACTTCGTAGAGCGACTTGCCGTCGAGATCGTGCAGCGAAACCGTCAGCGCGCGGCTGGCGGGATCGATCTTCGCGCGGCCGTAGAACTGCTGCAGCGCCGCGGGCGAGCGGTTCTGCGGATTGTCCTTCGGCACGCTCACGTAGCGCAGTTCCGGACCGAACGTCGTGTCGAGATCGTTGGGTCCGAACGTGCCCGCGTTGATCGGCCCGCCGACGAATTCCCAGAACGGTTTGAATTCCGTGAACTTCGCCCGCGACGGATCGTAGTGCGTCGCCTGTGCGTAGTGAACGTCGGCGGTGATCCACACGACGTTCCTGATGTCTTCCCGCTTGATGAAGCGCAGGATCTCCGCGAGTTCGAGTTCGCGCCCGAGCGGCGCGCCGTTTTCGGCGTTGGCCCATGCCTCGAACGTGCCCTTCGGCACGTCGGGGTTCGCATCGGGGACGACGAGCGAAATCGGCATGTCGCTCGCGATCACCTTCCACGTCGCGCGCGACGCCTTCAACGATTGCTTGAGCCACGCCGTCTGCTGCGAGCCGAGAAAGGCCGAATCGGCATCGAGACGGGTCTGTCTGTTCGGCGAGTTCGCGCCGCGATACGAACGCTCGTCGAGCATGAACACATCGAGCAGCGGACCGAACTGAAAGCCGCGATACACCTGCTCCGGATCGAGCTGATTGATGCGATACGGGTTGTACTCGAACATCGCCTGCTTCGCGCGCGCTTCGAGCAGGTTGATCGCGCGCGTCTGATAACGCTTCTCCGCCTCGCCGATCTGCTGGCCCGGATACCAGTTGTTGCGCACTTCGTGATCGTCCCATTGCACGAGGAACGGCACTTCGGCGGCGAAGCGGCGCTTGTTCCTGTCGAGCTGGTTGTAGGCGAAGGCCGCGCGATAGTCGTCGAGCGTCTGCGCGACATGCGACTTGCCTTCGGTGACGATGTTCGTCCACATCGTGCCGTCGGGCAGCTTCACTTCCGGTTCGATCACGCTGTCCGCGTAGATCTGGTCGCCCTGATGGATGAAGAAGTCCGGCGCTTCGCGGCGCATCGCCTCATAGATGCGATAGCCGCCGAAGCGCTCGTTGATGCCCCAGCCCTGCCCCGCTTCATCGCCGGAGAAGACGAAGGTGATCGGTTTGTTCGCATCGAGCGATGCCGTGCGCAGGCGTCCCGTCACCGGCTCGCTGTAGGCCTTGCCATCGACGAGATCGGCAAAGCGCACGCGATAGAACACGTCGGCGGCGGGCGGCAGGCCGGTCAGATCGACGCGCGCCGTGAAACCGCTGCCCTCGAGCGCGGCCGGCCCGATGCGCCGCTGGAACGTGTCGAAGCGCTCGCTCGTCGAGTACTCGACGATCATACGCGCCGGCCGGTCCGTGCGGCTCCAGACGATGCCGCTCGTCGCCGTGACGTCGCCGCTCATCACGCCGCCGGGTAGTTGCGGACGCAACTTGTCGGCGGTGACGACGCCGGGCGCGACGCCTTGCGCGAGCGCATCGGCGAGACCCGCGCCCGTGAGCGCGAGCCCCGTGCCGGATACGAGACCTTTGAGCAAGGTGCGTCGGGACGGCTTGATGCGATCCGGCATGGCGAGCTTCCTCTCGAACGTTACGGGGACGTGACGCGCTGCGTCGAATCGACGATGGTAAAACGCAACGGTGTCGCTTTTGTTTCAACGGGAGCTACATTGCCCGCATGATTCGCTGCGATCAGCACGCGGCGATTGCTGTGACGGCTCACCGCGTCGGACACGCGCTCTTCCCAGAAGCGCCAGTTCGCGGCCTTCGTGCGGCCGATCACGATGAGGTCCGCGTCGAACTCGCGCGCCGCCTGCGCGATCACGCGACCGAGCGTCGTGCCGCCTGGCAGGTCCATCGTCACGCATACGCCGTTGATGCTCGACGCGCGTATCGCCTGAAGCGTGCGCTTCTCGACTTCGCGCGCGAGTTCGTCGACATGCGCGAGCGCCGCGCCGAAGTCGTACTGCGCGGACGATATCGCCCAGAACGGCATGCGGTCCACCACATGAAGCGCCGTGAGGCGCGCATTGCATTCGCGGGCCCGCGCGATGCCGAGCGTGAGCGCGGCATGGCTGTTTCCCGGACCCACTGCAACGAGAATGTGCTTTTGCATGATGTCGTCTCCGTTGGATGGTTTGCGCTTCAATGCATGCGCCACGCGTGCTTGACGGCATCGATCACGGCGGCTTCGGTGCAGGTCATCATGCCGTCCGCGACCACCGCCGATTCGCAGAGCGTGAGCACGTCGCGTCGTATGCGCGCGTCGCGCACTTCGCCCGCGAGCGCTTGCACGACGCGCGGATCGACGCGACACACGTCGTCCCACGTGAGAAAGGAACAACGCGTGAGGTCTTCGCAGACTTCGCGCACGACCTCGTGCAACTCGCCCGCATGAAGCCCGAGCCGCGCATAGAAGCCGCGCCGTTCGAGCTCTTCGATTTCCGCACTGCCGATATGTCCGTCCGCGATCAGCGACATCACGACGATGCGCGCAGCGGCGCGGGGACTGTCCGATGGATAGTGGCGCATGGCATTTCTCCTCGATGAAACGTCGTCAACGAAAGGCAGTGCGATGGTTTCGATAAGGACCGCGCCGCCTGATTGCTTCGCATCGTAGGCTCGGACAATGAGCATCGAATGAGCGCGCCGCGCGGGACGTCGATGTCTGAGCAGCCCGAACAATCGCGCTCGAAAGCGTTGGCCGGCGCACGACAGTTCGCTTTTCTTCGCTCGTCGTCCTGTGAAGCCCGAGCCTTGCTGGACAAGGCTCCCGCACGTTTCATCGCGCGGCTGGCATAGCCGATGCATAAGGCTCTGCCGTCGCGTCATGACTGCCTGCCACTGTTCGACGCGACCGGGCCGGCCACCTCGTGCGCCGGCCCGTTTCTTCCGGCGCCGCGGCCTTCGTATCGCGAGTTACCGGCGGCACGCGCAGGCGCCAAGGAGATCACCATGAACAATTTCGACGACGCCTTCGAAGCGCTGATCGGCAGCGAAGGCGGCTACTCATTTCATCCGGCGGACCCCGGCGGCGAAACGATGTGGGGCGTGACGGCGCGCGTCGCGCGCGGCTACGGCTATGCAGGCGCGATGAAGGACCTGCCGCTCGACCTAGCGAAACGCATCGCCAAGCAGAAGTACTGGGATCCGCTGCATCTCGACGAATTCGATCCGCGCGTCGCCTTCCAGATCTTCGATGCGAACTACAACGGCGGCCTCGTCGTGCTGTGGATGCAGAAGGCATCGGGCGCGAAGGAAGACGGCAAGTTCGGCCCCGATACCGTCGATGCCGTGAAAGCCGCCGATCCGATGCGCTTCGTGCTGCGCTTCATCGCGTATCGATTGCGTTATCTGAAGGGCTTGCATGCGTGGCCGACGTTCAGCCGCGGCTGGACCGACCGCATGGCGACGAATCTTCTTCTGGGAGCAGCATGATGGACTGGACCAAAGTGGCGGCAACCATCGGCGCGAAGGCGCCTCTGCTCGCGGGGCTCGTCGGCGGGCCGGTCGGGCTCGGCGTGACGACGGCGGCCGCGATCATCTCGCATGCGCTCGACACGCCGAACGATCCGGATGTCGTCGAGACCGCGCTCAACGATCCCGCCGCGCTCGACAAGATCGGTCAGGCCGAAAGCGCGAACTCGTTGCAGTTGCAACAACTGGTGGTGGCGGCGGCGCAGGCGCGCCTGTCGTTCGAAGCGGACATGGCGCGCATCGCGGCGGGCGACCGCGCCGATGCGCGCGCAATGGGCACCGCGAACAAGGACTGGGTGCCGAAAGTCCTCGCGATGTTCGTCACCGCCGGCTTTTTCGGCATCCTGCTTTTGATGGCGCTGCGTGCGTTGCCCGAGGCGAATCGCGATCTCGTGAACGTCGTGGTCGGCGCGCTCGGGACCGCGTGGATCAGCATCATCGGGTATTACTTCGGGACGTCGGCGGGTTCGATGCGCAAGACCGAACTGCTCGCGCAACCGAGCGTGCCGATCACGCCGGAAACCGCCGTCACGTTGCGCGATCCCGCACCGGCGCCGGCGGCGCGCGACCATTCCGGCGCGAGCGTCGACCATGCGCCGCGCGCGTTCGTGCCGGGCGGACAAGGGCCGATCTTCACGGGCGCGTCCTGAGCGTCGCGGCGTCAGAGCCCGGTTCGCGGATCGTAGGGCCGCGCCGGATGATGCGCGATGTTCTCGAACTGCGGCCTGATCGCATCGCTGAAGGCGGTCTTCTGCTGATCGTTCAGGCTGCCGTAGAACGTGAGCCACGCTTTCGCCGACTGCTCGGATAGCGGCGCGTCCTGCTGACGGATCTTCTGGTCCATCGCGTGCAGCGCGGAGAGATCGAGGATCGGCTGCTTGAGCATCGTCTGCATGCGCGCCTGCATCTGGTCGGCGTTCATGCGTTCCGATGAGTGGCTTTCGCGCATCGCGTCGAGCGCGGCTTGCCACTGCACTTCCTGATCGGCCGTGAGATTCAGTTGAGTGTGAAGCGTGCGCATGTCGAGCGGCTGCACGTGGGCAGGCGCGGCGTTGTCCATCGGCAGCGCCTGCGCGTAGACCGGCGCGGAGCCGAGCCCGAGCGAAAGCGCGGTGACGACGGATAGCGCCGAAAGCTTGAGAAGCAAGCCCGTGCTGCGCGCCTTGCGTGCGTTCGCCGATGCGTTGAGCTGGGTCATTTCGTTCCCCTTTCCTTTTGTCGATGTGCGATGTGGTTGACCGGGTTTGTCGCCGCAACCATGGAAAGGAGTGTAGGGACCGGGAATTAGGTGAGAGTGAGGGCGTGGCCGGCACGTCGAGCGCTGCCCTCTCGATGACACGCACGTCGCGTATCAGTGATAGTCCTCTTCCAACTGATGGCGGATAGCGAGGATGCTCACGGCCGTGTCGTCGTCGATTTCAAAAAGCACGACATAGCCCGAAGTGCCGAACGAGACGAGCAATTCACGTAGAAAGGGATTCTTCTCGTCCGCCTTCCGGCAGGTAAAGGGGAAGTTCTTCAATACTCCGATGCCTTCGCGGATGGCTTCCACGGCTCGTTCCGCGACCTGCAAATCGCGCTCGAGCTGAAACTGGAACAGGCGAATCAAATCGTCGCGTGCGGCGCGCGTGTATCTGACGGTGTAAGTCAATGACGCTCCCGTTCGGACTTCGCCGCATTCAACATCGCCTGGAGTTCGGCATGCACATCGTCTGCGTCGAAATACTCGCCGGTTCTCCGTGCTTCCTCGCGTGCCGCGAGTCCGCGCGCAATGAACTCGCGTTGGAGCTGGCGTCGGGCAACGCCCGCGCGCAATGCGGACTCCATGAATGACGAAAGCGTTTCGTTCTCGCCGAGCACGTCTTCAACGGCCTGACGCAGTTCGGGTTCGACTCGCAATGCCGGAATGGTCGCGGATTTCATGATCGCCTCTCTGTATTGCAATTGCGATACATGATAACACCCATCGATGCCCCGAAAACCCTCACCTTTAGCGCGATTCATGCCGCCGAAAGCCTTCAGACATAAGCCTCGGACGCCTTCCGGCGGCATCCTCCCGAAAACCCTCACCTCAGATCACGTTCAGCATCGACAACGCCGTTTCCTGCAACGGCTGCAACACGCGAGCGAGCGCGGCCTCGCTCGTCTCCTTGCCGATCGGCATGTTCGCCGACAACGCCGCGATCACTTCGCCATGACGGTTCTTCATCGGCACCGCGACGCCACGCACGCCCATCTGCAATTGCTGCTCGATCGCGACGTACCCGTCGACGCGCGCCTGCCGGATCTTGTCGTACAGCCGCTCCTTGTTGGTGATCGTGAGCGGCGTGAACGGCTTGAACTCGGTGGCGTCGAGCCATCCGCGCACCGCCGTCTCGTCCATGTACGCGAGCATCGCGATGCCGCCCGACATCAGCGCGGCCGGCACGCGCGCGCCCAGCACGAAGCCGGTCGTCATGACGCGCGTGGAGCCGTTGCGCGCGATGATCACGAGATCCCAGTCATCGAGCACGCTCACGTACACCGATTCGTGGATCAGCGCGCTCAACTGCTGCAGATAAGGCTGGACGATGCGCGGCAGCCGCGCCGATTCGAAATACGACCAGCCCATGCGCAGCACGCGCGGCGTCAGATTGAAGAGCTTGCCGTCGGTCTGCACGTAGCCGAGATGCGCGAGCGTCAGCAGATAGCGGCGCGCGGCGGTGCGCGTGAGTCCGGTGCGCATCGCGGCTTGCGTGGGCGTCATGCGCGCGTGCTGATCGTCGAAGGCTTCGAGGATCGCAAGACCCTTTTCGAGACCGGCGATCCAGTCGCGCTTGTCGAGTTCCGGTTTAGTCATGCTGACATGCTTGTTTAGTTATGGAAGAACGGATGTTTCGGCGATCCACCAAAGCCATTTGCTAGTGCTAACCCCCAAAGTGATCGATTATCGGACACTTGCGTACGATAATCGCGCAAAATTTGTCACAAAGCGTTGATCCGGAAGGGCTGCGCTTTTATTCTCCAATCACTTTCAGAGCGACGCGCGATTTCACGGTTTCGACTGCTCCGCCGCTCGACCAGGTTTCCAGGCTCAACTCCATAAACCCATTTCGGAGACATCTCTATGGCTAGCCCTAAGGAAGACGCGCACGGCGGCCGCCAGGCGAAAAAAGCGACCGCGAGCGGCTGGATCGGCTCGGCGCTGGAGTATTACGACTTCTTCATTTACGCCCAGGCAGCAGCGCTCATTTTCCCGCAGTTGTTCTTCCCGTCGGGCAATCCGAAGGTGGCGATCATCGCGTCGCTCGCGACGTACGGCGTGGGCTACGTTGCGCGTCCGATCGGCGCATTCGTGCTCGGCCATCTGGGCGACACGCACGGCCGCAAGAACGTGCTGCTCATCTGCATGTTCCTGATGGGTTTTTCGACGATGGCCGTCGGTCTCTTGCCGACGTATCACAGCGTCGGCATGCTCGCTCCGGCGTTGCTCGTCGTGCTGCGCCTGATTCAGGGCTTCGCGGTGGCCGGTGAAATCTCCGGCGCCAGTTCGATGATTCTGGAGCACGCGCCGTTCGGACGCCGCGGCTACTACGCGAGCTTCACGCTGCAAGGCGTGCAGGCCGGCCAGATTCTCGCCGCCGCCGTGTTCCTGCCGCTCGCCACGTTCATGCCGGAAGACATGTTCAACGCGTGGGGCTGGCGTGTGCCGTTCCTGCTGTCGGCGTTCGTGCTGGTCGCGGGCTACATCATCCGGAAGGAAGTGCATGAAACGCCGGCGTTCACGTCCGAGGAATCGCACGGCGATCTGCCGAAGTCGCCGATCAAGGAAGCGTTCGCCAACAGCACGCCCGACATGATCCGCGTCGTCTGCATGGCGCTGATGAACGTGATTCCGGTCGTGGCGACGATCTTCGGCGCGGCGTACGCGGTGCAGTCTTCGTATGGCATCGGCTTCCACAAGAGCGTGTATTTGTGGATTCCGGTGGTCGGCAACATCGTCGCGGTGCTGGTGATTCCGTTCGTCGGCAACCTGTCGGACAAGATCGGCCGTCGCCCGATGATGATCGGCGGCTCGCTGATCTCGGGTCTGCTCGCGTTCGCGTATCTCTATGCGATCAGCATCCACAGCGTGCCGCTCGCGTTCCTGATGTCGCTCCTGATGTGGGGCGTCGTGTATCAAGGCTATAACGCGATCTTCCCGAGCTTCTATCCGGAACTGTTCCCGACCCGCTCGCGTGTTTCGGCGATGGCGATTGCGCAGAACATCGGCACGACGATCACCGCGCTCCTGCCCGCGCTGTTCGCGGCGGTCGCGCCGCCGGGATCGAACAACATCCCGCTGACGGTCGGCGCGATTGCGTTCGGCGTGACGATCATCGCGGCGATCGCGGCTTACTCGGCGCGTGAGACGTATCGCATCCGCCTGAACGATCTGGGCAAGAAGGACGCCGTGCCGATGAGCGAGCAGGAGTATGAGCGCTTGCGCGCCGACTCGATGTCCGTGGATAAGGTGGCGAAGGCGCGCCACGCGTAAAAGTGACCGTGCTGGAGTGATTTGCCGGGCCCCGTGGGGCCCGTTTTTTTTTGGACGCTCGACGCTCAGAGCGAAACGGACATCGGAGATGCTAGGCGCGTCGCATTCGTCGCGCGGGCGACATGCTCCCTCAAGCGCACTGCCTCGCGAGTTGCCTGAGCGCAGGCCCCGCGTGATCGTGAAATCGTTTGATGCCGCTGCACAGATAGTTCAGGCCGGCTTCACCCTCCGGGCTGCGGACGAAGCGATTCTTGGGGCATTCTCCCCAGCACACGTTCAGATGCCTGCATTGACGGCAGTACGCCGGCAACGTATCCCGCTTCGCGTAGCCGAAGCTTTGCTGTTGCGGCGAGAACGCCATCTCGCCCAGATGCGTCGTCCGGATATTGCCGAGCGACCACGCCGGGTACACGTAATGATCGCAGGCATAGACCTCGCCGTCGTGTTCGATCGCCAGCGCCTTGCCGCAGAACTCGGCGGTCACGCAGGTCTGCGCGGGGCGTCCCATCGTCTGGACGACGGCCGTCTCGAAGAGATTGACCAGCACGCGGCCCACGTCCTTTCTGTGCCATTCGTCGAAGGTCCGCGACAGGAAGTAGCCCCAGTCGTCCGGATCGACCGACCAGTCCGTCACGACGGAGTCCGGGTTGCCCGGCCTGGCGGCGCTGCTTCCGAGCGTCGGCAGCGATTCTGCCGGCCAGTGCTGAGGCGCGACGCTGTGAAAGTCTTTCGGCTCGACGCACGGAATGAACTGGATGTAGCGGGAATCCAGTTCGTTGCGCAAAAAGCGATAGACGTCGAGCGGCCTTTTCGCGTTGACGCGGTTGACGACCGTGAGCGTATTGAACGCCACGCCGTGCTTGCGAAGATAGCCGACGCCCTGCATCACCTTGTCGAAGGTGGGCATGCCCTTGCGATCCCGTCGAAACGCGTCGTGCAACTCGCGCGGCCCGTCGATACTGACGCCCACCAGAAAGTCATGTTCCTTCAGGAATGCGCACCATTGGTCGTCGAGCAGCGTCGCGTTGGTCTGAAGATCGTTCGAAATGCGGCGCCCTTCCGGGACATATTTCTTCTGGATTTCGACGATGTCGCGGAAGAATTCCACGCCCAGCATGGTGGGCTCGCCGCCTTGCCACGAGAAAATGATCTCGTCGCCGTTTTGCGCTTCGATGTACTGGCGGATGTAGCGCTCCAGCATCGACACTTCCATCCGGCGGCCGCGATGCTGATCGAGCAGATGTTCCTTGTGCAGGTAATAGCAGTAAGTGCAGTCGATGTTGCACGTCGAACCGATGGCCTTCGCCATCGTATGAAAGCGCCCTTTCTGCGCCGGCGCGACGGGTTCCGGCGCGCGCGGCCGCGCCTTGTGAAAAGAAACCGGCTGCACCCGTGTGCCGTCGCTGATCTCATGCATGTCGATTCCCGCTGGTCGCTTGCTGCTGGATAACCGGATGTTCCGGAATCCCCGATATGTCAGTTCCCGGTCGGCAGCGGAATGCTGAACCCGTTCTTCTCCAGTTCGTCACGAACGAACTTCAGGCGCTCGTATTGACTGAGCGTAATCGGGCCCGCATAGGCTTCGCTCTGCGCTTTGCGTGGCGGATATTGCACGTATGTCTTCATCTCGTCTTTCACTGCGCCACTTAACGCCGGAAGCGTCCAGGTGTGCTCCGTATAGTTGTTCATGAAGATGTCGTAGCGCTCCTGCGGGTCCTGGTACAGGTCGAACACTTGCGGCACGGTCGCGACGTAGCTCTCGGGCCCTTTCCAGCCGAGATTCGAATCCACTGCGAGACCGCCCGTCTTCACGCCTGCGTCGCCACGCAAATTGAATACGGCCTTGAATTGACCGACGCGAACCGCCCCCGGCGTCAACTCGTTCTCGGTGAAATAGAACCATGCCGTGCGTTTGCTCTTGCCCGTGCCGAAGAGCACCGGCGACATGTCGTAACTGTCGAAGATGATGGGCTTGCCCTCGCGATCGTTCTTCGGCAGATCGACTCCCGCCACGGCGGCGAACGTCGCCATGCAGTCGAGACCGCCCACGATGTCGTAGTTTCGCGAGTGCGGCTTGATCTTGCCGGGCCACCACGCAATGGCGGGCACGCGCGTGCCGCCCTCGCGATCGGTTCCTTTCGTGCCGCGGAACGGCGTATAGCCCGCGTCGGGATAGACGTCCTGCCAGGCGCCGTTATCGGTCGTGAAGAACACGAGCGTGTTCTTGTCGAGCCCCTTCTCGCGCAGCTTGTCGAGAATATGGCCGACCCGCGCATCGAGCTCGACCAGCGAGTCCGCGTACTTGGACTTCGCCAGCGATTTGCCGATGTAATCGGGATCGGGCATGTTGGGCTGGTGAACCTTCATGAAATTCACGTTGATGAAGAACGGCTGCCCGCTCTGCGCAGCTTCGTCGATATCGTCGAGCGCGGCTTTTTCGATGTACCGGTCGACAAACGGAATCCCGACGATCCGTTTATCCGGTTCGTTTTGATATTGACCGTTCAGCTTGAAATCTTCATGCGCCTTTTCGCCGGCCTTCCCGGACAGCATGCCCTTCGTCACCTTGGTGAACATGTCCCGTGTCGGCTGATCCATTTCCGGGAACCATTTCGGATCGGCGTAGGTATAGGCGTTCAGGTGATACAGCCCGACGTATTTCATGTCGTCGTAGCCCTGAGCGTTGGGCAGCGCGTAATCGGCTTCGCCGAGATGCCATTTACCCGTGAAATAGGTCTTGTAGTTGCCGAGCTTCAGCACCGACGCCAAGGTCCACTCTGCATGAGGAAGCCCGCCGCCCTGGCCCTGAAACGCGACGGTCGTCATGCCGCTGCGGTTCGGATTGCGCCCCGTCTGAAGCGCCGCGCGGCCCGGCGTGCAGCTCGGCTGGCCATAGAAGTCGAAGAAGGTCATGCCTTCGTCGGCCATTCTGTCGAGATTGGGCGTCGGAATTCCACGTCCTTCGCCGCCGCCATAGACGCCGAGATCGCCCCAGCCGACATCGTCGCCTACGATCAATACGATGTTCGGCTTCGACGTCTGCTGCGAGCTGGTCTGCGCCTGCCCGGAGATCGCCACGCTCAGCAAGCCGGCTGCCACGAGTGCAAAAGGCGCGCGCTTGACCGGCTGGGCCAGCGTCGTGAAGTATGCACCAAGGTTCATGTTCATCCCCTAGATGGAAACGGCTCACCCGTGCGCCCGGGCAGCGGTCGCGCGACAAAAATTCGACGCTGATACTCGCAGCGTCAAAGCGATATCGTTTCAGCGAGCGCTTGGCAAGCGTTTTCTTTTTCCAGATCGGAAACGAGCAACAGTCGCCGTGGGCGATCGCCAGCCGCGATGAGCGCGAAGCCGATCGCATCGCGCTAACATGAATGCCTTTCAGTTCATGACATAGAGGCATGAATGCCCGCTTTCAACGAACGCATCCTCAACGGCATCAGCGTATTCGCCGCGATCGTCGATGCGGGCACCTTCGCCGCCGCGGGCGATCGTCTCGGCATGTCGCAGCCCGGCGTGAGCCGCGCGATCGCACGGCTCGAAGCGCGCCTGAAGATCCGTCTGTTCGACCGCACCACGCGCAGCGTCTCGCTCACCGATGACGGCCGGCGTTTCTTCGAACACGTGATGCCGCATCTCGCGGGACTGGAAGAAGCCGCCGCCACCGCGTCGGAGGGCGCGACGGCCGTGCGCGGCCGCCTGCGCGTGAATGTCGATCCGATTTTCTCGCGGCTATTGCTCGGCCCGAAGCTCGACGCGTTCCTGCACGCGCATCCCGATCTGCAACTGGAGCTCATCACGAGCGATCGTCTCGGCGACATCATTGCGGACGGCTTCGACCTCGCCGTGCGCTTCGGCGAGCCGCGCGATTCGAGCCTCGTCGCGCGCAAGCTGCTCGATACGCCGGTGCGCACCGTCGCCGCGCCTTCGTACATCGAGCGGCACGGCAAGCCCGCGACGCCACAAGCGCTCGCCGACGATACGCACACGTGCATCGAATTTCGCGATCCCGGCACGGGGCGGCCGTTCGCGTGGGAGTTTCATCGCAAGAAGAAGCGCCTGACTGTGCAGACGCGCGGCCGGCTCACGCTCAACGATCCCGGCACGATGCTCGGCACGATTCTCTCGGGCTACGGCATCGCGCAGATTCTGCTGCTCGGCCACGAACACCTGCTCGCCGACGGCAAGCTCGTCGATCTCTTTCCCGACTGGCCCGACGAGCGCTTTCCGCTCTATGCGTTCTATCCGTCGCGGCATCATCCGCCGGCGAAGACGCGCGCGTTCCTCGATCTCGTCATCGCGTTGACGGGCGCGAACTGACGAGACGCCTCGACGCAACGTCTCTCGAACGAGCGATCCGCATGAGGCTCGTCGCTCAGAGCGTCACAGACTTCCCGCCGCGCGCGCTTTCGATGATCGCCGCGAGCGTCGCGGCATTGTCGAGGCTCACTTGCGCGTAGTACTCGATCGCAGCGGCGTCGCGCGCCGCGACCATGCGCGCGAAGCTTTCCGCCGCGAAGAAGAAGCCGCTGCCGACATCGGAGGCAACCGGCTCGAACGGCACCGAATTCGGTATGCCGCGCCGCACGCGCATCTGGCTCGGCAGATAGCCGTAACGGTCGCCGGCCGTTTCCGCGCTCGTGTAATTGAGATACTCGGTGTCGATGGTCCCCTGCGAACCGATGATCGTCGCGTAACGATGATTCGCCGCGTCCATCGAACACGAGACTTGTGCGCGACGGCCATCGGCATAAGTGAGCGTCGCCATGAGACTGATGTCCACCTTGCTGTCCGCCCACGTCGCGATCGCATCGACGCGCTGCGGCGCGCTTCCCATTACGAGACGGATGAAGCTCAGCGGATAGCTGCCCGCGTCGAGCAGCGCGCCGCCGCCGAGCTCGGGCTTCATGCGGATGTTCGCGCCGGGATTGCCCACCGTAAAGCCGAAGCACGCCTGAATCGCGCGCACTTCGCCAATCGCGCCTTCGCCGATCAACGTCATCATCGCGGCGGTCTGCGGCTGGAAGTAGTACGGGAACGATTCGAGCAGCATCACGCCGTTGCGATCGGCGGCTTCGAACATGCGCGCGGCTTCGTCGCGATCGAGCGCGAGCGGCTTTTCGCACAGGATGTGCTTGCCGTGATCCGCCGCTTTGATCGCCCATTCGGCATGCAGGCTGTTGGGCAGCGGAATATAGACGGCATCGATATCCGGACTTGCGAGCAGCGCGTCATAGCTGCCGAACCAGCTTTCGATGCCGTTCGCTTCCGCGAAGGCTTTCGCGTTCTCGTCGCTGCGGCTCGCGACGGCGACGACGCGCACGCGCTCGCTCGGCCTGACGTCACGCGCGAACTGCCTTGCGATGTTCGCGCCGCCGAGAATGCCGAGGCGCAGGACGGATGAAGTTTGAGCAGAAGACAAGGCGGGCTCCTTGAGTTTGTACCAAATGGTTCATCCTCGAAAGGTAACACATTCGCCTGCGCATCAGGGCGCGCATCGGTCGGGGCGAACCTTCGTGCCGCGTTGATCGGCGGGCACGCGGCAATTGTCGACGCGTTGTTCGTCGCTCGCCTTGTCGCCGAGGCGCTCTTTCAGCGTCCTGGGCTCGGATGCCGCAGCGGAAGCCGCGTCGGGTGCTGCGGCATCGGCCGCAGACGCGGCGCCGGTCCACACGAGACATACGCATAGAAGGAAGAACGTCTTCATGATAAGCCCGGCATGAAGCGATGAAAGGACAAGCGTGATCGCGCCCGACACGCGCGACGCCCCGCTTCTTGCGCTTTCATTCAGGCATGCATTCCACTGACGATATCCTTCGCGTGGGCTGTCGACGGAATCGCCCGCAAGCCGCGCACTCTGACGATAAGCCCGCTCGCGTCAACGCGATTCGTGATTTCGAGCGTCGCGTGATGCCGTTGCGCGACGCGCAGCGCGATCGCAAGGCCGAGTCCGCCGCCATGCCCCGACGTGCCGGCGCAGCGATAAAAGCGGTCGCATACGCGATCGATCTCGCTTTCCGCAATGCCTGGACCTGAGTCGAGCACGGTCAGCGCGATACGTTCGCTTTCGCGCCGCAACGTCACGTCGACGCGGCCGCCGCACGGCGTATGCCGGATCGCGTTGTCGAGCAGATTGTTCACGAGCACGGCGAGCGCGTGCGTATCGCCCATGATCGTGAACGCGTCGTGCTCGCCCCGCGCCTGTTCGAGTTCGAGGCCGAGGTCGATCGAACGGGCTTCGGCCAGCAAGGAAAAATCGCTCACGCGGCTTTCGCACAGCGTGCGCAGGCTCATCGGTGCGATGGCCGCCTCGCGCGCGGCATCCTCGCGCGCCATGCTGAGCAATTGCTGCGCGAGATGGATGAGGCGGTTCAAGCGGCCGTCGATTTTCGCGATCGTCGCGGCATCGACCTGAAGCGAACCGTCGCCGATCGCGCCCTGGATTTGCAGCTTGAGCGCCGTGAGCGGCGTGCGCAGTTCGTGCGCCGCATCCGCGACGAACGTGCGCTGCGCCTGCGACGCGTCGCCCAGACGCGCGAGCAAATCATTCAATGCGTTGACGAGCGGATGCAGTTCGTCGGGCATCGGCTTGTCGAACGCGATGGGTTCGAGCGACTCCGGCGAACGCGCGGCGACCGAGTGCGACAGCCAGCGCACCGGCGAAAGCCCGCGCGCGACGACGAAAAGCACGATCACGACGATCACCGGAATCAGCACGGCGAGCGGCCAGATCGTGCGCAGCGCGAGCGAAATGGCGAGGTCGTCGCGAATGTAATACGGCTGCGCGACCTGCACGAAGCGGTCCGGCTGCTCGACGCCGAACGCCCGCCAGCGAAAGCCTTCGCGCTCGGCGGATTCGAAGCCGACGCCCAGGCGCGGCAGCGCAGGCTCGTGCGGCGAGTGATAAATGAGCCGGCCCGAGCGGTCCCAAATGTCGATGACGAGCCGGTCGTCCGAAATGCCGTGCAGTTCGGGATTGCGCCCCTGCGCGACGTCGTCGGCGTCGATGTTGTGCGGCAGCGAGAGTGCGACGGTGCGCAGCTCGTAGTCGAAGAGCTCGCCCGCTTCCAGCCGCGCGGTGCTGAATATGCCGACGCCCGCGATCAGACAGGCGATGCCGAGGCCGCAAATGAGCCATCCGAGCAGCCATCGGCGAATGGACGTCATCCGACCCTCTTCAGTCGATAACCCACGCCGCGCACGGTCACGATTTCCTCCGCGCCGATCTTGCGCCGCAAGCTGTGCACGTGGACTTCGATCGCGTTGCTGCCGATCTCCTCGCCCCAGCCGTACAGCTTCTCTTCGAGTTCCGGTCGGCGAAACACGCGCGACGGCTCCTCGATCAGCGCCTGCAACAGCGCGAACTCACGCGGCACGAGATTGAGCGCGACGCCGCCCTTGCTGGCTTCGTGCGCGGCGGGATCGAGGCTCAGTTCGCCGTGGGAGTACACCGGATGCTTGTGGCCCGTGCGGCGTCTCAGAAGCGCGCGCACGCGGGCGGCGAGTTCGTCGAGATCGAAGGGCTTCATGAGGTAGTCGTCCGCGCCGGCATCGAGTCCACGGATGCGGTCATCGACTGCATCGCGCGCCGTCAGGATCATCACGGGCGCATCGCCGCCATTCTTGCGATAGGCGCCGAGCACGTCGAGGCCGTCGCGCCGGGGCAAAGTCAGGTCCAGCAGCACGAGGTCGTACACGCCGTTGCCAAGCGAAAGCTCCGCCGCGCGGCCGTCCTGTGCCCAGTCCACGGTGTAGTTCGCGCGGCGCAATGCAGCGAGCACGCTCTCCGCGATCATCTCGTCGTCCTCCACCACTAACAGGCGCATGCGCTTTCTCCAGGCTCGAACCAATGCCCACCGATTCTCGGGCCTGCACGCTTACGCGGCGCTTAAGCCATGCGCGCCGCCGCACATCGCGGCTTCGTTGTCGGCGTTGCGCGCGTTCTGCTTAAGCATTGCATAAGCTTCATCCCCGCACTATACCGTCGAGCGCGCCGATTCGCGGCCGCGCGACCCGGAGATGCCGGTGCGATCGTCCACTCTCGTTGCCCTGCGTGCGAATACCGTGCTGATCGCGTTGTGCATCGCCGTGTCGGATGCCGCGTGGCTCACGGTATGCGGCTGCTCGGGCCACGTGCATGCGCTCGAACACACCGCCATGCGCGTGGCGACGCTCGCGAGCGCCTTGGGCATCGTGATCGTCGTGCGGCGCATCGCGAAGCTCGCATTCGATGCCGCCCGCACGGCGCATCGCATCGCATGGGCCGCGGACCGGCTCGTGATCGACGGAAGCTGTCCCGGCGGCTGGCTCGTGCAACTTCATGTGGAACTTCATCCGGCAGGCTCACGGCTGAGCGCCGCACGAGATTGTCCGCGCACGGCGGCGTCCGCCAGAGTGCCACGCGGTCGGGAGTGAACTCGGAATTCGCCCGATCGCCTTCGTCCGGCTTCTCCGCCGGGTTTTTTTCGTCCACGACGATTTCCTCGCGTCACGGGCATTTCAATAGTAATTAGTTTGCTTACCTAAGCATCTATCAAGATTCGGGCGATCGCCGCCAAAGGTGAGTTCTTTCGGGAGCGCGATTTTTCTTGCGAAAGTTGCAATCCGCAACTAAATTGAACGGATGTGGTTGCGCTTCGCAACCGATGGAGACGTCATGGATTTCATCGACACACCCGTTCAGCCGCGCGACAAAACCATCCTCGAACTGCGTGAGTTCTCGCGCAAACTCGTGCGCGAACTGGGCTTCATGCGCAACACGCTCGCGGACAGCGGCCTTGCGCCATCGGCGGTGCACGCGATCATCGAGATCGGCGCGACGCCCGGCATTCAGGCACGCGATATCGCGCAGATTCTGCGGCTGGACAAGTCCAACGCGAGCCGGCAGATCGCGCGGCTCGAAGCGGCGGGGCTCATCGCGCGGCAGACATCGGGCGTGGATGCGCGCTCGTCCGAGCTGTATCTCACGACGTCAGGCCAGAAGCTGCGCAGAAAAATCGACAAGTTCGCGACCGATCAGGTTTCCGATGCGCTGCGCCGCATGGTGCCCGAAGATCAGCAGACGCTCGTGCGCTCGCTCGCGCTCTACGCCGATGCGCTCGCGCACAGTCACGATCGCAAGACGCCGCACGCCGCGCATGCGCACGGCGCGCGGATCGTCGAGGGGTATCGGCCGGGCTGCATCGGCGACGTGGCGAGCCTGCACGCGCGCTTCTATGCGCATCATGCGGGCTTCGGCGTGTTCTTCGAGCGCAAGGTCGCGACGGAACTGGCCGCGTTCGCCGAAAGCCTGCCCGCGCCCGGCAAGGCGCTGTGGCTCGTCGTGGAGGGCGAGCGCACGCTCGGCTCGCTGGCGATCGACGGCGATGCGTCGACGCGCGTCGCGCATCTGCGCTGGTTCATCGTCGACGATGCATTGCGCCGCAGCGGCATGGGCCGGCAATTGATGGCGCGCGCGATGGACTTCGTCGATGCGCACTACGACGAGACGTATCTCTGGACCTTCAAGAGTCTCGACACGGCGCGCCATCTGTACGAGTCCTTCGGCTTCACCTTGACCGACGAAGCCGAAGGCGCGCGCTGGGGCACGCCGGTGACCGAGCAGCGCTTCGCGCGCCGCCCGGTCCGATGATTCATCGGCGCAAGACGCGCGTTGCCGGCCCGAGGTGTTGCGCGAAGCGCCGCGCGCATTCGATGCCGAACGGGCTCGGCCGCGCGCCGCGATCGTGTACGACATCGAAGCCCATGCGCCATGCCGCGATGCGCTTGCCGTAACAGGTGAGCGTTTCCAGGGACTGCATCACGAAGACGATTTCCGGCAGCGTGTCCGCATACAGCGACTCTGCGTCGTGCTCGCGCCCTTCGGCGAACGCCTGATAAATCGCGACCTGACGATCGTACGCGTCCGGCGCGACGATCAGTCCGTCGCAGCCCGCGCGCAAATTGTCGACGAGTTCCTGTCCGCCGCGCCCGTTGAACACCGCAAGCGTCTGTTCGAGCGCGCGCAAACGTTCGATGGTCGCGCGGATCGTCACGGCCGGGCCTTCGCCTTTGAGCAGACGGAAGTTGGGCCGCTCGGCCGCGAGCGCGGCGATCGAATCGGCGGACAGACCGACGCCGAGATATTCCGGCGCGTTCTGAATGCCCGCGTTCGCGCCGGTGCGTTCGAGCACGGACGCGAAGAACTCGTAGTAGAAGGCCTCGGGCTCGCCGCGCATCGATGGCGGCTGAAGAATGAGCCACGACGCGCCGCGTTCCTGCGCATAGTCGGCGAGCGCGACTTGCCGCTCGACGCTGTCGCCGGTGATCGTGACCGCGAGCGGCACGCGTCCCGCGATGTGCGCGGCGCAGTCGTCGATCATCGTGCGCTTTTCGGCGTCGGACAGACGATTCACTTCGGTTGCGAGACCCAGCGTGACGATGGCGGGCGCGCCCGCCGCAATGGTCGCGTCGATCTGTTTGCGTGTGGCGTCGCGGTCGAGCCGGTTGAGCGCGTCGAAATAGGCATAGAGCACGGGCCACATGCCGGACGGCGGCGTTGCATGTACGGACATCGATCGCCTCCGCTCAATGCGAATCGCGCGGCACGGGCGCGCCGCTCGAACCGACGAGGAAATCGAGGTCCGCGCCCTGATCCGCCTGCAAGACGTGCTCCACATACAGGCGGTAATAGCCGCGCTTCGGCAGCTCGGGCGCCTGCCATGCGGCGCGGCGCTTCGCCAGCTCTTCGTCGGAGACTTCGAGATGCAGACGGCGCGCCGCGACATCGAGTTCGATCATGTCGCCGGTCTGCACGAGCGCGAGCGGTCCGCCCGCCGCCGCTTCCGGCGAAACATGCAGCACGACCGCGCCGTATGCCGTGCCGCTCATGCGGCCATCGGAAATGCGCACCATGTCGGTGATGCCCTTTTGCAGCACCTTCTTCGGCAGCGGCATGTTGCCGACTTCCGCGAAACCCGGATAACCCTTCGGTCCCGCGCCCTTCAGCACCATGACGCAGTGCTCGTCGATGTCGAGCGAATCGTCGTCGACTTTCGCGTGCAACGCTTCGACGTTCTCGAACACGACCGCGCGCCCGCGATGCTTCAGCAGGGATTGCGTCGCCGCCGATGGCTTGATGACCGCGCCGTTCGGCGCGAGATTGCCCTTCAGCACCGCGATGCCCGCGTGCGGCTTGAACGGCTGTTCGAACGTGGTGATGACCTTCTCGTCGTAGTTCGGCGCTTCGCTCACGTTGTCCCAGATCGCGCGGCCGTTCACCGTGAGCGCATCGCGATGCAGCAAGCCTTGTTCGCCGAGCTGACGCAGCACCGCGGGCAAGCCGCCCGCGTAATAGAAGTCTTCCATCAGATACTCGCCCGATGGTTGCAGGTTCACGAGACACGGCACCTCGGAGCCGAGCTCCCAGTCTTCGAGCTTAAGTTCCACGCCGATACGCTTCGCCAGCGCGATCAGATGCACGACCGCATTCGTCGATCCGCCGATGGCCGCGTTCGTGCGGATCGCGTTCTCGAAAGCCTCGCGCGTGAGGATCTTGTCCATCGTGAGATCCTCTTTGACCATGTCGACGATGCGCCGTCCCGCCATATGCGCGAGCACCTGACGGCGCGCGTCGACGGCGGGAATCGCGGCGTTGTGCGGCAGGCCCATGCCGAGCGCTTCGACCATCGACGCCATGGTCGATGCGGTGCCCATCGTCATGCAATGGCCGCGCGAGCGGTTCATGCACGACTCGGCTTCGACGAACGCTTCCTGCGTCATCTTGCCCGCGCGCACTTCCTCCGACATCTGCCAGACGCCCGTGCCCGAGCCGATCGTGCCGCCGCGAAAGCGCCCGTTCAACATCGGCCCGCCCGATACCGCGAGCGCGGGCAGATTGCACGACGCCGCGCCCATCAGCAGCGCGGGCGTGGTCTTGTCGCAGCCGACGAGCAGAATGACGCCGTCGATAGGATTGCCGCGAATCGACTCTTCGACGTCCATCGACGCGAGATTGCGGAACAGCATGGCCGTGGGCCGCAGATTCGATTCGCCGAGCGACATCACGGGAAATTCGAGCGGCAGCCCGCCCGCTTCGCGCACGCCGCGCTTCACGTATTCGGCGAGCTCGCGGAAATGCGCGTTGCAGGGCGTGAGTTCCGACCACGTATTGCAGATGCCGATGACCGGCCGGCCATCGAACTGATCGTGAGGAATGCCCTGATTTTTCATCCACGAGCGGTGAATGAAGGCGTCTTTGTCGTTGCCGCCGAACCAGCTTTGCGAGCGGAGTCTGCGCATGGATGTCCCCTTCTATCGCGCGTTCTTCATAGTGTGGGATCCAGTGAAAAAAGGCCGCGTGGGCGGCCTTTCGAAACCCGGATACGTCGAGTTATACACCTCGCTTCGCATCCGGCGCGCGCGAATCGCAAGATTTCGACGATCAGTCGAGCGCTTCCTTCGCTCTGTCGCGCATGCACGCCACGGCGATCACGGACAGCACGCCGCAGCCGATCACGTACCACGCGGGCGCCATCACGCTCTTCGTGATGACGATCAGCGACGTCACGAAAAACTGCGCAAAGCCGCCGAAGATCGCGACGCCGAGACTGTAGACGATCGCCGCGCCCGTCGCCCGCACCGAACGCGGGAACAGTTCGCCGAGCATCGCGCCGGTCGGGCCGACATTGAGCGAATGCACGATCGAAAGCACCGTGACGACCGCGAGCAGCGTGCCGGCCGTCGGCGATTTATTCAGGATGACGAAGGCCGGCCAGATCGCGAGCATGAGCAGAATGCGCGTCGTCTGCGCGAGCTTGTTGCGGCCGATTCGATCCGACAGATAGCCGCCGATCGGCGCGACGACGAAGAGAATCGCACCCGATACGCAGCCGGAGAGCATTGCCGTCCAGCCCGGCAGGCCGAGCGTCTTCACGCCGTAGATCGACAGATAGAACACGATGATGAAGTGCGCCGACGTGCCGCCGATCGTGAGACCGAGGCCGTTGAGCACCGCGCGGCCATGCTCGCGCAGCACGGTGACGAGCGGCAGCTTCGGCGCTTTCGGCGCTTTCGGCGCGGCTTCGATGGATTCGCGCGGCGCTTCTTCCATCGTGCGGCGCAGCCACCAGCCGACCGGCACGATCGCGGTGCCGACGACGAACGGCACGCGCCAGCCCCAGCTTTCGAGTTGCGACGCCGAGAGCGTCGCCGTCAGCGCGACGCCCGTCAGCGCGCCCGCGAGCGCCGAGAGTCCCTGGCTCGCGAACTGCCACGAAGCGTAGAAACCGCGTCGATTCGACGGCGCCTGTTCGAGCAGAAGCGTGGTCGATGCGCCCACTTCGCCGCCCGCCGAAAAGCCCTGAATCAGGCGCGCGATCACGAGAATCACCGGCGCCGCGATACCGACCTGCGCGAACGTCGGCGCGGCGGCGATCATCGCGGTGCCGAGCGCCATCAGGCCGAGCGTGAGCAGCATCGCCTTCTTGCGGCCGGCGCGGTCGGCGTACATGCCGATTAGCAGGCCGCCCACGGGCCGCGTAAAAAACCCGACGCCGAAGCTCGCGACCGCGAGCAGCAACTGGCCGACCGGATCGTTCACCGGAAAGAACACCTTGCCGATGACGAGCGCAAAGAACGCATAGACGGTGAAGTCGTAGAACTCGAGCGCGTTGCCGACGGCCGCCGCCATGACGAGCCGCGTGCGCGCTGCGCGGCTCGTCTTCGTCGATGCATTCGCCGGCGCGCTGGCGAGGGTGGGTGCGTTCATGATGTGCTCCGAAGGGATCAGTCGGCGAGCCAGGCTTCGGCCAGGCGCACCCAGTAGCTCGCACCGATCGCGAGGATGTCGTCGTTGAAATCGTAGGCCGGGTTGTGGACCATGCAGCCGCCCTTCGAGCCGACGCCGTTGCCGATCCACGCATACGTGCCCGGACAGGCTTCGAGCATGAACGCGAAGTCCTCGCTGCCCATCAGCGGCCGCGCGGCAGGTTCGACGCGTTGCGCGCCGAGCATTTTCGTCGCGACATCGGTGGCGAAGGCGGTCGGTCCGGCGTGATTCACGAGCACCGGATAGCCGAGTTCGTAATCGATCTCGGCCGTGCAGCCGAACGCGAGCGCCTGCGCGTTCGCGAGCGCCGTGATGCGTTCCTGGAGCTGCTTGCGCACGTTGGCGTCGAGTGCGCGCACCGAGAGCTTCATCAGCGCGGTCTCGGGGATCACGTTGCACGCCTCGCCCGCCTGCACGCTGCCGACGGTGACGACGGCGGGCTTTTGCGCATCCACTTCGCGCGCGACGATGCTGTTGAGCCCGAGCATGATCGACGCGACGGCGGGCATCGGATCGCACGCGACGTGCGGCATCGCGCCGTGACCGCCGACGCCGCGCACCGTGATGTTCACGCGGTCCGACGAGGCCATGCCCGGGCCCGGCGTGAAGAACATGTCGCCCGCGGGCAGGCCGGGCATGTTGTGCAGGCCGAACACGGCATCGCACGGAAACTTTTCGAAGAGGCCGTCTTCGATCATCGCGCGGGCGCCCGCCTCGCCTTCCTCGGCGGGCTGGAAGATCACGATCAGCGTGCCCGAGAACTGGCGGCTCTCGGCGAGATAGCGCGCGGCGCACAGCAACATGGCGGTGTGGCCGTCGTGGCCGCATGCGTGCATCGTGCGCGCGTGCTTGCTGGTGTACGGCAGGCCGGTCGCTTCCTCGATCGGCAATGCGTCCATGTCCGCGCGCAGGCCGATGCGCTTGCCGCCCGCGCCCTCCGTCAAGACGCCGACGACGCCCGTCTTGCCCAACCCGCGATGCACTTCGTAGCCCCATTGCGCGAGCAATCCGGCGACGAGATCGCTCGTCTGCGTCTCTTCATACGCAAGTTCGGGATGCGCGTGAATGCGCCGGCGCACATCGACGAATTCCGGTGCGATGGCGGCAATGCCGGGGATGACGGGCTCGACTGACAGCATGTGACACTCCTTGCTCGATGCGAAATCAACGTGGTCCAAGCATATAAAGCCTAAAAGCAAACCAAAAGACGGTAAATTTATTGCGTGAATACGATTAGTTGTCGGTGCTAACCCTTAGGTGTCGCCCATGAGCATGAAGATCCACCAGTTGCGCGCGTTTCTGACGACGGCCGAGCAAGGCAGCATCCGCGCGGCGGCACGCGCGCTTCATTTGTCGCAGGCGGCGCTGACGAAAGCGATCAAGGAACTGGAGCAGGATCTCGGCGTGCCGCTCGTTCTGCGCACCGCACGCGGCGTGCAGTTGACCGCGTTCGGGCAGCAGTTGCGCGTGCGCGCGCATCTCATCCTGAGCGAAGTGCGCCGCGCCGAAGACGACATCATGCAGATGAACGGCGCGGGTGCGGGAAGCGTGAGCGCGGCGGTCACGCCGACGGCTGCGTTATCGATACTGCCGCAGGCTTATCGCGCGTTCCGCCGGCAAATGCCGAACGCGCGCGTGAGTTTCATCGAAGGCTTTCCGGGCGTCGCGATGCCGCGTTTGCGCGACGGCTCGCTCGACTTCGTCGTCGCGGTCGTGGTGCCCGAGCATCTCGCGCCGGAGTTCGATCACATCGAACTGTATGAGAGCCGCTCGGCCATTGTCGGACGCGCGGATCATCCGTTGCGGCACTGCACGTCGCTGGCGGAACTGTCGGATGCCGAATGGTTGCTGAATCCGTCGCCGGAAAGTTCGACGCAGGCGCTGCTCAATTCGTATGCCGAGCGCGGCCTGGCGGTGCCGAATCGCGTGATCGAGTGTCCGAGTTTCATCATCGCGCATGGCTTGTTGCGCGGATCGGATGTGCTGGCCGCGCTGCCCGCCGCATTGCTCGAACATCCGTGGGTCAGCGAAGGGCTTGCCATTTTCCCGATCGCGGATCCGTTGCCGGCGGTGTCGGTGAGAGTCGTGACGCGGCGGGATAGTCCGTTGACGCCCGCCGCGACCGTGTTCCTGGAATGCCTGCAGCATGCGGCGCGTTCGCTTTGACGGGCGACTTGATTTAGTTCGGATTCCCTAGAATTTCACTCTGAGCATGAAACCGAGCGTGAAGGGAAGATCGCTCGAAGGAATCGGCGGAATCAGGATGATGTTCGCGCCGACGTGCTTGTATTCGAGCATGATGAGCGGCGCGGCCACGGGACCGACCGTATGGTTATGCCCGATGCCGTAGCTGCCGTAGTCATAGCCGGAAATGAGACCGGCCATCACCGCGAGCCTGATGTAGTTCCAGTGAAGAAAGTCCGGACCCCAGACGCCACCGCCATAAAACGACGGCTTCGAGAGCGAGTTGCGAAAGTAGCCGCCCGTCACCGCCCATTGCGGCGCGACCCAGCATTCCACGCCGATGCCCGGATTGAACTGTTCGAAGTCCTTGTCCGGGTGAAAGTGATGTGAGGCGACCATCGCGTCGAGCCAGAGACCGTCGCCACACCAGCTCGCGTGAGCGGCGGGCGTCCAGGCCGACGCTGCGAGAGCGATGGCCGTCAGCAAGTGCGCGCGAAAGTTTCGGAAACGGGACAGCCCTGTGCGCATGGGTTCTCCGCCGTCGCGCGTCCGCGATGGCGCCTTTTTTTAAGATGAAGGTCGAGGCGAACTCTACCTGATCGCCGCATTTTCGTGTGTGCTGACGAAAAGCGCGTGACGGATTGCGCAGGCTTTTACGATCTCGGCGAAACTTGTCGAAATCTTTCTTGTATTCGAGGCAAAGCGCGATGAACGTTTATAAGCGTCTCGTTCCATTTCTGGCGGCGGCCGCATTGATGGCGTGTACGCCGCTGCAGGTCGTCACGCATCGCGTGTCGTCGAGCGAATCGAGCGTGCCGCCGGGGCGATATCAGCTCGATCCGCATCACTGGAACGTGAGCTTCGACGTCGATCATTTTCACTACTCGCGCTTCGTCATCCGATTCGACAAGACAACGGCACAACTCGACTGGAATGCGGACGGAATGTCCGCAAGCACGGTGCGAGCGACCATCGACGCGTCGAGCGTCAACACCAACGTGCCATTGCTCGATCGCATGTTGAAAGGGCCCGACATGTTCGATGTCGAGCGTTATCCGAGCATCGTCTTTGCCAGCACGGCGTTCCAGCGCACCGGCGATGACAAGGGCGTATTGACTGGCGATCTGACGATACGCGGCACGACGAAGCCGGTCACGCTGAACGTGACTTTCAACGGGCACGCGATCAATCCGCTCACAAAGCAGGAAACGCTGGGCTTTTCGGCCGACGGACATTTCAGCCGCGCGCAGTTCGGATTGACGACGTGGTATCCGGCCGTCGGCGACGATGTGCACGTCGCCATCCAGGCCGAGTTCTCGAAGCCGCCGGCGGATTCTGCTCAATGACGAGCAGCGTATTTCACGCCGTAGTCCAATCCAGCACGACTTTGCCGCTGTTGCCGGAGAGCATCGTGTCGAACGCCTGCTGATAGTCGTCGACAGGAAAGGTGTGCGTGAGGATCGGCGACAAGTCGAGACCGCTTTGCAGCATCGCGACCATCTTGTACCAGGTCTCGAACATCTCCCGTCCGTAAATGCCCTTGATTTCGAGGCCCTTGAAGATCACTTGATTCCAGTCGATCGCGGTCTGCGCCGGCGGAATGCCGAGCAGTGCGATCTTGCCACCGTGATTCATCGATTCGAGCATTGCCGTGAATGCGCTCGGCACGCCGGACATTTCCAGACCGACGTCGAAGCCCTCGGTCATGCCGAGTTCGCTCATCACGTCGCGCAAGTCTTCGTTCGCCACATTGACCGCGCGCGTCGCGCCCATCTTGCGTGCAAGTTCGAGGCGATAGTCGTTGACATCGGTGATGACGACGTTGCGTGCGCCGACATGCCGCGCGATCGCGGCGGCCATCACGCCAATCGGCCCGGCGCCGGTGATCAGCACGTCTTCACCGACGAGATTGAAAGAAAGTGCCGTGTGCGTCGCATTGCCGAACGGATCGAAGATGGCGGCGAGGTCGTCGGAGATATCGGGCGGAATCTTGAATGCGTTGAACGCGGGAATCACGAGAAATTCCGCAAAGGCGCCTTCGCGATTCACCCCGACGCCGACTGTATTGCGGCACAGATGGCGACGGCCCGCGCGACAGTTGCGACAGAAACCGCAGGTGATATGGCCTTCGCCAGACACGCGATCGCCGATGGCGAATCCGCGTACTTCCTGACCCATTTCCACGATTTCGCCGACATACTCGTGACCGACATGCATCGGCACAGGAATCGTCTTCTGCGCCCAGTCGTCCCATTTCCAGATGTGGATGTCGGTGCCGCAAATCGCTGTCTTGCGGATGCGGATGAGAACGTCGTTGTGGCCGACTTCGGGCCGCTTCACGCGCGTCAAGGTGAGGCCGGGTGCGCGTTCGAGTTTGGCGAGGGCTTTCATTACGTTTGATCCTGACGGTTGGTCTTCTGGTTCTGCTTCGAAGGCTGCGGACTCGTGACCCGTGCCTCGTGCTTTATGCGCATAAAGGTCCGCGGCTTGCTCAGCCGATGACGCCGAGCGATCGGCCGACGCGCGCGAACGCATCGACTGCGCGATCGATCTGTTCCGGCGTATGCGCCGCACTCATCTGCGTACGAATGCGTGCGCGTCCCTTGGGTACGACGGGATAGGAGAAGCCAATGACATAGACGCCTTCTTCGAGCAATGCATCGGTCATCTTCGAGGCGAGTTGCGCATCGCCGAGCATGACCGGAATGATCGGATGTTCGCCGGGAACCAGATCGAAGCCCAGCGAGGACATCGCGTGGCGGAAGTGCGCGCCGTTTTCGCGGACGCGACGGCGCAGAGCAGCGCCCTCGTCGCTGTCGAGTAATTCGAGCACTTTCAGCGATGCCGCCGCGATACTCGGCGCCAAAGTATTAGAGAACAAATACGGCCGACTGCGCTGACGCAGCAGATCGATGACTTCCTTGTGCGCGGCGACATATCCGCCCGACGCGCCGCCGAGCGCCTTTCCGAGCGTTCCGGTGATGATGTCCACACGGTCCAGCACGCCGCAGTGCTCCGGCGTGCCCCGCCCGTTTTCCCCGATGAAACCCACTGCGTGCGAATCGTCGACCATGACGAGCGCGCCGTAACGGTCGGCGAGATCGCAAATGCCGGCAAGGTTCGCGATGATGCCGTCCATCGAGAAGACGCCATCGGTCGCGATCAGTTTGAAGCGCGCGCCGGCCGCGTCGGCTTCCTGAAGGCGCGCCTCGAGATCCGCGAGGTCGTTGTTCTTGTAACGCAAGCGCTTCGACTTCGAAAGCCGCACGCCGTCGATGATGCTCGCGTGATTCAACTCGTCGCTGATGATGGCGTCTTCCTCGGTCAACAGCGTCTCGAAAAGGCCGCCGTTCGCGTCGAAGCAACTCGAATAGAGAATCGCGTCGTCGGTGCCGAGGAATTGCGCGACCGCATGTTCGAGTTCCTTGTGCACGGTCTGCGTGCCGCAGATGAACCGCACGGACGCCATGCCGAAGCCATCGGCGTCGAGTCCGGCCTTTGCAGCTTCGACGAGACGGCGATCGTCGGCAAGACCGAGGTAATTGTTCGCGCAGAAGTTCAGTACGCCGGTTCCGTTCGCGAGCCGGATATCCGATGACTGCGGGCTCGCGATAACACGCTCCGTTTTGTAGAAGCCCGCGGCGCGGATCTCGTCCAGCGTCGAACGCAAATGGGAGAGGTATCGGTCTTTCATCGCTATCCTTGTTTTGGCTGATCGTAGCGCCCGGCCCGCACAGTGCGCGCGGGCGGCCCTTGTCCCTGTTATAGTGCATTCACCACATCGGACATGTTCGATATTTCGAACGTTTTTCCGATATACCGAACACTCTACGGGATTGGTCGATTCATGGCAAGCACGAGTGCAGATGGAAAAGCAGGCGATTCGGCGGCGGCAGGTGCAACGCCGCCGCGCGTCGGAGAGATCATTCAACGCCTGCGCAATGAACGAAAGCTGACGCTCGACGATTTATCGCGGGCGGCGGGTGTATCGAAATCGATGCTTTCGGAAATAGAGCGCGACAAGGCCAATCCCACGATTGCGGTCGCCTGGCGACTGACCAACGCGCTCGGCATCAGCCTCGATCAATTGTTCGCGCAGCAAAGGCCCGTCGAAGCGATCCGCGTTGCCGGGCCGCACGAAATACCGACATTGTCCGGCGATAACGGCGGCTACCAGTTACGTGTCTGGGGACCGATAGAACTCGCCGGCAAGTTCGAATGGTACGAACTCACATTGCAATCGGGCGCGGCGCTCACGTCGAATGCTCACGAGCCGGGAACGCGCGAGCATCTCACGGTGCTGAACGGATCGATCGAAGTTAACGCGTCAGGTGCGACGCGTCGGCTGAAAACGGGGGAAACCGCGCGTTACGCAGCAGACGAAGCACACGCGATCCGTAACGTGGGACGCTCGGACGCAAAGGCACTTTTGGTCGTCATTCACGGCTGAGAGGCCGCACCGCCCGGGAACTTTATGCGCGTAAAGTCGCGCGGCGGCAATAGAAAGCGGGACGCACTCCACGCACGTCCCGCTCGAAGTCGCGCCGGCTTCGCGGCGCTGATGTGCTCGCCTTACGGATTCTTCTTTACAGTGTCCTTCAGATCTTCGCGCGCATCGCCCACACCTTTCTGGACCTTGCCCGCCGCTTGTTGCAGATCGCCCTTGGCTTCCTGAGCCGTGTCGCCGGTCATTTTTCCGACACCCTCGTTGATCTTGCCCTTGACCTGCTTGCCGACGCCTTCGACTTGATCCTTGTTCATCTCAGTTCTCCCGTGGTTTGCAGCGCTGTTGGCCGCGCAGTGCCGTCGAACGAACGCAGTAGCGCTTTCCCGTTCCGCTCAGGCGATTTCCTAAGCATGGTTCAACGATGCGCTTCGTCCGCCGGCGCGCATAGCGGCGCATGTCTGAAACGCACGTAGGCGGAATCGCACATACACCCGGGTCGAGTAGCGCGACGCTATTTTCATTGCAACAAGTACTGTATGTTTATACAGTATAATAAGACCAGTTGGAGAAGGGGGTGAATCATGGATTCGAATGGCGAAAACCTGAGCAGGAGACAGTTTGCCCGCGCGGTGCGTGACTTGGAGCGGATCACGCGTCAGATCGCGGGACGTTACATCGACAAGGGCGTGCCGTTGACGTGGCGGCTATTGCACGCAATCGAGGCCGAGGCTGTGGCGGACCTTGGCTTTGCCGGACGGCACGAGGCCGCGTTGCGCGAACTGTTCGCGCGTCCCGATGACTTCCATTTCCCCGAGACTGACGATGTAGTCGACGTCGCATCGTCCGACGCCTTGCCCGCCGTTTTCGGTTTCGCCGTGGACGCTTACGAGCGCGCGGCGCGACAGCGACAAGCGCAGGCCGTCATCGCCGCGCATTAGCGCGCACCCGTCCGGCACGCGGCAAGGCTCGCGTGCCCTGGTTCAACTCACCCCGCATCGAGCAGCTTCAGGGCCAAGGTCAGCCAACGTATCCGCATCGGAACGCCTCGTCTTCGTTTGCCACTTCGCGTGTGCGCGGGCGATTGCCCAACTGCAAGCGTGGCAGATTCGCGAATCGTGTCGTCGCTGAAGGGTTTGCGCGCCCCGCGACGTGTGCTCACGCGCGGCGTTCCCGACAGGATTACCGGGCCATCGCTCACTCACTTTGCTCCTGAACACCGAACCGCACGCGCGGCAAGACAGTGATTGACACTTTGGCGAACACCTCCGCTTGACGTCCAGCGCTCGAAGCCCGACCCTGTGCGCAGTGCAATACAGTGCGCAATGCGCCTATCGACACCATGCCGAACACTTCCGATCTCTTCGATCAACAGCGCGCCGACTGGCAGGCCGATCCTCATGCCGCATTCGATGCGTGGCTCGCCCAACAATCGTTCCGGGCGTCGTCGGCCGATGTGTATCGCGCGCAGTGGGGCAACTTTCTGGAGTGGCTGGCCGCGAAGCGCGCGACGCTGCATACGGTGCAACGTCCAGTCATCGAACAATTCGTGGCGCAACTCGACATCCGCCGTCCGCAACGCATGCGCTATCTGAGACTGATCGAGCGCGTGCTGGATCATGTGCGCGAAGTGGAATCGGCGGCGACGAACCCGGCCCGGTTCATCGCCCAGGATGGCGACGCCGCGTGGCGCAAGGCGCGCGACAACGAGCCGACCGGATTTCTCACACACGACGAGCGCACGCTGCTCGTCGCGCACCTGTTTTCACCGATGGGCGCTCTGCCGGCCGGACAGCGCTGGCGCGAGCGGCGCGACCGGGCACTGGTCGCCGTATTTCTGGGCGGAGGCGTGAAGACGGGCGAGGCGGCGCAGTTGACCGTCGAGTGCTACGCGGCGGGCGCGCCGTATATTACCGTCGATGCGTCGAATCCGCTGCTGATCCGGCAGGCGCGGCTCGCGCCGTTCGCCGTCGAATTGCTCGACAACTGGATCAGCGAGCGCAAGACGGCCGAGCTCGCGGGCGATTTGCTGTTCCCGGCGGCGCCGTCCGGGCGCTCCATGCACAAAGCCACGATGCTGCGCGCGATCGACGCGGTCGTGGCCGCGTCGGGCATCGCCGAATCACGCGTCGCGCGGGCCAGTCCGCAGACGTTGCGCAACACGTACGCAGCCGAACACTTCGAGAACGGAACGGATCCTGACCGCGTCGGTCAGTGGCTCGGATTTCAGCAGACGATCTCCGTCCATCGGCTGCTTCGCGCGTGGCAGGAATGGATGGGTGAGCAAATACGGGAGCGGGATATCGCTCAGGCGCGCGCCGATGGCACTCCGGACGCGGATTTGCCCGGACTTGCCGACGATCCCGAAAACTCTCACCTTTGACGAGCGATCAGGATGCGTTGACGCGCGCCGACCGGATGAAACCGTCGGCCGCCGCGATCTTGGATGACGCCTCGCCCGATGTCCGCTCGCAATTTGGGCAGGAGAGCTCGTATTCGTCTTCGTGGCGCTGAAGTTCCGGTTCGCCGGTCTCGCACGCCGGACAGGCGGCGGGCGCGACGACATGCGCATCCACTTGGGTTCCCAAACTGGCGATTTCGGTGGCGCTCAGACGGCCCTCGGTCACCAGCGACGCGATCAACGCGCCGACTTCGGCGCTGGCACCGGACTGGACGCGCTGGGCGTCGCGCTCGAGAACAAGGGCATCGATTTCGTCGGACTGCGCCCGCACTTGGGATTCGAGCCGGTCGGCGCGCGTCCTTGCGGCGCTAAGTTGTTGAATGAAATCGAATTCTTTCTGACTCGCCTCGCGCGAGACCGCCTGATGGGTGGCGGCCATGCCGCGCAAGGAATCTAGCTCGACCAGCATCGGGTGAACGCGTCGCTCGGCTTCCTTGATCGCGTCTTTGATCTGCTGCGCGTAGTGCTCCGTTTTGTGGCGAAGTTCGCCCTGAAGTTCATCGACACGGTCGCGCAGACGCCCGGACGACTCTTGTTCCCGCCGCAGTCGCTCCGACAGCGTCTCGTTTTCCTTTTCCCAACGCGCGATGACTTCGCGCAAGCCTGATTGAGCGCCGGATTTCTGATCTCGCAGTACCTTCAGGTCGGCTTCCAAAGCGGCGATTTGGGCGGCGTTTGCCTCGGCGCGCGCCTCGGCTCGCTGATGAGCTTGCTCGATCGCCTCTCGCCGACTGTTGGCGTCGCGCACCTGCGCCTGCGCGGCCTGGACGGCGGCGTCGAGACGAGCTTTGTCGTCGTCGAGGGTCGAAAGCGCGAGTTTTTGGGCCTCGTCATAAAGCGCCGCTAGGAGTTCGCCGGCGCGTTGCTGGAGCGACTCCGGCATCGCCCCGGCGTCGATGCGCACGCGCAGCGCCGAACGCAAACCGGCCCAGAAGGCTTCGATATCTTTGGGAATATCGCTCGCGCTGCCCGTTTGGGTGAGTTCGCGGACGGTTGCGACCGAAGGTCGGATTCCGAGGTCGAAAAAAAGTCGCTTGCACGCGTGTTGCGAGAGATCTTGGCGACGGGCGCCTTCGGCTCGCATCGCTTCGATTTCTTGGCGCAGTGTGTCGCGGGTGTGCTGATTCATAGGGCTAGTTGGCTGCTCTCAACATCGCGATCATAACGCTTTACGTGTTGAACGTTACCAATTTCGTCGACTGACACACGTTGACCTCGCTCCTGGATCGGTTGCTGCGTTTGAGCCAATTCAACCTACTCGCGGTGGGGCTTTCTGTGAAACATCCTGAGATTGTCCCTACAACTGCCTGAATTATCGACGATTTTAGCCCGATCGACACTTTCTGCTGTTGTTTCACGCGATTTGGATGGTGCTCTGGTCGCTAATGGCTCGGTTGTCTTTGAGAGTATTAGAAGTAAACACCCTTGAACCCTTGTTAACCCTGTTAACGCCAAGGCAAAGCCTTATGCAGTAAGGCTTTGCGGGTGGCCGGGTGAGAGCATACGGGAACTATGGTGAAACTCTCCGGGAGCGATCGGTGGCGGGCTTCGGGATGCTCGGTGAGTACTCGCGGGAAGGAACGTGAGCGGGTTCGGGAAAGGACGAAAACGTGAAGGTGAGCGAATTCGGGGGATCAAGCCGCGACAACCCCGATAGCTCGGGACAGAGTCGCGTTGATTCGTTGTTAAGGGGTGATAGTTTGCAGGAGTTCCGACGAAGCACGGTAAACGGCGTGGAATCGGTAATTTATGCCTATAGGTGAGCACTTTCAGGGAAGAAGTGGAGCAGAAGGTGAGTCTTTTCAGGTGTGCCGCCGTTTTCGAGTCCAAATTTTGCTCCGTTATGGCGAAAGGTGAGCGTTTGCGGGAGTGACTACAGAACTATCGTCGCCGCCGTCCCTCAAATTTGGCCGGTTGACTCGATTTCTCTGAGTTTTGAGTGCCAAAGGTGAGTGTTTCCAGGAGAGGATTGGGCGACTCCCTCGCTTCATTGCCCTGCTGTGTCGGCTCGCAAGGTGAGGAAATGCAGGATGCGGCTTGCTGATTCGAAACCGAAACCGAGGGAAATCTCGAGCGTCATCGCAAAAAAGTCAATAAAATCAACAGTCTAGAACAATGCCGACGCTTCCGAAGCACGGTATGGTGAGGAGATCCGGGAGTGATGCGCAGCGTCTGCATATCTCATGGTGTATCGACCGGTGAGAATTTGCGGGAGCCCAACGCGTTCATATCTTTGTGAAGAAAGTGACATAAGTGCCCGGATCTGCGCATTTTCTCGATGACCGCGCTCAAAGGTGAGTCTTTGCGGGAGCAGAAAACTGGACCTTTAAGATCCATGGCGGAGTATCGAATCTCGGCTGAGGTGAGAACCTTCGGGAGAGGATGTGCGCTGAATCTAGATACGACGGGCCCGCCCTGCGGGGAAGCGCTCTTCGAAGGTGAGGCTATTCGGGACACACCGCTGACTCGATCTATGAGTGAGACCTTTTATCGCAGGAAATGCACCTCAACCGCCGCGAGTTATGTGCAACAAACCTGCGCAGCGCCGTCTGTGTCACACGTACCACAGTCGGGAAAGCACCTAAAAATTTTCAGGTGAGTGTTTTCGGGACCCCTGTCGAGGCTTTGCAGAGAGGCGTCGAAAATGCTGTATTGCGTTTACCCGCGTGGGGCTTGCATATATGAGATGAATTGGATTGGTGAGCGGTGAGGGTTTACGGGAACGCACCGCAGTGAGTCGGATCGTTCGGCCAAACTTCACCCCTTTAAGGTGATGACACCCCTATAGACGTCGTTCACCCCGGTCGGTATCCTTGCTCGCAATATCGATCCCGACCATTTCATGGCCACCAAGCGCGCGAAGAAAACCGACGTAGTCAGCCCGAGTTCGGCGGAATTGCGCAAGGCGGTCGAGGCCATTGCGATACAGCCGAAGAGCGGCAAGATCACGCTGCTCACCAGAAAGCTCTTCAACGTGCTCCTCGCGGTTGCGCAGCAAGCCGACGAAGCCGGCGACACGTATCGCGCGCTGCTGTCGGATATCGTCGCGAACTCGGCGTTCGACTCGAACGATACCGCGCTTGTCAAAGAGCATCTGCGCCGCATGGTGTCGGTGCAGGTCGAGTGGAGTACGGGTACGTCGAGCCAGAAGCCCGGTCGGAAATGGGGAATTTCGACGCTGATCGCCGACGCCGAAATTCTCGAGGATCCAACGACTCGTCGCGTCTGGGTCGAATTCTCCTTCGCGCCCAAGATCAAAAAGAAGCTGCTGGATCCCGTCCAATATGCTCGCCTGAGTCTGCAGTTCCAAAGCCAGTTGCGCAGCAGCGCTGGCCTTGCGCTGTACGAGATTTGCGTGCGTTACCTGACCAATCCCAGTCATCTGACGATGCGCGAGACGTGGGAATGGTGGCGCCCGATTCTTTCCGGCACGCCCGACACAGAAGCCGGCGACGAAGCCAAGCGCGAGTACAAATACTTCAAGCGCGATTATCTGCGTCCCGCGATTGCAGAAGTGAATGCGGTGACGAACATATTCGTCGAACTGGTCGAACATCGTGAAGGGCGACGTGTCGCCGAGATTCAGTTCCGCGTGACCGAACGAAAGCAGCCGATGCTCGCGCTCGATGAACATCCGAACGTGTTCGACAGCACGCTCGTGGATCGGATGGTGAAGATTGGCATTCCGCTAAAAGACGCGCAGACGCTGTACGCGGACAGCGAAGAAAATCGCATCCGCGCCGCGTTGCAGATGACGGAGCAGCGCATGCGCAGCACGACGCTGCCGCCGGTTCGCAGCGCCGCGGCGCTCTTCAAGGACGCGCTGAAGAAGGGCTATGCGCCGCCGGTGGAAGCGCTGCCTGCTGCATCGACCGGTACCGGCATGCGCCCGCCAGTGAGCGCCACCGCCGCCGACGATCTCAAGGCTCGCTTGCTAAGCGAGTTTTCCGCCTACCGTCGCAAGGAAGCGCGCGTGCTGTACGACGAGCAAGGTGAGGAAGAACGGGAGATCGCGCGACAGTCGTTCGAGGAGGACGTGCTGCCGGGGCTGGGCACCCACATGCGCGACGATTGGCGCAAGCGCGGGCTGGATTCGAAGCTCGCCGAGACATCCTTCTTTGACTGGCTGGCTCGCAAAACCTGGGGCGAGCCTACCGATGGCGACTTGCTGGCATTTACGCTGAATCAGTCGCGCTGATTTGCGCTCAAATCGGAAGGGCTGCCGAACGACGGTTACGGCACCCCTTCGCACCATCACTCCTTGGTTCCGGCAGGCTGAAGCATGAGTTCGATCTGATGCAGCAATGCGTCACGCTTCTCCCGCGACAATCCCCGCAAACGAAGTTCGAGACGATCTTCCCCATATGACTTCAGATCGCCGACCGCAACGCCATCCAGCTTGATTTCGAGACGCTGCGCATAGCGCTGACGGCTTGGCGTCTTCGGCGTTTCCTGAGCGCTCGCGCGACCTTTGACGATGTCGGCGACCTGACGCGTACTCAGATCGTCCGAGGTGATCTTGTTGATGAGTCGCAATGTGGCATCGCTGCCGCGGGCCGTGTGATATCGCGTGATCTGATAAGCCATGTTCGAGCCGAATCGATCCGGTCGCGCGACCATCTCTTGCATGACGTTCTCGGGAAGCTTCGCGATGGACAATGCCACGGCGATCGTCGATTCGTCGAGGCCCAGGTGATCTGCCAGTTCGCGCTGGCTCTGAAAATGCTGCTCGTCGAGGAAGCGTCGCCAGACGACGGCGTTGTCGAACACGGTCTGCGAATCGCGCTGAACGTTCAGGTCATAACCCAGCTTGTAGCTCTGAATGCCGATCGGCAGATCGACGACCACCGCCTTGACCGTTTCCTTGTTCGCTCCTTTCAGCGCCCGCACACGCCGGCCGCCATCGCTGACGAAAAACGTTCCGGGGCTTTCATAGTCAGGAATGACGTGGATCGCCTGCTGTTGTCCCTGCTTCGCCAGATTGACCGCCAGTTCCGCAATCGAAGTCTTGAGATAGAAATGGCGCGGGTTGAACGGGCTAGGTTTGATCGATTTGAGCGGCAGTTCGATCACTTGACCAGCCGTATAACGATTGGCGCGCCGCCAGGCCCGATATTCATCGGACTCCGGCCCGGCATTGGTCTCGGCGGTATCTTCGGCGACGAATGCACTCGACCGGCCGTTCGCGGCAGCCTGCCCGACGTGCTGAATGTCTACGATGCCATCGATCGCATTGAGGCGATCAAGTGCCGTGCGTTTTTCGCTGCTTGTCGAATCGGGGCGAGCCTTGAAGCCCTTTGCAAACTGGGACGGTTTCATTCAGGGTCCTTTATGCGCATAAAGTCAGGAGAGCATGTCGAGGATCTCATCCGCCACGGCGCGGATCTCCGTCGCCGCCAGACGCGACCCGCGATCGCTCATTTGAAGGACAGTCACACCAAGTGCCATCGCCTGCTTGTAGCACTCGCGCGTTGGAATCTGGGTTTTCAGCAGCGGGAAGCCGAGTTCTTCGAGCGCGACCTTAAGCTCGCGCGTCAGCATTCGCTTCTCCTCCGTTTTGTTGAGGAGGAAGACGGCGCGCAAGTCTTCGTTCATCACCTGTGCTTGCTGAACGAGTTTGACGAGACCGACGCTCGACCAATAGTCCGCCGGCGATGACGACGTCGGAATCACGGCGACGCTCGCCGCGAGCAACACGACGCCGGACACCTTCTCGGTAATCGACGGCGGGCAATCCACCACGATGATGTCGTAGTCGTTTACGAATTTTTTGATCTCGCGGTGAATCTGCCCTCCCGCTTCGGAGAGATTGACGACCGGGAACGGAATTCCGCTCGCGCCATCCGAGGCGGCGCTCGACCAATGGATGAGTGTGTTCTGACCATCCGCGTCGACCACCAGCACACGCTTCTTCTTTTCGTGAAAGGCTGCACCGAGGTGCATTGCAATCGTGCTTTTGCCGACGCCGCCCTTCTGCTGCGTGATCGCTATGATTTCCGCCGCCACGTTTTGCTCCGAATTTTGAAGTTCGTTGAATTCTACATTGGCGTAGTTTTTTTTCCAGTGATAACGACAACAAATGAACTTCGTTGGCCATTCGGACGAGGTTTATGCGCATAAAGTCGGCATGAGTCCGTTCGGAAAGCGGCGCACGACTAAGCCGCGCCGCCGGAACTTTATGCGCATAAAGTCCGACCGAGCACCTCGGCGTCTCGTCATCAGCCGCAAACCAAAATCGCCTATCCTTAGCGCTGTTCAAACAGCCGCTCGTGCCGGAGCACGCCATGACCGTTCGCAATCTGGATATCCTGTTCGCACCGAAGTCGATCGCTATCGTGGGGGCCTCGTCGCGTGCGGGCAGCATCGGCGAGATGGTATGGGCGCGGATCCAGTGCGCGGGATTCAAAGGCCGCCTCTGGCCAGTCAATCCGAAACATGAATCGCTTGGCGGCGAGACCGTGTACGCCGACGTCGATGCGTTGCCCGAAGCGCCGAACGTCGCCGTGCTCTGCACACGGCCGCACACGTGGCCGGAACTCGTCGAACGTCTGGGCCGACGAGGAACGAAAGCTGTCGTGATCGTTGGCGATGCGAAGCAGCGCGGACGTTCATCGTCATCAAGTGACAAGCACCATGCCGAAGCCGACGAATGGACCGTTCGCACGCTTGCCGCCGCCCGGCCTTTCCTCCTGCGCATCATCGGGCCGGCCAGTCTCGGCGTGGTGACGCCCGCGATCGGCGCATGTCTCGGAGCGCCCGCATGCAGCGTCAAACCAGGCGGCGTCGCATGGGTGTCCGGATCGAATGCATTGACGAACGGCGTGCTCGGCTGGGCGCGCGCGCGGGGTCTCGGCTTCTCGCGTATCGTCGCGCTCGGCGATGAAGCCGACGTCGATTCCGGCGACATCCTCGATTTCCTCGCAAGCGATGCGTCGACACGCGCGATCCTCCTCGCCGTCGAAACCGTCCGCTCTGCGCGCAAGTTCATGTCCGCCGCGCGCGCCGCCGCGCGAAACAAGCCCGTCCTGGTGCTTCGCACCGGTCGCGACGATCCTTTCGATCGTCTCTACGGGGCGGCCTTCCGTCGCGCCGGACTCGTGCGTGTCGATTCACTCGACGACCTGCTCGACGAAATCGAAACGCTCGGCATCGGCCGCGTGGCCGCAAGCGATGTCGCGACCGTCATCACGAGCGACCGCGGCGTCGCGACGCTCGCGCAGGACGCGTTCGGCTCGTCAGGCGCCGATCTCGCACACTGGCCGACCGCCGCGCGCGATGCCGTGGCCGCCGCGCTGCCTCGCGCCCGCGCGGGCAACCCGCTTCTTCTCGGCGACGATGCCACGCCCGCCGACTTCGGCGCCGCGCTCGAGGCGCTGGCGTCGCATCGCGAAACCGGCACCGTGTTCGTCGTGCACGCGCCGACCCACAGCGCCCCCGTCGCGGACGTCGCGCGCACGCTGATCGCCGAGCGGCGTCACGCGTATCGCGGATTGCTGGCGTGCTTTTTCGGTTGCGTCGATTCGGCCACGCGCGACGAACTGCACGCGAACGGCATTCCAGTGCACACGACGCCGCACCGGCTCGCACGCGGTTTCGCGCGTCTCGTCGATTTCCGGCAAGGCCGCGAATTGCTGATGCAAACACCCGACGGCCTCCCCGCCGACATCCCGGAAGATATCGACGCCGCGCAGTGCGAGATCCGCAACGCGCTGGGAAACGGCATCGCCGAGTTGAACGGGGAGCGCGCGGCGCGCGTGTTCGCTCGCTTCGGCATCACGGTGAAGCCGGGACCGCCGGACTCGCTGACGAGCGACGCCGTCGAAATTCAAACGCGGCTCCTCAATCATCGTGTGTTCGGTCCCGTGTTCGAGTTCAGGGCCGAAGGCGCGCTCGGACTCGCGGACGCGCTTCACGAGTTCGCGCTGCCGCCGCTCAATCCCGTACTCTCGCGCGATCTCGTCATGCGTTCGCCGCGCTCACGCGAACTGCCCGCCGAGACGCTGCTCAATGCGCTGACCGCGCTTTCGCAACTCGTTTGCTATATCGAAGAAATCGTTGCGCTGCGGCTCACGCTGCGCGTCACGCGCGATTCGGTCGCAGTTCACGAGCCGCAGCTCACGCTCGGCGCGCATCGCAAGCCGCTTGCGATCGTGCCGTATCCGCGCAGCCTCGAAGAAACGCTCGACTGGCGCGGCATGCGCATCACCGTGCGGCCGATTCGCCCCGAGGACGAAGACGCGCACGTTGCTTTCGTCGCCGCGAATACCGCCGAAGATTTGCGACTGCGTTTCTTCGGCGCCGTGCGCAGCTTCGATCACTCGCAACTCGCGCGCATGACGCAGATCGACTACGACCGCGAGATGGCATTGATCGTCACGCGGACGAATGGCGAGGGCGCGGGCGAGACGCTCGGCGTCGCGCGCGCGATCGCCGATCCGGACAACGAGACCGCCGAGTTCGCCGTCGCCGCACGCTCGGACATGAAGGGTAAGGGATTGGGGAAGCTGCTGCTGTCGCGCATCATCGACTATGCGAAGCAGCGCGGCACGCGCTGGATGGTCGGCGAAGCCTTGCGCGAGAACGCCGGCATGATCGCGCTCGCACGCAACAGCGGCTTCGAGCTGACGAAGACCGAAGATCCGGGTGTCGTCGGTTTCAGGATGCGGCTGTGCGATAAGGCGGCACAGCCGCGCGCGGATTAGGCCGCGAGCCGGGCGAGCGCTTCGTCGATCTGCGCGCGCGAGAGCGAAAGCTCGTCGAGCAATGTTTCGGCGTACGTACTTCCGGTTTCCTTTTCGAGCCGCGCGATCGTCAACGCGCAACGCGACGTGTCCTTCAATGTCGCGATGAACGGCTTGACCGATTGCCCCGACGTGAACGCGTCGAAGAGCGGAACGCGGATGTCATCGGGCAGCGCGCGCGACGTCCACTGATACGGCTTGCCGTTGTGCGTCAGTTGCGGCGGGAGCGTGCGCTCCTTCTTGGCGGCGGGAATCAGGCCGAACGTGCGCGCCGCATCGCCGATCTGCTCGGCCGAGAAAAGCTCGTCGGGCGTGATGTCGAACTGCGCGATATACGTTTCGATCGCCTGCATCGCGGCCGCGCGATCGTCGCGCGTTTTCTGCGCGCGCGCGACGATCTCGCGCAGCTCGTCGGCTTCGTCGGACGTGATCGTGAAATTCGCCTGCTTTTGCTGAAGGTCGGTGAATCGGAGGAATTCGGAATCGGAAAGGAGTTTCGCCATCGGGAATGCGTCGAATTGAATACGGCGGCGCGCTTTACGCCGCGCGCCGGCTTTTTGAGAGGGCCGCCATTCTAACGCGCGCGGCGCGTGCCGCTCAGTCGTGCATCATCGAAAGCGATGCCGCAGCGTCTTTCAGCAACGCCGTGACATCGTCGACCGACGGCGCCACGTATTCATCGATGCGCCGCATATACGGGCAGGTGAGGGCGGCGATCGCCTGGCCCGATGGACCGAGCAGCGGAAATGTCACGTCCGTCACGCCGAACGTCTGCTGGCTGTCCTTCTTCGAATAGCCGAGTTCGCAAATCCGCCGGTAGTCCGCGTCGAGCATCGCGCGATCAAGCGCAAGCTCACCTTTGACCTTGGTGTGCTCCGCAAGCATGTGCTCGCGCTGCTCCCCGGTCTGGAAAGCGAGCATCACGCGGCCCGAGCCGGTGTCGATCAGGCCGACGCGCGAGCCGAGCCGCACCGAAATGCCCCACGTGCCGGGGCCATCCACTTGCGCGATGACGAGCAGATTGCCGCGGTCGTACACGGCGAGATGCACCGATTGCTCGGCGGAATCGGCGAAACGCTGCATCACCGGCAACGCCTCGGAAATCAGCCGGTTCATCGGCGGATGGCGATGCGCGAGCGCATAGAGCTTCAGACTCAGCGAATAGCGGTCGCCTTCGGGCGAGCGCACGACATACTGCCGCGCGACGAGCCGCTCCAGCATCCGATACATCTCGCTCGCGTTGCGCCCGAGCATTTTCGTGATTTCCGCGCGCGTCAGTCCCGACTTCTGCTCCGAAAGCAGTTCGAGGATATCGAGCCCCTTGTCGAGGGCGGGCGCCCGATAGCGGTCGGCGTCGTTGTCTTCCAGGTCCATGGGCAGTCTGAGTCGGTTCATGAATTCGCGCCGAGTTTAAGCCTTCTGTCAGTCGACGAAAACGGCTAGGGAAATTACCGACCCGTTTCGCCGCGCTTCGTCCTTGACTTCGATTTGTGCGTATATGAATAATACGTTCACTGATGAATAGATGCACCGGCAGTTTCCCGAAGCCCCACGTTGCAGTCACGAAGAACCGCACACATCAGGAGACAAACGCATGAGATTCACGAAGACACTCGCCGTAGCCTTCGCTGCGGCCGGCACCATCGGTCTGGCGCACGCCGCCGAGAGCGGCAAAGTCGGGCTCGGCTTGCCGCTGCTGACATCGCCGTTCTGGCAGTCGTACAACAACTACCTGCCGAAATACGCGAAGGAAATGGGCCTCGATATCCTCGCGCCCGTCAACTCGAACGGCGACCCCGCGCAGCAGATCACCGACATGAACAGCCTGCTCAACCTCGGCGCGAAGGGCATCGTCGTCGGGCCGCTCGACTCGGCGGCGATCAGCCGCGCGCTCGATGCTTCGTCGGCGAAGAGCGTGCCGGTCGTCGCGGTGGACGTCGCGCCGACGCAGGGCAAGGTCGCGATGGTGGTTCGCGCGGACAACCGCGCCTACGGCACGAAGTCGTGCGAGTACATCGGCGAGCACGTGAAGTCGGGCAAGGTCGTGCAGATCATGGGCGATCTGGCGTCGGTGAACGGCCGCGACCGGTCCGAGGCATTTCGCGCGTGCTTGAAGAAATATCCGTCGCTGAGTCTTCTGGAAATTCCGGCCGCATGGAAAGGCGACGCCGCCGCGACCGCGCTCGACAGCCTGCTGACCGCGAATCCCGATGTGAAGGCCATCTACATGCAAGCGGGCGGCGTCTATCTGTCGCCGACGTTGCAGACGCTGCGCCGCAAGCAACTGCTCGTGAAGGCGGGCGATCCGAAGCACATCGTGATCGTGAGCAACGACGGCATTCCGCAGGAATACGATGCGATCCGCCGCGGCGAAATTGACGCGACCATCTCGCAGCCCGCCGATCTGTACGCGAAATACGGTCTCTTCTATATCAAGGCGGCGCTCGCCGGGCAGACCTTCAAGCCCGGCCCGACGGATCACGGCAGCACTATCGTCCAGCGCGCGCCCGGCATTCTGGAGGATCAGTTGCCCGCGCCGCTCGTCACGAAAGCCAACGTCGACGACAAGTCCCTCTGGGGCAACAACATCAAATGAGCGCGCCGGTCGTGGAAGCACTCGGGCTGACGAAGCGCTACGGTTCGACGGCAGCGCTTTCCGACGTCACGATGCGCGTCTTGCCCGGCGAGTCGCATGCGCTCGTCGGGCGCAACGGCGCGGGCAAGTCGACGCTCGTCTCGATGATCACCGGCCTGCGCAAGCCCGACGCCGGCGAGATCCGCTTCGGCGGCGAGCCCGCGCCGCCGCTCGCGGATCGTGACGGATGGCGCGAGCGCGTCGCGTGCGTCTATCAGCATTCGACGATCATCCGCGAGTTGTCGGTCGCCGAGAACCTGTTCATCAACCGGCAGCACCGGCGCGGCGGCTTGATCGACTGGCGCACGATGCGTCGCGACGCTCGCGCCTTGCTCGATCACTGGAAGATCGACGTGCGCGAGGACGCGCGCGCCGGCGATCTGACCGTCGAGGCGCGGCAGCTCGTCGAGATCGCGCGGGCGCTGTCCTATGGCGCGCGCTTCATCATCCTCGACGAACCGACTGCACAGTTGGACGGCGATGAGATCAAGCGTCTCTTCAGGCGTATCGAAGAGTTGCAGACAGAAGGTGTCACTTTCCTGTTCATTTCCCATCACTTGCAGGAAGTGTACGAAATCTGTCAGGCGGTGACCGTATTGCGTGATGCGCGGCATATCGTCAGCGCACCGGTTTCGGCGTTGCCGCGCGACAAGCTGATCGAAGCGATGACGGGCGAACAAGGCGGTCTCGCCGTCACCGATGCGGCGACGCGCGCGCCTTTGCCCGCCGACGCATCGATCGCGCTTTCCGTGTCCGGGCTCTCCGGCGCCGACTACGCCGACGTCAGCTTCGCGGTGCGGCGCGGCGAAGTCATCGGCCTGACGGGCGCGACGACGAGCGGCCGCACGAGCGTCGCGGAAGCCGTCGCCGGATTGAAGGCGCAACGCAGCGGCACGATCACGGTGGACGGCCGCACGCTCGCGCCTGGCGACGTGCCCGGCGCATTGGCGAGCGGCGTCGGTTGCGTGCCGAAGGACCGGCATCGCGAAGGTCTGGTGCTCAGCCAGTCCGTCGCGGAAAACGCGTCGATGACGATCGCGCGAACACTTGGACGCTTCGGAATTGCGACGCCCGCGAAGAAAAACGCGTTCGGACGCCGCATGATCGCGGCGCTCGGCATCAAAACACCTGGGCCCGAGCACGAAGTGTCAGGTCTGTCGGGCGGCAATCAGCAAAAGGTCGTGATGGCGCGCGCACTCGCGACCGATCCGAACGTGCTCGTGCTCATCGATCCGACTGCGGGCGTGGACGTGAAATCGAAGGAAGCGCTGCTCGGCGTCGTCGAACGTGTGCGCGAGGAAGGCAAGGCGGTGCTCGTCGTCTCCGGCGAACTCGACGACCTGCGCACCTGCGACCGCGTCCTCGTGATGTTCCGTGGCGCGATCGCCGCCGAATTCCCTGCCGGGTGGCAGGACCATGAACTCATCGCATCCGTCGAAGGAGTGAGTCTCCATGAAGCATGACGTTTCCAGTTCCGCGATGGCCGGTCTGCCGATGCAGCGCCAGCGCCCGCGCATCGAACTCGCGCGGTTTCGCGATCTCGCGCTCTTGCCGGCGCTCGCGTTGCTGCTCGCGATCGGCGCGTTCGTCAGCCCGAGTTTTCTGACGCAGGCGAATCTGATCAGCATTCTCGGCGCGTCGGCGGCGCTCGCGCTCGTCGTGCTCGCCGAATCGCTGATCGTGCTGACGGGCAAGTTCGACTTGTCGCTCGAATCGACGGTCGGCATCGCGCCCGCCGTCGGCGCGATGCTCGTGATGCCGGCGGCGTCGGCGGGCTTCGGCCTCGAATGGCCGACGGCGGCCGGTCTCGCGGCGATCGTGGCGGTCGGCGCGCTGATCGGCTTCGTCAACGGCTTTCTGGTCGTGCGGCTACGGCTGAACGCATTCATCGTCACGCTCGCGATGCTGATCGTGCTGCGCGGAATGCTCGTCGGCGCGACGAAGGGCGGCACGCTCTTCGACATGCCGCAGTCGTTCTTCACACTCGCGACCACGCTGGTGCTCGGCCTGCCGGTTTCCGTGTGGCTCGCGGCGGCGGCGTTCGCCGTGGCTGCGTTCTTGCTGCGCTATCACCGCCTCGGACGCGCGCTTTACGCCATCGGCGGCAATCCGGAAGCGGCGCGCGCGGCGGGCATTCGCGTCGAGCGCATCACGTGGGGCGTGTTCGTTCTGGGCAGCGTGCTCGCGTCGATCGGCGGTCTGATCGTCACGGGCTACGTCGGCGCGATCAACGCGAATCAGGGCAACGGCATGATCTTCACGGTGTTCGCCGCAGCGGTGATCGGCGGCATCTCGCTCGATGGCGGCAAGGGCACGATGCTCGGCGCACTGTCAGGCGTTTTGCTGCTGGGCGTCGTGCAAAACCTCCTGACACTTGCGCAGGTTCCTTCGTTCTGGATTCAGGCGATCTACGGCGCGATCATCCTCGGCTCGCTGATGGTGGCGCGAATCGCGGGCGGCGAAGCGCAAAACTGAGATATCGACGATGCAAAAGCCAACCGACCCGCGCCTCATCCTGCTGAGTCCGGAAGACAACTGCCTGATCGCCGCCGCGCGTTTGCCGGCGGGCGAAACGCTGATGATCGAAGGCCAGTCGGTCACGCTCGCGACGACCATCGAACTCGCGCACAAGCTCGCGCGGCGGGCGTTGTCGAAGGACGAGAAAGTGCTGCGCTACGGCGCGATCATCGGTCACGTCAGTGTCGATGTCGCATGCGGCGAGCACTTGCATACGCACAATCTGGAAAGCGACTACATCCCCACTTACACGCACGATGCCGGACACGCCTACGTGCAGCACTGAACACTTTCAATGAACACTCCCGCACTGCAAGGCTATCTCCGCGCGGATGGCAGGAAGGGCGTCCGCAATGTCGTCGCGGTGGCGTACCTCGTCGAATGCGCGCATCACGTCGCGCGCGAGATCGTCGCGCACTTTCGTCCATCGTTCGATGACTTCGATTCCTTCGATCCGCAAGCCGAACCGCCCGTGCATCTGATCGGCTTTCCGGGCTGCTATCCGAACAGCTACGCCGAAAGAATGCTGGAACGCATCTGCACGCATCCGAACGTCGGCGCGGTGCTGTTCGTGTCGCTCGGTTGCGAGAGCATGAACAAGCACTATCTCGCCGATGTCGTGCGCGCGAGCGGGCGGCCCGCCGCCGTACTGACGATTCAGGAAAAAGGCGGCACGCGCAGCACGATCCAGAACGGACTCGACTGGGTGCGCGAGGCGCGCGCATCGCTTGCCGCGCAAGAAAAAGTGCCGATGGCGCTCGACGAGCTGATCGTCGGCACGATCTGCGGCGGTTCGGACGGCACGAGCGGCATCACGGCGAATCCGGCGGTGGGGCGCGCATTCGATGCGTTCATCGACGCGGGCGCGTCGTGCGTGTTCGAGGAAACGGGCGAACTCGTCGGCTGCGAGTTCCATATGAAGCGGCGCGCGGCGCGGCCCGAACTCGGCGACGCGATCGTCGAGTGCGTGCAGAAGGCCGCGCGCTATTACACGACGATGGGCCACGGCTCGTTCTCCGTCGGCAACGCGGACGGCGGGCTGACGACGCAGGAAGAAAAATCACTCGGCGCGTATTCGAAGAGCGGCGCGTCGCCGATCGTCGGCATCATCAAGCCGGGCGACGTGCCGCCGACGGGCGGGCTCTATCTGCTCGATGTCGTCCCCGATGGCGAGCCGCGCTTCGGCTTTCCCAATATCAGCGATAACGCGGAGATCGGCGAGTTGATCGCGTGCGGCTGTCACGTGATTCTCTTCACGACGGGGCGCGGCTCCGTCGTCGGCTCGGCGATATCGCCGGTCATCAAGGTCTGCGCGAATCCGTCGACGTATCGCAACCTGTCCGGCGATATGGATATCGACGCCGGCCGCATCCTCGAAGGCCGCGCGACGCTCGACGAAGTGGGCCGCGAAATCGTCGATGTCACCGTCGCGGTGGCGGCGGGCGCGGCGTCGAAGTCGGAGGCGCTCGGGCATCAGGAATTCATCCTGACTTACAAAACCTTCGAACCGGTCGGCCCCGCGTGTTTGCCCGGCGGCGCGGTACGCGTTACTGTGGCGGCTTGAGTTTCGCCACCTCAAATTCATTCGAGGTTTGCAGATGACAGTTTCAAGTCGACGCAAAATCGGCCGGACGGCGCTGGAAGTCACGGCGCTGTCGCTCGGCACCGCGCCGCTCGGCGGGCTGTATCACGAGTTGACGGAAGACGAGGCGCGCGCGACCGTCGATGCCGCGTGGCAAGCCGGCATCCGCTGCTTCGATACCGCGCCGCACTACGGTCACACGAAGGCGGAACATCGTCTCGGCGATGCGTTGCGACGCTATCCGCGCGGCGACTTCGTTCTTTCGACCAAGGTCGGCCGGCGCTTCGTCCCGCGCACGGCGGCCTACGACGGCAGCGAAGGCTGGGCCGCGCCGCTGCCGTTCCAGGCGATCTACGACTACACCTACGACGGCATTCTCCGCTCGTTCGAAGACAGCCAGATGCGGCTCGGCATGATCGATATCGATATCGTGCTGATTCATGACATCGGCCGCGTCACGCACGGCGAGAAAAACGCGCACTACTGGAAGCAACTCGCCGATGAAGGCGGCTTTCGCGCGCTCGAAGAATTGAAGCAGTCTCGCGGCGTGAAGGCCGTGGGCCTCGGCGTGAACGAAGGCGCGGCCGTGATGGAAGCGATGGCCGAATTCGACATCGACTGCGCATTGCTCGCGGGCCGTTACACGCTGCTCGAACAAAACACGCTCGACGATCTTTTGCCCGAATGCGAAAAACGCGGCGTGAGCATTTTGCTCGGCGGCGCGTTCAATTCGGGCATTCTCGCGCGCGGTCTCGATGCGAACGCGCACGGCGACCTCAAGTTCAACTACGGCGAAGCGCCGAAGGAAATCGTCGAGCGCGTCGGCAAGCTGGAGCGCGTGTGCCGTGCGCACGGCGTCGCGCTGTCCGCGGCGGCCATCCAGTTTCCTTATGCGCATAAAGTTGTGGCCACGGTGCTGATGGGCGCGCGCACGCCGGATGAAGTGCGCGAGAACGCGGCATCGTTCGCGACGCCGATTCCGTCCGCGCTATGGGACGCGCTGCGTGCCGAAGGTCTGCTTCACGCGAACGCGCCGGTGCCGCGATGAACATCGACTCGCATCAGCATTATTGGGATCCGTCGCGTGGCGATTATGGATGGCTCACGCCGGACATGAAGCCGCTGTATCGCGTGTTCGGTCCTGACGATCTCGCGCCGCTTCGCGAGTCTGTCGGTGTTCAACGAACCGTCGTCGTTCAGGCTGCGCCGACGCTCGATGAAACGCGCTATCTGCTCGATCTCGCGCGCCATGAAGAATCGATCGCCGGTGTCGTCGGCTGGATTCCGCTCGATTCGCCCGATGCATCGAAGTTCATCGACGAATTCGCGCCCGAGCCGAAGTTCAAGGCCGTGCGCCCGATGCTGCAAGACTTGCCCGACGACACGTGGATCGCGCACGCGCCGCGCAAGGATGCGATCGAACGCCTCATCGACCTCGACTTCGCTTTCGATGCGCTGATCTTCGCGCGGCATGTGCCGTCGCTGATCGAATTCGTGGAGCGGTATCCGAAGCTGCGCGTCGTGATCGATCACGGCGCAAAGCCGCCGATCCGCGACGGCTTGTCATCCGGATGGCAACCTTGGGCCGATGGCATCGCGCAACTCGCCGCCTTGCCGCAACGAATTCATTGCAAACTCTCCGGTCTCGCGACAGAAGCAAACGCGAACTGGACCGGCGAAACCTTGAAACCCTACGTCGCGCATCTTCTCGAACATTTCGGTCCCGAGCGCCTGATGTGGGGCAGCGACTGGCCCGTGCTCGATATGAACGGCAGTTACACTGCATGGCACAGCACGGCCCGCAACCTCACGTCGCATCTCGAAAAAGCCGACCAAGCCGCGATTTTCGGCGCGAACGCCCGCGCGTTCTATCGCCTCTGAAACGGCTGCTATACCCGGCATGTCTCAAAAACACTTTCGACTGGAGCGGTAGATGGTACAAAGACTGGCAGGCAAGACGGCGCTGATCACGGCGGCGGGACAAGGCATCGGGCTCGCGACGGCCGAGCTTTTCGCGGCGGAGGGCGCGCGCGTGATCGCCACGGACATCCGCACGGGATCGCTCGAAGGCAAGCCGTTCGACGTGCGCACGCTCGACGTGCGAAATCCGCAAGCGATCAACGCGCTCGCCGACGAAATCGGCGCGATCGACGTGCTCTTCAACTGCGCGGGCTTCGTGCACGCCGGCTCGATTCTCGAAGCGAGCGAGGAAGACTGGGATTTCGCCTTCGACCTGAACGCGAAGGCGATGTATCGTACGATTCGCGCGTTCCTGCCGAAGATGCTGGAAAAGGGCGGCGGCTCGATCATCAACATGTCGTCGGCGGCGTCGAGCGTGAAGGGCGTGCCGAACCGCTTCGTGTACGGTGCGTCGAAGGCGGCGGTGATCGGGCTCACGAAGTCCGTCGCGGCCGATTTCGTCACGCGCGGCGTGCGCTGCAACGCGATCTGTCCCGGCACGGTGGAGTCGCCGTCGCTGAAGGACCGCATCGCGGAGCAGGCGAAGGCGCAGGGCGCGAGCGTCGATCAGGTTCACGCGGCGTTCGTCGCGCGCCAGCCGATGGGACGCGTCGGCCGCGCCGAAGAGATCGCGGCGCTGGCGCTGTATCTCGGATCGGACGAATCGTCGTTCACGACGGGCCAGATTCATGTCATCGATGGCGGCTGGTCGAACTGACCAACCGCGCATTCTTTATCCGAACCAGGAGGATCAAACCAGATGAAACTGCTTCGTTACGGCCCCAAGGGTCAGGAAAAACCGGGTTTGCTGGACGCCGAGGGCAAGATTCGCGACGTGTCGAAGATCGTCGATGACATCGCCGGCGCGACGCTGACCGAAGCGGGCCTGGCGAAACTGCGCGCAGCCGATATCGCGTCGCTGCCCGTCGTCGATGGCAATCCGCGCATCGGGCCGTGCGTCGGCCGGGTCGGCAAGTTCGTGTGCATCGGCCTGAACTACGCGGATCACGCCGCCGAATCGAACCTTCCCGTGCCGACCGAGCCGGTCATCTTCGGCAAGTGGACGAGCGCGATTTGCGGCCCGAACGACGACGTCGAAATTCCGCGCAACTCGGTCAAGACCGACTGGGAAGTCGAGCTCGGCGTGGTGATCGGCAAGGAAGCGAAGTACGTCGACGAAGCGAACGCGCTCGACTACGTCGCGGGCTATTGCGTCATCAACGACGTCTCCGAGCGCGAATGGCAGCTCGAACACGGCACGCAATGGGACAAGGGCAAGGGCTTCGACACGTTCGGCCCGATCGGTCCGTGGATGGTCACGAAAGACGAAGTCGCCGATCCGCAGAAGCTCGATTTGTGGCTCGAAGTCGACGGCAAGCGCTATCAGAACGGCAACACGAAGACGATGGTCTTCACGGTCGCGCAACTCGTCGCGTATCTGTCGAAAGTGATGAGCCTGCAGCCGGGCGACGTCATTTCGACGGGCACGCCGCCGGGCGTCGGCATGGGCGTGAAGCCGAATCCGGTGTATCTGAAGGCCGGCCAGACGATGAAACTCGGCATTCAGGGCTTGGGCGAGCAGACGCAGAAGACGGTCGCCGCGCAGTAAGCGCACGCGTGCGGCAAACAAAAAACCTCGCCACGGCGAGGTTTTTTGCTTTGGAGGACGGGGATTGAGGAATCAGGCGTGAAAAACCGGTTCGGTGGAGACGCCTTCGCCGATGCGCGTAATCGTGCCCTGCGCGACCGCGACGAGCCGCTCGGCGCCGCCATCGGTGACGAATACGTCGCACTGGCAGGTCGCCTGCGTCATGCCCGCGTGAACGACGCGCGCGCGGGCCATCAGCGTGCCTGAAACGGCCGGCCGCAGATAGTTGATCTTGTATTCGCCCGTGACGACCTTCGGCCCGAGCCGCAGCGCGCCCGCAAAGGTCAGCGCGTTGTCCACGAGATAACTCACCACCCCGCCATGTACGTAGCCGTGTTGTTGCCTCAGCTCGTCCCTGATCGTGAGACACAGCGTGAGACTCGCTGAATCGACCTGCATCAGCTTGGTTCCGAGCAAGGCGCTGAACGGTTGCGCATTCAGCGCACCGCGCGCGATATCGACTATTTCGGCCATTCGGACACTCCTTGGTGGGTTCGGTGCCGTCCTGCAAAGACAATAGGAAGCGTTCGGCCGCACTGCAAGGAAGTCACGCAAAAATTGTGCAATGGTGCGTTTCGGCTGGCGTGCGTCATTGGTGTAGACCCATCTCGAGGCAAACGATTCAAGCTTTCCGGCCCGACTGCCGTAAACCCGCACTGTCCCCGCAGCAGCGGGCCTAAATTTGGAAAGCGTGGGTGCCAGTGATGTTCGGAAAGATCAAGGTTTCATCGGGTTTGCTCGCAGTTCTGGTGGTGTTCTGTCTCTTTCAACTGGTGACCGAAGGGCTCGGCTTCTGGTCGCTCTCGCGCACGCATGACGACGTCGGCAGCCTGTCCGATATCGCCTTGAAGCAGGTCAACGCGGTCAACAAGACCACGCAGCATCTGATGGACGCGCGCATCAATCTGTCGCGCGCGGGCACGCGCATGGTGCGCGGCGGCACCGAGCCGACGGAAATCGTGCAGCACGCGCGCGAGCAGATCGCGGCGGCGGACAAGTCGTTCACCGCGTTCCTGAACGCGCCGAAGACCGGCGACGAAAACACGGCGCGCACGACCGCGCTGCAGGCGAAATACGCCGAATACTCGAAGGCGCTGAGCGAGCTCGTCCAGTATCTCGACGCCGGCAATATCCAGGCGTTCCTCGATCAGCCGACGCAGGGTTTCCAGGATCGCTATCTCGCGGAACAGCAGAATTTCGTCAATTTCGGCGATGAAGCGGGCCGCGGCTATCTCTCGTCGATCGACACGCGCTACGCGTGGTTCCGCGCGGTGGGCATCGTGATTCTGGCGGCGCTCGTCGCGGGCATCGCGCTCGTGCACGTCGCGCTGCGCCGTGGCGTGATTCAGCCGCTGGAAGAGGCGGGCCGCCATTTCGAACGCATCGCGAAGGGACGTCTCGACGAGCGCATCGAAGATCGCGGCACGAACGAAATCGGCCGCCTTTTCGCGGGTCTCGCGACGATGCAGGCGAGCGTCGCGAGCACCGTGAAGACCGTGCGCGAGACGTCGGATTCGATCAATTTCGGCGCCGATGAAATCGCGAGCGGCAACGCGGATCTGTCCGCGCGCACGGAGAATCAGGCGGCGTCGCTCGAAGAAACCGCGTCGAGCATGGAAGAACTGACCGCGACGGTGCGTCAGAACGCCGAACACGCGCGCGAGGCGAACACGCTCGCGGGCGAGGCGCTCAATGCGACATCGCGCGGTTCGAGCGTGGTGGACGATGTCGTCGAGAAGATGCGCGGCATTGCGTCGAGTTCCGACAAGATCGCGGAGATCATCTCGGTCATCGACGGTATCGCGTTCCAGACGAATATCCTCGCGCTGAACGCGGCGGTCGAGGCGGCGCGCGCGGGCGAGCAGGGACGCGGCTTCGCGGTCGTGGCGGGCGAAGTGCGCGGCCTCGCGCAGCGCTCGGCGCAATCGGCGAAGGAGATCAAGGAACTGATCGGCGAATCGGTCGCGCAGGTGAGCGACGGCTCCGTGCTCGTCGAGCGCGCGGGCGCAGCGATGCGCGAAGTATCGACGTCGATTTCACGCGTCACGCAGATGATGGCGGAGATCAGCGCCTCGTCGCTGGAGCAGAGCGTGGGCATCGAGCAGGTCAATCAGGCCGTTACGCAGATGGACGAGATGACCCAGCAGAACGCGGCGCTCGTCGAAGAGGCCGCGGCGGCCGCGTCGTCCTTGCACGAACAGACGCGGCAACTGAAGGCGGCTGTCTCGGTGTTCCAGCTCGCCTGAGTCGGCTCAGAGCGGCAATGCCGCGTACGACGTCGCGAGGTGATACGGCGTCGTCGACGGCATTTCCGCGCGGATGATGTCGCCCTGCGCCGAGCGGCATTCGACCCAGCCGGTTTCATGCAGAAAGCGCGCGCGAAAGCGCTCGATCTGCCCGCCGAGCGCATCGCCGCGCGTGGCCAGCGCGCGCAGATACTCCGTCTGCGCCCAGATGCGCTGCGTGCCGTCGATCACATTTCCGGCTTCGTCGATGGCGGCATACACACCGCCCGTTTCCTTGTCCACGCCGCGCTGCTGCGCGAAATCGAACGCGCGCGCGAGCCCCGCGTTGAGCCCGGCCGCCTCGAACGCCGGATGCCCGCTTCCGAGCGCCAGGAAATACCACTCGAACTGATGACCCGGCTCCAGCCGGTTGCCCGCCGCGCCCATCGGCAATTCGGCGATGGAACCGCTCTGCGCATGCACGAATGTATTCGCGACGGATTGCGCGAGTTGCGCGAGACGCTTGTCGTAGGCGGCGTCGCCGGTTGCTTCGCGCGCGGCGAGCCACGCTTCGGCGAGATGCATCAGCGGGTTCTGCAACGGCGTTTCGATCGTTGCGCCGAAATCTTCGGACAGCGCCGCGTTCAGTAGATCGCCGTCGCCCGAAAAGCGCGCTTCGACGAGCCGCGACGTTTCATCGAGCAGCGCGAAGGCGTCGGCGGAACCGCTTTTCTTCGCGTAATGCGCGCACGCGAAAACGACGAACGCATGCGTGTACAGATCTTTCTGACGCTCGAGCGGCGCGCCGCTTGCATCCACGCTATAGAACCAGCCGCCGTTCCGCTTGTCCTGAAAATAGTGCCGCAGCGATTCGAACAGCGTCGCGGCGTGCGCGAGATCGCCGGCTTCCGAGAACACGAATAGCTGGCGCGCGCAGGCCATCGCGCGATAGCGCTTCGGCGGCAACGGCGTGTGATCGCCCGGCGCGACGGCTTCATGCGCGAGGCCGAGCGCCGCGTTGAAGCCGCGCCCGCGCCAGATGGGCAACACGACGTTCGCGTAATGCGCGCGCAACGGCGCGGCGGATTCCGGGTTCGTCGATGGCGTGCGCGACGAATCGTTTGATTGCTGATCCTGCATAGGAACACCTGATTGTTTCGATGGGCGCGCGGCCGTGCGAGGCCTGCGCAACTGGAAAGCATAGCAAACGCGGCCCGGCGCGCGATGCGTCTTTGAGCCTCTCGGCGCGAGGAGAACACAACATGCCGGTTTCGCGAGAACGATGCGGCCTGAAATCGCCTGAAGGTTGCTGGTTTGCGCGCGCAGCCATGCGACAATGCGGCCTCTCGAAATCATCGCCAGAGCGCTGGTGTGCCTTGCGCGCCGGTGATAAACGCCGCCGCCTTTCGAACCTATGCCAGATTCCGCAGTAAAGAGAGATTCCGACGCGCGCCGGCGTGCGGCGCAAACGCATCAATCGCAGGCCACGCGAGCCAGTGTCGACACCGAAAAGAAACTCGCCCGCGCCGCGCGCTCGGCGCAGCGCCTCGCGCAGTTGAGCGAAGGTGCGCGCGGCGGCGCGACGCTCGACCTGTTCGCCGAAGACGCCGAACGCGCGCACGTTCAGGCGATGAACACCGATATCCGCCAGGGCACATTCGAAGGTTTCGAGTTGCCGGACGTGTTTCTCGCGGCGGTGCAATCGAATGGCGCGACGGCGTCGCCGGGCGGCAATGCGGCCGATTCCGCTGTCGCGAAACGCGCGGCGCGCGGGAGCCTGGCGTCGGTCGAGCCGGCGCCGGGCCTGTTCCAGGACGATCTGCCGAACGTCGATGCGCCGCAGCCGGACGAGCGCCAATCCGCCGTGAAGACCGCAGCGATCGCCGCTGCCGCGACGCGATCGGCGAACATCAGCACGTGCGTCGCGCCGGAGAGCGCATCGCCGTCGCCGGCCGTGCTCGCTTCGGCGCTGATCGCGAGCGACCGACGCGATCGACGCGATCGCGGGGAACGCATCGCCGCCGAGCCGCTTGCGAAGACCAGCGCCCCCGATGCCGCCGCGCCTGAACTCGACCGCGCCCGCGCAACAGCCTTCGCGGACACGATCGACGCGCTCTACGCGGTGATCGCCGAGCAGCGCACGTCCGCCGCCGCCCACGCGCGCCGCATGAAGACGATGCTGACGATCATCGTCTGCGTGATGCTCGTCACGGTGGCGACGGGCATTGCGCAGACGGCCGTGCTGCTGCGCATGAGCCGCGACGGCAAGCTGCAGCAGGACCGCACGGAGCAGTTGATGCTCAACCAGCAGGCGACGCTCGCCTCGCTTTTCGACACCGATTCGGCGACCGTCAGCATGCACCGCGATTCCGCCGACGCAGCGCCGGTGCAGCCCGTCAGCGCCGCGCAGCCCGATTCCGCGCCGAAAAAGCACGCGCGTCACGCGCACCATCGCGCCACTTCTTCGGCGCACTGATCCCCGCTGTCACATTCGCGCGACACCCCGCCGTGCGGCGGTGTGTCGCGTTTTCGCTCGTCCTGGCGATCGGAGCCGTTCGTATGGGCTTCTCCGGGTTGACCCTTTTTTTCGAGCAAGCCAAATCGGCAATTTGGTAGAAAAACTACCAAATTTCTTTCCAAGAAATGTTGCATTGCACTAGAAATCCATAAGGCTTAACCCTATACTTCTTTCTAAGGGAAAACCCTCTACCGCTAACCGGAGTCAGTCATGAGCTACCTCTTCGCCCTGCTGCAAAAATTCGCTTCGATGTTCGAACCGGCGCACCTGCCGATGGACAAAGACTATTCGTATCAAGCACGTTTCCGTGAATCCGAGCGTCAGCGCAAGGCACGCGGCACGGCTTTCGGCTTCCGTCTGTAATGCGTAGCTGAGGCGGCGCGGGAAACAGAACACGAGCAACATACGACGGCACTCGCCGTACGACCCGCCCGCCACTTCTTCCTCTTCCTGTAGTTTTTCTAGCAGTTTTCACACCGCTTCGGCTTTTTGCCGGACGCATCTCCCATTCGCGTCTCGCGCGCGACTCCTTTCGACTCGCTGACAGCGTCATCACAAGGCGCCTGCATCGCAAAATGGCGCAGCGACTTGTATTTGCGCGACACGCCGAAAAGCGCAAGTTCGTTCTATTCGCTCCCCGCAAACCCTTGTCCAGCAAGGCTTCGCATATCAGTTGGCACTTTCGCCCTTATTCCGGTGTCGTATTTCCACAGGTGGTTGTCGCAAATAGTCGGCTGATGTGACTTTTTTCTGGCAACTATGTATGCACAGCGCGGACGAGCGTCCGCCCACGCCAGGAGATATTCGATGAATTCCCCCAAGGTAGTAGTCGAAGGACTGTGCAAAGTATTTGGCAACAGTCCCAAACAGGCGCTGGACATGCTGGCCGGTGGCGCGACGAAGGAAGAAGTCTTCAAGCGCACCGGACAGATCGTCGGCGTCCATAACGTCTCCTTCGACGTCAAGGAAGGCGAGATTTTCGTGCTCATGGGTCTGTCCGGTTCGGGCAAATCCACGCTGATCCGCCTCATCAACCGGCTCGTGGAACCGACGGCCGGCAAAGTGCTGATCGACGGCCGCGACGTGGCCGCCGTGCCGCGTTCGGAGCTCACGTCCCTGCGCCGCAAGGACATGAGCATGGTGTTCCAGTCCTTCGCACTGATGCCGCAGCGCACTGTTCTTTCCAACGCCGCATTCGGCCTCGAGGTCGCGGGCGTCGGCAAGAAGGAGCGCGAGGCGCGCGCGATGACGGTGCTCGAACAAGTCGGCCTGGCGCCGTTCGCGCAGAAGTTGCCCGCGCAACTATCGGGCGGCATGCAGCAGCGTGTGGGTCTTGCACGCGCGCTGGCGGTGAATCCGTCGCTGATGATCATGGACGAGGCGTTCTCCGCGCTCGATCCGCTCAAGCGCAAGGAAATGCAGAACGTGCTGCTCGAACTGCAACGCGAGCAGCGCCGCACGATTCTGTTCGTGTCGCACGATCTGGAAGAGGCGATGCGCATCGGCACGCGCATCGCGATCATGGAAGGCGGCCGCGTGGTGCAGATCGGCACGCCGCAGGAAATCATCACCAATCCGGCCGACGACTACGTGGAAGCGTTCTTCGAAGGCATCGACACGAGCCGCTATCTGACCGCGGGCGACCTGATGCAGACGGACGACGTGCCGCTCATCAGGCACTCGCCGCAGATCGACGCGTCGAGCATCGCGGCGACGCTCAACGGCAGCGCGGACTACGCGTTCGTGCTGGATGCGCAGCGCCGCATCCGCGGCTTCGTCGGGCGCGATGCGAACGGCAACGCCGCGCCGCAGATCAATCCCATCGAATGCGTCGAGTGCAGCATGGCGCTCGACGACGTCGTGAATCGCGTGGTCGCGAGCCCGGCGCCGCTGCCGGTCGTCGATGCCGACGGTCTGTATTGCGGTTCGATCAACAAGACCAACGTCCTGAAGGTCCTTACGCACCATCGAGGTTCCCATGTCTGAAATCATTCCGCTTGGCACTTGGGTGGACCACGGCGTCCACTATCTCCTCGATCACGACGCGAAAACCTTCGACTCCATCGGCAAGGTCATCGAAACGTTCGCCGCGGCGATCGAGCACGGCCTGCAGGCCATTCCGATGTGGCTGTTGATGGCGATCTTCGTCGGCATCGGCTTGTGGCGTGTCGGCTGGCGATTCGCGGCGTTCGTGCTCGCTTCGCTGCTGCTGATCTACGCGACGAACTTCTGGGACCAGATGGTCATCACGCTGGGCCTCACGTTGTCGTCGACGTTCATCAGTCTCTTGCTCGGCATTCCGCTCGGCATCTGGACCTCGAAGAGCAAGTACGTCGAAATGGCCGTGCGTCCGGTCCTCGACCTGATGCAGACGATGCCCGCCTTCGTCTACCTGATTCCCGCCGCGATGCTGTTCGGCCTCGGACGCGTGCCGGGCATTCTGGCCACGGTCATCTTCGCGATGCCGCCTGCCGTGCGTCTCACCGCGCTCGGCATCAAGCAGGTGAATCGCGAGATCGTCGAGGCGGGTCAGGCGTTCGGCTGCACGCCGTGGCAATTGCTCTACAAGGTGCAAATTCCGAACGCGCTGCCTTCGATCATGACCGGCGTGAACCAGACGATCATGATGGCGTTGTCGATGGTCATCATCGCGTCGATGGTCGGCGCGGGCGGCCTGGGCAACGACGTGCTTGCATCGATTCAGCGCCTGGATATCGGCCTCGGCTTCGAGAGCGGCTTGTCGGTGGTGTTGCTGGCGATCATTCTCGACCGCATCACCGAGAGCTTCGGACGTTCGCCCGGCATGGCGCGCGCCCCGTTGTTCGCCGGCCTGAAGAGCGTGATGAAAGTGCGCCGCGAACCGGCGACGCAACAAAGCTAGGAAGGCATCGACCCATGAAGCGCGACGCGATCGTTCCAGCGGTTACCGATTCACCGTTGTCCAATCTCGCGCACTTCGGCTTTCTCACCTTGCCGAACTTTTCGATGATCGCGTTCACGAGCGCGGTCGAAGTGCTGCGCATGGCCAACTACGTGGGCCGCGAGCAGCACTATCGATGGTCGATCATCACGCCGGAAGGCGAGCCCGCGCGCGCGAGCAACGGCATCACCGTGAAGCCGACCGTGACGCTCGACGAGGCAGGCATGCCGGACGTGCTGATCGTGTGCGCGGGCTGGCATGTCGCCGATTATGTCGACGACAAGGTGATCGAACTCCTGCGGCGCGCGCATGAAGCGGGCATTCCGCTCGGCGGCATCTGCACCGGGCCGTATGCGCTGCTCGCGGCGAAGCTGCTCGACGGTTATCGCTGCACGCTGCACTGGGAAGACATGTCGCCGGTGAACAAGCGCTTCCCGCATGTGCGATTCGCGGACGAACTCTTCGTGATCGATCGCGATCGCCTGACCTGCACGGGCGGCACCGCGCCGCTCGATCTGATGCTCAATCTCGTCGGCATGCGGCTCGGGCAGGCGCACGCGGCGCAGGTGTCGGAGCAGTTCATCGTCGAGCGCATACGCGGATCGACGGATTACCAGCACATTCCCGTCGATGCGCGCGTCGGTTTCTCGCGCGCCGAGCTTGTCGAAGTCGTGCGGCTGATGGAGGCGAATATCGAAGAGCCGCTGTCGCTCGAAGAACTCGCGCGCCTCGTGCATCTGTCGCAGCGGCACTTGCAGCGCATGTTCAAGATGTTCCTCAACGTATCGCCGACGCATTACTACCTGACGCTGCGTTTGCGCCGCGCGCGTGAACTCTTGCGCAACACGGATGCATCGATCGCGCGCGTGACGAGCATCTGCGGATTCCATTCGCCTTGTCACTTCAGCAAGGCGTATCGCGCGCAGTTCGGGCATGCGCCGAGCGTGGAGCGCCGCTTGTCGGCCTGACGTCTTTCCAGTCTGTTTTTTCTTCGGTCCGCGCGGGCTTTCGGGTCGCGCGCGCGGGCCGCTTCATGCCTTAAAAAAATCGGGAGAGAGATAGATGAAACGCTTGTGGATCGCGGCAGCTTTGATATCCGGTTTGTCGGGAGCCTATGCCGCCGAACCCGCCGCATGCAAAAACGTGCGTTTCGCCGATGTCGGCTGGACGGATATCGCCGCGACGACCGGACTCGCATCGACCATTCTTCAGGGACTCGGCTATAACCCGACGAAGACCATCGCGTCCGTGCCGATCACGTTCGCGGGCGTGAAGAGCAAGCAGATCGACGTATTCCTCGGCTACTGGTCGCCGACAATGGACCCGATGATCGATTCGTTCAGGAAAGCTAATCAAATCAAAGTTCTGCCGACACCGAATCTGACCGGCGCGAAGTACACGCTCGCCGTGCCCGATTACGCGTATCAGGCGGGCATCAAAAACTTCAGCGACATCGCGAAGAACTACGACAAGCTGGATGGCAAGATTTACGGCATCGAACCGGGCAACGACGGCAATGCGCTCATCAAGAAGATGATCGACAACAACCTGTACGGGCTCGGCAAGTTCAAGCTCGTGGAATCGAGCGAGGCGGGCATGCTGGTCGAGGTGAATCGCGCGATCCGCGAGAAGAAGCCGATCGTGTTCCTCGGCTGGGAGCCGCATCCGATGAACGTGCAGATGAAGATCGACTATCTCGCCGGCGGCGACGACGTGTTCGGTCCGAACTACGGCGAGGCGAAGGTGCTGAGCGTCACGCCGACGGACTACGATGCGCGCTGCCCGAATGTCGCGAAGCTCGTGTCGAACCTGCAGTTCACGACGGACATCGAGAACCACGTGATGCTGCCGATCATGAACAAGACCGATGCGAACAAGGCGGCGCGTGAATGGCTCAAGGCGAATCCGGCGGTGCTCGATAAATGGCTTGCGGGTGTGAAGACGTTCGATGGCAAGGATGGGTTGCCGGCGGTGAAGGCCTACGTCGCCGGCAACTGAACGCAGTGATGCGAAGAAGGCGCGTCAGCTCCGGTAATCGGGCTTCGCGCCTTCGATCATCCTCAACGCCGCTTCCCACTGCAGCGCCATGATCCCGTCGGACTCGTCCCGCCGATATTGCTCGGCCGTCAACTCGCAAACCCTCTGCGACGGCAGATTCAATTCCGCATGGCCCGCCAATGCGCGAATCTGAATCTCGCAGGCCCTTTCAAGAAAGTACATTTCCTGAAACGCCTCCGGAATCGACTTCCCGCAAGTCAGCAAGCCGTGATTCTTCAGAATCATGGCGTTGTGCGATCCGAGATCGTTGACGAGCCGGTCACGTTCCGCGAGATCGAGTGCGATCCCTTCATAGTCGTGATAGGCGAGATGCCCGTAATACTTCAGCGCATGCTGGCTGATGGGGAGAAGGCCCTGCTTTTGCGCCGATACCGCCGCGCCCGCCGCCGTGTGCGTATGTACGACGCACGCCACATCGGGACGCGCCATATGAACGGCCGAGTGAATCGTGAAGCCCGCCGGATTCACGCGATAGCGCGCGGGATCGTCGCTTGCGCGCGCTTCGACCGGACGTCCCTCGCTGTCGATGCGCACGAGATCCGATGCGCGCATCTCGTCGAATAGCACGCCATAGCGGTTGATCAGAAAGTGATGATCCGCTCCCGGCACGCGCGCGCTGATGTGCGTGAAGATCATGTCGGTCCAGCGGAAGTGGCCGATCACGCGATAAAGCGCCGCCAGTTCGCACCGCACCTGCCATTCTTCCTGCGAAAATCCGTGAGTCTCCATGCCGTTCCTCCTTGGTTTGATGAGCCGCGGAAAACGTGAACAGATTCTGCTAGATCGCCTGGGCGCGGCCCGGGAAAGTTTCGTCGTAGTCCATTGCCTGATCGGCTTCCTGCGCATCCGGCGCGCCGCCTTGCTCGCGATACATCATCGGCGGCAAGCCGAATTGCTTGCGGAATTCGCGGCCGAGATGCGATGCATCGGAGAAACCGCAACTCGACGCGATATCCGCCACCGTCTTGTCCGAACTCGTCAGAAGCCACGCGGCGGTGCGCAGCCGCACCTGCTTCGCGTACGCCTGCGGCGCCTTGCCGGTTTCCGCCTTGAAGAGGCGTTCGAGTTGCCGCGTCGACAGATCGAGCTTGTGCGCGAGTTCATCGAGCGTGAGCGAACGTCCGACGTGCTGCTCCATCAGCAGGATCGCACGTTTCACCTTCGGATGCGTCGCGGGCGCGAGACCGGGCGGATGCGGCTGCGGCGCGTTGCCCTTCTGCATGTCGTCGACGAGCAGGATGCGCAGCGCCTTTTGCACCGTCGCCGTTTCGAAGTGACGCAGCAGAATGGCGGCGGCGACATCGATCGATGCGCGCCCGCCCGAACACGTGATGCGCCTTCTGTCGATCACGAAGAGGCGATCCGCGATCAATGATTTCTCGTCGGCGTGCGGAAAGCGCTCGATGAAATCCCAGTAGTGAAACCAGCTTACGCAGATGCGATGCCCTTCGAGCACGCCCGCGCGCATCAGCGAGAACACGCCCGTGCACATGCCGACGAGCGTCGCATTCGACGCGGCCGCGCGGCGGATGAACTGCAGCGTCGCGTCACTGGTGGCGGGTCCGGAATGCAGCAGGCCGCCCACCACGACGACGTAATCGAACGGCTCGGCCTGATCGTAGGTTTCCCACGGCGTGATCTGAATGCCGCAGCTCGCGCGCACCGGCGCGAGCGTCTCGCCGATCACGCTCCACGAGCAGCGCACCGGACGGCTGAAATCGCCTTCGTCGGCGGACAGACGCAACAGGTCGACGAAACCGGAGAACGCGGTCAGCGTGAAGTTCGGCAGCAGGATGATGCCGAAGCGAATGCGCGATTTCGATTGACCGTCGACGGAAGACGGCGGAAGAGGCTCTGCGGCGTTCATGCGGAAGACATGCGGCTGGAGGTTATCCAGCGAGCATAACACTCGCCCGCGAGCGCCGGGAGCGTGTCAGAAAGACGGCCGCCGCGTGATTGCGAACGACTGGAAAGCGAAGGCCTTCAGCCGCCGAGCACGGCGAACGCCCAGGCGAAGGCGCCGCCGACGAGCGCGCCGGTCGAGCGTCCGAGCAGGCTCGCGATGGTGTAATCGCCCCAGCGCTGCTCGACTTCGGCCTTCAACACGCCGAGGTAGCGCAACACGGGATCGATCGAACAGAGCAGCATGAGCGCGCCCCAGACGGGCGCCTGGCGCGTGAGCACGTGATCGACTGCGAGAAGGTCCGCTGCCTGAAGCGTGCCGACGACAGCCACGCCGACGAGGAAAGCGAGAACCCAGGATTTCAAGAACTGATCGGGAAGAGCGTGAGATTCCATCGATGCAAACCAGAGAAGCGAGACAAGGAGGAAGCGGACGGAAGCCGCGTGGCGCGGTCCGTCCGGGAACCTAGGGAATATACCGATGCATGCCCGCGCAGCGATTCGGACCAGTCTCAAAAATCAGGAAAGTGCAACGAAAGTGCGCAAAAACGCGCCAGATGCGAAATGCTCTGTTAGCGCGATCGGCGTCGATAACCGTCGCGAAGCAGCAGGCGGCGATGAAGCCCTGACGCCGCGATCCCATTTCGATGGCGTCTTTGTTCTATCGGGTCTTTTCAGGGTTTGGTGCAATGAGCGACATACCGAAACCACGGTCGCGCATCGTGCGCAACGCCAAACCAGGGACTCGCCCATGAACGTCAGCGTTTTCGATCTGTTCAAGATCGGCATCGGACCGTCGAGCTCGCATACCGTCGGACCGATGATCGCGGCGTGCCGTTTCGCGTCGCATATCGAGGACGCCAATCTGCTCGCCTTCGTCACCCGCGTGCGCGCCGAGCTGTTCGGCTCGCTCGGCGCAACCGGCAAGGGCCACGGCACCGACAAGGCCGTGCTGCTCGGTCTCGAAGGCAATCTGCCCGACCTCATCGATCCCGACACGATCGCGCCGCGCCTCGCCGACATTCGCGCGTCGAAGCGCCTCAAGCTGCTCGGCACGCACGAAGTCGCGTTCGAGGAGCGCGAGCACATCGGCTTCTATCGCAAGCTGATGCCGGGCGCGCCGGGATCGAGCATCGTGCATCCGAACGGCATGCGCTTTCAGGCGTTCGACGAGAACGGCCAGTTGCTCGTCGAGAAAGAGTATTACTCGATCGGCGGCGGCTTCGTCGTGAATCGCGAAGGCGATCGCGTGAACGGTCTGCGCGCGGGCAACGTCGTGCCGCATCCGTTTCGCACCGGCGACGACCTGATGCGCGTCTGTCAGGAGACAGGTCTGTCTATCGCGGACGTGACGATGCAGAACGAATGCGCGAATCGCAGCGAAGCCGACGTGCGCGAAGGCCTGCTTGCGGTGTGGCGCGTGATGGCCGCGTGCGTCGAGCGTGGCTGCAAGGAACGCGGCGAGTTGCCCGGTCCGATGCACGTGAAGCGCCGCGCGGCCGATCTCAGCGCCTCGTTGCGCTCGCGTTCCGAAGAATCGCTGCGAGATCCCTTGTCGATGCTCGACTGGGTCAATCTCTACGCGATGGCCGTCAACGAAGAAAACGCGGCGGGCGGCCGCGTCGTCACCGCGCCGACCAATGGCGCGGCCGGCGTGATTCCCGCCGTGCTGCACTACTACGTGAAGTTCATGCACGGCTCGAACGACGAAGGCATCGTGCGCTTTCTTCTGACGGCTGCGGCCATCGGCATCATCTACAAGGAAACGGCTTCGATCTCCGGCGCGGAAGTCGGCTGTCAGGGCGAAGTTGGCGTCGCGTGCTCGATGGCCGCCGCCGCGCTTGCCGCGGTGATGGGCGGCACGCCCGCTCAAGTGGAAAACGCCGCGGAAATCGGCATGGAACACAACCTCGGCATGACCTGCGATCCGGTCGGCGGGCTGGTGCAGATTCCGTGCATCGAACGCAACGCAATGGGCGCGATCAAGGCGATCAACGCCGCGCGCATGGCGATGAAGGGCGACGGCACGCATTACGTGTCGCTCGATTCGGTCATCAAGACGATGCGCGAAACCGGCGCCGACATGAAGACGAAATACAAGGAGACGTCGCGCGGTGGCCTCGCCGTCAACGTCATCGAATGCTGAATTCAGGACACCACGAAGGAAGAGAAACACCATGAGCCGCTATTCCATCTTCAGCCTCTTGCGCAACGGCATGTCGTATCACGAGAACTGGGAGCGCCAGTGGCGAAGTCCCGAGCCGAAGCGCGAGTACGACGTGGTGATCGTCGGCGGCGGCGGTCATGGTCTCGCGACCGCGTATTACCTCGCGAAAGAGCACGGCATCACGAACGTCGCGATTCTGGAGAAAGGCTGGATAGGCGGCGGCAATACGGCGCGCAACACGACCATCGTGCGCTCGAACTATCTGTGGGACGAATCGGCCGCGCTGTACGAGAAAGCGATGAAGCTGTGGGAAGGGCTCTCGCAAGACCTCAACTACAACGTGATGTTCTCGCAGCGCGGCGTGATGAACCTCGCGCACACGCTGCAGGACGTGCGCGACACGGAGCGCCGCGTGAACGCCAACCGCCTGAACGGCGTCGATGCCGAGTTCCTCACGCCGCAGCAGATCAAGGAAATCGAGCCGACGATCAACCTCAACAGCCGCTATCCGGTGCTGGGCGCGTCGATTCAGCGTCGCGGCGGCGTGGCGCGGCACGATGCGGTCGCGTGGGGCTTCGCGCGCGGCGCGGATCAGGCGGGCGTCGACATCATCCAGAACTGCCAGGTCGTCGGCATTCGCCGCGACGGCAATCAGGTGACGGGCGTCGATACGACGAAGGGCTTCATCAAGGCGAAGAAAGTCGCGGTCGTTGCGGCGGGCAACACGACGACGCTCGCCGACATGGCCGGCGTGCGTCTGCCGCTCGAAAGCCATCCGTTGCAGGCGCTCGTGTCTGAACCGATCAAGCCGGTCGTGAATACGGTCGTGATGTCGAACGCGGTGCACGCGTACATCAGCCAGTCCGACAAGGGCGATCTCGTGATCGGCGCGGGCGTCGATCAGTACACGGGCTTCGGTCAGCGCGGCAGCTTCCACATCATCGAAGGCACGCTGGAGGCGATCGTCGAAATGTTCCCGGTGTTCTCGCGCGTGCGCATGAATCGGCAGTGGGGCGGCATCGTCGACGTCTCGCCGGATGCGTGCCCGATCATCTCCAAGACCGACGTGAAGGGTCTCTACTTCAACTGCGGCTGGGGCACGGGCGGCTTCAAGGCAACGCCGGGTTCGGGCTGGGCGTATGCGCACACCATCGCGAAGGACGAGCCGCATGCGTTGAACGCGCCGTTCTCGCTGGATCGCTTCTATACCGGACATCTCATCGACGAACACGGCGCGGCTGCCGTGGCTCACTAACCGCATCGAGGAACAAGACATGTTGCTGATCGAATGCCCCTGGTGCGGGCCGCGCGCCGAAACCGAATTCTCGTGCGGCGGCGAAGCGGATATCGCGCGTCCGCTCGACACGGAAAAGCTCACCGACAAGGAATGGGGCGACTACCTCTTCATGCGCAAGAATCCGCGCGGCGTGCATCGCGAGCAATGGATGCACGCGCAAGGATGCCGCCGCTGGTTCAAGGCGCAGCGCGATACGGTTTCATACGAGATTCAAGGCTACGAGACGTTCGACCGTCCTCTGGCTGTGATGGACACGACTAACGGAGGCACGTCGAAATGAGCCAGAAAGACCGACTCGGCACGGGCGGGCGCATCAATCGCGCGATTCCCGTGACCTTCACGTTCAACGGCAAGACGTATCAGGGTTTTGAAGGCGATACGCTCGCGTCCGCGCTGCTCGCGAATGGCGAGCGCTTCGTCGCGCGTAGCTGGAAGTATCACCGTCCGCGCGGGATCGTCACGGCGGGCGTGGAAGAGCCGAATGCAGTCGTGCAGCTCGAAACCGGCGCGTACACGGTGCCGAATGCGCGCGCGACGGAAGTCGAGCTGTATCAAGGTCTCGTTGCTGCGAGCGTGAACGCGAAGCCGAACATCGAGAACGATCGCATGGCGGTCAATCAGAAGATCGCGCGCTTCATTCCCGCGGGCTTCTACTACAAGACGTTCATGTGGCCGCGCAAACTCTGGCCGAAGTACGAAGAAGTGATCCGCGATGCGGCGGGTCTCGGCGAAGCGCCGAAACAGCTCGACGCCGATCGTTACGACAAGTGCTTCGCGCACTGCGATGTGCTCGTGGTCGGCGGCGGGCCTTCGGGTCTCGCGGCTGCGCATGCGGCGGGTCTGTCGGGCGCGCGCGTGATTCTGGTCGACGATCAGCGCGAACTCGGCGGCTCGCTCCTGTCGTGCCGCGCGGAGATCGACGGCAAGCCCGCGCTGCAATGGGCGCAGAAAATCGAAGCCGAACTGCGCAAGATGCCCGACGTGAAGATCCTCGCGCGCAGCACGGCGTTCGGCTATCAGGATCACAACCTCGTCACGATCACGCAGCGCCTGACGGAACATCTGCCCGTGTCGCGCCGCAAGGGCACGCGCGAACTGCTGTGGAAAGTGCGTGCGAAGCGCGTGGTGCTCGCGACCGGCGCGCACGAGCGTCCCATCGTTTTCGGCAACAACGATCTGCCGGGCGTCATGCTGGCGTCGGCGGTGTCGACGTATCTGCATCGCTATGCGGTGCTGCCCGGTCGTCGGGCCGTCGTCTTCACGAACAACGACGACGCGTATCAATGCGCGCTCGATCTGAAATCGGCAGGCGCCGAAGTGACCGTCGTCGATCCGCGTCCGGCCGAATCGAAAGGCACGTTGCCCGCGGCGGCGCGCCGCTACGGCGTGCGCGTGATGAACGACGCGGTGATCACCGTTGCGCGCGGCAAGCTGCGCGTCGCGTCGGTGGAAGTGGCTTCGTATGCGAAGGGCGAGGTCGGCCAGAAGCAGACGGAACTGCAATGCGATCTCGTCGCGTTGTCGGGCGGCTGGAGCCCGGTGCTCCACCTGTTCGCGCAATCGGGCGGCAAGGCGCACTGGCACGAAGAAAAGGCGTGCTTCGTTCCGGGCAAGGCGATGCAGCTCGAAAGCAGCGTCGGCGCATGCGCGGGCGAATTCTCGCTGGCGCGCGGCATCCGTTTCGGCGGCGATGCGGGCGCGGAAGCGGCGCGTGCGGCGGGTCATATCGTCGTGAAGCCGAATCCGGTGCAGGTCGCTGAAATCGTCGAAGCCCCGATGATACCGCTGTGGATCGTCGGCGACCGGGACATGTCGACGCGCGGCCCGAAGCAGTTCGTGGACTTCCAGAACGACGTGTCCGCAGCGGACATCTATCTGGCGGCGCGTGAAGGCTTCGAATCCGTCGAGCACGTGAAGCGCTATACGGCGATGGGCTTCGGTACGGACCAGGGCAAGCTCGGCAACATCAACGGCATGGCGATTCTCGCGCAGGCGCTCGGCAAGACGATTCCCGAGACCGGCACGACGACGTTCCGCCCGAACTACACGCCCGTCACTTTCGGCACCTTCGCGGGCCGCGAGCTGGGCGAGTTTCTCGATCCGGTGCGCAAGACCGCGATTCACGAATGGCACGTCGAGAACGGCGCGATGTTCGAGGACGTCGGCAACTGGAAGCGTCCGTGGTACTACCCGAAGGCCGGTGAAGACATGCACGCGGCGGTTGCGCGCGAATCGCTGGCGGTGCGTCGGAGCGTCGGCATTCTCGATGCATCGACGCTCGGCAAGATCGACATTCAGGGCCCGGACTCCGCCAAGCTCTTGAACTGGATGTACACGAATCCGTGGAGCAAGCTCGAAATCGGCAAGTGCCGCTATGGCCTGATGCTCGACGAAAACGGCATGATCTTCGACGACGGCGTCACGGTGCGCCTGGGCGAACAGCATTACATGATGACGACGACCACCGGCGGCGCGGCGCGCGTGCTGACGTGGCTCGAACGCTGGCTGCAGACGGAATGGCCCGACATGCGCGTGCGGCTTGCATCGGTGACGGATCATTGGGCGACCTTCGCGGTCGTCGGCCCGAACAGCCGCAAGGTGTTGCAGAAGGTGTGCCACGACATCGACTTCGCGAACGCGGCGTTCCCGTTCATGAGCTATCGCGATGGCACGGTGGCGGGCGCGTCGGCGCGCGTGATGCGCATCAGCTTCTCGGGCGAACTCGCGTATGAAGTGAACGTGCCGGCCAATGTCGGACGTGCGGTGTGGGAAGCGCTCATGGTTGCGGGCGCGGAATTCGACATCACGCCGTACGGAACGGAAACGATGCACGTGCTGCGCGCGGAGAAGGGCTACATCATCGTCGGCCAGGATACGGACGGTTCGATGACGCCTTACGACCTCGGCATGGGCGGGCTGGTCGCGAAGTCGAAGGACTTCATCGGCAAGCGTTCGCTGACGCGTTCGGATACGGCAAAAGAAGGGCGAAAGCAGTTCGTCGGACTCCTGACCGATGATCCCGCGTTCGTGCTTCCGGAAGGCGCGCAGATCGTCGCGGGTCCGTTTCAGGGCGATACCGCGCCGATGCTCGGTCATGTCACGTCGAGCTATTACAGCCCTATTTTGAAGCGCTCGATTGCGCTGGCCGTCGTGAAGGGCGGTCTCGACAAGATCGGCGAATCGGTCATGATTCCGCTCGCGAACGGCAAGCGGGTCAACGCAACGATCACCAGTTCGGTGTTCTACGACAGCGAAGGAGCACGTCAGCATGTTGAATGAGATCAAGGCATCCGCGACGGTCGTCGACCGCGCCATCGGCGGGCAAGGCCTCACGGGCACCTGGCAGGAGTCCCCGCTCGTCGGCGCCGATGCGTTGATGAAGGCGCATCAAAGCGGCTCGCCGAAGAAGTTTCGTCTGACGGAGCGGCCGTTTCTCGAACTCGTGAACGTGCGTGGCGACACGCGTGATGCGGCGTTCGTGAAGGCAGTGCAGAACGTGATCGGCTGCACGCCGCCGGAGAAGGCGAACACCGTCGCGCGCGGCAACGGCTACACGATGCTGTGGCTCGGCCCCGACGAATGGCTCGTGTGTTCGGATGCGTCGCACGATGCGTCGCGTCCCGCACCGCTCGAAGCGAAGTTGCGCGAGGCGTTCGTCGGCCAGTTCTCGGCGGCGGTGGATATCGGCAGCGGTTATACGATGCTCGAAATCGACGGCCCGAAGACGCGTGAAGTGCTTGCGCGCGGCTGTCCGCTCGATCTGCATCCGCAGGTCTTCGGCGCGGGGCAGTGCGCGCAGAGCCACTATTTCAAGGCCTCTCTCACGCTCGTGCCGCTCGGCGGCGATCGCTTCGAGATGATCGTGCGCCGCAGCTTCGCGGATTACTTCGTGAAGATCATGCTCGACGCCGCCGAGCCGCTTCTTTCATGAAGCCGTTCGAACCGCTCGAAGCGGGTGGACAGGGCTGGCGCGTGATCGTCGACGAGTTGATCGTGAAGACGCGCGTCGGCCTGTACGAACATGAGCATGAAGGGCCGCAAGTCGTCTGCATCGATGCGAGCCTGCGCTATCGCGGGATGCCGCATGAATCGGACGATGGTCTCATCGATTACGAAGCGTGGTGCAATCGCGTGAGTGCCTTTCTCGAAGCGAAGGCGCATACGCGATTGCTGGAAACGCTCGCGGTGGAGATTGCCGCGCTGTCGTTCGAGGAATGGCCCGCGCTCGATGCAATCACGCTCACGCTGCACAAGCCGAAGATTCGCGAAGGCACGAAGCGGCTGGGGCTCGAACTCGACTGGCGGCGTGCGGATTTCGAGGCGTGGCGCTTGAATGCCGCTGCTTTTCACGCGTCCATGCGATGAACGCGTCGCGCGATGCCGCCGCGCGACTCTCCGAGCGTGCGTGCAAGAAACACGACGCGGACGCGGCGCTCGCGTTGCTTGATCGGAGCATCGCGCTGAAGCATCGGCGGATTGCGCTGATTCGCTATCTGCACGCGCAGTATCTCGATGCGCCGCTCGAAGCGCGGCATCATGAGTATGTGAAGACGATTGCTGCGCGCCTGAGCGTGGAGGCGTTGATGCAGGTTGCGGCGGCGGCGCGCGCGCGGTTTGGCGGTTGATGGATTTTTCGCGAGGGTGATCTGGCTCCGCGTGGGCGGGAGAACCAAGCCCCTCACACCCTCTCCATCGGCTCCCTCCGCAACGATCCACCTCCCCGCGCCCGCTTCCCATGCGCCACGAAGTAGGGCGTAGCAACGCGCTCCAACGGCTGCAATCCCCGAATCCGATCCGCAATCTTCTCCGCCATCATGATGGTCGGCGCATTGAGATTCCCGGTCGTGATCTGCGGCATGATCGACGCATCGACGACGCGCAGTCCTTCCATCCCGTGCACGCGTCCTTCGCCATCGACGACAGCCATATCGTCATAGCCCATCTTGCACGAACAGGAAGGGTGAAAAGCCGTCTCCGCTTTCGCTCGCACGAACGCATCGAGTTCCGCATCGCTTTGCAGGTCGTCGGAAGGATGAAGCTCGCGTCCCCGATACCGGTCCAGCGCAGGCTGACGCATGATCTCGCGCGTGATACGAATCGCATCGCGGAACTCGCGCCAGTCGAGTGGATCGGCCATGTAGTTGAAAAGAATGCCCGGATGCGCTTGCGGATCGCGCGACTTGAGTTTCACGCGGCCACGGCTTAGCGAGCGCATCGATCCGACATGCGCCTGAAAGCCATGCATCCTGATCGGGTTCGATCCGTTGTAGTTGATCGCCACCGGCAGAAAGTGATACTGGATGTTCGGCCAGAGATCGTCGTCGCGCGTGCGGATGAACCCGCCTGCTTCGAACTGATTGCTCGCGCCGATGCCCGTGCCGTTGAGCATCCATTCGAGCCCGATCGCCGGCTGATTCCACCACTGCAACGCCGGATACAGGGACACGGGCTCCCTGCATTCGTATTGCATGTACATCTCGAGGTGATCCTGCAAGTTCTCACCGACGCCGGGCAGATCGTGCACCACCGGAATCTCCAGCTCCTTCAGCCACGCCGGCCGCCCCACGCCCGAGCGCTGCAACAACTGCGGCGAAGCAATCGCGCCGCCGCACACGAGCACTTCGCGCCGAACGTGCGCCGTGACACGCTGCCCGCCCTGCAGATACGCGACGCCGATCGCACGCTTGCCCGAGAACAACACGCGGTCGGTAGTTGCATGCGTAACTATCGTGAGATTCTCGCGATGTTTCGCGCGATCCAGATACCCGCGCGCCGTGCTTGCACGCCGTCCGTTCGCTGTTACGGTGCGATCCATCGGCCCGAAACCTTCCTGCTGATAACCGTTCAGATCTTCGGTGCGCGGATAGCCCGCCTGTACGCCGGCCTCGACCATCGCGGCGAAAAGCGGATTGTTGCCGGGCTTGCTCGTCGTGACATGCACGGGGCCATCGCCGCCGTGATACGCGTTCGCGCCGACGTCGCGCGTCTCGGCCTTGCGAAAATAGGGCAGGCAGTCGAGGTAGCTCCAGTCTTCGAGGCCGGGCATCGACGCCCAGTTGTCGTAGTCGAGCGCATTGCCGCGGATATAGCACATGCCGTTGATGAGCGACGATCCGCCGAGCCCCTTGCCGCGCCCGCATTCCATGCGGCGGTTGTTCATATGCGGTTCAGGCTCGGTTTCGTACGCCCAGTTATAGCGCCGCCCTTGAAGCGGATAAGCCAGCGCCGCCGGCATTTGCGTGCGAAAGTCGAAGCGATAGTCCGGCCCGCCCGCTTCGAGCAGCAGCACGGTCACGTCCTCGTCTTCGGTGAGACGCGACGCGAGCACGTTGCCCGCCGATCCCGCGCCGACGACGATGTAGTCGTATTCGTTCGCGCTCATCGAGAATGCTCCTTAAAACACGGGCTGATAGGGGCCGAGCTCGACCTGAACGGACTTGACGCGCGTATAGGCATGCAACGTAGTAATGCCGTTCTCGCGCCCGATGCCCGATTGCTTGTAGCCGCCCACGGGCATTTCCGCCGGCGATTCGCCCCACGTATTGATCCAGCAGATGCCCGCTTCGAGCCGATGAATCACGCGATGCGCACGCGACAGGTTCTCCGTCACGACGCCCGCCGCGAGACCGTAGTCCGTATCGTTGGCGCGCGCGATGACTTCGCTTTCGTCATCGAACGCGAGAATGCTCATCACGGGACCGAAAATTTCCTCGCGCACGATGCGCATGTCGTCGCGGCAATCGGCGAACACGGTCGGCTCGACATACTGGCCGCGAGCGAAAATGCCATCGGTCATGCGCGTACCGCCCGCGACGAGCCGCGCGCCTTCGCGCTTGCCGCTCTCGATGAAGCCGAGCACCTTCTGCAATTGCGCCGCGCTCACGAGCGGCCCGAAGTTGGTGTCGGGATCATCGGGCGCGCCGATGCGAATGCGCTTCACACGCGCGAGAATCAACGCTTCAAACTGGTCGATGACACCGCGCTCCACGAACACGCGCGTACCGTTCGTGCATACCTGTCCCGAGCTGAAGAAGTTCGCGCTCATGGCGATATCGGCGGCGCGTTCGAGGTTCGCATCGTCGAACACGATGAGCGGCGACTTGCCGCCGAGTTCCATCGTCACGTCCTTGAGCGTCGAGCCGCCCGCGCGCGCCATCACTTTCTTGCCCGTCTCGACGCCGCCCGTGAACGAAATCTTCTCGACGCCCGCATGTTCGGCGAGCATGGCGCCGACGCGGCCATCGCCCTGCACGACGTTGAACACGCCCGCGGGCACGCCCGCTTCGGTATAGATTTCGGCGAGCTTCAGCGCGGTCAACGGCGTGACTTCGCTCGGCTTGAAGATCATCGCGTTGCCTGCGGCGAGCGCGGGCGCGGACTTCCAGCAAGCGATCTGAATCGGGTAATTCCATGCGCCGATACCCGCGCACACGCCGAGCGGTTCGCGCCGCGTATAGACGAACGACGATTCGCGCAGCGGAATCTGCTCGCCTTCGATGGCCGTCGCGAGCCCGGCGTAATACTCGATGACATCCGCGCCCGTGACGATATCGACGGCGCGCGTCTCCGCGATCGGCTTGCCGGTGTCGCGCGTTTCGATCGCGGCGAGTTCGTCGTTGCGCGCGCGAAGCAGATCGACCGCGCGGCGCAGGATGCGCGAGCGCTGCATCGCGGTCATCGCGGCCCATTCGCGCTGGCCTTCACGCGCCGATCGCACCGCGCGATCGACATCCGCCTGCGATGCCTGCTGCACGCGCGCGAGCGTTTCGCCCGTCGCGGGATCGAGCGTGTCGAAGGTTTCGCCGCTCGTCGCATCGACGTATTCGCCGCCGATGTAAAGCCGTTGCTCTCCGAATGCGGACATGTCGCGCTCCTTCAAAATTGTTGGCTCAACCGCGCGCGTCCAGCACGAGGTCGATGTAGTCGTAGGCGAGCCGCAGCGCGCCTTTCGTATCGAACGGTTCGCCCGCGAGCGCGCCGCGCAGCCACAGGCCGTCGATCAATGCGGCGAGACCGCTCGCGGCCCGGCGCGCGGCCGGTTTCGTCAATGCTCTGGAGAAATCCGCGCACAGGTTCGAATGCAGACGCCGCGTGTTCACGCGCTGCAGCCGCCGCAACTCCGGCTTGTGCATGCTTTCGGACCAGAACGCGAGCCACGTCTTCATGACCGGTCCGTTCACCTGTTCGACGTCGAAATTCGCCGCGACGACCGCGCGCAGCTTCGAGCGCGGATCGGGCTTCGCGGCCTTGCGCCGGCGCGACGTGCCTTGCCATAGCGAGCGCAGCACATGACGCATCGTGGCTTCGAGCAGGCCGTCCTTGTCGCCGAAATAGTGACTGACGATTCCCGTCGACGTGCTTGCGCGCTGCGCGACCGAGGCGAGCGTCGCGCCCGCGAGCCCCGACTGGTCGATGGTGTGCAGCGTGGCGTCGATGAGTTGCGCGCGGCGGATCTCGCGCATTCCGAGCTTGGGCATGGTGTTCCGTTACCGAAGGATTGCGCCGATACTAGTTTTTTTATATTGAACGGTCAATCAATAAAAACAGACGATGTCGGTTTCAGTCAAACGCGCGTCGCATTGAGTGACAGTCGCGCTTCGGCGACAGCGCTACCCTCGTTGCACGGGCGTGGTCATCGTCGAGATGCACCGCGCGTGCCGTCCACGAGACATGGAGACGATCAATGAGCAGCAATCGCGGCGTCGTTTATCTGGGGCAGGGCAAGGTCGAAGTGCAGTCCATCGACTATCCGAAAATGGTCGATCCACGCGGCCGCGACATCGGCCACGGTGTCATTCTGAAAGTCGTCAGCACCAATATTTGCGGCTCGGACCAGCACATGGTGCGCGGCCGCACGACAGCGCAGGTCGGCCTTGTGCTCGGCCATGAGATCACGGGCGAGGTCATCGAAGTGGGGCGCGATGTGGAGACGCTCGCGGTCGGCGATCTCGTGTCGGTGCCGTTCAACGTCGCGTGCGGCCGTTGTCCGACCTGCAAGGCGCAGCACACGGGCGTGTGCCTGAACGTGAATCCGTCGCGCGCGGGCGGCGCGTATGGCTATGTCGACATGGGCGGCTGGATCGGCGGCCAGGCGGAATACGTGATGGTTCCGTACGCGGATTTCAATCTGCTGAAGTTTCCCGACAAGGCGCAGGCGATGTCGAAAATCCGCGACCTCACTTGCCTCTCCGACATTCTTCCGACGGGTTATCACGGCGCCGTGATGGCGGGCGTGGGGCCGGGCTCGACGGTGTATATCGCGGGCGCGGGTCCGGTCGGCATGGCGGCGGCGGCATCGGCGCGGCTGTTGGGTGCGGCGTGCACGATCGTCGGCGACATGAACGAGGAGCGTCTTGCGCACGCGCGCGCGATGGGCTTCGAGACGATCAATCTGTCGAAGGATGCGACGCTCGGCGAGCAGATCGAGCAGATTCTGGGGAAGCCGGAAGTGGATTGCGCGGTCGATTGCGTGGGCTTCGAGGCGCACGGCCACGGAAGCGACAGCGGTCACGAAGCGCCCGCGACGGTGCTCAACTCGCTGATGGAGATCACGAAGGCGGCGGGCGCGATCGGCATTCCGGGGCTCTACGTGACCGACGATCCCGGCGCGGTCGATGCCGCCGCGAGGAAGGGCAGTTTGAGCATCCGATTCGGTCTCGGCTGGGCGAAGTCGCACTCGTTCCATACCGGACAGACGCCGGTGATGAAGTACAACCGCAATCTGATGCAGGCGATTTTGTGGGACCGTTTGCCGATTGCGGATATCGTCAATGTGACGGTCGTTTCGCTTGATGAAGCGCCGGATGGATATCGGAAGTTTGATGGCGGTGCGCCGAGGAAGTTTGTTATCGATCCGCATGGGGTGTTGAAAGCGGCTTGAGGGTGGATTTTGGCACTTGGGGTTCGGGGGCTTCGTTGTGTCGCCGGATCCCGATTTGTTATTGGTTTATAAGCGTTGCCCCTGTGCGGGGCGGCAGTCACTTTCTTTGCTGCTGCAAAGAAAGTAACCAAAGAAAGCAGCTTTTCAGGCCCGCGGTCACACGCAACTTGGCCAATTTTCTCCCTCAAGTTGGCCCTCGCCTAAGTGTCGCCCTCACAGGCCCAATCGGGCTTGGCTCGCGCACGGTGTGCCGCATCGCGCCTCCCGCCAGATTGGTTCAGCACGAAATAGCATCGGCACAGCGCTGCGCGCTGCCGTTGGGTATGCGAGGGAAACCAGCGAGAAAGAAGCGCACGCGGCCCGCCCCCCCGATTGACCCATCGGCCGCGAAGCGGGCCGGCGCTATTTCGTGCTGAACCAACTTGTTGTGTGGTGCGATATGTCAGACCGTGCGCGAGCCAAGCCGAGTGAGTTTTGTGAGGGCACTTGCTACTCTGGGGGCCATTAGGTCAATCGCCTGTGCCGCGGCCGGCATGAAGTGCTTAGGCTGGGGATAGCTGTTTCTTTGGTTACTTTCTTTGCAGCAGCAAAGAAAGTGACTGCCGCCCCGCACAGGGGCAACGCTAATAAACCGACACGAAAGCAAGTTTCACTCACACCTTCGAAGCCTCAAAAAGCCCCCACGCCGTGCGCGATAAAAGCTGCTTTCTTTGGTTACTGTCTTTGCAGCAAGCAAAGAAAGTGGCTGCCGCCCCGCACAGGGGCAATGCCAATAGACCGACGCGAAAACAGGATTCCCCGAAGTCCAAAGCAAATCCGGATTCCGAAATCCGGCAAAACCACAAGCAAACAAAAACCAAATCCGCGTCATACTTGACGCATGAAGGCCGAATATCTCCGCACTGCGCTTACCTTCCGCCTCGCGCGCCCCGACGACGCCGCGGAAATCGCGCGCATCCACGTCAGGGCCTGGCAGGCCGCTTATCGTTCGATCTTTCCCGCCGAATTTCTCGATTCCCTTTCCGTTGCAAAACGCCGGGCCCTATGGACCGAAATGATCGCGCGCAACACGCCACGCGTGATGCTCGCGCAACGCAACGACGTCATGCTCGGATGGATCGCATGGGGTCCTTCGCGTGACCACGACAAAGGCAGGACGGACGCGGAGATCGAAGCCGTCTATATCGATCCGGCGCATTGGCGCCAAGGCGCGGGCAGGATGTTGATCGACGAAGCAATCAACGCCGCGGCGAGCGAAGGCTATCGGGAAATGACGCTCTGGGCGCTGGAAGAAAACGCGCACGGCTTGCGCTTCTATAAAGCGCTCGGCTTCGCGCTGGACGGCGTGTTCCGGACGGAAAGAGTCGGCGGATGCGAAGTCTGCGAAACGCGGCTTCACATGTCGATCTGAACAATCTGAACGATCACGCCACCATCGCGGAGACGGAGGAAAGCGGTGGCACCTGCTTGCGCCGTTCGCGCGTCGGCGCCGTGCCGAAAGCATCGCGATAGCTTTTCGAAAAATGGCACGCCGACTGAAAGCCGCACGCCATCGTGATATGCATGATCGACATGTCGGTCTGCAGCAGCAGTTCGCGCGCGCGCCGCAAACGCAGCGTCAAATAATAATGCGTCGGCGTCATGCCGAGATGCTCGCGAAATAGCCGCTGCAATTGCCGTTGCGACATGCCCGCCAGCCGCGCCAGTTCTTCGCGCGACAACGGCTCTTCGATGTTGTTCTCCATCAGCGAAATAACTTCGAAAAGCGACTTGTTCGCCGATCCGAGACGCGCCACCAGCGGCATGCGCTGCTGCGCGCTCGTATCCCGCACATGTTCGACGATGAACTGCTCGGCGATCTGCGTGACCCGCGCCGTGCCGACGCGCGCGGCGATCAGATTCAGCATCATGTCGAGCGGCGCGACGCCGCCCGTGCACGTCACGCGATCGCGGTCGATCACGAACAACTCTTTTAGAAAGCGCGTGTCGGGAAACTCTTCCTTGAGCGCCGACATGTTCTCCCAGTGGATCGCGCACGCATATCCGGCGAGCAGACCCGCGCGCGCCAGCGCATAGGTGCCGGTGCAAAGCGAGCCGAGCACGCTGCCCGTGCGCGCGAAGCGGCGCAAGGCAGAGAGATGCGCGGGCGTTGTCGCGCGCTGCACGTCGATACCGCCGACCACGAACACGATGTCAGGCTGTCCCACGCAATCGACCGGTCCGGTATCGACGGAGAGGCCGTTGCTCGCCGTCACGGGGCCGCCGTCCGGACTCACGATCGACCATCGATAAAGCGGCTGCCCGGTCAGGTAGTTCGCCATGCGCAGCACTTCGATCGCATTGGTGAACGCGATCATCGTGAAGTTGGGAAGCGGCATGAACGCGAAGTGTGACAACGACGCCGTGCGGTCGGAGGACATGTGAGAACTGATTCCTTGGAATCGATTGTTGGCGCCGTCGATGCGGCGCTTCACCACTTTTGCAATTTTGGTTGCGAGTGCAACTACCATGCCATCAGGCTAAACCCTGAGCACGCGAGGCCTCGCACATTGCTTCGCTGCGGGCGCGCACAAACGCGGGGCCATACGACATAGCCGCGCACTGCCGCAGCGCACGATCGTTCCGATGCAGTGCAGCACAACGCCCGAATTCATGCGCTACACCGAAACCCGGATCGCCACTTGTCGAAAACAGACGCGCATGTCGGAAAAGGTAAAGAACACGTCTAAATTCGTAAATTGACCGGCAGGGCGAAAGTCAAGAATAGACGCAACGACGAAGGCATCGATCAGGCGCCGCAAGGCCCGCGAAACCTGCGTCTTTCCCCTCTACCCGGCTATGCGGAGCACACCCAGATGAGCACCCTCCACAATGACAGCATCATCATCGACGGACTGAACATCTCGAAGTTCGAGCGCTCCGTGTTCGAGGACATGAGAAAAGGCGGCGTGACCGCCGTGAACTGCACCGTGTCGGTATGGGAAGACTTTCAGAAGACCATCGACAACATCGCGGAAATGAAGCAGCAAATCCGCGAATACAGCGAAATTCTCACGCTCGTGCGCACGACCGACGACATCCTGCGCGCGAAAAAGGAAAACAAGACCGGCATTATCTTCGGTTTTCAGAACTCGTATGCGTTCGAGGACAACCTCGGTTATATCGAAGTGTTCAAGGAACTCGGCGTCAACGTGGTTCAGCTTTGCTACAACACGCAAAACCTCGTGGGCACCGGTTGTTATGAGCCGGACGGCGGCCTGTCGGGTTATGGCAAGGAAGTGATTCATGAAATGAATCGCGTCGGCATCATGGTGGATCTTTCGCACGTCGGCGCGAAGACTTCTTCCGACGCAATCGCCTGCTCGAAAAAGCCGGTCACGTATTCGCATTGCTGCCCCTCGGGTCTGAAGGATCATCCGCGCAACAAGACGGACGATCAACTGCGCGAGATCGTCGATGCGGGCGGCTTCGTCGGCGTGACGATGTTCTCGCCGTTCCTGAAGAAAGGCCCCGACGCGACCGTCGACGATTATCTCGAAGCAATCGAATACACGATCGACGTGATCGGCGAAGACAACGTCGGCATCGGCACGGACTTCACGCAAGGCTATAGCACCGAATTCTTCGACTGGATCACGCACGACAAGGGCCGCTATCGTCGTCTGACGAACTTCGGCAAGGTCGTCAATCCGGAAGGCATCCGCACGATCGGCGAATTTCCGAACCTCACCGCCGCGATGGAAAAGGCGGGCTGGAGCGAGTCGCGCATCAAGAAGGTGATGGGCGAGAACTGGATGCGCTTCTTCGGCGAAGTCTGGAACGTCTGATCACCAACGACAAATACAAAGGACCCTGCGATGCAACCTCAACTGCCTATCGACGTCGATCCGCAAACCGGCGTGTGGACTACCGACGCGCTGCCGATGCTCTACGTGCCGCGTCATTTCTTCACGAACAATCACGTCGCCGTGGAGGAAGCGCTCGGCCGCGAGACGTACGCCGAAATTCTCTACAAGGCCGGCTACAAGTCCGCGTATCACTGGTGCGACAAGGAAGCCGAGAAGCACGGCATCAGCGGCATGGCCGTGTTCGAGCATTACCTGAAGCGTCTGTCGCAGCGCGGCTGGGGCTTGTTCGACATCGTCGAGGCCGATCCGGCGACGTCGCATGCGCGCATTCATCTGCGTCACTCGTCGTTCGTGCTTCAGCAGCCGGGCAAGCGGGGCAAGCTCTGCTACATGTTCGCGGGCTGGTTCGCCGGCGCGATGGACTGGGTCAACGACACAGCGCCCGACAGCGCGAAAAAGGGTCCGCGCTCGAAGTCGATCGAAACGCAATGCGCCGCCGAAGGACACGATCACTGCGTGTTTGAAGTGTCGCCGCTGTAAGCGCAAGCCCGAAGCACATTCATTCCGAGGTCGATCGCAATGCGTTACCCGAACCTTTTCAAGCCTCTTCAGCTCAACAAGCTCACGTTGCGCAACCGCATCGTCAGCACCGCGCACGCGGAGGTCTATGCCGAACCGGGCGGCCTGCCCGGCGACCGCTATATCCGCTATTACGAGGAGAAGGCGAAGGGCGGCGTCGGTCTCGCCGTGTGCGGCGGTTCGAGTCCGGTTTCGATCGACAGCCCGCAAGGCTGGTGGAAGTCGGTGAACCTCGCGACCGACAAGGTTATCGATCCGCTCTCGCGACTCGCCGAAGCGATGCATCGTCATGGCGCGTTCATCATGATCCAGGCAACGCACATGGGCCGCCGCTCCGCGTGGCATGGCGAGCACTGGCCGCATCTGATGTCGCCGTCGGGCGTGCGCGAGCCGGTGCATCGCGGCAACGCGAAGATCATCGAAGTGGAAGAGATCAAGCGCATCATTGCCGACTTCGCGGCAGCCGCGAAGCGCGTGAAAGATGCGGGCATGGACGGCATCGAGATTTCTGCGGCGCATCAGCATCTGATCGATCAGTTCTGGAGTCCGCGCACGAACTTCCGTACCGATGAATGGGGCGGCTCGCTGGAAAACCGCATGCGCTTCGGCACCGAAGTCCTGAAGGCCGTGCGTGAAGCGGTCGGCGCGGACTTCTGCGTCGGCCTGCGCATGTGCGGCGACGAGTTCCACGAAGACGGCCTCTCTCACGAGAACCTGAAGGAGATCGCGCAGGCGATGTCCGAAAGCGGCCTCATCGATTACATCGGCGTGATCGGCTCCGGCGCGGACACGCACAACACGCTCGCCAACTGCATGCCGCCGATGGCGCTCCCGCCCGAGCCGTTCGTTCATCTCGCGGCGGGCATCAAGTCGGTCGTGAAGCTGCCGATCATGCATGCGCAGAGCATTCGCGATGCGGGTCAGGCCGAGCGTCTGCTCGCGAACGGCATGGTCGATCTCGTCGGCATGACGCGCGCGCAGATCGCCGATCCGCACATGGTCATCAAGATTCGCGACGGCCGCGAGGACGAGATCAAGCAGTGCGTCGGCGCGAACTATTGCATCGACCGTCAGTACAACGGGCTCGATGTATTGTGCGTGCAGAACGCGGCGACTTCGCGTGAAGCGACGATGCCGCATGTCATCGAAAAGACGCGCGGACCGAAGCGCAAGGTCGTGGTCGTCGGCGCGGGGCCCGCGGGTCTGGAAGCGGCGCGTGTCGCGCGTTCGCGTGGCCATGACGTCGTGCTGTTCGAGAAGAACGACTACGTCGGCGGCCAGATCATGCTCGCCGCGAAGGCGCCGCAGCGCGAGCAGATGGCCGGCATCGTGCGCTGGTTCGACATGGAGACGAAGCGCCTCGGCGTCGATCGCCGTCTCGGTGTCGCCGCCGACGACAAGACGATCATGGCCGAGAAGCCGGACATCGTCGTGCTCGCGACGGGCGGCTCGTCGTTCACGGGTCAGGTGCCCGCGTGGGGTGTCGAGCAGGGTCTCGCGGTGAGTTCGTGGGACATTCTCTCGGGCAAGGTCGAGCCGGGCAAGAACGTGCTCGTGTACGACGGCGTATCGACGCATGCGGGCGCGGGCGTGGCGGATTTCATCGCGTCGAAGGGCAATAACGTCGAGATCGTCACGCCGGACGTGAAGGTCGCCGACGACACCGGCGGCACCACGTTCCCGATCTTCTATCGGCGGCTCTACGCGCAAGGGGTCATCCATACTCCTAACTATTGGCTCGACAAGGTGTACGAGGAGAACGGCAAGAAGATCGCCGTGATCCGCAACGAATACACGGAAGAGCAGGAGGAGCGCGCGGTGGATCAGGTCGTGATCGAGAACGGCATCACGCCGAACGACGCGCTCTACTGGAAGCTGAAACCCGAGTCGCTCAATCGCGGGCAGATCGATGTGCACACGCTCTTCGCTTCGGAGCCGCAGCCGTCGCTGAGCGAAGAACTCGGCAACGGACGCTTCCTGCTGTTTCGCGTCGGCGACTGTATCTCAATGCACAACATCCATAGCGCGATCTACGATTCGCTGCGCCTCTGCAAAGACTTCTGACGAGGGTATTCGACGATGAACCCCGTGTTTGTCATCACCGCGCTGCTGTGGCTTTCGATGGCGGGCCTCGCGTTCGCCTTGCTCAAGCGCGCGGCCTACTGGCGCGAAGGCCGCGCGACGACCGCCGGCCTGTACGGATGGGCGAATCTGCTCACCATCCCGAAGCGCTATTTCGTCGATCTGCATCATGTCGTCGCGCGCGATCCGTACATCGCGAAGACGCACGTCGCCACCGCAGGCGGCGCGATCCTCGCGATGGCGCTCGTCTTCATCAACTACGGTCTCGCGATCTACTCGGTCTGGCTCGACCGCGCGATCTTCATCGCGGCGATCGTCATGCTCGTGGGCGCGGTGTTCGTGTACCGGCGCCGTCGCGCGAAGGACGTGCCCGCGCGTCTGTCGCATGGGCCGTGGGACAGACTGCCGCTTCTGCTCGGCTCGTTCGCGCTCGGTCTGGCGTTGTTCATGCTGCTGCCCGCGTCGTGGATGTCCGGCGCGCTCGCGATCATCGTCGCGTTGCTGATCGCGGCGGGCGCGTACACGATGACCTTCGGCGCGGCGCAAGGCGGCCCGATGAAACACGCAATGGCCGGTCTCCTGCATCTCGCGTTCCATCCGCGTCAGGAGCGCTTCAAGGCGCAGACCGAGCATGAAGTCGTGCCGCCGACCGCGCTGAAAAAGCCCGCGCTCGATGCGAAGGAATACGGCGTTGGCAAGCCGGTCGAGTTTCGCTGGAATCAGTTGTTGAGTTTCGATGCCTGCGTGCAATGCGGCAAGTGCGAAGCCGCGTGTCCCGCGTTCGCGTCGGGGCAGCCGCTCAATCCGAAGAAGCTGATTCAGGATCTCGTCGTCGGCATGGTCGGCGGATCGGACGCGCAATACGCGGGCAGCCCGACGCCCGGCATTTCCGTCGGCAGGCACAGCGGCGGTCCGGCCAAGCCGCTCATCTCGCAGATGATCGAAGCGGACACGATCTGGTCTTGCACGACATGCCGCGCTTGCGTGCAGGAGTGCCCGATGCTGATCGAGCACGTCGATGCGATCGTCGACATGCGCCGCAATCAGACGCTCGTGGAAGGCGACCTGCCGGGCAAAGGTCCGGTCACGCTCGCGAATCTGCGCGAGACGGGCAGTCAGAACGGCTACGACATCGGCGCGCGTTACGACTGGTCGGTGGATCTGCAAGTGCAGGTCGCGCAACCGGGCCGTCCCGTGGATGTGCTCTTGATCGCAGGCGAAGGCGCATTCGACATGCGCTATCAACGCACGCTGCGCGCATTGGCGAAGGTGATGAACAAGGCGGGCGTCGATTACGCGGTGCTCGGCGGCGTCGAAACGGATACCGGCGACACGGCGCGCCGTCTCGGCGACGAAGCCACGTTCCAGCAATGCGCATCGAAGCTGATGAATACGCTTTCGCAGTATCAGTTCCGTCGCATCGTGACCGCCGATCCGCACGTGTTGCACAGCCTGCGCAATGAATATCGCGCGCTCGGCGGCTATTACGAAGTGCAGCATCACACCGCGTTCATGGCCGAACTCGTCGCGAGCGGCAAGCTCTCGCCGAAGGCCGCCGCCGTGTTCGCGGACAAGAAGATCACGTATCACGATCCGTGCTATCTCGGCCGCTACAACGGCGAAACGGAAGCGCCGCGCAAGCTCTTGAAGACCATCGGCATCAAGGTCGTCGAGATGGAACGTCACGGCATGCGCGCGCGCTGCTGCGGCGGCGGCGGCGGCGCGCCGTTGACGGATATCCCCGGCAAGCAGCGCATTCCCGATATCCGCATCGCGGATGCGCAATCGGTCGGCGCCGAAGTTGTCGCGGTCGGTTGCCCTCAATGCACCGCGATGCTCGAAGGCGTGGTCGGTCCTCGTCCCGAAGTGCTCGACGTGGCGGAACTCGTCGCCGCAGCGCTGGAGTGAAGCCATGAACGACATCAAACGCATCGATCCGCGCCGGCCGTTCATCATCACGGCCGATGGACTCAAGCGCATCACGCTCGGCGAAATCGGCAATGGCGTCGTGCTGAACTTCATGCACGGCGGTCACAAGGAAGCGCTGAAGCCGCGCCGCACGACGAAGCCCGCGACGCGCTCGCTGCTCGTCGCCGCACACACGGATCGCGGCGCGCTCGACGATCACGCGCGCCAGGCGCTGGCCGCCGCCGCCTTGCTCGCCGACGATCAAACGGAAGTCGTGCTGATCGCGTTCGGCGAGTTCAAGGACGATGCCGCGGCGTTGGGCGCGGATCGATATATCGCACTGCCCGCATTCGACCGGCGCAATTACGCACCGGATGAAGAAGTGCGCGCGTTGACGGCATGCGTCGCGGCTTTCACGCCGGCGCATATCTTCATGCCCGACAACGCAACCGGCGACGGCGATCTCGGCCGCCGTTACGCCGCGCGCGCCGATGCGTCGATCGCGACGCAGGTCGTCGAACTCGATGCGGCGCATGTCGCGTCGTGTGCGCACGCGGGCCGCGCGCTCGCATCGCGCGCATTGCCCGATATAGTTTTGCTTGCAACTAATTCCGTCGATGCGAAGCTGCCGTTCGTCGGCGCGGGCGAGGCCGTGAATGCGGAGGGCATCGTGCCCGCATCGAAAGCGAGCGCTTACGTCGATCTCGGCGTCGAGGAAATGGACGCCGCGCAGGTCGCGCTGGAAGAAGCGGACTTCATCGTGTCGGCGGGCAACGGCGTGTCCGACATCGCCGCATTCGAGACGCTTGCGGGCACGCTGGGCGCGGCGATCGGCGCGAGCCGCGTCGCTGTGGACGACGGCAAGTTCACGCGCGACAAGCAGATCGGCGCAACGGGCAAGACCGTCGAGGCGAGCGTGTATATCGCGTTCGGCATCTCGGGCGCGGTGCAGCACTTGCAAGGCATCAAGGATTGCCGGCACGTGATCGCCGTCAATCTCGATGCGAGCGCGCCGATCGCGAAGCGCGCGAATCTCACGATCGTCGCGGACACGCAGGAAACGATCAAGGCATTGACCGATGCCGCCGCCGCCGCGCGCGCCGCGCGTGCCAGCGGCGCGTCGATCGTCGAGACCGCGCACGTTGCCGAGGGAGTTGCAGCATGAAGATCGCCGTTCTGATTTCCATCGGCCGCCATCCGGTCAGCGGTACGCCGCGCTACAGCCGCAACGACGCGGCCGCGCTGACCATCGCCATCGACATTGCAAAGGCGCAGCGCGCGCAACTCGACGTGCTGCACGCGGGCGATCCCGCGAATCCGGCGCTCGCCGAATATCTCGCGCTCGGCGCGCCGACAGTCGAAGTGCTCAACACACAAGGCGACGCGTGCGCCGCGCTCGCCGCCCGGCTTGCGGGTTACGACCTCGTGTTCACCGGCACGCGCGCCGAAGGCGCTTACGACAGCGGCACGCTGCCCTACAAGCTCGCGGATGCGCTGAACGTTCCGCTCGTCGGCGCGGCCGTCGATGTCAGCGTGACGAAGGAAGGTGTCGAAGTGCGCCAGTTCATGCCGAAGGGCTTGCGCCGCCGCGTGCGTGCGCCGTTGCCCGCGCTCGTCGCCGTGCATCCGCTCGCCAACGCCGCGCCGCGCTACGCCTATGCACGCATGCGTGAAGGCCGCGTCGCGCCGGTCGCGGCGAATGCGCCCGTCGACAAGGAAAGCACGGCATGGAGCATCGGCCCGATCACGGCGAAGCCGAAGAAGCTGGCCGCGCCCGAGAAGCGCTCGGGCCACGCGCGCATGCTCGGCGCGACGACGACCGAAAGCCGCGGCGGCAGCGTCGTAATTGAAGGGAGTTCCGTCGAAAAAGCACAAGTGATTCTGGCGTATTTGCGCGAGCATCAACTCGTCGATTACTGATCTATCGACCCACATCGATCCACATACAGGTGCACACGATGAAAGTTTCGGCAGACGTTCGCGCTTTGATCGAACGCCGCAAAAAAGGCCATACGCTTGAGGCGCCGTTCTACACGAGCGAAGAAATTCACGCGCTCGACCTCGATGCCATTTTTCGCAAGACCTGGATTCAGGTCGCCGTCGAACCGGACATTCCGGAGCCGGGCGATTACACCACGGTCGAAATCGGCAACGATTCGATCCTGATCGTGCGCGACGACGACATGGAGATTCGCGCTTTCTATAACGTGTGCCGTCATCGCGGCGCGCGCCTGTGCAATCAGGAGAAAGGCTCGCTCGGCAATATCGTGTGCCCGTATCACAGCTGGACCTACAACCTCTCCGGCGACCTGATGTTCGCCGAGCACATGGGCGAACAGTTCGACCGCTGCAAACACAGCCTGAAGAAAGTGCATGTGCAGAATCTGGCGGGTCTCATCTTCATCTGTCTCGCCGATGAACCGCCCGCCGATTTCGCCGTGATGCGCGAAGCGATGGAACCGTATCTCGCGCCGCATGGCCTGAAGGATTGCAAGATCGCGGCGAGCATCGATATCGTCGAGAAGGGCAACTGGAAGCTCACGATGGAGAACAATCGCGAGTGCTATCACTGCGTCGCGAACCATCCGGAGCTGACCATTTCGCTGTATGAATACGGCTTCGGTTATCAGCGCTCGCCCGCGAATGAAGAAGGCATGGCGGCGTTCGAGAAGACCGTCGAAGAGCGCACGAAGCAATGGGAAGCCATGTGCCTGCCGTCCGCCGAAATCGAGCGCCTCGCCGATCTCGTGACGGGCTTTCGCACGCAACGCCTGCCGCTCGATCGCGAAGGCGAATCGCAGACGCTCGACGCGAAGGTTGCATCGAAGAAACTGCTCGGCGGATTCGAGCGCGCGGATCTGGGCGGGCTTTCGTTCTGGACGCAGCCGAACTCGTGGCATCACTTCATGAGCGATCACATCGTGACGTTCTGCGTGATTCCGCTCGCATCGGGCGAAACGCTCGTGCGCACGAAATGGCTCGTACACAAGGATGCGCGCGAAGGCATCGATTACGACGCCGACAACCTCACCGCCGTATGGCGCGCGACGAACGATCAGGACCGCACGCTCGTCGAGTATTCGCAACTCGGCGTCGCGAGCAACGCGTACGAGCCGGGTCCGTATTCGCCCTTCACGGAAGGACTCGTGGAGAAGTTTTGCGAGTGGTACATCGGACGTCTTGCCGATCACGCCAATACGCCGGTACAGGGCGTCGATGCGTCGCACGGTGAGAAAGTCGTTTCCTTCATGCGCTAAAGCAGTCGTAGCGGGAGCAGAACATGATGCGCGATCAGGCTACGTTCGAGCCGACAGCAAGCCGCGTGACCCAGCCGACATTCTGGGGAACGCTGCCCATGCGCTGGAATTGCGACACGGACGAGACGCTCGTCTGCTGTCACGTCCGGCAGGAAACGCACGACGTCAAGAGCTTTTTCTTCAAGGCGCCCGGCGAACGCACGTTCGTGTTCGAGCCGGGGCAATTCATCACGCTCGAACTCGATATCGACGGCGAGCAGATCAACCGCTGCTACACGATCTCGTCCGCGCCGACGCGCCCGCATACGATCTCGATCACGGTGAAGCGCGTGCCGGGCGGCAAGGTGTCGAACTGGCTGCATGATAACGTCGTCGCGGGCTCGACCGTGCGCGTGCTCGGACCATCGGGCGAATTCACGTGCGCGCGTCATCCAGCGCGCAAGTATCTCTTTCTGTCGGCGGGCTCGGGCATCACGCCGCTCATGTCGATGAGCCGCGCGCATCACGAACTCGGCGACGATGCCGACATCGTGTTCGTGCACAGCGCGCGCACGCCCGACGACATCATCTTCGCGCGCGAGCTCGATCTGATCGCGTCGAATCACAGAAACTTCCGGACGTCGTTCGTGTGCGAGCGTGTGGGCGCGCGCACGAGCTGGCCGGGCGTGACGGGCTTTCTGAGCCTGCCCTTGCTGAAGCTGATCGCGCCGGACTTTCTCGAACGCGAGATCTTCACGTGCGGCCCCGCGCCGTATATGAAGGCGGTGCGCGATCTGCTCGACGAAGGTGGTTTCGATCGCAAGCATTATCACGAGGAGAGCTTCTCGTTCGGCGTCGTCGAAGAAGTCGCGGCCGTGCTGACGACGGCGCATGTCGCCGATGCGCTCGCAACGCAGACGGATTTCGTCGAAGCGCGTGAGGAAGCGGTGGGCTTCGAGCCTGCACCCATCGAGACGATAGAGGCCGCGCCCATCGAAACGAAGTTCAAGGTGAGCTTTGCGAAGAGCCGGCGCGATATCGAATGCGGCAGCGGCGAGCACGTACTCGATGCCGCGAAGAAAGCAGGCGTGCGTCTGCCTTCTTCGTGCACGCAGGGCATGTGCGGCACGTGCAAGGTGAAGCTCGTGTCGGGCGAAGTGAGCATGAAGCATGCGGGCGGCATTCGTCAGCGCGAGATCGACCAGGGCATGGTGCTGCTGTGTTGCAGCAAGCCTTTGAGCGATCTCGTCGTCGACAAATAAAGTCTTCGCGACCGTGATCGGGGTGCGTCGTTTCTTGACAACTGGGTGTCGGAAAAGTGCGTTACGCGCCAATTCTGGCTAGTGATTCTGTCCGCTACACGGCGTGGGGCCGCTAAGGGGAAACCGAATGAAACCGATGAGAAGAATGCTCGTGCTTGGGGCGATGACCACCGCCCTCGCAGCGAGCTTTGTGGCGAACTCCGCGGATAAGCCGACGATCAAGATCGGTTACGTCGAGGGTTGGGACGATAGCGTGGCGACGTCGAACGTCGCGGCGCGTGTGATCGAGAAGAAGCTGGGTTATCCGGTGCAACTCGTGCCGGTTGCGGCTGGCGTGATGTGGCAAGGCGTGGCGCGCGGCGATCTGGATGCGACGCTTTCGGCGTGGTTGCCGGTCACGCATGGCGCGTACTGGAACAACTTCAAGTCGAAGGTCGTGAATCTGGGTCCGAACTTTCAGGACGCGAAGATCGGGCTGATCGTGCCGGAGAATGTCGACGTCAATAGCCTCTCCGATCTCGAAGCGAAGAAGGCGGAATTCGATTCGCGCATTGTCGGCATCGATGCGGGCGCGGGCGTGATGCAGAAGACGAGCGAGGCGATCAAGACATACAACCTCGACTATAAGCTGCTGCCGAGTTCCGGTTCGGCGATGACGGCGGAACTGGCGCGTTCGGAGGCGGCGAAGAAGCCGATCATCGTGACGGGCTGGAAGCCGCACTGGATGTTCGCGAAGTACAAGCTGAAGTTCCTTGAAGATCCGAAGAAGGTTTTCGGCGAGTCCGAGCACGTGGATAACGTGATCAATCCGGACCTCGAAAAGAAGGCGCCGCAGGTGGTTGCGTTCTTGAAGAAGTTTCAGTGGAAACCGGGCGAGATCGATAGCGTGATGCTTGCGACGCAAAATGGCGAGAAGCCGCAGGCGGCGGCTGATGCGTGGATCGGCGCTCATTCGGATCGCGTGGATTCGTGGACTAAGAACCCTTAACAAAATGAACAAAGGGGCTGTTAACGCTCGATAAATCCTGTTAACCTTTTCATTGTTTCGACGACGAAAAGGACATGGCTAAATCCATACTTGACGACGAACTCTGGGCACTCATCGAACCGTTACTGCCCCCTCCAAAACTACGGCGCCACCGTTACCCAGGGCGCAAACCGCTCGACAATCGTGCGGTACTCACAGGCATCCTCTTCGTCTTGCAGACTGGCCTGCGCTGGGACCTTCTTCCTCGCGAGATGGGTTGCGGCAGTGGTATGAGTTGCTGGCGTCGCCTGCGTGACTGGCAGAAGGCAGGCGTCTGGGACGAATTGCACGAGTTGCTCCTTGCGCGACTACGGGCCGCCGACCAAATCGACTGGTCTCGCGTCATCGTCGACTCCTCTTCAATCCGTGCTGTGGGTGCGGGTCAAAAACGGGACCGAATCCCACAGACCGCGCGCGACCCGGTTCAAAGCACCACCTCATCACCGAAGCGCAGGGCATCCCGCTCGCGGTGATACTGACCGGCGCCAACCGCAACGACGTCACTCAACTTCAAGCACTGGTCGAGGCTATTCCGCCCATCAGCGGCAAGCCTGGCAAACCACTATCGAAGCCTCGGGTCGTTCAAGGCGACAGAGGCTACGACCACGACAAACATCGACGCCCGTTGCATGCCGCGGGCATCGCCACGGAAATTGCTCGGCGCGGCCAGCCTCACGGCAGCGGATTGGGTAAAACACGCTGGGTCGTGGAGCGCACCATTTCGTGGCTTCACAACTTCCGCCGACTGCGCATCCGCTTCGAACGGCTTGCGTTCATCCACGAGGCCTTCATGAAAATCGCTTGCTGCGTCATATGCTGGCGACGGCTGCAAATGTCATTTTGTTAAGACTTCTAAGTGATTTTTTTGCGTTGGGCAACGCTGGAGCGCCGTCGGGGGTTTCTTTTTACCTGCGGCGCTTCTTTTTTGTTTTGGGCTTTGGGGAATCCTGTTTTCTTAGTGGTCTATTAGCGTTGCCCCTGTGCGGGGCGGCAGTCACTTTCTTTGCTGCTGCAAAGAAAGTAACCAAAGAAAGCAGCTTCTCAGGCCCGCGGTCACACGCAACTTGGCCAATTTTCTCCCTCAAGTTGGCCCTCGCCTAAGTGTCGCCCTCAAAGGCCCAATCGGACTTGGCTCGCGCACGATCTGCCGCACCACATGTTTTAGCGCGCTGGCTCAGCACGAAATAGCATCGGCACAGCGCTGCGCGCTGCCGTTGGGTATGCAAGGGAAACCGCCGAAGTACGCCTGCAGTGAGATGGAACTGTTAGCAAGAAAGCGCACGCCGACCCGATTGACCCGTCGGCCGCGAAGCGGGCCGGAGCGGTCTTGCGCTGAACCAGTTTGTTATGCGGTGCAATGAGTCAGACCGTGCGCGATCCAAGCCCGATAAGACCTTTGAGGGCACTCGCTACTCTGGGGGCCATTAGGTCGATCGCCTGTGCCGCGGCCGGCATGAAGTGCTTAGGCTGGGGATAGCTGTTTCTTTGGTTACTTTCTTTGCAGCAGCAAAGAAAGTGACTGCCGCCCCGCACAGGGGCAGTGCTTATAGACCGACGCGAACACAGGATTCCCCGAAGTCCGAAGCGAATCAGGAAGCAGCAGCAAGAAGAAAAGCAGAAGCCCCGCCCAGGGGCAACACCAATCGACTCAAAACCTTTACCTCAAAACCACAGTCCGCTCACCATTAATAAACACCCGCCGCTCGATAAACGCCTTAACAGCCCGCGCGAGCGTAATACATTCCACATCTCGCCCAGTGGTCAACAACCGCTCAGGGCTATAAGAATGATCGACCCGTTCGACTTCCTGCTCGATGATCGGTCCTTCATCGAGATCATCGGTGACGAAATGCGCGGTCGCGCCGATCAACTTGACCCCGCGCGTATGCGCCTGATGATAGGGCTTCGCGCCCTTGAAGCCGGGAAGAAACGAATGGTGAATATTGATAGCCCGTCCCGCCAGCTTGCGGCTTGTCTCGCCCGAAAGAATCTGCATATAACGCGCAAGCACCATCAACTCCGCGCCCGACGTTTCGAACAAATCGAGCAAACGCGCTTCCTGCTGCGCTTTGGTATCGGCGGTGACCGGCAGATGATGGAACGGCAAGCCATGCTGCTCGGCCAGATGCGCAAGATCAGTATGATTCGACCCGATAGCCACAATATCCATCTTCAATTCGCCCATGCGCCAGCGGAACAGCAAGTCCGCAAGACAATGCTCCAGCTTCGACACCATGAGCAGCACCTTCGGCCGCACGGCGAGATCGTGCATCGCCCAGGTCATCGAGAAACGCGCGGCAATCGGCTCGAATTCCCGCTTCAGCATCGCGAGATCGAGCGCCTCTTCAGGCCGCGCGCCATGAAACACGCAGCGCACGAAAAAGCGTTCCGACAAGTCGTCGTCGAAGACAGTAAGCTCGTCGATATAGCCGTGATGCCGCTCCAGAAAGCCGACGATGGCGGCGACCTGACCCGCCGCGCTCGGGCACGAAACGGTAAGCACCAGTTGATCAAAGCGGGAATCGGCTGCCATGCGTGCTCCACATTCAATGGTTGCAGCCGCGAAATGCGGCGAGCGTACGCATTAGTAGAGCAAACGCAAGCGCACGCGGGATAGAAGCGAATCGCCGCGCGGATAGTACGAAAGCGTCAGCCGACGATATCGCATTCGTCCAGCAGCCACTCGCTGAACGCACGCACCGCCGCAACCGGCTCGCGCGGCGTGACGAGCACATAGCCGCGATCGGTGACGAGCGGCGTATCGCAGAGCGCGACGAGCTGGCCCGTCGCGACGAGTTCGTCGATGAGCGGCGCCCATCCGAGCGCGACGCCCTGACCCATCACCGCCGCGTGCGCGACGAGCGCGTAACTGTTGAACGTGAAGCCGCCTTGCGTCGGCGGCGCGGCAAGGCCTTGCGCCTCGAACCAGGCGCTCCACGAAAGCCAGCGCTCGGGGAAAGTCGGTTCGAGATGCAGCAGCGGCAGTCCGAGCAGATCGGCGGGCGAAACAGGCCCGTCTCTGCCCGCGATCAGCGCCGGGCTGCACACCGGCATCACGCGCTCAGGAAAGAGCTTGACGGCGCTTTTCGCGCCCCAGTCGGCTTGCGTATCGCCGAACACGATCACGACATCCGCATGATCGCCCGATGCGCTCGGCAGGCTCTGCGACGTGATGATCTTCACATCGACATCGGGCATCAGCGCCTTGAATTGCGGCAGGCGCGGCATCAGCCAGTAAGTGGCGAAGCCGAAGTCCGTCGAGAGCGTGAGCGTGCGCTGCGCGTGACGCGAGCGGATATCGGCTGTCGCCGCGCGAATCAGATCGAGGCCGCGACGCACCGCATCGAAAAGACGCGCGCCGTCTTCCGTCAACGTGACGCCGCGATGCCCGCGCTCGAACAGCGGCGCGCCGAGCGATTCCTCCAGTTGCACGACGCGCTGGCTCACGGCGGGCTGCGTCGAGCCGAGTTCGCGCGCCGCCGCCGTGAAGCTCGCGAGACGCGCGGCGGATTCGAACATCGATAGCGCCTGCATCGGTGGCAGGCGGTCCGGCCGCGGCATAACTCCCCCTTATGAACGCATAACATTTTGCTGTCTTCACAGCCGCGATTTGAACGGCAATAGTGACAGGAACGCTCAGTCAACGATTCTATTCGAGGCACGCATTCATGCTTGGAACGAAACAAAATATCCTTGTGCTGATGGCCGATCAGCTCACGCCCTTCGCGCTCTCCGCATACGGCAATCGCGTGACGAAGACGCCACGTATCGATGCGCTCGCGAAAGAAGGCGTCGTGTTCGAATCGGCGTATTGCGCAAGTCCGCTGTGTGCGCCGTCGCGTTTCGCTTTGCTCGCGGGCAAGCTGCCGTCGAACATCGGCGCATACGACAACGCCGCCGAATTTCCCTCCGAAACGCTGACCTTCGCGCACTATCTGCGCGCCGAAGGCTATCGCACGATTCTCTCGGGCAAGATGCATTTTTGCGGCGCGGATCAGTTGCACGGCTTCGAGGAGCGTCTCACGACCGATATCTATCCCGCCGATTTCGGCTGGACGCCCGACTGGCAGAACTTCGACGCCCGCCCGACGTGGTATCACAACATGAGCTCGGTCATCGACGCAGGGCTGTGCGTGCGCACCAACCAGCTCGATTTCGACGATGAAGTCACGTTCACCACGCGTCAGAAGCTCTTCGATATCGCACGCGAGCGCCATGCAGGCAGGGACGCGCGGCCTTTCATGATGGTCGCGTCGCTCACGCATCCGCACGATCCCTACGCGATTCCGCGCAAGTACTGGGACATGTACGACGACGAAGAGATCGACATGCCTTCGTATCGCGATTCGCTCGATGCATGCGATCCGCATTCGAAGCGCCTGCGTCACGTGTACGAAGCGGACCGCACGCCGCCGAACGAGCGTCAGATCCGCAACGCGCGGCGCGCGTATTACGGCGCGGTGTCGTACGTCGACGATCAGTTCGCGTCGATTCTCGAAGCGCTGGAGCAGGCCGGCCTCGCCGACGATACGATCATCGTCGTCACGTCGGATCACGGCGAGATGCTCGGCGAGCGCGGCCTCTGGTACAAGATGACGTTCTTCGAAGGCGGCTGCCGCGTGCCGCTCATCGTGCATGCGCCGAAGCAGTTCGGCGCGCGTCGCGTGGCGGACTCGGTCTCGCATCTCGACGTGCTGCCGACGCTCGTCGAATTCGCACGCGGAGAAGCGCCGCAATCGTGGCCCGACAGCATCGACGGTCGCAGCCTCGTGCCGCATCTGCGCGGGACGGGCGGCCATGACGAGGCGATCGGCGAATATCTCGCGGAAGGCGCGATCGCGCCGATCGTGATGATCCGGCGCGGTCGCTTCAAGTTCATTCACACGAGCGTCGATCCCGATCAGCTCTTCGACGTGAAGGCGGACCCGTTCGAGCGCGAAAATCTCGCGAGCGATGAACGTCACGCCGCGCAAGTGGCCGAGTTCCGCGCGGAAATCGCGCGCCGCTGGAACCTCGACGCGTTGCATCAAAACGTACTGAAGAGTCAGCGGCGGCGGCATTTCCATTTCGCGGCGACGACACGCGGCACGATTCAGTCATGGGACTGGCAGCCGCATGTCGATGCGAGCCAGCGCTATATGCGCAATCACATCGATCTGGACGATCTCGAAGCGATGGCGCGTTTCCCCGCTGTCGAGCGCTGATCATCCACCCACGAACCCCCACATCTGACAGGAAAGCACCATGAAAAAGGGCTTTATTCATGCGCTCTTCGCGGCCGCGCTGGCGTGCGTGACGTTTCAAACATTTGCCGCCGAGCCGCAGGCCTGCGCGCAGGTGCGCATGGCGGGGCCTGGCTGGACCGACATCGACGCGACCAACGCGATGAGCGGCATCGTACTCAAGGCGCTGGGCTATCGGCAGAACATCGCGAACCTGTCGGTGCCGATCACGTATCAGGGCATGAAGAAAGGGCAGATCGACGTCTTCCTCGGCAACTGGATGCCCGCTCAGGCGCCGCTCGTGAAGCCGTTCTTCGAGGACAAATCGATCGACGTGGTGCGCCCGAATCTCTCGAACGCGAAGTTCACGCTCGCCGTGCCGGACTATGTGGCGGCGGCCGGCGTGCATTCGTTCGCAGACCTCGCGAAGAACGCCGACAAGTTCGATAACCGCATCTACGGCATCGAGCCGGGCGCGCCTGCGAATCAGAACATCAAGCGCATGGTCGATGACAAGGCCTTCGGTCTTGGCGACTGGAAGCTGGTCGAATCGAGCGAAACCGCGATGCTCACGCAAGTGGAGCGCGCCGTGCGCGACAAGAAGTGGATCGTGTTTCTCGCGTGGGAACCGCATCTGATGAACACGAAGTTCAAGCTCGCCTATCTCGATGGCGGCGACCGATACTTCGGTCCGAACTACGGCGGCGCGACGGTCAATACCGTGGCGCGCAGCGGCTACGAGCGGCAATGTCCCAACGTGGGCCGGCTCTTCAGGCAGATGGCGTTCAACGTCGATCTGGAAAACGGCGTGATCACCGACGTGCTGGAGAAGAAAACGAATGTCGATGCCGCCGCGACGGATGCGCTCAAGCGTCATCCCGAACTGTTGAAGTCGTGGCTCGACGGCGTGACCACGGCGAGCGGCGGCAACGGCCTGCAAGCCGTTCAGACGGCGCTCGGCGTGAAGTGAGCAGAGAGCAAGCGGGGAACGGCTGACCGCGAGCCGGTTGGCAACGATGAATCTATCGACCAGACGCTGCATCACGTCAAGTCGCAACTGGACAGATTTGCGTCGCAACGGGTCGAGCCGCGACATATATGGGGCCTTATTTTTAACGACGTCGACGCCACCACGTTTCTACGCGTCGGATAGCCGCTTAACGGCCGTTCCCGGCAACGTCAGCTTGCGCCATGTCCTCACGCCGCGCGCGCGAGGCGGGGGATCGCTTTTTCCAACGCAATATCGAACAAGACGAGCAAAGGACCAGTAATGAGAAAAGGACATGCCGCGAAGATCGCAGGCCTCGCGTTCGCAGCGGGCACGGCGAGCCTGCCGATGGCGGCGCATGCACAAAGCAGCGTGACGCTCTACGGCATCCTCGATGCGGGCGTCACCTGGGTCAGCAACACCGGCGGCTCGCACGTGGTGAAGTTCGACGACGGCATCTCCTACGGCAACCGCATCGGCTTTCGCGGCACGGAGGATCTCGGCGGCGGCTTGCAGGCGGTCTTCGTGCTGGAGTCGGGCTTCCATCTCGGCAATGGCCGGTACGCATTCGGCGGCGCGGAGTTCGGCCGGCAGGCCTATGTGGGGCTTAAGAATCAGTGGGGCACGGTGTCGCTCGGCAACCAGCTCGACATGACCGAGGAGTTCGTCTATCTCTACAACATCTCGGCGTGGGCGAGCGGCTATGCGATTCACCAGGGCGACTTCGACCGCATGAACGGCGACCGCTTGCCGAACTCGATCAAGTTCCTGTCGAACAATTTCGGCGGCTTCACGTTCGGCGGCATGTATTCGTTCGGCAACCAGGCGGGCGACTTCCATCGCAACAGCGCGTGGAGCGTCGGCGCGCACTATGCGGCGAACACCTTCAACGTCGGCGCGGCGTATACACAGCTCAACAATCCGAACGGCATCTATGCGTTCGATCCCTACGCGATGATCGGCGCGCGCACGTTCCTCGGCCAGCCGACCGTCTCCGTCGATCCGGCGACGGGCGCCGTCACCGATCTCTACAGCGCGAATGCGTTCCCCGTCGACAAGCAAGGTGCGTTCGCCGTGGGCGCGGCGTGGACCATCGGCAAGCTGATGTTGTCGGGCAACTTCACGTACACGACCATCAAGGGTCTCGGCCAGACCTCGCACATGCAGGTGTACGAAGGCGGCGCGTCGTACAGCTTCATGCCCGACCTCAGTCTCTACGGCGGCTATCAGCACACGCGCTTCGAAGGCAATCACTGGAACCAGGGTTCGCTCGGCCTGCACTATCTGCTCTCGAAGCGCACGGACCTCTACGTTTCCGGCGATTATCTGCGCGCGTCCGGTCCGATCGATGCGGTCATCGGCTATAGCTTCACGCCGTCGTCATCGAACACGCAGTCCGATGTGCGTGTCGGCATGCGGCACTCGTTCTAGGCGGCGGCGAGCCGCGCGGGCGGGACGGCGCGCAACGCGCTGCGGTCCTGCCGCGGGCTCGTGTGAAAGCGCGCGCGATACGTCCGCGAGAAGTGCGAAGGCGATTCGAAGCCGCACGCCACGCACACGGCAAGAATCGACATATCGGTCTGCTGAAGCAGTTCGCGTGCGCGCGTGAGGCGCAGGCCGAGATAGAAATGCGTCGGCGTGTCCTTCAATGACGAGCAGAAGAGCCGTTCGAGCTGACGCCGCGTCACGCCGATGGACTCGGCGAGCGCATCGGGCGAAAGCGGCTCTTCCATATGCTGCTCCATCAGCTCGATGACCTGAATCAGCTTGCGATTGTGAATGCCGTAGCGCGCGGCGATCTGCAGCCGCTGATGATCCGAACGCTGTCTGATACGCCCGAGCACGAACTGCTCCGACACCTTCGCGGCGAGGCTCGCGCCATGCTCGCGCGCGATCACGTCGAGCATCAGATCGATGGAAGCCGTGCCGCCCGCGCACGTGATGCGCCGCGTGTCGATCTCGAAGAGTTCCTGACTCGTCTCGATGCCCGGATAGCGTTCGTTGAACGCCGCCGCCGCTTCCCAATGCACCGTCGCGCGCTTGCCCGCGAGCAGCCCCGCTTCGGCGAGGATGAAGCCGCCGGTGTCGATGCCGCCGAGCGTCGCGCCCGCGCGGTCGAGGCGCTTCAGCCAGTCGCCGATCGCACGCGTGTAGCCCGAGAGCGGCTCGAATCCCGACACGACGAATACCGTGCGCGCGCCGTTCACCTGATCGAACGCGCTTTCGGCGTTGAGCGTGATGCCGTTGCTCGCGGCGACCGGCCCGCCATCGGCGCTGACGATATGCCAGCGGTACAGATCGCCCGCGAAGCGATTGGCGACGCGCAGCGGCTCGATCGCGGACATGAAGCCGATCGAAGAAAATTCGGGCAGCAAGAGGAAGTGGAAATCGTGGGGAGCGGACATCGGTTCGATCGAAAGAGGCAAGTCGATGAGCAAGCCGTCCACGCTAGCAAGCGCAAAAAGCATGCGCAATCCGGCACGCCCCGTAGGGCGGCCGGATTCGATACCGACATCGGTGCGGATCAGACGCTCGCGAGCGCGTTCGTGAGCGTGTTCGCGACCTTGGCGAGCTGCGGCTCGACGACGAGATCGGTGTGCCTGCCATCGACCTGCATGACCTGCAAGCCGTGCTTCGCGACGCGCTGCCAGACCGGCAACGGATCGCTGCGCGAGTTGTCGAGCAGACTCGCGCGCACGTAGACGATCGGGCCGCCTTCATAGCGGCGCGGCTTGTAGGTGGACATCGCGACGCGCATCGATTCGCGCACGCGCTGAAGCACGGGCGGCAGGCCGGCCGCTTCGGGCGCGGGCTTGTGCGCCTGCTTGCCCATGCGCATGCGCACGCGGTCGGTGATCACCGCCGCCTTGCCGCGCATGTAGCCGAAACGCGCGCCGGCTTCGAGCGAACGCAATTCGCGCAGCCGGTCCACGACCACGGCCGCCTGATAGCGCGTCCATTGCGAGAGCGGCAGGCAGCGCGTGTGCACGTAGGTATCGAGCAGACAGAGCATTTCGATCTTCTCGCCCGCCGCGACGAGCTGCTGCGCGATCTCGAACGCAACCAGGCCGCCGAACGAATAGCCGACGAGCGCATACGGCCCGTGCGGCTGCACTTCGCGCATGCGCAGCACGTAACCGCGCGCCATCGCTTCGACGCTGTGCTGCGGGGCTTCGTCGCCGTCGAGGCCGAGCGCCTGCAGGCCGTACACGGGACGTTCGTTCTGCAACATGCCCGCGAGCGTGAGGCACTCCATCACCGAACCGGTGATGCTGTGCAGCATGAAGAGCGGCCGGCCGCTGCCCGCGCGCATCTGCACGAGCGTCGAGTCGCCCGCGCGCGTGTTCGGATCGGCGGTGAGCACGGTGGTGAGACGCGCGATGGTCGGCGCGACGATCATCGTCGAGAGCGGCAGCGTGCGGCCGGTTGCGCGCTGCACGTCGGCGAGCATGCGCGCGGCGAGCAGCGAATGGCCGCCGAGTTCGAAGAAATTGTCGTCGCGGCCGATCGGCGAGAAGCTGAAATGCTGCTCCCAGAGCGCGCACAGATACGCTTCGATCGCTTCGGCCGATTCGCCCGGCGCGGGCAGATCGCGCTTCACGCGCGTAAGCGACGGATGCTCGCGAATCTGATCGAGACACTCCGGATTCGCCAGCGACGACACGTTGCGCGCGGGCAAGCCATTGACCGCATCGCGCGCGGCGGCTTCCGAAGGCTTGTTGTTGTGCGTGACGGGCAGGCCGTCGACTTGCACGATCACGTCGGGCACGAGCGCGGCGGAGCCCTGGCGCGTGAGGTCGCGGCGCACGCGCGCGGCGAGCGCCGCGTTCAGTTGCGCGCCCGGCCGCAACACGAGCAACAGCACGATGCGCTGGCCTGCGTCGCCCGCGTTGGCGCCGGTCTGGGCGACGACCATCGCATGACGAATCTCGTGAATCTCGCTCAGGATGCGATAAATCTCCCCCGGACTCACGTTGACGCCGCGCACGTTGAGCACGCCGTCGCTGCGCCCGTGCAGGCGCGCGGAGCCTTCGGGCGAGAACTCGATCACGTCGCCGTGTGTCCACACGCCTTCGTTGGCCGCGAAATACGCCTTGTGGAAGCGCGAGCCGTCTTCATCGCCGAAGAAGCCGAGCGGCCGCGACGGAAACGGATTCGTGCAGACGAGTTCGCCCGGCATGATCGTGCTCGCGCCCTGATCGAACGCCTGCACGTCGAGGCCGAGGCTTCGGCACTGCGCTTCGCCCGCAAAGACGGGCAGATTGGGATTCCCGAGCACGAAGCAGCCGATGATGTCCGTGCCGCCTGAAATCGATTGCAACTGCAGATGCTTCACGTGATCGTCGACCCACTGGAACTGCGAGTCGTAAAGCACGGCGCCGGTCGACATCATGCCGCGCAGCGCGGAGAGATCGAACTGCGCGGCCGGTTCGATGCCCGCATCCTCGCTCATCTTCAGATAAGCCGGACTCGTGCCGAAGACGGTCGCGCGTTCGCGGGCGACGAGACGCCAGAGCGTGTCCACGGCGGCGACGGGACCGTCGTACGTGATGATTTCGACGCCCGACGCCAGCACCGACATCTGCCAGTTCCACATCATCCACGAGCAACTGGTGTGAAAGAAGAGCTTGTCGCCGGGACCGAAGTCGCTGTGCAGACGATGCTCCTTCACGTGTTCGAGCAGCGTGCCGCCCGCGCCGTGCACGATGCATTTCGGCTTGCCCGTCGTGCCCGACGAAAACATGATGAAGAGCGGATGATTGAACGGGAAGCGCTTCCATGCGAAGCGCATCGGGTCGCCGCTCGCGATCAGCGAGTTCAGTTCGTGATGGCGTTGCGTGACCGTGCTCGGCAGTTCGGTATCGTCGAGACAGACGATGTCGGTCAACGACGGAAGCTCTGCTGCGACGGCCGCGACGTGCCCCGCGAGCGAGCCGCCGGTGTCGAACGGGCGCTGCATCGTGTGCGCGAACATCATGGTCGGGGCGAGCGGCGCGAAGCGGTCGAGAATCGCCTGCACGCCGTTTTCCGGCGCGGCCGTCGAGAGCGTTGCGCCGAGCGCGGTCACGGCGAGCGCGGCGGTGATCGCTTCGCAGTCGTTGCGCATGATCGCGACCACGCGGTCGCCCGGCTTGAGGCCGATTTCGGAGAGCGCCTGCGCGAGCCGCATGACGCGCTCGCGCAACTCTCCGCGCGTGTACGTGACGCGGCGGCCATCGGCGAAGCAGGAGGTGATGGCGGGGGCGTCGTCGGGCGCGATGCGCTTGCCGAGCAGATTCTCGGCGTAGTTCAATTCGACGTGAGGGAAAAACCGCGCCGTTTCGCATCGATCGCCGATGCAGACCGGTTCATCGGATCCCGACCATTCGAGCCCTTGCGCCGATTCGAGGAAGCACTTCCAGAATTGGCGATACTCACGGGCTGAATAGACATGCAATTCCGAGTAGTTGGCGAATTGCTCGCCCGTCGCTTTCTGAAAGGCCTCCGTAAAGGCCGTCATGCGCGATGCGGAAATCTGCTCGGCGGAAGGCGAAAAAAGCGGTTCGCGCGCGTAGAGCTGCGCGCTTTCTCGGATAGCGTCTTGACGGTCCATTATCCAGGCCTTGATTTGCAAGCGTGTAGTAAATAGCTGTGCCCGACGGCATCGCGGGAAATCTCTCCGTTTCCTTTGGCCGAGCCGCTGCCGAGCCGAGCATAGCCCTTTGCCGGGACATTACCCGGTTAGAAATCCTTGCTATGTGCGACCCGCCACAGAGGCCGTGGCGTTTCGGCAAACATTGAGCTTGCGTAAGCGCGTAGTGCGTGTTTTCGAATGCTGAACGGCGGGAATGAACGCGTATCCATTCCAAACTCTTTATTTCAATTCGCGTTAACGCTATGCGTCCGGGAAGCCACGCGTGACGAAGAGGTCGCAAGCGGTCAAGTCACGGTCGCACGCGGGCGTTCGGGCGCTTTTATGCGGCGTTACTTTTGATGCACGCCGGCACTCGAACCGGCGCATCGATTCAACCCTCAACGGAAGGCTTGTCATGACCCAACGTCTGATCTCCACTCTGATCTTTGCCGGCATCTGCGCCGCGTTCGCCGTCGCGCCGGGCGCGCACGCGGAGGATTCGAGTTGCCGCACGGTGCGCTTCGTCGATATCGGCTGGACCGACATCACGTCGACGACGGCGCTTGCTTCGGTCGTCTTCGAGGGGCTTGGCTATGCGCCGCGGACCACGGTGGCGTCTGTGCCGATATCGCTCGCGGGTTTGAAGAGCAAGCAGATCGACGTGTCGCTCGGATATTGGTGGCCGGTGCAGCAGAAGGCGGTCGAGCCGTTCCTGGAAGCGAAGAGCATCGAGAAGCTCGAACCGCCGAATCTGTCGGGCGCGAAGGCGACGCTCGCGGTGCCGTCGTATGCGTATGACGCGGGCATCAAGACGTTTGCGGATATCGCGAAGCATCGCGACGAGCTGGGCGGGACGATCTATGGCATCGAGCCTGGCAGCAGCGCGAACGCGAAGATCCAGAAGATGATCGACACCAATCAGTTCGGACTGGGCGGCTTCAAGCTGGTGCAGTCGAGCGAGGCGGGGATGCTGGTGACGGTCGAGCGCGCGATCCGCGAGAAGAAGCCGGTCGTGTTTCTCGGCTGGGAGCCGCATCCTATGAACATTCAGATGAAGATCAACTATCTCGCTGGCGGCGATGAGGTGTTCGGGCCGAACTACGGCGAGGCGCGCGTCTATACGCTGACGAATACGGATTTTCTGACGCGGTGTCCTAATGCGGGGAAGTTTGTTTCGAATCTGCGCTTTACGACCGATCTGGAAAATCGGCTGATGCAGCCGGTCATGAACAAGGAGCGGCCTGCCGATGCGGCCAAGGCTTACCTCAAGAAGAATCCGCAGGTGCTGGATGCATGGCTTGCTGGCGTCAAGACGGTCGATGGGAAGGATGGGTTGCCGGCCGTTCGGCAATATCTCGGGCTTTGATGGGTTTTTTTGCTTTTGCTTTCGCTTTCGTTTTCGCCGGATCCCGTGTTCTTTGTGGTCTATTAGCGTTGCCCCTGTGCGGGGCGGCAGTCACTTTCTTTGCTGCTGCAAAGAAAGTAACCAAAGAAAGCAGCTTTTCAAGCCCGCGGTCACACGCAACTTGGCCAATTTTCTCCTTGCAGATGGCACTTGCCTAAGTGTCGCCCTCAAAGGACCAACCGGGATTGGATCGCGCACGGTCTGACGCACCATATGTTTTAGCGCGCTGGTTCAGCACGAAAGAGCTTCGGCACAGCGCTGCGCGCTGCCGTCGGGTCTGCGAGGGAAACCAGCGAGAAAGAAGCGGACGCAGCCCACCCGCCGACTGACCCATCGGCCGCGAAGCGGGCCGGAGCTGTTTTGTGCTGAACCAGTTTGTTGTGTGATGCGATGAGTCAGACCGTGCGCGAGCCAAGTCCGATAAGACCTTTGAGGGCACTCGCTACTCTGGGGGCCATTCGGTCAATCGCCTGTGCCGCGGCCGGCGTGAAGTGCTTAGGCTGGGGATAGCTGTTTCTTTGGTTACTTTCTTTGCAGCAGCAAAGAAAGTGACTGCCGCCCCGCACAGGGGCAGTGCTAATGGACCACTAAGAAAACAGGATTTCATAAAAAAGAAAGAAATAGGAACCCTAACCAAACTCAAAACAACGAGAGAAACCAAATGAACTACGAAGTGATAGTGACATGCGCGGTAACCGGCGCCGGCGACACCACAGCCCGGCATCCCTCAATCCCGGTAACACCGAAACAGATAGCGGAAGCAGCAATAGAAGCGGCCCGCGCGGGCGCAACAGTAGCCCACTGCCACGTCCGCGATCCAAAAACCGGCAGAGGCAGCCGCGACCCGGCGCTCTATCGGGAAGTAGTAGACCGCATCCGCTCGTCGGACACGGACGTGATCATCAATCTGACCGCAGGCATGGGCGGCGATCTGGAAATCGGCCCGGGCGAAGACCCGATGCGCTTCGGCAAGGGCACGGACCTGGTCGGCGGCCTGACGCGCCTCGCCCACGTCGAAGAACTGCTCCCGGAAATCTGCACGCTCGACTGCGGCACGCTCAATTTCGGCGACGGCGACTACATCTACGTATCGACGCCCGCGCAACTGCGAGCCGGCGCAAAACGCATCCAGGAGCTCGGCGCGAAGCCCGAACTGGAAATCTTCGACACAGGCCACCTCTGGTTCGCAAACCAGCTCCTGAAAGAAGGCTTGCTCGACGACCCGCCGCTCTTTCAACTGTGCATGGGCATTCCGTGGGGCGCGCCGCCCGACACCGGCACGATGAAAGCGATGGTCGACAACCTGCCGCCCGGCGCCCACTGGGCAGGCTTCGGCATCGGCCGCATGCAGATGCCGATGGTCGCGCAGGCGATGCTGCTCGGCGGCCACGTGCGCGTCGGTCTCGAAGACAACCTGTGGCTCGATCGCGGCGTGCACGCGACCAACGGCTCGCTCGTGCAGCGCGCCGTGGAAATCATCGAACGTCTGGGCGGACGCGCGCTCACGCCCGCCGAAGGACGCAAAAAGCTCGGCCTGCCGCCGCGCGGCGAACGCCTGCTGGAAAGACGCGCGCTCGAACAATTTGCCTGAACGGACAAGGACACGACGATATGCAAGTCAAGCAATTCGCCGCGCTCGGCGCGGGTGTGATCGGCAGCGGCTGGGTGGCGCGCGCGCTGGGAGCAGGGCTTCACGTCACCGCGTGGGACCCGGCGCCCGGAGCGGAAGCGCAGCTTCGCGCGAACGTCGCGAATGCGTGGCCGGCGCTCGAACGCGCCGGGTTGGCGGAAGGCGCGTCGCAGCAAAGATTGCGCTTCGTCGAAACCATCGAGGAATGCGTCGCCGATGCGGACTTCATCCAGGAAAGCGCGCCCGAGCGCGAGGAACTGAAGCTCGCGCTGCACGAACGCGTGAGCCGCGCGGCGAAACCCGATGCGATCATCGCGTCGTCCACGTCCGGGCTCCTGCCGAGCGATTTCTATGCGCGCGCCGTCAATCCCGGACGCTGCGTCGTCGGGCATCCGTTCAATCCGGTGTATCTGCTGCCGCTCGTCGAAGTGCTCGGCGGCGAAGCGACGTCGGGCGAGTCGATCGACGCCGCCATGAGCTTCTACGCGTCCATCGGCATGCGGCCCTTGCGCGTGCGCAAGGAAGTGCCGGGCTTCATCGCGGACCGGCTGCTCGAAGCGCTGTGGCGCGAGGCGCTGCATCTCGTGAACGACGGCGTCGCGACCACCGGCGAAATCGACGACGCCATCCGCTACGGCGCGGGCATCCGCTGGTCTTTCATGGGCACGTTCCTCACCTACACGCTGGCGGGCGGCGAGGCGGGCATGCGACACTTCATGCAGCAGTTCGGGCCCGCGCTCGAATTGCCGTGGACGAAGCTCGTCGCGCCGACGCTGACCGACGAGCTCATCGACCGCGTGGTGGACGGCACGTCGCGGCAGACGAACGGGCGCGGCATCAAGGAACTGGAGCGTTATCGCGACGACTGCATCGCGAGCGTGATCGAGGCGATCGCTCAGGCGAAAGCGCGTCACGGCATCGAAGACTAGAGGACGAACGATGATCTATCGCGACACCGTCAAACCCGAATGGGTCGATTACAACGGCCACTTGCGCGATGCGTTCTACATGCTGATCTACAGCCTCGCGACCGACGCGTTCATGGACCGCATCGGTCTCGACGACGCGGGCCGCCGCACGCGGCAGCGCACGCTCTACACGCTCGAGGCGCACATCAGCTATCTGCGCGAGATCAAGGAAGGCGCGGCGGTGCGCGTGGAAGCGCGGGTCGTCGCGCATGACAAGAAGCGCGTGCATCTCTATATGGAGATGTTCGAGGGCGATGCGGCCGAGCCGGTGTCGGCGTGCGAGCAAATGATGTTGCACGTCGATTCGAGCGGCGCGCCGAAATCCGCATCGTTCGATGACGACATCGCCGCACGCATCGCCGCCGAGCCGGCCGTCGCGCTGAAGGACGCGCGTTACGCCGGCCGCGTGATCGGCCTGGCCGGACGCGCTTCCTCGACCGCGCCGGCCTGAGCGCGCCACGTTCTCAGCAATAGCGCGTTCGTCACCACGCTCACGCTGGAGAACGCCATCGCCGCGCCCGCGAACATCGGATCGAGCAAGCCGAACGCGGCGAGCGGAATACCGATCAGGTTGTAGACGAACGCCCAGAAGAGGTTCTGCCGGATCTTGCGGTACGTGCGCCGCGAGATGTCGATCGCATCCGCGACGAGCGCCGGATCGCCGCGCATCAGCGTGAGGCCGGCCGCTTCGATCGCCACGTCGGTGCCGCTCGCCATCGCGATGCCGATGTCGGCGGCGGCGAGCGCGGGCGCGTCGTTGATGCCGTCGCCGGCCATCGCCACGATGCCGCTTTCCGACGCCTTCAGTTGCGCGACGACGCGCGCCTTGTCGTCGGGCAGCGTCTGCGCGAACACGAGATTCGACGGAATGCCGAGCGCGCGCGCCACGCTTCGCGCGCTGCCTTCGTTGTCGCCGGTGACGAGCGCGCTTTTCACGCCCATGCTCGCCAGCCGGTCGATGGCGGCGCGCGCGGTCGGCTTGATCGTGTCGCCGAACGCGAGGAGCGCGAGCACGGCGCCATCGGGTTCGATGAGCCACGAGATCGTGTTGCCTTGCGCTTCGAGTTCACGCGCGCGCCCGGCGAGCGACGGCGAAACGTCGAGCTTCAGTTCCGCGACCCAGCGCGCGCTGCCGATCGCCATGCGCCGCGCGCCGACCTTCGCCTCCACGCCGCGCCCGGCGACCGCGCGCGCGGCGCTCGCATCGAAACGCGGCGCATCGTTCGCGGCGGCCACGACGGCCTTCGCCAGCGGATGTTCGCTCAGGCGCTGCACGGCGGCGGCGAGCCCCAGCGCTTCGGTCCGGTCCTGCCCCGGCGCGGCATCGAACGCGACGAGAGCCGGCTTGCCGGCCGTCAGCGTGCCCGTTTTGTCGAACGCGACGATCCGGATCGCATGCGCCTGTTCGAGCGCCTGCGCGTCCTTGATGAGAATGCCCTGGCGCGCGGCGACGCCCGTGCCCGCCATGATCGCGGTCGGCGTGGCGAGGCCGAGCGCGCACGGGCACGCGATGACGAGCACGGCGACCGCGTCGAGCAGCGCCGTTTCCGCGCTCGCGCCGTGCAGCAGCCAGCCGGCGAGCGTGACGAGCGCGATCGCCAGAATCGCCGGCACGAACACCGCCGACACGCGATCGACGAGCCGCTGGATCGGCGCCTTCTCCGCCTGCGCCGATTCGACGAGCCGGATGATGCGCGCGAGCGTCGTTTCCGCGCCGATCGCCGTGGTTTCGATCGCGATGACGCCTTCGCCGTTGATCGAGCCGCCGGTCGCGCGCGCGCCCGGTTCCTTCGCGACGGGCAGGCTCTCGCCGGTAATCAGCGATTCGTCGATGTGCGTGCGGCCCTCGCGCACGATGCCGTCGACCGGCACGCGCTCGCCCGGCCGCACGATGGCGATATCGCCGACGCGCACATCGGCGAGCGCGACTTCCCGTTCGCGCGCAGGATCGTCGCGGTCGCGCACGCGCGCCTTGTCGGGACGCAGCGCATTGAGCGCGCGGATCGCGTCGGTGGTCTGCCGCTTCGCGCGCGCTTCGAGCCATTTGCCGAAGCGCACCAGCGTGATGACGACCGCCGACGCCTCGAAGAACAGATGCTCCGTCATGCCGCCGTGCGCGAACATCTGATAGACGGACAAGCCCCAGGCCGCCGACGTGCCGAGCGCGACGAGCAGATCCATGTTGCCGGCGAACGCCCGCACCGCGCGATAACCGCCGACATAAAAACGCGCGCCGAAGCCGAACTGCACGACGCTCGCGAGCGCGAGTTGCAGCCACGGGTTCAGCGCGAGGCCGAACATCGGCGCGAGCAGCGGCACGGTGAGCACGGCGGAGGCGAACACCGCGGCGAGCTCGCGATCGAATGCGGGCGGCGCGGCGGCGGCGGGCGCGGCTTCGGGCAGGATCGGCGCGGCTTCGTAGCCGGCCTTCGCGACGGCGGCGACGAGCTGATCGTCGGTCACGGCGCCGTTCGCGTGCACGGTCGCCTTCTCGGTGGCGAGATTGACCGCGACGCTTTCGACGCCCGGCACGCGCTTGAGCACTTTCTCGACGCGCGCCACGCACGACGCGCATGTCATGCCGGTGACGGACAATTCCGCAGTTCTCGGATTTTCGGATGATGCGGTGGACATGGTGAAACGCTCCAGTCTGGCCGGGATCGTGACGATCCCTCACGAGACAAGTATCGACCTTCCAATGATTGGAAGGTCAAGCGGATTGATCGTCGAGTGCCGGGAAATGACTGTATTCGAAGGACGAAAAGCGCGCCGTTCAGTGCTTTTGGCCGGCATCTGGTGCATTCTTCGACTTGCCGGCGCGCTTTTATGCGCTTCATCTTGCCTATAGTCATCGGATAAGTTAAAACCCGAATTTCGAGATAATGCTCGTGGCTTGCCGCGCGGGGATTCGAGGCGGCGTCGAGCTGTCCGCGAGCGAGCCGTGAATCGATCCCGAATCGAATCGCGCAATAACCCAAATCGAAAGAAGAACTGGATTTCCATTCGAATGAAGAACAACCGACGCTGGACGCTTCCGCTCAACACCGCGATCTGGATGAGCGTGAGTCTCGCCGGCATGGCGGTCCTGACTGGCTGCGCGACCAGACAGCCCGAGTTGAAACCGACCACCACGGGCTGGGTGAAAAATCAGGTCGCCGATTCCTACACGTTCGGCTTTCCGCTCGTCGCCACCGATATCGCCCGCGAGCGTGCAACCGGCCGCGCGGGGCAGCCCGGCCAGGCGCCGCTCAACACGTTCCGTCACGCGAGCGCGCTGCCTCCCGCCGGTGCGGCGGGCTGGCCGAGCGTGGACACGCTGGAATCGGCGGCGTGGCTCGATATCTCCGCCGATCCGGTGATCGTCTCGTTGCCCGCCGCGCCGCGCGGCCGCTATCTCGACGCCCGCGCCTTCGATGCCTGGACCAACGCGCTCTATTCCAGCGCGGACACGACGCCGTATCCGAAGATGCAGTTGATCGCGTTCGTGCCCGCTGGCTGGACCGGCACGCTGCCCGCCAACGCGACGCGCGTCGAAACGCGCACGCGTTACGTCTGGCTCTCGGTGCGCGTGCGCGTGAATGGCCCGCGCGACGTGCGCGAGGCGAGGAAGCTGCAGACGTCGATGCGCATCGACACGCTGACGCCCGCGAAAGGCTCCGTCGCCGATCCGACGCCCGCCGTCGCCGGCGCGTGGCCCGCGAACGGCGCGCGGCAGCCCGCGGTGCCGCCGCTGCCCTCCGCGCTGGCGACGGTCGCGCCGGGCGCACAGGCAGAAGCGCTCGAGGCCAACGCGTTTTTCGCGCGCCTTGCCCGCTCGCTCGACGACAATCCCGCTGCCACCGACGACGCCCACGCGATGAGCCAGCTCGCCGATCTCGGCGTGAAGCCCGGCGAGCCGGTGCAGTTCAAGAAGACCGATGCGCCGCTTCTCGATTCCGGCCTCGCCGATGCGCGCGAGCGGCTCGCGAGCGTGCCGCCGAACGCGATCACGAAGAACGGCTGGACCTGGTTCGGCGACGGCGTCGGCATTTACGGGACGGATTACACATTGCGCGCGTATCTCGCGCGCCGTCAGACCGCGACGAGCACGAAGGAAAGCGAAGTGAAACCGGTCGCGCGCGTGGACAGCGAAGGCCATGCGCTCAACGGCGCGAACGCCTACACGCTGCACTTCGCGCCCGATCAGTTGCCGCCGGTGCGCGGCTTCTGGACGATCACCGCCTACACGAAAGATGGCGCGCTCGCCGACGAGACGCTGCCGCGCCTTTCGCTTTCCGACCGCGACCGGCTCAAGAAGAATCGCGATGGTTCCGTCGATGTGATCGTGTCGGCGAAGTCGCCGGGGCGCGCGCAGGCGTCGAACTGGCTACCGGTGCCCGAAGGCGAATTCCAGCTCGCGATGCGTCTCTATGCGCCGAAGCCGCAAGCGAGCGACGGCACATGGGCGCCGCCGCCTGTCCAGCGGCAGTGAGTCAGCCGTTCGACAGCAATAAGTCCGAAGCATGACTATAGAGGCCGCGATTTTTTCGCGGCCTTTATGTTTTTGATACGCGGTTCGGGCAACGTTTGCGCTCCGCCTCGTCGTATACTCGAACATCATCTTTCCGGGACGGCGAAGCTCGGGCGGCGCTCATACGGGCGGCTCGTCGCCGCGCATCGAATGTCAAGCATCACCAAGTCTTCTCTTGCTTCCGCCGGTCAAACCCTGCGCGGCGTGGTTCACGCGCGGCGCACGCGGCGCATCTTCATCGGCTTGCTGATCGCGATACTCGTGATCGGCGCGCTCGGGTTTTTCGTCGCGCCGCCGGTCATCCGGCATATCGCGGAGCGGCAACTCGCGGCGCAGCTCGACCGCCCGGTCAGCATCAGGCGCATCTCGCTCAATCCGTACACGCTCGATTTCGAAGCCGATGGCGTGCACATCGGCGAATCGCCCGCGAATCTCGCGAAGACGCCGGGCGCTTCCCCCGATTTCGTCGATGTGTCGCGGCTCGTCGTGCGCACGTCGTGGGCGTCGGTGTTCAGACTCGCGCCGGTCGTCAACGAACTGAAAATCGATTCGCCGCGCATCAACGTCGTGCGCTTCGACGGCGAGCATTTCAATTTCTCCGATCTGATCGCGAAGTTCTCGAAGCCGTCGTCGCCGCCTTCGGACAAGCCCGCGCGCTTCTCGGTCTCGAACATCCGCCTCGAAAACGGCCAGATCACCTTCGATGACAGGTTGCTGAAGGCCAAGCACGTGATCGACCGCTTCGCGCTCGGCATTCCGTTCGTCGCGACCTTGCCGTCCGCGACCGATATCTTCGTGACGCCGCTGTTACAGGCGCGCATCGACGGCTCGCCGCTCGTCGTGAAAGGGCGCACGAAGCCGTTCGCGCAGTCGCGCGAATCCGAGATCGCGCTCACGCTCGACGGCCTCGACGTGCCGCAGATGGCGTCTTACGCGCCGTCCTCGGTGCCTGTCGCGGTGAAGAGCGGCAAGCTTTCGACGGATCTCAACGTGAACTTCGCGATCTCGGGCGACACGCCGACGATCCGCATCGAAGGCACCGCCGATCTCGCCGATCTCGCGGTCACCGACAAGGCGAACGCGCCGCTCGTCGCGGCTCGCGCGCTGCACGTGAAGATCGCGAACGCGGAGCCGTTGCGCGGTATCTATCACCTCGACGAAGTCACGCTCGCCAATCCCGAGGTGCATCTCGCGCGCGATTCGGCGGGGCAGTTGAACGTGCAGAAGCTGGCCGGTCCCGCGCCGAAGGCGTCGGCGGAAGAGACGCGGAAAGAGGCGAAGGAAGCGCCGCCGCTCGATCTGGCGATCCGCCACGTGGCGATCACCGACGGCAAGATCGCGCTCGACGACCAGTTGCTTAAAGCGCGCGTGCAGGGCGCGCTGACCGGCCTCGCCGTGACGCTCGACGATTTCTCGACACTCGGAAAGACGCCCGCGAAGTACACGCTCAAGACTGCATTCGACAAGGGCGGCGCGCTCGATGCATCGGGCAACGTGTCCCTCGTCGCGAAGACGGCGGACGCGAAGCTGGCGTTGAGCGCGTTGGCGCTGCCGCCGCTGCAGCCGTACCTCGCGAACCTGATGGCCGCGCAGGTCACGAGCGGCACGCTCGGCGCGAATCTGCCGGTCTCGGTCGACTGGAGCAAGCCGGATGGCGGCGTGCAGGTCGGCGCGGGCGACGTGAAGCTCGAAGCGCTCACGCTCACGCCGAATGCGGGCGGCGGCGCGCCGGTCAAGCTCGCGTCGGCGGTGGCGAAGATCGGCAAGGTCGATTTATCCGCGCGCAACGCGGCGCTCGACAGCGTGCAACTGAACGGTCTCGCGCTCGATGCGACGCGCCACAAGGACGGCAACATCGATCTCGCCGCGCTCGCGGGTCCGCACGAAGCCGCGCCCGAGCAGACCGCGACGCACAAGATTCAGAAGGCGCAGGCGGCCGGCCCGGCGTGGCGCTATCGGATCGGGGAGATTTCGCTCGCCGATGCGTCGGCGAATATCACCGACGAATCCACGGCGCGGCCGGTCAAGCTGAGCGTCGCGCCGCTCGCGGTGAACGTGAAGCAGTTCAGCGACGATCTGACGAAGCCGCTCGCCGTCGATGGCAAGCTCACGTTGAACGGCAAGGGCGCGCTCGCGATCGGCGGCAATGTCACGGTCACGCCGCTCAAGCTCGCGCTGCACGTGAAGGGCGATCAGGTCGATGCCTCCGCGTTCGAGCCGTATTTCGGGGACAAGCTCAACATCGAAGTGACGAGCGCGTTTCTGAACGCGAACGGCGATGTCGCGATGTCCGGCAGCGGCAAGACGCTCGCGGCGTCGTACAAGGGCGATGTGTCGCTGTCGGACGTGCGCATGCTCGACAAGGCGACGTCCGACCGTTTCGCCGGCTGGAAGCTGCTCGGCCTGACGAACGTGAAGGTGAACTACGGCGAGCGCGGCACGGATGTCGAGGCGGCGCGCGTGACCTTCGCGAAGTTCTACGGCCGCGTGCTGCTCGACGCGCAGGGCAAGCTGAACCTGAAGAGCGTGGTGGCGGGCGAGGGCGGACCGCAATCGGTGACGCGCGGCAGCGCGAAGGCGGAAGGCGCGTCCGCGCCGCCGGCGGCGAGCGCGCCCACGACGGTGCCCGTGAAAACCGCCTCGAATTCGGGGCCGCCGGTCAATATGCGCTTCGGCCAGCTCGTGTTGCAGGACGGCCGCGTGACTTACACCGACAACTTCATCAAGCCGAACTACACCGCGAATCTCGTCGCGATCAACGGCACGATCGGCGCGTTCGGCACGCATTCGACGACGCCCGCGCCCGTCGATGTAGCGGCGAAACTGGCGGCGAACGGGCCGGTGTCGATCAAGGGGCAAATCAATCCGCTGATCGACAAGCCCGCGCTGGATCTGACGGCGAGCGCGCACGGCGTCGAGCTGACGAACCTCACGCCGTATTCGTCGAAGTATGCGGGCTATCCGATCACGAAGGGCAAGCTCAACGTCGACCTTCACTACATGCTGGCCGACAACAAGCTCACGGCGAACAACCACTTGTTCATCGATCAACTGACGTTCGGCGATCACGTCGACAATTCGACGGCGACGAAGCTGCCGGTGCGGCTCGCGGTGTCGCTGCTGAAGAACTCGCGCGGCGAGATCGACGTGAACATCCCGATTTCCGGGTCGCTGGACAATCCGGAGTTTTCGATCGGCGGGCTCGTGTGGCAGGCGATCGTGAATCTCGTGCAGAAAGCGGTGACCGCGCCGTTCACGCTGCTCGCGCACGCGTTCGGCGGCGGCAGCGGCGAGGATCTCAATTACATCGAATTCGATGCGGGCTCGGCCACGCTGAACGATGCCGCGCAGAAGAAGCTCGACACGATTGCGAAGGCGCTCGTGGACAAGCCGTCGGTGCGGATGGATGTGACGGGCCGCGTCGATCCGAAGACCGACGAGCCGGCGTTGCGCGCCGCGTGGCTCGACGGCCAGGTCAAGCGCGCGAAGGTGCGCGACATGTCGGACAACGGCGCGAACGTGGACTGGAACGCGATCAAGATATCGGATGCCGACTACGACAAATATCTGACGAAGGTGTACAAGTCGGCGGATTTCAAGAAGCCGACGAACTTCATCGGCATGACGAAGAGCGTGCCCGATGGCGACATGAAAACGGCGCTGACGAAGAACGCTCCGGTGGATGAAGGATCGCTGCGCGATCTGGCGCAACGCCGCGCGCAGGCGGTGCAGGAGTACTTCGACGGGAAGATCGACAGCAGCCGGATATTCGTCGTCGCACCGAAGATGAGCGCCGACGACATCAAGGACAAGGGCGCGGGCTCGCGCGTGGAACTGGGCTTGAAGTGAGCGTTGGCCAAACGGACGATCTGTATGAACAAAGGAATGCAAACTAATATCGGCGACACCGGGAACGAGGAAGAGAACGGGAGTCAGCCGATGGGAACGCCTTATGAGAAGGACGTGGTGGCGTGGGCCGAAGAACAGGCCGCGCTGCTGCGTGCGGGGAAACTTGCGTCCATCGATATCGAGCATATTGCTGAGGAAATCGAGGACGTGGGGAAAACTGAATCACGCGAACTACGAAGCAGATTGGCGGTGCTGCTCGCGCATCTGCTCAAATGGCAATTTCAGCCGGAACGGCGCAGCAGGAGTTGGACGAGTACGATTCGCACGCAGCGAAGGGAAGCGCTGTTCGTGTTGAAAGAAGCGCCGAGTTTGAGGCGACGGTTCGACGATATCCAGTGGCTCGATCTGGTCTGGTCGAAAGCGCGAACGCAAGCCGAGGCGGAGACGGGCATCGACTTCGACACGTTTCCGGAGGTTTGTCCCTGGCCGGTGTCAGCCGTGCTCGAGGACGGTTTTTTGCCCGGGTAGCAGCCAACGCGCGAGCCGCCGCCTCGCCCCTCAATGCGCCCCCGAAGCCGCCCCGCCGCCACCTCCCTTCGCCACCTTCGTAACCCAGATCAGCGGAATGATCAGAATGAAGATCACCGCCGAGATCAGAAAGATATCGTTCAAGCCCATCATCGCGGCTTGCGAGTTGACGGTGAAATTGAACATGCCGCGCGCTTGCGCCTCGCTGACATCGAGTGTCGATTGCGACAGCCCGAGCGACTGCAAAAACGCCGGGTTATAGATATTCGCCTGCTCCGTGAGCCGCTCGTGATGTAGCGCGATGCGGTTATCCCACGCGTTGCCCGCGAGCGACGTGCCCACCGCGCCGCAAAACACCCGCGCGAAATTCGACAGCCCCGCCGCCGCCGGAATCTTCGACGGCGGCAAGCCCGACAGCACGATCGCCGTGAGGGGCACGAAGAACATCGCCATCGGGATGCCTTGCAGGAGCGTCGGCAGCACGAGATGCCACGTGTCGATCTCGATCACGTACTTCGAGCGCAGCCAGAACACGAACGCGAAGCCGACGAACGCCGCCGTCGCGATGATGCGCGCGTCGCTGCGCGGCAAAACCTTGCCCATCACCGGCGCGAGGATCACGGCGAAGATGCCGAGCGGCGCGGTGACGAGCCCCGCATCGACGGACCGGTAGTTCAGATACTGCTGCATCCATTGCGGCAGCAGGACGAGATTGCCGAAGAACACGCCATACGCGACGGAAATCGCCACCGTCCCGCCGAAGAAATTGCGCCCCGCGAACAGCCGCAGATCGACGACGGGATTCGAGTCAGTCAACTCCCACACGACGAAGAACGCGAACGCGATGACCGCGACGATCCCCAGCACGACGATCAGCGGCGACGAGAACCAGTCGAGGTCGCGTCCCTTGTCGAGCATGATCTGCAGCGACGCGACCCACGAAACGAGCAGCAGCAGACCGATCACGTCGATCGGCGCCTTGCGTGTCGGCGATTCGCGCTCGCGATAGATGATCCACGTGACCGCCGCCGCGAAAATGCCGACCGGAATATTGATGTAGAAGATCCACGACCACGAATAGCTGTCCGTGATCCAGCCGCCGAGCGCGGGACCGGCGATCGGGCCGACGGTCGCGGTCATCGCCCAGAGCGAAAGCGCCATCGACGATTTCTCTTTCGGATACGAGCCGAGCAAAATCGCCTGCGACAGCGGAATCAGCGGCCCGGCGACCGCGCCCTGCAACACACGCGCGAACAGCAGCACCGGCAGATTCGGCGCGAGGCCGCACATCCACGAGGACAGCACGAACATCAGAATCGCGCCGACGAAAAGGCGTATCTGCCCGAGCCGCTGCGTGAGCCAGCCCGTCAGCGGAATGGAGACGGCGTTCGACGCCGCGAACACGGTGATGACCCACGTGCCCTCGTTGACGGACACGCCGAGATTGCCGGAGATCGTCGGGATCGCGACGTTGGCGATCGACGAATCCAGCACGTTCATGAAGGTCGCGAGCGCCACCGCGAAGGTGGCGAGCACGAGTTGGCCGCCCTGGAGCGGCGGGGGCGGTGCGGCGGCGGGACTGGACGTCGTCGGCGTGCTCATGCGGCTCCCATGCTCGAGGCCGCGAACTCGCGATACGCGCGCCGCGGCCGAAGAAGGTCAAGCCGCCAGTGTGCCTGTGCTCAAAAAAAGCTGCTGAGCCCGCCGCGTCACTTCGCCGAAATGTCGATGTTGCCCAGATACTTCTTCGCGTATTTGTCGATGGTCCCGTCCGCCTTGACCTTCTCGATCGCCGCGTTGAGCTTCGTCTTCAGCGCATCGTCGCCCTTGCGCACGCCGTAAGCGATGCCGCTGCCGAGAATCTTGTCGTCGCGAACCGGCGCGCCGACGAACGCGAAGCCTTCGCCGTCCGGCTTCGACAGGAAGCCGGTCTGTCCCGCCGGCGCGAGCACGAGCGTGGCATCGAGACGGCCGGACTTCAGATCCGCATACACCTGGTTCTGATCCTGATACGGCACGACCTTCACGCCTTCGTTCTCCCAGTGCGCCTTCGCGAACGTCTCCTGAATCGAGCCTTGCAGCACGCCCACGCTCTTGCCCTTCAGCGATGCCGATGTCGGCTCCAGGCCGCTGCCTTTTTTCGCGATCAGTTGCGTCGGCACGCGATACACGACCGTCGTGAAGTCGATCGCCTGGCGACGCTGGTCGGTGGCGTTCATCGCGGAGTTGATCGCGTCGAACTTGCGGCCTTGCAGCGCGGGAATCAGGCCGTCGAACGACGTCTCGACCCACTTGCACTGCATCTTCGCGGCGGCGCAGACCGCATTGCCGACGTCGATGTCGAGCCCTTGCAATTCGCCCGTCGACGATTTCGATTCGAACGGCGGATATTGCGCCTCCAGTCCGAAGCGCAGCGTATCGGCGGCGAGCGCCGCGCCGCTTGCGAACGTGCACGCGAAGAACAAGGCGCTGGCGATGTGTTTGAGTTTCATCGTGTTGGTCTCCAGAGAAATCGTCAGATCGATGCGAGGCGGCGCGCGCCTTCGATGAGCGTGTCGTCGTCCTTCGCGAACGAAAGACGGATCAGGTGGTTGTCGGTGCCGTCGGTGTAGAACGCGGACAGCGGAATCGTCGCGACGCGCGCCTCGCGGATCAGGCTCAGCACGAAGTCGCTGTCGGATTCGTTCGAGATCGCGTCATACCGCGCCAGCATGAAGAAACTGCCCGCGCTCGGCAACAGTTCGAAGCGCGAGTCCTTTAGCGCTTCGGCGAGCAGATCGCGCTTGTGCTGATAGAACGGCCCGAGATTCAGATAACTCGATTCGTCCGCGAGCGCTTCGGCGAACGCCATCTGCATGGGCATATCGGCGGAAAAGGTCATGAACTGGTGAATCTTGCGGATCTCGGCCGTCAGCGCGGCGGGCGCGAGACAGTAGCCGACGCGCCAGCCCGTCACGTGATACGACTTGCCGAACGACGACACGATCACGCTGCGCTCCGCCAGCTCGGGATAGCGCGCCATGCCGTGATGCGGCGCGCCGTCGAACACGACGTGCTCGTAGACTTCATCCGACAGCACGATGATCTTCGTGTCGCGCGTGAGCGCGGTGAGCCGTTCGATGTCGGCGGACGTGAACGCGCTGCCCGTCGGATTGTGCGGCGTGTTGACGAGGATCATGCGCGTCTTCGGCGTGATCGCGGCGGCGACTTCGTCCCAGTCGATGTGGAAATTCTCCGGCGAGAGCTTGATCGCGACGGGCTTCGCGCCCTGCAACTGCACGATCGGCGCGTAGCTGTCGAACGAAGGCTCGAAGTAGATCACCTCGTCGCCGGGATGCACGAGCGCGCTGATCGTCGCGTACAGACCTTCGCTCGCGCTTGCGACCACGGTGATTTCCGTGCCCGGATCGTACTGCGCGCCGTACAGCTTGTGCGTCTTCACGGCGATCGCCTCGCGCAGCGCGAGCACGCCGGACATCGGCGAATATTGGTTATGTCCTGCCCGCATGGCTCGCTCGACGCCTTCGATCAGCCTCGGATCGCACGCGAAGTTCGGCGCGCCCTGCGACAGGTTGAGCGCGTGATGCTCCTCGGCCAACTGGCCGATGACGGTGAAAATGGTCGTGCCGACGTTCGGCAGCTTCGACTCGGGAATGCAGGCGCTGTGCACGGCAAGTGTCTCCGGTATTACGGTTCGGCGATGACTGCCGTCGATTCAACCGCGGCAATAAAGCGCGGACAATCGAAACTTTGTCATACTAGCCATGCTTGCAGATCATGGCTACATGCCAAAAACCCGATGAAACCCCTTCCGTCGCTCGATGTGCTCAAGACCTTTCTGGTCGTCGCCCAAAAACTGAATTTCACGCGCGCGGCCGAGGTGCTGAACGTGACGCAGGGCGCGGTCAGCCGCCAGATCGCCGGACTGGAGGCGCATCTCGGCTATGCGCTCTTCACGCGGCAGGCGCGCGGGCTCGCGTTGACGCAGCACGGCGCGCTGCTCGTCGCGCCGCTGCAACAGGCGTTCGCCCATATCGACGATGCGCTCGCGAAAGGCGGCGCGCAATCCGGCATTCTGCGCGTGAAGTGTCCGACCTGCGCGATGCGCTGGGTGCTGCCGCGCGTCATCCGCCTGCAGAACGAGCGGCCGGAACTGGTGGTGGAAGTCACGGCGTCGGTGTCGCACGGCGTCGAGTTCGGCGCGGAGCCGTTCGACGCGGCCATCGTCTTCGGCGCTGCGCCGTCGCTCAAGGGCGTCACCGTGCATCATCTGTTCGATGAAGTGCTGACGCCGGTCTGCGCGCCCGAATTGTGGAAGCCGAAGCAGCGCGCCGCGCCCGCGCCCGACGATCTCGCGGGCGAGACGCTCCTGCATCCCACGCGCGACCGCCGCGACTGGCTCCGTTGGCTCGCCGCGTATGGCTACACGGGCCTGCCGTCGACGAAAGCGCAGCATTTCGACACGCTCGATCTGGCGATGTCCTCGGCGATGCAGGGTCTGGGCGTGACGATCGGCGATGTCTCGCTGATCGAGGAAGACTTGCGCGCGAAGCGCGTGATCGCGCCGTTCTCGCTGTGCGTGACGAGCGGCGCGGCGTATTACCTCGCGTATCCGGAGCGGCCCGCGCCGTCGCCCGCCTTGCGGCAATTCGCGCAATGGCTGGGCGACGAGGCGGCGCGCACGCGCGAGCGGCTCGCGGCCCGCGCGCCCGCCGCGCAGGCCTGAAGCGTCACATGCCGTGCTTGGTGACGACCGACGCCCACTGTCCGTTCTTCACCTGATACAGCGTCGACGACGCGTTCTTCAGCGCGCCGTTGCTGTCGAAAGCGATCGGTCCGGTGATGCCTTCGAACTTGTTCGTCTTGAGCACGGGCCGGTACACATTCGGATCGATGGAATTGGCCTTCTGCATCGCGTTGATCGCGGCCCACGCGGCGTCGTAGCCGAACGGCGCATACGAAAGAATCGCGACGCCGAAACGCTTCTGGAACTTGTCGCTGAACGCCTTGCCTTCAGGCAGCTTGTCGAGCGGGCTGCCGTATTCCCACGCCTGCGCGCCCTCGGCGGCATCGCCCGCGAGCTTGAGGAAATCGGCGTCCATCACGCCGCCGCCGCCCACGAATTGCGCGTTCATGCCGAGCTGCTTCATCCGCTTGACGACCGCCGCCGCCTGCCGGTCGAGGCCGCCGAAGAAAATCAGATCCGCGTTCGTCGCCTTGATGCGCGTGAGCTGCGCGCTGAAGTCGACGGTCTGATTGTCGCTGTACTCGCGCGTGACGATGGTGCCGCCTTTCGCCTTCACCGCCTTCTCGAACTCGTCGGCTTCGCCCTGACCGAAGGCCGTGCGGTCGTCGATGATCGCGATGCGCTTCGCCTTCGTCGTCGTGACCGCATAGACGCCGGCGTTGCCCGCGTTCTGCGCGTCGCTCGAAATCACCGTGAACATGTTCTCCAGGCCGCGCGTCGTGATGGTCGGATTGGTCGCGGCGGGATCGATCGTCGGGATGCCGGCGCTGTTGTAGATTGGCGAGGCGGGCAGCGTCGTGCCCGAATTGAAGTGTCCGACGACGACCACCACGCCGTCATCGACGAGCTTCTGCGCCGCCTGCACGCCGACGCGCGGATCGGCCTGATCGTCTTCCGCGCGAATCTCGAACTTCGCCGTCTTGCCGCCGATCGTGATCTTTTTCGCGTTGGCTTCGTCGAGCGCGAGTTGCACGCCGTTCTGGAGGTCTTTACCGTAACCCGCGTTCGCGCCCGTCAGCGGCGCGGCGAAACCCACTTTCACCGGCAGTTCGTCGGCGGCGCTCGCGGCGAAGGGCGCAGCGGCGAAGCTGGCCGTGGCGCACGCCACGAGCCATGCCAAAGGTCTGGTACGGAAGCGCATGGTTTTCCTCTCCTTTTTGATTTGGCAATCGAATGGAACACGAACCGGTTCAGTGCCGGCAAGACGGGCTTTTCTGCTTCAGCCACTTCGCGCACGGCCGGCACCGGCAGCGGACATGCGCAATGTAGAAAACCAATTTGGCCGCGTCTTGGTGTTTAGTCGCGCGTCAAATGCGGATTTCGGCACAGCGCCGATGCGCCCCGATCGCACGCCGGGAGAGGCTCGGCGCGTTTCGCCCCCGCGCCGCGCACGACGATTCCCGTCCACCCCGGAGCCGTGACTGCTGCCTCGATCGGCAATCCGCCGCTTGACAAAGTGTATATGCACTCATATCCTGTTCGGCATGACTTCCAGCTCTTCTCCTCTCGACTGCAACTGTTTCGCGATTCGTCAGGCGGCGCGTTACGTGTCGCAGATGTACGAGCGGCATATCAACGCGGCCGGCATCACGGCGGCGCAGTTCACGATCATCGCGTCGATCGGGCGCAGGCCCGGCGTGCAGATGGCCGAACTCGCCGACGCAATGGTCATGGACCGCACCACGCTCGTACGCGCGCTCAAGCCCTTGCAGCGCGACGGCCTCGTCGAAGCCACGCAGGAATCGGCCAGTTCGCGCGCGGTCGGGTTGCGGCTGACGGCGGCCGGCAAGGACACGCTCGCGAAGGCGTCGGCGCAATGGCGCGCGGCGCAGGCGGAATTCGAAGCGAAGTTCGGCGAAAAGCGCGCGAAGGCATTGCGCCAGTCGCTCTTCGAACTGACGACGATGGAGTGAGTGACATCGAGCAGGCTCGCCGCGCGCGAGCCTTTTTTCGTATCGTTTTAGTGTATATGCACAGTTAGACGGAGCGCAGCATGCAGATCAAAGGAAAGGTGGTTCTCGTCACCGGCGCCAATCGCGGCCTCGGCAAGCAATTCGCGAAGTCGCTGCTCGAAGCGGGCGCGTCGAAGGTGTACGCCGCCGCTCGCGATCCGAAGAGCGTCGATATTCCCGGCGTCGAAGCGATCCGCCTCGACGTGACCAACGCCGCCGATACCGCGGAAGCGGCCGCGACCTATACCGACGTGCAGGTGATCGTCAACAACGCGGGCGTGTCGACGCTCGGCCTGCTCACCGATCCGGCGTCGACGCAAGGCATCCGCGATCTGCTCGAAATCAACACGTTCGGCCCGATCGCGCTCACGCAGGCGTTCGCGCCCGCGCTGAGGCAGAACGGCGGCGGCGCGGTCGTCAACGTTCTTTCGGTGCTGAGCTGGGCCTCGTTGCCGGCGGGCGGCGCGTATCACATTTCGAAGGCGGCGGCGTGGGCGGCCACGAACGCCCTGCGCGCGGAACTGCGCGAGCAGGGCACGCTCGTGGTGGCGGCGCATCCCGGTTTTATCGATACCGACATGACGGCGCACGTCACCGCGCCGAAGTCGACGACGCAGCACGTGGTGAACGAAGTGCTCGCCGCGCTGGAGAAGAACCAGGAAGAAGTGCTCGTCGATGAAACCGGCCGCGCCGTCAAGCAGTCGCTTTCCACCGACAAGCCGCTCTATCTGACCGGCGTTTCACGCTAAGCGAGGCATCGACATGTTTGTGCAAGACATCGTTTTGTGTCATCCGGTGCGCACGGCGATCGGCGCGTTCAACGGTGCGCTGAAGGACACGCCCGCCGTCGATCTCGGCGCGGCGGCGATCGCGGAAACGCTGCGGCGCGCGGGCGGCGCGCTCGATCCGGCGTCGATCGATTCGGTCGTGTTCGGCAACGTGATCCAGGCGGGCAATCGCATGAATCCGGCGCGGCAGGCGTCGGTCGGCGGCGGCGTGCCGGTTTCCGTGCCGGCGCTGACCGTCAATCGCGTGTGCGGTTCGGGCGCGCAAGCCATCGCGACGGCCGCGACCGACATCGCGGCGGGCGTCGCGAAGCTCGCGATCGCGGGCGGCATGGAGAACATGGACCGCGCGCCCTATCTGCTCGACGGCGGGCGGCGCGGTTATCGCATGGGCAACGCGCAGATCTACGACAGCATGCTGCGCGACGGGCTCGTCGATGCCTTCTCCGGCGAGCATTCCGGCTGGCACACCGAAGACCTCGTGACGAAGCTCGATATCACGCGTGAAGCGCAGGACCGCTGGGCCGAGCGTTCGCAGCAGTTGTTCGCGGCCGCGCAGAAGGACGGCGCTTTCGATGCGGAAATCGTCGGCATCGACGTGAAGGCGGGCCGCGAAACCGTCACGTTCGCGCGCGACGAGCAGCCGCGTCCCGACACCACGCTCGCGACGCTCGCGAAGCTGCGCCCGGCGTTTCGTCCCGACGGCGCGATCACGGCGGGCAATGCGCCGGGGCTGAACAGCGGCGCATCGGCGACGATCGTGACGAGCCGCAAGGAAGCCGAGGCGCGCGGCATCGAGCCGTTCGTGCGGCTCGCGGCGTTCGGCGTGGCGGCGGTCGAACCGGGGATGTTCGGGCTCGGCCCGGTGCCCGCGGTGCAACAGGCGTTGCAGCGCGCGGGATGGACGCTCGGCGACGTGGAGCGCTTCGAGATCAACGAAGCCTTCGCGGCAGTGCCGATCGCCGTGGCGCGGACGCTCGGCGTGCCGGAAGACATCGTCAACGTGGAAGGCGGCGCGATCGCGCACGGTCATCCGATCGGCGCGACCGGCGCGGTGCTCACGACGCGTCTCGCCCACGCGATGCGCCGCGACGGCGTGAAGCGCGCCATCGTCACGCTGTGCATCGGCGGCGGACAGGGCATCGCGCTCGCGCTGGAGGCGATCGCTTAAGCCTTTCCTTTACGCTGCATCTCGTCGAATCCCGCCGCGGCCTGCTGCACGTCCGGCGGGAAGTCGTCCATTTCCATGACCTGCCGCACTTCGATCATCTCGGTGTCCGATCCGGGACAACGCTTCGCCCATTCGATCGCTTCCTCGCGCGACTTCACCTGAAGCATCCAGTAGCCGCCGAGCACTTCCTTCGCTTCGGCGAACGGCCCGTCGGTGACGCGCGCTTTGCCGCCTTCGAACGTGACGCGCGCGCCCATCGACGGCGGATGCAGCCCGTCGAGCGCGAGCAGCACGCCGGCCTTCTGCAATTCCTCGTTGTACTTCATCATCGCGGCGACGGCGTCCGCGCTCGGCATCGTGCCCGGTTGCGCGCTTTCGTAGCCGCGCGGGATCATCAGCATCATGAATCGCATGTGGATTGCTCCTTGAAAAGAGTGTATTGGTGTCGGGCGTCTTCGGCCCGCTCGCACAATACGACGAGCAACATCGCATGAGAACGACATATGCGCGTGAAATTCTGTCCTAAGCGTTTGTCCCTAGCCGATTGCTGTTGCCATCGCGCTCGTCCGATCAAATAATGTAATCCATTACATCTCGATCGCCGCGAGCGACGGAGCGATGTCAGATACGGTTCGTCCACGCGAGGAAGTATCGATTGCCGATGTCGCCGAGCGCGCGGGCGTGTCGGTTGCCACCGTTTCGCGTGTGCTCAACGGGCACACGAATGTCCGCGAGGCCACGCGCGACAGAGTCCTCGAAGCGGTCGCGGCGAGCGGCTATCGCATCAACGAGCTTGCGCGCAATCTGCGCACGGCGGAAAGCCGCCTGCTGCTCACCATGGTCCCCGACTTCGGCAACCCGTTCTATGCGGCGATCGTGCGCGGCATCGACAGCGTCGCGCGCCAGAACGGCTACTTCATGCTGTTGTGCGACACCGGCGCCGACCCGCTGCGCGAGCGAAGCTATTTCGATCTCCTGCGCGGACGCCGCGCCGACGGCGCGATCTGCCTCGATCCCGCCGCCGTGCAGAAGGCGCTCGCCGAAGAAGCGTCGGCGCTGCCGTGGGTCGCGTGCTGCGAGTTCGATCCGGCGGCGGGCGTGCCGTACGTCGGCATCGACAATCATCTCGCGGCGGGCGACGTCGTGCGCTATCTGACGGCGAAGGGGCATCGGCGCATCGCGCTCATCAACTCCGGGCAGGGCTATCTTTACGGGCGTCAGCGGCTCGCCGGCTATCGCGATGCGCTGAGGGACGCGGGCATCGAGCCGCGCGCCGAGTGGCTGATCGAACTCGACAGTCTCGATTACGACGCAGGCGAACGCGCGGCCGCGCAACTCGCCGCACTCGGCGATGCGCGGCCGACCGCCGCCTTCGCCGTTTCCGACACCCTCGCCATCGGCGTGATGAACGGCTTTCGCGGCGCGGGCTTCGCGGTGCCGGACGATGTCGCGGTCGTCGGCTTCGACGACATCGCCGTGGCCGCGCATGTCGATCCGCCCTTGACCACCGTTTCGCAGCCGATGCAACTGCTGGGCGAAACCGCCGCCGATCTCCTGCTCAAGCGCCTGCGCGATCCGCGCGCGGAGGTGCCGGGCGTGCTGCTGCCGCATCGGCTGATTCGCCGAAGGAGCGCGTGACGATGAGCCTCGCCGTGCGCTTTCAGGGCATCGAAAAACAGTTCGGACCGGTGCGCGTGCTGCACGGCGTCACCTTCGATATCGCGCCGGGGCGCATCGTCGGATTTCTCGGCGAAAACGGGGCGGGCAAGTCCACGCTGATGAAGATTCTCGCGGGCTACGAGCGCCCGAATGCGGGCGAGCTTTTCATCGACGAACGCGCGCGCAGCTTCGCGAGTTCGCGCGACGCCGAGCACGCGGGCATCGTGCTGATTCACCAGGAACTGAATCTCGCGGATCACTTGAGCATCACGCAGAACATGTTCCTCGGGCATGAGCTGAAGAAAGGCTTGTTCCTCGATGAAGCCGCGATGCGCGACGACGCCCGCGCGGCGCTGAGCGAAGTCGGCCTGCACAAGAATCCGGATACGAAGGTGCGCGACCTGATCGTCGCGGAGAAGCAACTGGTCGAGATCGCGAAGGCGATGCTGCGCGAGGCGCGGCTGCTCATCATGGACGAGCCGACCGCGACGCTGACGCCCTCGGAGACACAGCGTCTTTTCGGGCTGATGGCGCGTCTGAAGGATGCGGGCACGACCATCGTCTATATCTCGCACAAGCTCGACGAAGTGGAGCGCGTGACCGACGAAGTGATCGTGATGCGCGATGGCCGTTTCGTCGCGCGCGCGCCGACCGACGAACTCACGCGCCAGCAGATGGCGAACCTGATGGTCGGCCGCGAAGTCTCCGACATGTTTCCCGACAAGCCTCCATTGGCCGCCGGGGCGCCGGTCGCATTCGAGGTCGAAGGCGCTTCGGTGCCCGGCTGGGCCAGCGGCATCGGCTTTTCGGTGCGCAAGGGCGAAGTGTTCGGCTTCGCGGGACTCGTCGGCGCGGGACGCACGGAGTTGTTCGAGGCGCTCGTCGGCTTGCGGCCGCTGAGCGCGGGACGCGTCATGATAGACGGAGCAACCGTCAGGCTGAAAAGCCCGCGCGAGGCGATGCAGCAAGGCCTCACGTACCTGAGCGAGGACCGCAAGGGACGCGGACTGCACGTCGACATGGCGCTGAAGGACAACCTGACGATGATGACGCTGGAGCGCTATGCGCGCCCGCTCATCGACCTGCACGCCGAACGCGATGCGTTGAAAAAAGCGGTGAACGATTTCGGCATTCGCACGGGCAACACGTCGATTCGCGCGCGCATGCTCTCGGGCGGCAATCAGCAGAAGCTCGCGCTCGCGAAGTTCCTGAATCCCGATCCGCGCGTGATCGTGCTCGACGAACCGACGCGCGGCGTCGATGTCGGCGCGAAACGCGACATCTATTTCCTGATTCATCGCCTCGCCGCCGAGGGCCGCGCGGTGATCGTGATTTCGTCCGAGCTGATCGAGTTGATCGGCTTGTGTCATCGCGTCGCGGTCATGCGCGCGGGCGAGCTCGTCGCGACGCTCGGCATGGATCTTTTGACCGAAGAGAGGTTGATCGCGCATGCGACCGGCACACACTGAAGACACCGAAAGCGAGAGCCGCCTCTCCGCCGCCGCACGCTTTCTGTTCGGCGTCGGGCCGCTGATCGGGCTGATCGCGCTGTGCATCGGCGGCACGCTGCTCAACGGCGACTTCGCCACGCTCGACAACGCGATGAACGTGCTCACGCGCACGTCGTTCATCGGCATCATCGCGGTGGGCATGACGTTCGTGATCATCTCGGGCGGCATCGATCTGTCGGTCGGCTCGATGGCCGCGCTGATCGCGGGCAGCATGATCTACATGATGAACGCGCTCATGCAGGGCTTTCATGGACATGCGGTGCCGCCGCTTCTGATCATCGCGCTGGGCGTCGTGCTCGCGCTCGTGCTCGGCGCGCTGTTCGGCTTCGCGCATGGCGTGCTCGTGACGAAGGGGCGCATCGAGCCGTTCATCGTCACGCTGGGCACGCTCGGCATCTTTCGCGCGCTGCTCACGTGGCTCGCGGACGGCGGCGCGCTCACGCTCGACAACTCGCTCGTCGATCTCTACGGGCCGGTCTATTACGCGAGTCTGTTCGGCGTGCCGGTGCCGATCTGGATATTTCTGATCGTCGCGGCGGGCGGCGCGCTCGTGCTCAATCGCACGGTGTACGGACGGCACGTTCAGGCGATCGGTTCGAACGAGCAGGTCGCGCGATATGCGGCCATTCGCGTGGATCGCGTGAAGATCGTCACTTATGTGCTGCTCGGGCTGTGCGTCGCCGTCGCGACGATTCTGTACGTGCCGCGCTTGGGCTCCGCCACGCCGACCACGGGCCTGCTGTGGGAGCTCGAAGCGATCGCGTCCGTCGTGGTCGGCGGCACCGCGCTCAAAGGTGGCGAAGGGCGTGTGATCGGCACGGTCATCGGCGCGATTCTGCTTTCGGTCATCAACAACATCCTGAATCTCACGAGCATCATCAGCGTGTATCTGAACGCGGCGGTGCAGGGCGCCGTGATCATCCTCGTAGCGTTTTTGCAGCGCGGTCGTCGTTAGCCGGAACATCCACAAGACAAGGAGACATCGTCATGAAGAACATGCTTCGCGCGCTCGGCGCGCTCACGCTCGCGGCGAGTGCGTTCGCCGCCGTATCGCCGTCCGCTCATGCCGACGAAAAGGTCGTGCTCGGCGTTGCGATTCCGACAGCGGATCACGGCTTCACGGGCGGCATCGTGTGGTGGGCCAACGAGGCGAAGAAGGAACTGGAGAAGGCGCATCCGGACCTGAAGGTGATCGTGAAAACGGCCGGCACCGCGCCCGAGCAGGCCAACCAGTTGCAGGATCTCGTGACGGTCAACAAGATCAACGCGCTCGTGATCTTCCCGCAGGAATCGGCGTCGCTCACGCAGCCTGTCGCGCAAGTGCACAAGAAAGGCGTGTATGTGACGGTGGTCGATCGCGGTCTCACCGACACCAGCGCGCAAGATGCCTACGTGGCCGGCGACAACACCGCGTTCGGCAAGATTCCCGCCGAGTATCTCGCGAAGGCGCTGAACGGCAAGGGCGACATCGTCGCGCTGCGCGGCATTCCGACGACGCTCGACAACGAACGCTGGACCGCGTTCGAAGGCGTGATAAAGCAGCATCCCGACATGAAGATTCTCGACGCGAAGTATGCGAACTGGAATCGCGACGACGCCTTCAAGGTGATGCAGGACTATCTCACGCGTTTCAAGCATATCGACGCCGTCTGGGCCGCCGACGACGACATGATGGTCGGCGTGCTGAAGGCGATCGATCAGGCGAAGCGCACGGACGTGAAGATCGTTTTCGGTGGCGCGGGATCGAAGGAAGCCGTGAAGCGCATCATGGATGGCGACAAGCGCGTGCCGGCCGACGTGTCGTACTCGCCGAAATTCATCTACGACGCGATCAAGCTGACCGCCGAAGCGCGCCTCAAGGGCGACAAGCTGCCGCCGACGACGATCATCCCGTCGGTGCTCATCACGAAGGACAACGCCAAGCAGTTCTATTTCCCGAACTCGCCGTTCTGATGTGCGAAGGCCGTTCACGCGGCCTGCTTTCTCTGAGAGGCGAAAGATGAAGACCATCAAAGGCCCGGCGATATTTCTCGCGCAGTTCATGGGCGATCAGCCGCCGTTCGATACGCTCGCGAACCTCGCGTCGTGGGCAAGCTCGCTCGGATACGAAGGCATCCAGGTGCCCGCCGATCCGCGTCTGATCGATCTGGAAAAAGCCGCGTCGAGCGATGCCTATTGCGACGACATCCGCCGCACGGTGGACGATGCGGGCGTGGCGATCACCGAATTGTCGACGCATTTGCAAGGCCAGTTGATCGCGGTTCATTCCGCCTACGACACGCTGTTCGACGGCTTCGCCGCTCCGCACGTGCGCGGCGATCCGGCGGCGCGCACGGAATGGGCGACGGCGCAATTGAAGCTCGCGGCGGCGGCGTCGAAGCGTCTGGGCCTGAATTCGCACGTGACGTTTTCGGGCGCGCTCGCGTGGCCGTATGTCTATCCGTGGCCGCAGCGTCCGGCGGGTCTCGTCGAAGCCGCGTTCGAGGAACTCGCGAGACGCTGGCGCCCGATTCTCGACGAGTTCGACCGCGCGGGCATCGACGTCTGCTACGAACTGCATCCGGGCGAAGACCTGCACGACGGCGTCACGTTCGAGCGCTTTCTCGCGGCGGTGGACGATCATCCGCGCGCGAACATCCTGTTCGATCCGAGTCACTTCGTGCTGCAGCAACTCGATTACCTCGCGTTCATCGATATTTATCACGCGCGCATCAAGGCGTTTCATGTGAAGGACGCGGAGTTCCGGCCGAACGGAAAGCAGGGCGTGTACGGCGGCTATTCGGGATGGACCGATCGCGCGGGACGTTTTCGTTCATTGGGCGACGGCCAGATCGACTTCAAGGCGATCTTCTCGAAAATGGCGCAATACGATTTTCCCGGCTGGGCCGTGCTCGAATGGGAGTGCGCGTTGAAGCATCCGGAAGACGGCGCGCGCGAGGGCGCGGTGTTCATTCGCGACCACATCATCCGCGTGGCCGGGCGCGCGTTCGATGACTTCGCCGGCAGCGGCGCGAGCCGCGAGCAGATGCGCGGCGTGCTCGGACTGGGGGACGAGCGATGAATCGCGTGCGCTTGGGCATGGTCGGCGGCGGCGAGGGCGCGTTCATCGGCGCGGTGCATCGGATCGCGGCGCGGCTCGACGATCGTTATGAGCTCGTCGCGGGCGCGTTGTCGTCGGATGCGCGGCGCGCGGCGTCGAGCGCGGCGGCGATCGGGCTTGCGCGCAGCTACGACGATTATCGCGAGATGGCGCGCATCGAGGCGGGGCGCTCGGACGGCATCGAGGCGGTGGCGATCGTCACGCCGAATCATCTGCATGCGCCGGTCGCCACGGCGTTTCTCGAAGCCGGCATTCACGTGATTTGCGACAAGCCGCTCACCGTATCGCTCGATGAAGGCGAGGCGCTGGCGAAACTCGCGCGCGACAAGGATCGCGTGTTCGCGGTGACTTACACGTACACGGGCTATCCGCTCGTGCGTCACGCGCGCGGGATGGTGCGGCGCGGCCTGCTCGGCGACATTCGCGTCGTGCAGGTGGAGTATGCGCAGGACTGGCTGTCGCTGCCCGTCGAGACGCAGGCGAACCGGCAGGCGCTGTGGCGCACCGATCCGGCGCTGGCGGGTCCGGCGGGCTGTCTCGGCGATATCGGCACGCACGCGTATCAGCTCGCGGAATACGTGACCGGCATGCGGCCGGCGGAATTGTCGGCGGACGTGACGACGTTCGTGCCGCATCGCCGTGTCGACGATCACGTGCAGGCGATGTTCCGTTATCCCGGCGGCGCGCGCGGCATGTTATGGGCGAGCCAGGTCGCGGCGGGCGAGGAGAATGCGTTGCGCCTGCGTGTGTACGGCACGAAGGCGGGCATCGCATTCGATCAACAGACGCCGAACGAATTGTGGTTCACGCCGATCGGCGGCGCGTCGGAACGGATCACGCGCGGGCGCGTGCAAAGCCCCGAAGCGCTGCATGCGACGCGCGTTCCGGCGGGGCATCCGGAAGGGTATCTGGAAGCGTTTGCGCAGCTTTATACGGACGCGGCGGCGTGCATCGCGAGCGGAACCACGCAGGGAGACGACTGGCTGACGACCGTCGAGGATGGAGTCGCGGGACTGAGGTTCGTCGATGCCGTATTGAGGAGCGGCGAGCGGAACGGCGAGTGGGTGGCGCTGGGATAAAAAACGGGGCGGCCCGCAAGCCGCCCCGTTCGCACTTACGCTGACGCCATCACGCCCAGTTCGCGTGAAAGCTCCCTTCCTTGTCCGTGCGCTCGAACGTATGCGCGCCGAAGAAATCCCGCTGCGCCTGCACGAGATTCGCGGGCAGCCGTTCCGACCGATACCCGTCGAAATAGGCGATCGCCGACGAGAACGCGGGCACCGGAATCCCCGCTTTCACGGCCGCGACGATCACGTCGCGCAATGCTTCCTGATACTTCGCGGCGATATCGCTGAAATACGGATCGAGCAGCAGATTCGCGAGCTGCGGATTCTTCTCATACGCGTCGGTGATCTTCTGCAGGAAGCGCGCGCGGATGATGCAGCCCGCGCGGAAGATCTTGGCGATCTCGCCGTAATGCAGATCCCAGTTGTACTCTTCCGACGACGCGCGCAACTGCGCAAAGCCTTGCGCATAAGACACGATTTTCGACAGATACAACGCCCGCCGCACCGACTCGACGAACGCCGCGCGATCGCCATCGAACTTCGGCGTCGGGCCGGACAGCACCTTCGCCGCCGCGACACGCTGCGTCTTGAGCGACGACAGCACGCGCGCGAACACCGCTTCCGTGATCAAAGGCAACGGCGCGCCGAGGTCCAACGCATTCTGGCTCGTCCACTTGCCGGTGCCCTTTTGCGCGGCGCGGTCGAGAATGACATCGACGAGATCCTTGCCGGTTTCGTCGTCTTTCTTCGAGAAGATCTTCGACGTGATCTCGATCAGATAGCTGTCCAGCTCGCCCTGATTCCACTCGACATACACCTTGCCCAGTTCTTCGTTCGACAAACCGGCGACGCGCTTGAGCACGTCATAGCTCTCGGCGATCAGTTGCATGTCGCCGTACTCGATGCCGTTGTGCACCATTTTCACGAAATGGCCCGCGCCGTCCGGACCCATGTACGCGACGCACGGCTCGCCGTCCGGCGCCTTCGCCGCGATCTCGGTGAGGATCGGCGCGACGAGTTCGTAGGCTTCCTTCTGTCCGCCCGGCATGATCGACGGGCCTTTCAGCGCGCCTTCCTCGCCGCCCGACACGCCCGTGCCGATGAAATGCAGCCCCGACTTCGCGAGATCCTGATTGCGGCGGATGGTGTCGGTGAAATGCGTGTTGCCGCCGTCGATGAGAATGTCGCCCTTTTCGAGCAGCGGACGCAGCGAAGCGATGGTTTCGTCGGTGCCGGCGCCCGCCTTCACCATCATCAGGATGCGGCGCGGCTTTTCGAGGGACTCGACGAACTCTTCGAGCGTGTAGGTCGGCACGAGCTTCTTGTCGGGATTCTCGGCAATCAGTTCGTCGGTTTTGGCGCGGCTGCGGTTGTAGACCGAAACGGCGTGACCGCGGCTCTCGATATTCAAGGCCAGATTGCGGCCCATGACGGCGAGGCCCACCACGCCGATAGCTTGTTTGCTCATGCTTGATCTCCGGATAACCGAAGCGTACGCGGCTCGTGGCGCGGCTTCGGGATGAAAACGTGTCGATGGGAGCGGCGCTCGCGTGAGAGGTCGTCTCGGGTTCGATCGGCGGCTCGATGGGCCGTGCGGCGATCCAATCGTCTTGCGCGAGCGCAGACCGCCCCGAATTTACCACTTCGAGGCGCATCCGGCAGGGGGCGCGCCGCACGATCGAGCGCCTGGCGTCGCGCCGTCTTAGAATGAACGCCCGCAACGAGCACGCCGCGAAGGCCACCCGGAACATGCCGCCCTCCCGGCGCGCGCGCAGCCATCATTATTCCGTCTACGTGATCGAACTCTCCGGCGCCGTCTGGAACGAAGCGCGTTTTCGCCGCGCGAATCCGGACTACGTGACCGGCAAGCCGTTCGTCTACGTGGGCATGACGGGCATCGATCCCGACGTGCGTTTCGACAAGCACAAGGCGGGCATCCAGTCGAACCGTTTCGTGCGCGAGTTCGGGCTGCGGCTCCTGCCGCATCTGTACGAGATGTACAACCCGATGCCCTACGACGGCGCGCGCGACATGGAAGTGGAACTGGCGATCGGCTTGCGGGAAGCGGGCTATGGCGTGTGGCAGGCTTGAAGCGGTGCATCTGACCAACAGGAGCGAGACATGCGGATTCTGGTAGTGGGCGCGGGGGCCATCGGCGGATATTTCGGCGCGCGGTTGCTCGAAGCGGGCAGGGACGTGACCTTCCTCGTGCGCGAGCGTCGAGCGGAGCGGCTGCGGCAATGCGGCCTGAAAGTGAAGAGCCCGGAAGGCGACCTCGCGTTCGCCTGTCCGCCGATGGTGCTCGCGAAGGACATCGGCCAGCCTTACGATCTCGTGCTGTTGAGCTGCAAGGCCTACGACCTGCAAGGCGCGATCGATTCCTTTGCGCCCGCGGCCGGCCCGAACACGGCGATCCTGCCGCTCCTGAACGGCATGGGCCATCTCGACGCGCTCGATGCGCGTTTCGATCCGGCGAACGTGCTCGGCGGCCAATGCGTGATCGCCGCGACGCTCGACGCCGAAGGCGAAATCCTGCATCTGAACAACATGCATTCGATGACCATCGGCGAACGCGCCGGCGGCCGCTCGGCGCGCATCGACGCGATCGCCGCGCAACTCGGCGGCGCGGGCTTCGAGCTGAACGTGAGCGAGGACATCCTGCAATCGATGTGGGACAAGTGGGTGTTCCTCGCGACGCTCGCGACGGGCACCTGCCTGATGCGCGCGCCCATCGGCGACATTCTCGCGTCGCCGGGCGGCGAAGCGCTGCTGTTCCGTCTCTTCGACGAATGCTGCGGCATCGCCGCCGACAACGCGCACGCGCCGGGCGAGGCGGTGGTCGCGCGCGCGCGAGCGTTCTTCTCGGAACGCGGCTCGCTGATGACCGCGTCGATGCTGCGCGACCTGGAGAACGGCGCGCCGATCGAGGCGGACCACGTCGTCGGGGACTTGCTGGCGCGGCGGCGCACGGAGACCGTCGGCTTGTCGGCGCTGGCGGTGGCTTTTTCGCATCTGAAAGCCTATGACGCGCGCCGCACGCGCATGGCGCGCGCCTGAGCTTTCGCAACTCGCGTTTCGAGCGCCGCCGAAACGGCGGCGCATTGTTTTGACCCGCGATGTCTCAAAAAATGACAGTTATAAATATTGGCTGACATAATTTTGGCCTTAGATTTAGCCTCCTGAAAGTTGCTGTAAATCAAAGCCGATTAATCGTTTTCCTTATCTTATTAGTCATATAAATAGCTGGCTCGCAGACGCGCATTGCCTTCGGGTAATGCACGCGTTCTGCTTTTGCCATCCGATTTTCCGGTGGCCGGACTCCGAGTTTGCATGAAAGCCTCCGTGATTAAGAACCTACATAAAAAGCACGATATGTATCGTTCTGTTAAAAATGAAAAAAAATTTTTCTAAAACGAAAACACGGCTCGTCGAGACCATTTCATTTGCATTAATGGCGGCATTTCATGTAAGGAGTTATTAAATGAGAATCAGAAGTTCGCCGGTGATCCCGTCGCTCGTCTGCGCGGGCATTCCGTTGGATGGCGCGCAGGTCGGCGTGGTCGTCCGTATCGTCGACTCGGATGCGTCGGTCTATGTGAATTACCTCGTTCAAGCGCCCGACGGCAAGCAATATTGCGCTCAGATGGATGTCCGGCGCCGGGGCAACCGCGATGCGCTATTGCGGCTCGCGCTCGAATCCGGGCGATTCGTGATGGTGTTCGGCGGGATAAACAGTTATGTGAAAGCGGCTGTGGTTGGAGCCCCCGGTCATACGCTTTGCGACGGCGGTGACGGGACTCAGACAAACCACGTGCGGACCGATTGTCTGTAAATGAACTATGGCGTGCCGCTCGATGATCTCGACGCGCGCGAATCAAAATCCTGGACAAAAAAGGATAGTAAGTGAAGAACGTTAATAATTGCGCCAACCCGGGCCTCGTTCGAGGCGGCATTACGCTCACGGGTGTCAAAGGCGGATTTCTCACCCGCATTATCGATTCGAACGATCTCGAGAACGTCAATTTCGTTCTCAAAACGGCCGAGGGCGCGTTGTATTGCGGCCAGTTGAATATCGCCACACATGAAAACAGAAACAATCTCTTGATGATGGCGCTGGATTACGGCCTGCCCATTACCCTTTCCGGCGACGATTCCGGAAACATAACCGGACTCGCCGTCGCGCCGAGCGATTCGGCCATTCCATCGCTGAGTTGTTCGTTTCTGAAATTACAGGACAGCCGCACGGGCATGGTGATGCGAATCGTCGATAAAGATCCGGGCTCGGCGGTCACCTATGTCCTTCAGGCGAACGACGGTTCCCGCTATTGCGCGCAGATGTGGCCGAGCCGGGACAATTACGACAACCGGAATCACCTCTTCATGATGGCGCTGCGCATGAACATACAGGTGACGATAGCGGGCGGCGCCAATCATGAAGTGACTTCCATTGCCGTCGGTTCGTAACTTCCGCTGACCTTGCGCTGGCCGTTGTCTCCCGCGCCCGCTCGCTTCGGCAGGCGGGCAAGGTTTCTGCTAACTTCAGCGGGACGAAAAAGACGCAAGGACGAGCCTCATGAGCATGAATATCGAATACGCGAAGACCGCGCCCGAACGCGTCGAGATCGACGCGCAGAGCGGCCCGATGGTCGTCGAGTTCGGCACCGACTGGTGCGGTTTCTGCCGCGCCGCGCAGCCGCTGATCGCGCAGGCGTTTCAGGGTCACGGCGCGGTGAAGCATATGAAAATCGAAGACGGCAGCGGGCGCCCGCTCGGCCGCTCGTTTCGCGTGAAGCTCTGGCCGACGCTCGTCTTCATGCTCGGCGGCAAGGAAGTCGCGCGGCTCGTGCGCCCCGGCGACGTCTCCGAAATCCGCGACGCGCTCGCGCTCATCGACGAACCGCTCGCGCAATAGCATCGCTCCGAGGGTTATTCCCCGGTCAAAGTCCGTCTCGAAAACTTGTATGATGACCCGATGACTTTACGAGCCGCATCGAGTCGCATGTTCGAGAAAATTCCGCCGCGCGCGCTGTCCGATTCGGTCGCGCAGCAATTGCAAAAGCTGATCGAGAAGGGCAGTTTCGCCGCGGCCGGCAAGCTGCCGACGGAAGCCGTGCTCGCGCAGGAATTCGGCGTGAGCCGCACGGTGATTCGCGAAGCCATCTCGCGTCTGAAGAACGAAGGCATGGTCGAGCCGCGGCAGGGCAGCGGCGTGTTTATCGTCGAGCGGGCGGGCATTCGGCCGTTGCGCATCGATTACGCGCAGGCGGTCGAGCCGGGCGCGGTCGTGCAGATTCTCGCGCTGCGCCGGGCGATCGAGGCGGAAGTCGCGTCCGAAGCCGCGCTGCGTCGCACCGACAAACAACTCGCCGCCATCGAAGACGCCCTGGCGCGCATCGACGAAGCCGTTCGCGAAGGCCGGGACGGCGTCGCGGAAGACGTTGCGTTTCATCGCGAAATCGCGAACGCGACAGGCAATCCGTACTTCCTGAAAACCCTCACCTTTCTGAACCAGTATCTCGAAGCGGGCACGCTCGTCACGCGCGGCAACGAGGCGCTGCGCGAGGATTTCATGCGCCAGGTGCGCGAGGAGCACGCGGCGATCGTCGAGGCGATCCGCTCGCACGATTCCGCCGCCGCGCGCGACGCCGCGCAAACTCATCTCATCAACGCCGCGCGCCGTCTGGCGGAAGCGGGCATCTGCTAATTCATCGGGAAGAAACGCCATGACGAGAAACGTGGGAGTCATCGGGCTGGGCGCAATGGGCATGGGCGTCGCGCGCTCCTTGTTGCGCGCGGGCTTCGCCGTCCATGCGTGCGATGTGCGCCAGCCCGTGCTCGATGCGTTCGCGGCCGAAGGCGGCATCGCGTGTGTATCGCCGGCGGAACTGGGCGGCAAGTGCGGCGTCGTGCTGACGGTCGTGGTCAACGCGGCGCAAACGGAAGCCGTGCTGTTCGGCGAGAACGGCGCACTCGGCGCGATGAAGCCCGGCAGCGTCGTGCTCGCGTGCGCGACGGTATCGCCGCAATTCGCCGCCGATTTAGGCAGGCGCATCGGCGAAAAAGGCGTGCTGCTGCTCGACGCGCCCTTGTCTGGCGGCGCGGCGAAGGCCAATTCCGGCGACATGACGATGATGACCTCCGGCCCCGCCGACGCCTACGCCGCATGCGAAGACGTGCTCGATGCGATCGCGGGCAAGGTTTATCGCCTGGGCGACGCGCACGGCGCGGGCTCGAAGGTGAAGATCATCAACCAGTTGCTCGCGGGCGTGCATATCGCGGCGGCCGCCGAAGCGATGGCGCTCGGCCTGCGCGAAGGCGTCGATCCCGAAGCGCTCTACGACGTCATCACGCACAGCGCCGGCAACTCGTGGATGTTCGAGAACCGCGTGCCGCACATTCTGACGGGCAATTACACGCCGCTCTCCGCCGTCGATATCTTCGTGAAGGATCTCGGCCTCGTGCTGGATACGGCGCGCACGTCGAAGTTTCCGCTGCCGCTTTCGGCGGCGGCGCACCAGATGTTCATGATGGCGTCCACGGCCGGTCACGGCGGCGAGGACGATTCCGCGGTCATCAAGATTTTTCCGGGCATCGAAGTCCCGAAGGGAGCGAAGGCATGACGCAAGCGGCGCAGGCACTGCTCGGCTGTATCGCCGACGATTTCACCGGCGCGACCGATCTCGCCAACATGCTCGTGCGCGGCGGCATGCGCACGGTGCAGACCATCGGCATTCCCGAAGCGGGCACGCGCATCGACGCGGACGCGATCGTCGTCGCGCTGAAATCGCGCACGATTCCCGCCGCCGACGCCGTGCGCCAGTCGCTCGACGCGCTCGAATGGCTGCGCGCGCAGGGTTGCCGCCAGTTCTTCTTCAAATATTGCTCGACGTTCGATTCCACCGATCGCGGCAACATCGGCCCGGTCGCGGAGGCGTTGCTCGACGCGTTGAAGGACGATTTCACGATCGCCTGCCCCGCGTTTCCCGAGAACGGCCGCACGATCTTTCGCGGCAATCTGTTCGTCGGCGACGTGCTGCTGAACGAGTCGGGCATGGAGAATCATCCGCTTACGCCGATGACCGATCCGAACCTCGTGCGCGTGCTGCAGCGTCAGACGAACGCGAAAGTCGGGCTGATTCGCTACGACACGATCGCGAAGGGCGCGGACGCGATCCGTGCGCGCATCGGCGAGCTGAAGAACGATGGCGTGCGCCTCGCCATCGCCGATGCGGTCTCCGACGCCGATCTCCACACGCTCGGCGAAGCGTGCCGCGGGCTTGCGCTGATCACGGGCGGCTCGGGCATCGCGCTGGGGCTTCCGGACAATTTTCGCGCGGCGAATCTGCTCGCGCATGCGGAACATGCCGCCGATCTGCCGAAGATCGAGGGCAAGTCGGTCGTGCTGGCGGGCAGCGCATCGAAGGCGACGAACGCGCAGGTCGCGCACTGGCGCGAATCGAAGCCGGGTTTCCGCATCGATCCGATGGCGCTCTCGCGGTGCGAGCCGGTGGTGCGCAACGCTGTCGAATTCGCGCGCAAGCACGACGAGCCGGTGCTTATCTACGCGACATCGTCGCCGGATGAAGTGAAGGCGGTGCAGAAGGAACTGGGCGTCGAGAAGGCGGGGCAACTGGTCGAAGATGCGCTCGCGTCGATTGCGCGCGCGTTGCGTGACGAAGGCGTGCGCAAGTTCGTGGTCGCGGGCGGCGAGACATCGGGCGCGGTCGTGCAGGCGCTCGATGTGCGGTCGTTGCGCATCGGGCCGCAGATCGATCCGGGCGTGCCGGCGACGCAATCCATCGGCGCGAACGCCGATGAATCGCTGGGCCTCGCACTGAAGTCCGGCAATTTCGGCGCGACCGATTTCTTCGAGAAGGCGCTGAAGGCACTGTGATGGCATCGAACGAAAACGCCATTCGCGAAGAGATTTGCCGGACAGGAAAGAGCCTGTACGAGCGCCGCTATACGGTCGGCAGCGCGGGCAACATCAGCGCGCGTCTGGACGACGGCTGGCTCATCACGCCGACCGACGCGTGCCTGGGCCGTCTCGATCCGAACGACATCGCGAAGGTCAATCTGAAAGGCGATCATGTATCGGGCGGACGGCCATCGAAGACGCTGGCACTGCATCGCCGCATCTACGAGAACAATGCGGAAGCGCGCGGCGTGGTGCACACGCATTCGACGCATCTCGTCGCGCTGACGCTGGCGGGCGTATGGAAAGCGGACGACGTCCTGCCGCCGATCACACCGTACTACGTGATGAAGGTGGGCCATGTGCCGTTGATCGCGTATCGCCGTCCGGGCGATGCGGCGGTTGCGGAAGAAGTGGCGGCGCTGGCGTCGAAGGTGCGCGCGGTGTTGCTGGAACGGCTTGGACCGGTGGTGTGGGAGAAATCGGTATCGCACGCGAGCTACGCGCTGGAGGAGTTGGAAGAGACGGCGCAGCTTTATCTGTCGACGATGCCGCGCCCCGAACCGTTACCGGAGGAAGCGATAGAGGATTTGAGGAAAACATTCGGCGCGCGCTGGTAACAGGAGCCAGAACCACCCGACGGCAGCGCGCAGCGCAGTGCCGGAGCTTGCCAGGGCTGAACCGGCGAGTTGAGCGGACTAGCGAGTCGGACCGTGCGCGATCCACGCCCGATGAGACCTATGAGGGCACTTGCTATAGCGGGGCCATCAGGTCGATCGCCTGTGCCGCGGCCGGCGTGAGGCACTTTGGATGGGGAAAGCTGTTTCTTTGGTTACTTTCTTTGCAGCAGCAAAGAAAGTAACTGCCGCCCCGCACAGGGGCAGAGCGAATAGACCGACACGAACACAGGATTCCATAGAAGCGCAAATCGAACAGAACCCAAGGAGCACATGCAAAATGCCAAGCTTTGCAGCAAATCTGACGATGATGTACCCGGAGCACGCGTTCCTGGACCGTTTCGCGGCGGCATCGAGCGACGGTTTCAAGGCGGTCGAATTCCTGTTCCCGTATGACTTCGCGGCGAGCGAAATCGAGCGGCGCCTGAAAGACAACGGCCTGACACAAGCGCTCTTCAACGCCCCGCCGGGCGACTGGTCGAAGGGCGAGCGCGGCATCGCATCCTTGCCGGGAAGGGAAAAGGAATTCAAGGAAAGCGTCGCGAAGGGACTCGAATACGCCGCCGTGCTCGGCAACAAAAAACTGCATGTGATGGCGGGCCTGATCGCCCCTGACCAGCCGCGAGAGCAACATCGCGCGGTGTATTTGAAAAACCTCGAATACGCCGCGAAGGAAGCCGAAAAGGCGGGCATTGGCATCGTGATAGAGCCGATCAACACCCGCGACATCCCCGGTTTCTTCCTGAACCGTCAGGACGAAGCGCAAGCCGTCTGCGATGCGATCGCCGCCCCGAACCTGCAAGTGCAGTTCGACATCTATCACTGCCAGATCGTGGAAGGCGATATCGCGATCAAGCTGAAACGCGACATGACGCGCCCGAACGCGGGCATCGGCCATATTCAGATCGCGGGCGTGCCGGATCGGCACGAGCCGGATATCGGCGAACTCAATTATCCCTACCTATTCGAGCTGATCGATTCGCTCGGCTACGAGGGCTTCGTCGGCTGCGAATACAAACCGAAAACCAACACGTCCGAAGGTCTCGGCTGGCTCAAACCTTATCTGTGAAAAAGGACGCGACCCAATGAAAATTCTCATCACCGGCGGCGCAGGCTTTCTCGGTCAGCGTCTCGCGAAGCGGCTGCTCGAACGCAACGAACTGAACGGCGAACCGGTCACGGAACTGGTGCTGCTGGACGTCGCGCGCCCGAGCGACGAACACCTCATCAACGACGAACGCGTGCGCGCCGAAACCGGCGACATCTCCGATCCAGCCGTGCTGCGACGCCACATCGACACGCGTACGGAAGCCGTCTTTCATCTCGCCGCCATCGTGAGCGGCCAGGCCGAAGCGGACTTCGATCTCGGCATGAAGATCAATCTCGACGCGTCGCGCGCGTTGCTCGAAGTGTGTCGCGCGGCGGGCCACAAGCCGCGCGTCGTGTTCACGAGTTCGGTCGCGGTGTACGGCGGCGCGCTGCCCGACATCGTGCAGGACGACACCGCGCTCAATCCGCAATCGTCGTACGGAACGCAGAAAGCCATCGCCGAGTTGCTGCTTTCCGACTACGCGCGGCGCGGTTTCGTCGATGGCCGCGTGCTGCGGCTTCCGACCATCAGCGTGCGGCCGGGCAAGCCGAACGCGGCGGCTTCGTCGTTTGCGAGCGGCATCATTCGCGAGCCGCTGAACGGCGAGCGCTCGACCTGCCCCGTCGATGGCGAAACCCGCGTCTGGCTCCTGTCGCCGAAAAGCGCGATCGAGGCGCTGATCGCGGGCTGCGAAATCGATCGCGAGAAGCTCGGGCTCAGGCCGGTCGTCAATCTGCCGGGCTTGTCGGTCAGCGTGAACGAGATGGTCGCGGCGCTGCGCGAAGTGGCGGGCGAGGAAGCCGTGCAGCGCATCGACTGGCAGCGCGACGAGCGCATCGAGAAGATCGTCGGCAGTTGGCCGGGCGCCTGGGACACGGCGCGCGCGGAGCAACTGGGCCTCACGGGCGACAAGAATTTCGCCGACGTGATCCGCGCCTATATCGCCGACGAACGTCCCTAATCCCAAAGTCTGCAGCTTGAACCGGACATCGCGCGCGCGATGTCCGCGTCCCGCGCACCTGTCGTGCTTACATGTGCATTTCCGGGCTACACTTATCTCTTAAATGTGACGAACGTCGGCCCGGCGCTACGTGCACCACGTTGAACCACGAGCGGTCGCAAGCTCGTATCTCGCTCGCTTTCGTGCTTTTTGCGCCTTCGCAGCGCCGGTTTTCGCGGCGCGCGTCCCGTCGTCCCGAGACCACACCCTTCCCGCGCGGGAGATTCCCATGTTGTTGCATCAGCTAGTCGATCGATTCGGCCCGGCGATCGTATTCATCAACGTAATGGGCTCGGCACTCGGGCTGCCGGTGCCCGCGATGCCGACGATGATCGTCGTCGGCGCGTCCATCGCGCTGATGGCCGTGAACGGCGGCGCGTTCTGGCCGGCGCTGGCGGGCGTGCTGTGCGTGGCGGTGGCGGGCGGCGTGCTCGGCGATCTCGTGTGGTTCCAGGGCGGGCGCCGGTACGGCGACAAGACGCTCAAGACCATCTGCAAGCTGTCCCTTTCGCGCGATACCTGCGTGAAGAAGACCGAGCGCTTTTTCGGCCGCTGGGGCGTGCGCATTCTGCTCGTCGCGAAGTTCATTCCCGGTCTGTCGCTCGTTTCCGTGCCGCTCGCGGGCGCGATGGGCGTGAAGCTGCGCAGTTTCATCGCGTACGACGGCGCGGGCGTTGCGCTGTGGGGCGCGCTCGGGCTGACCGTCGGCGTCATTTTCGCGGCGCAGCTCGAAATGGTCTTCGCGATGATCTCGCAGCTCGGGCGGCAGGCGGTGGTCGTCGTCGCGGTGCTGCTCGCGATTTACGTCGCGTATCGCTGGTGGCGCCGCCGCGCGCTCATGGCGACGCTGGAAAAGGCGCGCATCAGCGTGGATCAGCTCTACGCGCTGATGAACGACGAGCCGCTTCCCGTGATTTTCGATATCCGCTCGCCGGAAAAGCGCATGCTCGATCCGGCCGCGATCCCCGGCTCGCTTTTCGCCGACGAACGCGATCTCGCGACGATCATCGAGAACTACGACAAGTCGCGCAAGGTCGTCATTTACTGCTCCTGTCCGAACGAAGTGTCGGCTGCTTGGATGGCCAAGACCATGCGCAACGCGGGTTTTCGCGACGTCGTGCCGCTCACGGGCGGACTGGACGCGTGGCGGCTCGCCGGTTTCGAGGTGGCGACGCTGACGGAGTTCGGCGAACTCGCGGCGACCACGCCCGAGGAAGTCGCGGAAATGGCGGCGATGTGCCCCTGGCCGGTGAAATCGGCGGCGGCGTCCGCGGGCTCGGCATCGCTGCATGAAGCTGGTTTTCCACACGGAGATCGCGCATGAGTACAACGCCGTTCAACGAGCCTGGCCAGGGCATGCCGAATGTCGTCGCATGGAGCGCGCGCGAGCCGCTCGCGAATCCCGATCCGAACGTCGTGCCGTCGCCCGCCGCTGCCGCCGCCGAGGACAGCGCGCCTTTCTCGCCGCTCGAAACGCGCACGCACCAGATGTTCCCGCGCCTGACCGACAACGAAGTCGAGCGCATGAGCCGCTTCGGAACGGCGTCGCACTGGCGTCAGGGCGAGTGGCTGTTCCGCATGGGCGAGACGGGGCGCGGCATGGTGATCGTCCTGAAAGGGCTCGTACGGGTGACGCGGCGCAACGCGCTCGGGCAGCAGCATCTCGTCGTCGAGCACGGGCCGGGGCACTTTCTGGCGGAAGTGGCGCAGCTTTCGGGCAAGCCCTGTCTCGTCGATGGCGTCGCCGCCGAGGATGTCGACGGCATCGTGATTCCGCCGGAGCGGCTGCGCGCGCTGCTCGTCGCCGAAGCGGAACTGGGCGAGCGCATCATGCGCGCGCTGATTCTGCGCCGCGTCGGGCTGATCGAAAAGGGCAGCGGACCGGTGCTGCTCGGCCAGTCGGACGATGGCCGTCTGGTTTCGCTGCAAGGCTTTCTGCGGCGTAACGGTTATCCGCACACGGTGATCGACGCCTGCGCCGATCCCGACGCGATCTCGCTGCTCGAACGCATATCGGCGTCGACGTCCGATTTCCCGCTCGTCATCTGTCCGGACGGCACCGTGCTGCGCGCGCCGAGCGAGAATCAGATCGCGACGCAGCTCGGCTGGCTGCCCGAGTTCGATCCGGCGCATGTCTACGATGTCGCGATCGTCGGCGCGGGGCCGGCGGGACTCGCGACGGCGGTGTATGCGGCGTCCGAAGGTTTGTCGGTGGCGGTGTTCGATTGCCGCGCGCCGGGCGGGCAGGCGGGCGCGAGCTCGCGCATCGAAAACTATCTCGGTTTCCCGACCGGCATTTCCGGGCAGGCGCTTGCCGGCCGCGCGTTCGTGCAGGCGCAGAAGTTCGGCGCGCATATCGCGATTCCGACCAAGATCAAGGCGCTGCATTGCAATTGCAATCCGATCCAGATCGAACTGGAAAACGGCAAGCGCGTGACGACGCAGACGGTGGTGATCGCGTCGGGGGCGGCGTATCGTCGGCCGGACATTGCCGGGCTGGAGCGTTACGAAGGGCACGGGACGTATTACTGGGCGTCGCCGGTCGAGGCGAAGCTGTGCAAGAACTCGGAAGTCGTGCTGGTCGGCGGTGGCAATTCGGCGGGACAGGCGGTCGTTTATCTCGCGACGCACGCGAAGCACGTGCATCTGTTGATTCGCGGCGCGGGCCTTTCGGCGAGCATGTCGCATTATCTGGTGGAGCGGATTGGCTCGTTGCCGAACGTGACGGTGCGCACGCATACGCAGATCACATCGCTGGATGGCGATGGCCGCGCGCTGACAGCCGTCAATTGCACGACGCCGGATGGGCCGCTTACGATCGATTCGCGGCATCTGTTTTTGTTCACCGGCGCCGATCCGAATACGGATTGGCTGCGCAATTGCAACGTGAATGTCGATGGCAAAGGGTTCGTGCTGACCGGGCCCGAGGCGCATGACGGTCGCACAGAAGGCGTGATGGCGCTGGAAACCAGCGTACCGGGGGTGTTCGCCATCGGCGATGTGCGGTCGAGTTCGACGAAGCGCGTCGCGGCGGCGGTCGGCGAAGGGGCTGCGGTGGTTGCCCAGATTCATGGGCTGCTTGCGCAGCGGGAGGCTTTGGAGGTTGCAACGCGGTGATCGTTCTTTTGTTTGTTGCCGGATCCCGATTTGTTATTGGTTTATTAGTGTTGCCCCTGTGCGGGGCGGCAGTCACTTTCTTTGCTGCTGCAAAGAAAGTAACCAAAGAAAGCAGCTTTTCCATCCAAAGTGCTTCATGCCGGCCGCGGCACAGGCGATTGACCTAATGGCCCCCAGAGTAGCGAGTGCCCTCAAAGGTCTTATCGGGCTTGGCTCGCGCACGGTCTGACTCATCGCATCACACAACAAACTGGTTCAGCACAAAACAGCTCCGGCCCGCTTCGCGGCCGATGGGTTAATCGGGGGCTGCGTGCGCTTCTTTCTCGCTGGTTTCCCTCGCATACCCAACGGCAGCGCGCAGCGCTGTGCCGATGCCATTTCGTGCTGAACCAGCGCCTTAAAACATGTGGGGCGGCAGACCGTGCGCGAGCCAAGTCCGATTGGGCCTGTGAGGGCGACACTTAGGCGAGTGCCATCGACAGGGAGAAAATTGGCCAAGTTGCGTGTGACAGCGGGCCTGAAAAGCTGCTTTCTTTGGTTACTTTCTTTGCAGCAGCAAAGAAAGTGACTGCCGCCCCGCACAGGGGCAGTGCTAATAGACCGACGCGAAAGCAAGTTTCATTCAGACCCTCGAAAGCCCCAAAAGCCCCGCATTACTTTCTTCGCAGCAGCAAAGAAAGTGACCGCCGCCCGCACAGGGGCAGTGCGAATAAACCGACACGAACTCAGGATTCCAAACAAAAAGAACTCAAAAAGGAAACCGTAAAGAAAACTCGATCCAGGCATCGCGCGTGCAGACGGCGGTCACGTTACCGCCATGCAACCGCATGATGGCTTGCACGATCGACAACCCCAACCCACTCGACTCAGTGAATTCACTACGCGCCGCATCGCCGCGATAAAAGCGATCGAAAAGCCTCGCAAGCTCTTCCTCCCCGAGGCTGGCGCCAAGCCGATTACCGACCACGACAACAGCACCGCCGGCATCCGCGCGGCCGCTCAAGCGCACCACACTCCCGGCCGTCGCATAACGCACCGCATTCACGACCACATTGCCAATCGCCCTCCGGCACATAATTGCGTTTGCAACCATTTCGCCATCGGCGTCGATATCGAACGTGATGCGGCGTTCATCGGCGATACCTTCGAAGTAAGCGCCGATGGTTTCGAGCTCCTCGCGGATATCGAGCCTTTCGCGCTCGATCTGCTGCTGCCCATGATCCGCCTGCGCAAGAAACAGAATGTTCTGCGCGATGCGCGCAAGCCGCTCAAGCTCCTCCAGATTCGATTCGAGCACGCTGCGATATTCCACGACATTGCGCTCATGCGCGAGCGCAACCTGCGTTTCGCCGATCAACACGCCGATCGGCGTGCGCAGTTCATGCGCGAGATCGGCGGAGAATTGCAGCAGGCGTTCATAGCCGTGTTCGAGACGATCGAGCATCGCATTGAACGACGCCGCGAGGCTCTGCAATTCGGCGGGCGCATGCGCGACATCGAGCCGTGCGGAAAGGCGGTTCGGCGTGATTTCCGCGGCTTTTTCGGCCATCGCCTTGAGCGGCACGAGTCCGCGGCTCGTGACCCAGTACGCGAGCAGAAGCGTCACGAGCACCGCGCCGATCACGTTGATCCACACGCGCTTGAGATACGCCGACAGGACGATCGCCTCTTGCGTCATCACATGCGCCGCGATGATCTCGACCACTTCGCCGCTCTCGCCGATACGCGCCTGCGCGCCGACCCAACGCATGCGCACGCCATCCGCACGCGAGCCTTCGTAGAGATCGTCGAGTCCGATGGCTCGCGTCATCGGCACGATATGAAGCGGCGGCAATGGCATCTGTTCCGGATTGACGTTGATGAATGCCGCCGAGCCCGCGCGCCGGAACATGATGACGTCCTGCCGGTCGCCGAGCATCGTTTCGAAGAGCTTCGGCCGCGCTTCGATTTCATTGATCGTGTAGAGATCGTGCAGCAGCGAGCGGAAATGCTCGACGCGCCCGATCAGTTGATAATCCGCACGCGTGGACAGCGCGCGATTCGTCGCGTGATAGAGCGACGCGCCGACCATGCCGACCACGATGCACACGATCACCGCAAACGAGAGCGCGATGCGTACCGCAAGCGAACGCGAAGGCCGGTTCAAGGATTCTCCCCGAACGAATAGCCGATGCTGCGCACCGTATGAATCAGCTTGAGATCGAACGGGTTGTCGATCTTCGCACGCAGCCGCTTCACCGCGACATCGACGACATTGGTGTCGCTGTCGAAGTTCATGTCCCACACTTCCGATGCGATAAGCGTGCGCGAAAGCGCCTCGCCCTGATGCTTGCAAAAGAGATGCAGCAGCGCGAACTCCTTGTTCGTCAGCACGATATCGATACCCTTGCGCGTGACCTTGCGGCGCAGGACATCGACTTGCAGATCGGCGATCTGAAACGTATCCGATTCGCGCATCACGCCGCGCCGCAACAGCGTGCGAATACGCAGCACGAGTTCGGTGAACGAAAAAGGCTTGACGAGGTAATCGTCCGCGCCGAGTTCGAGTCCGTGAATGCGGTCCGTCACGTGATCGCGCGCGGTGAGAAAAATGACAGGCAGGTCACGTTTCGCGCGCAACGCGGACATCACCTGCCAGCCGTCGATGCCGGGAAGCATTACGTCGAGCACGATCAGTTCATACGGATTCGCGAGCGCCTGATGCAAGCCGTCCGTGCCGTTGCGCACGAGTTCGACCTGATAACCGGACTCGATGAGCCCTTTTTTCAGGTAGTCGCCGGTCTTGCGGTCGTCTTCGATAACGAGAATGGTCATGCTGTTGCTGCATCGAATGGATTGCCGTCATTCTAGCCAGAGCCTGCGCATGTCTCGTCAAAGATGACAAAAAAGTCATCGAGAGGTCATCGATCGATCAGCGGCGCGCCGCTACCATGCCCAGCGACAACTCAACGAATCGCGAGGCTCGACGAAGTGCAAGTACAACCGTTATGGCTGCGCATCACGCACTGGCTCAACGCGTTCGCCGTGTTGATCATGGTGACGAGCGGCTGGCAAATCTACAACGCATCGCCGATATTCAAATCGATAACCTTCCCGCCCGCGATCACGCTTGGCGGCTGGCTCGGCGGCGCGCTGCAATGGCATTTCGCGGCAATGTGGCTGCTGCTCGCGAACTTCATCGTGTATGTCGCGATGAATCTGTTCACCGGCCGCCTGCGCCGCCGCATGTTTCCGCTTTCGATCAGAAGCATCGTCACCGACGCGTTCGCCGCATTGCGCGGCAAGCTCGGCCACGAGGATCTCACGCACTACAACGCCGTACAAAAGTTCGCGTATCTGGCGGTGATCGTGGACATCGTGATCGTGATCCTGTCGGGGCTCGCGGTGTGGAAGTCCGTGCAGTTTCCATGGCTTCGAACGCTGATGGGCGGCTACGACGAAGCCCGCGTCGTGCATTTCTTCGGCATGAGTTTTCTGGTTGCGTTCTTCGTGGTGCATGTGGCGATGGTCGCGCTCGTACCGCGTTCGCTCGTGATGATGATTCGAGGTCGTTAAGTCATGTCGCTCAAGTTATTCAAATCGAGACCCGATGCCGAGCTCATCATCAAGGATGCGGCGAAGGAATTAAAGGCGCCCGCGCGACGTTTATTCGGCAAGCGCATTCTGTCGCTCGGAGGGCTCGCGATGCTGTCCGGCTGCAACATCACCGACGACAAATCCGTCAATGCGATGCTGCGCCGCATTTCGTCTTTCAACGACGACGTGCAGGCGCTGCTGTTCGATCCGAACAAGCTCGCGCCGACGTATCCCGAATCGATGATCACGCGTCCGTTTCCGTTCAACGCGTTCTATGACATCGATGAAGTGCCGGAAGTGGATGCGTCGACGTACAAGCTGGAAATCGGCGGCCTCGTCAAAGGCAAGCGCGTGTGGACGCTCGACGAACTGCACGCGATGCCGCAGGAAAGTCAGGTGACGCGGCATATCTGCATCGAAGGCTGGAGCGCGATCGGCAAGTGGGGCGGCGTGCGTTTCGCGCATTTCCTTGCGCGCGCCGGCGCGGATACGAGCGCGAAATACGTGGCTTTTCATTGCGCCGATAACTACTCCACGAGCATCGACATGCCGACCGCGCTGCACGCGCAGACGCTGCTCACGCTCACCTACGATGGCCAGATTCTGCCGCCGAAATACGGCTTCCCGATGAAGCTGCGCATGCCGACCAAGCTCGGCTACAAGAACCCGAAGCACATCGTCGCGATTACCGTGACGAACGATTACCCCGGCGGCTATTGGGAGAACCAGGGCTACAACTGGTTCGGCGGGTCCTAAGCCTCTGCTTTCATCACTCCAAGGAGATTGCATGTCGATTCGAATCAAACTCGGCGTCAGCATCGTGACGCTCGCACTCGCTTCCGCAGCCTTTGCCCAGACGCCCGCCGCGAAACCCGCGCGTATTCGCGGCGATATCGTGTCCTTGTCGGGCGACACGCTCACCGTGCATCGACGCAGCGGCGACACGGTGAAGATCGCCGTGAAGTCGGATACGCCCGTCACCGCGCTGAAGAACATCAAGCTGCAGGACATCAAGCCGGGCTCGTTCGTCGGCACGGCGGCGACCACCGGCACGGACGGCAAGCTCACCGCGACCGAAGTGCTCGTGTTCCCTGAATCCGCGCGCGGCACCGGCGAAGGCCATTACGCGTGGGATCTCGGCCCGCAAAGCTCAATGACGAACGCGAATGTCGATCAGGTCGTGCAAGGCACGAGCGGACGCGATCTCAAGCTCTCGTACAAGGGCGGCGCGAACTCGGTGACGGTGCCGGAGAACGTGCCGGTCGTGACCTTCGCGCCCGCGACGCATGACGATCTGAAGCCGGGCAAGAAGGTGTTCGTCGTCGCGAGTCCGGCGGGCTCGGACTTCGCGGCGCAGCGTATCGTCGTGGAGAAGGATGGCGTCGCACCGCCGATGTAAGCGAGCGGACGCTCGTCATTCGAGCGTCGTGCGAATGTGCCTGACGCTCGACACGGTATGGTCGAAGCGCGTCGTGCCGAGCTTGCGTTTCATGCGGCGCGTGATCTCCGAGCTGACCGCGCCGACGCGTTTCATCAGCGCGTGCGCGGAATCGGTCGGATGAATGGCGGATTCGCGGCCGTCCCGTTCCGTGGACCAGCGCTCGACAAGACCGAGTTTCGCCAGGCCGTCGAGCGTGCGGGTGGCGGTCGGGCGCGAGATGGCGAGCGCATCGGCGAGCGTGCCTTGCAGTTGCCCCGGACGCTCGACGACCGCACGCAACATGAAGGCCTGCGACGGCGTGAGTCCGAAGGGCTTGAATGCTTTCGCCCATTCGCGTTCGAGCGTGCGCGCGAGCGCGGTCGTATTGAAATAAAGGCATTGGTCGAACATGCGGTTCACCGTGATGTCAGGTAATTCGCTCTGCAACTATCGGTTGAAGAGCGTGCGTGTCTGCAGATATTACGTGTTCGAGATAACATGGCCGTTTGCGTATTTTGATGTTGCGCAACGTAATATCAGGCCACGTCACTCGTAAGGAGACATGCATGAGCAATACGCGTTCCGACTTTCCCGCTTATCCGAATACGCAGCTTTATATCGACGGCGCCTGGCGCGGCGGCTCGCGCGACACCGCCGTGATCAATCCGGCGAACGAAGCGGAAATCGGCCGTCTCGCACTGGCGGGCGAAGCGGAGCTTTCACTCGCGGCCGACGCCGCCGCGCGCGGGTTCAAGGCATGGCGCAAGGTCTCGCCCTACGAACGCAGCAAGCTGATGCGCCGCGCGGCGCAGATTATCCGCGAGCGCGCGGAACAGATCGCCGCCATCATGACGATGGAGCAGGGCAAGCCGTTCGGCGAGGCGCGCATCGAAACGCTGTCGGCGGCGGACATCATCGAATGGTTCGCGGAAGAAGGGCGTCGCACCTATGGCCGCGTGATTCCGTCGCGCACGGACGCGGTGCGCCAGATCGTCACGCGCGAACCCGTCGGTCCGGTCGCCGCGTTCACGCCGTGGAATTTCCCGATCAATCAGGCGGTGCGCAAGGTGTCGGCCGCGCTCGCGTCGGGCTGCTCGGTCGTGCTGAAAGGCCCCGAGGAAACGCCCGCGAGCTGCGCGGCGCTCGTTCAGGCTTATGCCGATGCGGGTCTGCCCGCAGGCGTGCTGAATCTCGTGTTCGGCGTGCCGGCCGATGTCTCGAAGTATCTGATCGCGCATCCCGCCATCCGCAAGATTTCGTTCACGGGCTCGACGCCGGTCGGCAAGCTGCTCGCGTCGCTCGCGGGCGAACACATGAAGCGCGTGACGATGGAGCTGGGCGGTCACGCGCCCGCCATCGTGTTCAAGGATGCGGACGTTCCCCGCGCGGCGAAGATGCTCGCATCCGCGAAGTTCCGCAACGCGGGCCAGGTGTGCATTTCGCCGACGCGCTTTCTCGTCGAAGAATCCGCGTATGAGGAGTTCGTGCATCACTTCGTCGCGACCGCGAGCGCGGTGAAGGTCGGCAATGGTCTCGACGACGGCGTGCAGATGGGCCCGCTCGCGAACGGCCGCCGCCTCGAAGCGATGGAACGCCTCGTCGCCGATGCGCGCGAGCATGGCGCGAAGGTGTTGACGGGCGGCGAGCGCATCGGACGCGAAGGCTACTTCTTCGCGCCGACGGTGCTCACCGATGTGCCGCTCTCCGCGCGCATCATGACCGAGGAACCGTTCGGCCCGATCGCGCCGATCACCGCGTTCAAGTCGTATGACGAAGTGATCGCGGAGGCGAATCGTCTGCCTTACGGACTCGCGGCCTACGCTTACACGACATCGGCGGCGACGTCGGCGGCAGTGTCGGACGATATCGAAAGCGGAATGCTCTCGATCAATCACCACGGCCTTGCATTGCCGGAGACGCCGTTCGGCGGCGTGAAGGATTCCGGCTACGGCTCGGAAGGCGGAAGCGAAGCGATGGAAGCCTATCTCGTCACGAAGTTCGTGACGGAACATCGTTGATCTTCGCATCGTTCGATTAGTACAAAAGGGCGGCGCTTCGAAAGGCCGCCTTTTTTCGGTGCGTCGAATTGATGAGGATGGCGAATCAATGCGGACCTGAAAGACGCCTGAAATATCCGTGCAATAAGTGCCAGTTTCAAGAATGTAACGTCGTAACACACGGAAAAATGTCCGTAGCCGAATTGCCAGCTTCGCTCTCTAGCATGTATCGATACACGCTCTCCCACCGTCCGACGCATGGAGAATTGAATGCTGAGTCCTCACGAAATTTCCACGCTGCTGCTGATCGAGCGCTCGCCGCATCAGGTCGAAGTCTTCGGCCAGCACGCGGCGCGCTTGCGTCAGGAAGCGCTCGTCGAGATCACGCGGCTGCCGACCGGCGTGCCGATACCGCTTCTCACGGCGAAGGGACAAGACGTGCTGAATAGACTCGATGCGCTCTGGCATCTTCGTTCGAACGAAGCCGAAGACAGCGAATAGGCCGAGCGCGCTTCCTCTCGCAAGCGTATTCTGTGTTTCGTTCGCGGAAACACGGAGCCTGCAAGTGACTCAATCGAAACTTCCGAGCGTCGCGATTCTTGGCGCGGGCAGCATGGGATCGGCTATCGGCCGTGCATTGACGCAATCGGGCGCGCGTGTGCTGACATCGCTCGAAGGCCGCAGTGCCGCGAGCGTCGCGCGTGCACGCGAGGCCGGCATGGAAGAAGCAAGCCTCGAAAGCCTTGCGGCGTGCGAGTTCATTCTGTCCATCGTGCCGCCCGCCGTCGCGATCGACACCGCGAGACGCATGGCGCCTGCGCTCGAACGGGCGAGCGTGCGGCCGATGTTCATCGACTGCAACGCGATCAATCCCGACACCGTCGGCGAAATCGAGCGCGTGCTCGAACCGGCTGGCGCGCCGTTCGTCGATGGCGCGATCATCGGCGCGCCTTCCTCGCCGAAGTTCTATATGTCGGGGCCGCATGCGCGGCGCACGCAATCACTCGCCGATGCCGGCCTCGCCGTGCGCATGCTCGATGGACCCGTGGGCGCCGCGTCCGCGCTCAAGATGTCGTATGCGGGCATCACGAAGGGGTTGACGGCGCTCGGCTCGGCGATGTCGCTCGCCGCGATGCGCAACGGCGCCGGCGACGCGCTTCTCGACGAGCTTGCGGAAAGTCAGCCCGCGCTCGCCGCGTGGCTCGGGAGCAATGTGCCGCGCATGCCGCCGAAGGCGTATCGATGGGTCGCGGAAATGGAAGAGATCGCGCAGTTCATCGGCGATGAATTCGCCGAGCATCGCATCTACGAAGGCGCGGCCGGACTTTACGCGCGCCTTGCGAAAGACAAGGACGCGACGGATGCACTCGAACGCTTCTTCGATAAACGCCGCTAAACGCGCGCGGCCGTCGCTTCCTTCATGTGCTCGAAGAAGCGCGCCGCGCGCCGGTCGCCCGCATAGGCGGAGTTGATGCGCACCCAGGCACACGCTTCGCCGTTCGGTCGATAGTAGCTGCCCGGCGCGAGCGTCACGCCGAACTTCACGGCTTCCTCGACAAGCACGGACGAATCGTCGATGCCCGGCATTTTCGCCCACACGAAGTTGCCGCCGCTCGGCTCATCGAACACATCCCAGCCGTAGCTTTCGAGCGCTTGCACCGCGCTCGACAGCGAATCCCGCACGCGCTTGCGCAGCCGCTCCAGATACTTGCGATACGTGCCGCGTTCCAGCAGGCTCGCCGCGACGCTCTCCGCGAACCGCGTGCCGCCGAGACTCGTCAGCACCTTTACATCGACGAGATTTTTCACGAGTTCGCGATTTGCCGCGAGATAGCCGATACGCAGCGACGACGACAGCGTCTTCGACAAACCGCCGACATAGATCACGCGATCGAGTTGATCGAGCGATGCGAGCCGTTGCGTCGGCACGGCCTGAAAGTCGGCGTAGATATCGTCCTCGACGATCATGAAACCGTGTTGTGTCGCGAGTTGCAGCAGCCTGAACGCGACCTGCGGCGCGATGTTCGTCGCGGTCGGATTCTGGAACACGGTATTGATAAAAAAGAGCTTCGGCTTATGCTGCTTGAGCAGTTCTTCCGCGATATCGATATCGGGACCGTTCGCGAGCCGCGGCACGCCGACGAGACGCACGCCCTGCAACTTCAGAAGTCCGAAGAGATTGTAGTAACCGGGATCTTCGACGAACACCGTATCGCCCGGCTTCAGCATGTAGCGCACGACGAGATCGAGCGCCTGACTCGCGCCGTTTGTGGTCATCACGTTCGGAAGATCGGCGTCGATGCCGAGCGCGTTGATGCGCATCGCGATTTGCTGGCGCAGGCTCGCGTCGCCATAAGGAATCGCGTAATCGATCACGCTCGGCACGTCGATGCGCGACGCCTGACGGATCGCCTGCGTGAGACCGTCCACGTCGCGCCACGCCTCCGGGACGAAGCCGCTCGACAGCTTCAGCGACTCGCCGGGATAGTTGAACTGCTGAAGAATCTGATTCGATTCTTCTTCCGCGAGGCGCGGATTGCAGTTGCCGGCGTGGCTTTCGCGTTCATCGACGTGATTCGCCACGTAGAAGCCGGAACCGTGCTTCGGCTGAATCAGTCCGCGCGACGCGAGCCGGTCGTACGCCTCGATCACCGGAAAGCGGCTGATGCGCTGCTCGGCGGCAAGCTGACGAATCGACGGCAGCTTCGCGCCCGCGAGCACGCGGCGCGAACGGATCATCGCCTCGATCTGGTTGACGATCTGCTCGGTCAGCGGCACGCCGGTGCCGCCGTCGATGTGGAGCGGAAGTGCGTTCATGATGTCTGAAACTGTTCAGTGATTCGGAGTGAACAGTTCGATTTCGCTGTTCACGAATGTCATTGCGTCATTCGAACGCATCCGAAAAGCCGCGTCAAGACTGGCTGAACGGCCAAGCAGACTGTTTTCAAAATGACAGATCGAAACGAACTGTTCGGCCAAAATAGCTTAACAGTTCCGCTGTAACTGTTCAGAAGTGTTCATTCAACCTGTTCGGAATCGGACGAATAATACGCTCAACGGCTGCTGTTGCATGCGCACGCGGCCTTCCAGTGACGCGATTCGAAGGAGCAGCATCATGCGTGAAATCCGGACATTCGAACTCGATCGGCGCGACGCGCCTACGCGATGGGTGATCGATCGGCCCCAGACCTTGCGCGTGACGCGCGGCCAGGTCTGGCTGACGATGGAAGGCGCCGCCGACGATTACTGGCTCGACGCGGGCAGTTCCGTCGAACTGAAGCCGTACACGACGATCTGGGTCAGCGGAACCGAGGACGCAAGCTGGTTCTCGCTGGCATCCGACTCGACGCGCGGCGGCGCGCGCAAGCTGGGCGACATGGCGCGCGCGTGGTTCGCGCGCCGCGCCGCGCCGGCGAAACTCGCGACGTTGAAGGTCTAGGCGAAAAAAAACCCGGCCGTGGCCGGGTCCAATGTTCCCGCGCTCTTTCGAGCGCGGTCACCTGCAAAGCTGTCTTACGCCGCGAGCAGCGAGCGCAGCACGAACGGCAGAATCCCGCCGTGCTTGTAATAGTCGACTTCGATCGGCGTATCGATGCGAAGCAGCACCTGCACGCGATCTTCCTTGCCGTCCTTGCGATGGATCACCAGCGTGACTTCCTGCTGCGGCTTGAAGTCGTCGCCGAGACCTTCGATGTCGTACGTCTCTTCGCCCGTGATGTTCAGCGACTGGACGCTGTCCGCGCCCTTGAACTGCAGCGGCAACACGCCCATGCCGACGAGATTCGAGCGATGGATACGCTCGAAGCTGCGCGCGACCACGGCCTTCACGCCGAGCAGTTGCGTGCCCTTCGCCGCCCAGTCGCGCGACGAACCCGTGCCGTACTCTTCGCCCGCGAAAACGATGGTCGGCGTATCGGCGCCGATGTACTTCATCGCCGCGTCGTAGATCGACAACTGTTCGCCGCTCGGCTGATGGATCGTCAGGCCGCCTTCGACGCGCGTGCCGTCGGCCTTCGCCGGGATCATCAGATTCTTGATGCGCACGTTGGCAAAGGTGCCGCGCATCATCACGTCGTGGTTGCCGCGACGCGAGCCGTAGCTGTTGAAGTCGGCCTTCTGCACGCCGTTCGCCTTCAGCCACACGCCCGCCGGCGAGGTTTCCTTGATCGAGCCCGCCGGGCTGATGTGGTCGGTCGTCACGGAATCGCCGAAGATGCCGAGCGCGCGCGCGCTCTTCACCGCAGGGATGGAATCGGCCGGTGTCATCGAGAAACTGTCGCCGAAGAACGGCGGCTCGGCGATGTACGTCGACTTCGGCCAGTCATATACCTGACCGCTTTCGCCCGCGATCTTGCTCCACAGGTCGCCGTCCTTCGTGAGCTGCGAGTAGTTCTCGCGGAACGCTTTCGCGTCCAGCGCGAACTTGAGCAGTGCGTGGACTTCGTCGCTCGTCGGCCAGATGTCGCCGAGATAGATGTCGCGGCCGTCCGTGCCCTGGCCGACCGGCTCCGTCATCAGATCGCGCGTGATGTTGCCCGCGATCGCGTAAGCGACGACCAGCGGCGGCGACGCCAGGAAGTTCGCGCGGATGTTCGGGTGAATGCGCGCTTCGAAGTTGCGGTTGCCCGACAGCACCGCTGCCGCGACGACGTCGTTCTTCGTGATCGCGTCGTTCAGTTCCGGCGTCAGATCGCCCGCGTTGCCGATACACGTCGTGCAGCCGTAAGCGGCGAGCGTGAAGCCGAGCTTGTCGAGGTAAGGCAGGAGGCCCGTTTTCGTCAGATATTCGGTGACGATGCGCGATCCCGGCGCGAGCGACGTCTTGATGTGCGGCGCGACCGTCAGGCCGGCTTCGACGGCCTTTTTCGCCAGCAAACCGGCGGCGAGCAGCACGCTCGGGTTCGACGTGTTCGTGCACGACGTGATCGCGGCGATCAGCACGTCGCCGTTCTTCAGGTTCACGCCGTCGGTCGTCTTGTATTGCGTGTCGAGATCGGCGGCCTTCTTGTTGAAGCCGTTTTCGCCGGCCGGCTTCGAGAACAGGTCGGTGAACGTGCTCTTCACGTTGCCGATTTCGATACGATCTTGCGGACGCTTCGGACCCGCGAGCGACGGCGCGACCGTGCCCAGATCCAGCGAAAGCGTCTTGGTGTAGTCGATGTCGCCGGCCTTCGGCACGCCCCACAGCTTCTGCGCCTTGAAATACCGCTCGAACGCGGCGATTTCGGCGTCGGTGCGGCCCGTGCCCTTGAAGTAGTCGATGGTCTTTTCGTCGACCGGGAAGAAGCCCATGGTTGCGCCGTACTCGGGCGCCATGTTGCCGATGGTCGCGCGATCCGGTACGCCGATCGACGCCGTGCCTTCGCCGAAGAACTCGACGAACTTGCCGACGACCTTCTCCTTGCGCAGCATTTCGGTGATGGTCAGCACGAGGTCGGTGGCCGTGCAGCCTTCGCGCAGCTTGCCCTTCAGCTCGACGCCGACCACGTCCGGCGTCAGGAAGTACACGGGCTGCCCCAGCATGCCCGCTTCCGCTTCGATGCCGCCCACGCCCCAGCCCACCACGCCGATGCCGTTGATCATCGTCGTGTGCGAGTCGGTGCCGACGAGCGTGTCCGGATAGTAGACGTCGTCCTTCTTGTGCACGCCGCGCGCGAGATATTCCAGATTCACCTGATGCACGATGCCGATGCCCGGCGGCACGACCTTGAACGTGTCGAACGCCTGCATGCCCCACTTCATGAACTGGTAGCGCTCGTTGTTGCGCTGGAATTCCAGCTTCATGTTCAGGTCGAGCGCGTTCGGCTCGCGGAAGTGATCGATCTGCACCGAGTGATCGACGACGAGATCCACCGGGACGAGCGGTTCGATCGCCTTCGGATCTTTGCCCGCGCGCTTGGCGACGCCACGCATCGCGGCGATGTCGGCGAGCAGCGGCACGCCCGTGAAGTCCTGCAGCACGACGCGCGCGACCACGAACGGAATTTCGTCGACACGCGCGGCGTTCGGCTTCCAGTTCGCGAGTTGCTCGATGTGTTCCTCGGAGATCTTCTTGCCGTCGTAGTTGCGCAGCACCGATTCGAGCACCAGCCGGATCGAAACCGGCAGCCGCTGAATCTTGACCTTCAGCGCGTCGCCGAGTTGCGGCAGCGAGTAGAGCTTGCCTTTGCCGGAGCCGCTGTCGAATTCCTTGAGCGTGTTGTGGAGATTGTGGGCCATGGTTATTTTCCTTGGACTAAGACGAGGAAATTGCTTCTCTAGGGCTAAATCACGTACAGATCGACGTATTCATTGACCGGCATCGCTTCGAGCTTTGCCTGATCGAGCGATACCGCGAGGATCGCCTGCTGCTGCTTGTGCGGAAAACGGCGCGCGAGATTCGTCCTGAACTTCTCGACGAGCAGCGCAATGCCGTCCGCGCGGCGGCGCTTGTGACCGATCGGATACTCGACCGCGATTTCTTCGAGCGCCGTGCCGTCGTCGAATTCGACGGTCAGCGCATTCGCGATCGAGCGCTTGTCCGGGTCGTGATAATCCTTCGTGTATTGCGGATTTTCCACGCATTCCATCTTCGCGCGCAATGCGTCGATGCGCGGGTCCTGCGCGATGGAATCTTCGTAATCGGCGGCGGTGAGACGGCCGTGGATCAGCGGCACGGCGATCATGTACTGAATGCAGTGATCGCGGTCCGCGGGGTTGTCGAGCGGCCCCTTCTTGTCGATGATGCGAATCGCCGCTTCGTGCGTGCGAATCGTGATCTTCGCGATGTCATCGACGGATTTGCCCGCTTCCTTCAGCTTGCCGTGCAAGGTCATCGCGGCTTCGACGGCCGTTTGCGCATGGAACTCGGCGGGAAACGAGATCTTGAAGAGCACGTTTTCCATCACGTAGGAGCCATACGGGCGCTGGAACTCGAACGCGTTGCCCTTGAAGAGCACGTCGTAAAAGCCCCATGTTTTAGCGCTCAGAACGGACGGATAGCCCATCTCGCCGGTCTTCGCGATCAACGCGAGACGCACGGCGCGCGAGGTCGCGTCGCCCGCTGCCCACGATTTGCGCGAGCCCGTGTTGGGCGCATGACGATACGTGCGCAGCGCATGGCCATCGACGAAGGCCAGGGAAACCGCGTTGATCAGCTCGTCGCGCGTGAGGCCGATCATCTGCCCGACGACCGCCGTCGATGCGAGCTTGACGAGCAGCACGTGATCGAGCCCGACCTTGTTGAACGAGTTCTCGAGCGCGATGCAGCCTTGAATTTCGTGCGCCTTGATCATGGCGATCAGGACGTCTTTCATGCTGAGCGGCTTCTTGCCCGATGCGATCGCGTTGCGCGAAAGCCAGTCGGCCGTTGCAAGAATGCCGCCGAGATTGTCCGACGGATGGCCCCATTCGGCGGCGAGCCATGTGTCGTTGAAGTCGAGCCAGCGGATCATCGCGCCGATATTGAACGCGGCCTGTACCGGATCGAGTTGAAACTGGGTGCCAGGCACCTTCGCGCCATTGGGGACGATCGTGCCGGGCACGATCGGTCCCAACAGCTTGGTGCACGCTGGGTAGGAGAGGGCTTCGAGTCCGCAACCGAATGTGTCGATCAGGCAGTTGCGCGCCGTTTCGAGTGCAAGCGTGCTGTCGACGCTGTAATCGAGCACGTAGTCGACTATGTCTACCAGTACCTTGTCCGGATCGGGCCGGACGTTGGAAATCGGTGCGGACATCGAGTGATTCCTGATTTAAGTGCTGAGCTAACTTACTCCGCTTTCTTGATCAGCGCGTCCGATTGCGTCGGCGCTGCGCCGCCCGCAGCCATGTCGGGCGTCATGCACTCGTCGGCGAGGCGCGACGAGTCCTTGTCCGAGAACAGCATCGCTTTCGTCGGGATCACGACGAGGTCCATACCCGATGCCGAATCGTGGAAACGATCCGCGCCGGTCGTCGTATCCTGGCGCGGCAGGCGGTAGTCCTTCTTGGCCCAGTTCACCGTGACGATCGCGTCACGCTTCATGTCGCCTTTCAGATAGAAAGCGGTACCGTCCTTGCACGACCACTTCACTGCACCTTCGGGAATCGGATCAACCTTGGCCGCCGCGGCCGCTTCGGCCTTGGGGCTGCGCTTGATCAGGCGGCGGGCCGGAGCGGGGCGCTTGGCCTTGGCCGCGCTCGATTCGGTCGATGTCGCAGCGAAGGCGTCGGCGCTGACGAAGACGCTCGTCGTAGCCAGCGTGCCGGCGATTGCAGCGATTAGGAGTTTGTTCATCGAAAAACCTTTCAAAAACATTGGGGTTGATGGCGTTTGCCGCGCGGCGTGGACTTTTCCTACTCAAATCCGATCGCGCAGCACGCTATTTTCGCTTATTTATGGGGACGAACTTCAAATTCTCCGGTCCGGTGTAATTCGCGCTCGGCCGGATGATCTTGTTGTCGATGCGTTGCTCGATGATGTGCGCGGCCCAGCCCGACGTGCGCGAGACCACGAACAGCGGCGTGAACATCGCGGTGGGCACGCCCATCACGTGATACGACACCGCGCTGAACCAGTCGAGATTCGGGAACATTTTCTTCGCGTCCCACATCACCGTTTCGAGGCGCTCGGCGATATCGAAGAGTTTCGTATCGCCCGCTTCCTTCGACAGTTTCTTCGCGACTTCCTTGATGACTTTGTTGCGCGGATCGGAGATCGTGTACACCGGATGCCCGAAGCCGATCACGACTTCCTTGTTCTCGACGCGGCGCTTGATGTCGGCTTCCGCTTCGTCGGCGGTCTGATAGCGCGACTGGATCTCGAAGGCCGCTTCGTTCGCGCCGCCGTGCTTCGGACCGCGCAGCGCGCCGATCGCGCCGGTGATCGCGGAGTACATGTCGGAGCCCGTGCCCGCGATCACGCGCGACGTGAACGTCGATGCGTTGAATTCGTGCTCGGCATAGAGATTGAGCGAGATGTGCATTGCATCGACCCACGCCTTCGACGGCGCCACGCCATGCAGCAGATGCAAAAAGTGTCCGCCGATGGAATCGTCGTCGGTTTCGACTTCGATGCGCTTGCCGTTGTGCGAGTAGTGATACCAGTACAGCAGCATCGAGCCGAGCGAGGCCATCAGCTTGTCGGCGATATCCTTCGCGCCCGCGATGTTGTGATCGTCCTTCTCGGGCAGGATGGTGCCGAGCACGGAGACGCCGGTGCGCATGACGTCCATCGGATGCGCGGACGCGGGAATCCACTCCAGCGCGGCCTTCAGGTTCGCGGGCAGGCCGCGCAATGCCTTCAGCTTCGTCTTGTACGCCTTCAACTCGGCGGTATTCGGCAGCTTGCCGTGCACGAGCAGATACGCGATCTCTTCGAATTCGGAAGTGGTCGCGACATCGAGAATGTCGTAGCCGCGATAGTGCAGGTCGTTGCCGGTCTTGCCGACCGTGCACAGCGCGGTATTGCCCGCCGTCACGCCGGACAGCGCGACGGATTTCTTCGGCTTGAATGCGCCGCTTGCGGGTGCTTCGGTCGATGCGGTGTCGGTCATTGTCTCAAGTCTCCTTTCGCACGCTCGCGAGGCGGCGTTACTTGTCCTGTCGAGAAGATGAAGCGAAGAGCGGCGCACATTCGTCCGGCATCGTCTGGCCGGTCGCGTGCGCACGACGCAGCACCGACCAGTAATAGCGATAGCTCGCACGGTCATGCAGCGTGTCGCCGTGGCGCGTCGGGCCCCACTGTGCGCGTTGCGCCTGAAGCAGAATCTCGGCGGCGCGCGCGATCTCGTCGGCGCGCGGCGAGAAAGCCTCGACGATCGGCCTGATCTGATCCGGATGGATGCTCCACATGCGCGTGTAGCCGAACTCGTTGCGGGCACGCGCGGCATCGTTCGCGACGACGCTCATGTCGCGCACTTCCGTCGACACATTGTGCGACGGAACCTTGCCGTGCGCGTGACACGCGGCGGCGATCTCCAGCTTCGCGCGCCGCACGAGCGGATGATCGAACTGAGCGGGGGAGCGCATCGCGGTATCGGGAATCGCGCCGTTGTGCGCGGAAACGAAATCCATCAGCCCGAAGCTCAACGATTCGACGCCCGGCAGCGCGGCAAGTTCGAACGCCTGCGCGAGCGCGCCGTGCGTTTCGATCAGCAGATGACAGGGAACGGGCTTCGGAATGCCGGACTCGCGGCGCGATGCTTCGATGAACGCCACCATCTCGGCGGCATCGGCGGCGCTGCGGATCTTGGGCAACATGATGAACGCGGGCGCGTGTTTCGCCTGACGCAGGATGATGCGCACGTCGTCGCGCCACGCCGGATGATGAAAATCGTGGATGCGCACGCCGACACGCCCGAAGCGGTCTTCCTCGCCGCCCACGAACGATGCGACCAGCCCGGCATGCTCGGCCTCATGGCCGACTTGCGCGCCGTCCTCGCAATCGAGCGTGATGTCGAACACCGGGCCCAGTTGCGCCTGCAACGCCAGCGATTTCCTCATCAGCTTCTCGCTGCCGGCGTAGTGATCGCAGGGCGGAAGCACAGCGGGCTGCGGTTCGCCGTCAAACAGCACTTCGGCGGGAGTGAGATCGCGCATCGTCGGCGTAGGGTCCGATTGGAGGGATGATCTTGCTCATGCTTCTGATTCGGCCGCGCTCGAACATCGTTCAAGCGCGGTCGGATCAGGCGCGAACGCGGCGAAGCGTTCGCGCTGACGGGAAGCCCTTGCGCGCTTCCCTTGTGTAACGTGCTTACTTGCCGAGCAGATGCGCGACGCCGTCACGCTCTTCGAGCAGTTCGTTCAGCGTGCCGTCCATCTTTTCGCGCGAGAACGCGTCGATTTCCAGGCCTTCGACGCGCTTGTACTCGCCGTTTTCGCACGTGACCGGCACGCCGTAGATGATGTCTTCCGGAATGCCGTACGAGCCGTCCGACGGAATGCCCATGGTCACCCACTTGCCGTTCGTGCCGAGCACCCAGTCACGCACGTGGTCGATCGCCGCGTTGGCCGCCGACGCCGCCGACGACAGGCCGCGCGCTTCGATGATCGCCGCGCCGCGCTTGCCGACGGTCGGGATGAACGTGTTGCGGTTCCATTCGTCGTCGTTGATGAGCTTCGTCAGGTTCTCGCTTTCGGCGGTCGCGAAGCGGAAGTCCGGGTACATCGTCGGCGAGTGGTTGCCCCACACGGCGAGCTTTTCGATCGAAGCGACCGGCTTGCCCGACTTGGCCGCCAGTTGCGACAGCGCGCGGTTGTGGTCCAGACGCAGCATGGCGGTGAAGTTCTTCTTCGGCAGATCCGGCGCCGACTTCATTGCGATGTACGCGTTCGTGTTCGCCGGGTTGCCGACGACCAGCACCTTCACGTCGCGGCTCGCGACATCGTTCAGCGCCTTGCCCTGAACCGTGAAGATCTCGGCGTTCGCCGACAGCAGATCCTTGCGCTCCATGCCCTTCGAACGCGGACGCGCACCGACGAGCAGCGCGACGTCGGCATCCTTGAACGCGATTTTGGGATCGTCCGTGACGACCACGCCTGCGAGCAGCGGGAACGCGCAGTCTTCCAGTTCCATCACGACGCCCTTCACGGCGGCTTGCGCTTGCGGCAGATCGAGCAACTGAAGAATCACGGGCTGGTCTTTGCCGAGCAGATCGCCGTTGGCGATGCGGAACAGCAGCGAGTAGCCGATTTGACCTGCGGCGCCGGTTACGGCAACGCGCTTTGCGGACTTAGCCATTGAGAACTCTCCTGGACAGTGCGTGGAACGCTAGGGAAAAACGCCATTTTATGCGCGTTACGCAAAGCGTTGATGAAGACATGCCGGCCATGCCGTGTGCGAATCGCCCGAAGCGCGCTTGCGAGCGTCCGGGCTCGTGCGGCGCATCGGCGTCACGGCGTGACTGTCATGCCATGAATCTTTCTTCGAGCGAGAGGTGTGCGGGAGGTGCCTGGAGGACGCGATGATTTCGCTCGAGTCTGACGGCAACGCGCCCATTCGAGACGGCGCTTGACGTTGCGAGGCGTGGGGCAGGCAGCGGCGCGCGAATCGAGTGGCCGATCGGCGTGAGGCGAAAGCGAAAGGGCGTGCCTGGCGGTATGCTGCGCGATGCGTGGATGCCGCGCTCAGGGCGCTTGCGAAGCGACTATCGCCATGCAAAACGCGCTGGCCCACGATTTCCGTGCTCGCGCAACGACCCGCAAACCCTTGCTCGCCAAGGAGTGTAGGATCGGTCCGAACTAAAGTCAACAATATCTTATGTCTTATATAAGACATAGGAATCTACGGGAAAAGTCTGGACGCACGGCGGGCCTTGTGTTGAAATGCGCGGCATGAATTCCAACCCGGCGAGCCCGACGACCCCCAACGGCACTGCACCGGCGGCTGAGGCCGCGAGCACCCCGTCGCCGACGTTCAGCCCGCTGTATCAGCAAATCAAGGCGCTCATTACGCAGGGACTCGAGTCCGGCGAATGGAAGCCTGGCGAGATCATCCCGAGCGAGGTCGAACTGGCCGCGCGCTACAAGGTGAGTCAGGGCACGGTCCGCAAAGCGATCGACGAGCTCGCCGCCGACAATCTTCTCGTTCGCCGTCAGGGTAAAGGCACGTTCGTTGCGACGCACAACGAGGATCGCGTGCAGTTTCGCTTCCTGCGCCTTCTGCCCGACGACGGCGACGTTCATCCCCACGTCAGCCGCCTGCTCGAGTGCAGACGGCTGCGCGCGCCCGCCGAGATCGCGCGTCAACTGGACCTGAAGCCCGCCGACCCTGTCGTTCTTATCAAGCGCTTGTTGCAGTTTGATGGCGTCACGACCGTATTCGATGAAATCTGGCTGCCGGGCGCGGTGTTTCGCGGACTGACGGCCGAGCGCCTCGCCGACTACAAGGGCCCGCTCTACGCGATGTTCGAGACGGAGTTCGGCACGCGCATGATCCGCGCCACGGAGAAGATCAGGGCCGTCGCCGCCGACGAGACCGTCGCGCAATTTCTCGATGTGGCGCAGGGATTTCCGCTGTTATCGGTGGAGCGTGTGTCTTATACCTATGGCGATCGGCCCGTCGAAGTGCGGCGCGGATGGTATGTCACGACTGGTTATTACTATCAGAACGACTTGAGTTGATCGATGAAGAACGGGGATGCGAGCACGGGCTGAGTGCTCGTTGGGCACGCACGTTAGCAGGCCATTTTCGCGCATCGAGCAAGAGTCTTTTCGACGGCTATTCGCTGCAGAGCGAAATAAAAAGGCGCTAAAATCGCGGATTAGTGTTGTTTTAACAAGTTGGGGTCTAGCATGGCTGAAGCCGTAAAAAAACCAAGGCCTGAATACCGGAACATCGGAATCGGCCAACTCGCGAAGTATCGCTTGCCGCTGGCAGGGAAGGTCTCCATCCTGCATCGTGTGAGCGGCCTGCTGCTTTTCGTGTGTCTGCCGTTCATCCTGTACCTGCTCGATCAGAGCCTCACGTCGGAGATCTCGTTCGACGCGTTCAAGGG
>NZ_OGTP01000021.1 GCF_900258035.1 Caballeronia novacaledonica | reverse complement strand
CGATCAGATAAGTGAGGTGGTCGGCAAGCATCGCACCAGAAAGTTAACAGCCCGGCGCTCCGTTTACAACCACTTCTCGCCCCCACAAACAAAAATGCCGTTCAGCGCTAACTGAACGGCATTAGCCTCCGCGCCGGGTTTTTTGTCGTCTGCCGCTCGAATCTGCAAATGAAAAAGGCGCGCTCCGGTGAAGGAGCGCGCCTTTGCACTTACGCCGCGCGAACGCTTACTTCTTGCGTTGCGGCGGCAAGTCCGTGCATACGCCTTCGTACAACTCGGCGGCCATGCCGACCGATTCGCCGAGCGTCGGATGCGGGTGGATCGTCTTGCCGATGTCGGTTGCGTCCGCGCCCATCTCGATCGCGAGACACACTTCGCTGATCAGATCGCCCGCATTCAGACCGACGATGCCGCCGCCGATCACACGATGCGTCTCTTCATCGAAGATCAGCTTGGTGAAGCCCTCGTCGCGGCCATTCGCGATCGCGCGGCCGGAAGCGGCCCACGGGAACACGGCCTTGCCGAACTTGATGCCTTCGGCCTTGCACTGGTCTTCGGTCTTGCCGGCCCACGCCACTTCCGGATCGGTGTAGGCCACCGACGGAATCTGCATCGCGTCGAAGTACGCCTTCTCGCCATGCGCCACTTCCGCCGCGACGTGGCCTTCGTGCACGGCCTTGTGCGCGAGCATCGGCTGGCCGACGAGATCGCCGATCGCGAAAATGTGCGGCACGTTGGTGCGCATCTGCTTGTCGACGTTAATAAAGCCGCGATCCGTCACCGCCACGCCGGCCTTGTCCGCGCCGATCTTGCCGCCGTTCGGGCTGCGGCCGACCGCGAGCAGCACGAGGTCGTAACGCTGCGGTTCGCTCGGCGCCTTCTCGCCTTCGAAGGTCACGTAGATGCCGTCTTCCTTCGCTTCGGCCTTGGTCGTCTTGGTCTTGAGCATCACGTTCGTGAAACGCTTGGAGTTGAACTTCTCCCAAACCTTCACGAGATCGCGGTCCGCGCCGAGCATCAGGCCGTCGAGCATTTCGACGACGTCGATGTCCGCGCCGAGCGTCGAATAAACGGTCGCCATTTCCAGTCCGATGATGCCGCCGCCCACCACGAGCATGCGCTTCGGAAGCTGACGCAGTTCGAGCGCGCCGGTCGAATCGACGACACGCGGATCGTCCGGGAAGAACGGCAGCTTCACCGCTTGCGAGCCCGCCGCGATGATCGCCTGCTTGAACTTCACGACCTTCTTGCCGTCCGCGCCCTGCACTTCCATGTGATTCGGATCGACGAAATTGCCCACGCCCGTCACGACCTGCACCTTGCGCGCCTTCGCCATGCCCGCGAGACCGCCTGTCAGCTTCTTGACGACGCCTTCCTTGAAGCCGCGCAGCTTGTCGAGATCGACCTTCGGCTCGCCGAAGCTGATGCCGTGCGCCGCGAGTTCCGCCGCTTCGTCGATGACGAGCGCCGTGTGCAGCAGCGCCTTCGACGGAATGCAGCCGACATTCAGACACACGCCGCCCAGCGTCGAATAACGCTCGACGAGCACCGTCTTCATGCCGAGGTCGGCGGAACGGAACGCCGCCGAATAGCCGCCGGGACCGGCGCCGAGCACGAGCATGTCGCATTCGACATCCGCCGAGCCGGAGTAGCTGCCCGCTTGCGGCGCGGGAGCCGGGGCGGCCGCGGGCGCCGCTTTCTGAGGCGCGGGAGCGGGCGCCGCAGCGGCGGACGCGCCGCCTTCCAGCGTCAGCACGAGCGTGCCTTCCGACACCGTGTCGCCGACCTTCAGCTTCACTTCCTTCACCGTGCCCGCTGCGGGCGAAGGCACGTCCATCGTGGCCTTGTCGGATTCGAGCGTGATGAGCGACTGCTCCTTCTCGACCGTATCGCCCGGCTTCACGTGCACTTCGATGACCGGAATGTCCTTGAAGTCGCCGATGTCCGGCACCTTCACGTCCTGCACGCCGCCACCGCCCGCGGCCTTCGCGGGTGCGGCGGCCGGCGCCGGCGCGGCGGCGGGCGCCGCGGCAGCGCCCGCGCCTGCGGTTTCGACCATCGCGATGACCGAGCCTTGCGAAACCTTGTCGCCCTGCTTGACCTTCACTTCCTTGATGGTGCCCGCAAAATCGGCGGGCACTTCCATCGTGGCCTTGTCGGTTTCGAGCGTGATGACGCCCTGTTCCTTTTCGATGCTGTCGCCGGGCTTGATATTGACTTCGATGACATCGACATCGGAGAAGTCGCCGATGTCGGGTACTTTTAGTTCGACGAGACTCATGTTGTCCCCTAAGAGATGTGCGGATGGAACCCCAGGGCAATGCCCCGAGGTTCCGCCGTCGGCCAGATCAAACGATCAGAGAATGACGCGACGGAAATCGCCCAGAATCGCCGACAGATAAGCGTTGAAGCGCGCGGCGGCCGCACCGTCGATGACGCGATGGTCGTATGACAGCGACATCGGCAGCGTGAGGCGCGGCACGAACTGCTTGCCGTCCCACACCGGCTTCTGATAGCCGCGCGACAGGCCGAGGATCGCGACTTCGGGCGCGTTGATGATCGGCGTGAAGTGCGTTCCGCCGATCCCGCCCAGCGACGAAATCGAGAAGCAGCCGCCCTGCATCTGATCGGGCTTCAGCTTGCCGTCGCGCGCGAGCTTCGACAATTCCGCCATTTCCTTGGCGATATCGACGAGGCCCTTCTTGTCCGCGTCGCGGATCACCGGAACGACGAGGCCGTTCGGCGTATCGGCCGCGAAACCGATGTGGAAGTACTTCTTAAACACGAGGTTGTCGCCGTCGAGGCTCGCGTTGAAGTCCGGGAACTTCTTGAGCGCCGAGACCACGGCCTTGATGACGAACGCGAGCATCGTGAACTTCACGCCCGCCTTTTCGTGTTCCTTGTTCAGCTTGACGCGCAGTTCTTCGAGCTCGGTGATGTCGGCTTCGTCGTTGTTCGTGACGTGCGGAATCATCACCCAGTTGCGATGCAGGTTCGCACCCGAGATCTTCTTGATGCGCGACAGCGGCTTCGGATCGACCGGGCCGAACTTCGTGAAGTCGATCTTCGGCCACGGCAACAGACCCAGCTCGCCGCCGCCACCGCCAGCCGGTGCAGCCGCCGCGGGCGCCGCGCCCTGACCCGACATCACGCCCTTGACGAACGCGGTGATGTCGCCTTGCGTGATGCGGCCCTTCGGACCGGAGCCCTTCACACGCGTCACGTCGACACCGAGTTCGCGCGCGAACTTGCGCACCGACGGCGACGCGTGGCTCGACGTGCGCGTGCCGTCGCCGGCCGGAATCGCGGGCGCCTGCGCGAGCGCGGACGGCGGTTCCTTCGGCGCGGGCGCCGGGGCAGCGGGCGCATCCGAGGGCACTTCCTTCTGCGCGGCCGGCGCGGGCGTCGGAGCGGGAGCGGCAGCCGCGCCGCCTGCACCGCCTTCCAGCACGAGGATCAGCGAGCCTTCGGAAACCGTGTCGCCGACCTTGACCTTCAGTTCCTTCACCGTGCCCGACGCCGGACTCGGGACGTCCATCGTCGCCTTGTCGGATTCGAGCGTGACGAGCGACTGCTCCTTCTCGACCTTGTCGCCGACCTTCACGCCGATCTCGATGATCGGAATGTCCTTGAAGTCGCCGATGTCCGGCACCTTCACTTCGGTCGTGCCGCCGCCCGAAGCGGCCGGAGCTGCAGCCGGCGCGGGCGCGGCGGCAGGAGCCGGAGCCGCCGCCGGAGCCGGTGCAGCAGCGGCGCCGCCGCCTTCCAGCACGACGATGAGCGTGCCTTCCGACACGTTGTCGCCGACCTTGACCTTCACTTCCTTCACGGTGCCGGCCGCCGAACTCGGGACGTCCATCGTCGCCTTGTCGGATTCGAGCGTGACGAGCGACTGCTCGGGTTCGACCGTATCACCCACCTTGACCAGCACCTCGATCACGGGGATGTCCTTGAAATCGCCGATGTCCGGCACTTTGACTTCGATCGCTTGACTCATTATTAGTGTCTCCTGGGTCGCACGCGGGCCTCCTTCCGCTTCGGAAAGAGGCCGCGTCACAACGCACGGGGGCGATGCCTTTAGACGGTCATCGGGTTGGGTTTGGACGGGTCGAGGTTGTACTTCTTGATCGCCTCAGCGACGACCTTGCGCTCGATCGTGCCTTCGTCGGCCAGCGCGTTCAGCGCGGCCAGCGTCACCCAGTAGCGGTCGACTTCGAAGAAGTGGCGCAGCGCCTCGCGCGTGTCCGAACGGCCGTAGCCGTCGGTGCCGAGCACCACGAACTTGTTCGGCACATAGCCGCGAATCTGGTCGACGAGCGCACGGATGTAGTCCGTCGATGCGATCACCGGGCCCTTCGCGCCCTTGAGCAGCGCGCTCACGTGCGGCACGCGCTTCTCTTCCGCCGGGTGCAGCAGGTTCCAGCGCTCGCACGCCTGACCGTCGCGGGCCAGTTCGGTGAAGCTCGGCACGCTCCAGAGATCGGCGCTGACGCCCCAGTCGTTCTTCAGGAGATCCGCGGCGGCGATCACTTCGTTGAAGATCGTGCCCGCGCCCAGCAGTTGCACGTGCCCCTTGGCCGGAGCATCGGACTTCTTGAACGCGTACATGCCCTTGATGATGTCGGAAGCCACGGCATCGCCTTGCGGGATCGCCGGATGCTCGTAGTTCTCGTTCATCACGGTGATGTAGTAGTACACATCCTCCTGCTCCGCGACCATGCGGCGCAGGCCGTCCTGCATGATGACCGCGAGTTCGTAACCGAACGTCGGGTCGTAGCTCACGCAGTTCGGGACGGACGCCGCCCACAGCAGCGAGTGGCCGTCTTCGTGCTGCAGGCCTTCGCCGTTGAGCGTCGTGCGGCCCGCCGTGCCGCCGAGCAGGAAGCCGCGCGAACGCATGTCGCCCGCGGCCCACGCCAGATCGCCGATGCGCTGGAAGCCGAACATCGAGTAGAAGATGTAGAACGGGATCATGATCTCGCCGTGCGTCGAGTACGACGTCGCGGCCGCGATCCAGTCGCACATGCCACCGGCTTCGTTGATGCCTTCCTGCAGGATCTGACCCGTCTCCGATTCCTTGTAGAACATCAACTGGTCGGAGTCTTCCGGAATGTACTTCTGGCCGTCCTGATTCCAGATGCCGATCTGGCGGAACAGGCCTTCCATGCCGAAGGTACGCGACTCGTCCGGCACGATCGGCACGACGCGCTTGCCGAGCGCCTTGTCCTTCAGCAGGATGTTCAGGATCCGCACGAAGGCCATCGTCGTGGAGATTTCGCGGCCTTCGCCCGTGCCCTTGAGCAGCGGTTCGAATGCGGACAGCGCCGGCACCGGCAGCGATTCCGCCTTCTCGCGGCGCGCCGGCAGATAGCCGCCCAGGTCCATGCGCTTCTGACGCATGTATTCCAGTTCCTTCGAGCCTTCCTCGAACGTGAGGTACGGCACGTCGGCGATTTGCTCGTCGGTCAGCGGCAGGCGGAACTGGTCGCGGAATTTCTTCAGCGTGTCGATCGGCAGCTTCTTCTGCTGGTGCGTGATGTTCATCGCCTGACCGTGCTCGCCCATGCCATAACCCTTGATGGTCTTGGCGAGGATGACGGTCGGCGCGCCCTTCGTCTTCGTGGCGGCGTCGAACGCGGCGTAGATCTTGTGCGGATCGTGGCCGCCGCGGTTCAGGTTCCAGATGTCTTCATCGGACCAGTCGGCGACCAGCGCCTTCAGTTCCGGCGTGTTGAAGAAGTGCTCGCGCACGAACGCGCCCGACTCCGACTTGTACGTCTGGTACTCGCCGTCGACGACTTCCATCATGCGGCGCATCAGCGCGCCGGTCTTGTCGCGCGCGAAGAGCGCGTCCCAGCGGCTGCCCCAGATGACCTTGATGACATTCCAGCCCGCGCCACGGAATTCGCTTTCCAGTTCCTGGATGATCTTGCCGTTGCCGCGCACCGGGCCGTCCAGACGCTGCAGATTGCAGTTGATGACGAACACGAGATTGTCCAGGCGCTCGCGGCCGGCCATGCCGATCGCGCCGAGCGATTCCGGCTCGTCCGTCTCGCCGTCGCCGAGGAACGCCCAGACCTTGCGGCCTTCCGTCTTCGCGATCCCGCGCGCCGCCATGTACTTCATGAAGCGCGCCTGATAGATCGCCATGATCGGGCCGAGACCCATCGACACGGTCGGGAATTGCCAGAAGTCCGGCATCAGCCACGGATGCGGATACGACGAGATGCCCTCGCCGCCCACTTCCTGGCGGAAATTGTTCAGTTGCTTCTCGGTCAGGCGGCCGAGCAGGAACGCGCGCGAGTACACGCCCGGCGACGAATGGCCCTGCACGAACACGAGATCGCCGCCATGTTCTTTCGACGGGGCGTGCCAGAAGTGGTTGAAGCCGACGTCATACAGCGTCGCGGCGGAGGCGAACGAAGCGATGTGGCCGCCGACGTTGGTGTCCTTGCCCGCGCGCAGCACCATCGCGATGGCGTTCCAGCGCGTGTACGAGCGGATGCGGTGTTCGAGGTCCTGATCGCCCGGATTCTTCGCCTGCGCGGCGACGGGGATCGTGTTGATGTACGGCGTGTTCGCCGAGAACGGCAGGTGCTCGCCATGTACGCGAGCGAATTCGATCTGTTTCTCGATCAGGTAGTGCGCGCGATCAGGACCGACCGCGGAAATCACGCCGTCGAGCGCGTCGAGCCACTCGGCGGTTTCCTGAGGATCGTCGTCCTTGGCGTTGGCGACATATTTGAGAACTTCGTCGGGTACAGCGGACATGCTCGTCTCCTGATGTGAGGAACACTCTGAGAACCGCCGGCGCGCGCCCGATCGAAGGCGGGCACTGGCCGCGTGCCGGCAATTCTAAAGAGGGTCCAGACCATGACGCAAGGAATTTTTCAAATCATGAGAGCTAATCTCACCATGCGAAAAATTGCTGCAACGCACCGTCCCATAACACTTTTTTGTTCAGATGTTTCTCCTCCTTTTCCGGCATTTGAGGCGTCTTTACCGTCTTTTTACGCCAATTAACAATCAGGCGCTGCGTTACAATCGCTTCCATGTTGACCGAACGGCTGATCAAACGCTCGGCGCGGGTCGGGCGCAAGCCGACCGACGCCTCGCCCTCCCGCTGGCACCACGGCCCGTGGTGGTCGAACTCCTATTTACTCACGCCGCTCATTTCGATCCTGGTATTTCTGGTCGTGATGAGTCTGATTCTCTGGAGTCTCAACCGGCGCGAGCAGCAGCAGCAGGAAGACACGCTCTACCGCAACGTCGCGTGGGCGCAGCAGCAAATCCGTCTTTCCATGACGGGCGCGCAGGAGCAGATTCAGGCGCTTTCGCGCGACATCGCGACGGGTCACGGCGACCCGCAAACCTTCCAGACTTCGTCCACGGACATCATGCAGGGGCATCCCGAGATCCTCTACATGAACTGGTACACGAGCGAGCATAAGCCGCGCTGGCCGAATACGCCGCTGCCCGTGCTCGGATCGCGGCTCGCGAAACCCAACGAAACGCAGATGGACGAGGCCGTGCAGGCCGCTTTCGACGAAGCGCGCACGACGCGCCGTCAAGTCTACTCGCCGCTGCTCTACGATGATCTCGGGAATGGATACATCACGTTGCAGACGCCAGTATTTCGCGATCGCGAATTTCTGGGCTCGATTGCCGCCGTGTTTTCGATCGAAGGCATCCTGAAGCACGACATTCCCAGCGAGCTGTCGGCGAAGTACAAGATCTCCATCACCGACCTGAACAACCGCGAGCTCGCTACCACGTCGAGCCGTCCGCGTCTGCCGCGCGACATGTTCTACGACCTGCCGCTCGATCCGCCGGGTCAGGGCCTGTCGGTGCGCGTGTACTCGTATCCGCAGCTCACGAACTTCACCAATAACACGCTCGTCTGGCTCGTCGCCGGCCTGTCGTGCTTCGTGCTGTGGAGTCTCTGGAGCCTGTGGAAGCACACGCGCCAGCGCTTCGAGGCACAACAGGCACTCTACGCCGAAGCGTTTTTTCGCCGCGCGATGGAAAACTCGGTGCTGATCGGCATGCGCGTGCTCGACATGCACGGCCGCATCACGCACGTGAACCCCGCGTTCTGCCGCATGACGGGCTGGGACGAGAGCGATCTCGTCGGCAAGAACGCGCCGTTCCCGTACTGGCCGCGCGACGCGTATCCCGAAATGCAGCGCCAGCTCGACATGACGCTGCGCGGCAAGGCGCCCTCGTCCGGCTTCGAACTGCGCGTGCGCCGCAAGGACGGTTCGTTCTTCCACGCGCGGCTGTACGTCTCGCCGCTGATCGACAGTTCGGGCCGGCAGACCGGCTGGATGTCGTCGATGACGGACATCACCGAGCCGAAGCGCGCGCGCGAAGAACTCGCCGCCGCGCACGAGCGCTTCACCACCGTGCTCGAAAGCCTCGACGCCGCCGTCTCCGTGCTCGCCGCCGACGAAGCCGAACTGCTCTTCGCCAACCGCTATTACCGGCATCTGTTCGGCATCCGTCCGGACGGCCATCTGGAACTCGCGGGCGCCGCGTTCGACGGCGGCGCGCAAAGCTCGTCCGACACCATCGACATGGTCGACACCTACGCGGGCCTGCCCGCCACCGCGCTCACCGAAAGCTCGGCGGACGCGCAGGAAGTCTATGTCGACGGCATCCAGAAATGGTTCGAGGTGCGCCGCCAGTACATTCAGTGGGTCGACGGCCATCTCGCGCAGATGCAGATCGCGACCGACATCACGCAGCGCAAGCAGGCGCAGGAACTCGCGCATCAGCAGGAAGAAAAGCTGCAGTTCACGAGCCGCCTGATGACGATGGGCGAAATGGCGTCGTCGCTCGCACACGAACTGAATCAGCCGCTCGCCGCGATCAACAACTATTGCTCGGGCTGCGTCGCGCTGGTGAAATCGGGCCGCATGACGCAGGAAACGCTGCTTCCCGTGCTCGAAAAGACCGCGCAGCAGGCCGTGCGCGCGGGCATGATCATCAAGCGCATCCGCGAGTTCGTGAAGCGCAGCGAGCCCAAGCGCCAGGCGGCGCGCGTCGCGGATATCGTCGCGGACGCGGTCGGTCTCGCCGAAATCGAGGCGCGCAAACGCAAGATCCGCATCGTCACCGAAATCCGCTCGCGCATGCCGGTGATCTACGTCGACCCGGTTTTGATCGAACAAGTGTTGGTCAACCTGTTGAAAAATGCGGCCGAGGCGATGCATGATGCGAAACCAAACGCCGTCGATCCGGTGATTCGCGTCGTCGTTCAGCGCATGGACGGCGGCTTCGTGTGCATCAGCGTGGTCGACCAGGGTCCGGGCGTGGACGAGGCAACCGCCGAGCGCCTCTTCGAGCCGTTCTACAGCACCAAGTCCGACGGCATGGGCATGGGGTTGAACATTTGCCGCTCGATCATCGAGTCGCATCGCGGACGCCTTTGGGTGGTCAACAACGTCGAAGCGGACGGCCACGTGACCGGCGCGACCTTCCACTGCAGTTTGCCGATCGGCGAAGTGGACGGCAGCTCGGGCACCGGCGGCACGGATGCGCAGGACGAACATACGAGACAACAAACAGTTACGGGAGAACTATGAGCACAGTCACCACCCAGGAAACCGTCTTCGTCGTCGACGATGACGAAGCCGTGCGTGATTCCTTGCGCTGGCTGCTCGAAGCAAACGGCTATCGCGTGCAGTGTTTCTCCAGCGCGGAATCGTTCCTCGACGTCTACCTGCCGATCTCGCATGCCGGCGCGATTTCCTGCCTGATCCTCGACGTGCGCATGGCGGGCATGACGGGGCTCGAGTTGCAGGAGAAGCTCATCGCCGAGAATTCGCTTTTGCCGATCATCTTCGTGACCGGTCACGGCGACGTGCCGATGGCCGTTTCGACGATGAAAAAAGGCGCGATGGATTTCATCGAAAAGCCGTTCGACGAAGCCGAACTGCGCAAGCTCGTGGAACGCATGCTGGAAAAGGCGCGCAGCGAAAGCACCAGCGTGCAGCAGCAGCGCGCCGCCGCCGAGCGCCTGGGCAAGCTGACCGCGCGCGAGCATCAGGTGCTCGAGCGCATTATCGCGGGGCGCCTCAACAAGCAGATCGCCGACGATCTCGGCATCAGCATCAAGACGGTGGAAGCGCATCGCGCGAACATCATGGAAAAGCTTTCCGTGAACACCGTCGCCGATCTGCTGCGTCTCGCGCTGTCGAACAAGCCCCAGCAGTAACGGCTGGCGCTCTCCCTTTCGCGGCCGGCATCGTCATGCCGGCCGCGTTTTCATGGCGCGCCCGGCCTCTCGCGCGCACGCTTTTCTTCCGTCAAATCCCCGTTGTCCGGCAGAGTAAAACGTGATATCTCCTGTATCACGTTGACATACATGGAGGCCGGCCCTTGAGTGGGCGAGGCCCTCGCTACCGGACATTGGTCATGCGCGACAAGACGTCTGCAACGTCCTTGCTCGACAGTCGAATGTTTGACGTCGATCGCTTCGAAGCCGGCGCCCTCTCCCGCATCGCTCCCTCTCTTTCATCAAGCACTGCGCATCAGTTCGCTGCCTACTGGCAAGCAACGGGCGCATCGCGCGTGCACAGGAGGACTTGATCTTGAAACAATCCCCTCACACTGTCGTCGCGCAACACGCGCGCGCGCTGCACATCATCGCGATGAGCGCTGCGCTGCTCGCGTTGCCGGTCGCGGCGCTGCATCCTGGCCCGGCTCACGCGCAGACGCAAAGCGCGGCGAGCACCGGACAGAAACTCACGAACCAGCAGCTCGACGCGCTGACCGCGCCGATCGCCCTCTATCCCGATGCGCTGCTCGCCCAAGTGCTGATGGCGTCGACGTATCCGTCGCAAATCACCGATGCGGCCGCGTGGTCGAAGGCGAATCCGAACGTCAAGGGCGACGATGCCGTAAAAGCCGTGCAGTCCGAGCCGTGGGATCCGAGCGTGCAATCGCTCGTCGCGTTCCCTCAGGCGCTCGCGACGATGGCCTCCAAGGTCGACTGGGTGACGCAACTCGGCAACGCGTTCATCGCGCAACCGAGCGACGTGATGGACTCCGTTCAGCGTCTGCGGCGCGCGGCGCAAAGCGCGGGCAATCTCAAGTCGAACGAGCAGCAGAAGATCACGAGCGGGCCCCCGCCGGCGGGCAGCACGATCACGAACACCACGGTGATTCAGATCGAGCCGACCAATCCGCAAGTGGTCTATGTGCCGACTTACAACCCGACGGTCGTGTACGGCACGTGGCCGTATCCGGCCTATCCGCCGGTGTACGTGCCGCCGCCTCCGGGATATGCGATGGCCTCGGCGTTCGTCGGCGGTCTCGCCTTCGGCGCGGGCGTCGCGGTCGCGAATTCGCTGTGGGGCAATTGCAACTGGGGCCACGGCGATGTCAACGTGAACGTGAACCGCTACAACAACATCAACACGAGCAACCGCATCAATGCGAACAGCAACAATGTGCGCTGGAATCGCAACGATCCGCAGTTCAACCGGACGAACGTCGCGAACCGGCAGAACGCGTTGAACAACGCGAACCTCGGCGGAAACGCCAACCAGTTTCGCGGCCGCGAGGACGCGCGCGCGCAAGCCGCGCAGACGCTGCAGCAGCGCACCGGGCAGAACCTCAACCAGCCGGCGAGCCAGCGCGTGCAGAACATCCGCCAGGGCGGCGGCCCGAACGCCCGCGACACGAGCGACCTGCGTCAGCGCTCGCAGAGCGTGAATCGCGATAACGCGCTGCGCGGCGCGGGCGACGGCGCCGGCGCGCGTCAGGACATGCAGCGCGGACAGGCGAGCCGGGACTCGTTCGCGAATCAGTCGCATAACCGCGTGGGCGGGGGCGGTGGCGGCGTGGAACGTCAGGCCGGCGGCGGCCTCGGCGCGGGCGGAGGCGGCGTGCAACGTGGCGGCGGCGGAGGCGGTGGCGGCGGCGGATTCCATGGCGGCGGAGGCGGCGGCGGGATGCATCGAGGCGGCGGAGGATTTCGCCGTTGATGATCGAGTTCATCGTCAAACGCCGCCCGTGCGGCGAACGCCAGATCCAGGAGCCCGAGATGACCCCTATTCAAGCATCTGCCTCATCGAAGAGACCGTTTCTTTGCGCACTCGCCGCCGCGTCGCTCTTGCTCGGCGCATCGTTCGCGCACGCGCAGGCCGTCTATCCCACCGCCGAAGCCGCCGCGCAGGCCTTCACCGACGCCATCGCGACCAACGACCAGGCCGCGCTCTCCAAGGTTCTCGGCAAGGACTACGGGCATTACGTGCCCGAAGGCAGCATCGGCCAGGAGGACATCTACGCGTACCTCGGCGCGTGGTCGCAGCAGCATCGCATCGTCGAGGATGCGCAGCCGCTCGATGGCCGTCCGGCCGCGCATATCGAAGCGGGCACGAGCGGCTGGACGCTGCCGATTCCACTCGTGAAAGTCGCGAAAGGCTGGCGCTTCGACATGCCCGCCGCGCGCGACGAAGTGCTCACGCGGCGCATCGGCCGCAACGAGCGTTCGGCGATGCAGGTCGCGCTCGCGTATGTCGCCGCGCAGAACGACTATCACAAGACGGCCGATCGCTACGCCGACCGTTTCGTCAGCACGTCCGGCAAACACGACGGCCTCTACTGGGACACCGCGCCCGGCGAGCCGGACAGCCCGCTCGGCCCGCTCGCCGCGACCATGCCGAACAAGCCGACCGACAAGGACGGCTACTACGGCTATCACTACCGCATCCTGACCGCGCAAGGCGCGAATGCGCAGGGCGGCGCGAAGAGCTATCTGAGCGACGGCATGCTGAAGCAGGGCTTCGGCCTGATCGCGACGCCCGCGCGTTACGGCCAGACCGGCGTGATGACGTTCATCGTCAATCAGGACGGCCAGATCTACGAGAAGGATCTCGGCCCGGCGACGACGCGCGCGGCCGCGGCGATCAAGTCGTTCAACCCGGATTCGTCGTGGCAGGTGGTGACGCCATAAGCCCTGGCGACACGGCGGAAATGGCGAGCGGGAACGCGCGATAGCGCCCGGCGGTATAATTTCGCCCTTCCCAGAGGCGCATTGACCAACAATGCGCCCGGCATCATGCGCGAGCGCCGCGCACCGCTGCCGCACGAAAGCGGCGGGCACGGCGTCGGCTTTACGCCCTCGCGCGCCCTCGCCCATTCTCGATCCGATTCGCCATGACCGCCCAACTCATCGACGGCAACGCCCTTTCCAAGACCCTTCGCGCCGACGTCGCCCAACGCGCCGCCGCCCTCGCCACCCGTGGACACAAGCCGGGCCTCGCCGTCGTGCTCGTCGGCGACAATCCCGCGAGCGAGGTCTATGTGCGCAACAAGGTGAAAGCCTGCCACGACAACGGCCTGCACTCGGTGATGGACCGCTTCCCCGCGACGCTCGCGGAAAACGAACTGCTCGCGCATATCGCGAAGCTCAACGCCGACGCTTCGATCCACGGCATTCTCGTGCAACTGCCGCTGCCCGCGCACATCGACAGCCACAAGGTGATCGAAGCCATTGCGCCGGAGAAGGACGTCGACGGCTTTCACGTCGCCAATGCGGGCGCGCTGATGACCGGCAAGCCGCTCTTTCGCCCGTGCACGCCGTACGGCGTGATGAAGATGTTCGAGGCGCACGACATCGACCTGAAAGGCGCGAACGCGGTGGTGATCGGCCGCTCGAACATCGTCGGCAAGCCGATGGCGCTTCTGCTGCTCGAAGCCGGCGCGACCGTCACCATTTGTCACAGCAAGACGCGCGACCTCGCGAAGCACACGCGTGACGCCGACGTGATCGTCGCCGCCGTCGGCCGCCGCAACATTCTGACCGCCGATATGGTGAAACCGGGCGCGACCGTGATCGACGTCGGCATGAATCGCAACGACGAAGGCAAGCTGTGCGGCGACGTCGATTTCGCGGGCGTGAAGGAAGTGGCCGGATTCATCACACCGGTTCCGGGCGGCGTCGGCCCGATGACCATCACGATGCTGCTCGTCAACACGATCGAAGCGGCCGAGCGCGCGGCGCAGGCGTGAACGCCGGTGCGGGGCGGCATCAATCGGCCCTTTAAAAACAATCGATTGGAATTTGCCCCGCCCGCCCCAATAATCTCCAGATGAGCCGGCGCGAGGCGCGTCCCGTTCCCGGCTTCGTCCAACATCAGAACGGGAGAATCATGAGCGATACCACGTCCACCCCGGCAGCGGCCAATCCGCTGCTCGATTTTTCCGATCTTCCGCGTTTCGGCGAGATTCAGCCTGCGCACGTGACGCCGGCGCTCGACGTGCTGCTCGCCGATGCGAAAGCCGCCGTCGATCGCGCGAGCGCGCCGGACACGCCGGCGACCTGGAAGGATGTCGTCGAGGCGGTCGAGCAGGAATCGGAGAAACTGTCGCGCGCGTGGGGCATCATCGGCCATCTGAACGCTGTCGCCGATACGCCCGAACTGCGCGCCGCGCACGCCGAAAACCTGCCGCGCGTCACCGAATTTTCCGCGAGTGTCGGTCAGAATCTCGCGCTCTACGAGAAGTACAAGGCGATCGCCGCCGGAGAGGAATTCGCCGGTTTGTCGGCCGAGCGCAAGAAGATCCTGGAGAACTCGCTGCGCGATTTCCGCCTGTCGGGCGCCGAATTGCCCGAGGACCGCAAGCCGCGTTTCGCGCAGTTGCAGGAGGAGCAGGCGGCACTTTCCAAGGCGTTCTCCGATCACGTGCTCGATTCGACCAACGCGTACGCGTATATCGTCACGAAGGAAAGCGATCTCGCCGGCCTGCCCGGCGACGTGACCGAAGCGGCCCACGAAGCCGCTCAACGCGATGGCAAGGAAGGCTGGAAGTTCACGCTGCATTTCCCGTCGTATTTTCCGGTGCTGCAATATGCCGAACATCGGCCGATGCGCGAGGCGATGTATCGCGCGTACGTCACGCGCGCGTCGGAACTGGGCGGCACTTATGGCGACGGCAAGACCGAATGGGACAACACGGCGAATGTCGTCGAGCACCTGAAGCTGCGCGAGGAAGAAGCGAAGACGCTCGGCTATCAGAATTTCGCGGAAGTGTCGCTCGCGCCGAAGATGGCGGAATCGCCCGCGCAAGTGATCGCCTTCCTGGAAGATCTCGCCACGCGCGCGCGCCCTTACGCCGAAAAAGACTGGATGGAACTGCGCGCGTTCGCCGCGACCGAACTCGGCATGCCCGAGTTGCAGCCTTGGGATATCGCGTATGCGGCCGAAAAGCTGCGTCAGAAGCGCTACTCGTTTTCCGAGAACGAAGTGAAGCAGTACTTCCCGCAGGAAGCCGTGCTGAAAGGCCTGTTCAAGGTCACCGAAACGCTTTTCAACGTGTCGATCCGCCGCGACGAAGCCGCCGTGTGGAATCCGGACGTGCGCTTCTTCCGCGTCGAGAACAAGGACGGCACGCTCGTCGCGCAGTTCTATCTGGATCTGTACGCGCGCGAAGGCAAGCGCGGCGGCGCATGGATGGACGACGCCCGCTCGCGTCACAAGCGCACGCAAGGCGGCGTGCAGACGCCGGTCGCGTATCTCACCTGCAATTTCTCGGCGCCGGTGGGCGGCAAGCCCGCGTGCTTCACGCACGATGAAGTCATCACGTTGTTCCACGAGTTCGGACACGGCCTGCATCACATGCTGACGCGCATCGACGAGCTGGGCGTGTCGGGCATCAACGGCGTCGAGTGGGATGCGGTCGAACTGCCGTCGCAGTTTATGGAGAACTTCTGCTGGGAGTGGGACGTGCTGACCGACATGTCCGCGCACGTCGAGACCGGCGCGCCGCTGCCGCGCGAGCTGTTCGACAAGATGCTCGCCGCGAAGAACTTCCAGAGCGGTCTCGGCACGCTGCGCCAGATCGTCTTCTCGATGTTCGACATGGTGCTGCACACGTCCTACGATCCCGCGAACGCGACGCAAAACGTGAACGATCTCGCGCGCTCGATCAACGAGAAGTTCCATGTGATTCCGCAGGCGCCGTTCTCGCGCTGGCCGAACACGTTCAGCCACATCTTCGCGGGCGGCTACGCGGCAGGCTATTACAGCTACAAGTGGGCCGAAGTGCTGTCGGCCGATGCGTACGCCGCGTTCGAAGAAGCCGCGAAGGCCGGCAACGGCTCGGTGCTCGACGCGACCACGGGCACGCGCTATCGCCGCGAGATTCTCGAAGTCGGCGGCAGCCGCCCGGCGATGGATTCGTTCAAGGCGTTCCGCGGACGCGAACCGGACATCGACGCCTTGCTGCGGCATAACGGCATGTCGGGTCAGGCGGCGCACTGAACGAGTTGGCGAGAGAACCCCGGCCCGAACCTCAAAAGGGCCGGGTTTTTTATCGCCTGTCGATCCTGAAATCGACTTCCGATGGCCGCCCTTCCAGCGCCAGCGTCGCGCGAACGGCAGGGCTTCGGCTGATCACCTTGCCTCTTCGCACGACAGCCGTGCGCGCCGCCCGCAGCCGGATCGCTTCGATCGGATCGCGCGCATCGAGCACGACGCAATCCGCGTTGCATCCCACCTCGATCCCATAGCCTTCCAGCCCGAGAATGCGCGCGGGATTTTTCGTGACCGCATCGAAGCACGCGCGCATGGCATCGACGCCGGTCATCTGCGCGACGTGCAGACCCATGTGCGCGACTTCGAGCATGTCGCCGGAACCGAGGCTGTACCACGGGTCCATCACGCAATCGTGGCCGAACGCGACCGTGACGCCGGCCGCCATCAGTTCGGGCACGCGCGTCATGCCGCGCCGCTTCGGATACGTGTCCGAGCGCCCTTGCAGCGTGATGTTGATGAGCGGATTGGCAATGGCATTCACGCCCGCTTCGCGCATCAGCGGAATGAGCTTGCTGACGTAATAGTTGTCCATCGAATGCATCGACGTGAGATGCGAGCCGGTCACGCGCCCGTGCAGTCCGAGCCGGTGCGTTTGTGCTGCCAGCGTTTCGATGTGGCGCGACATCGGATCGTCGGATTCGTCGCAATGCATGTCGACGCGCAAGCCCTGCTCCGCCGCGTATTCGCACAAGAGCTTCACCGACGCCGCGCCGTCCGCCATCGTGCGCTCGAAGTGCGGAATGCCGCCGACGACATCGACGCCCATCGCGATCGCACGCTTCAGGTTCTCGAACGCGCCCGCGCTGCGCAATACGCCGTCTTGCGGAAACGCGACGAGTTGCAGATCGAGATACGGCTTCACGCGGCGCTTCACTTCGACGAGCGCTTCCACGGCCAGGAGACGCGGATCGCAGACATCGACGTGAGACCGGATCGCGAGCAGCCCGCGCGCGACGGCCCAGTCGCAGTACTGCAACGCGCGCTCGACGAGCGCCTCCTGCGTGAGTTCGGGCTTCAGCTCGCCCCACAGCGCAATGCCTTCGAGCAGCGTGCCCGACGCGTTCACGCGCGGCAAGCCATAGGACAGCGTCGCGTCCATGTGAAAGTGCGCATCGACGAACGGCGCGGTGACGAGCGAGCCGTCTGCATCGATTTCCTCGCGCGCGGTGGCCGACAGATGCGGCTCGATCGCGGCGATCCGCCCCGCTTCCATGCCGATATCGACGAGCTCGCGCGAATCCGCGAGCGCCGCGCGGCGAATGATCAAATCCATGTGCGAAACCTCCGTGCCAGGCTGTTCGTCCGATGTATGCGTTCGATTGTATCGGGACAGAAAAGCCGTGCGCGCTGGTTTCAGCGCATCACGCGATGGCGTCCGACCACCGCGAAACTGAGCGGCAGCGAGCCGCGCGGCATGGCGCGTTCGGGTTCGATTCTGAGCGGATAGGCGTCGCCCTGTCGCGCGAGCGGTGCGTAGAGATCGGGACGGCGCGCGGACAACGCGCGGCGCCCGGCGCTCGTCTCGGCCAGCGAGGGCTTCACGTCCGCGACGATCAGGCCGCCATTGGCCGCCGCACGCCGCGTGAGCACGCTGCCGTCCGGACCGGCGATCAGCGCGTCGTCGCCCGATGTGTGGCTGCAGGCGATGAACATGCCGTTTTCGGCGGCGCGCGCGGCCAGCATCGCGCGATGCGTCCGCTCGCGGCGCATCGGTGCGATGAGGAGCGTCGCGCCCATGAGCGCCGTCATCCGCACGTTCTCGACGACGTCGTTGTCATCGCCGATCAAAATGCCGATGCGTGCGCCGAACGGTGCGTCGAACACGGTGAAGCGCGCCCCGCTGTGCAGGCCGCGTTGCGACGCTTGCAGCTTGCGATGGCGCACGCGCGCGCCGCCCGGGAAGAGAATCGCGTAACTGTCGTACAAGCGCCCGTCTTCGGTGCGCTCGATCCAGCCGACGCCCGCCGCGACGCCGGTATCGTCGACGGCGGCGGCGATCGCGCGGATCGACGGGCCATCGAACGATTCGGCGCGCGACGCATCGATGCTCGCTTGCGGGAACGCGACCAGTTGCACGCCCTGAGATGCGGCGTCGGCGATCAGCGCACAATGGCGCGCAACATCGGCATGTGACTCAAGCGCGGTCACGGCGATGCGGAACGAAATGGCGTCCAAGCGAGGCTCCGGATTAACGAGTAGACGACCTCATTGAACCGCTCGCGCATCGATAAGTAAAATGAATGTTTTGATCGATTCGATCGCCAAATGGAATCGAATATTCCGATGGAACTTAAACGCCTGCGCGCCTTCCTCACCATCGCGGACTTGCGCCATTTCGGCCGCGCAGCCGAAGCGCTGCATCTCAGCCAGCCCGCGCTCAGCAAGCAGATCGCCGCGCTCGAAGCGAGCCTCGGCGCGCGTCTCTTCGAACGCGGCCGGCACGGCGCGGATCTGACGGCGTTCGGCGCGGGCTTTATCGCCGATGCGCAATCGCTCGTGCGAGACGCCGACGCCGTGCTCGCCCGCGCACGCGAAGCGGCGAACGGCACGCGCGGGTTTCTGCGCGTCGGCCTGTGCCTGTCGACGCTCACGCATGTGCCCAGGCTGATCGCGGAATTCGGCGCGCTCAATCCGGGCGTGAGCATCACGCTGCACGATCTGTCGTCGCACGAGCAGACACGCCGCATCCTCGCGAACAAGCTCGATGTCGGGTTCATGCGAATGCCCGCGAGCGCCGGGCTGTCGGGCTTCACGGTGCTCGACGAAACGCTCGCGCTTGCCGTCCCGGAGCACACGCGCTACAGGCGTCTGCCGGCGGACCTGAACGAATTGAACGAGCCGGGATTCATCGCGCTGTCGCGAACGCGGGGACCGGGGCTCGCCGCGCAGATCGATCGCTGGTGCGCCGAGCACGGCTTCGTGCCGCGCGTGATTCAGGAGGCGGACGATATCCAGTCCGTGCTTGCATCCGTGGCGGGCGGCGTGGGCGCCGCGTTCCTGCCGTCGCGAGCGCAGTATCTGCTGCGCGATGCGCGCGTGCTGACCTTGCGCGATCAGCCCGCGCGATGGCGCGTCGGCCTCGCATGGCAAGCCGAACGCGACGACACCGTCACGCGCGGCTTCGTCGCGTTCATGAAAGCGCGCGTGAAAGCGTTGAAGGCGTCGGCTATGCTGGACGGTTGAGCCTGGCGAGCAGCATCGCTTTGACGCCGGGCCATTCGTCGTCGATGATCGAAAAGCGCACCGAGTTGCGCTTGCGGCCATCGGGCATGATGCGCTCGTGCCGCACGATGCCTTCCTGTTTCGCGCCGATGCCGAGTATCGCCGCGCGCGATTTTTCGTTGAGCTCGTCGGTGGTGAACTGCACGCGGACGCAGTGCATTGTTTCGAACGCGTGCGTGAGCAGCAGATATTTCGCTTCCGTGTTGATGCCGGTGCGCTGCGTCGATGCCGCGAGCCACGTATGGCCGATTTCGAGCTTGCGATTCGCGCGATCGATCTTCCAGAAACGCGTGCTGCCGACGACGCGTGCGTCATCGGCTCGCACGATGGCGAATGGCATGACCGTGCCGGCATCGCGGCCTGCTAGCGCGGTGTCGAGATAGCGGTCGATCGTGGCTTCGTTCGGCACCACGGTCACGCTGAGATTCCAGAGTTCGCCGTCGGCGGCGGCGTCGAGCAAGGCACCGCGGTCTGCTTGTTGCAGCGGGCGCAGTTGGGTGCGGTGCCCGGTCAGGGTCGGTTGAGTCATCGGGCGTTTGCAGATTTTCTTGGTGAGACGACATCATAGTTTGCTGCGATGTTCTCCATCGTTGGTTCTTCGTTTTTGGTTTTACTTTCGCTTTCGCCGGATCCCGTATTCGCGTCGGTTTATTAGCGTTGCCCCTGTGCGGGGCGGCAGTCACTTTCTTTGCTGCTGCAAAGAAAGTAACCAAAGAAACAGCTATCCCCATCCAAAGTGCTTCATGCCGGCCGCGGCACAGGCGATTGGCTGAATGGAACCCAGGGTAGCGAGTGCCCTCACAAGCAGAATCGGGCTTGGATCGCGCACGATCTGACGCATCGCGCCACACAACAGATTGGTTCAGCACCAAATCGCTCCGGCCCGCTGCGCGGCCGATGGGTCAATCGGGTTTGCGTGCGCTTTTTTTGCTGATACCGCCATCGAGACGCACCGCCCATGCACACCGCCCATGCACACCATCGGTTTCCCTTGCAGACCCGGCGGCAGCGCGTAGCGCTGTGCCGAAGCTATTTCGTGCTGAACCAGCGCCCTAAAACATGTGGTGCGGCAGACCGTGCGCGAGCCAAGCCCGGTGATTTTGATGAGGGCACTCTTTAGGCGAGTGCCAACTTAAGGGAGAAAATTGGCCAAGTTGCGTGTGACCGCGGGCCTGAAAAGCTGCTTTCTTTGGTTACTTTCTTTGCAGCAGCAAAGAAAGTGACTGCCGCCCCGCACAGGGGCAACGCTAATAGACCACAAAGAAAACGGGATCCGGCGAAAACGAAAGCGAAAGCGAAAGCAAAAGCAAAAACCGAGCAATAAACCCACCCCCTTCGCTCCGCTAAAATCGTGACATCAAGCGCGCCCCCGCGCCCCCAAACCGACAGGGATTCATGAAAATCGCCACCTGGAACGTCAACTCCCTCAAAGTCCGCCAGCAACACGTCATCGACTGGCTGACCGCGTCGAAAGTCGACGTGCTGTGCCTTCAGGAACTGAAGCTTCCCGACGAGAAATTCCCCCGCGCCGAGCTCGAAGCCGCCGGCTACAAAAGCTGGTTCGCAGGGCAAAAAACATACAACGGCGTCGGCATTCTGGTGCGGGCAGACGCCGGCTTCGACGTCGATGAAATCAGCGTCGTGCGCAACATCCCCGGTTTCGAAGACTTGCAGCAGCGCGTGATCGCCGCGACGATCGACGGTGTGCGCATCATCTGCGCCTACTTCCCGAACGGCCAGGCGCCCGGCTCCGATAAATTCGCCTACAAGATGCGCTGGCTGGACGCGCTGCGCGAATGGCTGCGCGAAGACATCGCGCGTCACCCGCAGCTTGCGCTATTGGGCGACTACAACATCGCGCCCGAAGACCGCGACGTGCACGATCCGAAAGCATGGGAAGGACAGAATCTCGTCTCGCCCGAAGAGCGCGCGCACTTCGCGCAACTCGTCGAACTCGGACTCACCGATGCCTTCCGCAAGTTCGAGCAGCCCGAAAAACTCTTCACATGGTGGGATTACCGGATGTTGGCGTTCCGGCGAAACGCGGGACTGCGCATCGATCACATTTTGCTGTCAGAACAGCTTTCCGCGCGCTGCACGTCGTGCGAAGTCGACAAGGTACCGCGCAAGTGGGATCAACCGTCGGACCACGCGCCCGTGATCGCGACGATCGACTGATCATTTCCCTTCAACCGGCGCTCACGCGTCGAGATGCAGTTCCTGAATCTTGCGCGTGATCGTATTGCGGCCGATACCCAGCCGCTCCGCCGCCTCGACCTTGCGCCCGCGCGTGAAATCGAGCGCCTCGCGGATCACCGCGGCTTCGAAACGGCGCGCGAGCTCGTCCATCACGTCCGCGGAGTTTTCGCGCAGAAGGCGCGCGACTTCGGTGCGCAGACCGTTTTCCCATACGCTCGTCGCGACGCCCGCCATCGCCGGCACCGACGCCGCCGCGCCGTTCTGCACCGCGGGCGCAGGCGCCACGGCGCCATCGGACGAAACGGCGATCGCCTCCGGCGTAGCGTCGTGGCGCGGCGTGAGATCGGGCGGCAGATCCTTCTGCTCGATCACCTGCGCGGGCGCCATCACCGTGAGCCAGTTGCACAGATTCTCGAGTTGACGCACGTTGCCCGGAAACGGCAGCGACGCGAGATAAGCAAGCGCTTCATCCGACACGCGCTTGGGCTCGACGCCCAGATCACGCGCGCTCTTCTGCAGAAAATGGCGCGTGAGCAGCGGAATATCCTCGCTGCGCTCGCGCAGCGCCGGCAGACGCAGGCGAATCACGTTCAGCCGGTGATACAAGTCCTCGCGGAACAAGCCCTGCCGCACGCGCGCATCGAGATTCTGATGCGTCGCCGCGATCACGCGCACGTTCGCCTTCAGCGGATTGTGTCCGCCCACGCGGTAGAACTGCCCATCCGACAGCACGCGCAACAGGCGCGTCTGAAGATCGAACGGCATGTCGCCGATTTCATCGAGAAAGAGCGTGCCGTTTTCGGCCTGCTCGAAGCGGCCCTGACGCATCGCCTGCGCGCCGGTGAACGCGCCGCGCTCGTGGCCGAACAGTTCGGACTCCAGCAGATCCTTCGGAATCGCCGCCGTGTTCAGCGCGATGAACGGTCCGTTCGCGCGTGGGCTATGTCGGTGCAGGGCGCGCGCGACAAGCTCCTTTCCGGTGCCTGATTCGCCCGTGATGAGCACGGTCGCCGCCGAATGCGACAGACGGCCGATCGCGCGGAACATGTCCTGCATCGCCGGCGCCTGGCCGAGCATTTCGGGCGTCTCGGTCACGCGCTCGTCGACGGCCGCCTCGCCGCGCATGCTTTCGTCGACGGCGCGGCGGATCAGCTCGACCGCCTTGTCGACATCGAAAGGCTTGGCGAGGTATTCGAACGCGCCGCCCTGGAACGCGGCCACGGCGCTGTCCAGATCCGAGAACGCCGTCATGATGATGACGGGCAATCCGGGAAGGCGGTCGCGCACGGTCTGCAGCAGTTCCAGCCCGGAGCCGCCCGGCATGCGGATATCGGAGACGAGCACTTGCGGGCTTTCTCCTTCGAGCGCGGCGAGCGCGTCGCGCACGCCGGAGAAACTGCGCGTCGTGAAGTTCTCTCGTGCGAGCGCCTTTTCCAGCACCCAGCGGATGGATTGGTCGTCGTCTACTATCCAGATCGGCTTCATATCGTTCGGCGAGAAATTCTCGTGTGGTTCGGTGTGAGCCCGTCGAAACGGTCAGGCTTCTATGCCTGGTGTGTCACTGCTTCGCGTGACGTCGCTGGTCGATCGTGATCAATTCTCAAACGGCAACAGGATGGCGAACTCGGTGCAACCCGGCCGGCTCTCGACTTCGATCAAACCATCGTGCTGATGCACGAACGATTGCGCGAGCGTGAGACCGAGGCCGCTGCCGTCTTCCCTGCCCGATACGAGCGGGAAGAAGATCCGGTCGCGGATTTCGCTGGGGATGCCCGGACCGTTGTCAGTGATATGCAAGTCCAGTGCCAGTTTGTGCAGCTTCTTGCCGATCGTGACCTTGCGCGCGATGCGCGTGCGCAGTTCGATCCTCGCATCGCCTTGTGAAATGCGCTCCCTCAGCGCTTCGGCCGCGTTGCGCACGATGTTGAGCAGCGCCTGAATCAGTTGCTCCTTGTCGCCGCGCAGGTCGGGCACGCTCACGTCGTAGTCGCGCTCGATCGTGAGGCCGCGCGGAAACTCCGCGAGAATCACGGCGCGCACGCGCTCGCACACTTCGTGGATGTTCACGTCGCCGACGATATGCGGATGCCGGTGCGGCTCCAGCAACCGGTCGACGAGCGTCTGCAGGCGATCCGATTCCTTGATGATGACCTGCGTGTACTCGCGCAGCTCGTCGCGTTCGCGCGCGCCAAGCTCGAATTCGAGCAACTGCGCCGCGCCGCGGATGCCGCCGAGCGGATTCTTGATCTCGTGCGCGAGATTGCGGATCAGTTGCTTGTTGACGGCGGTGAGATCGTGAATGCGCTCTTCGCGGTCCGTGCGCATGTGGCGCTCGTTCTCGAACAGTTCGAGCAGCACGAACTCCGGCGCCGCCTCGAGATAGCCGACGATCGCATGCACATGCACCGGCTCGCGGCTCTGGCGTTCGAGCACCGCGTCGAGCCGCGTCGCGTTGAAGCGGTTCTCCGCGATCGACGCGATCGTGGTCGCCAGTTCGTCCGCGTTCGCGAAGAGCTCGGGCCAGTTCATCTGCGTCAACTGCTTGCGCGACATTTCCAGCATCGCTTCCGCCGATGGGTTCGCATACGCGATCCTGAGATTGCGCATGTCCAGCACGAGCACGTTCGTGGGCAGCGCTTCGAAACCCGGAAGCAGTCCGCTTGCCGCCAGTTGCGCGTTGTCGGTCAGCGCATCGGCGTGACCCTTGCGCGCCTTGATGAGGTTCTTTAGCACCATCGTGCAATGGTTGAGGTCGTTCGTGACACCGATCTTCTTCTCGATCTATGACATTGCGGCGATTAAAAAAGGGACGGCGCGCCGTCCCTTTTTTTCACTGCATCGCATGCGTCGCGCGCCTCATCGAACTGCTCACGACAAAACGCGCTTCGATCATGTTGCTTACAGCGAGTAGTACATTTCGAATTCGATCGGATGCACCGCCTGACGATAACGCTGCAGCTCGTTCGTCTTCAGTTCGATGTAGGCGTCGAGCATCGAATCCGTGAACACGCCGCCGCGCGTCAGGAACTCGCGATCCGCGTCGAGCGCGTCGAGTGCCTGGTCGAGGCCCGCGCACACGGTCGGGATCTTCTTGTCTTCTTCCGGCGGCAGGTCGTACAGATTCTTGTCCGCGGCTTCGCCCGGATGAATCTTGTTCTGCACGCCGTCGAGACCCGCCATCATCAGCGCGGAGAAGCACAGGTACGGATTCGCCAGCGGATCCGGGAAGCGCGTTTCGATACGGCGGCCCTTCGGGTTGGAGACGTGCGGAATACGGATCGATGCCGAGCGGTTGCGAGCCGAGTAAGCCAGCTTCACGGGCGCTTCGAAGTGCGGCACGAGACGCTTGTACGAGTTGGTGCCCGGGTTCGTGATCGCGTTCAGCGCGCGCGCGTGCTTGATGATGCCGCCGATGTAGAACAGCGCGAATTCCGACAGGCCCGCGTAGCCATTGCCCGCGAACAGGTTTTGGCCGTCCTTCCAGATCGACTGGTGGACGTGCATGCCCGAACCGTTGTCGCCGACGATCGGCTTCGGCATGAAGGTCGCCGTCTTGCCATACGTGTGCGCCACGTTATGGATGATGTACTTCATCTGCTGCAGCCAGTCCGCGCGCTGCACCAGCGTCGAGAACTTGGTGCCGATTTCGTTCTGGCCCTGGCCCGCCACTTCGTGGTGATGCACTTCGACCGGGATGCCGATCTGTTCGAGCAGCAGACACATTTCCGAGCGGATGTCCTGGAACGTGTCGACCGGCGCGACCGGGAAGTAACCGCCCTTCGTGCCCGGACGGTGGCCGGTGTTGCCGCCTTCGAATTCCTTCGCCGACGACCACGGCGCTTCTTCCGAGCCTATCTTCACGAACGTGCCCGACTGGTCCGTGTTCCACTGCACCGAATCGAAAATGAAGAATTCCGGCTCCGGACCGAAGAACGCGGTGTCGCCCAGGCCCGAGCTCTTGAGATAGGCTTCCGCGCGGCGCGCGAGCGAACGCGGGTCGCGCTCGTAGCCCTTGCCGTCGGCGGGCTCGACCACGTCGCAGGTCAGAACCAGCGTGGACTCTTCATAGAACGGGTCGATGAAGGCCGTGTCCGCATCCGGCACGAGCAGCATGTCCGACGCTTCGATGCCCTTCCAGCCTGCGATGGACGAACCGTCGAAAGCGTGGCCGCTTTCAAATTTGTCTTCGTCGAATGCCGAGACCGGCACGGAAACGTGTTGTTCTTTGCCGCGCGTGTCGGTGAAGCGGAAGTCGACGAACTTGACGTCCTCGTCCTTGACGAGTTGCATGACGTCGGCCACGGATTTACTCATTACCTATCTCCTGATTAACAAAAGTCGGCGAATCGCTTCGCCGCCCCGACCAATCCTGTACATCGATTCAATCGAGGATGGAAAAGCAGCTTCCGTGCCAAGCGCACCATCTTTGCGCTAAGCGCTTGAAGCAGCGCGCGTTTTGAAGCGGCCTTTGCTGCGCCGCAAATTGGAGACGCACTCTTTCGGTGCGCGCTCGTTTGTTCAGTTTTGTGCAATCACCTTTTCGGTGCATTGATCATACGATGCACCAGTTTCGCGCATGACCCGGACGACTCCTACCGCACGCTAGAATGAATCTTTGCGCTTTAACGGAGACTGATGCGCCATGAGCACGCTCGAACAACTCTATAGCCAGGCCGGAAAACGCGCGGCCGAGAACAACCTGACCTACGCGGGCGCGTTCTCGCCAGCCGAAGCCTTCGAACTCCTGCAACTCGATCCGCGCGTGCGTCTCGTCGATGTTCGCACACGCGCCGAACTGGACTGGGTCGGCCGTCCGGCCATCGATGGCGCGCAGTACGCGCACATCGAGTGGATCCGCTACCCCGGCTCAGTACCGAATGCCGAGTTTATCGAACAATTGCGACAGGTCGCCACTCCGGATACGCCTGTCGTGTTTTTGTGCCGCAGCGCCGCGCGCTCGAAGCTCGCGGCCGTCGCGGCGCAGAAAGAGGGATACGCGCAGGCGTACGACCTGCTCGAAGGCTTCGAAGGCGACAAGGATGGGCAAGGGCATCGAAAAACGGTGTCGGGATGGTGTTTTCGCAAGCTGCCGTGGATCGGGGCGTGAGCGGTTCGCTCAACGCGGTGCGTCGAGCAATGTCCGCACGCGCCTGACCCGCTCTTCATCGACGGGCGCGAGCCCCTTTCCATCGACGCGCACGCCCGAGCCGAAGTGCACCGCGCGCACGCCCGTCGATGCCGCGAACGGCGCAACCGCCTCGACAGTCAGTCCGGCGCCGGCGAGGACCGTGCAGTGCGTGCCCTTCGCTCTTTCGACGAGTTTCGCAATCGTCGTCTGCGCTTCCAGCACCGACGGCTTGCCGCCCGACGTCAACACGTTCGTCACGGCATCGCATGTCAAGAGCGTGTCGAACACGGCGAAGAGATCGCGCGCTTCGTCGAATGCGCGGTGAAACGTGAGCGGCAGGCCGTCCGCCGCGTCGATCACGCGCGCGAGGCCGTCCGTATCGATATCGCCATTCGCGTTCAGCATGCCGACGACGATCGCGTTGGCCCGCGTCTTCGCAATGGCGCGCACGTCGCGGATGATGACCGCGTAGTCGTCGGCATCGTAGACGAACGAGCGGCTGTGCGGCCGCACGATCACGTTCACCGGAATGCCGACCGCATCGATCACTTCTTCGATCAGCCCGATGCTCGGCGTCAGGCCGCCCTCGCCCATCGCGGTGATGAGCTCCAGCCGGTTCGCGCCGCCGCGTTCCGCCGCGCGCGCGTCCGCGACCGTGGTCGCGATGATTTCCAGCAACGTCATTTCGCTTCCTCCGGCGGCACTTCGACGATTTCGCCGCCCAGCGCGATCACCCCCTCGCGCAGCACCTCGAACGCCGCGTTCGCCTTGTCCGGATCGCCCTTCACGCCCAGGTCGATGTGCGAGCGCGCGTAAAGCGTCCCGCGCGCCGCATCGCCGACGCTCGGCAGGCTGAACGCGCGCACGCCGTCGAAATCGCGCTCGATCGTCACCATCAGCGGCGTGATGCGCGATTCCGGCAGCCCGAACACGAGCAGCGAGCGCTCGACATGCGGCGTCGCGTGATGCAGATGCGCGTACTTCGTGTCGAGCACCCATTCGATCATCGGCCAGGCCATCACCGGAAAGCCCGGCACGAAGTGATGCTCGCCGACAGAGAAACCGGGAATCTTGTTGTAGCTGTTCGGAATGATCTGCGCGCCCTGCGGAAACGTGCCCATGTTCAGGCGATGCAGATTCTCCGGCGATTCGAGATCGGCCGGCTTGTCGCCCGCCGTGTCGCGGATGCGCGCGCGGATCAGTTCGGCCGCTTCCGGATGCAGCGCGAGCGGCACGCCGAGCGCCTTCGCGGCGCACTGGCGCGTGTGATCGTCCGGCGTCGCGCCGATGCCGCCCGTCGAAAAAACGATGTCGCCGGACGCGAACGTTCGCGCGAGCGTCGCGGTGATGCGCGCGGGGTCGTCGCCGACGTATTCGGCCCAGTCGAGCGACAGGCCGCGCGCACTCAGCAGTTCGATGATTTTCGGCAGATGCTTGTCGGTGCGGCGGCCGGACAGGATCTCGTCGCCGATGATGATGACGCCAATGCCCATGAATGCCCCTTGTTCTTACAGTGAAACGTCGCGGGATTCGACCGTGATCGCCGGATAGTGCGGCTCGCTCGCGCGCAGCCGCTCGAGCGCGTGCAGGCAGTAATGCGCGAACCACAGCGCCGAAAACACGAGGATGAACGCATACGCCCAGATCGTCACGGCGGCGACGACCGGAAAGAGCGGCAGAAGCCAGACGGACCACGCCCAGAGCATCGTCGGCACGGAGCTGAGAAGCCCGCTCACGATGCCGATCGCGAGCAAGGGCCATCGCGCGTCGCGCACGATTGCGCGGCGCTCTTCCGCGCTGGCATGCAGCGCGAGCGCGTCGTACGTCATCACTCGATAGGTCAGCCAGCCCCACAGCAGCGGCGGAATCAGCGCGAAGAACGGCGGAATCAGCCACAAGGGCAGCGTGACCACCAAGAGCACGAGACACACGACGGTGGTCACCACCGAATGCCCGAGACTGCCGTACCACGAGCCGCCGCGCCGTTCTTCGAGCGACGCGTAGTGCCCCCTCGGCCGCCGCGTGAGCAGCTTGACGACGCCGGGCATCGAGAGCGTCGCGATCAGAAGCAGCACCGTGACGACGATCAGCGGCACCGTCATGATGACGACGAGAAACGGCGCGATCACCGCGTGCAGCGACGAGAAGCCGACCGTGTCGAAGAGGCGGTACATCGCGGACGTGAGGCCCCAGCCGTCGAGCCAGCTATTCGCGGCGCCCGTGAGCGTCTGCCAGAAGAACCAGAGCACCGCGCCCCACACCAGCGTGGCGACGCCGAAGGGCATCAGCGTCAGCCAGAGCATGCGCGGATGAAAGACGTTCGCAAGCGCGCGCACGAACGAACGCAGCAAGTCACTCATGCGTGTTACGTAGAAGAAAGAGGAACCGACAGGATAAACCAGCGCCGCACGCGGGCGCCGGTCTGCACGAAACCGTCAGACGGCCGCCGAGCTATCCGAAGGGGACGCGCCCGCGCGCCGCGTGGAAACGCGCGCGGCGATGCGCTTGAACGCGAGCCAGTGCTGCTCGACGAAACCGTCGCCGTAATGCACCGGCTTCACGCCCGGCGCGCCGAGCTGGTCGCGGATGCCGGTCGGCTCGACGGTGCGGTCGAACGAAGCCGAGCGGAACAGGATGTCCCAGAACGAGAACAGCACGCCGAAGTTGCAGCCGTACGTCGTGCCTTCGTGACCGAAGCCGATCGCATGGTGGCGTCGATGGAACGCCGGACTCACGACAATGCGGTCGAACAGCCAGCCGAAGTGCAGCCGGATGTTCGCGTGCTGCACGCTCTGCATGAAATTCGTGATGGCGACGAGCACGACGAACTGCGAAGGCTCCACGCCGATCACGAGCGCAACACAGGCGAAAAAGCTCGCCTGAAGAATGTCGTCGAGCAGATGGTTGCGATCGTCCGTCCAGAGCGACATCTTCTGCTGGCTGTGATGCACGGCGTGCAGTTCCCACCAGATCCCGACGCGATGCTCCAGGCGGTGATACCAGTAGCCGGCGAAATCGAGGATCAGCAGATAAATGACGAACGTGACGAGCGGCTGCGTCGTGACGCCGGGCCACAGGTTGTCGATTTCGAGATTCGGCACGTTATGGATGCGCAGCCAGCTCTGCATCGAATCGAAGAGCGGCTGGAACGTGAAGAAGAAGAACAGGTTGAGGATGCCGAGCTTGACGATCCACGTGTAGAGCACGTCCACCCGCACGCCTTTGCGGTCCTTCCATTCCTCCGCGGGACGGAACGCTTCGAGCGGGCGCAGGATCGCGTACATCGCGAGCACTTCCAGCACGCCGACGATCACCCAATAGAGTGCGTCGTACGTGTCCTCGTCGTAGTCCATCATGCCGATCTTGTACAGCACCGGCTGCACGGCATCGACGTAAAGAAGCGTCTGCAGCCAGGAAACGAGACCGTCCAGCGACGAAAGAATGGAATGAAACATGGTGCTCCGTGGTGCTTGCGGCCGTCCGGTGCGCCGGCCTTCCTCAATTGAGTATAGGGCGCGCGAGGCGCCCTCTGCTCGGCTTACGCCCCGTTCGGCGCCGTCACCGGTGCGCGGTTGTAGAAGTAGATGCCGTGGGGCGAGCGGCCGACCTTGATGGTTTCGATCAGCTTACGATTCGCGAGGTCGATCACGCCGACGTGCTTCGCGAAGCGGAACGTAACCCACAGATACTTTTTGTCGGCGGAAAGTTCCATGTCGTCCGGGCCGGGCAGCAGACCGGTGATGTTGCCGACGTTCGTGAGCGAGTCCTCGTCGATGATGCTGATCGTGTTGGCGACACGATTCGACACCAGAACGTGCTTGCCGTCGACCATCGAGCGGAAGTTGTGCGCGCCCTCGCCCGTCGTGATGGTCTTGACGACCTTCTGGTTGCGCCAGTCGACCACGGCCACGTAGTCCGAACCCGTCATGCCGACGAGCAGATACTTGTCCTGCGGCGTGAGCCAGACGCCGGCGGGCACCTTGCCGACCTTCATCTTCCATTTGACGGTCTGCGTCGCCAGGTCGATCGCGGCGATTTCACCGGACACCTGCAGCGAAATGAACGCGGTCGAACTGTCGTTCGTGAACGCGATGTGGCTCGGCATCGTCGCGAGCGGCAGGCGCTTCGCGATGCTCAGGTTCTTGCCGTCGAAATGATAGATGTCGAGGCGATCGAGACGCAGGCCCGTCGACACGAACCATTTTCTGTCCGGCGAGAAGCCGAGTTGATACGGGTCTTCGATGTTCTGCACCCAGCGCTGGAAAGCGCCGGTTTTCGGATCGACGAACATCAGATTGTTCGACACCGAATTCGCGACGATCAGCGACGAATTGTCGGGCAGCGGCATCAGGTGGTGCGGCTCCTTGCCGGTCGGCACGGTGCCGACGACCTGATGCGTGTTTTCGTCGATCAGGCTCAGCGTGGCTTCCGCCGAATTGAGCACGATGACATTGTTGGCGAATGCCGCGGTTGCGACGAGAGCGGCGCCGGCGGCGAGCGCCGTGCGTGCGGCGGCCGCGCGGAAGCGGCCGGAAAGGAAAATATTGCGCATGGAAAATAGGCTTCGGAAGGCAGGCGTCATTGTAGAACGTTTGCTTCGCGCGGCGCGTTGACCGGCTGCGGCTTTTTGCGCAATACGCTGAATCGGCGCAAGAAATAGCCGGCTTCGGCGCGCCTTCCGGCCGACGCTCAGCGCTGCATCGATTCCCAGACCTTGTGGAGCCGTTTCACCGAAACCGGCATCGGCGTGCGCAATTCCTGCGCGAACAGCGATACGCGCAGTTCTTCCAGCAGCCAGCGATACTCGGAAAGCCGCGCATCCGCGACGCCGCCACGCTGCGAAATCGCGCGCTGATAATGCTGCGCGAGCGGTTGCAGATCGGCGGAAAGACGCGCGTCGCGGGCCGGATCGGCCTTGAGCTTGTCGATGCGCAGGCCGATTCCCTTCAGATAGCGCGGAAAGTGCGCGAGCTGCGCATACGGCGTGTCGATGACAAAACGCTTGCCGATGAGCGCGGAGACCTGCGCCTGCATGTCCGCATACGCCGACGCGAACGTCTTCGCCTGCGCCAGCTTTTTCGCGAGCGCCGCGTATTCGGCCAGGATCGTGCCGACGAGACGGGCGATTTCGTTCGCGAGCAGCGTGAGACGCCCTTTCGCGGCGTCGCGGCGGGCGTGGAAGCTGGCGTCGTCGTCGGGCGGCGGGTCTTGCAGGCACGCGCGATCGAGCGCCGTCTCGACGATCTGGTCGCGCAATTCGTCCGCCGTGCCGAGCGCCATGTATTGCATCGACATTTCGCGCAAACCCGGCAGATTCTTCTCCAGATAGCGAATCGGCTCGCGCAATTGCAGCGCGAAGAGCCGCCGCAATCCCGCGCGGTGAATACGCGCCGCTTCCTCGGGCGAATCGAATACTTCGACGTCGCAATGCGTGCCGCGATCGACGAGCGCCGGATAACCGAAGAGCGTCTGCCCGCGACGGCGGATTTCCAGCAATTCGGGCAGCTTGCCGAAATTCCAGGTGGTGAGGTTTTCGTAAAGCGCGGTGCCGACGCCCGCCGGTTGCGTCTGCGGCGGGCTGGTTTCGCCGGTGAGCGCATCGAGCGCGGCGACCGACGTCAGCTTCTGGAACTGCTGCTGCGCCTGACCGCCGAGTTCCGTGCGCAACTGCGCGAGATTGCGGCCCATCGCGAGCTGGCGGCCGTGCTCGTCGATCACCTTGAAGTTCATGAACAGATGCGCGGGCAGCGTTTCGAGCTTGAAATCCGCGCTTTTCACGGCGATCTGCGTCTGCTCCCGAATATCGGCGATGAGCGAATCGACGAGCGCGCCCGCGCCGAACTTCGGCCCCGCGTGACGCCCGGCGAAGCCCGCCGCGTATTCCGGCAACGGCACGACGTGACGGCGCAGTTTCTGCGGCAGCGACTTCAACAGCAGTTGCGCCTTCTCCTTGATCATGCCGGGCACGAGCCACTCGACGCGGCGCGCATCGACCTGATTGAGCCCGTAGAGCGGCACCGCGAGCGTGACGCCGTCGCGCGGCGAGCCCGGCTCGAAGTGATACGTGAGCGACATCTCGATGCCCGACATCGTCATGCGCTTCGGGAACAGGTCGGTCGTGACGCCGGCGGCTTCGTGGCGCATCAGGTCGTCGCGCGAGAGGAACAGCAGCTTCTCGTTGCCCTCCTTTTTCTGCTCGTCGCGATACCAGCGCTCGAACGCCGCGCCCGTCCACATGCCGTCGGGAATCAGCGAATCGTAGAAGCCGTAGATGAGTTCATCGTCGACGAGCACGTCCTGGCGGCGCGACTTGTGCTCCAGTTGCTCGATGTCCGCGACCAGCTTGCGGTTGTGCGCGAAAAACGGCAGACGCGTCTCGAATTCGCCTTCGACGAGCGCGCCGCGGATAAACAGCTCGCGCGCGTATTTCGGATCCTGCTTGCCGAAACTCACGCGGCGGCGCGCGTAGACGGTCAGCCCGTAGAGCGTCGCGCGCTCGTACGCGACGACCTGCGCGGCCTTTTTCTCCCAATGCGAATCGGACAGCGACGTCTTCAGCAGATGCGCGCCGACGGTTTCAAGCCATTCCGGCTCGATCTTCGCGATCGTGCGCGCATACAGCCGGCTCGTTTCGACGAGTTCGCCCGCCATCACCCAGCGCCCCGCTTTCTTCAGGAGCGCCGAGCCCGGCCACAGATGAAACTTGATGCCGCGTGCGCCGAGATAATGCGGCTCGTCGTCGGCTTTCAATCCGACGTTGCCGAGCAGACCCGTCAACAGCGAAAGATGCACCTGCTCGAAGGTCGCATCGGATTCGTTCAGGCGCCAGCCGTGCTCGCGCACGACCGTCAGCAATTGCGAATGCACGTCGCGCCATTCGCGCAGCCGCAGATGCGACAGAAAATTCGCGCGGCACGCGTCGGCGAGCTGCTTGTTCGACTTCTTGTGCGCGACGGCGTCTTCGAACCACTTCCAGATGCGCGTCCATTGCAGAAACTCGGAGCGCTCGTCGACGAACTGCCGGTGCGCCTGATCCGCCTGCTCCTGCGCCTCGATCGGCCGGTCGCGCGGATCCTGCACCGACACCGCCGACGCGATGACCAGCACTTCCTTCAGCGCGTGATGATCGCGCGCGGCGAGAATCATGCGGCCGACGCGCGGATCGAGCGGCAGGCGCGCGAGCTCGCGGCCGAGCGGCGTGAGCGCGTTGTCGTCATCGACGGCGCCGAGTTCGTTCAGCAACTGATAGCCGTCCGCGACCGCGCGGCCCGGCGGCGGCTCGATGAACGGAAAGGTTTCGATCGCCGTCAGATGCAGCGACTTCATGCGCAGAATCACGGCTGCGAGCGACGAGCGCAGGATTTCCGGATCGGTGAAGCGCGGCCGCGACTGGAAATCGGCTTCGTCGAACAGTCGCACGCACACGCCGTCCGCGACACGCCCGCAGCGGCCCGCGCGCTGATTCGCCGCCGCCTGCGACACCGGCTCGATCTGCAACTGCTCGACCTTGTTGCGATACGAATAGCGCTTCACGCGCGCCATGCCGGTATCGACGACGTAGCGAATGCCCGGCACCGTCAGCGACGTCTCCGCCACGTTGGTCGCGAGCACGATGCGCCGCGCGTTCGACGGCTTGAACACGCGCTCCTGCTCCTGCGCGCTCAAACGCGCGAAGAGCGGCAGGATTTCCGTGTGCGGCGGATGGTGCTTGCGCAGCGCTTCCGCCGCGTCGCGGATTTCGCGCTCGCCGGGCAGAAACACGAGCACGTCGCCGGGACCGACGCGGCAGAGTTCATCGACGGCATCGACGATGGCTTCCATCAGATCGCGGTCGGCCTTGCGATCGTTGCGCTTGCCGAGCGTGCCTTGCGCATTCTTGATCGCCTCGCTTTCTTCCTGGATCGGCCGATAGCGCACTTCCACCGGATACAGCCTCCCGCTCACCTCGATCACCGGCGCGGGCTTTTCGTCGCTGCCGAAATGGCGCGCGAAACGCTCGGCGTCGATGGTCGCCGACGTGACGATCAGCTTCAGGTCGGGGCGCTTGGGCAGAACTTCCTTCAGATAGCCGAGCAGAAAGTCGATGTTGAGGCTGCGCTCGTGCGCCTCGTCGATGATGATCGTGTCGTACGCGTTCAGCAGCGGATCGGTCTGCGTTTCCGCGAGCAGAATGCCGTCGGTCATCAGCTTGACGGACGCGCCCGGCGCGAGATTGTCCGTGAAGCGCACCTTGTAGCCGACGACTTCCCCGAACGGCGTGCCGAGTTCTTCCGCGATGCGCCTTCCCGTCGCCGACGCGGCGATCCGGCGCGGCTGCGTGTGACCGATGAGACCGCTGCCGCCCGCGCCGAGACCGCGCCCGAGCGCGAGACAGATTTTCGGAAGCTGCGTGGTTTTGCCCGAGCCGGTTTCGCCGCTCACGATCACGACCTGATTCGCCGCGATCGCGCGTGCGATTTCCTCGCGCCGGCCGGAAACGGGCAGCGCTTCGGGGAAGGTGATCGGTGGGATCGGATTCGGCGTGACGATGCGTGGCGCGCGTGGCTGTCTCGCTTCGCGCGGCTCGCGTGTTTCGGACGGACGTGCTGATTTCGGCGCTTCGTCCCGCCGTTCGGCGACACGCGGGGCGCGCGCTTCGGCCGGTCGGTTTTGAACGGGCCGTTGCGGACGATCGCCCTGACCTTCACGTTTGGCTTGGGGTTGCGGTTGCGGCTGCGGTTGCGGCTGCGGTTGCGGTTGCGGTTGCGGTTGCGGTTGCGGTTTCTGTTGCGGCTGCGGCTGCGGCTGCGACTGCGACTGCGGCTGCGGCTGCGGCTGCGGCTGCGGCTGCGAAGTAGGCTGCGCCGATGCGCGCGCGTCATCGCGCGATTTACGCGGACGCTGATCGGATTGTTGTGGCGACGTCTTCTTCGCCGACTGCGGACGCGGATCGGCTTGCGGCGGCGAAACCTTCGCAGGCTCCGGACGCTGCCGCTCTTTCGGCTGAGCAGCTTGCTCGGAAGCCGCAGCGGCACCCGCTTTCACGCCCGCAAACCGCCGCGCGGCCAGTTCCTTCTTGCTCAACGCGCCGGAATCGCCGGACGCGCCCCCGCCCTCCCGCGCGTCGCGCAGCAGATTTTCACGCAGTTGTCGCAACTGCTCCTGAGTATCGAGGGATTTATCGGCGGACTGAGACTGGCCCGCCTGATCGGGACGTGATGGACGAGAAACATTCGGCATAGCGTCGCATTATAATCCCGGGATGAATTCCCAAACCGACCTCACGATGACCGCGTCGCAGCCGGCACCCGAGCCCGAAGCGCCCGATCCCCACGCCCAGTTCGTCGACTGGATGCGCTCCGTCGCGCCGTATATTCACGCGTTCCGGAACAAGACTTTCGTCGTGGCGTTCGGCGGCGAGCTGGTGCAGGAAGGGCGCCTGAACGCGCTCGTGCAGGACGTCGGCCTGCTGCACGCCATGGGCATCCACGTCGTGCTGGTGCACGGCTCGCGCCCGCAGCTCGACGAGCAGTTGAGCCTTCACGGCGTGGAATCGTCGTTTTCGCATGGCCTGCGCATCACCGATCTGCGCGCGCTCGAATCCGCGAAGGAAGCGGCCGGCGAAGTGCGTCTGGATATCGAGGCCGCAATCAGCCAGGGCTTGCCGAACACGCCGATGGCGCACGCGCACATCAGCGTGGTGTCGGGCAACTTCGTGACGGCGCGGCCGGTCGGCATTCTGGATGGCGTCGATTTCCAGCACACGGGCGTCGTGCGCAAAATCGACGGCGACTCCATCCGCCAGTCGCTCGCGTCGAACAAGCTGGTGCTGCTGTCGTCGCTCGGCTTCTCGCCGACGGGCGAAGCGTTCAATCTGTCGATGGAAGATGTCGCGTCCGCCGCCGCCATCGCGCTGCGCGCCGACAAGATCATCTTCGTGACCGAAATTCCGGGCCTCGTCGATTCGGAAAACGAACTCATCCGCGAAATGTCGCTCGACGACGCCTATCGCCTGCAGGAAAGCGGCGAGTTGCAAGGCGACACGGCGTTCTATCTGAAGCATACAGTGCGCGCGTGCCGCGGCGGCGTGGCGCGCGGCCACATCATTCCGTACAGCCTCGACGGCAGCGTGCTGCTCGAACTGTTCCTGCACGACGGCGTCGGCACGATGATCTCGTACGAGAACCTCGAAAGCCTGCGCGAAGCGACGCCGGACGACGTCGGCGGCATTCTCACGCTGATCGAGCCGCTCGAAACCGATGGCACGCTCGTGCGGCGCGGGCGTCACCAGATCGAGCGCGATATCGACCACTTCTCCGTCATCGAGCACGATGGCGTGCTGTTCGGCTGCGCGGCGCTCTATCCGTACACGCAGGAACGCATCGGCGAGATGGCGTGCCTGACCGTCGCGCCGGAAGCGCAAGGTTCGGGCGACGGCGAGCGCTTGCTCAAGCGCATCGAACAGCGCGCGCGGGCGCGCGGCCTCACGCGTATCTTCGTGCTGACGACGCGCACCGAGCACTGGTTCCTGAAGCGCGGCTTCGTGAAGGTGACCGTGGACGATCTGCCCGAGGATCGCCGGCGCCTCTACAACTGGCAGCGCAAGTCGCTCGTCCTGATGAAACAGCTTTGAATACGATCTGAGAAGCGCGAACCGCGCTTCGCCCCCGATACAGAGGAGAAACTCACAATGGCCCGAATGGTTCAATGCGCGAAGCTCGGCAAGGAAGCCGAAGGACTCGACTTTCCGCCGCTGCCGGGCGAGCTCGGCAAGCGCATCTACGAAACGATCTCGAAGGAAGCCTGGCAAGGCTGGCTCAAGCAGCAGACGATGCTCATCAACGAGAATCGCCTGAACATGGCCGATCCGCGCGCGCGCCAGTACCTCATCAAGCAGACCGAGAAATATTTCTTTGGCGAAGGCGCCGACACGGCTTCGGGCTTCGTGCCGCCGCAAAGCTGAAATCGCGGCTCGTCGTCTCGCAAGAACCGGCCCGCGTGGCCGGTTTTTTGTTGCCTGCGCACGGGCAAAATGTTCCGATTGGAACATCAGACGAATCTCATTAAATTGGGCGGAATCGTAGACCAGGCAAGGGATTGCGCCGCCCGCCGAGGCTTGCCGCGACGGGCCGGTTTGCACATCTTCTGGCATCGTGTTATCATCTTGTTCGTTATCAACAGCAATTCACCATCATTCACGCGCATGAGTCCGGCGCATCGCTTTTCGGACACAGCGTGGTAGTGACAGTTTTCATACAAAGAGGCGCGTCGGTTCTTTAGCAACAACGCCGGCCTTTTTCGTCTCAGGTTGTTTTTTCGCCGACGTCGCGGCCCATCCGCGGCAGCTCAGATTCTTCACTGGGTTCGCCGTCCGCACGTCAAATTCGTTTGTTTATCCGAGTGCAATTTCGCGACCCACTGCGAAGCACCGGCACCGCGCTTGCTTTTCGATCTTCAGCATCTGCTTCATTCTGATGCTGCGCGGAGCCATTGGCGTCCGTTTCCCGCGATGCAAAGCGGCGCCGTCGCGAAACTGCACTGTCCCGGCAATACGCGCCCTCTTTCGACGGCGCGCCCGAAGCTCCACGCGAGTTCTCGGGATCGAATACGGAGTTTTTCGAACTATGTCTTCTCTACACGAGGGCCTTTGGCGCAAACACGATTCATCGAGTCAGAAGTCCGATCTCACGCTCGACGACATCACCATCGTCGATCAGTCCCTGCTCAAGCGCGCGGTCGGCGCCATGGCCATCGGCAATGCGATGGAATGGTTCGATTTCGGCGTGTACAGCTATATCGCCGTGACGCTCGGCAAGGTGTTTTTCCCGTCGAGCAGCCCGGCGGCGCAGTTGCTCGCGACCTTCGGCACGTTCGCGGCCGCGTTCCTCGTGCGCCCGATCGGCGGCATGGTGTTCGGCCCGCTGGGTGACCGCATCGGCCGCAAGCGCGTGCTCGCGATGACGATGATCATGATGGCCGTCGGCACGTTCTGTATCGGCATCATTCCGAGCTACGAGTCGATCGGCGTGATGGCGCCGGTGCTGCTGCTCGTCGCGCGTCTCGTGCAGGGCTTCTCGACGGGCGGCGAGTACGGCGGCGCGGCGACCTTCATCGCCGAATTCTCGCCGGACAAGAAGCGCGGCTTCATGTCGAGCTTCCTCGAGTTCGGCACGCTCGTCGGCTATGTGCTCGGCGCGGGCGTGGTCGCGGTGCTGACGGCGGTGATGTCGGAAAAAGAACTGCTGTCGTGGGGCTGGCGCATTCCGTTCATGATCGCGGGTCCGCTCGGCCTGATCGGTCTGTATATCCGGATGAAGCTCGAAGAAACGCCCGCGTTCCAGCGCGAAGCCGAAAAGGCGGAAGCGGTGTCGCACGAAACGACCAAAGAGCAGTTCCGCGAAACGCTGCTTCAGCAATGGAAGCCGCTGCTGCAATGCGTGGGCCTCGTGCTGATCTTCAACGTGACCGACTACATGGCGCTTTCGTATTTGCCGAGCTATTTGTCGGCGACGCTCAAGTTCAACGAGACGCACGGCCTCTTCATCGTGCTCGTCGTGATGGTGCTGATGATGCCGCTGACGCTCTTCGCCGGCCGTCTGTCGGATACGATCGGCCGCAAGCCGGTGATGCTCGCGGGTTGTATCGGCCTGCTGGTGCTGTCGATTCCGGCGCTTTCGCTGATTCGCATGGGCACGGTTCCGTCGATTTTCGCGGGCATGATGATTCTCGGCGCGCTTCTGTCGACGTTCACGGGCGTGATGCCTTCGTCGCTGCCGGCCCTCTTCCCGACGAAGATCCGCTACGGCGCGCTCGCGATCGGCTTCAACGTGTCGGTGTCGCTCTTCGGCGGCACGACGCCGCTCGTCACGGCGTGGCTCGTCGACAAGACCGGCAACCTGATGATGCCCGCGTACTATTTGATGGGCGCATCGCTGATCGGTATCGTGTCGGTTCTCGCGCTGCATGAAACGGCGAAGAAGCCGCTGAAGGGTTCGCCGCCGTCGGTGGCGACGAAGTCGGAAGCGCACGCGATCCTGCGTGGGCATCGTGAAGCCGCCGAAATGGACGATGCGTTCCCGGAAGGCACCGTGCGCGCCTGATAGCGGTGTGATGTGATCGTGAGAAAGCCGGCGCCCGATGCGCCGGCTTTTTTACGTCGCGAGTTGCACGATGCGCGCTTGCGGCTTGCCGCCGTCGATCTCGAGCAATGCGAGCGTGATCGGCAACTTGAAACGGCGCGGCCCCGCGCTGCCGGGATTCACGAAGAGCACGCCGTCGCGCGTCTCGATCAGCGGCTTGTGCGAGTGCCCCGTCACGACGACGTCGATGCCGTCGAGTTGCTTCGGCACGTCGGCGATATCGTGAACGACGTGGATCGTCGCGCCTCCCAGTTCGATGCGCACGTGCTCGGGCAATCGGGCGACGTCATCGCCGATATCGTTGTTGCCGCGCACGACGGTAAGCGGCGCGACCGACGCGAGCGCATCGAGCACGTCGTGCCTGCAGATATCGCCCGCGTGAATGACGTGCGCGCAGCCGCGCAATGCGTCGAGCGCTTCGGGGCGCACGAGGTTGTGCGTATCGGAGATGACGCCGACTCGCATCACGTTTGCTCGAATGCGTCGAGCCGGTTCTTGCTCATCGTGTGTCCTCGCGCCGGAATCGGTGCCGCCGATTATGCGGGAGGCCCGGAACGTTGTCGAACGGTGTGCGTGCCGGCGGCGGGCGCGGCTTTGGCGCGATGTCGGGCAATGGTAGAATCGCGTCCGCCCTGCCGGGGTGATGAAATTGGTAAACATAGCGGACTTAAAATCCGCCGCCTCACGGCTTGCCGGTTCGAGTCCGGTCCCCGGCACCAAGTGGTATTTCAGTAGCACCCGAGTTTGACAGAAACCCCGACAGCGTAAGGCTTTCGGGTTTTTTGTTTTGGATCGAGGGCCCGGTCGCGCTGGGGACAAATTGAGGATGCCTTTCCCTGAGGTCGCAGCACGCGCGACGAGCGATGATGCAAACTCGGGCGAACCATCCGGACTCCCTCAACGCGCGCCAAACATTGCGCTGAGTCGGGCCGCGCATGAAATCGCGGGTTCGAACAGTGCTCCGCTGACGTTTCCTTAAGCTAATCGACTCCAACGGTAACGTGCTCGAAATCGCCCGATCTGGCGAACTTGCGTCTGCTTAGTCATGCTACGAATTCAGTGCTCGCAACAGATGGTTTCCCGAATGGGTATCTGACTTGCTCACCGACAACGCTGATCGAAATGCCGAGCACTGAACGGAAAGGCCGATCTTCGCGTCGGCTTCTATTGCCCGTTGTTCCAGACAGTGCCCTAACCCGCCTCTCAATCCTTCAACGGCATCCTCCCCACCATCGCCACGCCGTTGGCAACCTGCTTCCCCACGGCATCCGCGACATCCTGAATGCTCCGATACCCCGTCGGCATCCAGTACAGCCACGTGTCCTCCTGAACGTCGAAGCTGGCGTCGCCGACCGTCACCGTTCCCGACAGCCACTCGGCGCCATCGAGAAAATTGAAACCGATACGCGCCGCGTCCGACTTCGATCGGACGCTCGTAATGCGGATCCGGACCGGCACGCCGTTCGGATCGATTCGAAGTCCGAGATGCGCGGCGCGCATCGCAAATGCGGACATCATCGCGCTGCGAACCCATGGCGTAAGGAGAACGCCGTTACTGTCGATCGTCGGGGACTGGATGCCGTTGGCGACCTGCTGCGTCGTCTGGACGCTGCCCGCATGGGGCGATTCGATGTCCGGTACGGTCGAGAGGCATCCGGAGAGAAACAGGGACAACGCGACTGCGCTTGCAAGAGATTTCAGTGCCATTCGTGGTTCTTGTTGTCGGAAAAGGTTTGGGTCGTCGTATTAACGACCCGCCTTCCGAAATCTTGAGCACACCCTCACACCGCATTCAACAACCGCTCCGCGTCCCGCACCGCATCGAACAGCGCCTCGATCGCCGTATCGCGATCCAGCAGGCACACGTGCTCGATATCGAACGGCAGCGCGTCCACGCCGATGAATCGCACCGTCCCGCCGAAGCAGTCGCGCGACTTGCCGCTGCGCACCGACGCGATGTAGTTCGGGGTGATGTAGAGGGCAACGGGCGTCATGGCAATCTCGGCGATGTTCCGGTCGATGAACCAGAGTCTAGCGATGCCCGCCCCCGCGCTGCACCCGCCTCACGCGGGGAGCGTTTCCCCTCTTTCGTGGCCCTCGCCGCTACACCGCATGGCCGAGAACCCGCGCGACGTAATGCCGTCCCCACGCCTCGCCGTGCGCGATCGCCTCGGCGACGGTCTCGAACGGTCCGTGATCGCCCGTCATTTCGCCGGAGTCGTCGGCGAGCGTCGAACCGTGCACCGGCTTGCGGTCGAGCCGCGTCACGCGCACGCGGATCGCGTAGCCTTCGGACGGGGCCGCGTCCGCTTCGCCGTCGGCCTCGATCGGCTTCGGTAAGGCCTGCATGGCGAGCAGGTAATCGCCTACTTCGATGTCCTTCTGCATGGCGGTCGTCTCCATCGGTGCAAAACGCGCGGATCGAATGACAGAGCCGATTGTGCTACCGCATCGCGCGATAAAACAAGCGCCGGCCCGGCCCTCCCGCGGCGCGCATGATATAAAGTTTCGCCCGTCCTCTTTCCGCTCCGATCCCTCGCGGCATCGGGCACCGACCGAATTCATCGATGAACCCTCGCACCCGTCACCTGCTGCTCGCCCTGCTCACGATTCCGCTCGCATATCTCGCCGGCTGCACGTCCTATTACAAGAACGCCGAAGCCTGCAAGGACAAGGTGCGCGCGGATTATCCCGACGCCGCCAGCGCGCCCCTCAAAATCACCGGTTCCGGCACGAGTTATCATGGCTTGCGGGTGGTCGTGCACGGCACGATCCAGAATCCGCCGAAGCCGCCCGCCACCAAACCGGCGATGGTGCCCGCCGCCGCCGAATGCACCTTCAGCGAAACGTCGATGACCGGCTTCCAGTGGCTCGTCCCCGCGAAGCTCGCGCCGAAGCCGCCGGTCGCATCCGACGAATAAACGTCGAACCGCCCGCGACGAGGAGACCACGCGCATGCTGCTCGCCCAGATCAGCGATCTGCACATCACCGCGCCGGGCACGCTCGCCTACGGCCGCGTCGATACGGCCGCCTTTCTCGCCCGCGCGATCGACGCACTCAACGCGTTCGATCCCCGCCCCGACGCCGTGCTCGTCACGGGCGATCTCGTCGATGCGGGCGGTATCGACGAATACCGGCATCTGCGCACGCTGCTCGATACGCTCGCGATTCCGTGGCATGTGATCGTCGGCAATCACGACGACCGCGCGAACCTGCGCGCGGTATTCGCCGATCGCCCCGAGCTCGCGGGCCACGACGGTTTCGTGCAATACGCATTCGATGTCGGCGAAGTCCGCGTGATCGCGCTCGACACGCTCGATCCCGGCTCGGGCGCGGGGCGTCTGTGCGCCGCGCGCCTCGCCTGGCTCGAAGCGCAGCTCGACGCGTGCCGCGACCGGCCTGTTGTCATCGGCATGCATCATCCGCCGATCGCGTGCGGCATCGGCTTCATGGACGACATCCGCCTCGCGCCCGACGACACCCGCGCGCTCGACGCGCTCGTGCGCCGTCATGCGAACGTCGAGCGCATCGTGTGCGGTCATGTGCATCGGGCCATCGGTGTGCGGTTCGGCGGCACGCTCGTTTGGTGCGCGCCATCGACCGCGCATCAGGTCGCGCTGCAACTGAAGCCCGACGGCCCCGACGCGTTCGTCATGGAGCCGCCGGCGTTCGGGCTGCATCTGTGGCGCGCCGACCTCGGACTCGTCACGCATTGCTTGAGCGTGGATCAGGGCGGCGGTCCGCAGCTTTTCCAGCGGCGCTCGCGCGCGTAGTCGCATAGCGCGTCGAGCACGCGATCGAATTCGAGCGACTTGTCGAAAAAATGACGCACGCCGTATTGCAGGCACCGCTCGCGATAAGTCGGCAGCGCATGATTGGTCAGCACCGCGACGAACGCGCCCGGCGAGCGCGCCGCGCCGCATTCCTCGAGCCACGCGAGCACCTCGATGCCCGAGCCGCGCTTCAGTTGCAGATCGACGATCACCGCGTCGAACGCCTGCGACGACAAGAGCGCGATCGCGTCGTCCGGCGCATCGGCGAACGCGGTCACGCGCCACGGCCCGAGCGCTTCGATCGCCTCGGTCAGGCTGCGGCGGATCAGCGGCGAATCCTCGATCAGCAGCACCGCGAGCGGCGCCCGCCGCGCGTCCGGCTGCCCGCTTCGGTCGTCAGGGGTGATGTGATTGCCCACGTCGGGCGCCCTCCGGCAGTGCTCGCGGCCTCGAAACTGCGCCGCTATTCGATCAGCCCGTTTTTGATCGCGTAATACGTGAGATCGGCGTTGTTGGAGAGCCGCATTTTTTCGAGCACGCGCGCGCGATACGTGCTCACCGTCTTCACCGAAAGATGCAGTTCCTGCGCGATTTCCGTCGGAATCTGGCCGCCCGCGAGCTTGCAGAATATCTGGAACTCGCGCTCCGACAGCAGTTCGTGCGGCCGCTCGGCGGCGGGCTTGTCGAGCTTGTCGGCGAGCGCATCCGCGATGAACTCCGACAAATAACGATGCCCCCGCGCGACGGTGCGGATCGCGCGCACGATCTCGTCGGGCGCGGCGTCCTTGTTCAGATAGCCGTTCGCGCCCGCCTTCAGCAGGTTGATCGCGTACTGGCTCTCCGGAAAACCCGAAAGCATCAGCACGCCCTGCTCCGGCCGGATCTGCTTGATGACGCGCAAGGTGTCGACGCCGTTCTTGTCCGGCATCGCGATGTCGAGCAGCACGACGTCGAACGCCTGCGCGCGCACGAGCGCGATGGCTTCGTCGCCGGTAGCGGCTTCGCCCGCGACTTCCATGTCGGGCTCGTCCGCGACGAATTGCCTGAACCCGCTGCGCACGATCGCGTGGTCGTCGGCTATCAAGACTCGAATCATTCGCGTCGTCCGCGCTGCCGGACGCTCTTGTAGTAGTTGATCGGTCATTGCATGCATGCGCCGGATGCGCTCGCCGCGCACCCGGCGACGTCGCCCTTACCCGTTACGGCCTTCCAGGAGATCGGCCATGTCGTCGGCGTGTTCTTCCTCGACCGCCAGAATGTCCTCGAAGATGCGGCGCGTCGTGACGTCCTTGTCGCCGAGATAGCGGATGATCTCGCGATACGTATCGATCGCGATGCGCTCCGCGATCAAATTCTCGCGGATCATGTCGATCAGATCCTTGCCCTCGTTGTACTCGGAATGCGAGCGCGACGAGAGGCCGTCCGGCGCGAAATTCGGCGCGCCGCCCAGTTGCACGATGCGCTCCGCGAGCGTATCGGCGTGCTCCTGTTCCTCGTTCGCGTGCTCCAGAAACTCCTGCGCGACGGCTTCCGAGTGAATGCCCTTCGCCATGAAGTAATGGCGCTTGTAGCGCAGCGTGCAGACGATTTCCGTGGCGAGCGAGTCGTTGAGCAGCTTCAGCACCGTCTCGCGGTCGGCGCCGTAGCCGGTCGTCACCGCGCCTTCGTCCATGTGCTGCCGGGCATCGGCGCGAATTTTTTCGACATCCAGGACGAAAGCGCCCGAAGACTGGCTCGACTCGGCTTTTACAGCAGACGATTTGGACATTTGGTTCGCTCCTCAGTGATGGGGTGAGATGACGTTTCGCTGGAGCAGGTCCTTGCAAATCCGGTGTGCATAGACCCCTGCTATCCAATCAGAGGCTCCGATGCATGCGCCATGCCTGATCCCGCGAAAAAGCCGCGCGAGGATCGTGACGCCCGCGCGCGGCCTGATGGTTCATGGCTTTCGCCCTGAAACGCGCGTCATGTCCGGAACACGCCGAGCAGCAAGGTGACCACGAACACGACGAGAAAAATGAAGAAAAGAATCTTCGCGATTTCCGCCGCGCCGGCCGCGATGCCCGTAAAGCCGAACACGGCGGCAATGATGGCGATGACGAAGAAGACGGCAGCGTAATGAAGCATGTGAGCTCCTTCATGAAGGGTTGAGAACGGTCCGGCGTCGCTGACGAAGCGCCGCTAATCGATGGCTTTTTTCGTGACGACGAAGCCCAGCACCAGGAACACGACGCACAGGATCAGGAAGAGCACGAACAGGAATTTGGCGATGGCGGCGGCGCCGGCGGCGACGCCCGTAAAGCCCAGCACGCCGGCGATCACGGCCACGATCGCGAAAAACAAGGCCCACTTCAGCATGATCGTTCCCCGTAAGAATGGATGACGGAACCATGCTAGCGACGCCCGCCGCGTGGCGCATCCGGGCAGGCTCCTTTTTTGCTGTGGGAATCCACCGACACTTGCTTTCAATCGGCTGCCCGCCGTGAAACGCCGAACCGACGACACCATGAGCCACGTACCGCCCGCCGCGATACCGACGATCCTGCCCGACGACGTGCCGCCCTTCGCGGCCGGCGAACCCGCGCCGCCGCCCGCGCCGGCCGGCATCGCGCGCCGCGCGGCGCGCTTGAACGAATGGATGCGCCGCTATAGCTGGGCGGTCGCGATGACCGTCGCGATCGTCATCACCGTGGGCGGGCTGATCATTCTGGAATCGGGGCGCATGCGGATCGCGTCGGAATACGAAACCGCGCTCGAAGCGAAAGGCGCGACGGCGCAACTTTCGATGCTCGCCGCCGACATCGCCACCCTCACCGCCGACGAGCGCGGTTTCGCGCTGAAGGCCGACGGCGCGTTTCCGGCGCATTTCAAGGCGACGGCGGAGCGCGTGCGCCGCACGCTGGCGTGGCTCGATGCGTACTACCGGCGCATCGGCGACGACACCGCGCTCGCGAGCTTCGCGCAGATCCGCGCCGCCGCCACCGATGAAATCGCGCAAGGCGCCGTGCGCCTCGCCGACTCGCCGACGGACGCCGCCGCGCACGAGCGCGCGCTCGCGCTGCCGCCGCCCGACACGAGCGCGACGTTCGACGCGGCGCTGTCGCTCTTGCGTCTGAACGAGGAACGGCGCGCCCAGCGCGCCCTCGACGCGAGCCGCGCCGATCAGCGCATCTCGACGCTGTGCGTCGGCGCGTTGTGCGCGCTCAACATCGTGTTGTTCATCCTGCTTTTTCGCAATCTGGGCATTCAGCTCGACAAGCAGGCGCGCGTGCAGAAGGCGCTCATCACGCAGCAGGAAGAGCTCGATCAACTCGTGTTCGCGCGCACGCGCCAGCTCGAAGCGCTCGCGTGGCACCTGCAATCGGTCAGCGAGAACGAGAAGACCGAGCTCGCCCGCGAACTGCACGACGAACTCGGCTCGATTCTCACCGCGAGCAAGATGGATGTCGCGTGGGTGCGCGGCAAGCTGAAGGACACGGAACCCGCGATGGCCGAAAAACTCGCCCGCGCGCTCGGCAATCTGGATCAGGGCATCGCGCTCAAGCGGCGCATCATCGAGGACATGCGGCCGACCGTGCTCGCCAATTTCGGTCTCGTGACGGCGTTGCGCTCGCTCGCCGATGAAGCCGCGCAACGCAACGGCTGGAGCGTCGAGTTCGATCTGCCGGGCGAGGACGTGAAGCTCGGCGAGGCGATCGAGATCGCGCTCTTCCGGGTCGCGCAGGAGACGCTGACGAACGCGGCGAAATACGCGCGCGCGAGCCGCATCCGCGTGACGCTCGATGTCCATGACGAGCACGTTTCGCTCTCGATCATCGACGACGGCATCGGCATCCGGCCGCAGGATCTCAAGCGCACGCAGACGCATGGGCTCACCGGCATGCGTCAGCGGGTGTCGGCGCGCGGCGGGCGCTTCGAGATCGAGCGCGCGTCGCCGCACGGCACGGCGATCAGCGTGTCGATGCCGCGCGAGCGCAGCGCGGATGCGCCGCTCGTCGCGCCATCCGCGTAGGACGATGCCGACATCGAATGCAGACGCCGCCGACAGCAAAATCGCATGCGTGCCTACAGCCTGAGACCGACCGATTTTTTTATGATTGTTCACACCGGTATGCGAGACGAAAGGCGTCCGCCACCAGACACGATGCGCGAACCCGATTCCAGTCACGCATTTCAACTCCAAGGGGAATAAACATGACTCGACTCATCGCTCTACTGCTGATTGCAGGCACGGCGGCTCTCGCGGGCTGCAACACCGTCTCGGGAGCCGGCCAGGACATCTCGAAGGGCGGTCAGGCCATTTCGAATTCCGCCGAAGAGCACAAGTAACGGGCGACTCGCGCCGCATCGTTGCGGCGCACGCGTTCAGGCGTTCCATAGCGTTGATGTAGTTCCCTGTCTTCCCGCCACGTTCGCGTGGCGGGATTTTTTTATGCGCCGCCGCCACGCGCGAAATGCAAAAAGCCCGGCCGATGCTGCGTGGCCGGGCTTCGTCGCATCGTGCGCGGAACGTCATTGCGTGTCGGGCAACTCCAGCGCCGGCTGCTGCGTGTTGCCGCCCTGCGCGACCAGCACGCGGATTTTCTCCGGCACGAGTTGCGAGGCCGCGTTCCCCGAAGGCAGCGTCGTCACGAGCCAGTCCGCGTTGTTGACGAGATCGAACGATGCCGACGTATAGACCGGCGTCTTCGAGCCCGGCAGCGTCGCGATCAGTTGATACGTGCCGCCGGAGACGTAGAGGGAATCCTGCGTCGTCGCGGGCACGGCGTTCTTGTAGGCGACGCCCGCCATCGTCGGGCTGACGCTCGCGATGTTCGTCCCCGGCGCGACGAGATAGACGTCGAGATTCGGCGCGTTCGTCGACGCGTTGAACGCGCGCACCCGCGCGCTGCTCGACAGCAGGCCCTTGTCGAAAGGATCGTCGATCACCGCGATCGACGGCACGAAGCCCGCGTCCGGCAGCGCGATCACCGTGTACTCGTGCCCTTTCGCCGCGTTCGAGATGCTCGTGTCGGTGGCGAGCTGCGTCGTCGTGTTCACGGCCGCGTAGGAGAAGTTGTGCTGGCCCGTGTCGATGTTCGCGAAGTTGGTCACCGCCTTGTAGGCGAGGTTCGGCTGCAGGATCTTGCCGTTGTCGTAGAAGTCGACGTTCGGGCCGCTCGGAATCGCGTGGACGAAATGAACCTGCGGCTGAGTGACGCCGATTTCCTTGCCGACATCGTCGGAGCTTCCGCCGCAAGCGGAGAGCATGGCGGCGACGGCGGCGAGCGCGGCAGCGGTGCGGATGAGCTTCATGGTTCCACCTTCCTTTGTTTTGATTTGATTGACCACTTCGTTATCCACATCGACGCCGGCGTGCCGCCGATGCGGGTGCCAGCGTTGAGCAATGCCCATGCCCCGATGCGGTGCGAAGACTTCGCCCGCTCCCCGGCGAGCCTTGTGCCACAAGGGTTTGACATTAGTTAGAGGAATTGCTCGGCAGGCGTGGAATGCACGCCGCGACGCTGCATCCGCCGATGTGTCTTTTACAAGGAAGATGCGATCAAACCAGCCCGCGCCGCCGGTAATCGAACCAGAAGGAAAGCCCGACGGAAAGCAGAATGACGACCGTCGCGATGACGGTCCACTGCGTGATGAGCTCGCCGAGCAGCAACGCACCCAGCATCACGGCGACGATCGGATTCACGTAAAGGCAACTCGTCGCGACGATCGTGCTCGTATTGCGGATCAGGAAGTTGTACGCGACATACGCCGCCATCGATCCGATCACCACGAGATACACGAACGAAAATCCCGCGCCGGCGCTCACGTGCGTCAGGCGCTCGCCCGAGGCCAGCGCGATCGCCGTCGCGATCAGGCCGCCGAGCCCGATCTGCAAAGCCGTCGACATCAGCAGATCCGAAGGCTGCGGCAGACGCGTCGCGAGATGCGCGCCGCCCGCCCAGAAAATCGCGGCGCAAAGAATCGCCAGCGTGCCGGCCGTCGAGCTCGGCGAAGGATCGCCGTGATTCAGCAGCACGATGCCGATCAGGCCCAGCGCCACGGCGAACCATTCGCCCTTCGCGACGCCGCGCCCGGCGAGCGCGGTGAAGATCGTCGCGAAGAGCGGCACCGTGGCCACCATGACCGCGGCCGTGCCGGTGCCGACCGTGCGCATGCCGTAGGCCATCATCCCGCTCGACAAGCCCTCCAGCAAAGTCCCGACGATCGCCGCATTGCGCACTTCCCGCGCGCTGGGCCACAGCGCCTTGCGATGCACGGCGATCGCGAAAAGCCCGACGCCCGCGCACAGATTGCGCAGGCCGCCGAGCATGAGCGGCGGAAACGACTCGAGCGACAGATGAATCCCGAGATACGTCGAGCCCCATACGAGATAGACGACGGCCAGCGCAAGCGCGACCTGCCCCTTGAACGAACGCGGCGCGCGAAACGGAAAACGGTCGGGGAAACTGAACGGCAGACGCGGCGGCAAAGCGGACATGCATTACTCCGCGACGGCTGCGCGCCGGACGACTGCAAAAGAGACGGGAGAAGACGCTGCGGCAACGACCAGACTGAACGGCATGACGGAACGGAAGAAGTGCGGTTGCGCGAGGAGAGACCGCGCGATCCCCGGGAAAACCCCGAGAGCCCGCGGCGCCCGACATTATGCAGTAAGCACGCAACGCGGTTGCACAACTTTACGACTGGTTGCCAAGACGCCACGCCGCGGTGTAACGTGTCGGCTGCTAACGCGGGGGTCCTGCGTTGCACATCGCGATCTCGATCGGCTTTTTCGACTGAATCGCTTCGTGCGGCGTGGGTGAGAAATACCCTTTGAACCTGATCTGGATAATGCCAGCGCAGGGAAGCGTTCGGGTTCCATGGTTCGCAGCATCCAGCCACTTCTTCCGGACCCGTACCTTTCCATCTCGTTCCTCCCTGTTTAGCTCCTGAGTCAGCCGAGCTCGAATCCGCTCGCGCTGTCAACCAATGTTGTTCCCACAGGAGACTAGCCATGAATGCCAATCCGAAATTCCTGTCCGAGAACGCAGTCGTCGATGCCGCCGCCATCGCGCCGCTGCCGAACTCGCGCAAGGTCTACGTCGCTGGTTCGACGCCCGACATCCGCGTGCCGATGCGCGAGATCACGCAATCCGATACCCCCGACGGCTTCGGCGGCGAGAAGAATCCGCCGGTCTACGTGTACGACACGTCCGGCCCGTACACCGATCCGGATGCGAACATCGACATCCGCTCCGGTCTTCCCGCGCTGCGCGGCGCGTGGATCGAAAAACGCGGCGACACGGAAGAGCTCGCGGGGCTGTCGAGCGACTTCGGCCGCGAGCGCGCCGCCGATCCGAAGACCGCCGAATTGCGCTTCCCGGGCCTGCATCGGCATCCGCGCCGCGCGCTGGCCGGCAAGAACGTCTCGCAGATGCACTATGCGCGGCAAGGCATCGTCACGCCGGAGATGGAGTACATCGCGATTCGCGAGAATCAGCGGCGCGCCGAATACCTCGAAAGCCTGAAGAAGAGCGGCCCGAACGGCGAAAAGCTCGCCGCGATGATGGGCCGCCAGCATCCCGGCCAGGCGTTCGGCGCGGCGGCGTTCGGCAAGGACGCGGCGAAAGAAATCACGCCCGAGTTCGTGCGCGAGGAAGTGGCGCGCGGCCGCGCGATCATTCCGGCGAACATCAATCACCCGGAAAGCGAGCCGATGATCATCGGCCGCAATTTCCTCGTGAAGATCAACGCGAATATCGGCAATTCGGCGGTGACGTCGTCGATCGGCGAGGAAGTCGACAAGATGACGTGGGCGATCCGCTGGGGCGGCGACACCGTGATGGATCTCTCGACGGGCAAGCACATCCACGAAACGCGCGAGTGGATTATCCGCAATTCGCCGGTGCCGATCGGCACGGTGCCGATCTATCAGGCGCTCGAAAAGGTCAACGGCAAAGCCGAAGACCTGACGTGGGAAATCTTCCGCGACACGCTGATCGAGCAAGCGGAACAAGGCGTCGACTACTTCACGATCCACGCGGGCGTGCGGCTGCAATACGTTCCGCTGACCGCGAATCGCATGACGGGCATCGTCTCGCGCGGCGGCTCGATCATGGCGAAGTGGTGCCTCGCGCATCACAAGGAGAGCTTCATCTACGAGCACTTCGAAGACATCTGCGAAATCATGAAGCAATACGATGTCTCGTTCTCGCTCGGCGACGGCCTGCGCCCCGGCTCGATCTACGACGCCAACGACGAAGCGCAGCTCGGCGAACTGAAGACGCTCGGCGAACTGACGCAGATCGCGTGGAAGCACGACGTGCAGGTGATGATCGAAGGCCCCGGCCACGTGCCGATGCAGCTCATCAAGGAGAACATGGACCTGCAACTGGAATGGTGCGACGAAGCGCCCTTCTACACGCTCGGGCCGCTGACGACGGACATCGCGCCGGGTTACGACCACATCACGTCGGGCATCGGCGCGGCGATGATCGGCTGGTTCGGCACGGCGATGCTCTGCTACGTCACGCCGAAGGAACATCTCGGCCTGCCGAACAAGGACGACGTGAAGGAAGGCATCATCACCTACAAGCTGGCGGCGCACGCGGCGGATCTGGCGAAGGGTCATCCGGGCGCGCAGGTCCGCGATAACGCATTGTCGAAGGCGCGCTTCGAGTTCCGCTGGGAAGACCAGTTCAATCTCGGCCTCGATCCCGACAAGGCGCGCGAATTCCACGACGAAACGCTGCCGAAGGATTCGGCCAAGGTCGCGCACTTCTGCTCGATGTGCGGCCCGCACTTCTGCTCGATGAAGATCACGCAGGACGTCCGCGATTTCGCCGCGAAGCAGGGCGTGAGCGAAAACGAGGCGCTCGCCAAGGGCATGGAAACGAAGGCGATCGAGTTCGTCAAGAAGGGCTCGGAGATCTATCAGCCGACTTGATGCTTGTTTTTTGCTGACAACGGCCTGTCGCACGACGCGTGCGGCAGGCCGTTTTTTTATCCGGATCGGGCGCGATGCCTTGTCGCGTCTGGATGAGCGCTTGATCGGAGGAATCAGGCACTTTTCCTGCTGGAAAAACGAACGAACCGGCGAAAAACATGGCGGTCCTTGAAGTTGCGGCGAACCGCAGCCGATTCATTTCATCATCGAATTGGAGAGTCGACATGAAAAACATCAAACAGATCGGCGCCGCTGCAATGGTCGTTGCGTTTCTGGGAGGACTGACCGCTTGCGGCGACATGACCACGCGTCAACGGGATACCGCGGTCGGCGCAGGCGTCGGCGCGGCGGGCGGAGCCGTGATCGGCGGCAGCGCGCTATCGACGCTGGGCGGGGCCGCGGTTGGCGGCATCATCGGCAATCAGGTCGGCAAGTAATCGTTCTGGCGGCGCGGCGACGCGCTTCGCCGCCGTCAACCGCTCTGCTGTTTCAAATCTGTTACAGAAAGGCGCTTTGGTAATGCTTTGTCACATGACGCCCGACGCCTGCCGGGCACCGTTCGCCTAAGCTGTTTCTTAACGGACCTTCGAATTTCATCGACCAAGAGTCCGGCAAGCCGTAGCGCAAGGAGCAGCATCATGATTTCCACCGTCATTCCTGGAACCCGAACGGCCGCCGCCGCGCTCGCCGCCGGGGTGCTTCTGAGCGGCTGCTACTACCCGTACGGCTATCCGGCTTATCCGCCCTATCCCGTCACCAGCGCGACCTACACGCAGCGTGAATTCACGGTGCCCGCATCGGGCGCGGCGGTGGCTACGTCGCCCGCCACGCTCCCGCCGCAATACGAGTACGCCGTCGGATCGCCTTATTCCGACTACTACCAGACCTATCCGTATCCTTACCCGTACTACCCTTACGCCGGTTATCCCGCGTATTACGGCTATGGGTACGGCTATCCGGCGGTGTCGCTCGGCTTCGGATATTGGGGCGGCGGCGGTTGCTGCTGGGGGCGCGGCTGGCACGGCGGAGGCTGGCACGGCGGCGGATGGCACGGCAACGGCAACGGCGGATGGCACGGCGGGGGCGGAGGCGGCTGGCACGGCGGCGGAAGCGGTTGGCATGGCGGCGGCGGAGGCGGCCACGGCCACTGAACGCCGCGTCGCTCATTACGCCGGGTGAGACAAAAAACCGTTTTGCGCACGGCCGCGTAACAAAGCTGCAACATTTCCTGATCAATTCAGACGTTCGCGCGCAAATCACGCGACTGTGCGCTCCGACACTTTCCTTATCCGACAAGGCTTCTGCACATTTCGCCAGATGATTGGCACGGTTCTGGCTACATAGCTCCCCTATTCGAACACGTCGCGCACTTTCCGCGCGTTTTCCGTATCGGGGGATCGGACATGATGGCCTTTATGTTTTTCCTGCTGTGGATGCTCGCGTCGCTCGGCCTGTTGACCGTGTGGGTGTTCCGCCAGACGCCATCCGCCGGCCACGACGACCGCACGCCGGACGCGATCGCCAAAGGCTGAAGCACGCCACGCCCGCCCGCCATGCCGATGCCGCAATGAGCGGGCATTCACGCCTTGACGCAGGCCGTTCGCGCCCTATTCTTAGTGTGCGCGTTATGCGTTCGCTTAAGCCGGCGCACGGCTGCTGCCGAACATCGAACTCCACGCGCATCGCGGCTTCGCCTCGCGCCGCATCGGCTCATGACAACGAGAAGGAGACCCGATGTTCCACCAGCTACTCACCCCGATCGCCCATTCGCTCTTCGCGTCCTTCATCGTGGCCGCGCTGCCGATCATCCTCGTGCTCGTGCTGCTGGGCTGGGCGCGCCGCCCCGCGTGGCAGGCGTCGCTCGCGGGCCTGATTCTCGCGCTCGTCATCGCCGTGGCGGGCTGGCAGTTCCCGGTCGGGCTCGCGCTCGATTCCATCGCGGCCGGCGCCGTGTTCGCGCTGTGGCCGGTCATGTGGATCGTCTTCGCCGCGATCCTGCTCTACAACGTCGCGCAGCGCTCGGGGCGTTTCGAGGCGTTTCGCTTGTGGATGGTCGACAATCTTCCGAACGACCGGCGCATCGTGCTCGTCGTGATCGGCTTTTCGTTCGGCGCGCTGCTGGAAGGAATCTCGGGCTTCGGCACGCCGATCGCGATCACGAGTTCGCTCCTGATCCTGCTCGGCTTCCCGACGCTCGAAGCGCTCACCTTCACGCTGATCTTCAACACGGCGCCGGTCGCGTTCGGCGCGCTCGGCGTGCCGATCACCGTGCTCGGCGCGGTCACGCACCTGCCGACCGACGCCCTCGCGAAAATGGTCGGCCGCCAGTTGCCGCTCTTCGCGTTCTTCCTGCCGTTCTATGTGATCGGCATCTACGCGGGCTTTCGCAACATGATGCGCATCTGGCCGGTGCTGCTCGTCGCCGGCGGCGCGTTCGCGCTCACGCAGTTCGTGACGTCGAACTACATCAGCTATGCGCTCACCGACGTGCTCTCGTCGCTCGTCTCGCTGATTCTGACGATCGCGTTCCTGCGCGTGTGGAAGCCCGTCGCCGACGAGCGCTTCGCCGTGAACGTCGATCGCCTCGGCGATACGCGCGCGACGCTCTCGGGCGGCCACGGCTGGGTGCCGTGGATCGTGGTGTCGGTGGTCGTGATCGTGTGGACGGTGCTCAAGATTTTCATGATCGGCGATGTCAAGGTCGCCTGGCCCGGACTCGACAAGGCCGTCTACATCACGCTCTACAAGCAGCCGTACGGCGCGATCTGGGACTTCCAGCCGCTCGCGACGGGCACCGCGATTCTGGTGGCGTCGATCATCACGGCGCTGCTCGTCAAGCTGCCGGCGCGCGAGTACGGCGCGGCGATCGCGGATACCTGGGTGCAGACGCGCATCGCCATTCTGACGGTCGCGACGATCGTCGGCCTCGCGTATCTGATGAACTACTCGGGCATGAACTACACGCTGGGTCTGGGCGTGGCGTCGGTCGGGCCGTTCTTCCCGCTGGTTTCCGCGTTCCTCGGCTGGGTGGCGGTGTTTCTCTCCGGCAGCGACACGTCGGGCAACGCGCTCTTCGGCAATCTGCAGGTGGTCGCGGCGAACCAGTTGAACCTGAACCCGGTGCTGATGGCGGCGACCAACTCGTCGGGCGGCGTGATGGGCAAGATGATCTCGCCGCAAAACATCTCGACCGGCGTGGCGACGACCGAGCTCAAAGGCAAGGAAGGTGTGGTTTTCGTGCGCACGTTCAAGCATTCGATCCTGCTCACGATCGTGCTCGGCGTGCTCGTGTGGCTGCAGCAAAACGTGCTGACGTGGATGATCCCGCCGCACTGAACGTTCGGCGGCTTTCTCCCGCTTCTTGCGCTTTCGTTCGACAGGCGCGTTTTCGAGACGGGCGCGGTGCTAACATGCGCGGACTTTTGATGAGTATCGCGAAGTCCGCCCCGCCATGTCACCCGCCAATCTGCTTCAACTGCTCGTGCTCGCCGCCCTGTGGGGCGCGTCGTTTCTCTTCATCCGCGTTGGCGTCGCCGAGTTCGGCGTAGCACCGTTGATGGCGCTGCGCACGGGCATCGGCGCGGTGTTTCTGGTCGCGATGCTGCTGGCGCGCCGCCCGTTCGCCGCCACGGTTGCGACAGTGCGCACGCGCTGGCTTTCGCTGCTTGCCGTCGGCCTTCTCAACTCCGCCGCGCCTTTTTGTCTCTTCGCCTATGCCGAGCTGACGCTTTCGGCCGGCGCGACGTCCGTCATCAACGCGACGACGCCGCTCTTCGGCGCGCTCATCGCCTTTCTGTGGCTGCGCGATCGCCTGACGACGGCGCGCACCATCGGCATGGCGATCGGCTTCGCGGGCGTGCTCGTGCTGGTGTGGAACCAGATCGCGCCGGAGCACGGCGGCCACGATGCCGGACTGCCGGTGCAAGGCATGCTCGCGGCGGCGGCGGCGCTCGCGGCATCGTCGCTTTACGGCGTCGCGGGCAATTTCGCGAAGAAGTATCTGATGGACGTCGACGCGACGACGAACGCCGCCGGCAGCATGGTCGGCGCAACGCTCGCGCTCGCACCGATCGCATTCTTCACGTGGCCCGCCGCGCCGGTTTCGGCGCACGCGTGGGGCGCCGTGCTCGCGCTCGGCATCGGCTGCACGGGCGTCGCGTACTTCATCTATTTCCATCTGGTCGCGGACGCGGGTCCCGCCCGCGCGATGACCGTCACTTTCGTCATTCCGCTCTTCGGCATTTTGTGGGGCGCGCTCTTTCTCGGCGAGCACGTCTCGCTCGTGATGATCGCGGGCTGCGCGATCGTGCTCGCGGGCACCGCGCTCGCGACGGGCGTCGTGAAGCGCGTGCCGTTCGTCGGGCGGCGCAAGCTCGCGCAGTAAGCCGGATTGCTCGCCGCGACGGCGACGCGGCCGACCGATCCCACGCACTAGTCGCCGCGCACGGGGCCTCGGCCCGCCTTGATCGCGCCGCGCTTCACCTTGCCCTCCACGCGGCGCATCTGCGATGCGCGCGTCGGCTTCGTCGCGATGCGCTTGCGCCGCGTGACGGCGACGCTGCGAATGAGTTCGTCGAGCCGCGCGAGCGCCGCCGCGCGATTCATGTCCTGCGTGCGATGCTCCTGCGCCTTGATGACGATCACGCCCTCGCGCGTGACGCGGCTGTCGGCGAGCGCGAGCAAGCGTGCCTTGATGTGCTCCGGCAGCGACGACGCGCGGATGTCGAACCGCAGATGGATCGCACTCGACACCTTGTTGACGTTCTGACCGCCGGCGCCCTGCGCGCGCACGGCCGTCAGCTCGATTTCGTTCGGCGGCACGGCGAGGCTGTCGGTCATCGTCATCGGTCGGCTCCTTTTTGTCGTGAATTCATGCGAGACGACGCATTCTCGCCGCAAGTCCCGAATCGCGCCGCGTCGGCTCCCTGACGGCCTGAGCGAAGATCGCCGCCGAGCCGATCACTTCGACCTTGCGCTTCGCACGCGTGATCGCCGTGTACACCAGCTCGCGCGACAGCACGCGCACGAACGCGCCGGGCAACACGAGCGCCGCGTGCTCGAATTCCGAACCTTGCGACTTGTGGACCGTCAGCGCGAACGCGGTGTCGTGCGGCGGCAGCGCGGCGGGCGACACATAGCGCAGCGCGCCATCGGCCATGCGGAACGCGACGCGCAACGATCCGTCCACGCCAGGCAGCGCAATGCCGATATCGCCATTGAACAGTCCGAGCGCGTAGTCGTTGCGCGTGACGATCACCGGCCGCCCGGCGAACCACTGCGCACCAAGCGCCAGCGCGATGCCCGCCTGCTCGCGCACTTTCGCGGCGATGCGCGCGTTCACTTCATCGACGCCGCGCGGTCCCTTGCGCGTCGCGCACAGCACGCGGAAGCGATTGAGCGCGTCGAAGAGCGCGGCGTGATCGGCTTCTCCGCCGTCGAGCACGGCCGAAAGCGCGTCGGCATACGGCGCGAAACCCCTGGCGAGACGCGCGAGCGTGCGCTCGGACAGCGCCGCGTCGCCGTCGTCGAAGAGCACGGCGGCGCGCGCACCGGATGGATCGAGCGCCTCGAGCGCGGCGTGTTCGTCGCCGTTGCGGATCGCGATCGAAAGCCGGCCGATGTCCGAATCGAGCCCGAAGCGATAGTTCTTCTGCAACCAGACGACGCAATCCGTCAGCGCGCTTTCCCGTTCCCCGCCGCGTGCGCTCCAGTCTTCGGGCAGCGTATCGAAGAGTGCGCCGTAGCCTTCGGAGTCGTCGGCGGGCGCGGTGTCGAAGAGTCCGAGTTGCGCTTCGCTCTTTGGCGTCTTCTCATGCGGCAACGCCGTTTCGAGCCGCTTCGCATCGATCGAAAGCGCCGCCGCGATGCGCGCCCTGCCCGCCGCGCTGAACGACGGCTGCGCGCTCAGTTCCGCGAACACCGCGCCGGCTTCCACGGCCGATAGCTGATCCTTGTCGCCCAACATGACGAGGCGGCTCGCCGGCGCGACCGCTTCGAGCAGATGCGCCGCGAGCGCGACGTCGATCATCGAGGCTTCGTCGACGACGATCACGTCATACGGCAACGGATTGTCGCGATGATGCCGGAAGCGCCCGTCCGACTGCACGCCGAGCAGCCGCTGCAACGTGAACGAGGTGCGAGGCAGCCGCTTTGCGAGTTCCGGCGGGAGCTCGTCCGCGCGCTCGATGAGCGCTTCCTGCATGCGTTGCGCGGCTTTGCCGGTCGGCGCGGCGAGCGCGATGCGGACATCCGGATCGGCGTCGAGCAGGCACGCGAGCACGCCCACCACGGTCGTCGTCTTGCCTGTGCCCGGCCCGCCGCTCACGATCGTGAGCCGCCCCGCCAGCGCGACCAGCGCGGCGACGCGCTGCCAGTCGATGTCGCCGTCCTCGCGCGGACCGAAATAACGCGCGATGCGCCCGGCGTGCTGCGCGATGTCCTGCGGCGAGACCGGCACGCGCGCATCGCGCGAGCGTTCGACGAGCGCCTTGGCGAGCCGCCGCTCGTAGTCGAAGTAGCGCGCGAGATAGAGCCGCCCATCTTCGTCGATGACGAGCGGCAGCAGATCGGCGACGTCCCCGCGTGCGTCACTGCGCGCGAGGCACGCGACGCCGCTCGCGAGCAGCGCGTCACGCGCTTCGCCAAAGCGTGCGTCGTGACGCCGGGCGAGCGCGGCGAGCGACAGGCACACGTGGCCTTGCGCGGTCGCGCGGCTCATCGCGAGGGCGGCGCGCTCGGCCCACAGCACGCCGCGCTCGTCGGCGCCGAGCCGCGCCGCGAGCACGCTCAGACGCCGCGCGAAGCCTTCGGAGAGCGCCGCGCTTTCGTCGGCGAGCACGGGCACGGGACGCGCCGTTTCCATTGCATCGGGCGTGCTCATGCCGCGCCTCCCGACATCAGTCGATCGAGCGCTTCGACCAATTCCAGCGGCGGCCGGCCGCGATGCACGCCGCTCGCGGATTCGCCGTCGCGCCAGTCGGGGCGAACGCCGCGCACGAAGAGATAGAGATACCCGCCGATATGCGTGTCGTACGCATAGTCCGCGAGGCGCGCGCGCAAATATCGATGCAGCGCCACCACGTAGACGAGCGCCTGAAGATGATAGGCATGCTCGGCCATCGCGACGGCGAGCGGCGCGGCGGCGTAGTCGGGCGCGGTATCGCCCAGATGATTCGATTTCCAGTCGATGATCCAGTAGCGGCCTTCGTGCTCGACGATCATGTCGATGAATCCCTTGATGAACCCGCGCAGCGCGCCGCTTTCGAGCGCGACGTCGGGAAAACCGTGCGCGGCGAGCAGACGCCGCAACGCGGTGAAATCGAGCGACTGCGCCGGAAACAGGAACTCCAGCTCGTTCATGCGGCGCGTCATCGCGATGGTTTCGAGCCGCATCGCGGGCGCGATCTCGGCGGCGAGCGTATCGGCGAGCAAGCGCAGCATCATCGGCCGCAGACGCGGGGCGAGCGCTTCCGGCGCGGGCGTCGGATGCTCGTGCAGCGCGCGCTCGACGGCAGCGGGCCAGCCGGACGGCTCCGTGAAATCCGCAAGCTCGAACATGCGATGCAGGCACTCGCCCGCCGCCGCGCCGCGCGGGAACGCGAGAATGTCGTCGGCAGCGAGTGGCGATTCGTCGCGCGCGGATGCCGTGACTCGCGCGGCGTGGTCGTGTGCGGCGAGCGCGGCGAGTTCGTCGTGATCGGGACGGGCTTCGACGGGCTGCGCCTGATTCGCCTCGTCGCGCGCGCCGGCGGCGATCAGCGAGCTGAAACTCGCCATGCGCCAGCGATCGCGCAAGATGCGCTGGTTCGTGCGCGCGGCGATCTCATGCCGATTCGTGGCATCCGCGACGAGCGGCTCGCGTGTATCGATCACCGGCAGCGGCGCGACGCCGATCGCGCCGTCCGACCGCGCCGCAACCGCATGCCATGCAGCAACGATGTCCGCTTCCTCGGGCGGCGCGTCGCAGAAGGCATCGAAATCCTTCCCGCTTCCGGCGACGAGCCAGTTGAGCACGCTGCGGCGCGATTCCTTCGTCGACCGGTTCGACACGTAGAAACCCGCGACGAGATAACAGCGGAACACCGCGCGCGTCAACGCGACGTAGACGAGACGCGCGCGCTCGGCCGCCTGCTCGCGCGCGATCGCCGCGCTCACGTGGTCGTCCTCTTCGCCTTCGATGCCGTAATGAAGCACGGCTTCGCCCGCGTCGTCGTGATATTCGCGCGCGTCGGGCAAGCCCGATTTCGACGATTCGCGCGACGCGCCGTCGTTCAGAAACGGACAGAACACGACCGCATATTCCAGCCCCTTCGACTTGTGAACGGTCACGATCTGCACGAGATTGCGATCCGATTCCAGCCGCAATTGCGCTTCCTCGCCGCCGCCCTGCTGCTCGCGCTGCGCGGCAAGCCAGCGCAGCGTCGGCGCGATGCCGGGCTGCTCGGCCGAACGCGCCTGCAGCAACTCCGCCAGATGATTCACGTTCGTGAGCCTGCGTTCGCCGTCGGGCCGGGCGACGAGACGCGTCGCGATCGACAGCTCGCGCGCGAGCGTGCGCCACATCACCGCGAAACCGCGCTCGTGCCAGATCGTGCGATAACGCGAGAAGCGCTCGACCCAGCTCGTCGAATCGATCGGTTCGCCGTGCGGATCGGCGGCGTCCGCGTGCTCCAGCCGCCAGAGCGCGGCGGCGTCGAGGCCGAACCAGTCGGTGGCGAGCGCCGCGCGCAGCCGGCGCAGGTCGCCCGGCGTGTCGATGGCGGCGAGCACACGCTCGATCTGCTCCGCGTCGAGCGAGCCGAACACGGACGCCTGCGCAAGCTCGACGCTGCCGATGCCCCACGCCGCGAGCACGCGCTTCACGAGGCTGCCCTGCCGATGCGTCTGCACGAGCACGGCGATATCGCCCGCCGAAAGCGGCGCGCCGCCGATGGTCACTTCGCCGCGCTGCGCGCCGCGCAAGAGCCGCGCGATTTCGGCGGCGCAGGCTTCGGCGGCGTCGCGCTGCGCGGCCGTTTTCAGCAGCGCCGATTCGCCGTGCGGCAGCATCCACACGCAGAAATCGGCGATGTCGGCATAGGCCGCGGCGGGCGTGCCATCGACGAACGGCCCGCGTTTGCGCGTGCCCGCGCGCACCGGCTGATAGTCGAGCCCGTCGAGAATGAACGCCGCCGGATTCGCCTCGAACACGCGATTGCACGCCTCGATGATCTGCGGCGTCGAGCGCTGATTGACCGCGAGCGTATAACGCGCGCTCGCGCCGTCGCGCGCGGCGAGATACGTGTGCAGGTCGGCGGCGCGGAAGCTGTAGATCGCCTGCTTCGGATCGCCGACGAGAAAAAGCGGCCCGTGCGGCGCGAACACGCGGTTGAAGATCGCGTACTGCAGCGGATCGGTGTCCTGGAATTCGTCGATGAGCGCCGCCGGATAGCGCGCGCGCAACGCCTCGGCGAGCCACGCGTGCTTCACGAGCGCGTGATGCAGGTTCGACAGCAGATCGTCGAACGACACGACGCGGCGCGCGCGCTTTCTCGCGGCGAGTTCCGCGGGCGCGTGACCGAGCCACTCGCGTACGACTTCGAGCCACATCGCGCGCTGCGACGCTTCGGCAGCGGCGGCGGACGCGGCGAGCGCATCGGCCTGATCGAAGAAGGCGTGCGCGGGCGGCGTGTTCTTGACCTTCGTGCCCTTCGCGAGCGCGGTGGACGTGAGCTTGAGCGCGCGTTCGGGCGGCGGCGCGTGGCAATCGGCTTCGGCGAAATACGCACTCCACGCATCGATCGCCTCGCCGATGATCTTCGTGCTGTAGCTGTTGCCCTTCAGCGCGCTTTGCGCGTCGGCGAGCAGCTTGACGATCGTGTCGCGCTCGGCGTTCCACAACGCGCAGGCTTCGTCGAAGAGCGCTTGCACATCCGCCGCTTCGGCGGCTGCCGTATCGCCGAAGCGCAGCGCCGCGAGCGGCTTTTTCAGACGCCGGGCGAGCTGCGCATCGAGCGATGCCGGCCCCGCGCCCTTCGCGACGAGCCACGACGCGAACGACGGCGTGCGCGCCGCGACCGGCTCCACGCGCTCGCGCCAGAAGTCCGCCGCGAGTTCGAAGCGCAGCGCGCTGTCGTCGGCTTCCATGTCGAACGCGAACGGCATCGCGGCGGCGAACGGCGCTTCCTGCAGCGCGCGCTGGCAGAACGCGTGAATCGTGTGGATCGCGGCCTGATCGAACGTGGACACGGCGATGCGCAAGCGCTTCGCGGCCTCCTCGGCGTCGATCCCGGCGAGCGTCGTTTCGAACAATTGCTCGATGAACGGATCGCCGGCGGCATCGCCATTTTCGATCGCATGCGCAACGCCCGCGAGCCGCGAGCGGATGCGCTCGTGCAGCTCGGCGGTCGCGGCTTTCGTGAAGGTCACGACGAGAATCTGCTCGACCGACAGGCGTTTTTCGAGCAGCAGGCGCACGTACAGCGCGCAGATGTTCCAGGTCTTGCCCGTGCCGGCGGAAGCTTCGATCTGGTTCACGCCATCGAGCGCGCACGAGAAGACGTCGAGTTCCTGCACGGCGGTGTCGTCCACGGTTGGTGTCAGGTTCGTCATGCGCCGCTCCGCAGATGGTGTACGAGCGGCTCGAACACGATGCGTGCGAGCGCGGCGAAGGTATCGTCGAGCGCGAGGTCCGCGCCGCGAAACGCGATGCGAAACACGGGATCGTCGGATTCGGCGCGCGTGCGTTCGGACTCCCACGCGGCCTGCGCTTTCGAATCGCCCTCCGTCACCTTGAGCCACGCGCTCTTCGGAAAGAACCTGAGCGGCATGCGCCGTCCCGCGCGATAGAGCGACGCCAGTGCGGCCAGATGCGCGAGCGGATCGGCAACGGGCGTCAGCTCGAAATCCGCCGATTGCGCGCCGCGCCCGTGCCAGATGGTGCGGCGCGGGCCAGCGGGCAGCGCCGCGCAATACGCGAGATGCGCAAGCCATGCGGACAAATAGTCCCGCGCGCGCGGCGTGTCGTAGCGATAGATCACCTGGCCTTGCGGCGTCAGCGCGTTGAGCGTGCCGACGAGCGTCATCGGACGAACGTCGATGAGCGCGTCGTCATGAGCGCCGAAGAGCGCGATGCCCGCTGTGTCGGGCCAGCGCGGCACGAGATCGAGCGAGAACGGCAGACGTTCGACACCCGCGGACGTCGACGCGCGCACGCGTTCGGCCAGGTGCCCGAGCGCGTGAAGCTCGCGCGCCTGCCACACGCCGCCCGTCGCGCCGCCCGGCATTTCCGGACTCGCCCGCGCGACGCGTCTCGCGCGTTCGCGTGCGGCGCGCTCGCCGTCGTCGGCGGCTTCGAGCAGCGCGGGCAGCACGCGCGCGGCGAGCGCGTCGCGGCCCGCGAAGCCCAGTTCGAACGGCTCGGTTTCATCGAGTTCGGCTTCGGCATCGACGAGCGCAATACCGAGGCGGTCGCGCAACAGCGCCCGCGCGGGATGACGCCAGAAGCGCACGAAGTCGTCGAACGCGACGGTCTGAACGTCGTCCTCTTGCGGCAAAGGCGCGGAGAAAAACCGCACGACCGGCTCCGGCTTGCCCGACTCCAGTGCGCGAGCCAGTTCGGCGCGCTCGGGCTCATAAGTGAAGAGCCGGCCGTCCGCATGAAAATAGTCCGGCGCGTACGGCTGCAACGGATGCTCGAACACGAAACGCGCGCGCGCCTTTGCGAGTTCATCGGGCGCGGCATGCTTGCCCGCGACGGACTTCGCGAGATAGTCGAGCAACTCGTCGATGAGCGCGGCGGGCGGCAGCACCGCGTTGTCGCGGACACTGCGCCCCGTGTACGCGATCATCAGCCGGTCGCGCGCGGCGAGCATCAGATCGAGGAACAGGTTGCGCTCGTCGTCGCGGCGCTGGCGGTCGCCGAGCTTGCCGAAACGCGCCATCAGATCGAACTCGTCGGCGCGCGTGAGGCTCGGCAGCATGCCGTCGTCCATGCCGAGCAGACACACCACGCGATAAGGCAGCCCGCGCAGGCTCGTCAGCGACGAGAACGTGACGCCGCCCCACGGCACGCCGCCGCGCGCGGGATCGTCGAGCGTGTCGGTGAGCGCGGTGCGGATCACGGCCGCCGATACATCGGTCGCGCCCGCGCCTTCGTGCATCGCGACGACGAGCGAATCGACCGCGCGGCGCACGTCGCCGATGGCGTCGGTGAACGCGACGCCCGCATCGAAGAAACGCTCCAGCGCATCGAGCAGCAGATCGCCCCAGGCGCGCGCGGTACGCGGCGTGGCGATGCGTTCGGCGAACGCGTCGATATCGTCGACGAAGCGCGTCAGACGGCCGAGCAATTCGGCATCGGAACCGTTCGCGCCTTCGATCGGCAGCCACTCTCCGACAGGCGCGCCGCCGCCCGGCAGCGCGTAGCCGAGATAGAGACGCGTGAGCGCGTCGGCGAACGTGTGGCGCGCGGCGGGCACGTCGGCGGCGGTGACGTCGTCCGGCCGCAAACCGCGACGCGCGCCCGCCGCGGCAAGCCACGCCTGCGCCGTTTCGAGCGCGACGGCATCGATGCCGTAACGCGCCGCGATCGCATCCACGCGCAGCCATTCGACGAGTTCGGGCGCGCCGACACTGCGCTCGGTGAGCGCGAGCCAGTCGATGAGCGCGCGCGCAACGGGATTCGCCTGCGACGGCGGCAGGCCCGTGATGCGATACGGAATGCGCCGCCGCTCGTTGCTCGCGCCGGCGGGTGCGGTGCCGAAGATGCCGTCGATGAGCGGCCCCGCCACCGCGAGATCCGGAAACGCGACGAGCACGTCCGACGGTTCCAGCCCTTCGATCTCGTCGAACCAGTCGAGCAGGCGGTCGTGCAGCACCTCGAGCTGGCGCGACAGGCTGTGACACACATGCACTTCGATGCCGTTCTCGACGATCGCTTCGGGCTGCGGCCCGGCGTTCTCTTCATCGAGCGCGAGGATGCCGTTCTGCACGCGCGCGAGCCACGTGGGCGCGGGATTGTCCTCGAAGAGTTGCCGCTCGCTCGACGCCGCGCTTTCGGTCAGCTCGTGCAGCATGTGCAGTTGCGCCTGCGTCTGACGGCCCCATTCCGCGAGCAGCGGATGACCCACGTCCTGATGATCCGCTTCGCCCTTCAGTTCGAGTTGCTCGACGCGCGCCTCGCTCACGATGTCGTACCAGAACTCGCTGCAAGGATTTTGCGCATAAATCCGCACGTCGATCCAGCGCGAGAGTTCGCGCAACAGCGCGATATGCAGCGGCGGCATCGTCGGCAATGCGAACACGCTGATGCGGCGCGGCCACTGTGCGCGCATCACGGCATCGAGATCGAGGCCGGGCGCAGCGGCGAGAAAGCGGTACGCGGGCGGCGTCGGATTTTTATCGTCGTCTTTCGAAACGTGCGCGAGGTCTTCGAGCAACGCGCGCCAGAGCGCCGCCTGCCAGCGCTCGTCCTCGCGCTGGATATCGTTCGCGCCGGCAAGACGCGGGCCGCGCGCATCGGCCGTTTCGGCGCCGCCCGCGAGAATCGAGCCGCCCGCCTGCCAATGCGTGAGCCACTCGGGCCGGTACGTCAGATAGTGATCGAAGACCGTCGCGATGCGGCGCGCGAGTTCGTAGCGCATCGAATCGTCGGCGGCGTCGAGATAGGTCGAAAGCCGCGCCGAATCGCCGATCGACGGATCTTCGAACAGCCGATAGCAGCGCCACGCGAGCCGGTCCGGCGCAAACGGCGAATGCACGGGCACGGGCAGCACGCGCCCGATCTGCGCCCAGAGCCATTGCGCGAGATAGCAGAAATCGACATTCGCGCAGATGCCGAAGCGCTCGGCCATGTCGAGTTCGAGCCGCCGCCGCACGGCCGCGCTCGGCACGATGACGGCTTCGCGCGCGAAGGGGTCGCTCTCGCGCATCGCGAACGCGTCGAGGTCTTCGAAGAGCGCCGCGGCGAGCGTCTCGTGACGATTCGAATAAAAGAGTTCGAGCATGGAAACGGCGTGTTTTGCGGCCTGAAATGGCGGAATTTGAAAAGCTTTGTCAGTCCAGGCGCCAGCATAGCAAAGCGGGCGCGGCACGGAGAACCTGGCCGAATGGCCGAGGTCCGACGCCCGGGTGAGTTGAGTTAGACTCGTTTTCGCTTCGCCTCGTCCCCAGAACATCAACGAGCGTCAAAACAGGAAGTCGATGCGCTATTCGTTCGAAATCAGGAAATTCATCTACAGCCAGTATTTCTTCGGCGGCTTGCGCATCGCTTTGGGCGTGTCGCTGCCCGCCGTCCTGATGCTCATCGTCTTTCATAATCGCGAGCTTGGTTTCACGATCGCAACCGGCGCGCTCGGGGCGTGCGTCGTCGACATGCCCGGCCCGCTCCGGCACAAGCACAACGAGATGCTCGCCTGCACGTTGATCGGCTTTTTCGCGGCGCTCGCGACAGGCATCGCGACCGCGCATCCGCTCACGCTCTGGCTGACCATCGTGCCGTTGACGTTCGTGCTGTCGCTGATCGTCGTGTATGGCAATCGCTGGCCGCAGATCAGCTTCGCGACGCTCTTCATGATGGTCGTCACGCTCGAAGAGCATTTCACGCCGATGCAGGCGCTCGTCAACGCTTCGTGGATTCTGCTGGGCGGCCTCTGGTACACGTACTGGGCGACGCTCGTGAGCCATCTGCTCGTGTATCGCATCGAGCAGCAGGCGCTCGCCGAAAGCATTTTCAGTTGCGCGGAGTACTTGCTGGCCCGCGCCGAGTTCTACGACGGCGACGCCGATCTCGACGAGTGCTACCGCGTGCTCATCGAAAAGCAGATTGCGACCGTCGAGCGGCAGGAGGCGGCGCGCGACATCGTGCTGCGCAACCTGCCGAAAGTGAAGAGCGGCAAGCTCGACGCGCGGCGCGCACGGCTTTTCAATCTTTTCATCAACGTGGTGGATCTGCACGAGTTCTTCGTCGGCGCGCATACGGACTATCCGCTCGTCAGAAAAACTTTCGCGGGCTCGGACGTGCTCATTTTTTATCGCGATCTGATGCGCAAGGCGAGCGCCGATCTCGAGGAAATCGGCCTCGCCGTGCTGCAGAACCATCCGGCCGGGCGGCAGATCAGCATGAAGGCCGAATTGCGCGCAATCGAGTACGAACTCGAACTGATGCGCAAGCACGGCCTGCCGGAGAAAAATCCCGAAGCATACGCGGCGGCGGCGGCAGTCTTCCGGCGTCTCTGGAGCGCGACGCGGCTCATCGACAAGATGCGCCGCCGCACGCGCGACGACGCGAGCGCAAACGAAAACGAAGTGCAGATCGATCACGCGCTGTCGCGGTTCATTTCGAGCCGGCGCGTGCCGCTCATGCAGATCTTCTCGAATCTCACGATGGCCTCGCCGAGCTTCCGGCACGCGCTGCGCGTGACGATCGCGGTGGGCATCGGCTTCTGGCTCGGGCGCCTGTTGCCGCTCACGAACGCGTACTGGATCGTGATGACCACGGTGATCATCCTGAAGCCCGGCTACTCGCTCACGAAGCAGCGCAACACGCAGCGGATCATCGGCACGGCGATCGGCTGCGCGGTGACCATCGCGCTGATTCTCGTCGTGAAGGAGCCGCATATTCTGCTCGTCGTGATGTTCGCGTCGATGGTCATGAGCTATAGCCTTCTGCTCTTCAACTACGCGGCGAGCGTGGTGTTCACCTCGTCGTATGTGCTGCTGATGTTCCATCTGCTCGCGCCGGGCAGCTTGCGGCTGATCGGCGAGCGCGCGATCGACACCGTGGTCGGCTGCGCGATCGCCATCGCGGCGAGCCATCTCTTCCCGTATTGGGAATACCGGTTGATGGGCAAGCTCGTGAAGGATCTGCTCGCCGCTACGCGCAATTATCTGGAAGCGAGCTGGTGGTGGCGCGCGAAGCCGGTCACGCCGGCGGAAAAAGCGCGCGCGGCGACTTCGCCGGCGGCGGAAACACCGGTCGATCGCGCGGTGTTCGCCGATGCCAATGCGGGCGCGGTGGCGTCGTCGTCGCTGGTCGCGGCTAACGAGGCGACCGCCGCCACGCCGCCGCTCGATCCGGCAGTCGTCGCCGATTCCGCGGTGAAAGCCGCGAGCGCCACGGCGCAGAGATTGTCGTCGGTCAGTATCGGGGAAAGCACGGCGGCCACGGCGAGCAAGGGCGCGTCCGCCGCGGCGACGGTCGCCGCCACCGCGCTCGACCGCGACTTCCGCTATCGGCTCGCGCGCAAGAACGTGCACATCGCGTTCGCCAATCTCGCGCAGGCGTTCCAGCGCATGATGCTCGAACCGAAGGCGCAACAGCGTTACGTCGCCGAATTGAACGATCTGCTCGTGCAAAGCCATGTGCTCGCTTCGCAGATCACCGCCGCCGCGCCGCTTTTACAGTCGCTCAATGAGGCGGGCGGCCAGCCGTTCGAACCGGTGCAGCGCACGTTCGGCGTCGTGCGCGACAACCTCGCCGACGCCGTCGGCGAACTGCCCGCCGAACCCAAGCCCGACGCGCCGCCCGCGCAAGCGGACGCGCTCAAGGAACTGCGGCGCGATCTGGACAAGATGGTCGTCGATGCCGAGCGCGCGCAATCGCTGTCCGCCGATGCGCTGCACGACCTCAAGCTGCTCGCGCATCAATGCAAGCAGATGCTGACGGCTTCATCGCTCATCGGCAAGGACGCGGCGCAGATTCGTCTGCCGGCGTGACCGCCGCTTGAAGTTACTGCGATGCGCCTATCGCGGGCACCGCGGGACGTACGTCGCTCGCGGCGGACGGCTGCGCGTTTTGCTGATCGAACTCGCGCTTTTCGCGAATCGCGTTGAAGAGAATCGTGCCGATCACGAGCAGCACCACGACAACGATGAACACGCTGACGGCGCGCGTCGGGTTCTTCGGCTTACCGTCCGGGCGGCGAGGATCGCGGGAGTCGTGGGTCATGAAAAGGTTCGTGGCGACGTTTCGGGAAAGACCCGACATGGTACTCGCGTTCGTTTTCAGTTGGGTTGCGGGTCAAACCGATTCCGTAACGGCCGATACGGTTCGCGGCACTTCGGCTCGCGTCGTTTCCGAACCTGCAAGTCGATGGCGAAATTCTCTGCTGCACCGCGCCGCTTGAAAGGCTCTCTCCGGCCGCCGATACTCATTGCGATTCCATGCGCGTCCGATCCCGGCGAGGGCAGGTGCCGGGATACCTAGTGACCGGACGTGTTGAGCCGCCCTCCCGGGCGGTTTTTGTTGTTACCGGTCGGGCATCGCTTAACCGTCCTAAGCTTGTCTGCTCGCGAACACTCAAGGCTCGAGCGTCGGCCTGACCGGCAGCGCCGTCGAATACTTGATCTGCTCCATCGCGAAACTCGAACTCACGTCGTACAAAGGCACCGCGCGAATGAGTTGCTTGTACACGCGGTCGTAGTCGTCGATATCGGACACCACGACGCGCAGCAGATAGTCCGTCTCGCCGCTCATCCGGTATACCTCGACCACTTCCGGAATATCGCGGACCGCGCGCGTGAAATCCTCCGCCCACGTCTGCGTGTGCTGATTCGTGCGCACCGCGACGAAAACCGTCGTGCCGACACCGAGTTTCTTCGGATCGCACAGCGCCACCTGCGCCCGGATCACGCCCGTCTCCTTCAGGCGCTGCACGCGCTTCCAGCAAGGCGTCTGCGACAGATTCACGCGCTGCGCGAGTTCCGCGATGGGCATTGTCACGTCGTTCTGCAGCAATTCGAGCAGTTTGCGGTCGATGAGGTCCATTCCCATGCTGCACCCCTAATAGGAAATTATTCTATTTCTTGATGTTCGAGCGAAATTATATGGAAACTAATTCTGGAGGCAAGCCGGTATAAATGAGTGGAACTGGCAATAACCAAAAGACGGCTCATCCACCATGCAACTCGAACATGTCAGCCGCCTGGCGCGGCCCTTTCCCCCGGCTTCTGCGGCGCTCGACCAACTGTGCCGCGAACTCGATGCCGCTTTCGCAGCCGCCGAAGCGGGTTCGAACGCGTCCTTCGGACAGCGCGTGCGACTCGCGCTGCAACGGGCCATCGCCGATCCGGGCGTGCTGCGTCCCGATCAGCGCGTGAGCAATCCGCAGAACTATTGCCGCCATTTGCTCGCCGCCGACCCGCTCAACCGCTACGCGATCGCCGCGCTCGTCTGGGCGCCGGGACAGGCGAGCCCGGTGCATGGTCATCAAACGTGGTGCGGCTATGCGGTGATCGAAGGCACGCTCGAAGAAACGCTGTATCGCTGGGATACGGACGAGCATCGCGCGATCGAAACGCGGCGTCATCCACGTCCGCCGGGCGCGGTGTCGTATGTGGACGCGGGACGCGGTGCGATTCATCGGCTCGGCCTTTCCGCCGATGCCGCCGCGCGCGCCGTCTCGCTGCATGTCTACGGCGTCGCGGGCGAGCAGATCGCCACACACGTCAACGATCTGCTGGCGGCCTGAAGAAAGCTCAGCCTTTTCCGGGCTCGGACGCCGTCGGAATCTGCGGCGGAATCGGCACGGATTGATCGGTCGGCGGGGGCGCGGGCTGCGGCTCGTGCGACACGTCGCGCGCCGCGACCTTCGCCTCGCGTGGAAGTCCCGGCCCGGCCGCGACTTCCTCCTCTTCCACGGGCGGCGGCGCCTCGCCCGTCCAGATGCGCCGCGCGCGGTCGCGCCCTTCGGCGGCGTCGGCGCCGAGCATCGCGTCGCGCGTCATCTGCACGTGCATCTGCGGCACGGGAATCTCCATGCCGGCTTCGTCCATCTTGCGCTTGATGCGCAGATTGAACGCCCGCGCGACGCTCCACTGCTGCAGCGGCCGCGTCTTGATCTGCCCTTTCACGACCATCCAGTTCGGATCGAAACGGTCCAGTCCCCACACTTCCACCGGACCGAGCATTTCCAGCCGATAGCGGAAATCGGACAGCATGTCGGCGCCGACTTCGCGAATCATCTGCGTGACTTCATCGACATCGGCAGAAAACGGCACGCGCACCTCGAACACGGCATACGCGAAATCGCGCGACAGATTCTTCACCGTCTTGATCTGCGAGAACGGAATGGCGTGGATCGCGCCCTGACCGTCGCGCAGGCGCACGGTGCGAATCGTCAGGCTTTCGACGATGCCCGCGTGCCCGCCCTCGACCTCGATCGAATCGCCGACCGAAATCGTGTCCTCGATGATGATGAAAAGCCCCGTGATCAGATCCGCGACGAGCGACTGCGCGCCGAAACCGACCGCCAGCCCGATCACGCCCGCGCCCGCGAGCAGCGGCGTCACGTTGAGACCGAGATTCGCCGCGGTGACGATCGCCGCGACCGTCAGCAGGAACACGAACACGACGTTGCGCACGAGCGGCAGCATCGTGCGCGCGCGCATGCTCGGGCCGCGCCCGCCGCGCCGCGCCGCGTCCGGCCTGAGCGCTTCCTGAATGCCGGTGTCGATGAGAATCCAGATCAGCCAGACGACGAAGAACGTCAGCACGATCATCGCGACCGCGTGCGTGATGCCGCGCGCGGCGACGCTCTCCTCGGCCATGTGGGCGAGCGAAAAGCCCCAGAAGCGCGACGACAGTTCGAGGAACACGAGCCATACGCCGACCACGATCATCGTGCCGACGAACTTGACGAGCCTGCGCACATACGCCGATTGCCGGCGCGGCTTTCTCGACTTGGGCCGCGTGATGCGCACGATGATCGCGGAGAGAAAGAACGCGACGACGAGCAGGCCCGCGGTCGCGATCGCCATCTGCAACACGTTTTCCGACGTGCCGATGCCCATCAGCGTCGCCACCACCGAAGCCGACGCGAGCAGCAGCAGCGGCAGTTGCCACAGCGACGCGACCACTTCGAAGGTCTCGGTCGCGGCCTTGCGCGTGTTGCGCTGCTCGTAGCTCCGGCTGCGGATCAGATGCGCGACGGGCCGCTGGAACGCGAGCGCGAAATACGCGGTGAGGCCCGCCGCGCCCATGTTCGCGCAGGTCGAGATGAGGCCCGCGAGATTGGTGCCGAGCTGCTGGGCGACGTCGTAATTGGCGGCGGCATCGCCGAGCGCGCCGAGCGTGCCGATCAGGAACAGCAGCCGCCGCGCGCGCAGGATCAGCAGGTTCACCGCGACGCGCCGGTGCGCCGAGCCGAACAGCGAGAACATGATGAGACAGATCGCCGAGAACACCGCGCCCGCGACGATCGCGTAGGCGGTGACCATCGCGAGCGTGCGTCCGAGCGACAGCGGCATGTAGTGCGTGAACGTCAGCGCCGCGAGAAACGCGAAGAGATACGGCGCCACGCGGCGCAGCGTGAAGAGCAGCAGTTCGCGCGTCGTCGGATTCGAGTGCAGGCCGTTGTCGATGCCATATCGCCCCCGCACGCGGCGTTGCAGATAGACGAGCGTCATCGCGCACGCGCCCCAGCCCGCGAGCGTCGCGAAGTAATTGAAGAGCGTGCGGCCGAAGGCCTCGCGGCTCTGGCTCGTGACGATCGTGAAAAGCTCGTTGCCGGCCGCGTTGAAGCGTCCGATCCAATAGGCGATCGGCGTCTTGCCGCGCTTCACGTCGGCTTCGATATTCGTGAGCGCCGACGCGATCGCGCCGAGCAGGCCCGCGTTCTGCGCCATGGTCGCCACCACCGACGATGTCGTCGAGCCGGATGTCGGCGTCGCGGCCGCCGCGCTCGTGCCGCTCGCCGACGCGTCCGCCGCTGCGGAAGCCGCCGTTGCGCCGGAGGCGGGAACCGTGGCGTCGGCGGCGCGTTTCGCGTCGCGCAGATGCTTCAACTGCGCGACGAGCGCGGCGCGCTGCTTGTCGCTGTCGAGCGTCGAGATGATGTTGTCGAGCGAGCGCGCCATGTCGGCATCGGACAGAGGGGGCGCGGACGCTGCATCCGGCGCCGATGCAGGCGCGGCCGGCGTGATCAGTTCCTGAAAGGTTGGCAGCGTGAGCGCGGGCCCCGCCTGGGCGGCAGGCGCCGCGAGCGCGATCGACGCGACGAACACGGCAAGCACCGAAGACAGGTGACGCTTGAGCGCGACGCCGGAAAACGCGAGCGCCGCCATCCAGGACATCGCGACAGACGCCGCCGCGCGCACGCGCGCGAGCTTGCGTGACTTCATAACGGTCTCGATTTCTGAAAGACCGCCAGTTTAGCGGCTGAGACACGAACGCCGCCCAACGGCGACGTAACCGAATGTTAAGTTGATTTGCGCCGATTTTTCAGACGAATGCGCGCTACTTGTCCATCTCCGTGCGGGTGCCGCTGCCGTCGGCTGCCGGGCTCGCCTGCGGACTCGACGCGCCGCTGCTCGTCGCGGACCATTCCTGCAGCTTGCGTCCCGCCGATTGCAGGCCGGCGCCCGTCGCGCTCGCGGCATTGTTGATGGCGGCGTTCGTCGCGCTCGCGGCGTTGTCGAAATTCGAGCGCGCCGTTGCGGCCACGCTGCTCGCCGACACGTCGGGCATCGATCCGGCACTATCGATGTTCTGTTGCGCCGACTGCTTCGCCGCATCGACCTTCTGGCCGACATAGCTCGCCGCCTGATCGAACTTCTGGCTCGTCTGGCTCGCGAGATTGTTCAATGCGCCCGCTGCCTGTCCGGCGGTCGCGTCGTGCTTCTCGCACGCGGCCAGCACGCCGAGCGCCGCGAGCGCCACGGCGATACGGCTCATGGGAGTCATTTGCATGGTGTTGCCTTCCGCCTGATTCGTGATCTCAAAACCCGCGCACATCATACGCTGCCGGTGCCACGCCGCTCCCGAATGCGGCACCGGCGTGTCACATGAGAAGCGCGACATGAATAGTAGACTGGTCTGCGCCGCCCGCTTTGCGCGCGGCACGGTGCGTCCGACAACTCATTCCCTGACGAGGTCCAGCGATGGCAGCGAAGAAGATTCTTTTCCTCACCGGCGATTTCGCCGAGGACTATGAAACGATGGTCCCGTTCCAGGCGCTTCAGGCGGTCGGCCATACGGTCGATGCGGTGTGCCCGGGCAAGAAGCGCGGCGAGTACGTGAAGACGGCGATCCACGACTTCGAGGGCGATCAGACGTACACGGAAAAGCCCGGCCATCGCTTCACGCTCAACGCAAGCTTCGACGATGTCGATCCCGGCCGTTACGACGCCCTCGCGATCGCGGGCGGACGCGCGCCGGAATATCTGCGTCTCGACGATCGCGTGCTCGAACTCGTGCGCCATTTCGCGCGGTCGAACAAGCCGATCGCCGCCGTCTGCCACGGCGCGCAGGTGCTCGCGGCGGCGGGTGTGATCGAGGGGCGGCGCATTTCCGCTTATCCGGCATGCGCGCCGGAAGTGCGGCTCGCCGGCGCGACCTTCGCGAACATCGCCGTGGACGACGCCGTCACCGATGCGAACTTCGTCACCGCGCCGGCGTGGCCCGCGCATCCGGCGTGGATCCGGCAATTTCTCGCGCTGCTCGGCACGCGAATCGAACTCTGAAACCTTGCATCATAGGGGAACCTGACTGGCGGGCGACTGGCCTCGCCGGTCATTTCCGGAACCGCCGCCGAGCGCGGCGCAGCAAATCACGGGAAATAGAATTTTCCCTCTACATTTAAGAGACCTCTGCTTTTGGCGGCGTACCCAGGTGACATATATTCGCGACGTCCCGCCTCCACTCAGTCTCGCATCATGCTTTTCATGAATTTCGCCGTCGCCCTCGTCGCCGGTCTGGTGCTGTTCGAGCCGTTCACTCGCGCTCCCAATTCCCCCTTCACCACGCCGCGCATGCGCCGCAATCTCGCCAGCCGCTCGTTCTATCAGGCGGGCGTGGCGTTTCTGACGGCGTTGTTCATCGCGACGAGCCCACCCGCGCCGGAGCGCATTTCGCCGCTCGTGGTGCTGTCCGTCGCGCTTCTGCTGGTGTGTGCGAGCATCTACTGGATTGTGCGCGGCAAGCGCCTGCTCAAGCAGCCTCGCGTATTCAACAACATGTACTGATTCCCTCGACGCGGCGCCCTGTGCGCCGCGTTCTGCATCGGGCGGTGAAGATCTCCACCGCCGACCTCCTCCCCTCCCGGTATTCCCTTCAGCGGCCGCGCACGGTGGCCCATGCCCTTCAGGTATATTCGCGCCAGAGCGCTTTGGCGAACGTGAGTACGAAAAAAAAGGCGCTACGTTTCCGTAGCGCCTTAAAAGTTCTAGCCATTCCGAGGGCCGTGCTAGAACCTGAGAGCCTGTATTTCGAGCCTTGAGCGGAAAGCGCCGACGCGCACATCACCTTCGGTTTCGAAATTCGGTTCCATTTTTTCCGGGATCACTGCCTAAGTCAAGCAAAACTTCACGGTTTGGGCAACTGCCCAAGTTCCGTTCAAGGCACGATGATTGCCAGAAAAGTTTCATCGTGAATACAGCTTATCGTGAAGGTTTGCATCGTTTGCAAGTTTCGCGATGCAGCGCTGTAGAATTGCGGCCGCCATCAAATAAAACAATGTTTCACAAAACAAATGCCTATGCAAAATGATCGGTCGCCGGGCCGGGAACGCGCCCGGGAAAAGGACGGCGAGGAAGTCACGGCGCTCGCGCGCGGGCTCGACGTATTGCGCCGGATCGCCGCCGCGGACGCGCCCGTGAGCAATCGCGAACTGACCGACTGGACCGGCATCCCCAAGCCCACGATCTCGCGCATCACCGCGACGCTCGTCGGTGTCGGGCTGCTGCTCCGGTTGCCCGACAGCGAACGTTTCGTGCTGACGGCATCGGTTCTCGAACTGAGCAACGGATTCTTGCGCAACTTCGATATTCGCGCACGGGCGCGCCCGTTCCTCATCCGGCTCGCGGAACGCACCGGCTTGTCCGTTCACCTCGCCGTGCGCGATCGTCTGGAGATGGTTGTAATCGATGCCATCCGGCCGCGCTCCGCCGTGCTCGTCTCGCGGCTCGAAGTCGGCGGCAGGATGGACCTCTGCCGCACGGCGGTCGGCCGCGCGTATCTCGCGGTCTTGTCGGAGCCGGACCGACATGCGCTCATCGGCAGCCTGCAGACCGCATCGGGCGACGACTGGCCGGCCATCGCGGGCGGCTTGCAGCGCGGCCTCGACGATGCGTTGCGCCTCGGCTTCGCGATTTCCGTCGGCGAATGGCATCAGGGGCTGAACGCGGTCGCGGCGGGATTCGTCGGGCCGTCGGAGGAGCGTTATTCGGTCAACTGCGGCGGGGCCGCGCATCAATGCCCGCACGACGTACTGATCGGCGAAGTCGCGCCGGCCCTGCTCGATTGCATCGAGCAGATCACGCGCGAGATCGGCGGCACGCGCGCGACGAACGCCATACGCGCCGCCGGTTAGACTACGCGACTGCACGGCGCGCGAGCGAAGCCCCGTCGAAAGCTCGCGTCGGCGCGCGTGTAACAGTCGTAATCAACAGAAAGAATGGCCGGTAGACGGCCCCCGGTGCGAGACGTAGCATCATGCTTCGCGCGCACCGGGGCCGCGCCGGATTCCCGGCCTGACTCGACAGGCAGGCTTTCCCGCCGCTTTCGACGGCCCCGCGATTTTCACGGCCTCCGCTTCGGTCACGGTTCATGCGCGCGGCGCATCGCCTTGCGCGTCCGAACCGTGACCGCCGCCCGTCCGCGCTCCGTACAGATTTGAAAGACCCAGCCACCGAACCGATGGACGACCAAAAGAATCCTCCCGCGCAGCCGCGCCCGAAGCCTCCGACGCCTCCGACGCCCGCCGCCATCGAATCCGCGCCGCGGCGGCGCCGTATCGTGCCGCTCATCGTCGCGATCCTGATCGTCGCCGGCGCGGTCGCGTGGTGGCATCCATGGAATCGCGGCAGCGGCGGCGGCGCGAGCGGCCAGCCCGAAGCGCGTCAGGGCGGGCGGCGTGGCGCGCAGGGCGCGGCGAGCCAGCCGCAGCCGGTGCACGTGGCGACCGTCACGCAAGGCGAAATGCCCGTCGTCATCAATTCGCTCGGCACCGTCACGCCGCTCGCGAACGTCACGGTCAAGACGCAGTTGAACGGCACGCTCGTTGACGTCGCGTTCAAGGAAGGCCAGATGGTCAAGAAGGGCGACGTCCTCGCGCAGATCGATCCGCGTCCCTACGAAATCTCGCTGCGCAACGCGCAAGGCGCGCTCGCGAAAGACCAGGCGTTGCTGCAGACCGCGCGTCTGGACTTGCAGCGCTATCAGACGCTGCTGTCGCAGGACTCCATCGCGAAGCAGCAGGTCGATACTCAAGCGTCGCTCGTGAAGCAGTACGAAGGCGCGGTGAAGTCGGATCAGGCGAACGTCGATACCTACAAGCTCGATCTGACCTACGCGCGCATCACCGCGCCGGTGTCGGGGCGTGTGGGCTTGCGTCAGGTCGATCCGGGCAACTACGTGACCACGGGCGACACCAACGGCGTCGTGGTCATCACGCAGTTGCAGCCGATCAGCGTGATCTTCACAACTTCCGAAGACAACCTCGCCGCCATTCTCAAGCCGCTGCACGCGGGCACGAAGATGTCCGTGACGGCGTACGACCGCGCGAACACCACGTCGCTCGAAGCGGGCTACCTCGAAACCGTCGACAACCAGATCGACACCACCACCGGCACCGTGAAGCTGCGCGCCACCTTCGACAACAAGGAGAGCATGCTCTTCCCGAATCAGTTCGTGAACACGAAGCTGCTCGTCGATGTCATCAGGAACGCGACCATCGTGCCCACCTCGGCGGTGCTGAACGGCTCGTCCGGTTCGTTCGTCTATGTCGTGAAGCCGGACAACACCGTCACGGTGCGCAACGTGAAGACCGGCCCGGTCGATGGCGAACGCACGAGCATCAAGTCCGGGCTGCAAGTGGGCGAGCGCGTGGTGATCGACGGCTCCGACCGCCTGAAGGAAGGCGCGAAGATCACGATTCCGGCCGAAAAAGCGCAAGCGGCCTCGGGCGCGTCCGGCGCGGCTGCGGCATCGGGCGCTTCCGGCGCGCATCGCGGCGGACATCGCCGGCAGCAGCAATCGCAGTGAGCGCTCACGCATAAAGCAACGAATCCGGCATGAACCCATCTCGCATTTTTATCCTGCGTCCGGTCGGCACGGCGCTCCTGATGGCGGCGATCATGCTGGTCGGCCTCGTCGCGCTGCGCTTTTTGCCGCTCTCGGCGCTGCCCGCCGTCGACTATCCGACGATCCAGGTCCAGACGTTCTATCCGGGCGCGTCGCCGGACGTGATGACATCGAGCGTCACCGCGCCGCTCGAAAAGCAGTTCGGGCAGATGGCGAGCCTGAACCAGATGTCGTCGCAAAGCTCGGCGGGCGCATCGGTCATCACGCTGCAGTTCAGCCTCGACTTGCCGCTCGATATCGCCGAGCAGGAAGTGCAGGCGGCGATCAACGCGGCGGGCAACCTGCTGCCGTCCGACCTGCCCGCGCCGCCGATCTACGCGAAGGTGAATCCCGCCGACGCGCCGATCATGACGCTCGCGGTGAGCTCGAAGACCCTGCCGCTCACGCAGGTCCAGGATCTCTCCGACACGCGCCTCGCGCAGAAAATCTCGCAGGTGGCGGGCGTGGGCCTCGTGTCGGTGAGCGGCGGCAATCGCCCCGCCGTGCGCATCCGGGCGAACACGCGCGCGCTCGCATCGTACGGGCTCAACATCGACGACCTGCGCACGACGATTTCGAATCTCAACGTCAACACGCCGAAGGGCAACTTCGACGGCCCGACGCGCGCCTACACGATCAACGCGAACGACCAGCTCACCGACGCCGACGCCTACAAGAGCGCGGTGGTCGCCTATCGCAACGGCCGCCCGATCATGCTGACGGACGTCGCGACCATCGTGCAGGGGCCGGAGAACACGAAGCTCGGCGCGTGGGTCGATGCCACACCCGCGATCATCCTGAACGTGCAGCGCCAGCCGGGCGCGAACGTGATCGCGGTCGTGGACGGCATCAAGAAAATCCTGCCGCAGTTGCAGCAGGCGCTGCCGGCGGCGCTCGACGTGCGCGTCGTCACGGACCGCACCACGACCATCCGCGCATCGGTTCGCGACGTGCAGTTCGAGCTCGCGCTCTCCGTCGTGCTGGTCGTGCTGGTGATCTACCTCTTCCTCGCGAACGTCTACGCGACGATCATCCCCAGCTTGTCCGTGCCGCTCTCGCTCGTCGGCACGCTCGCGATCATGTATCTGTGCGGTTTCTCGCTCGACAACCTCTCGCTGATGGCGCTGACCATCGCGACAGGCTTCGTCGTCGACGACGCCATCGTCATGATCGAGAACATCGCGCGCTATGTCGAAGAAGGCGAACCGCCGCTCGAAGCCGCGTTGAAGGGATCGAAGCAGATCGGCTTCACCATCATCTCGCTGACGGTTTCGCTCATCGCCGTGCTGATTCCGCTGCTCTTCATGGGCGACGTGGTCGGCCGCCTATTCCACGAATTCGCGATCACGCTCGCGGTGACCATCGTCATTTCGGCGATCGTCTCGCTCACGCTCGTGCCGATGATGTGCGCGAAGCTCCTGCGCCACACGCCGCCGAAGGAAAGCAAGCGCTTCGAGGCGCGCGCGCATCAGTTCATCGATTATGTGATCGGGCGTTATGCGGTCGCGCTCGAATGGGTGCTGGAGCGCCAGCGCGCGACACTGCTCGTGTTCGTGCTCACGCTCATTTTCACGGCCGTGCTGTACGTTTATATTCCGAAGGGCTTCTTCCCGACGCAGGACACGGGCGTCATTCAGGCGATCACGCAGGCGCCGCAGGCGGCGTCGTATCAGGCCGTCGCCCAGCAGCAGCAGGCGCTCGCGCAGAAGATTCTGCAGAACCCGGACGTGGAAAGCCTGACGTCGTTCGTCGGCGTCGACGGCACGAACATCACGCTCAACAGCGGGCGCATGCTCATCAACCTGAAGCCGCGCGACGACCGCAGCAACACGTCGAGCGACATCATCCGCACGATTCAGAGCGAAGTCGCGGACATTCCGGGCATCAAGCTCTACATGCAGCCGGTGCAGGATCTGACCATCGACTCGACCGTCAGCCCGACGCAGTATCAGTTCATGCTGACCGACCCGAATCCGTCCGAATTCGCGGAATGGGTGCCGAAGCTCGTCGAGCGCCTGCAACACACGGCGATCCTCACCGATGTCGCCACCGACCTGCAGCAAAACGGCCAGTCGGTGTACATCGAGATCGACCGCGAGACGGCCGCGCGCTTCGGCATCACGCCCGCGACCGTCGACAACGCGCTTTATGACGCGTTCGGCCAGCGGATCATCTCGACGATCTTCACGCAGTCGAACCAGTACCGCGTGATTCTCGAAGCCGAGCCGAGCGACGCGCACTACAGCGACACGCTCAACGGCATCTATCTGCCCTCCTCCACCGCGAGCAACGGGCAGGTGCCGCTTTCGGCCATCGCGAAGTTCCACGAGCGCGCCGCGCCGCTGCTCGTCACGCACTTGGGCCAGTTCCCCGCGACGACCGTCTCCTTCAATCTCGCCAAGGGCGCGTCGCTCGGCGAAGCGGTGAAGGCGATCGAACAGGCGAAGGAGGACATCGGCCTGCCCGCGTCGTTCCAGATCCGCTTCCAGGGCGCGGCGCTCGCGTTCCAGGCTTCGCTCTCGAACGAACTGTTCCTGATTCTCGCGGCCATCGTGACGATGTACATCGTGCTCGGCGTGCTGTACGAGAGCTTCATCCATCCGATCACCATTCTTTCGACGCTGCCGTCCGCCGGCGTCGGCGCGCTGCTCTCGCTGATGATCACCGGGCACGATCTCGACATCATCGGCATCATCGGTATCGTGCTGCTGATCGGCATCGTGAAGAAGAACGCGATCATGATGATCGACTTCGCGCTCGAAGCCGAACGCGAGGAAGGCAAGCCGCCGCGCGAGGCGATCTTCCAGGCGTGCCTGCTGCGCTTCCGCCCGATTCTCATGACGACGATGGCCGCGCTCCTCGGCGCGTTGCCGCTCATGCTCGGCTGGGGCGCGGGCTCGGAGTTGCGGCATCCGCTCGGCATTGCGATCGTCGGCGGTCTGATCGTGTCGCAATTGCTCACGCTCTTCACGACGCCGGTGATCTATCTAGGCTTCGATTCGCTCGCCCGCAGGCTGCGCGCGCGTTTTCACCGAGGCACGCCCCCGGCGCCGGCCAGTGAGGGACGCTGAGCCATGAACCTGTCGCGCATCTTCATCGCCCGGCCGGTCGCAACGACGCTGCTCGCGATCGGCATCGCGCTGGCGGGCATGTTCGCGTTCGTGCGCCTGCCCGTCGCGCCGCTGCCGCAGGTCGATTTTCCGACGATCTCCGTGCAGGCGTCGCTGCCCGGCGCGAGTCCGGAGACGGTCGCGACGAGCGTCGCGAGCCCGCTGGAGCGGCATCTCGGCACCATCGCCGACGTGAGCGAGATGACGTCGATGAGTTCGGTCGGCTCGACGCGCATCACGCTGCAATTCGGCCTCAATCGCGACATCGACGGCGCCGCGCGCGACGTGCAGGCCGCGATCAACGCCGCGCGCGCCGATCTGCCGACCGCGCTGCGCCAGAACCCGACCTACCACAAGGTCAATCCCGCCGACGCGCCGATTCTCGTGCTCGCGCTGTCGTCGCCCACGCGCACGGCGGGCTCGCTGTACGATTCCGCCGCGACCGTGCTGCAGCAGACGCTGTCGACCGTGCCGGGCGTCGGCGAAGTCGACGTGAGCGGCTCCGCGAATCCGGCGGTGCGCGTCGAGCTGGAGCCGGGCGCGCTCTTTCACTACGGCATCGGACTGGAAGACGTGCGCGCGGCGCTCGCGTCGGCGAACGCGAACAGTCCGAAGGGCGCGATCGAGTTCAAGGGCAACCGCGTCCAGCTCTACACCAACGATCAGGCGAGCAAGGCTTCGCAGTACAAGGATCTCGTCGTCGCGTACCGCAACGGCTCGGCGGTGAAACTCTCGGATGTCGGCGAAGTGGTCGATTCGGTCGAAGACCTGCGCAACCTCGGTCTCATCAACAACAAGCGCGCGGTGCTCGTGATTCTCTATCGCCAGCCGGGCGCGAACATTATCGAGACGATCGACCGCGTCAAGTCGATGCTGCCGCAGCTTCAGGCGGCGCTGCCCGCCGACGTGCAGATCACGCCGACCGCCGACCGCTCGACCACCATCCGCGCATCGCTGCACGATACCGAACTGACGCTCGTGATCGCGGTGGCGCTCGTCGTGATGGTCGTGTTCCTGTTCCTGCGCAACTGGCGCGCAACGCTGATACCGAGCGTCGCCGTGCCGATTTCGATCATCGGCACCTTCGCGGCCATGTATCTGCTCGGCTTCTCGCTCGACAACCTCTCGCTGATGGCGCTGACCATCGCGACGGGCTTCGTCGTCGACGACGCGATCGTCGTGCTGGAGAACATCACACGGCACGTGGAGAAAGGCGTGCCGCGCATGGAGGCCGCCATTCTGGGCGCGCGCGAGGTCGGCTTCACGGTGTTGTCGATCAGCGTGTCGCTCGTCGCGGTGTTCCTGCCTATCTTGCTGATGGGCGGCATCGTCGGGCGGCTGTTCCGCGAGTTCGCGCTGACGCTTTCGCTCGCGATCGCGGTGTCGCTCGTCGTGTCGCTGACCGTCACGCCGATGATGTGCTCGCGCCTGCTCGACGAACCGCACGAGCGCAAGGAAGAAGGCCGCGTCGCGCGCTGGCTCGAGCGCCAGTTCGACCGCATGCAGCGCGCCTACGCGCGCACGCTCGGCTGGGCGCTCGCGCATCCGCGCACGATTCTGCTGATTCTGCTCGCGACCATCGGGCTGAATATTTACTTGTACGTCATCGTGCCGAAGGGCTTTTTCCCGCAGCAGGACACGGGGCGCATCATCGGCGGCATTCAGGCGGACCAGAGCACGTCGTTCCAGGCGATGAAAATCAAGTTCACGGAGATGATGAAGATCGTCGAGGCGGACCCGGCTGTCGATAGCGTCGCGGGCTTCACCGGCGGGCGTTCGACCAACTCGGGCTTCATGTTCATCTCGCTCAAGCCGAAGAGCGAGCGCAAGGTGTCCGCCGACCAGGTGATCAACCGTCTGCGCACGCCGCTCGCGGATGTCGCGGGCGCGCGCACGTTCCTGCAGGCGGTGCAGGACATTCGCGTGGGCGGACGGCAGTCGAACGCGCAGTATCAGTTCACGCTGCTGTCCGACACGACCTCCGATCTCTACAAGTGGGGACCGCTGCTCACCGACGCGCTGCAAAAGCGCCCCGAACTCACCGACGTCAACTCCGACCAGCAACAAGGCGGCCTCGAAGCGATGGTCACGTTCGACCGCTCGACCGCCGCGCGCCTCGGCATCAAGCCCGCGCAGATCGACAACACGCTCTACGACGCGTTCGGCCAGCGCCAGGTCTCGACCATCTACAACCCGCTTTCGCAGTATCACGTGGTGATGGAACTCGCGCCGAAATACTGGCAGAACCCGGAGACGCTCAAGCAGATTTACGTCAGCACGTCGGGCGGCACGGCGAGCGGATCGGCATCGACGCAATCGACGACCACCACGGCTTCCACATCGGCTACCGGCTCGACGGGCGCGGGCGGCGCGTCCACCAGCGCGACCGACACCAACGCCGCGCTCGCGCTCGCCGCCGTGAAGAACTCCGCCACCAACGCGATCGCGGCGACGGGCAAGAACGGTTCGTCGTCGGGCGCGGCGGTATCGACGTCGAAGGAAACCATGGTCCCGTTGTCGGCCATCGCGAAGTTCGGGCCGGGCAATACGCCGCTTTCGGTGAATCACCAGAGCCAGTTCGTCGCGTCGACGATCTCGTTCAACTTGCCGCCGGGCAAGTCGCTGTCCGAGGCGACCGCCGCCATCTACGAAACCATGGCCGAAATCGGCGTGCCGCAGACCATCCACGGCAGTTTCCAGGGCACGGCGCAGGCGTTCCAGCAATCGCTCAACGACCAGCCGCTGCTGATTCTCGCGGCGCTGGCGGCCGTGTATATCGTGCTTGGAATCCTGTACGAGAGCTACATCCATCCGATCACGATTCTTTCGACGCTGCCGTCGGCGGGCATCGGCGCGCTGCTTGCGCTGCTGCTGTTCAAGACCGAGTTCAGCATCATCGCGCTGATCGCGGTGATTCTGCTCATCGGCATCGTCAAGAAGAACGCGATCATGATGGTCGACTTCGCGATCGAGGCGACGCGCCACGGCGCACAGACGCCGCAAGACGCGATCCGCGAAGCGTGCCTGCTGCGCTTCCGCCCGATCATGATGACCACGGCGGCCGCGCTGCTCGGCGCGCTACCGCTCGCGTTCGGCACCGGCGAAGGCTCGGAGATGCGCGCGCCGCTCGGCATCGCCATCGTCGGCGGGCTGATCGTGAGCCAGATGCTGACGCTCTATACGACGCCCGTCGTCTATCTCTATATGGACCGCTTCCGCATTCGCGCGGAAGCGCGGCGTGCGCGTCGCCAGGGCCGCGCGCGTCCGGCGAACGCCACGGAGTGAAAATGCTGCGGGCGCAAACGCGTCCCGCAGCACACCGTCCGAAAATGACCTACTTTGTCGGGTAAAGCGGTAAAGACCCACGGCGAAGGAGCGTCCCGCATGAAAACGCTGAAGGTTCTGCTGATCGGCGCGCACGGCCGCACGGGCCGGCTCATCGCCGGGCGTCTCCATGAAGCGGCCACGCCCTTTCGCGCCATGCTGCGCAAATCCGCCCACAAGAGCGAGTTCGCGGCGATGGGCGCCGAAATCGTCCTCGGCGATCTCGCCAACGACTTCTCCCACGCCTTCGACGACATCACGCATGTGATCTACGCGGCCGGATCGGCGGATACGGACAGCGTGCACGAGGAACGCGCGATCGACCGCGACGCCGTCATGCGCACCGCCGACTACGCTAAACGCAGGCGCGTGCAGCAGCTCGTGGTCATCAGCGCGTTGTCGGCGTTTTATCCGGAGCGCAGCGGCTTTGCGCTGCGCCACTATTCGCGGATGAAACGCGAAGCCGACGAATACGTCGCGCATCGCGGCGTGCCTTATGCGATTCTGCGGCCCGGACCGCTATCGGATGGACCGGCGCACGGCGCGGTCGCGCTTGCCGGCGAACTCACGAAACACACGCCCGAGGTGTCGCGCGCAGACGTCGCGCGCATCGCGCTGCAATGCGTGACGCTCGGAATCAGCAACCGGATGATCGCGTTCGCCGGCGGCGATGAGCCCATCGATATCTTGCTGGATTCGCTCAGGTTCGAACCCGCGCGCAGCCTCCGTCACGCCGCGCCGACGAGCCGGTAGCCGACGCCCGTTTCCGTCACGATATGCTCGGGCTGCGCGGGATCGCGCTCGAGCTTCTGACGCAGATGCGCCATGTAGATGCGCAGATAATGCGGGCTTTCGACATGCGACGGCCCCCACACTTCCACCAGCAGTTGCCGATGCGTCAGCACGCGCCCCGCGTGGCGCACGAGCGTCGATAGCAGGCGATATTCGATCGGCGTCAGATGCACGTTCTCGCCGTGCTTCGTGACGCGGCGCAGCGCGAGATCGACGCTGACATCGCCGAACGCGACGACCGGCGTCTCGCTCGCCTGCGCCTGATTGCGCCGCCGCAGATGCGCGCGAATCCGCGCCATCAGCTCGGACACGCCGAAGGGCTTCGTGAGGTAATCGTCGGCGCCGGCGTCGAGCGCGGCGACTTTCTCCTCTTCCTGCGTGCGCGCCGACAGCACGATGATCGGCAGCTCGGTCCAGCCGCGCAGTTCGCGGATCACGTCGATGCCGTCGGTGTCGGGCAGACCGAGATCGACGATCACGAGATCGGGCTTGCGCGTCGCGGCTTCGACGAGCCCCTTCTGGCCCGTCTCCGCCTCGTGAACCGTCATGCCCTGCGCTTCGAGCGACACGCGCACGAAGCGGCGAATCTGCTTTTCATCCTCGATCAGGACGACGGTCGCCGTCAGGTTCGAACTCAAGGCAGAAGAATGGTCGAGCCCGAGGTCTTGCGCGCTTCGAGTTCTTCATGCGCGCGCGCCGCGTCGGACAAGGGATGGCGCTGGCGCACGTTCGTCTTCACCTTGCCCGACGAGACGACTTCGAACAGTTCCGCCGCCATCGTGTCGAGATCGCTGCGTTTGGCGATGTAGCTGAAGAGGGTCGGCCGCGTGAAATACAGGGAGCCGCGTCCCGCGAGTTCCGACGAATCGAGCGGCGGCAGCGGCCCCGACGAATTGCCGAAGCTGACGAAGAGGCCGAGCGGCGCAAGGCAATCGAGGGACGCGATATACGTGTCCTTGCCGATAGAGTCGTAGACCACCGGCACGCCCGCGCCGTTGGTGATCTCGCGCACGCGCTGCGTGAAGTTCTCGCGCGTGTAGACGATCGGGTGATCGCAGCCGTGCGCCTTCGCAAGCTCGGCTTTCTCGTCCGAGCCGACGGTGCCGATCACCGTCGCGCCGAGCGCCTTTGCCCACTGGCACGCAATCATGCCGACGCCGCCCGCCGCCGCGTGGATCAGCACGGTGTCGCCCGCTTTCACGCGATACGTCCGCCGCAGCAGATATTGCGCGGTCAGTCCTTGCAGCATGATCGACGCGGCGTCTTCGTAGCCGATCGAATCGGGCAGCTTGACGACATAATCCGTCGCCATCACGCGCTCTTGCGCATACGCGCCCGGCGGACGCGACGCGTATGCGACACGATCGCCCGGCTTGAATTGCGTGACGCCTTCGCCCACGGCCGTCACCTCGCCGGCGGCTTCCATGCCGAGGCCGCCAGGCAGCGGCATCGGATAGAGACCGGTGCGGAAGTACACGTCGATGAAATTCAGCCCCACCGCGTGATGCTTCACGCGGATCTCGCCCTTGCCCGGCGCGCCCACGTCCACGTCGACCCACTTCATGACTTCCGGGCCGCCTGCCTTGTCGAATCGGATTGCCTTGGTCATCGTTTCGTTCTCCTTGTTCGTCCTCACGACGCCTGCGCAAAGCGCTGACGCAAGTCGTCGAGAATCATGCGCGCCGTCGCGACGTTCGTCGCGCACGGCACGTTGTGCACGTCGCAGGCGCGCACGAGCGCGTTGATGTCCGGTTCGTGCGGTTGCGGGGTCATCGGGTCGCGCAGGAAAATCACGATATCCACGCGGCCTTCCGCCAGTTCCGCGCCGATCTGCAAATCGCCGCCGTGCGGGCCGGAGAGCTTGCGCTCGACCTCCAGCCCGTGCGCCGCCGCGATGCGTCCGCCGGTCGTGCCGGTCGCGACGAGGCTGCATTGCGCGAGCGTGTCGACGAACTCGCCCGCGAGCGTGACGATGTCGTCCTTCTTCATGTCGTGCGCGATCAGCGCGACGCGTGTGGTCATGTGCATGTCCTCGATCAATACGTGCCGGGATAGGCGCCGCCGTCGATCAGCAGGTTCTGACCGGTGATGTAGCCCGCGTGCACGCTGCAGAGGAACGCGCATGCACGGCCGAACTCTTCGGACGTGCCGAAGCGTCCCGCGGGCAGGCTTTGCGCGCGACGCGCGCGCATGTCCTCGATGGAGATGTTCTGCGCCTTCGCCTGCGCTTCCATCGTCACGGCGATGCGGTCGGTGTCGAAGGTGCCCGGCAGCAGATTGTTGATCGTGACGCCCGTCGAAGCGACCTTGCGCGCAACGCCCGCGACGAAGCCCGTCAGCCCGGAACGCGCGCCGTTGGAGAGGCCCAGCACGTCGATCGGCGCCTTCACCGACGAACTCGTGATATTCACGATGCGCCCGAAGCCGCGCTCGATCATGCCGTCGATGGTCGCCTTGATCAGTTCGATCGGCGTCAGCATGTTGCCTTCCAGCGCCTTGATCCACATGTCGTGCGTGAAGGTGCGGAAGTCGCCCGGCGGCGGCCCGCCCGCGTTGTTGACCAGAATGTCCGGCGACGGGCACACGGCGAGCGCGGCGGTGTGGCCTTCGGGCGTCGTGATGTCGCCCGCGACCGTCGTGACGGTGACGCCGTATTGCGCGCGGATGTGCGCGGCCGTCGCTTCGAGCGTTTCCGCCGTGCGCGCCGTGATGACCAGATTCACGCCCTCGGCGGCGAGCGCTTCGGCGCAGCCCCGTCCGAGGCCCTTGCTTGCCGCGCACACCAGCGCGGTGCGGCCCGCGATACCCATGTCCATCGTTCATCCTCCGTGTCGTTGTCGCGATCGGCGTAAAAACGCCTCTCGCGCAATTCTAGAAGAATCGGGGCGGCAACGTCGGCGGGCGCCCGGGACCGCTCATACGATTCTTCTTAGGGGCGCGCGGGCTTTTGGGTAAACTGTCGCCACTGCCTTCCCCCATCGTGGAAGGCAGAACATCACACCAGCAGGACGCGCAGCGCGCGCGGGACCCATGAAACAAGACAGCCGCTTTCCCAATCTCTTCATCCTCGATCACCCGTTGATCCAGCACAAGCTCACCCACATGCGCGACAAGGACACGTCCACGCGCACGTTCCGCGAGCTGCTGCGGGAAATCACGCTGCTGATGGGCTACGAAATCACGCGCAAGCTGCCGCTTACGACGAAGCGCGTGGAAACGCCGCTCGTCGAAATCGACGCGCCGGTGATCGCCGGCAAGAAGCTCGCGATCGTGCCGGTGCTGCGGGCGGGCATCGGCATGTCGGACGGTTTGCTGGATCTGGTGCCGTCGGCGCGTGTCGGGCATATCGGCGTGTATCGGGCCGAGGATCATCGTCCGGTCGAGTATCTCGTGCGCCTCCCGCCCGACCTGGAAGAGCGCGTCTTCATCCTGTGCGACCCGATGGTCGCGACCGGTTACTCGGCGGTGCATGCCGTCGACGTGATGAAGCGCCGCAACGTGCTGGGCGAGAACATCGTGTTCGTCGCGCTGGTCGCGGCCCCGGAAGGCGTCAAGGTGTTCCAGGACGCGCATCCGGACGTGACTCTCTACGTTGCGTCCCTCGATTCGCATCTGAACGAGCATGCGTATATCGTTCCGGGACTCGGCGACGCGGGCGATCGCCTCTTCGGCACGAAAAACTGAGCATCCGCTTCATTGCGCGATTCAACTTCGACCGCCGCGCCATTCGCGCGGCGGTGCGCGTTTACGGCGGCCTTTGCACGATTTCGCCGCGATTCGCCGGAATTTCACGTTGTTTGCATCATTTTTCCCGCGACGGTCCGCGCGCGGCGGTTCTGGGAGCATGCCCCGCCATGCTAAAATTTCGGTCTGTTCCCGATCGGGTTACGCCGGGTCCGACGATCCTCGAGCGAACCCGCTGCCGTCCGACGAGCGCGGCACGGACAGACACATTCGGCACCACAAAGCACGACAGCACACTAGGCGCACGGCACGACGCCCGCGCGCGACGGAGAAAGGTAATGGCGGGTCATTCCAAATGGGCCAACATCAAGCACAAGAAAGCCGCGGCTGACGCGAAGAAAGGCAAGGTCTGGACGCGCCTCATCAAGGAAATCCAGGTCGCGGCGCGCATGGGCGGCGGCGAGACCGATACGAACCCGCGCCTGCGTCTGGCCGTCGACAAGGCCTACGACGCCAACATGCCGAAGGACAACATCAACCGTGCGATCCAGCGCGGCGTCGGCGGCGTAGATGGCGCGAGCTACGAAGAAATCCGTTACGAAGGCTACGGCATCGGCGGCGCGGCGATCATCGTCGACACGATGACGGACAACCGCACCCGCACCGTCGCGGAAGTGCGCCACGCCTTCTCGAAGTTCGGCGGCAACATGGGCACGGACGGCTCGGTGTCGTTCATGTTCGATCACGTCGGCCAGTTCCTGTTCGCGCCGGGCACGCCGGAAGACAAGCTGATGGACGCCGCGCTCGAAGCCGGCGCCGACGACGTCGTGACGAACGAGGACGGCAGCATCGAAGTGGTCTGCCCGCCGAACGACTTTCAAAAGGTGAAGGACGCGCTCGAAGCCGCGGGCTTCAAGGCGGAACTCGCCGAAGTGACGATGAAACCGCAAACGGAAGTCGAATTCAGCGGCGACGATGCGGCCAGGATGCAAAAACTGCTCGATGCGCTCGAAAATCTCGACGACGTGCAGGAAGTCTATACAAACGCCGCGATCAACGAAGACTGAGCTTCGTGTCGCACAGGGCGCGGCGGAACCGAACACCGCCCCGCCCTCACGTGGAACATCTTTCGCTACGGCTCGCATGCCGGAGCAGCGCCGCCCGATCTTTCGCGGCGCCGCATCGCCCCTGGAAGGCGCGTGACGCAGCCGATGTCAGCGCGAGCCGCCTTCGCGACGTTTCGACCCTTGTCGAGCGCGCACGTCAGAGGCCGTGCGCCCGCCGCTTTTTCTCAAGCCGCTTTTTGTCAGGATTTCGGGGAATCAAATGAAGTTACTCGTCGTCGGTTCCGGCGGCCGCGAACACGCGCTGGCCTGGAAGCTCGCGCAGTCGCCGCGCGTGCAGATCGTCTATGTGGCGCCGGGCAACGGCGGCACCGCGCAGGACGAGCGTCTGCGCAACGTTGACATCACCGACCCGGCCGCGCTCGCCGATTTCGCCGAGCAAGAACATGTCGCGTTCACGCTCGTCGGGCCGGAGCAGCCGCTTGCTGCGGGCATCGTCAACGTGTTCCGCTCGCGCGGCCTGAAAATTTTCGGGCCGACCAAGGAAGCCGCCCAGCTCGAAAGCTCGAAAGACTTCGCGAAGGCGTTCATGAAGCGCCACAACATTCCGACGGCCGAATACGAGACGTTCTCCGACATCGCCGCCGCGCACGCGTATATCGACGCAAAAGGCGCGCCGATCGTCGTCAAGGCGGACGGACTGGCGGCCGGCAAGGGCGTCGTCGTCGCGATGACGCTGGAGGAAGCGCACGCCGCCGTCGATTCGATGCTCGCCGACAACAAACTCGGCGACGCGGGCGCGCGCGTCGTCATCGAAGAATTTCTCACGGGCGAGGAAGCGAGCTTCATCGTATTGGTCGACGGCAAGCATGTGCTGGCGCTCGCGTCCAGCCAGGACCACAAGCGCCTGCTCGATCACGACAAGGGCCCGAACACCGGCGGCATGGGCGCATACTCGCCCGCGCCGATCGTCACGCCGCAACTGCACGCGCGCGTGATGCGCGAAATCATCCTGCCGACGGTGCGCGGCATGGAAGGCGAAGGCATCCGCTTCACCGGTTTCCTGTACGCCGGCCTGATGATCGACGCGAACGGCAACCCGAAAACGCTCGAATTCAATTGCCGCATGGGCGATCCGGAGACGCAGCCGATCATGGCGCGCCTGAAGGGCGATTTCTCGAAGGTCGTGGAAATGGCGATCGACGGCAAGCTCGATAGCGTCGATCTCGACTGGGACCGCCGCACGGCGCTCGGCGTCGTGCTCGCGGCGCACAACTATCCGGAGACGCCGCGCAAGGGCGACCGCATCAGCGGCATTCCGGCGGAAACCGACAATTCCGTCACTTTCCACGCGGGCACGACGCTCACCGACGGAAAGCTCACGACTTCGGGCGGGCGGGTGCTGTGCGTCGTCGGTCTGGCGGATTCCGTGCGCGGCGCGCAATCCGTGGTCTACGATACAGTCAACCAGATTTCGTTCGACGGCATGCAGTATCGCCGGGACATCGGCTATCGGGCGGTGAACCGCAAGCAGTCCGCGGACAAGCCAGCCGACAAGCACTGACAAGGCCACCGCGCGGCGTTTGCCGCACGCGCCGACGCGCTGCCGGACCTCGTGTCCGGCAGCATGCTTTTAAGCGTTTCGAAAACGAAGGGTAAACCCCGGACCGACCAGCAGCAATCGATGAGTGAACCGAACCGCAGCGCGGAACCACGCAAAGAACACGACGCAGCCCACGATATCGGCGCCGTCCGCGACTATCTGACGGGCCTGCAGACGCGCATCGCCGATGCCCTCGGCGCCTTCGACGGCACCGCCTTCGCCACCGATGCCTGGACCCGCGAGCCCGGCGCGCCTCTGCGCGGCGGCGGCGTCACGCGCATTCTGGAAGGCGGCGGGTTTTTCGAGCGCGGCGGCATCGGCTTTTCGGACGTGCAGGGCGACGCGTTGCCGCCGTCCGCGAGCGCGGCGCGTCCGCAGCTCGCGGGACGCGGCTTCGAGGCGCTCGGCGTCTCGCTCGTGATGCATCCGCGCAATCCGCACTGCCCCACCGTGCACATGAACGTGCGCATGCTCACCGCGACGAAGCCGGGCGAAGCGCCGATCTTCTGGTTCGGCGGCGGCATGGATCTCACGCCGATCTACGGCTACGAGGAAGACGCGCGGCATTTCCATCAGGTGTGCCGCGACGCACTCGATCCGTTCGGCGCGGACCTGTATCCGCGCTTCAAGACGTGGTGCGACGAGTATTTCCATCTGAAGCACAGGAATGAGCAGCGCGGCATCGGCGGCATTTTCTTCGATGATTTCTCGGAGCCCGGCTTCGAGCGCTCGTTCGCGATGATGCGAAGCGTCGGCGATGCGTTTCTGAACGCGTACCTGCCGGTCATCGAGCGTCGCCGCGAAACGCCGTATTCGGAGCGCGAACGCGAGTTCCAGGCGTACCGGCGCGGGCGCTACGTCGAATTCAACCTCGTGTTCGATCGCGGCACGCACTTCGGTCTGCAAAGCGGCGGGCGCACCGAGTCGATTCTGATGTCGATGCCGCCGGCCGCGAACTGGCGCTACGACTGGAAACCCGAGGCCGGCACGCCGGAAGCGCGGCTGTACGAAGATTTCCTGGTGCGGCGGGAATGGCTGTGACGCCCTGCGTGAAGCGCGTCGGTTTGTTCGGCGGCACCTTCGATCCGATCCACAACGGGCATCTCGCGCTCGCGCGGCGCTTCGTCGAGTTGCTGCGGCTCACCGAACTCGTGCTGCTGCCCGCCGGTCAGCCGTGGCAGAAGGCGGGCGTATCGGCGCCGGAGCATCGGCTGGCGATGACGCGCGCGGCGGCGGAATCGCTCGTGCTCGACGGCGTGCAGGTCTCTGTCGCCACCGACGAAATCGACCGCCAGGGCGACACCTATACCGTCGACACGCTCGCGAACTGGCGCGCGCACCTAGGCGCGGATGCATCGCTTTCGTTGCTGATGGGCGCGGATCAGTTCGTCAAGCTCGACTCGTGGCATCAATGGATGCGGCTTTTCGACTACGCGCACATCTGCGTGGAAACGCGGCCGGGATTCGATGTCTCGACGCTGCCGGCGGCCGTCGCCGCGCAAACGGCGAGGCGCGCCGCGTCGCCCGAAACACTGCAAGCGAGCCCGCACGGGCACGTGCTCATCGACGAAACGCTTCTGCTCGACGTATCCGCCACGGCGATCCGCGAGGCAGCGCGCACGATGACCGACGAACACGATGCCCGCGCTCAGGTCCCACCCGCGGTATGGGACTATATTGTTCAACATCACCTGTACCAGACACGGTAACCATGGAACTTCAGAAGCTTCAACGCGCGATCATCGACGGTCTCGAAGACGTCAAGGCGCAAGACATCAAAGTGTTCAACACCACTCACCTGACATCGCTGTTCGACCGCGTGGTCGTGGCGAGCGGCACGTCGAACCGGCAGACCAAGGCGCTCGCCAACAGCGTGCGCGAGAAGGTCAAGGAAGCCGGCGGCGATATCGTCAGCACGGAAGGCGAAGAGATCGGCGAATGGGTGCTGGTCGATTGCGGCGACGCGGTCGTCCACATCCTGCAACCGGCGCTGCGCCAGTATTACAACCTCGAGGAAGTCTGGGGCGACAAACCCGTGCGCGTGAAGCTGCAAACGCCGAACATGTTCGGCGGCGCGCGCGTGACCGCCGACGAAGACGAGGACGACGAAGACGCGCCCGCAGTCAAACGTCCCGCGCGCAAGACCACGCGCAAGCACTGAAGCCGCTTCATTCGATGAAGCTGGTCATCCTCGCCGTCGGACACAAGATGCCCGACTGGATCACGAATGGCTTCGACGAATACGCGAAGCGCATGCCGCCCGAACTGCGCATCGAGCTGAAGGAAATCAAGCCCGAGCAGCGCTCGTCCGGGCGCAATGCCGAGAGCGTGATGGCCGCCGAGAAGCAGCGCATCGAAGCCGCCTTGCCGAAGAACGCGCGCGTCGTCGCCCTCGACGAACGCGGCCGCGACTGGACCACGATGCAACTCGCGAACGCCCTGCCCGGCTGGCAGCAGGACGGGCGCGATGTCGCGTTCGTGATCGGCGGCGCGGACGGGCTCGATCCGGCTGTGAAAGCGCGCGCCGAACTGCTGCTGCGCGTGTCGAGTCTGACACTGCCGCACGGCATGGTGCGCGTGCTGCTTGCCGAACAGCTTTACCGCGCGTGGAGCATCACGCAGAATCATCCCTACCATCGCGCGTGAGGCTCTTCGATGTTGGATCGAATGCCGTGCGCGCCATTCGAACCGACTTCAAGATGCCGACTCATCCCTTCGTTTATCTCGCGTCTCAAAGCCCGCGCCGTCAGGAGCTGCTGCGTCAGCTCGGCGTGCGGTACGAACTTCTCCTTCCCCGTCCCGATGAAGACGCCGAAGCGCTCGAAGCCGAGCTGCCGGGCGAATCCGCGCATGCGTATGTCGTGCGCGTGTGCGCGTTGAAGGCGCATGCGGCGCGCGCGCGGCTGGTTGCGGGCGGCCATGCGAGCGCGCCGGTTCTCGTCGCCGATACGACCGTGACCATCGACGGCCTGATCCTCGGCAAGCCGCAACATGAAGACGACGCCGTCGCGATGCTCGAACGCCTCGCGGGCCGCGAGCACGAAGTGCTGACGGCGCTCGCCGTCGTCGATGCCGATGGCGTGCTGCTCGAACCCGCGCTCTCGCGCTCGACGGTGCGCTTCGCCCCGGCCGGCCGTGCTGCGCTGCAGCGCTACGCGGCGTCGGGCGAGCCGCTCGGCAAGGCGGGCGCGTACGGCATACAGGGACGTGCGGCGGAGTTCATCGAGCGAATCGACGGGTCCTATTCGGGTATCATGGGTTTGCCCCTTTTCGAAACAGCAGCCCTCTTGCGCGTGGCGCGCGTCGCATTCTAAACAGGCCATGAACGAAGAAATCCTGATCAACGTCACACCGCAGGAAAGCCGCGTCGCACTGGTTCAGCAAGGCGCCGTTCAGGAACTTCACGTCGAGCGCACGCTGTCGCGCGGGCGCGTCGGCAATGTGTATCTCGGCAAGGTCGTGCGCGTGCTGCCGGGCATGCAGTCCGCGTTCATCGATATCGGCCTCGAGCGCGCCGCGTTTCTCCATGTCGCCGATATCTGGCATCCGCGCATCGCGGGCGAGCCGCATTCGTCGGCGCCGCATACGCCGATCGAGAAGATCGTCTTCGAAGGGCAATCGCTGATGGTGCAGGTCGTGAAAGACCCGATCGGCACGAAGGGCGCGCGGCTTTCGACACAGGTGAGCATCGCGGGGCGCACGCTCGTGTATCTGCCGCAGGAGCCGCATATCGGCATCTCGCAGAAGATCGAGAGCGAGGCGGAGCGCGAGGCCGTGCGCGCGCGTCTGACGGCCGTCCTGCCCGCCGACGAGAAAGGCGGCTATATCGTGCGGACGATCGCCGAAGACGCGTCGAGCGAAGAGCTTGCGGCCGATGTCGCGTACCTGCGCAAGACCTGGGCGACGATCGTCGCGCAAGCGCAGCGCGTGCCGCCTACTTCGCTGCTCTATCAGGATCTGAATCTCGCGCAACGCGTGCTGCGCGACTTCGTCAACGACGACACCACGCGCATTCAGGTCGATTCGCGCGAAACCTATCAGATGCTCGCCGACTTCGCGGCGGAATTCACGCCGGCGGTGGCGTCGCGTTTGCATCACTATACGGGCGAGCGCCCGCTTTTCGATCTGTACAACATCGAGGCGGAGATTCAGCGGGCGCTGTCGCGTCGCGTCGATCTCAAGTCGGGCGGCTACCTGATGATCGACCAGACCGAGGCGATGACGACCATCGACGTGAATACGGGCGGCTATGTCGGCGCGCGCAATTTCGACGACACGATCTTCAAGACGAATCTCGAAGCGGCGCATACGATCGCCCGGCAACTGCGGTTGAGGAATCTTGGCGGGATCATCATCATCGATTTCATCGACATGGAGAATGTCGAGCATCGGGATCAGGTGCTGGGGGAGCTGAAGAAGGCTTTGTCGCGGGACCGGACGCGGGTGACGGTGAACGGGTTCTCGCAACTCGGACTCGTGGAGATGACGAGAAAACGCACGCGCGAGTCATTGGCGCATGTGCTGTGCGAGCCGTGTCCGACGTGCGAGGGGAAGGGTCAGGTGAAAACGCCGCGCACCGTGTGTTATGACGTGCTGCGCGAGATCATGCGCGAGTCGCGGCAGTTTAATCCGCGCGAGTTTCGGGTCGTGGCTTCGCAGCAGGTTATTGATTTGTTTCTCGAAGAAGAATCGCAGCATTTGGCGATGCTGATGGATTTTATCGGGAAGCCGGTTTCGTTGCAGGTGGAGAGTAATTTGTCGCAGGAGCAGTATGACATTGTGTTGATGTAGACGACGGCGCATGTCGCCCAAGGTTGAGCAAACCCTTGGGCATCCCTCGTGGGGGATATTACGTCATACGCTCAATGCGTTGCCGCAATGAGGCGCCATCGAATCGAGCCTTGGGCTTGGTTATGCTGATGATGATTCTGCGGCGGAAGCCGGTGACCGTATGTGGACACGATATTCTCACCGCACCCTTCACATCGATATATTCCGGAATGAGGCGCTTCGTGTCCCGGATCAGTCACTCTGTCGAATGCGGCGTTGTCGCTCTGATTGAGGAATTTGCCGTATTTATAGTTTGCCATTGAAATATCTCCCTTTAGGAGAGCAAATGGTCTCTCATGTAAGCGCAATCGCGAAAGGCGATTGTTCCTAGTATCGATACCAGGTCAGTCAACCCTTCGCGCCTCATCAACGTCTTTACCTTTACCTCACGCCGCCTGCTGCTGATACTGAATCCGATGCAAATGGGCATACAGCCCATCCTTGCGCAACAGCTCGGCATGACTGCCCTGCTCCGCGATCTTCCCCGCTTCCATCACGAGAATCCGGTCCGCGCGCTCGATCGTGGACAACCGGTGCGCGATGACGAGCGTCGTGCGTCCCTTCATCAGCGTCTCGAGCGCCGATTGCACGTGCCGCTCCGATTCCGAATCCAGCGCCGAGGTCGCTTCGTCGAGGATCAGGATCGGCGCGTCCTTATAGATCGCACGCGCGATCGCGAGACGCTGACGCTGCCCGCCCGACAGGCGCATGCCATTGCCGCCGATCAGCGTATCGATGCCATCCGGCAGCGACGCCACCACATCCGACAGATTCGCCGCGGCAAGCGCCGACATCACGCGCTCGCGATCCGGCGTCTGACCATAGGCGACGTTCGCCGCGATCGAATCGTTGAAGAGCACGACGTCCTGGCTGACCATCGCGAGCTGGCCGCGCAAGTCGTGCAGGTTGTATTCGTCGAGCGGCACGCCATCGACGAGCACGTGACCGGCGCGCGGATCGAAAAAGCGCGGCAGCAAATTCACGAGCGTCGTCTTGCCGCTGCCCGACGGCCCGGCGAGCGCGACCATCTCGCCCGGCGCGACCTTGAACGACACGCGATCGAGCGTCGGCCGATCGACGGAGCCGTAGCTGAACGTCACGTCGCGGAATTCGACTTCGCCGCGCGCGCGCGGCAGACGCCGCCCGCCGCCTTCGGGCTCGGACGGCTCGTCGATCAGCCCGAAAATCAGCTCGGCCGCCGTCATGCCGCGCTGCAAGGGCTGGTTGATGTCGATCAGATGCTTGAGCGGCGAGATCACGAGGAGCATCGACGTGACGAACGCGACAAAACCGCCGACCGTCGTCTGATCGTTCGCCGACTGCACGACCGCGATGGTGATGACGATGGCAAGCGCGATAGACGCGAGAAACTGCGTGAGCGGCTGTGCAAGTCCGCCCGATACCTGCATGCGCATCGAGTAACCGCGCAGGCGATGGCTCATTTCCGTGAAGCGGCCGATTTCGTAAGGCTCGCCGTTGTGCACCTTCACGACCTTGTAGCCGCCGACCGTCTCCTCGACGATATAAGACAACTCGTTAGTCAGTGTCTGATGCTCGCGGTTCAGGCGCCGCAGCCGCCGGTTGATCTTGCTGACGAGCCAGCCGATCGCCGGCAGAATGACCGCGACGATCAGCGTGAGCCGCCAGTTGAGGATAAACAGATAGCCGAGCAGAAACACGACCGTGAGCGAGTCGCGCACGAGCGTGACGACCACGCTCGACAGCACGCTCAGAATCTGGTTGACCTCGAAAACGATCGCGTTGATGACCGTGCTCGCGGTCTCGCGCTGAAAGAAACCCGCGCTCGTGTGAATCATGCGGTGGAACATCTCGAGCCGCAGTTGCAGCAGGATCTTGTTCGTCACGTACGAGAGGAAATAGCCGGACGCGTATTGCGCCGAGCCGCGCACGAGCGCAAGGCCGATGACCGCGGCCGGCACGAGCCACTTCGCGTGATCGCTGCTCTTGGAACCGAAACCGTGGTCCAGCAAGGGTTTCAGCAGCATCGGGATGCCCGCCTCGGTCGCGGCTACGATGCCCATCGTCAAGAGGCCGAGAAGCACCATGCCCATCAGCGGACGAATGTACGGCCATAGCCGTTTCATGACGGCTGTGGGCGAGCTGCTTTCGCCCGCGCCGATGGTCTTGCGCAATGTCTGCTTCTCGTTCAAAACTTTCCTCGGTGTTCGGTTTGCATGGGAGTGCGCCGGTTCGATTCGCGGTGCGGATCAGCACACGAGAATCCGCCATTCTAATCCTGTGAGCGGCTACGTCGACGGAACCTGTCCGCAGCGCCTACTGTTGCGCCTGCGCGGGCGCGCGCGGCGGCGGCAGACGGCCCGTCAGACGCTCGCCCCGGCCGAGCATCAGTCCGGCGAAGCACCAGAACGCGAGCGCGGTGGTCTGCCACATGAAGTCGTCGGTTGAGTTCTTCGCGACCATCCCGCCGATGAGCGCGATGCCCCCCGCGGCCAGCCACGGCAGTTCGCGCCTCAGGCGCCAGAAACGGATGGCGAGCGCCGCGAAGAGTGCCGCCTCCAGCACGACGCCCACGATGCCCGTCTCCAGCCACGTATTCAGAAACAGGTTGTGCGCGTGCGTCAGCGCCTGCGGTTCCGCGGCGAGCAGGCGCGGCGGAATCTCCTGCTTGTACACGCGGCCGGGCAACGGCTTGCCAAAACCGACGCCGATCCACGAATGCGGCTCGCCAACCTTGCCGTAGAACGCCCACAGGCGCGGACGCGTATCGGCGGCGAGCGTGTCGCCGATGCCCGGCAGGAACGACGGCACCGGAATACGATCGCCTTCGATCGTCACGCCGTGCGCGGGCAACGGCGGCGGATGCAGCGCGAAACGGCTGCGCGAACTGAATTCGAGCGTGCCGATCACCGCCGCCGCGACGAGCAGCAGCACCGCCGACGCGACCAGCATGTGCCGCCGGTAGAGCGGATACAAGGCGATCACCAGCGTGACGAACGCCGCGAGGCCGAAGAACCGGTTGAGCGTCGCGACGCCGATGAAAACGCCGAGCAGCACGCCCGTCACGCCGATCACGCGCCATCGGCCACTGAGCATCAGGCCGGTGAAGAGCGCCATCGCGAAGAGCGCGACCGTGCTCGTGTGCCCGACGCGGTTGTAGAAGTGCAGCATGAACGTGTCGGCGGTCGGCGGCTGCAGTTGCCCCCAATAGACGACGCTGATCACGGCCACGAGCACGCAGCCGAGCCAGTGCGCGAACACGAAACGTTCGGGGCGCTCCGTGCGCGCGCCGAGCAGCCAGAAACCGAAAAAAGCAAAGAGCGGATAGAAGACTTCGTCGAGCCAAGCGTGCATGCTCTCGGACGGATAAGCCGACCACGACACCGACGCGAGCGCCCACGCGGCCCAGACCACCGCGGGCGCGAGAAGCGGCCAGCGCAGCGGCGACGGCGCGCCGCGCGTCGCGGCCAGCGCGATCGTGCCGACGCCGATGAACCCGAGCGCGATGTTTTCGAGCGCCGTCATATGGGCGAACGCCACGACGAAGAGAATGACGGGCGCGCCGATCCAGAGAAACCAATCCGGCTTGAAACGATACGTTGTAGTCGTCATAGACCTTCCGTCAACATCTCCTCGAGTGCCCGGCTCACCGCATCGAGGGAGAGGAGGCCCATGCATTCGGCGTGATCGCCGCGCCACGCGACGCATGTCGTTTCGTTGCGATCGCAGCGGCGCGCCCACGAAACGTGCCGCCGGAAAATGTCCGGCTCGTCGCGGCATGGCATATCGACGATGGTAACCGGCCTGAAACGCGCGTCGCGCCAAAATTCGCCCGCGCCGTGGATCATCGCGTTACCGGGGCCGAAGAGCGTCACCGTCGGCACGCCCGCCATGCGTCCCAGATGCGCGACGCCCGTGTCCGGGCACACCACAGCCCGCGCATGCGCGAACAGATGCCAGAGTTCGCCGAGCCCCATGCGGCCCGCGAAGCTCGGATACCGCGCTTCAGGGTCGATCGCGCGGATGAGATCGGCTTCGTTCGGACCGCCGCTCCAAACCGGCGTGTAGCCCAGCGCCTCGATGCGTCCGGCGAGCGCGCGCCAGCGTTCGTGCGGCCAGCGCTTGACGGACGTGCTTGCGCCCGGATGCAGCACCACGTAAGGTCGAGCGAGCGCCGCGTCCGCCTGCGCGATCGATGCGCCCGCCGGCGTCGGCCAGTCGCTCGGGCGATAGCGCGCGGGCGGCGGCCCGTCGATCAGCGTCGCGGCGATGTCGGCCCATGCGGCGGGTTCCGGCGGATACGGATGAGACTCGTCGAGCGGCCAGTTCTTCCACGCGGGCGTATCGTCGCCGTGGCCGATGATCCAGCGGCACTTCGCGGCGATGGCGAGCCACGCATGGCGGTTGTCGCCGACGACGATACCGAGATCGTACGGGCCGGATGCCAGCACGGCCGAAACGCTCGACGCATCGCGCGGATCGAAAGGCAGCGCCTGCGCGCCATAAGGACGTCCCGCGTAGAGCGGCACGATTGCTTTCGGGCAAGTAAGCGCAATGCGCGCGTGCGGATATCGCACGCGCAGTTTCGCGACGAGCGGCGTCAGCAGCAAGGTATCGCCGAGCAGCAAATGATGCGCGATCAGGATGCTCGACACGTCGGTCGGCCTGCGGCGGAACGCCTTGAACGCAAGCTTGGGTATCGCTCGGGCAATGATGCGTATGCGCCCGGAGAGTCGGCTCATAGAATCAAAAACAGGATTGCTCGCGGCGGCTCACAGGCGAAACAGGAGCGATGCGCGCTCCCGCTTGCAGATGGAGTTCGTCAGGCCGCGTTGTTTTCATGAACATCGATGCGGCTCGCGAAAGGAAAATTGATCCTTGATGACGGATGTGCTGGGAACCAAACTCGCCTCGATCGATCTTTTGCTACGCGCTCCCGTCAGGCACACTATCGGCCTCTATCAATCCTGACAACAAAAAGAGGCCCGCAGCCTCTTTACGTCTGGTCCGGGCATGGCCGAATGCCTCGATGGCGCCACGTCCAGCCAGTATCCGATAATTATAGCAACACGCACGCCGGTTCACGCTCCATGTCCCGCCCCACCCTCGGCATCGCCATCATCACCCACAACGCCGCCGCGCGGCTCGCGCAATGCCTCCAGGCGGTTTCCTTCGCCGATGAAATCGTCGTCGTCGACGGCGGCAGCACCGACGCGACCGTGGGCATCGCCGAGGCACATCGCGCGCGGGTGATCGAGGCGCGCGACTGGCCGGGCTTCGGCCCGCAGAAGAACCGCGCGCTCGACGCGCTCTCGACGGATTGGGTGCTCTCGATCGACGCCGACGAAATCGTGTCGCCGGAACTCGCGGCTTCGATCCGCGCGGCGATCACGGATCCGCAGGCGGACATCTACGCGGTCGATCGCCTGTCGAGCTTCTGCGGCGTGTGGGTGAAACACAGCGGCTGGTATCCGGACTGGATTCCGCGGCTGTTCCGGCGCGGCACGGCGCGCTTCTCGCCCGATCTCGTCCACGAGCGGCTCGTGCCGTCCACAGGCAAGCCGCCCGCACGCCTCTCCGGCAAGCTGATGCACTACTCCTACGAAGACTTCGAAGCGGTGCTGCGCAAGCTGGACGCGTACTCCACGGCGGGCGCGCAGCAGCGTCACGCAGCGGGCAAGCGCGGCAGCTTCGGCACCGCGCTCACGCGCGGCACGTGGGCATTCGTGCGGACTTACGTGTTGCGACGCGGGTTTCTGGACGGCAAAGCCGGCTTCATGATCGCGGTGTTCAACGCGCAGACGGTCTACTACCGGTTCCTGAAACTCGCACACTTCGACGAGATGCGCTGAACGCCCTAGCGCTTCGAATCGATCTCGCGCGCGATATCGATCAGCGCCCGGACGTGCGTATCGACGCGCGTGTCGTAGCGCACCGCTGCGTCCGGCACGCGCGCGGCGTTACGCCGCGTTTCGATGGCGTCGAGCACGGTGCGGCGCAGATCGTCGGCGTCGCCGGATTTGAAGACGTGCTTCGCGTGATCCGCGATCGCATCGCAGCAGCCGATGCACTTCGGGAAAATCACCGGCGTGCCGCACATCACCGATTCGATGCCGACCAGGCCGAACGGCTCGTAGCTCGACGCGAGAATCGTGAAATCCGCCGCGCGATACGCGTCCTCGATATTCTTCGCATAACCGACATAGCGCACGTTCGCCGCCGGTTTCTCCGGCGCGCGGCCCGCGACCGCGATCACCACGTTCAAGCCGGCGAGTGCCTTTTCGATCAGCGGCAAGCCCTTGCGTTCGTGACTGCTCGACGGAAACAGGAGCACGGTTTCGTCGGGCTTGAAACCGAATCGTTCGCGCAGACGGGCGCGCGCGGCGGCATCGACCGGAGAGAATCGCGCGCCGTCGACGGGCGGATAAAGCACACGGATCTTGCGGATGTCCACGCCGTACAGCGCGCGCAGTTCGTCGCTCATCATGTCCGAATGCGCGACGATCACCTTCGCCTGAGCATATTGACGGCGCTCCAGCGCGATCTGCCGCGTGTCGGAGCGCTTCTCGCGCCGCCCGGTCGCGCGCAGAAAGCCGATGTGCGTGCCGCCGCAAACGGCGATCTCGGACCCTTCCACGCGATTGCAGCCGATGAGCACATCGACCTTGGCGCGCCTGCGTGCGCGCTTCAGTTTCCACGAGAAATACGCGTCGCGCAGTTTGCCCGGCAGAAACGACACCTTGATGCGATGCGCCTCGATCAGCCGGCTCTCGGGCAGCGACATATCGATCTTGCGCGCGAAGAACGCGGGCCTGCGCTTGCCGTCGAAGCCCGCGGCGGCGAGGCCGCGCACGAGATCCATCGCGTAGCGCTCGAGACCGCCGGAATGCTTCAGCGCATTCGCCGATATGCCGATGCGCATCAGTAGACGATTTCGATCGCGCTGCCCGCGAATTCGCCGCGCAGCGCCGTGATGAGTTCGTCGGTCGGCTTGACGCGCCACGCGTCGCCGAGGCGCACTTCGCCTTCGGCATGCTCGCTGCGATAGACGATGCTCACGTTAAGCCCGTTCGGAATCGGCGCGGATTGACGCTGGCGGCCGTTGTCCTTCACTGGCATCGGCGGCGGCGCGGCCTGTTCGCCCGCCGCATGCGCTTCGAGCACGCGGCGCAGGCGCAAGGCATCGGCGTTGCCGTTCATCTCGACCTTCACCGATTGCGCATAGCGGCTGCGCGCGCGTTCGAGGTCCATCGCCGTATCGACGGTGAAGCGGATGCCGCCCGTGAACGCGTCGTTGCGCGCCTGACCTTGCACGACGAGCAGTTCGTCTTCCTTGAAGAGCGCCTTGTTCGCTTCGAATTGCTCGTTGAAGACGGTGACTTCGCATTGCCCGCTGCCGTCGTCGAGATTGACGATCAGCATCTTGCCGCGCTGCGTCATCTGCGTGCGCATCGCCGAAATGACGCCCGCGACCAGCTTGTCGCGCCCTTCCTTCAGCTCGCCGATTTTCTGGCGCACGAAGCGGCGCACTTCGCCCTTGTACGCATCGAAGAGATGGCCCGACAGATAGAAGCCGAGCGCGGTTTTCTCTTCCTGCAGACGCTTCTTGTCCGACCACTCGGGTTCGTCGACGTATTCGTGTTTCGCGAGCGGCGCGTCGCCCATGTCGAAGAGGCCGGCCTGCATGGCGTTGGCGGCGGCCTGATCGGCGGCTTCCATCGCGAGCGGCACCGAGGCGAGCAATTGCGCGCGATTCGCATGCAGCGTGTCGAACGCGCCCGAGCGGATCAGCGCTTCCACCGTGCGACGATTCACGACACGACGGTCGATGCGCTCGCAGAAATCGAACAGATCGACGAACGGACCGTCCTCGCGCGCGCGCAGGATTTCCTCGATCGCGTTCTGCCCGCTGCCCTTCACCGCGCCCAGACCGTAGCGAATGGTTTTCGAGCGCTTGCCATCAGGTTCCGCGACCGGCTCGAAGCGATACGCCGAGTGATTGATGTCCGGCGGCAGCACGGCCATGCCGTTCGTGATGCAGTCCTCGAAGAGGATTTTCACCTTGTCGGTGTCGTCCATGGCGAGCGACATGTTGGCCGCCATGAATTCCGCCGGATGATGCGCCTTCAGCCACGCCGTGTGATACGCGAGCAACGCATAGGCGGCCGCGTGCGACTTGTTGAAGCCGTAGCCGGCGAACTTCTCCATCAGGTCGAAGGTCTCGTCCGCCTTCGCGCGCGTGAGGCCGTTCTTCGCCGCGCCTTCCGCGAAAATCTCGCGATGCGTGGCCATTTCCTCGGGCTTCTTCTTGCCCATCGCGCGGCGCAGCAAGTCCGCGCCGCCGAGCGAGTATCCGCCGATGATCTGCGCCATCTGCATCACCTGCTCCTGATAGACCATGATGCCGTAGGTCTCTTTCAGAACAGGCTCGACGCGCGGGTCCGGATATTCGACGATCTCGCGCCCGTGCTTGCGCGCGCAGAAGCTCGGGATCAGATCCATCGGGCCCGGACGATACAACGCCACGAGCGCGATGATGTCTTCGAAGCGGTCCGGCTGCGCGTCCTTCAGCATGCCTTGCATGCCGCGGCTTTCGAGCTGGAACACGGCGACGGTGTTCGCCTTCTTGAGGATCGAGAACGACGCCGGATCGTCGAGCGGCACCTGCGCGAGATTCCAGTCCTTCTTCGACGGATCGAGACGGCGAATATAGCGCTCGGCCCAGTCGAGAATGGTGAGTGTGGTCAGCCCCAGAAAGTCGAACTTCACGAGGCCGACGGCTTCCACGTCGTCCTTGTCGTACTGGCTGACGACGCCGCCGTCCTCGCCCTGCGTGTAGAGCGGACAAAAATCCGTGAGCTTGCCCGGCGCGATCAGCACGCCGCCCGCGTGCATGCCGACGTTACGCGTGAGCCCTTCCACGCGCTGCGCGAGTTCGAGGAGCTGATGCACTTCGTCTTCGGAATCGAAGCGTTCCTGAAGCGTCGGCTCTTCCTTCATCGCATCCGCGATGGTCACGTGCTTGCCGGGCTTGAACGGAATCAGCTTGGCGATGCCGTCCGTGAACATGTAGCCGAGATCGAGCACGCGGCCGATGTCGCGCACCGCCGCCTTCGCGGCCATCGTGCCGAAAGTGGCGATCTGCGAGACCGCATCCGCGCCGTACTTGCCCTTCACATACTGGATGACGCGATCGCGCCCTTCCTGGCAGAAGTCGATGTCGAAGTCGGGCATCGACACGCGTTCCGGATTCAGGAAACGCTCGAACAGCAGGTTGTAGCGCAGCGGGTCCAGGTCCGTAATGCCGAGCGCGTACGCGACCAGCGAGCCCGCGCCCGAGCCGCGTCCCGGACCGACCGGCACGCCATTGTTCTTCGCCCACATGATGAAGTCGGCGACGATCAGGAAGTAGCCGGGAAAGCCCATCTTGATGATCGTGCCGCACTCGAAGTCGAGGCGCGCGTAATACGTTTCGCGCTGCGCGCCGCGTTCGGCTTCATCGGGATAAAGCTGTTGCAGCCGAATTTCGAGCCCTTCCTTCGACAACTGCACGAGGTAGTCGTCGAGCGACATGCCATCGGGTGTCGGGAAAAGCGGCAGCTTCGGCTTGCCGAGTTCGAGCGTCAGATTGCAGCGCTTCGCGATCTCGACGGTGTTCGCGAGCGCTGACGGAATGTCCGCGAAGAGCGCGCACATTTCGTCCTGCGTGCGGAAATACTGATCGTTCGTGAAGCGCTTCTGCCGGCGCGGATTCGCGAGAATGTCGCCTTCGGAAATGCAGACGCGCGCTTCGTGCGCGGTGTAGTCGTCGGGCGTCATGAACTGCAGCGGATGCGTCGCGACGACGGGCAGTTTCAGCTTCGCGGCGAGCTTGACCGCTTCCTGAACATAAGCCTGCTCGCCGGGTTGACCCGCGCGCTGCAATTCGATGTAAAACGCGTTCGGAAAGAGCTTCGCCCAGCGCTCGGCATGACGTTGCGCAGCCGCCGCATTGCCCGCCGCGAGCGCCATGCCGATATCGCCCGTCTGCGCGCCCGAGAGCGCGAGCAGCCCATTCGCCAAACCTTCTTCGAGCCATTCGACCATCACTTCGGCGCGGCCGCGATACTGGTTCGTGAGCCATGCGCGGCTCAGCAGTTCGCACAGGTTGAGATAACCCTGCTTGTCGCGCACGAGAAGAAGAAGGCGCGAGGGCTTGTCACGATCGGCGGGATTGGTGATCCAGACATCGCAGCCCGCGATGGGCTTGATGCCGCTGCCGCGCGCTTCCTTATAGAAGCGCACGAGACCGAACGCGTTGCCGAGATCGGTCAGCGCGAGCGCGCCTTGTCCGTCTTTTGCGGCAGCCTTGACGACGTCGTCCAGCCGCACGATGCCGTCGGCAATCGAGAATTCGGAGTGGACGCGGAGATGAACGAAGCGGGGATCTGACATGGCGGTATTGTACATGCGGGGCAAACGCGAAAACGGGCGCGGCGCTCGCGTTGGCCGAACGGACAAGGCCGCGCGCACGCCCGAAATTGCGCACGCGCAAGGCGCGGCGCCGCGGCGGATCGAATCCGGGAAAGCCATGCGCCGTTTGCGGGATAATACGTGTTTTGCGCGCGATTCATCCGCGCACCTTTTTACCCGTTACAGCCGTTTGCGCTTCATCCGATCATGAGCATTCTGAATCTCTCCGCCTACAAATTCGTCACCATCGAGGACGGCCCCGCGTGGCGGCCGCTCGTCACCGAACGCTGCAACGCGCTCGGCCTGAAAGGCACGATTCTGCTCGCGCCGGAGGGCATCAACCTTTTCATCGCGGGGCCGATTGCCGAAGTCCGCGAATTCATCGATTACATCCGCACGGATGCGCTTTTCGACGGCCGTTTCGCCGACCTTCAGTTCAAGGAAAGCCTTTCCGCGAAGCAGCCGTTTCGCCGCATGCTGGTGAAGCTCAAGCGCGAAATCATCACGATGAAAAAGCCCGCGATCAAGCCGGAACTGGGCCGCGCGCCGTCCGTCGATGCGCCCACGCTGAAGGCCTGGCTCGACCGCGGCCATGACGACGAAGGCCGTCCGGTCGTGATGCTCGACACGCGCAACGCGTTCGAAGTCGATGTCGGCACGTTCGACAACGCGCTCGACTACCGCATCACGATGTTCAGCGAGTTTCCCGACGTGATCGAGCAGAACCGCGCGGATCTGCAGGACAAGACCGTCGTGTCGTTCTGCACCGGCGGGATTCGCTGCGAAAAGGCCGCGATTCACCTGAAGGAAGTCGGCATCGAGCATGTCTATCAGCTCGAAGGCGGCATTCTGAAATACTTCGAGGAAGTGGGCGGCGCGCATTACACCGGCGAGTGTTTCGTGTTCGATTACCGCACGGCGCTCGATCCGAACCTGCAGCCCACGGCGACCGCGCAATGCTTCGGCTGCCGCTCGGTGGTGCCGGTCGAAGATCAGGCGTCGCCGTTTTACAAGCCGGGCGAAACGTGCCCCGCTTGCCATCCCGGCGCAAAGGTCAGCCGCGCGGCCTGAGAGCCAAACGAGAGCCGATGACCTATCGCGGCCGCTTCGCGCCCTCGCCCACCGGCCCGCTGCACGCGGGTTCGCTCGTCAGCGCGCTCGCGAGTTTTCTCGATGCGCGCGCGCATGGCGGAAGCTGGATCGTGCGTATCGAAGATGTCGATGCACCACGCACCGTGCCCGGCGCCGCCGACGAAATCCTTGCGACGCTCGCGCATTTCGGCATGCATTCGGACGAAACTCCAGTCCGGCAAAGCGAGCGCGGCGACGCGTATCAGGCGGCTTTCGAACGCCTTCAGGCGGCGGGCTTCATCTATCCGTGCGGCTGCACGCGACGCGAAATCGCGGATTCGCTCGTTCACACGCACGCGCGCCACGCGACGCTCGCCTATCCGGGAACATGCCGCAACGGCCTGCACGGCAAGCCCGCGCGCGCATGGCGGCTGCGCGTGCCGGACGGCGACGCGGCGCTCGTTACCTTCGTCGATCGCTGGCAGGGACCGCAGACGCAGAATCTGGCCACCGAAGTCGGCGATTTCGCGCTGAAGCGCGCGGACGGGCTGTGGGCTTATCAACTCGCGGTCGTCGTCGATGACGTTGACGCCGGAATCACGCACATCGTGCGCGGCGCCGATCTGCTCGATTCGACGGCGCGGCAAATCTATCTGCAGCGGTGCCTGAAGGTGCCGACGCCGGCTTATCTGCATGTGGACGTCGTCAACAACGACGCCGGCGAAAAGTTGAGCAAGCAGACGGGCGCGGCGCCGCTCGACCGGCACGCGCCGCTCGACGCGCTCGTCGAGGCGGCGCGGCATCTGGGCATCCACGTTTCGGCCGGTTCGCTCGACGCGTTCTACAGCGCCGCGACGCCCGCATGGGCGAAGCGCTTCACGCGCTAGATTCCTGGCCCGAACGCAAAAAAAAAGCAGCCGCGTGGGCTAATGCCGTTCAGTTAGCGCTGAACGGCATTTTTGTTTGTGGGGGCCAGAAGTGGTTGTAAACGGAGCGCCGGG
>NZ_OGTP01000008.1 GCF_900258035.1 Caballeronia novacaledonica | reverse complement strand
GCCGTGGCCGCCGTCGCCGTGGCCGCCGTCGCCGTGCCCGCCGTCGCCGTGACCGCCGTCGCCGTGACCGCCGTCGCCGTGGCCGCCGTCGCCGTGGCCAACGCCACCGTGACCGCCATCGCCATGACCACCATCGCCGTGCCCGCCGTCGCCATGACCGCCGTCGCCGTGACCGCCATCGCCATGACCACCATCGCCGTGACCGCCGTCACCGTGACCGCCATCGCCGTGACCAATGCCACCTTGACCGCCGTCACCATGACCATGTCCGTCGCCGTGACCGTCGCCGTGACCGTCGCCGTGTCCATCGCCGTGGCCATCGCCGTGGCCATCGCCGTGGCCGTCGCCATCACCGCATCCATCGCCGTGGCCGTCGCCATTTCCATCGCCATGACCATGGCCATGGCCGTGTCCGTGACCATCCCCGCCCGTGTTGCCGCCCGAATCCCCTCCGCCCGAATCGCCCCCGCCCGAATCCCCTCCGCCGGAATTGCCACCACCCGGGCCCGAGCTGCCGTCGCCGCCGCCGCTCGATCCGTTACCCTTGCCGCCGCCCGAGTTCGAGCCGCCAGCCCCGGCCGTCGAGCCCGGTCCGCTGCCGGCCGAACCTTGGCCAGAGCCCGCGCCCGCACCAGCCCCGGAACCCGAGCCGCTCGAGTTGCCGCCGCCCGAGCTCACGCCGGCCGATCCATCGCCGCCGCGGCCGCCCTGGAGCAAGGGCACGACGGCCGATACCGTGTCGACCGTCGGTTCCGTCGACGGCGATACGCTCGTCGACGAGTCCATCGCGGCCACCGTCATCGCTGCGGCCGGGCCGATCGGCACACATTCCTCGGAATTTTGACCGCAAGGATTTCCCGTCGACTGCGCCGACGCGAAATTCGACATGGCCGCCGCGATCACAATCACGCTGAGCTTGATCGCGGTATTCAATTTGAATTTTTTAGGATTACTCATTTGCGCCCCTTGTAGTGTTTCTTCGCCACGCGTCCACCTGGAGAGTCAAACGCGATGTGGGGCAAGAATGACAGGCTGCACGCAGCGTTCTGTGCGGTACTTAACCGGAGGCGAGGGCGGCGTCGCGCAACGCCGTGCGGGAGCGCGCAGAGAACGTTTGCGGATGATCGAGATAGCCGGAAGGCGTTCGCCCGGCGCGGCTTCGCTCGCTGAAGTCATGGCCGGAAGTGACGGCCATTGCGACCGTCCGCATCGCACATCGGAGAAACGGCGCGCGGACTTCGTTCGAAAGCTATATGTAGGCTATCTGTATGGAAGGAATGTCGTCAAGACCCCTCTGTGCGATGAACCGCAAACCCGATCGAATCGGTCACACATCGAGCGAGTGCCAGCGCTATCCGCTGATCAAAGATAAGAGATCAAATCGGCCAAAATTTGAACTAGAGTTGATTACTGTTTCGCTTTCCTGATTGTTTGCGCGGCGCGCGCCCGGATTCGTCGAAGTTAAGCGCGCGCCGGAACCGGGGGCATCGTCGATCGCACTCGAAGCGATGCCCGCGCGAATGCATCCGATGAATCAGATCAGCGCGGTATTACTCATAAGACTTAGGAATACCAAGCAATAGAAGATCGATGTTCATCCGACACATCGTATCCATCAACCGGAGGGTGTCATGAAAAGATCGAAAAAAGTCGCCTGCGTGGAGGCGACGGCGGTAGTCGCACTTTCTTTGGCGAGCGCGAACATTGCACATGCGGACGATGAAGTCATCGTCAATACGAACCCGGCCGAATCGCGCGCCGCGATGGCCGATCTGTCGAGTCTCAAGCCTGTCGTCAATGTGCTTCTGCCGCCGGACACATCGACGATCGTTCCGAACACGGGCCCCGAGCCTTATGCGGCGGGCGTGAACACGCAGAGCGGCATCGTGAGCAATGCGCAGACGAGAGCGTATGGCGATTTCGGCATTCCCTATACGACCGGCCGCGTGCAGGACGGCAACCAGAGCGCGTCCGGCACCACGAGCGCGAATTTTCTCAGCACGACGTATCCGTACCGGGCGATCGGCAAACTCACATTCTCCGCAGGATATTGCACCGCCAGCCTCGTTCGCAGAAGCGTGATCGTCACGGCGGCGCATTGCGTGCAAGCGTTCGGCAGCGGGAGTTCGCTGTACTCGGGCTGGCAGTTCATCCCCGGACACTACGGCGCTTCCGGCGCCACCGCGGCGCAGATCGCGCCTTACGGCAGATGGACGTGGGCCGGACTCGTGCGGCCATCGGCATGGGCGAACGGCACCGATACCGGATCGGGTTCCGCGCGCAACAACGATCTCGCGGTGATCGCGATTGCGAAGAACGCGTCGAATCAGTTCATCGGCGACATCACCGGCTATCTGAACTATGGCTATAACAACTATTCCTTCATATCGTCGTCGAAAACCGGCAACCTTCAGACGGCGGCGGTAACGACCTTCGGCTATCCCGCCTTGCTCGATGCCGGCGCGATCATGCAGCGCACCGATGGCCCGACCTACACGACGACCGTCAGCGGCGCATCGCAACTCTGGCAGGGGAGCAATCTCACGGGCGGTGCGAGCGGCGGCCCGTGGATCGTCAACTTCCGGGCGCGCGACGCCGCGCTCTCCGGCGGCGCGGCAGTGGGCAACTCGTCGACTCTGGCGATCGTGGGCGTGACTTCGTGGGGCTCCGCCGACCCGAACGCGTCCAAGGATAACTACGCGTCGCAGTTCCGCCAGAACACGCAGTATCCGAACGCGAGTTATGGCAGTTACGGCTCGGGCAACATCGCATCGCTGCTGAATTCGCTGTGCAGCGGCGCGGCGCCGGGCGGCGGCACGTTCGCATCGCAGGGATATTGCAACTAGCCCGACGCTCGGATGGCCCGCAGGTTTCGAGGAACCTCGGGCCGTCAACATTCAAACGAGCGCATCGGACGAATTCGCCGAAACATGCCTGAAACGCCCGTAAAATACGAAGCGATCCGGCCGCAAGCGGGACGCGGCTTCTCACTTCATCGGCAGCACGGCTCAGGCATGACGACAGACGACAACACTCACGTCCGCGCACATGGCGCGTCGGGCAAGCGCAAGCGGCTCGGCCGCCCGACGGGCAACATCAACCAGCGCGAAAACATCCTCGATGCAGCCGAGGTCGATTTCTCGCAACGCGGCTACGCGGGCACGTCGCTGAAGGAAGTGGCCGCGTCGTGCGGTGTCACGCAGGCGCTCATCACGTATTACTTCGGCACGAAGCAGCAGCTTTTCGAACAGGTGTTCCTGCGCCGCGCGACGCTCATCTCCGAAGAGCGCGTGACGCTGCTGCACGAACTGACCGACGGAAAAGAAGCGAACGTGCGCGATATCGTGCGCGCGTTTCTGCTGCCGCTCGTCGCCCTGCGCAAGACCGATGGCGGGCGCGCGTTCATTCGTCTGCAGGCGCGGCTGCACACGGAGCCGCCCGAAATCTCGTACAGCCTGCGCAGCACCGCATACGGCGATTCCACCGACGCCTACGTCCAGGCCCTGCGCGCCGCGCTGCCCGGCCTGCCCGCGAAAGATCTCTACTGGCGCGTCACGATGATGATCGGCGCGTACCTCTACGCGTTCTCCGACACGCATCGACTCGATGTGCTTGCCAAAGGCGCGTGCGATCCGTGGGACGCGAACGAGACGCTCGAACAGTTGACGAACTTCATCGTCGGCGGTCTGGAGGCGCAGGCGAGCGCGCAAGCGGCCAGCGCGAAGAAGGCGAAGCCGAAGACGGCACGCACCGCGCGCGCCGCCTGAACGAGATCAGCGTCGCAGGCCGATCTCCATCGACTCGATCACCTGCGCGATGGTCGAATGCATCGACGCGAGCGTCGCGCCGGGCAAGTCCGACGACGCGGTTTCGCCGATCATCTCGCGCAGCGTCTCCCGCACATCCGCCGACGCCTGTTGCGGCAACGCCGCGGCGACCACGCTGAGCGCCGCGGTCAGGCCGTGCAGCGTGCCGGTCAGCGTTTCCAGTTCCTGATTCATGTGTGCTTCCTGTCGTGACGATGAATGAAGCGGGCGGCGCGTCGTGCGCGCGGCCCGCGCAAAATCAGGCGCGTCGTGTGTCCGGATGCGCCTTGAGCTTCACGAAAAGCGCGACGCTCGCAATCACCGAAGGCACCGCGAGCAGCGCGAACACGGCGGGCAGGCCGAGCTTCCATTGCGCGAAGAGGCCGCCGAGCGCGACGCCCGCGATGCCGCCGAAGCGCCCGACGCCGTACATCCACGAGACGCCGGTTGCGCGGCTTTGCGTCGGGTAGAACATCGCGGCGAGCGAGGGCATCGACGATTGCGCGCCGTTCATCGTCGTGCCCGCGAGAAAGATCACGGCGCTCACGAGACCGATGCTGCCGATCGCCTGACCGACCACGAAGATGAACACGGCGGTCAGCAGGTATCCGCACATCACGACGACGTTCGCGTTCCAGCGATCCATCAGCCATCCCGACGCGATCGTGCCGATGCCGCCGCCGAGCGGAAAAAGCGCGGTGAGCAGCGCGGCCCGCTCCGGCGTGAAGCCGGCTTCGTTCATGAGCAGCGGCATCCAGCTCATCAGCAGATAGAAGATCACGAGGCCCATGAAATACACGAGCCACAGCATCAGCGTTCCGATTACATAATTTCGCGAGAGGATCGCGCCGACCGACGACTTCGCCTGCGTCTGCGCGTGCTCCGACAGATGAAACGAATCGATGCGCGCGAGATCGAGCGGCGCGATCTTCGAGAGCGGCGCCCAGATCGCGTGCTTCGGAGCGCCGCGCTTGACGAGATAGCGCACGGATTCCGGCACGAGCATCGCGACGAAGCACGCGAGCACGAGCGGCAACACGCCGCCCACGACGAAGAGGCTATGCCAGCCGAAGGCAGGTATCAGCCACGACGAGATGAATCCGCCGAGCGCCGCGCCGACCGTGAAGCCGCAATACGTCGTATTGACGATGATCGAGCGGCGCTTCGCGGGCGCGTATTCGGAGACGAGCGTGACGGCGTTGGGAATCGCCGCGCCGAGGCCGATGCCCGTCAGAAACCGCAGCGCGACGAGCGATTCGATCGAGCCGCTGAACGCGGTCGCGAGGCTCATTGCGCCGAAGAACGCCGTCGCGGCGATGAGCACGGCGCGCCGCCCGAACCGATCCGCCGCGGGGCCGGAGACGACCGCGCCGGCCGCGAGCCCGAAGAGCGCGGCGCTCAGGACGGGCGCGAGCGCGCCTTTCGTGATGCCCCAGCCTTTGACGAGCGCCGGCGCGATATAGCCGATGGCCGCCGTGTCCATGCCATCGATCAACACGATCAGGAAGCACACGCCCATCAGCGTCCATTGGAAGCGCGAGAAGCGGTGAGCGTCGATGAACGCTTCGACGGGCACGTTCCCGCTCCACGCATCGCCACGGTCGGATGCCGTCGAATGCCCGGCGCGCGGCGGAAACGCCGGGCCAGTGTGAAGCTCTGCTTGCGACATGTACAACTCCTCGTTGTCGACGGCTCGCGCCGTCCGTGAATGCCACTGGGCCGGCGACATGCCGGTGTTCACGCGAAGCGGGGGCCCGCCGGGTTCGACGCGGTTTTATTATATGTATCTATAATTAATAAAAGCAAACAGGAAAAAAATGACGCCGCGCGCGGGAGGCGCGAAGTTCGAAGGAGGGGGAGAGGAGGGAGGAAACTGCGGAGGAGAACGACACCGCCCCGGCCGATGACGACCGAAGCGGCTTCGAAAAGCGCTCTACTGACTTGCACCCACGCCGATGCCGGCTTTCTTCTGCGCGTTCTGGATGTCCTGCGGATAACTCGCGTCGTCGCGCTTGGCTGGGTTGTAGCCTGCATCTTCCAGCTTCTTCAACTCCGCGTTCTTCTTCGCGCGTGCCTGCTTGCGTGCGGCCTTCTTCTCCGCCTTCGTGGCCGGCGCGGCTTGCGTCGTGCCCGTGGCGGTCGTCGCGGCGTTGTCCTGCGCGCTCGCGAGCGGCGCGGTGAGCGCGCCGAAAGCGGCCAACATCAACGAGACGGCGAGTTTGCAGCCAAGTGTTGCTTTCATATCCTCTCCAAAGATTGGTTGATCGACAGGCAACCAGCAATCACTTCCCGGGCCGATGATGCGTTTCTCGTGGCCGCGGCGACACGCATGCCGAATGTCGCGAATGCATTGTAAGGCGGCCCGTCCAAACGTTCAGCGACATGAAAGTATCTGAACGAACGTGCCGAAAAGCGATACAGTGCTACACCCTTCGCGCGCATGTCCGAGGCCGCCACTGCGCGGAGCCGAACCGGGTATGATGCGCAGCGGCTGAAACAAGAACTACAACTTTCGGGATTGTCGCCGTTATGCGGGCTGCTTCCAGACACGAGCCCGGCGCGACTTTCACGCTAATTCGGAGCTGTCTATGGCATCGCGGTCCGGTGTCGACGAGGCCAGTTTTCGTCGCATTCTCTTTCGCAACATCGCACTGCCGCTCGGAACGGGCCTCGTCACGGCCGTCGCGTTCGTCGTGCTCGTGCTGTATCTCCTTTCGGGCATCAACTGGGTCGAGCATTCGGAACGCGTGATCGGCAACGCGCAGGAAATCGGACGGCTCGTCAGCGAAAAGGAAAGTGCGCTTCGCGGCTATCTGATCACCGGCGACGAAGCCTTCCTCGCGCCCTTCGACACCGCGAAGCCGAAGCTCGCCGCCGATATCGACACGCTCGCCGATCTCGTCGCCGACAACACGCCGCAAGTCGATCGCCTGATTCGCATTCGCGCGTTGCAGGCGCAATGGGACAAGGTCGCCGACACGTTGATCGACGCGCGCCGACACGCTCAGGATTCCGTCGCGCTCGTGCGCGCGGGGCGCGGCGCGGCCGAACGCGCGGAAACCGAGCGCGAACTCGCCGCGTTTCTCAACATCGAGCAGACCTTGCGGCTGCAGCGCGTGGAATCCGCGAAGCAACTGACGACCATCACCGTCGCCGTCTTTCTGTTTCTGAGCCTGATGCTGTCCGTGATTCTCGCGATCTTCGGCAGGCGCGAACTGATGCAGCTTTCCAGCGCGTTCGGCGCCGCGATCGGCGAGCAGGAACGTCAGACGCGCGCGCTGCAGGAGCAGGCGTGGCTGAACGAAGGGCAGACGCAGCTCGCGGAAAAGGTGATCGGCCAGCAATCGCTCGATCAGCTTTGCCGGACGATTCTCGATTTCCTCGCGGACTACCTGAAGGTGTCGATCGGCGCGTTCTACGTGCGCGAAGCCGACGGCGCGTTGAAGCGCACCGCATGCTTCGGCTTCGATCCCGACGGCGCGCCGGTGCCGGAATCGCTCGCGGGCGTGAAAAGCCTCGTCGGGCAGGCGGTGCACGCGCGCAAGCTGACGAGCATGAACGAGGTGCCCGCCGGTTACTGGAAGGTGACGTCGGCGCTCGGCGCGAGCGTGCCCGCGAGTCTCGTCATCGTGCCGGTCGAAAACGAAGGCCAGGCGAACGGCGCGATCGAACTCGGCGCGATGCACGCGCTGACCGAGCGCGACCGGCAGTTTCTGAAGACGATCGCGGGAAATATCGGCGATTACGTGGAGGCGGCGCAGTATCGCGAGCGTCTGCAGCATGTGCTCGAAGAAACGCAGCAACTGAACGAAGAACTGCAGATGCAGCAGGAAGAACTGCGCACGACCAACGAGGAACTCGAACAGCAGACGACGGCGCTCTCGCAGGCGCAGGCCTATCTCGCGAATCAGAAGTCGGAACTGGAGCAGACCAACGATCAGCTCGCGGAACAGGCGCGCGTGCTCGACGAACGCAACGTCGCGCTCAACGCCGCGCAGGGCGAACTCGAAATGCGCGCCGAAGCGCTGCAGCGCGCGAGCCGCTACAAGTCCGAGTTTCTCGCGAACATGTCGCACGAACTGCGCACGCCGCTCAACAGTTCGCTGATTCTCGCGAAGCTGCTCTCCGAGAACAAGGCCGGCAATCTCACGAACGATCAGATCAAGTACGCGCAGACGATCTATTCCGCGGGCAACGATCTGCTCAATCTCATCAACGATATTCTCGATCTCTCGAAGGTCGAGGCGGGCAAGCTCGATCTGCACGTCGAAGACGTGCCGTTGCAGCGGATCATGGAAACGCTTTCGCGCACGTTCGAGCCGCTCGCGCGCCAGAAGAAGCTCAGGCTCGAACTGCGCAACGAAATCGACGACTATCCGACGCTCACGACCGATTTCCGCCGTCTCGAACAAATCCTGCGGAACCTGATGGCGAACGCGGTGAAGTTCACGGACGCGGGCGCGGTGTCGCTCACGCTCAAACGCGCGGGCGAGGGCGCCGTGCAGTTCGTCGTGACCGATACGGGCATCGGCATCGCGCCGGACCAGCTCGACGCGATCTTCGAAGCGTTCCAGCAAGCCGACGGCACCACGAGCCGTCACTACGGCGGCACCGGTCTCGGCCTGTCGATTTCGCGCAGCCTCGCGCATCTGCTCGGCGGCGATATCGCGGTGCGCAGCGCGCAGGGCACCGGCAGCACGTTCACGCTGACGATGCCCGTCGTCTACGGCGCGGCCGCGTCGCCGGGCGATGCCGAGCAGGCGCCGCCGTCCGTCGCCATCGAAGAACGTGCGCCGGTCGTCGAACGTCCGATCGAAGTGATCCACGTCATCGACGACGATCGCGCCGACGCCACGCCCGGCCGCCTCGTGCTCGTCGTCGAGGACGAACCGGTCTTCGCGCAAGTGCTGCTCGATCTCGCGCACGAACTGGGCTATCGCTGCATCGTGAGCGGGACGGCGAGCGAGGCGCTCAGGCTCGCGCAGGACCGCGCGCCGAATGCGATCCTGCTCGACATCGGCTTGCCGGATCGCTCCGGGCTCGTGCTGTTGCAGGAGCTGAAGGCGAATCCGAAGACGCGGCACGTTCCGGTGCACGTCGTGTCGGCGTCGGACAGAAGCGAGGCCGCGCTGCATCTCGGCGCGATCGGCTACGCGGTGAAGCCGACCACGCGCGAACAACTCACGGCGATCTTCCTGCGGCTCGAAGAAAAGAGCAGCCAGAAAATCAAGCGCGTGCTGCTCGTCGAGGACGACGCGCGGCAGCGCCAGAGCATCGTCGAACTGATCAGCGATACGGACGTGGAAATCACGCCGGTCGAGTTCGGCCGCGACGCGTTCGAACTGCTGAAGACGACGATCTTCGACTGCATGATCATCGACCTGAAGCTGCCCGACATGCAGGGCGGCGACCTGCTGCGGCAGATGTCCGGCATCGACGCGTATTCGTTCCCGCCGGTGATCGTCTACACGGGCCGCACGCTCACGCACGACGAGGAAGCGGAGCTCATGCGCTATTCGCAGTCGATCATCATCAAGGGCGCGCGCTCGCCGGAGCGTCTGCTCGACGAAGTGACGCTGTTCCTGCACAAAGTCGAAACGGATTTGTCGGCGGATCGGCAGGCGATGCTGCACGTCTCGCGCTCGCGCGATCGCGTGCTCGACGGCCGCCGCGTGCTGCTCGTCGATGACGACATCCGCAACATCTTCTCGCTATCGAGCGCGCTGGAGCATCAGGGGCTGAAGGTGGATATCGGCCGCAACGGTTTCGAGGCGATCGAAGCGCTCGACCGGCATGCTGACGTCGACATCGTCTTGATGGACGTGATGATGCCCGGCATGGACGGCCTCGAAGCGACGCGGCGCATCCGCGAGGACGCGCGCTTCCGGAAGCTGCCGATCATCGCGATTACCGCGAAGGCGATGAAGGACGATCAGGAGCAGTGTCTCGCGGCGGGCGCGAGCGATTATCTGGCGAAGCCGATCGACGTCGACCGGCTTTACTCGCTGCTGCGCGTGTGGATGCCGAGGCGCGTGTAGAATCAAAGAGGGGTTCTACAAGGATCAGACAGGCCGACGAACTCCTTCGGAGCTTTGAGATGCGATTGACGTCAATTGAACTGCAAAATTATCGATGCTACGAGCGCTTCAGCGTTTCGTTCGAGCCGCGCTTCAACGTTATTGCAGGCGTGAACGGTAGCGGGAAGACGTCCCTGTTGAAGGCCATACGCGACGTGCTGGCGCTGAGCACGTACTTCTTGTCGATTCAAAACGGATTCTGGGAGAGCCTTAGCGAGCGGGATACGGCTCGGATGAGCGTGGAAGTATGGGGTAACAGATACAGGTTCGAACCGCAGTATCCGATAAGGCTCATCGCAGCGGGCCAGGTTAATGGACTACCCCGAACTTGGAGTGTCGAAAGAGGCAGCTCGGCAACTCCTGCGCAGGCATCACCGGAAAATCCGGGCATTGTCCTTCGAGACATGTTGAATGCCGCCGTCTCTCCGAATACTGTGCCTCTACTGCCAAACGTTCTTCCGATCATCGCCTTCTATCCTGTATACCGAAAATGGCCGGCCGTTGAACCTAACGAAATGGCTGCGGCGACCAATCGAGAGTCGCGCGTGGCGGGGTATTCAAACTGGTGGGACGCCTCTGCGGATTCGGCCGCGCTGCAGGCATGGGTAATTTCCAAGAGCCTGGAACGCATGCAGTTGGCGACTGACCGCATCGCGGGATGGGATGCCGTCGAGGATGACGAGTTGGCATTTGTAAACGCCGCGCTCAAGACAGTCATCGACGATGCTAACGGGCTCAGATACGACTTCGTTCAGAAGAGTTTGATGATGGAGTGGAGCGACGGCCGACCGCCGACAGCGTTCCAGAATCTCAGTGATGGACAGCGTGTCGCGACCGCACTGGTGGCAGACATTGCACGGCGCATGTGCTTGCTCAATCCGCAACTGGGCCAGAGCGTCACGCAGGAAACTCCGGGCGTCGTACTTATCGATGAGTTGGACATTCACCTTCATCCAAAATGGCAGCGTTCGTTGGTGAGAGGGCTGCCCGCCGCGTTCCCGCGCGTGCAGTTCATCGCTGCAAGCCATTCGCCACAGATTCTCAGCGAACTACATCCTCAGGAGATCATTGTGCTTCATCGGGAAGGCCCCGAGCGCCCACAGGTCAGCTATGGCCTCGATTCCAGCCGGGTGCTGGAGCAAATCATGGACGCGGAACCTCGGCCCGCAGAAGTCGAAAAGGCGCTCTCTGATTTGTTCAAAGCGATCGAGCACAATGAACTTTCCGATGCGCGAAACCGTCTGACGAACCTGAAAGAAGTGGCACCCGGGATCCCGGAACTAGTGGGTGCGGAGGCATTGATCAAGCGGAAGGAGGTGGTTGGCCGATGAAGCACGTTGTGAAAGGTGAATCGCCGGAATCGTTCGAAAAGTGGAAGACTGAAGGTGACGAGTTTTGGCAGCCCAACTACTCACAACTACGAAATCCTGAGAAGCAGGCGGTTCACGAAGCTTTACTCAAGGAGCAGGGTTGGGTCTGTTGCTACTGCGGTCGATCAGTGGGGCTTGACGATAGTCATATCGAGCACTTTCGTCCGCAACATCCATTCGAAGCGCTCCAATTAACCTTTAAAAATCTGCACGCCTCTTGCCTACGGGAAGCAAAACCAGGCTTGCCTCTGCACTGCGGCCACGCAAAAAAGAACGACTTCGACGAGGCGAGAATTATCGATCCGCAAGATGGCTCTTGCGAAAGCCGTTTCATTTACACCGGCCTCGGTGCCATCGCGTCGGCCAACGTCTCCGACGACTGCGCCGCATATATGAGGAGGCTTTTGTCGCTCGACATTCCATCGTTGCAAGCGGCCAGAGCTGAAGCGCTCGGCCGCACGCTAGATGCCGAGTTTCTTTCCACGGCGAGCGACGAAGAATTGAAATTGATTCGGGACGCTTTCAGGCGTCCCGACTCCGATGGGAGACTTCCATCCTTCGGTCACGTGATCGCGCGTTACGCCGAGCAATACCTTCCGCCGGATGAAGAGTAGGTGCTAGATATTCAACGCGCGCTTGTCCACCGCGAGCGCGGCCTCGCGCATCACTTCCGACAACGACGGATGCGGATGGCAAATGCGCCCGATATCCTCGCTCGCGGCCTTGAATTCCATCGCCACGACCGCTTCGGCAATCAGATCCGAGGCGTTTGCCGAGATGATGTGCACGCCGAGAATCTCGTCGGTTGCCGCATCGGCGATGATCTTGATGAAGCCGTCCGTCTCGCCGATGCCCATCGCCCGGCCGTTCGCGAGCATCGGGAACTGGCCGGCCTTGATCGCGCGGCCTTCGGCCTTCAGCGCCTGCTCCGTCTGCCCGACCCACGCGATTTCCGGATGCGTGTAGATCACCCACGGAATGCAGTTGTAGTCGATGTGCGGCTTCTGCCCGTCGATGATCTCCGCCACCAGCACGCCTTCGTCTTCGGCTTTGTGCGCGAGCATCGGGCCGCGCACGACATCGCCGATCGCGTAGACGTTCGGGACTTTCGTCGCGCAATGGCCGTCGACGGGAATGAAGCCGCGCTCATCGGCTGAAAGGCCGATGGAATCGAGACCGAGATCGTCCGTGTTCGGCACGCGGCCGATCGACACGATCAGGCGATCCGCCTCCAGCGTCTGGGCATTGCCGTCCTTGTCCTTGTACGAGATGGATACGCTCGAATCCGTCGTCTGCACGCCGTCGATTTTCACGCCGAGGTGAATCGTCAGCCCTTGCTTCTTGAAGAGCTTCGCGGCTTCCTTCTGGAGCGCGGCATCGGTCGTGCCGAGGAATTCGGGCAGCGCTTCGAGAATCGTCACTTCCGCGCCGAGCCTGCGCCACACGGAGCCGAGTTCGAGGCCGATCACGCCCGCGCCGATCACGGCGAGCTTCTTCGGCACGGAGGTGAAGGCGAGCGCGCCTTCGTTGTCGGAGACGATCTTGTTGTCCACCGGCACGTTCGGCAGATGCCGCGCCTTCGAACCCGTCGCGATGATCACGTGCTGCGCCGTGTGCGTCTCGCTCTTGCCGTCGCCGCTCACGTCGATCTTGAAACTGTCGCCGTCCTTGCCCGCGAGCTTGCCGTGACCTTTGAGCCACGTGATCTTGTTCTTGCGGAACAGGAATTCGACGCCGCCCGTGATCTTCTCGACGATCGCTTCCTTGCGCCCGACCATTTTTTCGACATCGACGGAAAGGTTGTCCATCTTGATGCCGAGTTCGTCGAAATGCAGTTGCGCCTTTTCGAATTGCTCGCTCGACGCCAGCAGCGCCTTCGACGGAATGCAGCCGACGTTCAGGCACGTGCCGCCGAGCTTCGGCTTGCCGGCGTGGTTGATCCATTCCTCGACGCACGCGACTTTGCGGCCCAGTTGCGCGGCGCGGATCGCGGCGATATAGCCGCCGGGACCGGAGCCGATGACGATGACATCGAAGTCGGCCTTCTGGCCAGAAGCGGCAGCGGGTGCGGGCGTTGGTGACGGCGCAGGCGCGGGCGTCGGAGCGGGAGCGGGCGCGGCGGCGGACACCTTCGCTTCCGTATCGATGACCGCGAGCAGTTCGTCCGCGTGAACGATGTCGCCTTGATTCTTCACCACTTCCGCGAGCGTGCCGGCGGCGGGCGCGGGCACTTCGAGCACGACCTTGTCCGTTTCCAGTTCGACGAGGATTTCGTCTTGCGCCACGGCGTCGCCCGCTTTCTTCTTCCACGGCAACATCGTCGCTTCGGTGACGGATTCGGAAAGCTGCGGAACCTTGACTTCAACCCTGGCCATTCAAATTCTCCTTGTGAGCGATTTTTCGCGATTGGAAACGTCAGGCGTTGCGAGCCGGGCCGGCGCGCCGAAGTCGTAGGATACGCCCTGCGCGAGGCGTGCGCGCAGTAGACGGCACGCGGCCGGCGCGTCGTGCCCTTTTATTACCATCGCTATATTCGATGGTATATTACGAAGCACCGCCGATCGAGCACGAGGTGATCATGCAGAGCCCTCCGTTTCAACTCGCCCGCACGAGCGCGCACGCGCATCGCGATGGCTGCTGTCAGCCGACCGAAGCCGACTTGCGCACGTCGCGGCGTCGCGCGCGTCTCGCCGAACTGGATTCGCATCTGCATTGCTCGGTCATCGGCACCTGTCTTTCGACGGGCGAACTGCGCAAGCTCGTGCCGAAATTCACCGGTCTCGACCGTCATCACGCGAGCGATCTCGAGATTCATCACGCGGCCGTCGAACTTGCGATTGCGGGTGGCGCGGGCGCGAAGGCGCTGAACAAGACGCTCGACGAGCGTTACGCCGGCGCGATCCGCCGTTTCGACGCCGCACGCGATCCCCAGGCGCTGCTCGACCTGTGGAACGACGCGCTGAGATCCGGCGACGTTCCGCCCGCGTACTGGGCGTTGATGTCGCATCCGCACGCGACCATCGAAGTGCGACAGTCGGCGTTCGGTGAATTGCACATGCTGTCGCATCTGGTCGGCGCGGCGAATCGCGCGGATATCCGGCGGCTCGTCGCGCTGGAATCGGAGAATCAGGAACTGAAGGACAAGATCGAGCGCCAGCAGGCGCGTCTGCTCGAATTGAGCGCGCAACGCGATGCGTCCGTCCGGCGGATGCACGAACAGTCGCTGCACATCGATCGCCAGTCCGATCTTTCCACCGCGCAACGCGAAGCCGAGATCGAGCGTCTGCGCGAAAAGGTCGAGGACGGCGAGCGGCGCCTCGCGCTGCACACGAGCCGCCGCGAAGCCGCCGAGCAGCGTGCGCTGTACGAAGAGGAAGAAACGCGCGCGTTGCGCAACAAGCTGGGCGAAGCGCAGGCGCTGTTGAAGGTCGTGCAGGCCGAATGCGCGGCGCTCGAACGCGCGACGCTCGATGCGCACGATCGCCCCGACGCGCGCCGGCGCGGCATCGAATGGGTGAGCGGCAGGCGCGTCGTCTATGTCGGCGGAAGGCCGAATTCGAACGCGGTGCTGAAAGCGCTGGTCGGCGCGGCGGGCGGCGAATTGATCGTCCACGATGGCGGCATCGAGGATCGCAAGGGCTTGCTCGCGGCCGCGCTGCCGAATGCGGATGTCGTGCTGTTTCCCGTCGACTGCATCGATCACGATTCGATGAGCATGCTCAAGCGCGTCTGCGAGCGGCACGGCGTCGAGTATTCGCCGTTGCGCACGGCGAGCGTCGCGAGCTTCGTGGAATTCGTCGCGCGGCTAAGCGCGAATGCGCAGAACGCGCACGCAAACGCGCCGCCGCCTTCGGCGTTCTGCCTGCGGCACGGTTAGGGTTTGAGCAACTGCGTGAGGGATTCGATTTGCGCGGCGCAGGCCGCTTGCTGGAATAGGGTGGATGCGTTGCGATCAGCATCCGCAGTCGTCTTCTGGTTCCGGCCGATAATCTATTTCGTTTCAGGCCAGCGGGCCTGGTGTATCGAATTGAAAGCGAGACCGCAATTCGGGGTGCACCGCCCCTTGGTGCAGCACCGCCATGCCACCGATCTGCTTCAAGACTTCTTTAGCGATGGGCGTCGTCAGGCGTCCTCAGGTTCCGTCGCCTGTGCGATCTTGCGTCACTGAGATGCAGGATTTCAACGTCGGCTGATAGGTGGCAAGCAGCAACAAAGAAGCGCCGCCCAGCTTGCGTGCGAACTCGTCGTCCAACGTTCCGCCAGCGTCCTCGATCGACCAAGGCATAACGAGACGGCCAGCGCGCAATCGTTCGAGCGCCTCGCGTTCGACTGTGAACGTTTCAATCTGGTGGCCGTTTTCGTCGTAGGCAATCACGACGCAACGTGGCTTGGTTGTCATCCTAAAAATCTCCCTCTAAGGCAGTTTGAGTATCGTTGCATTGCCCGCTCGTTGCACGTTCGCCAGTAGCCCTTGTCCATCGCGGCATAGGCACTGCACTCCACCATATCAAGGTTGTATTCAAGTTCGCATTGGGCCTCCTCTTCGGGCGTGAGAAAAACGCTTGCGTCGTCCTCCAACTGATCGACTGCATTGCCCGAGTCGAACTCGAGCGCGGAAGCGTCGCCGAGTGGCGTGCTGTCTTCGCCAAAGCTCATCGCCGGCGGGTTAACACCATCAGACGCCATTTCTCCGGCGACCGCCCCTGCCGCTCCCATCATGATGCCGGCAAACATCGAGCCACCCTTTGTCAGCGGAGTGGCGATACGCCCGTCAGGCATCACGTCACCCGGCATTGACCTGAACATGGCAGGCCCATCCTCGGCTGGCAATTTCTCCCATGATCGAGGGACACTCCCAAGGAAGCTGTCTGCTCTTTCTGGTGCGGTGTGGCCGAAAAGCTGCGACGGCGTTTTGCCGCGTCGATAGCCGTACGTCGGGGGCTCTGAGCTTCCGCCCGAGCTTCCCCAGCCTGCTTCGCGCGATTCTTGTGGGGCGGAGACGGCGACAATCCTGCCACTTGCCACCGCTGCTTTGAGTCGGCGCAATACTTCAGATGGCGCTACGTCAGAGGGCAGATATCCTTCGCTGGTGTGACTGCTCAGGAAGTGTCGCAGATCGCTCAGCAGGCCGGGAGACAGGTGAATCGTCCCAGCTGATTCGATCGCTCGGCGCGCTTCGAGATCGCCCAATGTATGTGCTTCGTTGCGGGAATAAAGGGTTACGTCAACGAATCCAATCAATAACCGACACGCCATGATGGAGTTCTCGTCTGCTTGCTCTAATTAGGAAACGAGAATATCGACCTACAGCGTTTCTATGACGACTATGGCTCGTCAAAAATTGTGGGGAGCTTCGCGAGATTCATTGCGCGGCTAGCCGCAAACGCGCCGCCGCCCTCGGCGTTCTGCCTGCGACATGGTTAGGGTTTGAGCAACTGCGTGAGGGATTCGATTTGCGCGGCGCAGGCCGCTTGCGCTTGCGCTTCGACATCGCGATAAAGCCGGACGATGCTCTCGCCGACCGGCGTCAGCACGCAGCCGCCGCCGCTTTGCCCGCCCTGTTCCGAAATGGTCGCGGGCGATTTGAGCGAACGGTTGAGTTCGTCGATGAGCAGCCACGCGCGCCGGTACGACATGTCGAGGCTGCGCGCCGCCGCCGATATCGAGCCGTGCTTGCGCACCGCTTCCAGCAGCGAAATCTTGCCCGGACCGATCGCGATCGTTTCGCCTTTCGTGATGCGCATGCGAAAGCGCACGTCGGCCGGCTGGTTCGCCGTGTCCGTATCCTTTGCGCTTTCAGTCGTTTTCAGGGTCGTCGCCATGCCCGAGAGAATACACGAAGGAAATCGGACGGGCGTTTCATGGCGGGGCCGCCGGCGTTATCGGTTGTCCGGATAACAGAAAGCGTAATCCTCGCATCCCGGACAACCCGGCGCGCAGGTCGGCGCAACGCCGCGCGCATGCGCGACTTCCTGCGCGAGAAACTTCTTCCAGCGCAGATTCGCCACGTTGCGCGCGACGAGATCGGGATAATGACGCCCGAGCATGTCGGTGACGTCGTCGCGTCCGGCGAGGCCGAGATCGCGCCACAGATGATCGGGCCGCAGCGACGCGGCGGCGATGATCGTCGCGAGACAAGCCGCGTCCTCGCGATGCCGCGCCGCCGTGCGGTCGTGCCACATCAGCAGCCCGCGCAAATCGCGCACGAACGGCCAGTGCGGCGACCAGCGCATCGCGCCCGGCGCACGATCGACCTTCGCGCCCGGAAAATGCCGCTCGATCAGCCGGGCGAGTGCGCCGGCGTCGAGGCCGAGCAGAAGCAGATCGCGCGATTCGATGCGCGCGCCGATAAGCCGCGCGAACAGCACGGAATCGGGCGCATCGGGATGGGCGGCGTGCGCGAGCAACGCACGCGCTGACGCGTTCATCGATGCAATGCCCCCAGCACGTGCGCATCCACGCGCACGAGGCGCTTCATGTGGCGCGGCGCGTGCACCGTGTCCGCGCCCGACACGAGCACCGGCAAGCCGTCCGCGACGCCCAGTTCGCGATCCGCGCACTCGTACGCGATGATCGCCTGCGCGCCGATCGGCGTATTGAACAGCTCGTGCCATGAAAACGTCACGGCGTAGCCGTCGTGCGCGTGCGCGAGAAACACGGTTCGCTTGAAATCCGTGTTGCCGGGACGGCGCACGCCCGCCGCGTCGAGCAGCACGCGCAACTGCACGCCGCGATAGCTTCCCATCGGACGAATGTAGCGGCCCGTCGAAAAGCACACGAGATCGAACGGTTCGATGCTCACGCGCGCGAATTCGCGCAATGCGGCAAGATCGAGCGTGAGCGGCCTTTGCACCGCGCCGCCGATTTCGACGAGAGCAGATTGACCTTTCGACGGCGAAGGCAACGAGTAGGCGAGGTCCATGAGTGTGTGGCCTTGAGCAGCGCTATGTCTGCGAATATATTACGACGCCCGGCGCGATGCCATATTTCGTGCGGCATGCCGGACATGATCTTCGGCTTATCGGTGGGAGAAACGCATGAATCGGCGCCTGATGGCGGCAATCGCGGTATCGGTCTGTCTCGCGGCGTGCGGCTCCGTCGCGCCGGGCACGAGCGCGCAGAAAGTGCCGCTCGCGGGCACGCCGAACGGCGTCGCGGTGCGCGATTCGGACGGCGCGGTGTTCGTCACCGACGACAGAACCAACGGCATCGTGATGACGACGCATATCGGCGAAGAGGACGCGCCCGCGTTCTCGGTCTACGCGCGCATTCCGGCGGCCGCGGGCGAGCGCACCGGCCTGAGCCAGATCGCGTTCGCGCCGAACGGGCATCTGCTCGTCGAGCAATTCGGCTTCGGCACGGCGGCCGCCGTCTTCGATGTCGCGCCGAGCGGCCAGGTCGCGCTCGCGTCGGACACGAATTCCGCGCGGCGGCGCTTGGGCCTGCTCGTGCTCGACAGCGGCACGTTTCTGTCGAGCTGGTTCGTGAAGGAAGGCAGCGCGCCGCCCGAAGGCGGCGTCAGCGTGATCACGCGCGGCACCGCGCCCCGGCAGATGATCGAGCGCGACATTGTTAGCGGACTGAGCAAGCCGGTCGGGCTCGCGGCGGTCGGCGACATGCTCTACGTCAGCGATCAGGCCGCGAATCGCATCTACAGAGTGGATTTGCAGGCGGCGCGCGCGGCGAACGCGCCCGTGCCCGCCAGCGATGTCTTCGCGACCGTCGAAGCGCCCGATCTGATGGCCGCGTCGCCCGACGGCACGCTGTTCACGAAGTGCGGCGCGCACGCGGTGTGCAGCGTGTCGAAGCGCGGCCGGGCGACGGTCGTCGCGGACGGCTTCGAATCGCCGCGCGGCGTCGCGGTGGATGTCGCGCGCAAGCGGCTGATCGCGGTGGACCGGTCGAGCGCGCCGGACACGCCGAGCGCGCTGCGCGTCATTCCAATCAAGTGAAGCTCAGCGCGGCGACGACCAGCCCTTGTAGCTGCCGACGTTCTCCCGCGTCACGAGCGTCGAAGGCAACAGGATGGTCGTGCTGCTCGGCTTCTTGCCGTTCATCAGGTCGTAGCCGACGCTCACCGCCTGCTGCGCCATCGCCCACGGGTCCTGGCTCGCCGAGGCCTGGACCATCGTGTCGGACTTGAGCGCCGTCTCGATATCCGGCGCGCCATCGACCGACGTGATCACGATGTTGTTCCGATGCAGTTGCTTCGCCGCGAGGTCCGTGCCGATCGCTTGCGGATCGTTGATCGCGAACACGCCGTCGAGTTTCGGGAAGCGCGTGAGATAACCCTGCATCGCGTTCATGCCGCCTTCGCGCGAGCCTTTCGCGTCCTGATCGTCGGACAGAATCTTGATGCCCGGACTCTTCGCGAGCACGGTCTTGCAGCCGTTCACGCGATCGATCACCGCCGACACCTGCGGCCCGTTCTCGATCACGATATTGCCCTTGCCGTTGAGCTTCTTCGCCAGATAATCGCAGGAGATTTCGCCGGCCTGCACGTTGTTGGTCTGCACGGTTGCGTCCGCGCCCGCCGCCGCGACGTCCACCGCCACCACGACGATCCCCGCCTTCTGCGCCTTCTTCACCGCCGGCTCGATCGCCTTCGGATCGACGGCGTTCAGCAGGATCATGTCGACGTGCGCCGAGATGAAGTTGTCGATCTGCGTGAACTGCTTGTTCATGTCGTAGTCCGACGACACCGCCGTCACCTTGACGTTCGGATTGATCGTCTTGGCCTTGGCTTCCGCGCCCTTCGAGATCGTCACGAAATACGGGTTGCCGAGCGAGCCGACCGTGATGCCGACGGACTTCAACTGCTTGTCGGCGGCACCGGCGGATAGCGACACGGCGAAACCGAGAGCGAGTGCGACGCTGGCGAAAAGCTTATTGTGCTTGCGCATGTTGTTGTCTCCAGTGGTCCATTTTTCGAGGGCGGGCGCACGCGGACCCGAATGCGCCCGGAAAGCGGAAATCACGTGCGGGCCGAGCCGCGTTGACGGTAACGATCCAGCGCCACCGCGCCGATGATCACGAGGCCCTTGATGATGTACTGCCAGATATCCGAGACGCCCAGCAGCACGAGACCGTTCGTCAGCACCGCGATGATGAGCGCGCCGACCAGCGTGCCGACGATCGACCCCACGCCGCCGACGAAGCTCGTGCCGCCGAGAATGACCGCGGCGATGGCATCGAGTTCGTACGACTGGCCGAGTTGCAAGCCGTTCGCGGCGTAGAGACGCGCGGCGGACATCACCGCGCCGAGACCGGCGAGCAGGCCCGAGATCGCGTAGACGAAGAGCTGAATGCCCCACACCTTGATGCCGGAAAGACGCGCCGCCTCCGGATTGCCGCCGACCGAATAGATGCGCAGGCCGAGCACCGTGCGTCGCAGGATGAACCACGACACGATCACGACCAGCAGCGCGATGATGACGAGCCACGGAATGCCGAAGAGCGAGTCGTTGCCGATGAACGCGAACGACAGTTGCGGGTTGAAGATGGTCGTGTCGTGGCCGATCAGCCGCGCGATGCCGCGCACGGCGGTCAGCGAGCCGAGCGTCACGATGAACGGCGGCAGCTTCAGGAGCGCGATCAGCAGGCCGTTGATGACGCCGAAGCCGAGACCGACCGCGAGCGCGGCCGGAATGCCGAGCCAGCCCCAGCCCGGAATGTTCGATGCGAGCAGCGCGGCGACCGCGCCCGCCGAAAGAATCGAGCCCACCGACAGATCGATGCCGCCCGTCAGAATGACGAAGGTCATGCCCGCCGCGAGCACGATGTTGATCGACGCTTGCTGCGTGACGATCGACAGATTCTGGAAGCTGAAGAAGCCGTCCGTGACGATGCCGAAGCCGATGCACAGCAGGATCAGCACGGGCAGCATGCCCGCCGTGCGCATCAGCACCTGCATGCGCTCGCGATGTTCGATGCGGTTCTGCCGCTGCGATGTGCTCTCCGCCTTCGCCACCGGCGCGCTGCCCGTTTCGTGGTGTTTCGTCGTGTTAGCCATGTCTCTCTCCGATAACTTTTAAGCCGCCTGATCGAGCGCGACCTTCGAGCCCGTCGCCAGTTCGATGATCCCTTCCTGCGAAATCGGCTTGCCGGAATGGCCGCCGAGTTCGCCCGCGATTTCGCCTTCGCGCATCACGAGCACGCGGTCCGCCACGCCGATCACTTCCGGCAGCTCGCTCGAGATGACGATCACGCCGACGCCCGAGCGCGCGAGATCGTTGATGATTCGATAAATCTCCGACTTCGCCCCGATATCGACGCCGCGCGTCGGTTCGTCGAGGATCAGCACTTCGGGCTTGGTTTCGAGCAGACGCGACAGCAGCACTTTCTGCTGATTGCCGCCCGACAGCGCGCCGACGTTCACGCGCATGTTCGGCACGCGGATGGTGAGCGCGGCGATCGCGTCCTTCGCGCGCGTGTTGCCGCGCGCGAGGTCCATCACGCCCGCTTTGGCGTCGCGTCCGGCGACCGTGATGTTGATGTTGTCGCGCACGCTCATGTCGAGGAAGAGGCCCTGGCCCTTGCGGTCTTCGGTGAGATAGACGAGGCCCGCGTCGATTGCGTCGCGCGGCGTGCGCAGATGGACCGGCTTGCCGTGCATCCACACTTCGCCGCGCGCCTTTTCCTCCGCGCCGAAGATCAGGCGCGCGAGTTCCGTGCGGCCCGCGCCGACGAGTCCCGCGATGCCCAGCACTTCGCCCTTGTGCAGATCGAGGCTGCATCCTTTCACGCGATTGTGGTCGGCGATATCGCGCACCGACAGCACGATGTTGCCCGGATCGTAGGGCGCGTGCTGCTTCTTGTAGAAGCCGGAGATGTCGCGGCCGACCATCATTTTCACGAGACTGTCGGCGGAGAGTTCCTCGCGCATCAGCGTGCCGACGTACGCGCCGTCGCGCAGCACCGAGACGCGATCCGACAGCTCGTAAATCTCCGCCATCCGGTGGCTGATGTAGATGATCGCGATGCCTTCCTCGCGCAGTTGTCGCACGAGTTCGAACAGACGGTCCGTTTCGCGCGACGAAAGCGGCGTGGTCGGCTCGTCCATCACGAGAATGCGCGCATGCGCGTGCACGGCGCGCGCGATTTCGACGAGCTGCCGCTCCGCGATCGACAAATCGCCGACGAGCGTATGCGGCTTGAAACTCGCGCCGAGGCGTTTCAATACGTCCTCGCAGCCGCGTTCCATGCCCGCGCGATCGACGAGCCTGCCGCGCCGCAACTCGCGTCCGGCGTAGATGTTCTCCGCGACGGACAGATTCGGCGCGAGGCTCAGTTCCTGATAGATCACCGCGACGCCGAGCGCGCGCGCGGCGAGCGGTCCGTCGATGGTGACCGGCTTGCCGTCGATGAGAATCTGGCCGCCCGCGTCGGCCTGATACGCGCCCGACAAAATTTTCATGAGCGTGGATTTGCCCGCGCCGTTTTCGCCCATCAGCGAATGCACTTCGCCGGGATAGACGGACAGGCGCACGTCGTTCAGCGCGCGCACGCCGGGAAAGGTCTTGCTGATGCCGCGCATTTCCAGAAGCGGCGGTCGGCTGGATGGATCATGCGGCATGGTTCACCTCTTGCGTTTTGATGCCCGCGTGGCGAATGGGCGCGCGCGGAGAGAAGTTGAAGAACATCGGCAACGTGGCCGCGCCGATCGCGCCCGCATCCGGGCCGAAGGAGCCGCGCACGAGCGTCGGGGTGCCGCGCGCTTCGGGCGCGTTGGCGGCGAGCGTCGCCGCGAGGCGCTTGACGAGCGGGTCGAGCAGGCCGCCGTCGATGTCGGAATCGATGACGACCATCGGCACGTCGAGCACGCAGAGCGTCGCGCGCAAGGCGGGCGCGAGCGCTTCGACGCAGTCGTCGATCCATTCGTCGACGGCGGGAAGGCGCCGCTCGATGCACGCCTGCAAGTCGATGCGGTTGTCCGCCGCCGCGCCGCAGTAGTTGAGATGCCGCACGAGCGCGTTCAGCGACGCCCGCGACAGCAAAATGTCCCACGGTCCTTCGGGTTGCGGCGCGGACGGCAGGCGGCTCGGCGGCACGGGAATCACGCCGATATCGCCCGCATTGCCCGACGCGCCGCGCAGACAGTCGCCGTTGATCGCGATGCCGCCGCCGATCGCCGAGCCGAGAAACAGATAGACGAAGTCGTCGCAGCGGCGGCCGTGGCCGTAGAAGAGTTCGGCGGTCGCGGCGGCGTTGCCGTCGTTTTCGCTGAAGACGGGCAGCGAGAGCGCGCGGCCGAGTTCGTCGGCGAAGTCGGTTTCGTCCCAGGCGCGGAACGTTTCGGCGGGCAGGCCGAGCTCGCGCAGCCAGCTTCCGAGATTGAACGGCTGCGCGATGCCGACGCCCGCCAGCCGCTCGCGCTCCGTGGCCGAAAGCAGCCCGAGCATGCTTTCGATATCGCGCCGCACGATTTCCAGTACCTTGGATGGATGCGGCAGCACGGCATCGAGTGCGCTGCGCGCGAGCACGTCGCCGGCGAAATTCACGAGCACCGTCTCGATGCCCGTGCGATCCAGCCGCACGCCGATACCGAACGCGCCGCGCGGATCGAGCCGGATCAGCGACGCGGGCTGGCCGCGCTGGCCTTCGAGACGGCGTCCGGTGTATTCGATCAGCCCCGCGTTCTCCAGCGACTCGACGATGCTGCCGACCGCCGTGCTCGTCAGATTCGCGTGACGGGCGAGTTCGGCCTTCGATGCCGGCTCGGCGCGCCGCAGCGCCTGCAAAAGCAGGCGCTCGTTGTACCGGCGCACGGTCGCGGAGTTGCTTCCTCTGCCGCTTGGGGATTTCACGCGCTGTCTCCGAAGAATGGCCATCGAGTCGTGGCCATTAATTAAATCAAGTTGATTTATTTAAGACTGACGGCGCATTGAAGTAAAGGAGGGAAATCCCGAAGCCGCCGGTCGGGCGGCGCGCGATGCCCGCGAGCCGCAAATCCCGGGCCCGGTGCGCTTCCACACCAGGCGACGCGTTTGGCCGAGCTTTCGAGCGTCGATAAACCAGCGTTCGACGGGCGGCGCGGGCGAAGCGCCGGGCGGATCGATGTGCTATCGTCGGCGACACTTTTCGACATTTTCCGCGCCGCTTCATGTTCTCGATTTCCCAAGCCCCGCACGCCAACAAGGCCGCGCAATACGACGACTTGCTGCAGCAAACCCGCGCGCTCATCGCCGATGAAACCGACTTCATCGCCAATGCCGCGAATTTCTCGTCGCTCGTTTATCACACGCTGCCCGATCTGAACTGGGCCGGCTTCTATCTTTTCGACGGCACGGAGCTCGTCGTCGGGCCGTTTCAGGGCAAGCCGGCGTGCGTGCGCATTGCGCTCGGACGCGGCGTCTGCGGCACGGCGGCGCGCGAGCGGCGCACGCAGGTCGTGCCGGACGTGCATGCGTTTCCCGGGCATATCGCGTGCGATTCGGCGTCGCGCTCGGAGATCGTCGTGCCGCTCGTCGCGAGCGATGGCACGCTGATCGGCGTGTGGGACGTGGATAGTCCGGTGCCGAACCGCTTCGACGACGAAGACGCGCTCGGCATGGAAGCGCTCTGCACGGCGTTCGTCGCGCTCGCGTGGAGCAAGCGGTGAAAATCGGCGACGCGGACAACGGCGTCGTCACGATTGCGAGCGCGCACGGCGCCGTCGCCACCGCCGACAAGCTCGAAGCCTTGATCCGCGCGCGCGGGCTGATGCTGTTCGCGCGCATCGACTTCAGCGGCGACGCCGCGCGCGCCGGCCTCGCGATGCCGCCGAGCCAGTTGCTCGTGTTCGGCAATCCGCAGGCGGGCACGCCGCTGATGCAGGCCGTGCCCACCGCCGCGCTCGATTTGCCGCTCAAGGTTCTCTCGTGGGAAGACGCGGACGGCCGCGCGTGGCTTTCCTATAACGCGACGGAATACCTGCGCGCGCGTCACGGACTCGATGCCGACGCGATGAAACCCGTCAGCGGCGTGGCCGCCCTCGTGGAAGCGGCGGCGCGCTAAAGCTGTCATAGGCGGCCGGGCGCGTGCGTCTACAATGAGACGTTTTCCACGCGTCTCAAAATTCCATGACGAGCCTTGTCCGCCGACGCCTGCTTGCCGCCTGCGCCCTGAGCGCGTGCGGATTCGCGCATGCGGCATCCGACAAGGCGACCGTCGCGCTCGTCATGAAGTCGCTGAACGATCCGTTCGTCACGTCGATGATCGAAGGCGCGCGGGATTACCAGCGGCACTACGCGTCGCAACTCGATCTCGCGACGAACGGCACGCTCACCGACAACGACGTGGCCGGGCAAATTCACATCGTCGAAACGCTCATCGACGCGAAAGTCAACGCGATCGTCATCGCGCCCGCGGACTCGAAGGCGCTGTTGCCCGTGGCCGCAAAGGCGATCGCGGCGGGCATCATCGTGATCGCGATCGACAATCCGTTCGACGAAGCCGCGCAGGACGCGGCGAACATCGCGATTCCGTTCGTCGGGCCGGACAGCCGGCGCGGGGCGAAGCTCGTCGGCGCGTATCTCGGCTCGAAGCTGAACGCGGGCGACGCGGTCGGCATTATCGAGGGACCGTCGAACGATCTCAACGCGCGGCAGCGCACGGTCGGCTTCAAGGAGGCGATGAGCGCGTCGGGCATGCGCATCGCCGATACGGACAGCGGCGACTGGACCGCGGCGAGCGGCAAGTCGATCGCGTTGCAGATGCTGTATGCGCATCCGGACGTGCGCGGCCTGCTCTGCGCGAACGACAATATCGCGATGGGCGCGATCGACGCGATCCGCATCTCCGGCAAAAAGGGCCGCGTGCTGGTGACGGGCTACAACAACATCGAAGCCGTGGAGCCGATGCTCGACGACGGCCGCCTGCTCGCGACGGTCGAGCAGTTCGGCGCGCGGCAGGCGGTGTTCGGCGTGGATATCGCGGTGAAAGCGTTGCTCGAAAAGCGGCGGCAAAGGGATTTGTCGCCGTATATGGAAACGCCGGTTCAGCTCGTGACGAAAGCGCAGTCGAAAGGGTTTCGGTTCGGGGCGTCGTAGTCAGTCCGCCGCTTTTCCGAGCAATCCGCGAGCCGCGAGACTCCGATACAACGCGCGCACGCCGAATGTCCACGGCTCGATCTCCGTCGACAACCGCACCGTGTTGACGAGCGCGCCGAGGCTCGGCGTCGAGATCGTCACGACGTCGCCGAGATGATGCGTGAACCCGCCGCCTTCGGTGTCGCGGTCCTTGATCGGCGAGAACATCGTGCCGAGAAACAGCATGAAGCCGTCCGGATACTGATGATGCGCGCCGTGCGTCTGCGTGACGAGATCGGCCGGATCGCGGCTGATTTCGCTCATGTGGCTCACGCCTTCGAGCACGAAGCCGTCGTCCGCGCCCTCGATGCGCAGCGCCACGCTCGTGCCGCGCACCGAATCCAGCGTGAAGCGTTCATCGAACAGCCGCACGAACGGGCCGATCGCGCACGACGCGTTGTTGTCCTTCGCCTTGCCGAGCAAGAGCGCGCTGCGGCCTTCGATATCGCGCAGATTCACGTCGTTGCCGAGCGTCGCGCCGACGATCTCGCCGCGCGCATTCACCGCCAGCACGATTTCCGGCTCCGGATTGTTCCATTGCGATGTCGGATACAGGCCGACGTCCGCGCCGAATCCCACCGACGACATCGGCTGCGACTTCGAGAACACTTCCGCGTCCGGCCCGATGCCGACTTCCATGTATTGGGACCACGCGCCGCGCCGCTCCAGTTCGGCCTTCAGCTTCGCCGCGCTTTCGGAGCCGGGCTTGATCTTCGAGAGATCCGCGCCGATCAGCTTGTTGATCGTGTCGCGCACTTCCTGCGCCTTGCTCGCGTCGCCGCCGGCCTGTTCCTCGATCACGCGCTCCAGCAGACTCACCGCGAACGTGACGCCGCACGCCTTCACGGCCTGCACGTCGCAGGGCGCGAGCAGGCGCGGGGCGTCGGCGGAATGCTCGAGCGTCGCTTGCAGCAGATCCTGAACGTTGCCGAGATGCTCGCCTTCGGCGTTGCGGGCGATGTCGAGCGCATCGGCGCTGTCGAAGAGATCGGCGGTCGTCGGCGCGGCGCGCGTGATGTCGAACACTTCGCCCTTGCGCACCGCGACGACGGCGGGACCGTTCACGGGCGCGGGACGCCAGATACGGCCGATCAGCACGGCGTCGGCGAAATCTTCGGGCAGAAAGGAGGAGACGTTGACGTTTTGCATGAATGCGGATGGCGGGCGGGAAAGGAAAGCCGATCGTAGCCCGCGTCTCCGAACGTGTCCATTGGGTTGATCAAATATCCAACCTGTTGGAATAATGCGCACATGGAAAAAGCCTACGACGTCCCCGCGCTGCGCCGCGCGAGCGACATTCTCGAAACCCTCGCCGCCGCCGCGAAACCGCTGCGCGCCGCATCGCTTGCGGAGCAGACGGGCCTCTCGCGCAGCACGCTCTATCTGATGCTCGAAACGCTCGCACGCATGCAATGGATCGAAAAGCACGACGACGGCTACATGATCGGCGTGCGTCTCTTCGAGCTCGGCAACGCATACGTGCGTCACGACAAACTGCAGGCGGCGTTTCGCGAGGGCGCGGGCGCGTTCATCAACAAGCACAACGAGGTCGTGCAACTCGCGGTGCTCGACGGCGTGCAGGTGGTTTATATCGCGCGGGAGGATGCGCATCGTCCGGTGCGGCTCGTGTCCGATCCCGGCTCGCGTCTGCCCGCGCATTGCTGCGCGCTCGGCAAGGCGCTGCTGGCGGGAATGACCGATGAAACCGTGATCGAACGCCTTCCCGAACGGCTCGAAGCGGTGACGCCCCGCACCATCACGCGGCGCGCGGCGTTGTTACGCGAACTCGCGTCGATCCGTGCGAGCGGGCTCGCAATCGAGCGCGAGGAAGCGGCCGCCGGGCTTGCGTGCTTCGCGGCCTACGTCGGGATGACGCTGGCGGGCAAGCGCGTCGCGGTGTCGACGAGCGTGCCGGTCGGCCGGCTCGATCCGAAACGCGAGAAGCAGATTTCGATCGGCATCGTGCAGCTTGCGGCTCACTTGCGCGGCGCGCTCTGACGATGCGACACGCGCGCGTCCGCACGACCCGCCGGCGCGGCGAAGCGCGTCTCGATCGCTTCCATTTCCTTTTCCGCGCGCTGCGTCGCCGGCGCGTGGGCCGCGATCAGCACGTCGCAGCGTGCGTGTGAGCAGACCACGTCGCGCAGACGCGCTTCGCCGTGACGCCAGGCGGTATCCGCTTCGCCGCCGAGCACGATGAGATCGGCGCCGATCGCCGCCGCTTCCTTCGCGATCAATGCGCCGACGCTCGTGCCGTCGAGCGGCTGCGTGATGCTGCGCGCGATCCCGTCGATGCCCGCGCTGTCGATCAGCCGCGCCGCATAGCGTGTCACGGCCCGCGCGTGATCGTCGATGACGTCGAGCGTATCGCCCGGATTGCTGTCGGCGGTGACGATGGCCCACCACGGCATCTGATCGACGATATGCAGCGCCGTGAGCCGCGCATTGCAGGCGCGGGCGCGCGTGATCGCGGTGGTCAGGGCGCTTTCGCTGAGGCTCGCGCCGACCGCGACGAGAATGTGCTTGTACATGGTGGGTCTCCGGTGTGATTGGCTCAGACCGGATGATCGGCGCGCAAAGTTAGCTGCGAATGAGCTTGGCTCTGCATCTTTTACAAGGAAACTTAACAATTGCGCGCGCGGGCTTCGGCGCGCGCCTTTTGCGCTTTTCATGCCAGCCCGCACACACGTTCGGTTTCGGGCGCATCGCGCTCGTAGAGGAACGCCGCTTGCTTCACGTCAGCCCTCGAATGCTTTGGTACGAGCGCACGCGCGCTCGCGCATTCGCGCACTTCACGCGCAAGTTCAGCCTGCGGTTCCGCCCGGCTTTCGTCCGGGAACCACCCGAAAGTGAGCGGCGATGTCAGATCGAAACGACTCCGATACCCAAGAAGACGCGCGCGAACGCGAGCGCGCGTCCTCGCACGACGATGCGGACGATAAAAACGCGAAGGACGACAAACAAAACGACGACAAAGGAAAGAACAACGGCGACGACGAAAAGAAGTCCGGCAAGAAGCCGGGGAAAAAGCCGCTGATCATTCTGGGCATCGTGGTCGTCGTGCTGGCGATCGGCGCATTCGTCTGGTGGTTCATGACGCGCAATCAGGTCAGCACCGACGACGCCTACACCGACGGCGACGCCGTCACGATCGCGCCGAAGGTATCGGGCTACGTCGTGACGATGAATATCGACGACAACCGCTTCGTGCATCAGGGCGATCTGATCATCAAGATCGATCCGCGCGATTATCAGGCTCAGCTCGATCAGGCCACCGCGCAGCTCGGCCTCGCGCGGGCGCAACTGCACGCATCGGAAACGCAACTGGAAGTCGCGCGCGTGCAATATCCCGCGCAACTCGCGCAGGCTCAGGCGCAGGAACTGACCGCGCGCGCCAATCTCGTGCAGGCGAGCGCGGCCTACGAGCGCCAGCAATCCGTCGATATTCGCGCGACGTCGCAACAGAACATCGACACCGCGACGGCGCAGCAGAAGAGCGCGCAGGCGAACGTCGCGCAGGCGCGCGCGCAGGTGCGCACGGCGAGCCTCGTGCCGCAGCAGATCGCGCAGGTCGTGGCGACGGTCGAGGAACGCCGTCAGCAGGTGCATCAGGCCGAGGCGCAGGTCGAGGCCGCGCAACTGAATCTCTCGTACACGGAATTGCGCGCGCCCGCCGACGGCTGGATCACGAAGCGCAACGTGCAATACGGCACGTTCCTGCAGGCGGGCACGTCGATTCTGACGCTCGTCACGACGCGCGTATGGGTCACCGCGAACTTCAAGGAATCGCAACTGGATCGCATGCAGCCGGGCGATAAAGTCGATATCGACGTCGACGCGTATCCCGCCATGAAACTGCACGGTCACGTCGACAGCGTGCAGCTCGGCAGCGGTTCGCGCTTTTCCGCGTTCCCCGCCGAAAACGCGACGGGCAACTTCGTGAAGATCGTGCAGCGCGTGCCGGTGAAGATTCTCATCGACGATGGATTGAAGCCGGGCACGTCGCTGCCGCTCGGTTTGTCCGTCGTGCCGACCGTCATGCTGCGGCACTGAAGCCATGAGCGATACCACCGCAGAACACGACCACAGCGGCTGGAAGCCGCGTTCGAATCCGTGGCTCATCGCCGTGGTCGTGACGCTCGCCGCGTTCATGGAAGTGCTCGACACGACCATCGTGAACGTCGCGCTGCCGCACATCTCCGGCACCATGTCAGCGAGCTACGACGAAGCGACGTGGACGCTCACGTCCTATCTCGTCGCGAACGGCATCGTGCTGCCGATCTCCGCGTATTTCTCGAAGATACTCGGGCGCAAGCGCTACTTTCTCATCTGCATCGGAGCGTTCACGGTCTGCTCGTTCATGTGCGGCATCGCGACCAATCTCGGCGAGCTGATCGTCTTCCGTCTGCTGCAGGGATTTTTCGGCGGCGGGCTACAACCGAGCCAGCAGTCGATCATTCTCGACACCTTTCCGCCCGAACAACGCAGCCGCGCGTTCTCGATCTCGGCGGTCGCGATCGTCGTCGCGCCCGTGCTCGGCCCGACGCTCGGCGGCTGGATCACCGACAACTTCACCTGGCGCTGGGTCTTTCTCATCAACGTGCCGGTGGGCGTGCTGACGACCTTCGCCGTGATGCAGTTCGTCGAAGACCCGCCGTGGGAAAAGCGGCAAGACCCGAAGAAAGTGGGCATCGACGTGATCGGCATCGGGCTCATCGCGCTCGGGCTCGGCTGTCTGCAAGTGTTTCTCGATCGCGGCGAGGACGACGACTGGTTCTCGTCGAACTTCATCGTGACGTTCGCGGTGCTCGCGGCGGTCGGCATCGTCGGCGCGACGGTGTGGCTCTTGTACGCGAAGAAGCCCGTGGTCGATCTGCGCGTGCTGAAAGACCGCAACTTCGCGCTCGGCTCGGCGGCGATCGTCGGATTCGCGTCGGTGCTTTATGGAAGCGCCGTGCTGATACCGCAACTCGCGCAACAGCAGCTCGGCTATACCGCGACGCTCGCGGGGCTCGTGCTGTCGCCGGGCGCGGTGTGCATCGTGTTTTTGATTCCCGTCGTCGGCAAGCTGATGAATTACATCCAGACGCGCTATCTCGTCGCGTTCGGCTTCTTTCTGATGGGATGCGCGTTGCTGTACTCGCATCATCTCGTGCCGAACATCGACTACGCGACGCTGACGAAGATGCGCAGCGCGCAGTCCATCGGCATCGGCTTTCTGTTCGTGCCGGTGACGACGCTCGCGTATCTGACCTTGCCGAAGTCGCTGAACAACGACGCCTCCGCGCTCTTCACGATGTTTCGCAACGTCTCCGGCTCGATCGGCATATCGCTCGCCACCGCGATGATCCGCGAGCGCACGCAGGCGAACATGGCGCATCTGGTCGAGCATCTGACGCCGCTCAATCAGCCCTACAACGACACGGTGCAGCGCATTGCGCGCACGCTGATGGATTCCGGCCAGACGATGACGCAGGCGATGACCGCCGCGACCGGCCAGATGTACAAGACGTTCGTTTCGCAGGCGACGATCCTCGCGTATCTCGACGTCTTCGCCGCGTGCGCGATCTTCTCGTTCCTGTTCATTCCGCTGACGTTCTTCTTTTCGCCCGCGAAGGCGGCGGGCCAGGCGGGAGGGCATTGAGATGAAGCTACGTCACTGCATGCCGATGCTCGCGCTCGCATTGAGCGCATGCGCGGTCGGCCCCGACTTCACGCCGCCGAAAGCCGATCTCCCCGATGACTGGAGCGACACGCAGCGCGCGCAGAACGCGCCGGACGATCCGCGTGTGCCGCGCGCGGATTCGCCATCGACGGCGCAGACTTCCGCCGATCCCGATCCGCGCTGGTGGAAGCAGTTCAACGATGCGACGCTCGATTCGCTGATCGATCGCGCGGTCGCGGGCAATCTCGATTTGCAGAGCGCCGTGCTGCGCATCGCGGCGGCGCGTGAGCAGAGCGTGTCGGCGGCGGCGCAGGGTTTGCCGCAAGTGAGCGCGAGCGCGAGCGTGATGCGCGAGCAACTCGGCGTGAAGGGCTTGCTCGAATCGCAGGGCGTGTACGACAAACTCAACGGACTCGGCGCGAACGGCGCGCAGATACGGCAAGGCATCGATTCCGCGACGGGCCCGGCCACGATCTATCAGGACAGCTTCGACGCATCGTGGGAACTCGATCTCTTCGGTCGTGTGCGGCGCTCGGTCGAATCGGCGGATGCGCAGACGCAGGCCGAGATCGAAAGCCGCAACGATGCGCTCGTGTCGCTCGAATCGGAAGTCGCACGGACGTACGCACAGTTGCGCGGCGCGCAGGCGATCAAGCAGATCACGCTCGCCGAAATCGACGCCGAGGAACAGATTCTCGACCTCACGCGCGAACAGGCGCGCGTCGGTTTGACGAGCCAGCAGGACGTGCAAAGCGCGAGCGCGCAAGTCGGATCGTTGCAGGCGCAACTGCCGACGCTCGATGCGCAGATCGCGCAGGCCATGAACGGACTCGCCGTGCTGACCGGCAGCGCGCCGGGTACGCTCGACGCGGAACTGTCGGATGCGCGCGCGGTGCCGCCCGTGCCGCCGACGGTGCCGGTCGGCTTGCCATCGACGCTCGCGCGCCGTCGTCCCGATATCCGTCGCGCCGAAGCGCAGTTGCATTCGGCGACGGCGGAAGTGGGCGTCGCGGTCGCGCAGATGTATCCGGATATCTCGCTAACCGGGCAAGTCGGCACGCGTGCGACGAAGGCGCGTTATCTCGCGCATTGGTCGAGCCTCTTCTGGTCGATCGGGCCGAGCATTTCGCTGCCGATCTTCGAGGGCGGCGCGTTGCGCGCGAACGTCCGCGTGGCGAAGGCGCAAGCGGGACAGGCGGCGTTGCAGTATCGGCAAACGGTGCTCAATGCGTTGCAGGAAGTGGATAACGCGCTCGTGTCGTATCGAACGGAGCAGGACCGGCGCGCGGCGCTCACGCGCACCGTCGAAGCGAACCGCATCAGCCTGCAACTCGCGACGGACAGCTATCGCAAGGGACTCACGCCCTTCGTGACCGTGCTCGATGCCGAGCGCCAGCTTGCGCAGACGCGCGAGCAACTCGCGCAATCGACCGTCAACGTGACGACCGATCTCATCGCGGTCTACAAGTCTCTCGGCGGCGGATGGCAGAACGATGACACCGCGACCGCGCAGAATTAACGGCGGCGCTTTTTCCAGTCGTAATCGGCGGGCGGATCGGCGACGCCCGGCTTGCCGACCGCATGAGGGTTTTCACTGCATAGCGTGACGAAGCCGATGTCGTCGCCGTCGGCCTGGCGCTTGCGCAGCGCTTCCGCAAAGCGCAGCGCGTCGGCGAGCGCGTTTTCATCGAACCTTTTGAAGCGTGCCGCGCCTTCGATATCAGGGTTGCCGCCGAGCCAATACACGACGAACATCGTTTAGCCTCTCGTTTGGGATGTATGCACCATCGTCATGCAAGACGATGAAGATCCTGCACGGCGCTCGTGCATTCGCACGCCGTGACCGCCACCGGGTAATCCCGAAGTGTAGCGTCGGCGAGCCGCATGCCGCCTGACGATGCCTTTCGCAAAGCCCGCGAGGGAATGATCGTTGCTGTCATCTCCATCCATTCCGAGGCCCAAACGATGCAACGACACGACCGTGTTCCTTCGCAAGCGCTGTGGCAGATTCCGCCGCGCGCGACGCGCCACGACGAGCCGCGCGTGCTCATCGCCGACGACGATCTGGAGGCGACGCGCGCTATCTGTCTTGCGCTGGAAGACGCCGAGTTCACCGTGCGCGCGGTGCACACGGGTCTCGACGCGGTGTCGCTCGCGCGCAAATGGCGGCCGGGAGTCGTGCTGCTCGATCTGATGATGCCGCTCGGCGACGGCTGGGAAGCGGCCGAGGCGATCCGCGCGATCGATCTTTCGATGCTGCTGATCGCGCATACGAGCCGCACGGACCCGGAGGATCTGACGCGCGCGCAGCGCACCGGCTTCAACGGTTACTTCGTCAAGCCGACGGAACTCGACGGCATGATCGCGGTGCTGCGCGATTATTTCTCGACGCGGGAAGGCGAGAGCGATCACGCATCCGTGCGTGTGCGCTGACTGCCGTCGAGCTTGAGCACGAGCTGGTCGATATCGCGCTGAACGTGTACTTTGAGCAAATCTTCCCAGTACTGACAGTAACCGGCCCAGAACGGCATTTGCGTATGCGCGGATGCGGCCGTCGGCAAAGGATCGGGCAACATCTGGCTCAGGCGGCGGATTTCCTTGTGCTTCCATTGCAGCAGCGCGCGCCGATGTCCGCGTCGCGGCGGACACATTTCGTTCATTCTCGCGACGGCGATCGAAAGGCCTTCGGCGGGCCGCGATGCCATCTTGGTCAGCACGGCGGTTTGCGGGCACGGCCCGCGTTCGTGGCAGATGATCGCGCCGATCTGCCCAAGGATGTACATCGCTTTCGCCATCGGCGGCTCGGAATGGTGTTGCATTGGCACTCTCGGATTTATCGTTATGAGTCTTCTTGCGGGGCGCCCGAAGTTGTCTCGGTATGGACATTGATACGCCGTCAAATAGCGTATTTATAAGATACCGCATTCAGATTCATCTGATTTATGTATCGACAAAAAGATACAGTGGTGCGGGCTGTTTCTAAAATGAATGACGAATCGCAGGCTAGTGCTGCATAAAGGCAGCAAAGTGCGGATGTTCGATTCCGACTGACAGCGCTCTCAAAACGTCGTCATGGTCACGTAAAAACGAAGGATGCCGAATCAAATAGCCATCGCCGTGCAGTGCGTTTCGAATCGTGCTAAACATTGAGCGATCCGGATGCCACGCACAGCGGCATTGCAGTCTTTCAGCGGTTTCAACTCACTTTCAGCGAGCCTGAATTTGTTTGTCCGACGACTCGCGACGCTCTGGCGGCTTGGCCGGGCGTTCGTTCACGAAAGCCATCAGACGCATCTCGCCGATGACGGCGCCGCGATGACGCGCGTCGCGCGCTTCTTCGCGTCGCATGGTGCGCGCGCCGCGCCGCTCGGAGCCGGCGTGCCCGCGCTCTCGCAGCTTTCGCGCGTGCTGGAAAACGCATCGGGCGCGCTCGCGCGTCATCCCGCGCTCGCGGAAACGGCGGTGCGCGTCGCGCTTTCCGAACTCGACGGACTGTTCACGCCTTACGATGCGACGCGCTTTCGTGCGGCTTGCAAAGCGGCGTTTCCCGCCACGCTGTCATTCGAACTCGCGGCGCTGAGCGACGTGCCGCTGCGCTCGGGCGTCGCGGAGCAGACGCACGCCGCGCGCATCGGCGAAACGCCTGTGCGCGTCACGCTGCTGCGCGCGGACACGCGCGCCGAACTCGACGACGATCTGAATCTCGCGCTCGCCGCCGCGCGTTTCGCGGAACGGCGTTCGGCGAAGGCGCGCGACATTCATCCTGTGGAATGGGTGCGCCGCGCGCGCGAGAGCGTCGACGCGATGATCGACTTGCGTCAGCGCGCAGCCGATCAGAGCTACTTGCGCTTCCGCCTGCGCGACGACAACCGCCTCGCCGTGCCCGAAGTGCTCTGGGACTATTGCAACGACGCCGTGCTGACCACGCGCGCGATCGAAACGGCAGCGCTGTCGGATGCCGAAACGCTTGCAGCATGCGGGCTCGATCAGGCCGATGTCCTCGCGACGCTCATCGAAGCGTTCTTCGAAATGGCGCTGGGCGTCGGGCTGTATCACGCGGGGCTGGATGCGGCAGGTGCGCGCGTGAGCATCGAGCCTGGCACGCGCGGTCAGATCGTTCTTGAAGCCGATAACCCGATGATGATCTTCGCCGCCCATGAGCGCGATTTTCTCGTCGGCGTATCGCATGCGCTCATGGAGGGCGATCACAAGGCGGCGGCGCGCGCGCATCTCGAGCACGGCCGGCCCGAGGCGAACGCGACGCATCACGAGGTGCGCGTCGAAGCGACGTACCGGCGCGAGGCGGAGCGTTTCGCGTCGCCCCATGCGAGGCACGGCGCGGGCGTCGCGCATCTGTTCGGCGCGATCGGCAAGGCGCCCGCCGAGCACATGTTCAGCGCGGCGCACGGGCGTGTCGCGTCGCGGGCGGTGTTGCTGTCGAGAGCGGCGGAAAGGATCGAGCGCGTCGCGCAGGACATCGCGCCGAATGTCGATGTATGGAAGATCGCGCGCAAGGTCATCGTGCGGCTCGCCGCGGACCAGTTGAGCTTCCGGAGTCTGGCAGCGCGCCTCGCGCATGAAGCGACGCATTGGCCGCACACGCTGCCGCGATTGCCGTCGCTTATAGCGCACCGCGCGGCGCAGGCGCAACGCACGCGCGGCTCGGTGTTTCGTTAGCGCGTGCCGGGGCACATGCGTTCCGCGATCGCGCGGCACGCTTCCTTCAGCGGCGTGATGTAGGTTTCGAGCGGCGTCGCGCTCTTTCGGAACAGCGGAATGCTGACGCTCACGCAGCCGAGCGTCACGCCGTTCGCGCCGACGATCGCGCTGCCGTAGCAGAAAATCTGCGCCTCGTTTTCCTCGCGGTCTTCCGCGTAGCCGCGCGTTTGCGTCGCGTCGAGCTCGGCGTCGAGCGCCTGGCGATCGACGATCGTGTTCGGCGTGAAACGCGCGAACGCGATGCCTTGCAGGAGCGCATCGCGTTCGGCGGGCGATTGCGTCGACAGATATGCCTTGCCGACGGAACTCGAATAAAGCGTCACGCGCGTGCCGATGCGCGAAGCCATGCGCACCGCGTGCGGACTTTCGAGCTTCTCGACGTACACCATTTCCGAGCCGCTGCGCACCGCGAGATGCACGGTTTCCTGCGTCGCGTCGCGCAGCGTCTGCAAGGCGCCGGCGGCGGCGATGCGCAAATCCGAGCGCTCCCAGCTTCGGCTCGCGAGCGCCATCAGACGCGGCCCGAGCGCGTAGTATCCGCCGCGCGCATTTTCGACGACGAGCCCTTCCGCGATCAACGCGCCGACGATGCGATACACCGTCGGGCGCGGATAGCCGCTCGCCGACGTGAGACGCGCGATGGTCGGCGGCTCGTCCGCATCGGCGATGAATTGCAGCACCGCCATGAACTTGGAAAAGGCGGCGGTGCCGGTGGCCTTGGCGGCGTCGAGGGAAGCGGTGTCTGAAGGCATGGTGCGTGAATCATGCCACGAGATAGCCGCCATCGACGGGCACGATCGCGCCGGTCATGAACGACGCCGCCGGCGACGCGAGAAACGCCGTCACCCGCGCGACGTCTTCCGGCAGGCCCCAGCGCTTCATCGGCGTGCGCTCGAGGATCGCTTGCGAGCGGCCGTCGTCGTCTTGCAGCGCTTGCGTGAGCGGCGTCGCGATCCAGCCGGGCGCGACGGCGTTCACGCGGATGCCGTCGGCGGCGTAGGCGATCGCGAGCGACTTCGTCAACTGCGCGACGCCGCCCTTGCTCGCGCTGTACGCGGGCACGAGACCGCCGCCGAAGAACGTCAGCATCGACGCCGTGTTGACGATCGAACCTTTGCCCTTCGCGAGCAAGGGGCGCGCGGCCGCGCACATGCGCATCGTGCCGTTGAGGTTCACGGCGATCACGCGCTCGAACGTGTCGATATCGTGCTCGTCGCCGCGACGGATCATGCCGGCGCAATTGACGAGCACGTCGAGCGCGTCGAGCGTCGCGAAGAGCGCGGCGGTGCTGGCGGCATCGGCGACATCGAGCGCGGCGAGTTCGATGCCGTTGCCCAACGCGCCGCGCTGGGCATCGGTCGGCGCGAGACCCGCAGCGATCACGCGCGCGCCGAGCGCGGCGAACTGCTGCGCGATGCCCGCGCCGATGCCCTGCGTGCCGCCGGTCACGACGACGGTCTTGCCTTTGAAGAGATCAGCCTGAAAAGTCATATCGGTGAAAGTCAAACGACGGGAACGGGCTCGGCCTGCTGCTGGGCTTCCTCGATCGGCGAGCGCACGACGAACATGTAGACGAGCGCGGCGGCGAACGCGACGCCCGCGCTGATCAGAAACGCGTTCACGAACGAGTGCGTCTTGTCGACGACGAGACCGGTGATGAACGGCGCAAACGAGCCGCCGAAATAGCCGCCGAAGTTTTGAATACTGCCGAGCGACGCGACCATGTGGCGCGGCGCCGCGACGGAAACGAGCGCCCAGGCCGCGCCGCTCGCCATGTTGACGAAGAACATCGCGGCCGAGAGATAGACGATCGCGAGCGTGAGGTTCGGCGTGAATGCGGCCGGCACCGTGAAGAGCGCGCCGCCGATGAGACCCGAGCAAATCGGCCACTTGCGGCTGCGGATCGGCGCGACGCCGCGCGCCATCAGACCGTCGGCGATGAAGCCCGACGACAGCATGCCGAGCGTGCCCGCGAGATACGGAATCGTCACGACCCAGCCGGTCTTCGCGATCGTCAAATGGCGCTCATGTTCGAGATACGCGGGCAGCCACGTCAGATACAGCCACACCATGTAGATCACGCCCATGAAGCCGAAGATCATGCCCCATGTGGTCGCCTTCCCGAAGAGGCCGCGCCATTCCGCGAAAGTCATGTTGCGTTCCGCGCGCTGCGCCGGCTCGCCTTCGGTCAGATGCGCGAGCTCGTGCGATTCGAGCTTCATATCCTTACGATTGCGATAGACGATGTACCAGCCGATCGACACCGCGATGCCGAGCACGCCCATGATGATGAACATGTTGCGCCAGCCGAAGGACAGCAGGAGCACGGTGAGGATCGGCGGCGCGAGCGCGGGTCCGATCGTCGATGACGTGACGAAGATGCCCGTCGGCTTGCCGCGCTCGCGTTGCGCGAACCATTCCGACACGACCTTCGCGCCCGCCGGAAACTGCGGCGCCTCGCCGATGCCGAGCGCGATACGCGCCGCGAGGAACTGATGCAGGTTCGTCACGAGCCCGCCGAACAACTGCGCGACGGACCACACGAACATGCCGAGGCCGAGCATGACGCGCGCGCCGAAGCGGTCGAGCATCACGCCGATGGGCAACTGCGAGAACGCATAGGAGAACGAGAACGCGGAGAGCAGCAGGCCCATCTGCGATGCGGAGAGGCCGAGTTCCTGCGTGACGGAGTGATTGGCGATCGAGAGCGTGCTGCGATCGAGATAGTTCACGATGCCCGCGAGCATCAGAAAGCTGATCGCGACGATCTGAACGCGTTTCAGGCGCGGTGATTTTTCCAGCATGGTGTCTCCTCCGGATGCTCTTTTGAGTCTGTAGAGGTTGGGTTGGGGTTGATGCTAGCGAATGAACTGATCGACGAACTCCGCGCCGAGACCGACCGACTCGTAATGCCTGCGGCACATGTCGACCTTGGTGAACACGTCCTCGTAGCCGGTGTAATTGCCGTACGGGTCGCAGTAGAACATCACGCCGTTCACCTGGAAGTAGGTGATCATCTCTTCGACGTCTTCCGGCACGTAGAGCGTGTGCGTTTCGCCGGGCGGCTCGAAGACATAGCTGCCTTCGGTCGCTTCCCAGTCGTGTTCGAGATACCGCCAGCGGCCTTTCAGCACCATGCCGTGAACGGCCTGCGGATGGCGGTGGCGCGACAGCACGCCGGACTTGCGCACGCGCAGGAGGTTCATCCAGTATCCGGCCGATACGTTCAGGCACAACGGACGGAACCAGACGTTCTCGGCTTGCGGAACCCATTCGCGTTCGTCGGCGGGAATGGCCGAGGGAACGACGATTTCCTTTTGCGCTTCCTTCGGGAAGGGAAGTTGATACGGCGTCATGGCGTCCGCTGCGGGCTTTGGCGCGCTCATCGCATCTCCGTGTCCATATTGTGGATATATAATTCAAATTATGGACAAATACTCTGCCTCGTTCGGAGAATTGTCAAGATTCGCTGAATGCCGAATTCGTGCACGAACGAAAAAAGGCGGACCCAAACGGGCCCGCCTTTCGATCCGCTCGATGAATTGAAGCGGCTTAGCGCGCCATCATCAGCATGTGGACGTTATGCATCACCCAGACCGTGCCGACGATGATGACCAGCGACATGAGAATGGTGTAAGCGAACGACAATGCATGCCAGCGCTGTCCCTTCGACGAGTTCACGTGCAGGAAGAACACCACATGCACGATGACCTGCACCGCGGCGAGCACCGCGAGCGCGACGAGTGCGCTTTCACCCTTGAACGCGCCCGACGTTGCCGCCCAGAACGACCCCACGGTCAGCACCACGGCCAGCACGAAGCCGATGAGATATCCGCGCACGGTGACGTGCGGCAGATCGCTCGAGTTGGTATGAGCATGTGCCATCAGACGACGCTCCCGAGATAGACGCAGGAAAACACGCAAATCCAGACGATGTCGAGGAAGTGCCAGAAGAGGCTCAGGCAGGCGAGACGACGCACCTGGCGCTCGTTCATTTCCGGATTGCTCGCGATCTGCACCGCCAGCACGACCAGCCAGATCAGACCGATGGTGACGTGCAGACCGTGCGTGCCGACCAGCGTGAAGAACGACGACCAGAACGCGCTGCGCTGCGGGCCCGCGCCTTCGGCGATCAGATGCGTGAACTCCTGTACTTCCAGCCACAGGAAGCCCGCGCCCAGCACGAACGTGACGAAGAGCCACGCAAGCGCCGCGCCGGATTTTCTGCGCATGGCCGCGATCATCGCGAGACCGAAGCTCAGGCTGCTCGTGAGAAGCAGCGCCGTTTCGTACGCGACGTCCGTCAGGTTGAACAGATCCTTGCCCGTCGGGCCGCCTGCCGTTTGCATCGCGTACATCGCGAAGGCCGCGAAGAGTGACGCGAACAGCACGCAGTCGGTCATCAGGTAGGCCCAGAAGCCGAACACCGAATGCGGCTGGTGCTCGTGCTCATGGTCGTGCGCGTGCTGCGCGGAAAGTGTCGATTGCGACATTACATTGCCTCCAGTTCGAGTTCGCGCTTCTCGCCGGCCTTCACAGGCGACTTCGGCGGACGATTGCGCTCTTCGGTCGACTTCACGGTCGCAGCCGGGATGATGAAGCCGGCGTTCTCACGGAAGCTATAGCCGATCACCGTCGCGACGACGCCGACGAGACCCGCGACCGCCAGCCACCAGATGTGCCAGATCGCGGCAAAGCCGAAGGCGAGGGCGAACAGGCCGATCAGGAGACCTGCGCTCGTGTTCGACGGCATGTGGATGTCGCGGAACGGACGCGTATCGGTGCGGCCGTGTTCCTTGGCATCGGCGAAATCGTCGAGTGCGTGCACAGCCGGAATATTCGCGAAGTTGTAGACGGGCGGCGGCGAGCTCATGGTCCACTCGAGCGTGCGGCCGTTCCACGGATCGCCGTTGACGTCGCGATAAGCAGGCTGATTGCGGCGGACGATACTCACGACGATCTGCGCAACCTGGAACACGACGCCCAGCGCGATGATGCCCACGCCGGCGGCGGCGACGATCAGGTACGGCTGCCATGCCGGGTTGTCGTAGTGGTTCAGGCGGCGCGTCATGCCCATGAAGCCGAGAATGTAGATCGGCACGAACGCGACGAAGAAGCCCACGAACCAGCAGATGAACGCGTTGCGGCCGAGCTTTTCGTCGAGCTTGAAGCCGAACACCTTCGGCCACCAGTACTGCACGCCCGCGAAGTAGCCGAACACCACGCCGCCGATGATCGCGTTATGGAAGTGCGCGATCAGGAACAGCGAGTTGTGCAGCACGAAGTCCGCGCCGGGAATCGCCAGCATCACGCCGGTCATGCCGCCGAGCGTGAAGGTGATGATGAAGCCGACGGTCCACAGCACCGGCGTCGTGAACTGCACGCGGCCGCGATACATCGTGAAGAGCCAGTTGAAGATCTTCACGCCCGTCGGGATGGAAATGATCATCGTCATAATGCCGAAGAAGGCATTGACGTTCGCGCCCGAGCCCATCGTGAAGAAGTGGTGCAGCCACACGAGGAACGACAGCACCATGATGCAGCACGTCGCCCAGACCATGGTCTTGTAGCCGAACAGCGGCTTCTTCGAGAACGTTGCGACCACTTCCGAGTAAATGCCGAACGCGGGCAGAACCAGGATGTAGACCTCGGGGTGACCCCAGGCCCAGATCAGGTTCAGGTAGACCATCGGGTTGCCGCCGCCGTCGTTCGAGAAGAAGTGCATGCCCATGTAACGGTCCAGCGCCAGCAGCGCGAGCGCCACGGTCAGGATCGGGAACGTCGCCATGATCAGCACGTTCGAGCAGAACGCCGTCCACGTGAAGACGGGCAGCTTCATCCACGTCATGCCGGGCGCGCGCATCTTGACGATCGTGACGAAGAAGTTCACCCCGGTCAGCAGCGTGCCGACGCCGGACAACTGCAACGCCCAGATGTAGTAGTCGACCCCGACGCCCGGACTGAACTGCGTCTCGGACAGCGGCGGATACGCGAGCCAGCCCGTCGTCGAGAACTCGCCGATGAAAAGCGACAGGTTGATCAGAATGGCGGCCACGGCCGTCATCCAGAACGAGAGCGAGTTGATGAACGGGAAGGCCACGTCACGCGCGCCGATCTGCAGGGGCACGACGAGGTTGAAGAACGCGACCAGCAGCGCCATGGCCATGAAGAAGATCATGATGGTGCCGTGGGCCGTGAAAATCTGGTCGAAGTGATGCGCCGGCAGATAGCCCGGCGAGTCGAACGCGATGGCCTGCTGCACGCGCATCATGACGGCGTCGGCGAAGCCGCGCACGAGCATCAGCCCGGCGACGACGAGATACATGACGCCGATGCGTTTGTGATCGACCGAAGTCAGATACTCGCGCCAGAGCCAGCCCCATTTGCCGAGTTTGGTGATAAGGGCGACCGTACCGAGCGCGAGGATCGCCATGAAGACGGTCGCCCCCATGATGATTGGCTCGTGGTACGGGATCGCCTCAAGCGTTAATTTGCCGAACATGGCTTACCCCTTTGTTACACAATTTGCGCCTACGACCGAGTTGCCGTAGTTGTACTTCGCGACGATGTTGCTGAAGAGCTTCGGATCGACCGTCGAGAAGTAGCGCACGGCGACCTTCTCGCTCGGGCGCGCGACGCCGGCGTAGACGTCCATGCTCAATGCTTCCGGCGCGGTCTTGACTTGCTTCAGCCACGTGTCGAAATCGGCGTTGGACATCGCCAGGGCGCGGAACTTCATGTCGGAGAAGCCCTTGCCGCTGTAGTTCGCCGAAATGCCCGCGTAGTCGCCCGCGTGATCGGCGAGGAGATGCAGCTTCGTCTGCATGCCGGCCATCGCGTAGATCTGGCCGCCGAGTTGCGGGATGAAGAACGAGTTCATCACCGAATCCGATGTGATGCGGAAGTTCACCGGCGTGCCCACCGGAAACGCGAGCTGGTTCACCGACGCCACGCCCAGATCCGGATAGATGAACAGCCACTTCCAGTCGAGCGCCACGACTTCGACGTTGATCGGCTTGACGTTCGATTCGAGCGGTTTGTACGGATCGAGCTCGTGCGTGGTTTTCCACGTGAGGATGCCGAGGTACAGGATGATGATCGCGGGGATCGCCCAGACCACGACTTCGATGGCCGTGGAGTGCGCCCACTTCGGCGCGTAGGTGGCGTTTTTATTGGACGCCCGATAGCGCCATGCGATGAACAGGGTGAGCAGAATCACCGGAACCACGACCAGAAGCATGGTGTAAGTCGCGGTGGCGATCAGCGAGGATTCCGCCGCGCCAATCACGCCTTTCGAGTCCAAAACCTCCAGCTTGCATCCCGAAAGACCGACACTGGCTATCAACCCCGATAACAATGGCACTGCTAAACGTTGGGTATTTTCATTCATTGCATTCGCTGGTTTCTATGATCGAAGCGTCCCGGGAAGAACGCCACTGCACGGCTTTGCGCCGCGTCAGGATCATGCCACGCGCGATTTTTCGCGATGGCGCGAATGTTTGGAAAATTGTTTCAGATCAAGCTGATGCGACAGCGTGTCGCGCGTGATATTTCCTTCCGGAGTGATCCGGAAGAGCAGGCGAGTCTACAACGAACGGATGAGGTCGCGGGTGTCATAAAACGTGGCTGGAACCACGCGCGGGTGCCGATTTCATGCAGACATGGTCACGCTCGCGGCGTTGCCGCCTCGTGCGCCTTAACATTCCGCGGCGCAGAACGCCTACCGTGCCAGCCCCGCCTCAGTATTTTCCGCAGGTTTATTTGCTTAGATACCTAAGTTTATGATTCGCTTCATCCGATGACACTCAGTCGATCACTTCGAGGAGGGGCTGCGCTTGGAACTGACATTCGATGGAATGAAAGCAGCCATATCGCGTTCCACGCGGCTCGACACGAAGTGGCTCGTGATCGGCGGCGCGGTGGCGATCACGGGCGCGCTGGCGCTGATCCCGCTCGTGTTTCTGTTCTGGCAGAGCTTCTTCACGCCGCAAGTCGCCGATAACCCCGCTGTCTTCACCTTCGGCAATTACAAGCTTGCATACGGCAGCCCCGAAACGCTGCGCACGCTCTTCAACTCGCTCAAGTTCGCGTTCGGCGCGGCGTGCGTGTCGTTTTCCATCGGCACCGTGCTCGCGTGGATCATCGAGCGCACGAATACGCCTTTCCGCAAATTCTTCTACGCGATCACGATCGTCCCGCTGATCGTCCCGAGCATTCTCTTCACGATTGCGTGGATTTTCCTCGCGAGCCCGAAAATCGGCGTGCTGAACGTGGCGCTCGGTTCGCTCTTCGGCGTGACGAAGCCGATCTTCAACATTTACAGCATGAGCGGCATGATCTGGGTCGACGGCCTGCACTATTCGACGATGGCCTTCCTGCTCATGTCCGCCGCCTTTCGCGGCATGGATCCATCGCTGGAGGAATCGTCGCTGATGAGCGGCGCGGGCATCGCGCGCACCATGTGGCGCATCACGCTGCGTCTCGTGTTTCCGGCCATCGTCTCGACGCTGCTGATTCTCTTCGTGCGCGCGCTCGAATCGTTCGAAGTGCCCGCGCTGATCGGCTTGCCGGTGAAGCTGCAGGTGTTCACGTCGTCGATCTACGAGGCGATCGAGCAGTATCCGAGTCAGATCGGTCTTGCTTCGTCGTATTCGATGCTGCTGCTCGTGATCACCTCCGTCGGACTGTATCTGCAATCGCGCGTGTCGTCGGGCGGCGGAAAATATTCGACGATGAGCGGCAAGGGCTTTCGTCCGCGCGTCGTCGAAATCGGCAAATGGCGTTATCTGACTGCCGGCGTGTTCGGCGTCTACTTTCTGCTGATCGTCGCGCTGCCGTTCGCGGTGCTGCTGTGGTCGTCGTTGCAGAAGTATTACCGCACGCCGTCGCTCGCCGCGCTGCATCATCTTTCGTTCGACGCCTACCGCTACATCCTGCATCTCTCGACGCTGCGTCACGCGGTCATCAACAGCCTCCTGCTTTCGTTCGGCTGCGCGACCGCCGTCATGTTGCTGTCGGCGGTGATCTGCTGGATCGTCATCAAGACGAAGCTGCCGGGACGCTGGTTCCTCGACAATCTCGCGTCGCTGCCGCTCGTGTTTCCGGGGCTCGTGCTCGGCCTGTCGTTCATGATCGTTTCGCTGAAAGTCGATATCGGCATCTACGGCACGCTGTGGATTCTCCTGATCGCCTACATCACGCGTTTCATGCCGTACGGCATGCGCTACACGACGACGTCGATGGTGCAGATTCACAAGGAACTCGAAGAGTCCGCCGCGATGAGCTGCGCGAGCTGGAACGCGACGTTCTTCCGCATCGTGCTGCCGCTCCTGAAGCCGGGTCTGCTGGCGGGCTGGATTTACGTGATGATCGTGTCGATCCGCGAATTGTCGAGCTCGATCCTGCTCTATAGCCCGGGTTCGGAGACGGTGTCCATCGTGATCTGGGAGCTGTGGCAGAACGGGCAATACGTCGAACTCTCGGCGCTGTCGGTGATGCTCGTGCTCGCGTTGCTCGCGCTCGTCATGCTGCTTCAATGGATCGGCGGGAAGTTCGGCGTGAAGGCGAATCACGGCTGAAGAGAACTACATCGGAGACGAAAGTGCTGAACGTACAAGGCCTGAACACCGAATATGTCGACGGCAACAACGTGCGCGTGCGCGCGGCCCGCGACGTGTCGTTCGAAGTGCCCGAAGGCAAGCTCTTCACGCTGCTCGGCCCGAGCGGCTGCGGCAAGACGACGACGCTGCGCTCCATCGCCGGGCTGGAGCGTCCTGTCGGCGGTTCGATCTCGGTGAACGGCGTGACCGTCTTCTCCGCGCGCGACGAAACCTTCGTGCCGCCGAATCGCCGCAAGTTCGGCATGGTGTTTCAGTCGTACGCGATCTGGCCGCACATGACGGTGTTCCGCAACGCGAGCTTTCCGCTCGAAGTGGGCGAAAAGAAGTACACGAAGCGCGAGATCGAAGAGAAGGTGATGCGCGTGCTGACGGCGGTCGGCCTCGATCACGTCGCGGATCGCGAGGCGACGCGCATGTCGGGCGGCCAGCAGCAGCGCCTGGCGCTCGCACGCGCGCTCGTGATGGAACCGAAGCTGCTCCTGCTCGACGAGCCGCTCTCGAACCTCGATGCGAAACTGCGCGACAAGATGCGTTTCGAGCTGAAGCGCATGCAGCGCGAGCTGCGCATCACGACCATCTACGTGACGCACGACCAGGAAGAAGCGCTCGCGTTGTCGCATGAAATCGCGGTGATGAAAGACGGCCAGATCGTGCAGAAGGCCGCGCCGCGCGCAATCTACGATCTGCCGAACTGCCAGTTCGTCGCGGATTTCGTCGGTACGACCAATTTCATCGATGGCCGCGTGCGCGATTGCGCGGACGATGACGGCAATGTGCTGATCGAATCGGCCATCGGTCCGATTGCAGTCGCGAACGCGGTGTCGTGCCGTCCCGGCGATGAGGTGCTGATTTCGGTGCGCCCGGAAAACGTGATGGTCCACGAATCGCTCGACGGCGTGAGCGCGCGCAACGTGTACACCGGCACGGTCGCGGCGAAGGTCTTTCTCGGGGAAACGCTCGACTTTCAGATCAAAATCGGCGAGCAGATCGTGCTGGCGCGCGTGCATCCGTCGCACAAGACGCCGGTCGGGGAGACCATTCATTTTTCGATCGATGCGTCGAGTTGTATCGCGCTGGCTTCGCAGAAGACGTGAAGCGCGAGCGCGTCGAGCTTGACTAGTGGCACATCGCCGCAGCCACGCGCAGCGCGTGGACGTGACAAACATCAATGATCGCGACTTTAGCCCGCTTGTCGCGGACGATCGTCAGGGCTACGATCCGAAAGAGACAGCGTCCCTGGCGAGACGCGTGTCGGCTTTACATCATGCGCGAGCGCGCAAAGCACGCCAGGCGACTTCTTCCGAACGCGATTCCGCTCGATCTCCGATCCGCACACCACGCGCGAGCGCAACATTCCTCGCGGAGAGGTCGAAGCTCGCATCACATCAAGCTGTACGACATGAATTCTTTTCAAACTGAGTTGCCCATGACCTCTCACGCTCATCCTTTCGCGCCGCTCACGATTCGCGGCCGCAATCTGTTGCCGATCGTGCAGGGCGGCATGGGCGTCGGCATTTCCGCGCATCGGCTGGCGGGCAGCGTCGCGCGCGAGGGCGCGCTCGGCACGATCGCGAGCATCGACTTGCGTCATCATCACGAAGATCTGCTCGCGATGTGCCGCGAAGACCAATCACGTCCTACGCTCGAACGCGCGAACCTGATCGCGCTCGCGCGCGAGATCAAGGCGGCGCGCGCGCTGTCGGAAGGGCGCGGCATGATCGCCGTCAACGTGATGAAGGCCGTGAGCGCGCACGCGGACTACGTGCGCGTCGCGTGCGAAGAGGGCGCCGACGCAATCGTGATGGGCGCGGGCCTTCCGCTCGACTTGCCCGATCTCACGCAAGGCTGCGATATCGCGCTGGTCCCGATCCTTTCGGACAGCCGCGGCGTCACCCTCGTTCTCAAGAAATGGATGAAGAAAGGCCGCTTGCCCGACGCCATCGTGATCGAGCATCCGGCGCACGCGGGCGGGCATCTCGGCGTCAGCGACGTGGCGGACATGCACGACGAGCGCTTCGGCTTCGAGCGCGTGCTCCGGGAACTCGACGCGTCGTTTGCATCGCTTGGGCTGAAGCGTGAAGATGTGCCGGTGATCGTCGCGGGCGGCATCAACAGTCATGAAGCCGTGCGCAAGTGGCTCGCGGCGGGCGCGAACGGCGTGCAGATCGGTACGCCGTTCGCCGTCACCGAAGAGGGCGACGCGCATCCGGAGTTCAAACGCGTGCTCGCCGAGGCAACGCCGGACGATATCGTCGAATTCGTGAGCGTGACCGGCCTGCCCGCGCGTGCCGTGAAGACGCCGTGGCTCATGCGCTATCTGCGCAACGAAGAACGCATCCGTACGAAGATCGGCGCGCGCAAGCAGACGTGCCCGTCGGCGCTCGAATGCCTGAGCGCGTGCGGGTTGCGCGACGGCATCGAGAAGTTCGGCCACTTCTGCATCGACACGCGTCTTGCCGCCGCGCTGCGTGGCGATGTCGGCAACGGCCTGTTTTTCCGCGGACGCGAGAAGCTGCCCTTCGGCGCTGCGATTCGCAGCGTGCGCGATCTGATCGAACTGCTGTTGACGGGCGCGACGAAAGCCGCACCGGCGGCGTGCTGAGAACGAAACGGAGTGTTTCGCCGGAAGCCGTGGACGATCGTCGCATTCCTATCGGCGGCGAGCGCGTTCGGCTTCACGCTTGATGTCACTGGCTTGCGGGCCGTTATCGAAGGAAAGTCATCACCATGTCGAAGCGCTTCCCGCTGAATCCGAAACATCCCGAGCGCAATTGCTGGGGCTGCGATCACTATTGCGCGACGGACGCCTTGCGTTGCGGCAACGGTTCGAGCCGGACGCAGCATCCGGCGGAACTGCTCGGCGAAGACTGGTACGAGCACGGCGAGTGGAATCTCGACGTCAGCGAGAATGCCAAGTCGATTCAACTGCGCGCCGCTCGGTAAAGCGCGTACCGCCGCGCGCCTCGACGATCCGTTTGCCGATATAAAGTCCCAAACCCGTTCCGCTTGTCTTCGGCGTCCAGTCGACGATCACCGCGGCGTCCGGTCCAAGGCTTCGACGCGATCAGCGTACTCAATAAAATGCCGATTGCCGACCTAAGTCGGCGCAAACACCACCGCGCCGGCTTCGGCAACGTATGTGAAGCTGCGAAAAAACCGGTAGGTCTGATCGCCAACCGATATCCGGTTCAATCCCACGTGGGTCGCCGAATCGAGCAGTTCTTCCGCCATCGCCGCCGGGATCGTGCCGTGCGCGGTCAATTTGGCGTCCTCGTCCGCCGGGTCACCGATGCATACCGCGAACAGATCCGGTCCGCGGCGCATCATGACCACGCACTTGCCCTTTTCCAGTGCGACTTCCAGACAAGCGGCGAGCTTTCGTAGCGACTCGGGCGTATCTCCGGCGGCGCCGGAAGCGGGTTCTGAAGCGATGCCCATTCTGCTGTCTCCGTTGATGGATGTGGGTTCAGCATCGAAAGATTACTCCTTGGCAGCGCCGACCGCGACGGATTGTTCGCCGGCGTCGGCTTGTCTGTTCAAGCCGCGATACTTTTTCCCGCGCAGGAGGCCGCTTAAAGTTATTGGCCTTATCCATGGTTCCTCGTCATGCAAATCGATACACCCGCAACTCCAGCGTCATTGCATGGAAGCACCACATCGATGCGCCAATGGCTTGCCGTAGTCGCCGTCGCCGTGAGCGCGTTCGCCTTCGTCACGGCCGAGTTCCTGCCGGTCGGGCTTCTGAGCCAGATTGCTCACGATCTCGGCGTCAAACCCGGCATTGCCGGCTTGATGGTGACGACGCCCGGCGTCATGGCCGCGATATTCGCGCCCGCGCTGATCGCCGGTGCCGGACGTATGGACCGCCGCTTCGTCTTTCTGTTGCTGACGGCGGTGCTTCTGGTTTCCAACGTCTTGTGCGCAATCGCGACGAGTTTTCCGGTTCTGCTCGCCGGGCGCGCGTTGTTGGGCGCCGCGTTGGGCGGATTCTGGACGTTGGCGACGGCCGCTGCACCCCGGCTCGTCGAACCGAGGGACGCCGCGAAGGCCACGGCGACCATTCTGACGGGCGTCACCTTCGCGACGGTCATCGGCGTGCCGCTCGGAACGTTCATCGCGTCGTTCGCGTCCTGGCGAGCGTCGTTTGCGGCCACTGCCGGACTGGTGGCGCTCGCTCTCGTCGCTCAGGCGTTTCTCGTGCCTTCGCTGCCGTCGGCGTCGGCGCTGCGGGTCGGCGATTTCAAGACATTGCTTCGCCGTCCGCAAACGCGGTGGAGTTTGTTGATGGTGGCGCTCGTTTTCGGCGCGCATTTCTCGACCTACACGTACATCGCGCCGCTTCTGGAGCAGGACTTTTCGATCCGCGCGATCACGCTGCTGCTATTCGGCTTCGGTCTGGTCGGGTTCTTTTCGAATGCGCTGATGTCGATGGCGGTGGCGAATCATCTGAAAAAGTCCGTCGCCGCGATGATCTTGCTTCTGCTCGTCGCCATTTCGTCGATGCTGCTGCTCGACCATTCGATCATCGGCGAAGCAGCGGGGATGCTGCTCTGGGGCGTCGCGTTCGGCGCGCTGCCATTGTGCTTCAGCGTATGGATTCAGCGTGGCACGGCGGACTTGCCCGAAGCGGGATCGGCGATGTTCGTCAGCATCATTCAGGTCGCGATCGCCGTGGGTTCGGCGATCGGCGGTTCGATCGTCGATCATGCCGGCGTGCGTGCCGATTTCACTTTGGGATGCGGGCTCGCGGTGCTCGGACTGATCACGCTGCAACGCCTTGTCACACTCGAGCGTCCGGCCGCGAAATCAGCCTTTGTCAGCGAGTGCGAGCCGTCGGCGGATTGACGTCGTCATCACGACGATTCCCAGGCCGGAGACGATCGTTCCGGCGAGCATCGGCCAGGAAAGCGGCTCTCCGAACAGCGCCCATGCCCACACGAACGTGACGGACGGACTCAGGAACAGGACGCTCGACACCCGTGCGGGCGAGGAACGCCGCAGGCATACCCAGTACAGGCCGTAACCGCCGATCGTCGAAATGACCGCCGTCCAGCCGACGCTGGCTGCGAATCCTGCGGTCGCGATCGGCATGACGCTTCCTTGCGACATTTGCAGACCGGCGAACACGGCACACGACACGACGCAGTGGACCCAAAGCGTGGACAAGAGGCTCAGCGAGCCGATACGCGAGGCCGCCCGCTGTTGCCAGACCGTGGCCACCGCCAGCGACATCATGCCCGCCACCGGCAACGCGTACGCCCAGACAGGAGCGGAGCCGAGCGTCAGCGCGTCGCGACTGACCATGAGCACGCCGGCGAGTCCGAGCGCCATGCCGGCCCACGTCCGGCGCGGAATCCGCTCCCTGAGAAAAATGGATGAAATCGCGACCGTGCCAATCGGCAGAAGATTCGCAATCAACGCGCAAAGCCCGGCCGATACACCGAGTTCGATTCCCTTGGCAACGCCCGCAATATAGCCAGCCAGGGCGAACAAGCCGATTGCAGCCTGTCGCAGCAATACGGTCCGTGGTGTGTGAACTATCTCGCGCGCCACGAGAGGGAGCAGGCAGACGGAAAGCGCCGCGCAGCGCCACAGCACCACGAGAAAGACCGGTGCGTAGTCCGTGGAAAATCGCATGCCGACGAATCCCGAACTCCACGCGACGACCATCAATGCTTCCAGTGCAGGCAAGGGCAGACGCGTCGCGTCGACGACAGCCGGGGACGAGGCGAGGCAAGGTCGCGAAGCTTTAGTCATGCGTCCAGCCTAGCCTTCGCGCGATGATTCGAAAATCAAAATATACTGATGAGGTCGTTCAATCTGGCTGAACCACCATGGAACCGGTCCTCGATATCGAACTCCTGCGCACCTTCCACGCGGTGGCGCGGCTCGGCAAATTCCGCTCGGCGGCCGAACATGTTCACAGAAGCCCGGCGGCGGTGAGCATACATATCCAGCGACTCGAAGCCATCGCCGGCGGCAGGCTGCTCGACCGGGACAATCAGTCCGTCACGCTCACCGCGCTCGGAAAACGTCTGCTCGCAGGTACGAGCGAGTTGTTGAGCGCGCATGACCGCGTGCTGCAGGACATTCAGGGAAACACGCTGGCGGGACGAGTCGTGCTGGGCGTGCCGGACGAGTATGCGACGCATGTCGTCCGGGATATTCTTCCGGGCTTTTCGGCCAACTGGCCCAATGTGGTGCTGGAAGTGAAGACCGCGCCGAGCCTCAAGCTGCGGGATTGGGTGACGCGAGGCAAGCTCGATCTGGCGTTACTGGTTCAGCCCGCCAAAGCGAGCAGACCGGCGGATGTCCTGACGATGACCACACCGGTCTGGGTCGGAAGTTCGGCGTTCGTACTGGCCGAGGACCGTCCGCTGCCGTTGGCGCTGTACGGGGAGCCTTGCCCCTATCGCGTGGCGATGACGAACGCGCTCGAGCGTGCCGGACGCAAATGGCGTGTGGTTCTCGATAGCGCTTCGAGCCAGGTCATCAAGACGTGTGTCGAGTCGGGGCTTGCGGTTACGCTTCTGGATCGCGCACGCGTCAGCGAAGACATGCGCGTGCTGGACGCGCTCCCGCGCATCGGCGATCACGAAGTGGTCCTCATGCGGGACGGCACCGGTCGCGGAAGCGAAGCGATCGACGTGCTCATCGCCACCATCAAGGGGAACTTCAGGCTTTGAGGCGGGCGCAAACGCCGATCCGCTCGGTCACTCGGCCTGCAACGCCGCGCGTATGCGCTGAGCCAGCGCTTCGAGTCGGGCATCGTCGGCGCGCTCGCGTCCGTGCGCCTTGAGCGGCACGTCGCTCCAGCGCGGGATGATATGAACGTGAATGTGCTCGACCGTCTGCCCCGCCGCCGCGCCGTTGAACTGCGCGATCAGCATTCCCTCCGGCTTCAATGCTTCGCGCACCGCGGCCGCCACGCGCTTGACGGTACGCATGCAGGCGGCCAGTGCTTCATCGGAGACGTCGTGGATATTGGCGGCTGCTTCCTTCGGAACCACGAGCACATGTCCCTCGGATTGCGGCATGACGTCCATGAACGCAAGCGTGTGCTCGCTCTCGCATACCTTGATGCACGGCGCGTCGCCTCGCAAAATCTTCGCGAAAATGTTCTGCGGGTCATAGCTCATGGTCGTGTCCCTGTGATGTGATCAGCGCTCATGATACTTCGACCGGATGACTGCTTTCGCGCACCGCATCGACATCCGCATGCCGCCGAGTGCGTCCACTGGCTTTGCTTTGACACGAATCAGTCGATACGCTTCTGCCATGCCGCGATCACGCTCGCGCACAGCGCGATCCCGATGATGAAATAGAAGCCGTCCAGCGACCCGAGAAAGTTCGCCTGCTGCGTGACGATGCGGCCGATCTCGGCGAACGCGAGGCTCTTCGCTTCCGACGTGCCGTGCCCCATGCGCTCGAACGCGCCGACGAGGCTCTGATACACGCTCTGAAACGTCGGGTCATACGCGTTGACCGTTTCGACGAGCCGCGTCTGATGCAGCGCGACGCGATGTTGTTCGAGAATGATGATGGTCGCCGTCGAGAACGAATACGTCAGTTGTTTGACGATATTCTTGAAGCGATAACCGTGGCTGTATTCGTCGATCGCGAACACGCGGAAGGTCAGGTTCGCGACCGGCAGCGCAATGAACAGCAGCAACAGCCCGCGCAGGATCATCGGCAAGATGAGCCACGGCATGCTGACATCGGGCGGCATGTTGATCATCCATGTGCCGATGAACGCGGCCACCAGAAAGCCGCTCACGATCAGCCATTTCTTGTGCTTGATGCGCGACGAGAAGCGGAAATAGACGACGGCCATCGCGAGCGAAACCATCGACGTGAAGCCGACGAGCCGCCCGGCGTTCTCGACCGGATAGTCGAGCCCGCCTTCGAGCAGGCGCGAAACGAGAAAGCTCATCGCGTTGTTGATGTAGTAGAACGCGATGTACAGCACGATGCCCACCTGGAACGTCTTTTCGCGCAGCGCATGCAGGCGCAACAGCGGCTTCGGATGATGCCACTGATGCCACACGAACCAGCCGAGCGACAGCAGCCCGGCGACCGTCAGCACGATCAGTTCCGGCGACGTGCTGAACAACTCGAAACGCACTTGCTGCATGACGATCTGAAGCGCGCCCTGCGCGAACGCGAAGATGATGTACGGCCAGAAGTGCGCTTCGCCGCGTTCCTCGGGCTGCACGCGGCCCGTCGACGGCACCCCGACGAACGCCAGCACGCCGAGCGCGACGCCCGCGAACGCGGTGCACGAGAAGAGCGCGCGCCAGCCGAGCGACGCGACCAGATAGCCGCCGCAAAGCGGAGCGAGCGCGGTGCCGAGCAGGATCATGTTGAGAAAGCGGCGCGTCGCGGCGGGGCGCTTCTGCGGCGAAAAGCGCGTCTGAATGAGGATGCGCGCGGCGCTCATCATCGGGCCGATGAAGTAGCCCTGAAAGCCGCGTGCGAGCGCCAGTTCGATGGCCGATTCGGATAAGGTCGCCGCCACCGCGCCCGCCGCGAACAGAAACAGGCATCCCGCGATATAACGCCGGTTGCCGAGCCGTTCGATCCACCATTGCTGCTGCAAAATGCCGAGCACGGACGCGACCGCGTACGCGCTGGATGCCCACACGAGTTCATCGGACGATGCATTGACGCCGCCCGCGATATAGCTCGTGAAGAACGAGAAGACGGAGTTGTCGAAGTAGTCGAGACCGGTGGCGAGCGCGATGGCCCACGGGAACAGATCGCCGAGCACGCGCTCCGCGACCGGCTTCGAAGGCCGATAAGACGCTTCGGTCATTCGTCGGCGTCCTCGGTGCCGGACGTCTTGCGCTGCTTGCGCGCGATGAGGCGCTCGCGCAGCAGCACTTCCTTGCTTTCGCCCGCGATTCTGCGCCGCAAATAATCCAGGTCGCTCGCGAGTTCGCCGCGCACCGCCTGCGCTTCCTTCAGTTCGCGCCGCACGGCGGCGATGCGCGCATCGACCGATTCGATCTGCTGCGACAGCGCCTGTTCGATCTCCCGCAACGACGAAGCCGAATAGCCGCGTCCTTCGCCTTGCGTTTCCATCGGCCGTTTCAGCATCTCGACGATGCCCTGCAGCGAAAACCCGAGCGAACGCAGCCGCAGGATGCGCGCGAACATGTCCAGATCCTGTTCGCTGTAAAGCCGGTAGCGGCCTTCGCTGCGCGACGGCGTGACGAGCCCGCGCTCCTCGTAATACTTGAGCGTGCGCGGCGTGACTTGCAGGCGCTCGGCGGCGTCGCGGATGGTGAGGAATTCGGGCTTGGTCGCGGGCATGACGGCATCGAAAATACAGGATCGATGCCGCGCATCATAACACAAACCTGTACGTGCGCGTTCAGGTTAGCCGGGCATGCGGAGTGCTAAGGAAAGAGGGCGCGATGATAGACTTGAAAGCCTTGCGGCGCTGGTCGTCGGCGCCGCCCGAACATCACGAAAACAGAAACGAATGAAACGATTCTCGATGATCCGCGATTTCCACCTGGCCGACTGGTTCACGCTGGGTAATGCGGTGTGCGGCACGGGCGCGCTGTTCTCGTCGATGTCCTATCTCGACGATTCCGACGTGCTGCATATCTATCTCGCCTGCGCGCTCGTGTTCGCCGCGCTGGTCTTCGACGTGCTCGACGGGCGCATCGCGCGCTGGCGTCAGAAGGCGTCGCTGCTGGGCAAGGAACTGGATTCGCTCGCCGACGTGATCTCGTTCGGCGTCGCGCCGGCGATCATCGGCTATGGATTCGGCATGCGCGGACTGTATGACCGCGTGGTGCTGGCGTACTTCGTCGCGTGCGGCGTGTCGCGTCTCGCGCGCTACAACGTGACGACCGAAGAGATGTCGGGCGGCGCGGGCAAGGTCACGCATTTCGAGGGCACGCCCATTCCGACGTCCTTCGTCATCGTGCTGCTGCTGACCGTCGGCGCGTGGTCCGGCGCGATCGGCGAGAGCATGTGGCTCGGGACGTGGCGCATCGGCGGCTTCACGCTGCATCCGCTCGTGCTGATCTACGCGATTTCCGGGTCGCTGATGATCAGCCGCATTCGCATTCCCAAGCCGTGACCGCGTGAATCGGCGGAGCGGCTTCAGGCCCGCCGATGGCGGCCGACGAGAATGAAATGCGCGAGCGCGACGAGCGGAAACGCCGTAGCGACGGTCGCGACGAGCGTCCAGCCGCCGTGCTCGTACAGCGGGCTCGCGAACGCCGAGCCGAACGCGCCGCCCACGAAGATGCTCGTCATGTACACGGCGTTCAGCCGGTTGCGGCTCGCGGCGTGCAGCGCGTAGATTTCGCGCTGGCCGAGCACCATGTTCATCTGCACGGCGAAATCAAGCACGATGCCCGTCACGACGAGCGCGCCGACGCCCCACGCCGGATGGATCACGACCGGCAGATACGCGAGCGCCGCGAGAATCAGCGCGATGAACGTCGCGCGCACGGTGTGCCCCGCGTCCGCGAGACGCCCGGCGATCGGCGCGGACGTCGCACCCGTCGCGCCGATGAGCGCGAAAATGCCGATTGCCGTCTGCGAGAGACCGTAATGCCGCGTCAGTTCGACGGGAATGCCGGTCCAAAACAGGCTGAACGACGCGAACATCAGCGCCTGATACAACGAGCGATGCCGCAGCACCGGCATCGTTCGCACGAGGTGGCCGAGCGAGCCGATCAGTTCGAAGTACGTCGCCTGATGGCTCGGCTGCCGGCGCGGAATGGTCAGCGCGAGCACGGTCGTGATGCCGATCATCAACACGGCGGCCGCGCCGAACATCGCGCGCCAGCCGAAGTGGCCCGCGACGAGACTCGATATCGGCCGCGACAGCAGAATGCCGAGCAAAAGGCCGCTCATGATGGTGCCGACCACCTTGCCGCGCGATTCGTCCGGCGCGAGATGCGCCGCGAGCGGAATCAGGATCTGCACCGCCACCGACGAAAAGCCGATCATCAGCGAAATTACGAGAAACCAGCCGGGCGTGTGCGTGAACGTGGCGGCCGTGAGGCTCGCGATCGACACGAGCGCGGTCGCGATCATGAGCTTGCGGTTTTCGAGCAGATCGCCGAGCGGCACGATGAAGAACAGGCCGAGCGCGTAGCCGATCTGCGTGAGCGACACGATCAGGCTCGCCGTGCCGCCCGCCATGTGCAGATCGGGCGCGATGAGTTCGGTGATCGGCTGCGCGTAGTACAGGTTCGCGACGATCGCCCCGCAGCAGAACGCGAAGAGCGCGATCAGTCCGCGCGTGAGCTCGACGCGCTTGCCGCCGTCGAGCGGGGTCGATGTTGGAGTCGACATGTGTGTTCCTGAAGTGGCAGAACGGGACTATACGGTTTTGCCGCGCAACGCGCTCGATACGCCGTTGCCCGGTTTCGTCGTAAGAAATCAAACCTATACGTACATATGATTTCGCGGCCGTGACCCCATGCGTAAGATGAGTTGCAATCAAGCGGCGGACCCGTCCCAAGCCCGCCGACAATCACGCACGGTCCAGGACAACGCCTTGCAATCGCCTTTTAGAGTTTCCGTGATCGACGATGACGAATCCGTCCGCGTCGCTTCCTCCAGCCTGTTGCGCTCGCTCGGCTGGGAAGTCAGCCTGTATTCGTCGGCGGAAGCGTTTCTCGACGCCGATCCGCTCGACGGCCTCGCGTGCATCATCACCGATCTCGACATGCCCGGCATGTCCGGCCTGCAGCTTCAGCAGCGTCTGCGCGAACTGAAACCGGACGTGCCGGTCATGTTCATCACCGCGTTCGCTTCCGATGCCGCGCGCCGGCAAGCGCTCGACGGCGGCGCGGTGTGCTTTCTCAGCAAGCCCGTCGATGGAACCGCCGTCGCCGATTGCCTGGAACGCATCAAGCAAGGCTTTTGGAAGGATTAGAATTCATTGCGTCGTCCGGCTGGCGCGCTGTGCTCAGTAGCCGCGCGGGCCGCGATATCTTCAACGAACGTCTTATCGAACGCTCATGACCATGCCGCCTTCCCCGGCGTCCGGCCGGCCGTGATGGAGACATTCCAGAGCGCGCCGCGCGCGGTGCGTCACGATACGCGCATCGTGTGGATGCTCGCGGCGGCCATCGCGCTCGTCGTGTTTCTGATCGACGCGCTCACGCCGCTCGATATCGCCATCGCGGTGCTGTATGTGGTCGTCGTGCTGCTCGTCGCGTCGACGGGCAATCGCACCGCGACCGTCTCCACGACGTGGGGCTGCGTCGTGCTCACGCTCGTCGGCTTCATTCTCTCGCACGACGAAAACGTGTCGGGCGGCGCGCTCGCGCGCTGCGCGGTGAGCCTGCTCGCGATCGGCACGACCGGCATCCTGTCGCTGCGCAATCAGTCCACGACGACCAAGATGCAGGAGCAGCTCGAACTGCTCAATCTCGCGCACGATGCGATCGTCGCGCACGACATGAACGACCGCATCACGTTCTGGAATCGCGGCGCGGAAGCGCTGTACGGCTGCCCGGCGCGCGAGGCGATCGGCCAGCCGATTCAGCGCATGACGCAGTCGCACTCGCCCGTGCCGCACGCGGAGATTCGAACGACGCTGCTGCGCTCGGGCCGGTGGGACGGCGAGGTCACGCGCGTGCGGCACGACGGCAGCGAGATCGTGATCGCCAGCCGCGCCGCGTTGCTGCGCGACGCGAAAGGCATGCCGCGCGCCGTGCTCGCGACGAGCAACGACATCACGCAGCGCAAGCGCATGGAAGCGGAACTGCAGCGCCAGCGCGACGCGCTCAAGCGCAGCGAAGCGTTTCTGCTCGACGCGCAATGCCTGTCGCGCACCGGCAGCATCGCGACGCGCCTGCCCGCCGGCACGATGTGGTGGTCCGACGAGGCGTACCGCATCTTCGATTACCCGCGCGATCTCGAGCCGTCCATCGACGCGATTCTCGCGCGCACGCATCCCGACGACATCGCGATCGTGCGCGGCGCGCATGAAGCGGCGATCGGCGGCGCGAGCGATATCGACGTCGAGCATCGCCTCTTGTTGCCCGATGGCTCGGTGAAGCACGTGCATTTCGTCGCGCATCGCGCATCGACCGAAGCCGACGGCGACGAATACGTCGGCGCGCTGATGGACGTCACCGACACCAAGCTCGCGCAGGAAGCGCTCGCGCGTTCGACCGCCGAGCTTGCGCACGTGACGCGCGTGACGATGCTGGGCGAACTGGCGGCATCCATCGCGCACGAAGTCACGCAGCCGATGGCCGCGATCGTCACGAACGGCGACGCCGGTTTGCGCTGGCTCGATCGCGCGCAGCCGGAAATCGCGGAAGCGCAGCAATCGATCACGCAGATGATCCGCGACGCCAAGCGCGCGAGCGAGGTCATCGCACGCATTCGCGCGATGGCCAGAAAGCGCGACAGCCAGCCCGCGACGCTCGACGTGAACGAGATCGTCTGCGAGACGATCGAGCTCGTGCGGCGCGAGCTCGAACGTCATCGCGTGGACGTGCGTGCGGAACTCGCGTCGCCGTCGCCCACGGTGCAGTGCGATCGCGTGCAGTTGCAGCAAGTGCTCATCAATCTGATCATGAACGCCGCGCAGGCGATGTCCGGCGTGAACCGGCCGCGCGTGCTGCGTATCGCGACCGGCGCGAGTCCGGGCGACGAAGGCTATGCGCAGATCACCGTGCAGGATTCCGGCACGGGCATCAGTGAAGAGAACGCGCGCCGTCTCTTCGACGCGTTCTTCACGACGAAGGCCGAAGGCATGGGCATGGGTTTGTCGATATGCCGTTCGATCATCGAGGCGCACGGCGGCAGGATATGGGCGGAGTCGCCCGGCGAAGGCGGCGCGCGCCTGCGCTTCGTGCTGCCCGAAAACAAGGGGGGAGACGATGAGCATTGACAAGGACACGAAGACGAACGCGGCGATGGTCTACGTGGTCGACGACGACGATTCCATGCGCGACGCACTCCGTTCGCTGCTGCGCTCGGTCGGCCTGAACGTGACGACGTTCGCGTCCGCGCACGAGTTTCTCGCGTATGACATGCCCGAGGTGCCCAGTTGCCTGATCCTCGACGTGCGGCTGAAAGGGCAGAGCGGCCTCGCCGTGCAGGAGCAGATGGCCGCGAGCCAGCTCGGCCTGCCGATCGTCTTCATGACGGCGCACGGCGACATCGCGATGACCGTGAAGGCGATGAAGGCCGGCGCCAGGGATTTCCTCGCGAAGCCGTTCCGCGATCAGGACATGCTCGATGCCGTCGCGCAGGCGCTGGAGGCCGACGAGGAGCGGCGCGCCGCGAGCCGTTCCGTCGCGGACTTGCGGCGCTCGTACGACTTGCTGACGCCGCGCGAGCGCGAGGTCATGGCGTTCGTCGTGTCGGGCCTGATGAACAAGCAGATCGCGGCGGAGATGAACCTGAGCGAAATCACGGTGAAGATTCATCGCGGCCAGGCGATGAAGAAGATGGCGGCGCGCTCGCTCGCCGATCTCGTGCTGAAGGCGGAAGCGCTCGGCGTGAAGATGCCGCAGGGCGCATCGACGCCGTCGCGGGCGCAGCGGCTGTAGCGCGCGGTTATCGGCGCGGCTTCCTCGCCGACGATGCCGCTTCCTCGGCGAGCGCGATGCGCTCCAGCGGCAATTCGGTGTCGTATCCCGCGCGATGGAGCGCGCGCCAGTCATGCGGCGCGTTCATTGAGTACCACGCGCCGAACGCTAGCACGGCCGCGCAGCCTGATAACAACATGCGTGTCGATGTATCGCCCATGATGCGCTCCCATTGCGTGACCATGACGTCAGCTTAGAGACGCGCACGCGCGCCGGCCATTCTACGAACGACTCGGCGCGCTCATACCAACGTGTGATGCGCGGCTGCGCATTACCAGCCGCGTCCGCGTTCGCCGAGTGCGGCGACAGCCTGCTCGTCGTTCGCGACGGCTTCCCCGTCGCGTCCCGAGAACCGATAGCTGCCGCGTTCTTCCGATTTCGCTTCATAGAGCGCGGCATCGGCGCGCTTCAACGCGCTTTCGAACACTTCGCCCGGACGCGCCAGCGCGATGCCCACGCTCACGCCCACCCGCACCGTCTGCCCGCACGCGAGCGCATAGGGCGCGGACAGCTCGCGGATGATCTTGCGCGCGAACACGGCGTTCGACGCATCCCCGATGTAGGTCGCGACGATCGCGAATTCGTCGCCGCCGAGGCGCGCGGCCAGTTCGCCGTGACGCATCGCGTTGCGCAGGCGGTCGGCGACGAGCTTCAGCAGATCGTCGCCCGCGTTGTGGCCGTGCGTGTCGTTGACGCGCTTGAAGCCGTCGAGATCGACGTACATCACCATGACTTTTTCGCGGCCCGCGCCGCCCGCCATCAGACGCTCGGCGTGATCGCCGAGATAGCGGCGGTTCGGCAGGCCCGTGAGCGAATCGTGATGCGCCCAGTGCAGGATCTTCGCCTCGGCCTTGCGGCGCTCCGTCACGTCCTCGATGATGATCACCGCGCTGCCGTCCGGCACCGGATTGCGGCTCAGTTCGAGATGCCGGCCGTCGCGCAGCGGCAGATCGAGCCGCAGGTTGCCCGCTTCGAGCCATTGCGCGCAGCGCTCGGAGAACTGCGCGCGCAGGGTGTCGCCGAACTTCGCCACGCCGACATAGCCGATGAACTCCGGCAAGGACACGTTCAGCCGCAGCATTTCGACGGTCGCGCCGAACAGCTCCGCCGACTTGCGATTCGCGATCACCACCTTGCCCGACGCATCCACGGTGCACAGACCGTGCGGCACGTGCGCGAGCGCCGCGTCGAAACGCGCGGCGATTTCGGCATGACCCTGTTCGGCGGTCATCAGCGCGACGAGGCCGCGATAGTGACGCTGCACGACGGCGCACATCGCGGCGATGTAGAGAAAGAGCGGCGGCACGAGAATCCAGTAGCCGGACGGCCCGAACAACCCGCCGACGCCGATCGGCAGCGCGCCGAGACACACTTGCGCGACCGCCAGATGCGGAGTTCCGGCGTTGCGCGACGCGATGCCGCCGAGCAGGCCCGCCGTCACCATGATCGCGAGCGAGGCGAGCACGGCGTCGCCGGAAATCACGCAGGCCATGGTGCCGAGGCCGGACACGAGGCACGTCAGGAGCGCGAACGGCGCGTAGCGCGCGGCCCACGGGCCGGGATGCGGCGCGCTCGGGCGGCTCAGCGCGCGATAGCGGCCCACGATGGACAAACGCGCGGCGAGCAGGAGCAGATCGGCGGCGACCCAGAGCATCGCCCAGAGCGTTTGCTGGCGGCCGAGCGCGATCATCGCGACGAACGCGCTGGACAGGCCGGAAAGCAGGAGCGGGCGGACATCCTCGACGAGTGTCGACAGCAGCGACGCGCGAATCGCGGCCGTGATGCGCCCGTTCTCTGTCGCCGGCGTGGCCAGAATCGAATCGATCAAGGACGGATTGCCTGACATACGGAAGACCGGGCCAGCGAGAGGACGAAAACAAGGCGGCGGCGATGCCGTCACCGCCGGTAGTCGTGTATACGGCCGCGTCTGCACAAACTTTAGGCGCTCGTCACCGATTATTCGCCCGGAGCGCATTCTGACTTTCCTTCTGGCCGGATTATGCTTTTCGCCAGAAATAGTAATCTTGCGGGCACACCTTTCAGCCAAACGCCGGCGCGCGGGTTTTGCCTCATCGAAACCTTTCGATTCAAGGGCGATCATGAACGGATGTCCAGCGCGCGACCCGGCGCGGACGTCGTCGGCGAAGAACGAAAGCGCAGCATCGTCGTAAAGATGGCCACAGAAACCGTCGTGCGAAACATAAATGGAGACGTCATGGACACGAACTCTCTCTCACCGGGTGCCAAAGGCGAGTCGCACGCCGAGCACCGGAAACAGACGAAGAAAGCCACCGCGAGCGGCTGGATCGGCTCCGCGCTCGAGTACTACGACTTCTTCATCTACGCGCAGGCCGCCGCGCTCATCTTTCCGCAGCTTTTCTTTCCGTCGGGCAATCCGAAAGTGGCGATCGTCGCATCGCTCGCGACTTACGGCGTCGGCTATGTCGCGCGGCCGATCGGCGCGTTCGTGCTCGGCCATTTCGGCGATACCCACGGCCGCAAGACCGTGCTCGTGCTGTGCATGTTCCTGATGGGCTTCTCGACGATGGCAGTCGGCCTGTTGCCGACGTATCACAGCGTCGGCATGCTCGCGCCGGCGCTGCTCGTGATCCTGCGGCTGGTTCAGGGCTTCGCGGTTGCAGGCGAAATCTCGGGCGCGAGCTCGATGATTCTCGAGCACTCGCCGTTCGGCCGGCGCGGCTACTTCGCGAGCTTCACGCTGCAAGGCGTGCAGGCCGGGCAGATTCTCGCCGCCGCCGTGTTCCTGCCGCTCGCCTATTACATGCCGGAGGATTCGTTCAACGCGTGGGGCTGGCGCATCCCGTTCCTGCTTTCGGCGATCGTGCTGGTCGCCGGTTACATCATCCGCCGCGAAGTGCACGAGACGCCCGCGTTCGAGAAGGAAGGCGAAAAGGGCGCGGTGCCGCGCTCGCCGATCGTCGATGCCTTCAAGTACAACCTCGGCGACATGATCCGCGTCGTCTGCATGGCGCTGATGAACGTGATTCCCGTGGTCGCGACCATTTTCGGCGCGGCGTACGCGGTGCAGGCGGCTTACGGCGTCGGCTTTCACAAGAGCGTGTATCTGTGGATTCCGGTCGTCGGCAATATTCTCGCCGTCGTGGTGATTCCGCTCGTCGGCAATCTTTCCGACAAGATCGGCCGCAAGCCGCCGATCATCGTCGGCGCGATCGCGTCGGGGCTGCTCTCGTATCTGTATCTTTATGCGATCAGCATTCACAACGTCGGCATGGCGATCTTCGCGTCGCTGCTGATGTGGGGCATCGTCTACCAGGGCTACAACGCGATTTTCCCGAGCTTCTATCCCGAACTCTTCCCGACGCGCACGCGCGTTTCCGCGATGGCGATATCGCAGAACGTCGGCACGACGATCACGGCGCTCCTGCCCGCGCTCTTCGCGACCGTCGCGCCGCCGGGATCGACGAACATTCCGTTCATGATCGGCTCGATCACGCTCGCCGTCACGATCATCTCCGCGATCGCGGCGTGGAGCGCGCGGGAGACGTATCGCATTCCGCTCAGCCGGCTCGGCGAACGCGACGCGCGGCCGGTCGAGAAGTCCGAGTACGACCGTCTGCGCGCGGAATCGATCGCGAACGCGCGCGCTTCCTGAGGTTCATTTCCCCAACTGGTTTTTCTCACGGCGGCGCGCGGCTCGCGCTGTCCGCGTGCCTTCGCGCGCGCTCTTTTATCAACCCGGTGAATTCAAGTGAATACAGACTCATCCAGAACACGTATCGCGGTGGCGGGCGCGGGCTATATCGGCCAGGCGCACATGGGCGTCGCGCAGGCGAGCGCGACGTGCACGCTTTCCGCCATCGTCGATCCGGCTCCGGCGGCGGCGGCCATTGCTGAGCAAGCGGGCGTGCCGCTCTACAGGACGCTCGACGAACTGCTCGCGAAGGATCGCCCGGACGGCGTCGTGCTCGCGACGCCGAATCAGTTGCACGTGGAGCACGCGCGCATCTGTCTCGCGGCCGGCGTGCCGATGCTGCTGGAAAAGCCGATCGCGCCGACGGTCGATGAAGCGCAGGCGCTCGTCGATGAAACCGAACGTTCGGGCGTCAAGGTGCTGATCGGCCATCATCGCGCGCATAGCCCGATCATGGCGCGCGCGAAGCAGGTGATCGACGAAGGGCGGCTCGGCAAGCTCGTCGCGGTGATGGGCAGCGCCGTGTTCTTCAAGCCCGACGAGTATTACGCCAGCGCGACCTGGCGGCGCGAGCCGGGCGGCGGACCGATTTTGCTCAACATGATTCACGAGGTGCACAACCTGCGCATGCTGTGCGGCGATATCGTCGCGGTGCAGGCGTTCGCTTCGCATGCGACGCGCGGCTTTCCCGTCGAGGACACCGTCGCGATCAATCTGCGCTTCGCGAGCGGCGCGCTCGGCACGTTCATGCTGTCCGACACGGCCGCGTCGCCGCGTAGCTGGGAGCAGACGTCGCAGGAGAACAAGGCCTATTCGACCTATCCCGACGAAGACTGCTACGTGATCGCGGGCACCTTCGGCTCGCTTTCCATTCCGACGATGCGTCTCAAGACCTACGCACGGGCCGAAGACCGTTCATGGTGGAAGCCGTTCGAGGAAAGCATCGTGCCGATGCGGCGCGACGATCCGCTCGCGCATCAGATGGAGCATTTCGGGCGCGTGGCGCGCGGGGAAGCCGAGCCTATTGTCAGCGCGCGCGACGGGCTGCAGAATCTGCGCATCACCGAGGCCATCGCGCTCGCCGCCACGAGCGGCAAGATCGTCGAGACCGCCTGAATTTTCAATTCCCCTTCCAGTTCAAGGAAATCACATGGCAAAGATCCTGACGCTGCACGGCGTCAACCTCAACATGTTCGGCAAGCGCGACCCGAAGCAGTACGGCACGGCGACACTTGCGCAAATCGACGAGCAAATGGCCGCGCTCGGCAAGGAGCTGGGCGTGGAGGTGGAGTGCTACCAGACGAATATCGAAGGCGAGATGTGCTCGCGCATTCATCGCGCGTTCGAAGAAAAGGTCGATGCCATCGTGATCAACGCCGGCGCGTGGACGCACTACAGCTACGCGATCCGCGATGCGCTCGCCATCGTGACGGCGCCGATCATCGAAGTGCACATGTCGCACGTTCACGCGCGGGAAGAGTTCCGCCACAAGTCGGTGTTCGCGGAAATCGCCAAGGGGCAGATTTCGGGCTTCGGCGTGGATAGCTATCTGCTGGGCTTGCGCGCGGCGGTCGCTGCGATCGGCGCGGGCAAATAAGACGGAAAGGACACTGCTTTCCGATGCTTCTCCGGCGAGGCGTGTGAGCGCCTCGCCGATGTCACCGGGTCAGAGCGAACGGCCGAAGTCCTTCGACGCATGTCGGACCGGCTCGTGGTCGCGCTGCACGCGCAGCGGTTCCGGATTGCGCTGCGCCGCGCCGCGGATGAACAGCACCGCGCAGATCGCGCAAATTCCCCAGACCGCGGCGATGATCGTCAAGTAGCTCATTTCCTTCTCCCCGATGCTCCGGGCGCGGGCGGCTCGTGCCGTCACCGCTGCCCGCCTTCCGTTAGCCCTGTTGGTCCTTACGCCTGCGACGCGGGCAGCGCCAGCAAACGTCCGATCAGCTCTTGCGCGAGCGCATGCTGCTCGGTGATGGTCACTGCATCGTCGGCGGTGGCGTCGCGCTCGCCGCGCAACTTGCCCGCGAGGCGCATGATGTTGTCCGACGCCGACTGCAGCGCGCGCAGCAATTCGGCCTGCGTCGCCGCGCTGTCCTGCGATCCTTCGGCGAAACACGCTGCCGTGCGATGCGGCTTGGCGTTTCCTTCCATCGTCTGATACATGGCGACCCCGTCGTGAGTGGATGATGCGATTCTCCCGCCGACGCGCCCCAAGCAATTCTCCGAACAACACCTGATTCCGGCCTCAAATCGTTTGTTGTGCGGTTCCGTGATCGGCACGCGCGCTGCGGAAGGTCCGCCCATCAAGGCTTCTCGGGTCGCCGGGCGGTAAAATCGCAGATCCGTGCAGAGATAATCGGCCTTTTTTGCAGCGGCCTGTGGGGTCATCCGCACGAAAAAACAACAGTTTTTATCCCAGAAATGGCCCGTAAAGTCGGACGAAACGACTTGATCGATCGTTCGGTCATACGAGAGCGGTAATTTTTTCGGTTTCACGCAGGCATGGACATGATTTCAGGCAATACGAACGAACCACTCAGGCGCGGCCTCAAGAGCCGTCACATCCAGTTGATCGCGCTCGGCGGCGCGATCGGCACGGGGCTTTTTCTCGGCGTCGCGCAGACGATCAAACTCGCCGGCCCGTCCGTGCTGCTCGGCTACGCGATCGCCGGCCTGATGGCGTTTTTCATCATGCGGCAACTGGGCGAGATGATCGTCGACGAGCCGGTCGCCGGTTCCTTCAGCCATTTCGCCGACAAATACTGGGGCCACGCCGCCGGCTTCATCTCCGGCTGGAACTACTGGGCGATCTACATCCTGGTGAGCATGGCGGAGCTCTCGGCCATCGGCATCTACATGCAGTACTGGTGGCCGGGGCTGCCGGCGTGGATACCGGCGCTCGGATGCTTCGTCATCGTCAATGCGATCAACCTGACGAGCGTGAAGTCCTACGGCGAGACGGAGTTCTGGTTCGCGATCGTGAAAGTGGCGGCGATCGTCGGGATGATCCTGTTCGGCGGCTATCTGCTCGCGTCGGGCAAGGCGGGGCCGGAGGCGAGCATCACGAACCTGTGGCGGCTCGGCGGCTTCTTCCCGAACGGCGTGCACGGACTCGTGATGTCGATGGCCGTCATCATGTTCTCGTTCGGCGGGCTGGAACTGGTCGGCATCACGGCGGCGGAAGCGGAAGATCCGTCGCGCAGCATTCCGCGCGCGACCAATCAGGTCATCTATCGCATTCTGATTTTCTATGTCGGCGCGCTCGGGGTGCTGCTCGCGCTGTATCCGTGGGACAAGGTCGCGAGCGGCGGCAGCCCGTTCGTGCTGATCTTCCGCGAAATGAACAGCACGCTCGTCGCGAACGTGCTCAACGTGATCGTGCTGACGGCCGCGCTGTCCGTGTACAACAGCGGCGTGTACGCGAACAGCCGCATGCTCTACGGTCTCGCGCAGCAAGGCAACGCGCCGCGCGCGCTCCTGAACGTGAGCGGGCGCGGCATTCCGCTCGCGGCGCTGGCGGTGTCGGCGTTCGTCACGGCGGCCTGCGTCGTCATCAACTACGTGATTCCGGGACGCGCGTTCGGCCTTCTGATGGGCCTCGCGGTGTCGGCGCTCGTCATCAACTGGGCGATGATCAGCATCATCCACCTCATGTTCCGGCGGCAAAAGCGCGCGAGCCATGCAACGACGTCGTTTCCGAGCTTCGGCCATCCGTTCACGAACTACATCGTGCTCGCGTTTCTCGCGGGCATCGTGTGGGTCATGTACGAGATTCCGGACCTGCGCCTGTCCGTCTGGCTGATCCCCGTGTGGCTGGCCGTTCTCGGAATCGGCTACTATCTCAAAAAAAGAGGCGATGACGCGACGCGCGCCAACCGCCTGCAATCTCGCTGATCTCTCGTCCTGATACCGACACCATGTTCGAACATATCGATGCCTACCCCGGCGACCCGATTCTGTCGCTGAATGAAAACTTCCAGAAGGACCCGCGCACCAACAAGGTCAACCTGAGCATCGGCATCTACTTCGACGACGAAGGCCGCCTGCCCGTGATGCAGGCGGTGCGCGAAGCGGAACTGTCGATCCTGAAGAATCTCGGACCGAAGCCTTACTTGCCGATGGCCGGTTTCGCGCATTATCGCGACGTCGTGCAGTCGCTCGTGTTCGGCAACGACAGCCCGGCGCGCGCGGACGGCCGCATCGCGAGCGTGCAGACGCTCGGCGGCTCGGGCGCGCTGAAGGTCGGCGCGGATTTCATCAAGCGCTATTTCCCGCAATCGAAAGTGTGGGTGAGCGACCCGACGTGGGAGAACCATCGTTTCATCTTCGAGCGCGCCGGGTTCGAAGTGAACACGTATCCGTATTACGACGAAGCCACCGGCGGCCTGCGCTTCGACGCGATGCTCGAAGCCATCGACAAGCTGCCCGCGAAGAGCGTCGTCCTGCTGCACGCGTGCTGCCATAACCCGACGGGCGTGGATCTCGATCAGCCGCAATGGCTGAAGGTCATCGACGTGCTGGAAAAGCGCGATCTGCTGCCGTTCGTCGACATGGCGTATCAGGGCTTCGGCGCGGGTCTGGACGACGATGCGTTCGCCGTGCGCGAACTCGCGCGCCGTGGCGTGCCGGCGTTCATCGCGAATTCGTTCTCGAAGAATTTCTCGCTGTACGGCGAGCGTTGCGGCGGCCTGCACGTCATAAGCGACGATGCCGCCGAAGCCGATCGCGTGCTCGGCCAGTTGACGAGCGCGGTGCGCGCGAACTACAGCAATCCGCCGACGCACGGCGCGAAAATCGTCACGCACGTGCTGAACACGCCCGAACTGAAACAATCGTGGGAACGGGAACTCGCTTCGATGTGCCAGCGCATCGCGCGCATGCGCCAGGCGATCCACGACGGCCTGAAAGATCACGTGCGCGGCGAAATGCTCACGCGTTACATCAGGCAGCGCGGCATGTTCACGTACACGGGTCTCGTCGCGGATCAGGCGGACCGGCTCAAGGAGGAATTCGGCGTGTATATCCTGCGCTCGGGCCGCATGTGCGTCGCGGGTCTGAACGACAGCAACGTGCAGACCGTCGCCGATGCGATCGGCAAGGTGCTCGCAACGAAGTAAGCACTACAGCGCGGGACAGGACAGCACTTTCTGCGGCGGCAGGCTGCCCGGTCCCGTGTCGACTTTCGTGCCGCGCGGCGGCGTCAGGATAAGCCGCGCGCTGGTCGCGCTTTCATTCGCGAGCACATACAGGTCGCCGCTTCCCTCCGGCTGCCAGTACACGCGATACACCTCGCCGTCCTTGTAGATATGCAGCGCGCCGTGCCGCACGGCGCCGCCCCGCCAGAAATTCACGCTTTCTCCCTCGCGCAGCGCGATCATGCCGCCTTGCCCGTTGGTTGCGCTTTCGAGCGTGCCGCAGACGGCGTCGTCGGCGTGTGCGTGCAGACGGCCAGCGCCGCCGCGCAGAGAAACATCGTTTCGCGATTCATCGACATTCGGCTCCCAGGAAAATGGCGCGTGCGCCGTCCCGCGCTCATCGCAAGATATGCGCCGACGTTCCTCCGCGCGTGTGCTACTTTGAATGAAACAGCCTTCGATCGCGGAGGGCCTCATGACTGTGATCGCACCGGACGAAAGAGCGGATTTCCTCGCGATTCTCGCGCGCCATCGGCTCGACGAAAGCGATTTTCTCGTGCAGGAAGGCGGCGCGTCCGATGTCGTGGACGACGTTTATCCGTTGCAGGGCGTCATCACCATCACGCGACGTTCCACGCTGAAAGAACGCGAATATCGCATCGGACACGGCACGCAATGGACCGCCGCGTTCGAAAAGGATTTGAACAAAGGCGTGTTCGGCTGAACGAGCGCGCCGCATGCAGGTTTTTTCACGCACTTTTTGAAGCGGAGCACGCGATGAGACCGACCGAATTCAAATCGTTCAAGGCGCATGTCGCGATGCTGCTGCGCGATCTGCCGCGCGGCATGACCGCCGATCTGACCGACGTCGCCGTCGCGTACTGGAACGGCACGCAAGTGGTCGGCGCGTATCTGCGCGACAACGGCCGCATCGACGAGGATTTCGATTTCGACGAAAACGCGTGGGGAAACTGGAGCGACGAATTCCTGAAGTGGTTCGATGCCCCGCGTTTTTCCGAACGCGCCGACCTGAAAGCGGCGTTCGTCTCCGGCGTCATGCCCGCGAATGCGTGCGGCGGACTCTGGCCGAGGCCGCTCTGAATCGAAGGCGCGCGCCTTTTCCCCGGAAGTCATCTGTAAGCACGCCTCGCACGCGTCATCTCTCGCCGAACGGCACAGCGATTGCTCCCACCCACGACGCGACAACGTCCGAACCACGACCGCGCGGCGGCCGTGTTCCGCCATTCATCGTCACGGAGGTTTCAGCATGGCTGGCAACGGAAGACTTCATCCGCTCACGTTCTTCACGGCCGTCGTGTTCATCGTCATCGGCGCGTTGCTGGCGGCGGGCGGTGCGTATCTCGTCACGCTGAAAGGATCGTGGTACTACGCGATCGCGGGCGCGGCCATCGTCCTGACCGGGCTTCTGCTGCTGATACGGCGGCGTTCCGCGCTGCTGCTGTTCGCGCTCGTGTTGTTCGGCTCGACGATCTGGGCCGTGTTCGAAGTGCATTTCGACTTCTGGCAACTCATGCCGCGCCTGTGGATCTGGGTGCTGCTCGGAATCTGGCTGCTGATTCCGTTCGTGCATCGCGGCGCGCTGTTCGGTCCGCCTGCGACCGCGCGCGCGGTGCGCACGCCGCTCGCCGCCGCGATCGTGCTCGCGCTGCTGCTCGGCATCGGCACGTATTTCATCGATCCGCACGACCAGCCGGGGCGTATCGACGTGAATGTGGCCGCCGACGCCAATCAGGCCGATGCCAACGCCGCGACCGGCCGCGCGCCGGGCGACTGGACCGACTACGGCGGCTCGCCGCTCGCGCAGCGTTACGCGCCGCTCGCGCAGATCACGCCGGAGAACGCGCATCAGTTGAAAGTGGCGTGGACGTATCGCACCGGCGACATGCCCGGCCCCGGCGACCCGACCGAAACCACCGACGAAAATACGCCGCTCAAGGTCGGCGACACGATCTTCCTGTGCACGCCGCACAGCAAGGTGATCGCGCTCGATGCGGCGAGCGGCAAGGAAAAATGGCGCTTCGATCCGCAGATTCAGAGCCCGATCGGCTTCAAGCATTGGGAGCATATGACCTGCCGTGGCGTCGCTTATTACGATGCCGCGATGCATCCGATGCCCGCCGAGGCTGCGGCGGCATCCGCGCCGGCTGCATCGTCCGCGCCGGCAGCATCGTCCGATACCGAGGCGCAGGCCGCGTCCGAACCGGCGGCGGCATCCGAGCCCGCCGCGCCCGTGCAGACGCCCGCGCAAACCACGGCGCTCGCCGAATGCCCGCGCCGCCTGTTTCTTCCGACCGCCGACGCCCGCCTGATCGCCCTCGACGCGGAAACCGGCAAACCGTGCACGAGCTTCGGCAAGAACGGCGCGATCGATCTGCGCGCGAACATCGGCCCGTTCACGCCGGGCGGCTATTACTCGACGTCGCCGCCGGCGCTGTTCCGCAATCTCGTGATCGTCGGCGGCCACGTGACCGACAACGAATCGAACAACGAGCCTTCGGGCGTGATCCGCGCGTTCGACGTCAACGACGGCCATCTCGTCTGGAACTGGGACCCGGGCAATCCGGACGCCACCGAGCCGATCGCGGCGGGCGGCACGTACGTCCGCAATTCGCCGAACATGTGGTCGATGTTCAGCGTCGACGAGAAGCGCGGCATGATCTATCTGCCGATGGGCAATCAGACGCCCGACCAGTGGGGCGGCGGACGCACGCCGCAGGCGGAGAAGTACGCGGCGGGCCTCGTCGCGCTCGATGCCGCGACGGGCAAGGCGCGCTGGAACTATCAGTTCACGCACCACGATCTGTGGGACATGGACGTCGGCGGGCAGCCGACGCTCGTCGACCTGCAGACGGCGCAGGGCACGCAGCCGGCGGTGATCGCATCGACGAAACAGGGCAGCATTTACGTGCTGAATCGCGAAACCGGGCAGCCGATCGTGCCGATCAGCGAGGTGCCGGTGCCGCAGGGCGCGGCGAAGGGCGATCACAGCGCGCCGACGCAGGCGGTTTCCGCGCTCAACTTCAATCCGCCGCACGTGAAGGAAGCGGACATGTGGGGCACGACGCCGTTCGATCAGCTCTGGTGCCGCGTCAAGTTCAGGAGCCTGCGTTACGACGGGCCGTTCACGCCGCCGTCGGAGCAGGGAACGCTGGTGTTTCCGGGCAATTTCGGCGTGTTCGACTGGGGCGGAATTTCGGTCGATCCGGTGCGGCAGATTCTGATCGCGAATCCGGATTACATGGCGTTCACGTCGAAGCTGATTCCGCGCGAGAAGCTCCAGGAAGGCGCCACGAGCACGAGCGAGACGAGCGGCATCAAGCAGGCGCGCGGCACGCCGTTCGCCTATGAAATCAGCGCGTTTCTCTCACCGCTCGGGATTCCGTGTCAGGCGCCGCCGTGGGGCTACATGGCGGGCGTCGATCTGCGCACGAACAAGATCGCGTGGATGCACAAGAACGGCACGATCGTCGACAGCGCGCCGTTGCCGATTCCCATGCCGCTCGGCGTGCCGAGCCTCGGCGGGACGATCGTGACGGCGGGCGGCGTCGCGTTCCTGACGGGCACGCTCGATCAATACGTGCGCGCGTACGACGTGCGCGACGGCAAGAAACTGTGGGAAGCGCGTCTGCCGGCTGGCGGGCAGTCCACGCCGATGAGCTACGCCGACGCGAGCGGCAAGCAATACGTGCTCGTGACGGCGGGCGGTCACGGCTCGCTCGGCACGAAGGCGGGCGATTACGTGATCGCCTACACGCTGCCATGAGCGATGAACAAGGCGCGGGAATATTCTCCCGCGCCGGCACGTTACGTTCGACGATAGGCCTCGGCCATCAGCGCGCTGACCTTGGCGCGTGCGATGAGCGCGTCGCGCGTGGCGGCGCGCACTTTCGCGGCGATGAAGGAAACGAGAGCGATTGGCGTGGCGGCGATGATTCCCATGGCGGACTCCGTACTAGGGTAACTAACTAGGTAATAACCCTAGGTTAGCACATTGTGATGCATTGCAACAAATTCTTTGCGCGCGAACGTGAATCGCCGCGTCGTCCCGTCTCACGCTGGGGAGCAGGCAATGAAGATGCGGTTCCTGACTTTGGTCGCGGCGGCCGGCGTGACGCTCGCGGTCGCGATTATCGGTGCGTGCAGCGGCGGCGGCGGGTCCAGCACTGACAGCTCGGCGGCGAGCGGCAGCAGTGCGCCTGCCGCGGCTTCGAGTCCGTCGAGCGCGTCGGCGCCTGCTGCGGCTTCGAGTCCACCGGGCGCGTCGGCGCCTGCCGTCGCGTCGTCGATGGACGTCGCAACCTGGCACAACGACATCGCCCGCACCGGCCAGCAGCTTGCGGAAACCGTCCTCACGCCCGCGAACGTCGCTTCGAGCACGTTCGGCAAGCTCGCGATGTTTTCCGTCGACGGCGCCGTCGATGCCCAGCCGCTTTTCCTGAAAGCCGTCCCGATCGCGGGTGGCACGCACAACGTGGTGTATGTCGCGACGGAAAACGCCAGCGTCTACGCCTTCGACGCCGACACCGGCACTGTTCTCTGGAAAGTCTCGACGCTCGGCAACGGCGAAACGCCCAGCGACGACCACAAGTGCACGCAGATCACGCCGACTATCGGCGTCACGGCGACGCCGGTCATCGACCGTTCGCGCGGCCCGAATGGCGCGATGTACGTCGTCGGCATGTCGAAGGACGCGTCGGGCGGCTATCACCAGCGCATGCACGCGCTCGACCTCACGACCGGCGCCGAACTCTTCAACGGCCCGACCGAAATCCGCGCGACGTATCCCGGCAACGGCGCGGGCAGCCAGAACGGCACGCTCACGTTCGATCCGGGCCAGTACGCCGAGCGCGCGGCGTTGCTGCTGCTGAACGGCGTCGTCTATACCGCGTGGACGTCGCACTGCGATTTCATGCCGTACACCGGCTGGGTGATGGGTTACGACGCGAACACGCTGCAGCAGGCGAGCGTGCTGAACGTCACGCCGAACGGACAGATGGGCTCGATCTGGATGAGCGGCGCGGGCCTCGCGTCGGACGGCGCGGCGATTTTCTTCCTCGACGCGAACGGCACCTTCGATCCGACGCAAAACGCGCAGGAAATGCCCATCAACGGCAATTTCGGCAATGGTTTCTTGAGGCTCGATACGTCGCCGCTCAGGGTGCAGGACTATTTCGAGCCTTCGAACACGGTGCAGGAATCGAATCAGGACGAGGATCTGGGCTCCGGCGGCGCGATGGTTCTCCCCGATTTCACCGATGCGAGCGGCGCGGTCCGGCAGCTCGCGATCGGCGCGGGCAAGAACGCGACGATCTACGTCGTGAACCGCTCGTCGATGGGCAAATTCGATTCGAACGCGGATCACATCTATCAGGAACTCGTCGGCCAGATTCGCGGCGCGATGTTCGGCGCGCCGGCGTATTTCAACAACACGGTCTATTTCGGCGCGGTCGGCGACAGCATCAGGGCTTTTTCGGTGACGAACGCCGTGCTGTCGGGAGCCTCGACGAGCCAGACATCGAACACTTTCGGCTTTCCCGGCGCGACGCCGAGCATTTCCGCGAACGGCACGTCGAACGGCATCTTGTGGGCGGCGCAGAACGGTACGACCGGCGCGCTGCGCGCATACGACGCGGCCAATCTCGCCCGCCAGCTCTACAGCAGCAACGACGCCGGCGCGCGCGACCAGTTCGGCCAGGGCAACAAGTTCATCACGCCGATGATCGCGAACGGCAAGGTGTATGTCGGCACGAAAAACGGCGTCGCCGTGTTCGGCTTATTGCCGAAATAAGACGGAAACGCGGTGCATCATGCTGATTTCACCTATCGACGCAGCCAGCGCGAGCCGGCCGACGGCGGTTACGGCGCGACCTTCATCACCGTGAAGGTGGCGTGCGATCACGAGCGCACCGAATCGATCCGCGATCTCGTCGATGCGCATCGCCGGTTGCAGGGCGGCGTGCTGCGATTTCTCTCGCTCTTCGACGACGCGCGCCCGAGCGTCGCCCGCAACGCGCATGAGCCGCTCGAAGTGCTCGTCGGCGTGCTGGAGAAGAAGGCGCGCGCATGCGAGAGCTGTGCGCGGCCGTGCAGGCGGCGCGGGTGGCGGCGCGCCAGCGTGACTGGCTTTTCTTCGATTCCTTCGGCACCGACGAACCCGCGTTGCGGGCCGCCGCGAGCGCGCTGGAGCGGCTGGACGCGACGCTCGTCGGATTGTGCGTCGAGCATGTGCTGCGCGCGAACGCCTTGCCGGGCGCGAAGCCGCGCATGCGACGCGGCTAGACCGGCGGATTCACCTTCGGCGGCACGGCATCGAGTTGCCAAAACACGCTGACTTCGGCCCGGATGCCGACGCGCTCATCCTTGGTATCCCGCGAAGCGCCAATGCTACGTTCGCGTGAAAACCGCATCCGCCTTGATGCGTATCGTTCGCCAGAGCTCTCCGTTAATTTTCGTGCCGTTACGCGGTATCGGTATCACCATTTTCCGGCAATACTCGACGCATAAGGCATCGCGCGCCTTGTCGCCGCTACTTGAAAGGATGCTCACCCGCTCGGCGTTGCCCCGGCGGTTGAAAAATACTTTGAGAAAGGCATCGCGGAATTTGCTGGTTTCGTCCATGGTCCAGAGTCTACGGGTGTTCGCCGTGATCAAACGGGCATGCGAACGTCCGGTCGATCTCGCTGGATATTAGCAGGTCGAGGCGTCCCCCTCGACCCTGGTCACGTCTTCACATATTCAGACGCGGCTAGACCGGCGGATTCACCCTCGGCGGCACGGCATCGAGTTGCCGGAACACGCTCAGCCAGTCTTCGAGATGCCAGGTTTTCGACACCAGTCCGTCGCGCAGTTCGTGAAACGAATGAATCGCGAAGCGGATCGGCTTTTTCGTCGCGGCGATGCCCAGGAGCGGCCCGGATTGCGTGCCGCTGACTTCGGCCCGGATGCCGACGCGATCGTCCTGCACCAGCATGTCGAGAATCTCGATGCGCATGTCGGGCAGCGCGGTCGTGAGATCTTCGAAGATGGGGATCATCTGGTCCGGACCGGGTTGTTGTCCCGGCGGCTCGGGAAGGTATTCCCAGTCGGGTGTGACGGCCTGCCGCAAGAGCGCGACGTCCTTCGTGGAAAACGCGCGATAGAGACGCTCGACCGCTTCGCGCGCGGCCGATTGAGGCGGTTGAGCTGCCGGCATGGTGCCTCCTTCTCGGTGCTGTCTGCATGAGGTGGGAACGGCGGCATTGCCCGCTCACTGTACCGCAAGCGGTCGCATGAACGCAGGAACGGTCATCGAACCATGTTAAAATTACGGTTCTTCGCTGGGGAGTAGCCGGCTTTTCCGCAATGGAAAAGCGCCCATGTCAACACGCTCGGTCGTTCAGACCGTGGCATGGGCAACCATCACAGGTTGGCAAGACCATCGACAGAATTCGCGACCGGTCGGGCGCGCGTTCTGTCGTTCCATCTTGCCCGACCTGAGCGCTACCCGATGAACGTCGCTTCCACAATATTTCTAGCCTTCGCCATGTCCACCGACGCATTCGCCGCCGCCGTCGGCAAAGGCGCCACCCTGCACAAACCGCGTATCGCGGAAGCGTTGAAGACCGGCGTGATCTTCGGCGTGATCGAGGCGCTGACGCCGCTCGTCGGCTGGGCGCTCGGCAAAGCGGCCGCCCAGTACGTGACGGCCTGGGACCACTGGATCGCGTTCGGCCTGCTGTTCCTGCTCGGCGCGCGCATGATCCGCGAAGGCTTCAGCGAAGCCGCCCACGACGAGGAAAAACCCAACTCGCATTCGTTCTGGGTCCTCGCGCTCACCGGCTTTGCGACCAGCATCGACGCGATGGCGGTCGGCGCGGGCCTCGCTTTCATCGATGTCGATATTTTCTCGACGGCCGCGAGCATCGGCTTCGCGACCATGCTGATGGTGACGATCGGCGTGATGGTCGGGCGGCTCGTCGGCGCGACCATCGGCAAGCGGGCGGAAATCGTCGGCGGGCTGATTCTGATCGGCGTCGGCAGCGTCATTCTGGCCGAGCATCTCGGCTATCTGCGCTGAGCATGCGCGCCCTGTCGCCGCGCGGCGTGAAGACCGCGAGCGCGGCGGCGACGATGAAAAGCGCGGGGACATCGCCTGCCAGGTGGCCGAGATGCCCCGCGCCGCCGAACGATTGCACGGCCATGATCGCGCCGTGCACGACACTCGACCACACCGTGAACCAGATGAGGCTCAGATGCCGCATCGGTTCGCGCGATGCGATGAGCAGGAACACGCCGAGCGTCGCATAGATGCCGACGATCATCAGCGCATATTCGGAGCGGCCCGCGTGGCCGCTTTCCCACGCCCATCCAGAAGGCCAGAGCAGCATCAGCGGCCCGAGGCCGAACAGTGCGATCAGCCCAACAATGACAAGCACGATGCGCAGACAGGCGAGACGGCGGGCGTCGTTCATGGCGTAGTCCTCGGCGGCGACATGAGCGACACAATACCGTGAAGCGCGCTCGAACGGCGTTGAAGTCGGCAGGTGTTTCGTCCAAAAATCGGCGCAAATAAAATAACAACCACTGCCGTTTGGTCGATACGATCCATCATTCCACTGCCTTCAACCCTTAATCCAGCACGTCATGCCACGTCCGATTTTCACGCGCATTCATCTCGACGCCGTTCGTCAGAATCTTCAGTTCGTCAAACGCATGGCGCCGTCCTCGCGCGTCTGGTCCGTCATCAAGGCGAATGCCTACGGTCACGGCATCGAGCGCATCTATCCGGCGCTCGCGGAAGCCGACGGCATCGCGCTGCTCGATCTCGACGAAGCCGTGCGCGTGCGCGAACTCGGCTGGCAGAAGCCGATCCTGCTGCTCGAAGGCATTTTCGAGCCTGCGGACGTCGAGACGGCGGATCGTCATCGCCTGACGGTGACGGTGCATTGCGACGAACAACTCGCGCTGCTGAAGGCGGCGCGGCCGAACGAGCGCATCGACATTCAGTTGAAAATGAACTCGGGCATGAACCGGCTCGGGTTCCGGCCGGGCGAATACGAGACGGCGTGGGAACGTGCGTCGGAGATCGCGGCGGTCGGCTCCATCGGCCTGATGAGTCACTTCGCGAACGCGGACGATGGCGCGATCGACTGGCAAATCGACGAATTCGATGCCGCCACGCGCAACCTTCCCGGCACGCGCTCGCTGTCGAATTCGGCGGCGGTGCTGTGGCATCCGCGCGCGCATCGCGACTGGGTGCGGCCCGGCACGATCCTCTACGGCGCATCGCCGACGGGCCGCATGCGCAACATCGAAGGCTTCCCCTTGCGCGCGGCGATGACGCTCGAAAGCCGCATCATCGGCGTGCAGACGCTCGCGCCGGGCGAGACGATCGGCTATGGCCGCACCTTCACGGCGGATCGCGCGATGCGCATCGGCGTGGTGGCGTGCGGCTACGCGGACGGCTATCCGCGCCACGCGCCGACGGGCACGCCCGTGATGATCGACGGCGTGCGCACGCGCATCGTCGGGCGTGTGTCGATGGACATGCTCACCGTCGATCTGACGCCCTGCCCGGCGGCGGGCATCGGATCGACGGCGGAACTCTGGGGCGAGCACGTCAGAGTGGACGAAGTGGCCGAGCCGTCCGGAACGATCGGCTACGAGTTGATGTGCGCGCTTGCGCGGCGCGTGCCGGTCGCCATCGACGCAGGCGTGCCGAATCAGCCCGAAGCGCATTCCGCTTGACCCTCACGTAGCGGAAGGTTCGAGCCTCCAACGTGCTCGCATGCTGCTGAAATGCGATCGACGAAGGCGCGACGCCGGATGACGCTCTTTCGCAGCTACGCGGGCGACGATCCGCGGACGCACGCGAAGATCCGATACGCGCTGCAGCCCGGACGCGCGGACATCTCACGCGCCCGACCGCCCGATCACGCCGGCGAGAATCTGAATGCCTCTGCGGATCTCATCGACCGGCACGCTCGCATAACCGAGGATCAAGCCAGCGGGACGATGCCGCCCGGCGCCGGCCGGCGCGGCATAAAGCGGCGACACCGGATAGACGCCCACGCCCTTCGCATGCGCGGCGGCGACGAGCGCGGCTTCATCGTTCGAATCGAGAAACGGCAACCATAGCGTGACGTGCAGCCCGGCGGCCGTGCCGGTCACCCGCGCGCTGCGCGGCAGCAAATGCGCGATGGCATCGAGCAACGCCGCGCGACGCCGCTCGTATTCGCGCCGCACGCGCCGCACGTGACGTTCATACGCGCCGCTCTCGATCAGCGCCGCGAGCACGCGCTGCTCGATGACCGCCGAGTGACGGTCGCTCAACCTTTTGGCGCGTCGGAACACGGGCACGAGATCGTGCGGCAGGATCATGTAGCCGAGCCGGAGATGCGGCGAAAGCGCCTTCGAGAAAGTGCCGATGTAGATCACGCGGCCATTCGAATCGATCGATTGCAATGCGTCGATCGGGCGCTGGCCGTAGCGAAACTCGCCGTCGTAGTCGTCCTCGATGATCCAGGCGTCGTGCCGTTGCGCCCAGTCGAGCAGTTCGAGCCGCCGTCTTACCGGCAGCACGCCACCCAACGGAAACTGATGCGACGGCGTCACGTACGCGAGCCGCGCGCGGCCGTCGGCGGGGAGAAGGCGCGTGTCGAGACCATGTTCGTCGACGGGAACCGGCAGCGGCACGCCGCCCGACGCCTCGAAGCAATGGCGCGCGATCAGATAGCCGGGGTCTTCGAACGCGAACGTATCGCCGGGATCGAGCAGGACGCGCGCGCACAGATCGAGCGCCTGCTGCGTGCCGTTCACGACGACAATCCGCTCGCTCTCGCAGACGAGTCCGCGCGCCCGGCCGAGATAGGCCTGCAACGCGCGCCGCAGCGAGGCATCGCCTTCGGGCGCGACGTAGTAAAGGCTGTCGGGCTGACGCAGCAACTCGGCCTGATACGCCCGCTTCCAGATGAGCGAAGGAAAGTCGCGCGCGGACACCGCGCCGTACAGGAAGTTGACGTCGCCTTTCTTCGGTTGATGGAGCGCGGGCATCGGCAGACCGGAAACGCGCTGGCCGTATGCCGAGAGCGCGGGCGCGATGCGTTCGGCGCGCGCGGGGCCGGGCGGCGCGCGCGGCACCGGCGGCGCGGCGACGCGTGCGACGCGCCCCGCCGACGTGACGAGGAAGCCTTCGGCCGCGAGCTGTTCGTAGGCGGCCGTGACCGTGGTGCGCGAGACGCCCAGATCGGCGGCCAGCGCGCGCGTCGATGGCGCGCACGCGCCTGCGGGCAATGTTCCATCGGCGATCTGGGCGCGCAGCAGATCGTAGATGCGTTGCCCCGTGCCGACCGCAGCCTTGTTCAACTGGACCATAAAAATCTAACGAAACTGGATCTTCTTATTGTGCCTGTTTCGCGCGATAGTGACGGAGTTCCGTCACCTTCCGTCGAGCATTCACGATGTATATCCCGCCGCACTTCGCAGAGACTCGTCCCGACGAACTCCATCGGATCATTCGCGCGTATCCGCTGGGCATTCTCGTCACGCAAGACGACGCCGGTCTCGACGCGAATCACATTCCGTTCGAGTTCGATCCCGATCGAGGCGCGCACGGGCTGCTCACGGCGCACGTCGCGCGCGCCAACGATATCTGGCAGCGCTGCCCGACCGGCACGCCTGTCATGGTGATCTTTCGCGGCGCCGAGGGCTACATCTCGCCGAACTGGTATCCGAGCAAGCACGAGGCGCATCGGCAGGTGCCGACCTGGAACTACGAGGTCGTGCATGCGCATGGCGTGCTCACCGTGCGCGACGACGAGCCGTTCGTGCGCGGCCTCGTCGCGCGCCTGACGCGGCGGCACGAGGCGAACGAGCCGAAGCCGTGGAAGATGGGCGACTCCGAGCCCGCGTTCATCGACGGCATGTTGCGAAATATCGTCGGCATCGAGATCGCTGTGACTTCGCTGGCGGGCAAATCGAAGCTGAGCCAGAACAAGGAGGCGCGCGATCGCATCAATGCCGCCGATACGTTGAAAGCGCGCGGACACGAAGCGCTGGCTCAGGCGATGTCGCGGGCCGGCACGCCATGACCTTCGCCGCGTTCCTGGTTGCGGCGATCATTCTTGCGATCACGCCCGGGCCGGGCATCGCTTATGTCGTCGCGCGCACGGTCGCCGGAGGGCGTTCCGAAGGCATGGCGTCGTGTCTCGGCACGGCGGCCGGCGGCCTGTTCCACGTCGCAGCGGCGGCGCTCGGCCTTTCGCTGCTGATCGCGCGCTCGGCGACGCTCTTTGGCGTCGTCAAGTACATCGGCGCCGCGTATCTGATCTATCTGGGCATTCGCCTTCTGCTGCGGAAGGACGAAGCCGCCGATGTCGCGCCGGTCGCATCGCACGGTGCGCGACGCGCCTTCCGCGAAGGCATTCTCGTCGAAGCGCTCAACGTCAAGACGGCGCTCTTCTTCCTCGCGTTCCTGCCGCAGTTCGTCTCGCCAGGGCAAGCGCTGATTCCGCAACTCGTGCTGCTCGGGAGCATTTGCGTGACGCTGAATACGCTCGTCGATGTGGGCGCGGTGCTCGCGGCTTCGCGTCTGCTCGAACCCGGTGCCGCACGTGCGGCGCGCGCGCGATTCCTTACGCGCACGTCGGGCTTGGTGATGCTCGGATTGGGCGGTTATCTGGCGCTCGCGCGCAGGGCGATCGCCGTTTAACGAGCGCGCGTCACCACTGAGCGGAGGACGTTCCCGGCGGCGCCGAATCGCGCGCATAGCCCGCCGGCGTGCGCGCCAGTTGAGCGCTCGGCCGCACGGCGATCAAGCTGCCGAATCCGGATTCGTACCGTTCGACATACGGCGCGAAATCCGGCTTCGCCGTGTTCAATCCGTTCTCCACGCGACCCAGTCCGCGCAACCAGTGGCCCGTCTGCGCGAGCGAAATCCGCACATGCCAGCTCCCGCCTTCGCGCTGCTGTTTCCATAGCGCGGCGGCCGCGCCGAACGCCATCAGAAAGCCGCTCGCCATGTCGAGCATCTGCATGGGCAAGGGACGCGGCTTGCTTTCGCCCGCCGCTTCGCCTTCGGCTGCGTTGAAGCCCATCGCGGTCTGAACGAGCGAATCGAAGCCCCGCCGATCGGCCCACGGACCCTCGGTGCCATACGCGGTCAGCGACGTATAGACGATTCCCGGCCTGCGTTCCGCCAGCGCTTCCGGCCCGAAACCCATCGACGCGATCCCGCCCGGCCGATATCCCTGCGCGAACACGTGCGCATCGTCGATCAGACGCCAGAGCGTGTCCCGATCCGACGGCGCACGCAGATCGAGCAGCGCCGAGCGCTTGCCCCGGCTCGTGTCCGCGATCGCCGGAATGTTCGGCAGATGCGGTCCGTTCACGAGCATCACGTCCGCGCCGAATGCGGCAAGCGCGCGGCCGCCGACCGGCCCGGCGAGAATGCGCGTGAAATCGAGCACGCGCAGGCCGTCGAGCGGACGCGCATCGGCGGACAAGGGCGGCAGCGCGAGCGGCGCGGCATCGCCGATGCGCGTGATCGTCATCAACGGCTGCGCGGCGATGGCTTGCGCCTGGCGCGTCGCGTCCCATTCGTCGAACGTGCGCAGCATCGTGACGACGAGTCCCTGCTCCGCCGCCGCGTTCTCGAAGTCGCTGCCGCGCCACGCGAGCAACGCGCGTTCGGCGTCCTCGCGCGCCGCCGTCTTCGGATCGAGCCCGAGCAGACGCAGCGCGCCATCCTGATGATGCTCGAAGTTCGCGTGAATGCGCACGTAGCCATCGGCGCATCGATAGAGCCCGGAAAAGCGTCCCCACGTCTCCGGCTCCTTGCCATCGACCGTGAACGCTCCGGTGCATTCGACAGCCGCATGCGTCATGTCGACCGACACGCGCTGCCGCTTCGCGCCACGCAGCGCGCCGAGTTCGCACGCGGCGAGCGCGGCCGCGCCGATGGTCGCCTGCGCCGCCGTACCGACCGCAAAACTCGAAGGAAAAACCGGCTCGCGACCCGGAAGGTCGATGAAAGAAAGCGCATCGTCGGGCAGGCCGGCGATGCGCCATAGGTCGTGAAGCGTATCGAAAGGGGAAGTCATGATCGGTCGGCGCGCTCATGGGAAGCAGCCATTATCGCGCTAACGACCTGCGGCGGTTACGTCGAGAGAATCGTGACCAGCGCGACGGCCGAATCGCCCGCGAGCTGACCGCCGTTGTTCTCCGCCAGCGCGACCTTCGCGCCCGGACGTTGCCGCGCGCCCGCCTTGCCGCGCAACTGCTCCGTGAGTTCGACGATCTGCGCGACGCCCGTCGCGCCGACCGGATGCCCGCGCGAGAGCAAACCGCCGCTCGGATTCACCGAAATCCTTCCGCCGATGCCCGTATCGCCGGAACGGATCAGCTTCGGCGCATCGCCGGGCGCGCACAGGCCGAGGTTCTCGTAGTGGATGAGTTCGGCGGGCGCGGAGGCGTCGTGCAATTCGACGACGTGCACATCTTCCGGTCCGATGCCCGCTTCCTCATACGCCGCGCGAGCCGCGCGCACCGCGACGAGTTCGCCTGCGCCGTCCGCTTTCGCCGACACGATCGAGCTCGCGCGGATGTACACCGGACGGATGTCGCGCTTCGCCGCGAATGCTTCCGAGCAGATGAACACGGCCGCGCCGCCATCGCCGATCGACGAGCACATGAAGAGCGTCAGCGGATCGCTGACCATGCGGCTCGTCAGCACTTCCTCGACGCTCGTTTCCTTGCGGAACTGCGCATGCGGATTCAGCGAGCCCGCATGACGGCTCTTCACGACGACGCGCGCGAAGTCGCTCGCCTCGGCGCCGGTCTTTTCCATCCACTTGCGCGCCTTCGCGGCGTAGAGGTCCATGAAGAGCGAGCCGGTTCCGGCCGTCACGCCTTCGGGCAGCGGCTCTTCGAGATCGACGGCCTTCGCGAACGCGCCGAACGAAACCGCCTTGTCCTCGTGCGACAGCTTCTCCACGCCGACGACGAGCGCCGTCTCCGCCTGCCCCGACGCCACCGAAAGCCACGCGAGATTCAACGCCGAACTGCCGGACGCGCACGCGTTCTCGATGTTGAACATCGGCTTGCCGTCGAGTCCGGTGTGACGCAGCGACGACTGCGCGCGAATCATCTCCTGTCCCGTGACGACGCCCGCCGCCGCGTTGCCGAAGAACACGCGGTCCACATCGTTCACGCCGACGTGCGCGTCCTTCAATGCGAGCGACACCGCTTCTTCCGCGAGCGACTTCAGATTGCGTTCGAGAAACTTGCCGAAGGGCGTCATGCCGACGCCGCCGATCACCACTTTGCGCATGGTTGTCTCCATTGCATTTGAAAAAGAAAAGTCTCAGTCGAGCGTCTTGCCGCGCGTTTCCGGCATGCGCGCATAGACGATGCAGCTCGCCACGCACACGGCGGCCACGTAGATCCAGAGGTATTGCGAGCGCCCGGCGCTGTTCATCGCCGTGACGATGGTGGGCAGCGTGCCGCCGAAGAGCGCCGCCGACACCGCATAAGGCAGCGCGACGCCCGTCGCCCGGACATGCGCGGGGAACTGCTCGGCCATCACGGTCGCGCACGTGGCGGCGAATCCGGACGACAGCAACATGCCGATGGTGACGATCGCGGTCGCGCTCCAGTAATCGTCGGTGAGAAAGCGCAGCGCGGGATACGCGAACAGCGCGGAGCCGGCGGCGAACGCGATCAGCACCGGCTTGCGTCCGATTCGGTCCGACAACATGCCGAGCAGCGGAATCGCGACGAGCGACACGACGATCGAGACGACGCTCGCGCTGAACGCATCGCGCAGCGGCAGGCCGCGCATGTGAGCGAGCGTCGGGAACATCACGAGCCAGAGGTAGATGCAGAGATTGCCCGCCATCGCGATGCCGATCACGCGCAACGCCGCACGCCGATGCTCGCGAAAGATCGTCGCGACCGGATGCCGCGCGTGCTGGCGCGACGAGACGTTCTTCCTGAACGCGTCGGTTTCGGAGACGGCCAGACGGAACCACAGCGCGACGAAGCCCATCAGCCCGGCGATCGCGAACGCGATGCGCCAGCCCCACGCGGCCATCGCGGGCGCATCGATCATCGACGTGAGCAGCGCACCGATCGACGCCGCCACGAGCACGCCGCCGTTGACCGCGAAGTGCTGCCACGATCCCGCGAAACCGCGCCTCGAAGGCGACGCGGATTCCATCAGAAAGGTCGATGCGGAGCCGAACTCGCCGCCCGCCGCGAAGCCCTGCACCAGCCGCGCGGCGACGAGCACGAGCGGCGCGGCGACGCCGATCGACGCATAGCCCGGACACGCCGCGATGACGAGCGAACTGCCCGCCATCAGCGCGACGGACAGCGCGAGGCCGTTCTTGCGGCCGTGTCGATCCGCATACGCGCCGAGCAGCGCGCCGCCGATGGGCCGCATCACGAAGCCGACGGCGAACACCGCGAACGCCGCGAGCAGCGCGATGCTGGCGTTGTTCGCCGGAAAGAACTGCCGCGAGAACAGCGACGCGAACGTCGCATAGATGATCCAGTCCGTGAATTCGACGATGGTGCCGAGCGTCGCCGCGACGATCGCCTTGCGCTGCGTGCGCGTGAGCGGCGTTTCGGCCGGTTCCGCGACGTTGGGAAGCGTGGTGTCCATGATGCGTCTCCGTGTGTGTTTGTGATGGACGCATCGTAGGTTTGGCTTCACGCGCGCTCAAACGACATTTTTTGCGCACTCGATTGAGATTTTTTGATTGACGAGAACTCAATCGAAACCGCAAAAAATGTCGTTTGAGCGCATGGCGTGCGGAGTCCTAGCATCGGGGCATTCGTTCAAGGAGACAGCAATGAATGCTTCATCACAGGAAGTGGCGATCGTCACCGGCGGCGCGAAAGGCATCGGCTTCGGCATCGCTCAGGCGCTGGCGTGCGACGGCAAGCGCATCGCGCTCTTCGATCTCGATCGCGCCGCGCTCGACGCCGCCGCGACGAAGCTCGCCGCATCCGGCGCGGACGCGATCGCGCTGCCCGTCGATGTGACGGACAGCGAATCGGTGAACCGCTCCGTCGATGCGGTGATCGAACGTTACGGTCGCATCGACGTGCTCGTGAACAACGCGGGCATCGTGCGCGACAAGCGCATCACGCGCATGAGCGACGACGACTGGGACGCCGTCATCGACGTGAATCTCAAGTCGCAATTCCTGTGCTGCCGCGCGGTGCTGCCGCACATGAGCGCGGCGCAGCACGGGCGCATCGTGAACATCTCGTCGCGCGCGTGGCTCGGCGGCGCGGGTCAGGCGAACTATTCGGCGGCGAAGGGCGGCGTCGTGAGTCTCACGCGCAGCCTCGCGCTCGAATGGGCGAAGGACGGCGTCACGGTCAATGCGGTTGCGCCGGGCATCGTCGATACGCCGCTCTTTCAGGCTTTCGATGCCGAGCTTCAGGAGAAGCTGAAGAAGTCGGTGCCGGTGCAGCGCATCGGCACGCCGGAGGATATCGCGGAGGCGGTGCGCTTTTTCGCGCGGCGCGAGGCGTCGTACATCACCGGACAGACGCTGTATGTGTGCGGTGGCCGCTCGCTGTCGTCGCCGAGCGTTTGAGCGCCGGGAGCACATCATGACCATTCGCTATCACGTGTCCGATCACGTCGCCGTCGTGACGCTCGATCGCCCCGAAGCGCTCAACGCGCTCGATATCGACACGCTCATCGAACTGCGCGCGCGTCTCGCCGATGCCCGCGACAACGACGACGTTCGCGTGATCGTCATCACCGGCGCGGGCACGAAGTCGTTCTGCGTCGGCGCGGATCTGAAGCGCACGCTGCCGCCTTCGACATCGTTCGGATCGTCGTTCGTGAAGTCGATCGATCGCGCGGGCGCCGAAGGCATCTACGTGCGTTTGATGGAACTGAGTTCGCTGCGCCTCTTCAAGCCGGTCATCGGCGCGATCAATGGCTATTGCCTGGGCGGCGGTCTCGAACTCGCGTTGCAGTGCGATCTGCGCATCGCGTCGAAGCGCGCGGTGTTCGGCTTGCCCGAAGCGGTCGTCGCGAGCATTCCCGCCGTGTGCGGCATTCAGGCGTTGCAGCGCGCGGTGCCGTCGGCCATCGCGATGAAGATGCTCTTCACCGGCTGCAAGATCGACGCGGACTATGCGCATCGCATCGGTTTGATATCGGATATCGCCGAACCGGAAAGCCTGATGGACGACGCGCTCCAACTCGCGCGCACGATCGCGTCGAACGGGCCGCTCGCGGTGCAGATGATCAAGAAGGTCGTCGAGACGAGCGCGAACGTGCCGCTTGCACAGGCGCTCGAATTCACCGAACTCGCGTGGGGCGCGATGCGCGAATCGGAAGATCGCGTGGAAGGACGCAAGGCTTTCGCGGAGAAGCGCGCGCCGGTTTATCGCGGACGTTGATTCGTCACGCCGAAAGCAGCCACGTTCGAAACGCGGCGAACTCGGGACTGGACAGATGCTCGGGCGGATAGATCAGGTAGTACGTGTACGCGCCGAGATCGAGCACGAAGGAAAACGGCATGACGAGCGTGCCCGCGCTCAACTGGTCCGCGACGAGCACGCGCTGCGCCATCGCGATGCCATGCCCTTGCGTCGCCGCGAAGTACGCGAGGACCGAGCTTTCGTAACTGAGCCCGCCGAGCGGGTTCACGCCGTGAACGCCGGCGGCGTCGAGCCACTTCGACCAGTCTTCGCGGCGCGCGAGCGAATGCAGCAGCGGCACGTTGCGCAGCGATTCGGGCGTCGCGTCGTTGAGTTCGGGATGCGCGCTCAGAAACGACGGACTGCATACCGGCACGAGTTCGTTCGGCACGAGCCGGTCGAAGCCGAGATCGGACGAAGGCGCGTGCGAGAGACGAATCGCGGCATCGACGTCCTCGATGTTGAAGTCGACCGGTTGCAGCGATGTGGTCAGGCTCACTTCGATGTCCGGATGGTCGCGATGGAACGTCGAGAGACGCGGCAGCAGCCAGTTCATCGAAAAGGTCGTGTAGGCGCGGATCTTCAGCGTGCGGCGCTTCCTCGCCTCGGTGAGATTGACGGTCGCGGTGCGCAGTGTGTCGAAGCTGCGGATCACGTCGGCGAGATAGCGCGAGCCCATCGGCGTCAACGTGATCGCGCGGTGTCCGCGTTCGAAGAGCAGCACGCCGAGCTGGTCTTCCAGCAGCTTGATCTGGCGGCTGACGGCGGCGGGCGTGACGTTCAGTTCGTCCGCGGCGAGCTGGATGCTGAGCAGACGCCCGCAGACTTCGAAGGCGCGCAACGCGTTGAGTGACGGAAGGGTTCGCATCGAACGATGGTAGCAACGCGGGCGCACGCGCGCCAGCCGTGGAGATACGGAGGAGACGATCATGCTGGAAGGTGTGCGGGTACTGGCTTGCGGCGAGCGCGATGCGGTGAAGCTGTGCGCGGCGCTGCTCGAACGGGCGGGCGCAACGGTCGATTTCGCAGCGGCGAATTCCGTGGATTACGACGTGATCGTCGTATCGTCGGATGTCGATCATGCGGCTGACTGGAAGGCTTCGGGCGCGCACATCGTGTGCGACATCACCGCGACAGGACCGCAGGATTCGCGCGCCGGGACGCCGTGGAGCGACGCGCAAATCCAGGCGATGAGCGGCCTCATGGACACGACCGGTTTCGCGCACGGCGGTCCGGCGCGCATCGGCATTGCGCTGACGGAGATATCGGCTGCGCTCTACGCGGCGGCGGCGATTGCGGCGGCGGTGCGCGTGAAGCGCCTGCGCGGAATCGTGCAGAACATCGACGTCACGCTGATGGCCTGCGCAACCAGCGCGCTGACGACCTTCCTGCCCGCCGCGTTTGCCGGCCGCAGTGCGGCGCGCGTGGGCAATCGTCATCCGGCGTGCGCGCCGTGGAACGCGTACCGCACGCGCGACGGCTGGATTCTCATCTGCACGAGCACCGAAGAGCAATGGCGCAAGCTGCGGCAGGAAGCGCGCGTGCCGGCGCTCGACGACGCACGCTTCGCGACACTGTCGAATCGCGTCACGCATGTCGATGAACTCGACGCGCTCATCGAAACCTGGACGGCGACGCTCGCCACCGACGATTGCACGCGGATGTGCGAGCGCATCGGCGTGGCGGCGGGGCCGATCGTCGGCATCGCGGATTTGCACGACGAGCCGAACTTCCGCATGCGTCATGCACGGGCCGCGCGCGACATCGAAGCGAACGGCATCGATGCGAAGACTTATCGGCAGGTTTCGATTTTCGAAACCTCGGCGTTGAGCGAAACGCGCGCCGCCGCGAAACCGCGAACGCGCAACAGCGAAGGCAACGCGGGGCCGCTCGCGGGCGTCAGAGTGATCGAAATCGGCCAATATACGACGGCGCCGCTCGTCGGCAAGCATCTCGCCGCGCTCGGCGCGCAGGTCGTGAAAATCGAGCCACCCGGCGGCGAAGTCGCGCGTTCGTGGAAGCCGGGGCAGGGCGGCACGAGCTATTTCTTCGCGCTCAACAACACGGACAAGCGGACGATCGCGCTCGATCTCAAGCACGAAGCCGATCGCGCCCATCTTCGCACGCTGCTAAAGGACGCCGACGTGCTCGTCGAAAATCTGCGTCCCGGCGCGCTCGCGAAGCTCGGCTTCACGCGCGAGACGCTTGGCGCGATGAATCCGCGGCTCGTCTATTGCTCGATTTCGGGCTTCGGCATTGCGTCGGCGTATCCGTCGCGGCCGGCGTTCGATACCGTCATTCAGGCGATGGGCGGCCTCATGGATCTCACGAAAAGCGACGGCGCACCGGTGAAGATCGGCGCATCGGCGGCGGACATTCTCGGCGGACAGGCCGCGCTCTTCGCGATCGTCGCGCGGCTCGCATCGTCGGCGGACGAGGCGGGCACGTTCATCGAAAATTCGATGCAGGACGTCGCCGCGTGGTGCGCGTTGTTCGCGGCGGGCAAGGGCGCGTCGCGCGGACAGACGCTCGCCTGCCTCGACGGCCATGTCTGGACCGAAGGCGACGTCACCGACGCCGATCGCGCGCGCTGCATCACGCAACCGAAAGCCGTGGCGGCGAGCGGCATTGCGCAAGCCGTGCCGGTGATGCGCGTGGACGAATTGCTCGAGGACAGCGACTTCCTCGCCGATGCCCTCTCCGCCGCCCGCGATGCGAGCGGCGCGTTCTGGCCGGTGCTGAAGGTGCCGTACCGCCTCGCGAAAACGCCCGCGTGCGTGCGCGCCGTTCCCGGCGCGCCCGAAATCGTCAGGCGTGCGCCGCCAGCGCCGGCACGCGCTCCAGTTCCGGAAGACCGCCACGCGGCGGAGATTCGCGACGATATGCGCTAAATATCCACGTATCGCGTGCGGATTGATTTCCGCCCGGCATTGTCGATTACCTTATTGCGTCTTCCATTCGCGTGCGGAATCGGCGGCGAAATCGCGATACGCGCGCGGCGGCCGGCCGAGCAACGAAGTCAAACGCGCGACTTCCTCGGACGAAGCCACCGCGCCATCCTGTTGATAACGCTGCATCATGAGGCGCATGTCGTAGGCGAGCCATTCGGGGCCCGCGCCTTTCATGCGCGCTTCGAGCGCGTCGAGATCGTCGCCGCCGTAGTGGATCTCGCGTTGCAGCGCGTCGCGCCAGATTGCCGTGATGCTGTCGGCGGTCAGCGCGTCGGGGCCGACGAGTTCGTACGATTCGCGCGGCAGCGGCGCATCGCTGCGTTCGCGGCGCAGCAGTTCGCGCGCGGCGGCATCGCCGATATCGCGGACATCCACCATCGAAATACCTTTAGCGCCGATCGGCATGCCGTACACGCCGTGATGCAGCAGCGCATCTTTCAGACGGATGTCGTTCTGCATGAAGTACGCGGGGCGCAGGATCGTCGCGGGCAGATCGCATTGCCCGATCATGCGCTCGACCGTGTGCTTGCTGGTGAAGTGGGGCACGTCCGTGTAGACGTCGCCCTTGAATACCGACAAATACACGATGCCCTTCACGCCGGCCTCGCGCGCGATGCTCGTCGCCTGCAACGCCTGCGTCAGTTCATCGGCGGCGTTCGGCGCGAGCAGAAAGAGCGTGTCGATGTCTTTCATCGTCTCGCGCAACGTGCCGATTTCGCCCAGCTCGCCCTTGACCGCCGTCACGCCCGCCGGAAAGCTCGCGCGCTCCGGGGAACGCGTCAGCGCGCGCACGTCCGCGCCGCTGTCCTTCAGATGGTCGAGAACCTGTGTACCGATAACGCCGGTGCTGCCCGTCACGAGAATAGTCATGTCGATCTCCTTGGATACGTTGAGTACAGTGCCTACGATAGATGTTCCGTCTTCGAGCCGATAGACCATCGATCGAGACGGCTCGTCTCATCGATGGAACGAACAATGGATCTGACCGCACTCGCCGATTTCAACGCCGTCGCGCTGCACGGCGGTTTTGGACCCGCCGCGCGCCACACGGGCCGCCCGAAAGCGACGCTCTCGCGGCGCGTCGCCGAGTTGGAGCAAAGTCTCGGCGTGCGGCTCATCGAGCGCGGCTCGCGCACGCTGCGTCTGACCGAGGAAGGCCGCGCGCTGCACGAGAGCACGCGCGGTCTGCTCGCCGAAATCGACGACGCCGCCGAAGCGATCCGCTCGCGTGCGCCCGTGCCGAGCGGACGCCTGCGCGTGAGCGCGCCGATCGTGTTCGCGCACGTCGTGCTGCCGCGCATCGCGTCGCGGTTTGCGTCGGCGTATCCGCAGGTCGAGCTGGAAATCGTCGCGGAAGATCGTGTCGCGGATCCGGTGCAGGACGGTTACGACCTCGTCATCCGCATCAATCCCGACGCCGACGAACTGCTGGTCGGACGCCGCATCGCGACCGACCGGCGCGTGCTGGTCGCGGCGCGCGGCGCTACGATCGACGAAGACGCATCTTTCTTGCCTGCTGTCGTGCTCGCGCGCGCGGACGGCGCGGCGTGGCGGATTCAGCGCGACGACGGCCGCGAGCGCACGATCACGCCCGAGCCAGTATTGCGTTTGTCGTCGTTGCTGATGGCGCGCACGGCGGTGCTCGAAGGCGCGGGCGTGGCGCTGTTGCCGGGCTTGCTCGTCGAGCCGGAGATCGCGGCGGGGCGGCTCGTCGCCCTCGGTCTGGAAGCGGGGCCGGCCGTCGAAATCTGGGCGCTTTATAGTTCGCGGCGGTTGCTGAGCGCGAAAGTGCGCGCGTTTCTGAACATGCTGCAGAGCGCGGAGTGAGCGTTAAATATCGATGTGAGATTCAACGATTTCTCTGACCCGTCCCAGCGCGCTTCTCAACGTTTGCGCATCCACCGATCCCAGCGCCAGCCGCAACGCATGCGGCACGTGTGCCGCGGTGCAAAACGGCTCGGCCAGCGACACCGAAATCCGCTCTTGCATCAGCGCCGCCGCAATGCGATCCGCGCGCACTTCCTCGGGCATGGGCAGCCACACGAAATACGAAGCGGGATGCGCGACGCGCTTCAATTTTCCCAACGCGCGCGCCGCGATCGTCTGACGCATGGAGGCGTCCGCGCGCTTCTCCGCTTCGAGCCGCTCGACCGTGCCGTCTTCGAGCCAGCCGCACGCGATCGCCGTCATCACGCCGGGCGTATTCCACGTCGTCACCCTGATCGCGCGCTCGATCTTCGGCACCCATTCGAGCGGCGCGACGACATAGCCGACGCGCAAGCCCGTTGCCACGTTCTTCGAGAATCCCGAAACGTGCACCGTGAGTTCAGGCGCGCTCGCGGCGAGCGGCGGCGGGGCGTTGTCGGCGAGAAAGGCGTAGGCCGCATCTTCGATGATGAAGAAGCCGTGCTTGCGCGCGAGCGTGGCCAATTGCCTGCGGCGCATGGCCGTCATCACCCAGCCGAGCGGATTGTGCAGCGTCGGCATCGTGTAGATCGCGCGCACGCGCCGCCGCTTGCAGAGCGCATCGAGCGCGTCGGGATCGGGGCCCGCGCCCGACGCCGGCAGCGGCGCAAGTTCGAGCCTGTGCGCCTCTGCCAGCAGCTTGAAGCCGGGATAGGTCAGCGTATCGACGGCGACCACATCACCGGGTTTCAACAGCGCCATGACGGTCGTGGCGAGACCGTGCTGCGCGCCATCGACGAGCATGACGCGACTCGCGTCCGCGTCGAGCCCGCGGCGCGCGAGATGACGCGAGACCGTCGCGCGGTCGCGTGCGCGTCCGCCATGCGGCTGATAGCGCAGCAGCGCTTCGAGATCGCCCGCCGACGACAACTGCCGCAACGCATTGCGCAACAACTCCGCCTGACTCGCCAGCGCGGGATAGTTGAAGTTCAGATCGACCATGTCCGCGGCGATGGCGACCTGATCGAGGCCGAGCTCGCGCGCGAGCGTCGTTTCCTTCACGAAGGTGCCGCGTCCCGTTTCGCCGCTGACGAGACCCATCGCGTTCAGCTCCGCATAGACGCGCGTCGCGGTCACGATGCCGAGTCCTTCGCGCGCGGCCAGTTCCCGATGCGTCGGCAGACGCGTGCCCGCCTTGAGCCGGCCGGAACGAATGTCCTCGACGAATCGGTCGACGATCTGCTTGTAGCGCGGCGGTTTCGGCATGAGAGGGCCTGCTCGATGTATTCATGACAATTTTTTGATTGTATTTATTCTGGGCCGTAGCATGGACACGTGCAACCCATGCGCTGAAAGGAGCACATCATGCATATCGCCATTCTTACTTTCGAGGGCTTCAACGAACTGGATTCGATGATCGCGCTCGGCATTCTCAATCGCGTGAAAAAGCCGGACTGGAAGGTGTCGATCGCGTCGCCTTCGGAAGAAGTGCGCTCGATGAACGGCGTCGTGGTGAAGGCGCAAGCCACGCTCGAAGACGCCGCGAACGCCGATGCCGTGATCGTCGGCAGCGGCAGGCTCACGCGCCAGGTGGTCGCCGATGCATCGCTTTTGGCGCGCATCAGGCTCGATCCCGCGCGTCAGTTGCTCGGCGCGCAATGCTCGGGCACGCTCGTTCTCGCGAAGCTCGGCCTGCTTCAGGACGTGCCCGCCTGCACGGACTCGATCACCAAGCCGTGGGTCGAGGAAGCGGGCGTGCGCACGCTCGACCAGCCGTTCGTCGCGAACGGCAACCTCGCGACGGCGGGCGGATGTCTCGCGTCGCAGTATCTCGCGGCGTGGATGATCGCGCGGCTCGAAGGCGTCAAAGCGGCGCGTGAGGCGTTGCAATACGTGGTGCCTGTCGGCGAGAAGGAGATCTACATCGAGCGCGCGATGAAGAACATCGCGCCGTTTATCGACGCAACCGCGCTCGCGTAGAAGAAACCGCTTGCGGCTTGGCGGACCTATCCGGGGCGGTGCTGTCGGATTGCATCGCACAGGACAGCGCGCGAGCGTTGGCCGTCGTCCGACATGCGCGCTTCCGGCCGGCCATCGTGCGTCACGCCAATCCCCTTTATTTACGGGCCTCGCAGCGAATCAGAGCGACGTCTCGTCGTCATTGGCATAGCCCATGCAATGAATGCAGCGGGCGCGATGCTTTCTGCACGATGATTCGATTCCGGGAACCGTGTTGATCGGTCGCGCCTCTTTTTAGCGATCATCCACGGGGATAGCAATGAAAGCGAGGACCATCAATATTCTTCTTGTCGCGAGCGCGGCGTTGTCGGCCGTGCCCGCGTTCGCGGACGAGTGCGGCGCGGTCGCGCCGGTATCGCACGACGCGCGCGCCGCTCATGCAGCGCACGCGAAGACCGCGCACGATGCGCCGGATGCCGCCACCAGCGCGGTCGGTGGCGGCGATGCGTACAAGACGCAGTCGGGCAAGCGCGAGGAGCGCGACAGCATCGATGCGTGGTTTCGCGGAGGTTGAACGCCTCGCAATCAATCGAGCGTGATCCCGTCGAAGCGATGTCCGCCGAGCGGGCTGATCAGATAGCCGTGCACGCGCTTCGATATCGGCTGAAAGATGTTGGCGTGCGCGAGCGGCGTGTACGGCACCTGATCCTTGAACACCACTTGCGCTTCTTCATAGAGCTTCGTGCGCGCGTTCTGATCGGTGACGAGGCGCGCTTTCGCGAGCAGATCGTCGAACTGCTTGTTGCACCACTTCGCCATGTTGCTGCCGTGGACCGCATCGCAGCCCAGCGTCGTGCCGAGCCAGTTGTCGGGATCGCCGTTGTCGCCGAGCCAGCCGTAAAGAATCGCATCGTGCTCGCCGTTCGTCTTCGCGCGCTTGTTGTACTCGGCCCATTCGTACGTGACGATGTTCGCCTTCACGCCGATCTTCGCCCAGTCCGATTGAATCAGTTGCGCCATCAGCCGCGCGTTCGGGTTGTAGCCGCGCTGAACGGGCATCGCCCATAGCGTGATGGCGAAGCCGTTCGGAAAGCCCGCTTCCTTCAGCAGTTCCCTGGCCTTCGCGGGATCGCGCGGCGCATCTTTCAGCGCCTTGTTATACGACCATTGCGAAGGCGGCATCGGGTTCGTGGCGACGGCCGCCGCGCCTTCGTAGACGGTCTTGATGATCGCCTGCTTGTCGATGGCCATGTCGAGCGCGCGTCGCACGTTCACGTTGTCGAGCGGCTTGTGCGTCGTGTTGTAGCCCACATATGCGACGTTGAAGCCGACACCCGACAGCACCGTGAGCTTCGGGTCCTGCTTCGAAGCGGCGATGTCGGCGGGGCGCGGAAACGACGTCACCTGGCATTCGCCGCTCGACAGTTTTTGCTGGCGCACGGCGGCATCGGGCGTGATGGAGAACACGAGCTTGTCGATATGCACGTCCTTCCGGTTCCAGTACGCCGGATTCGCGTCGTAGCGGATCGTCGCGTCTTTCTGATAGTCGCGAAATACGAATGCGCCCGTGCCCACGGGCTTCTGATTGATGTCTTCCGGCTTGTTCTGCTTCAGCAATTGCGCGCCGTATTCCGCCGATACGATCGATGCGAATTCCATCGCGATGTTGCGCACGAACACGACGTCCGCCGTCTTGAGCGTGAAGCGCACGGTGTAGTCGTCGAGCTTCTCGACGGACGCGATGTTCTTGTCGTAGCCGAGATCGGTCAGATACGGAAAGCTGACCGGATGCGCCTTCTGGAACGGATCGTTCGGATCGATCATGCGTTTGAACGTGAACACGACATCGTCCGCGTTGAAGTCGCGCGTGGGCTTGAACCACGGCGTCGATTGAAATTTCACGCCATGCCGAAGATGAAACGTGAAGGTCTTCGCATCCGGCGATTCATCCCACTTCTCCGCGAGACCGGGCACGAGATCGAGCGTGCCGCGCTTGAATTCGACGAGCTGGTCGTACACGGCGTGAGCGCCGGCATCGAAGTCGGTGCTGGTGGTGTACTGCGCGGAATCGAAGCCGGCGGGACTGCCTTCGGAGCAGAACACGAGCGTCTTGCTCGCAGCCGATGCAGTTTGCGCGCCCAAAGCAAGCGCGGCGGAAAGCGTGACAACAAGGAAACGTCGTGGCAGAAGCATTTTTCTTGTTTGCTCGATAGAGTTGGCAAGCCGCCTCGCGGCGGGCATGACCCGTACTCTACCAAGCAAACGTGCTGCGAGCCTGCTACATCGAGCGCAACGCGAAGCGCTTGAGCTTGCCCGTTTCGGTGCGCGGCAACGCAGTGAGGAACGCCACGACGCGCGGATACTTATAAGGCGCGACATTGCGCTTCACGAAGTCCTGCAACTCGGCGACGAGCGCATCGTCGCCCTTGAAGCCGGGATTGAGCACCACGAAGGCCTTCACCACTTGCCCGCGCGTTTCGTCGGGTACGCCGATCACGCCGCATTCCGAAACCGCTTCATGCTGCATCAACACGCTTTCCACTTCCGGACCGGAGATGTTGTAGCCCGCCGATACGATCATGTCGTCGGCGCGTGCCTGATAGAACACGTAGCCGTCTTCATCCATCACGACTGAATCGCCGGGCAGATTCCAGCCGTCGCGCACGAACTTCGACTGACGCTCGTCGGCGAGATAGCGGCAACCCGTCGGGCCGCGCACCGCGAGCTTGCCGATCGTGCCGGGCGGCACGGGCTGCATGGCATCGTCGACGGCCTGCACGACATAGCCCGGCACCGCGCGTCCGATCGCATGCTCGCGCACATCCGCACCCGCCGACGATATGAAAATGTGGATCATCTCCGTGCCGCCGATGCCGTCGATCATCTCGATGCCGCTCGCCTCGCGCCATAGCGCGCGTGTCGAATCGGGCAAGGCTTCGCCCGCAGACACGGTTTTCTTCAGGCTCGTCACGTCGAAGCCCTTGATAATGGGCGCCATCTGCCGATAGAACGTCGGCGCGGTGAACATGATCGTGGCGCGAAAACGTTCGACGGTTCGCAGCAGCGTTTCCGGCGTGAGCTTTTCGAGCAATACCGTCGATGCGCCCGCGCGCAGCGGAAAGCAGAGCAGGCCGCCGAGGCCGAACGTGAACGCGAGCGGCGGCGTGCCGCAGAACACATCGTCGGATGCGGGCTCGAGGATGTGCCGCGGGAAGAGATCGCACATCGCGAGCACGTCGCGATGAAAGTGCATGCAGCCCTTCGGCGCGCCCGTCGTGCCGCTCGTGAACGCGATGAGGCATACGTCGTCGGCGGCGGTGTCGCACGCGTCGAAATGATCGGGCTTCGTCAGCGCGAGCGATTCGAGCGAACCGGGCGTGTCGTGGTGAAACATGAGAACTTGCGCGAGTCCTTCGCAATGGTACTCGTCGCCCTTCGTCTCGCAGCGTTTCAACTCTTCCGTCAGGCGCACGTCGCATAGCGCCGCCGAAATGCGCGCCTTGTCGATAATCTGCTTCAGTTCCTTCGCGCGCAACAGCGGCATGGTCGGCACGACGACGAGACCGGCCTTCAGCGCCGCGAAGAACGCGACCGCCATCTGCAACGTGTTCGGCCCGCGCAGCAGCACGCGATTGCCCGGACGCAGGCCCATGTCATCGACGAGCACATGCGCGCTGCGATTCACGAGCGCGCGCAACTCGCGATAACTCGTTGCATGCGGCTCGCCGTTCACATCGGACCAGATCGCGGGACGTTCGCCATGTCCGCTTTCGATTGCGCGATCCAGCAACTCGGTCGCGCAATTGATGCGCGCGGGGTAGGCGACATCCGCATTGTCGAGCAGGAACACCGGCCACTGATCCTGCGGCGGCAGATGATCGCGCGCGAATGTATCGACGTGTGCTGACCGTTCCATCGTGTGCTCCGCTTAGTCGGGGACAACAGCCGTGGCTTCGATTTCCACCAGCGCTTCGTCTTCGATGAGCGCGACGACCTGCACCGCGCTCATCGCGATGTCGTAATCGCCGATCAGCTCGCGAAACGCCGCGCCGATTTCCTTCGCCGCCGCGAGATACGCGCGCTTGTCGGTCACATACCACGTCATGCGCACGAGATGCTCGGGCTTGCCGCCCGCTTCGCGCAGAACGGCCACGACATTGCGCAGCGCCTGCGCGGCCTGCGCGCCGAACGCGTTGCTGACGAAGCGCGCCTGTTCGTCCCAGCCGATCTGCCCGGCGATATACACCTGCGTGCCGCGCGCCGCGACGCCGTTCGCGTAGCCGCGCGGCTTGATCCAGCCCGAAGGCAGAAGCGTCTTTTTCATGAGCGTGTCTCCTCTTGCATTGCGCGGCTCGTGCCCGGCGCGAACTGTTCGATGGCGCCGGCGATGTCGCGGGGAATGTCGATCGAGCGGCCATCGTCGAGCGATGTCGTCACGAGAACCTGCTTCGCGCGAAAGCGCACTTCGCCGTCGCACTGACACACGATGTCGATGCGAATCGAGCGCTGCCCGACCGAATCGACGGCCAGCGTGAGCGTCACCGTCTCACCCATGCGGCTCGGCCGCGCGAACTCGCAATTGAGCTTGACGATAGGCAGCCCGACGCGACGCGCCGAGATCATTCGCGCATAGTCGATGCCGAGCGCGTCGTTGAACCAGTCCTCGACGAGCGCGTTCGTCATCACGAGGTATTGCGGGAAATAGACGATGCCCGCCGGGTCGCAATGCGCGAAGCGGATGCGCATCGGCATGTCGAAGGTTCGTGTCATCGTTGACGTTCTCCGTGCGCCTTCAGCAAGTCTCGTCCGACGATCAACTGCTGCACTTCGGTCGCGCCTTCGTAGATGCGCAGCGCGCGTATCTCGCGATACAGCGATTCGACTGCCGTGCCGCGTTTCACGCCGAGAGCGCCCCACAACTGCACGGCGGCATCGATCACTTGCTGCGCGCCTTCGCTCGCGTGCCACTTCGCCATCGCCGCTTCGCGCGTGACGTTCTCGCCCTGATCGCGCAACCACGCGGCGCGATAGACGAGCAGCGCGCTCGTGTCGATGGTCAGCGCCATCTGCGCGAGCCTGGCCTGCGTGAGCTGAAAATCGCCGAGCGTCTGGCCGAACATCTTGCGCGACGCAGCGCGATCGAGTCCCTCCTGCATCGCGCGACGCGCAAAGCCCAGCGACGCGGCCGCAACCGACGTGCGGAAGATATCGAGCGTGCGCATCGCGATCTTGAAGCCTTCGCCCGGCGCGCCGAGCATCTGGCTGCGCGGCACGCGCGCGTTATCGAAATGCAGGCGCGCGAGCGGATGCGGCGCGATCACGTCGATGCGTTCGGCGATCTCCAGCCCCTGCGTATCCGCATCGACGATGAACGCGCCGATGCCGCGAGCGCCCGGCGCTTCGCCGGTGCGCGCGAACACGACATAGAAATCCGCGATGCCGCCGTTCGAGATCCAGGTCTTGTCGCCGTTCAGCACGTAAGCATCGCCGTCGATGCGCGCATCGAGCGACATCGCCGCGACATCCGAACCGGCTTCGGGCTCGGACAATGCGAATGCCGCCAATGCCGTGCCGTTCGCGACGCGCGGCAAATAGCGCGCCTTCTGTTCGTCCGTGCCCGCGAGCGAGATCGCGCCGGAGCCGAGACCTTGCATCGCGAAGGCGAAGTCGGCGAGGCCGTCGTGCTTCGCGAGCGTTTCTCGAAGCAGGCACACGGCGCGCGTGTCGATGAACTCGTTCGATGCGCCGTACCGCGTTCCGCCGATGCAGTGCTTGAGCCAGCCCGCGTCGCCCAGCATGCGCACGAGGCGCTTGCAGGCCGCGTCGGTATCGGCGTGATCGATGTGCTTCAGATGCGCGCCGGCCCAAGCATCGGCATTGCGCGCGAGTTCGCGATGCCGTTCGTCGAAGAAGGGCCACGCGAGCGCGCTGTGCGGATCGACGTTCATTCAGTCTCCTTCGAAGACGGGACGCGTCTTTGCGGCGAACGCGCGATAGGCGCGCTCGAAATCGCGCGTGCTCATGCAGATGGCCTGCGCCTGCGCTTCCGATTCGATCGCCTCGTCGATGCTCATGCTCCATTCCTGATGCAGCATCTTCTTCGTGATGCCGTGCGCGAAGGTCGGGCCCGCGACGAGTTCGGATGCCAGTTTCGCGGCTTCGTCGAGCAGGGTGTCCGGCGTGCAGAGCCGGTTATAGAAGCCCCAGTCGTAGCCTTCGTCGCCGGACGCGGCGCGGCCCGTGAAGAGCAATTCGGCGGCACGCCCCTGGCCGATGATGCGCGGCAGGATCGAACATGCGCCCATGTCGCAGCCCGCTAGACCGACGCGTGCGAACAGGAATGCGAGCTTGCTGCGCGCGGTGCCGAGCCGCATGTCGGATGCCATCGCGAGGATCGCGCCCGCGCCCGCGCATACGCCATCGACGGCGGCGATGACAGGCTGCGGACAATGACGCATCGCCTTGACGAGATCGCCGGTCATGCGCGTGAAGAGCAGCAACTCGGACATCGGCAGATCGATGAGCGGCGCGATGATTTCATGCACGTCGCCGCCGGAGCAGAAGTTGTCGCCCGCGCCGTGAATCACGACGGCTTTCACGTCGGTCGCATACGCGAGCTGGCGGAACAGGTCGCGCAACGCCGCATACGATTCGAACGTCAGCGGGTTCTTGCGCTCGGGTCGATTCAGCATGATGGTCGCGACGCCGTTCGTCACGGACCAGCCGAAGTGCGTCGCGCGATAGTCCGCGAGGGTGATGCGATTGCCGGCGAGAAGCGCGTCGGCGGCGGATGAGGTCATCGCTGTCTCCTTCAATCCTTGAGCGTTTTCATCAGATGTTGCTTGAGCTTGCCGAGCCGCTGATGCGTCTGCGATTTCTCGTCCAGTTCGAGGCCGCCGAACATTTCGACGACCCACTGCTCGTGCGCGGTCGCCATCTTGTCGAAAGCGATGCGGCCTTGCGCCGTGAGACGCACGCTGATCGAGCGGCGATCGTTCGGATCGGTATAGCGCGAGACGAGCCCTTCCTTTTCGAGCTGATCCGCGATGCCGGTCACGTTGCCGCCGGTGACCATCATGCGGCGCGACAATTCGGTCATCTTCAGGCCTTCCGGATGGCGCTCGAGCTGCGCCATCAGATCGAAGCGCGGCAAGGTCGTATCGAACTCGGTGCGCAGGCGCTTGCGCAATTCGGCTTGCACGAGGTTCGTCGTCGTGAGCATGCGCAGCCAGAGACGCAGCCCCATGTGACTGTCGGCGCCCGTGCTCATCTCCAGATCGACGACGTTATCCGCCGGTTTCTCGATGCCCTTGCGCGGCGCTTTCTCCGTCGCGGCGGTCGTCTTCTTGTTGCGTGCGGCGTGGGTCACGTGACTTCTCCACCTGATACGGAAATGGACTGGCCGTTCATCGCAGCGGAACCGGGCGCGCACAGCCATAACACGGCGCTGGCGACTTCCTCGGGCTGCACGAAGCGGCGTTGCGGGTTATGACGCACGAGGGCATCGCGTGCGTCCTGTTCGCTGCGCGAAGTCTTCGACATGATCCGATCGAGCGATGCGCGCAGCAGTTCGGTTTCGGTATAGCCGGGGCACACCGCGTTGACGGTGACGCCTTTGGTCGCCACTTCCGCGGCGAGCGCGCGCGTGAGACCGATGACGCCATGCTTCGCCGCGCAATACGCCGCGACATACGCATAGCCGATTTGCCCCGCCGTGCTCGCGACATTCACGATGCGGCCATGACCCCGTTCGAGCATCGATGGCAGCACGGCGCGCGTGCAGAGAAACACGCCGGTGAGATTCACGTCGAGCATGCGTTGCCAGAGCGCGGCGTCGGTATGCGCGAAGGGCGCGGCTTGCGCGTGGCCTGCGTTGTTGACGAGGATATCGACGGGACCGGCGCGCGCGAACGCTTCCTCGACGGCCGCTTCATTCGTCACATCGACGCTCACGCACGCGACGTCGCCATGCGCGCGCATCGCGTCGCGTTGCGCTTCGAGGCGCGCGAGATCGCGGCCCATCAGCGTGATGCGCGCGCCCGCGTGTGCGAGCGCCTCGGCGCACGCTGCACCGATGCCGCTGCCTCCGCCCGTGATGACCGCGTGCTGATTCGCGAGAGCCGTCATGATCAGACCGTTCCTTCGGCGCGTTGCGCGCGTTCCTGCGGCGTGAGGCGCGCGGTGTCGGCAGCCAAGGCGCGCTCGCGTTCGAGATTGCGTTCGAGTTGCGATTTGGCGGCGGCGTACTGCTTCGGCCACGCGACATCGAAGTAACCGATCTTCGCGGCTTCGTTCAGCGTCCACGATGGATTCGCGAGATGCGGGCGCGCCACCGCGCAGAGATCCGCGCGTCCCGCCGCGATGATGCTGTTCACGTGATCCGCTTCCGATATCGCGCCGACGGCGATGGTCGCAATGCCCGCTTCGTTGCGGATGCGATCGGCGAACGGCGTCTGGAACATGCGGCCGTACACGGGCTTTTCCTGCTTGCTGACCTGTCCCGACGACACGTCGATCATGTCCGCGCCCGCCGCCTTGAACGCGCGCGCGATCTCGACGGCATCGTCGGGCGTCGTGCCGCCATCGACCCAGTCGTGCGCGGAAATGCGAACGGACATCGGCTTGTCTTGCGGCCATGCCGCCCGCATCGCCCTGAATACTTCGAGCGGATAGCGCAGGCGATTGTCGAGCGAGCCGCCGTATTGATCTGTGCAACGATTCGTCAACGGCGAAAGAAAGCTCGACAGAAAATAACCGTGCGCGCAGTGCAATTCGAGCCAGTCGAAGCCCGCTTGCGCGGCCATTTCGGTGGCGCGCACGAACTGCGCTTCGATCTCTCGCAATTCCTCGTGCGAGGCCTCGCGCGACCACTGACTCACGCAGTGCAGATACTGTTGCGGCGAGGCGGACACGAGCGGCCAGTTTCCATCCGGAAGCGGCTGATCGATGCCTTCCCAGCTCACGCGCGTCGATGCCTTCGCGCCCGCATGTCCGAGCTGCATGCCGATCTTCGCGTCCGATTGCGCATGCACGAAATCGACGATGCGCGTCCACGCGGCGAGATGCTCCGGCGCGTACATGCCGGGACATCCGGGCGTGATGCGCGCTTCGGGCGACACGCACGTCATCTCCGTCATCACGAGCGCCGCGCCGCCCATCGCGCGCGCGCCGAGATGCATCAGGTGATAGTCGCCCGCGATCCCATCGACGGCGGAATACTGCGCCATCGGCGACACGACGACACGGTTCTTCAGCGTGACCCCGCGCAACTTGAACGGCGTGAACATCGGCGGCACGGAACGTTGCCGTGCATCGCGCTCGATGCCCGCGCGCGCGGCGAGCCAGTCTTCGAACGAGGCGAGATAGTGCGCATCGCGTTCGCGCAGATTTTCATGCGAGATGCGCTGCGAGCGCGTGAGCAGCGAATAGGCGAACTGCTCAGGCGCGAACGTCGCGTAACGGTCCACGTGTTCGAACCATTCGGTCGAATTGCGCGCGGCGTTCTGGATACGCAGCACATCGACGCTGCGTACTTGCGCGTAATGCGCGAGCGCGCCTTCGAGATCGCCGCGCTGCTTTGCGAATGCGGTGTCGATGCTGTTCGCCAGTTCGATCGAGTCTTCGAGCGCGAGCTTCGTGCCGGAACCGATGGAAAAGTGCGCGGTATGCGCCGCATCGCCCATCAGGACGATAGGCGTGCGCTTGCCGTTCGCGCCGTCACGCCAATGCACCCATTCGCGATTCACGACGCGCGGAAAGCGAATCCATTGCGCCGAGCCGCGCAAGTGCGTGGCATTCGATATCAACGCGTGGCCGTCGAGATACTTCGCGAAGAGCTTTTCGCAAAACGCGATGCCGTCTTCCTTGCTCATGTCGGCGAGGCCGGCGGCGCGCCAGACGCGCTCGGGCGCCTCGACGATGAACGTCGACGTGCTGTCGTCGAAACGATAGGCATGCGCCTGAAACCAGCCCCATTCGGTCTTTTCGAATGCGAACGTGAAGGCGTCGAAGCACTTGTTCGTGCCGAGCCACACGAAGCGGCAATCGCGCAGATCGATGTCCGGTTGATACGTCGACGCGTATTTCTGCCGGATCGCGCTGTTCGCGCCGTCGCTCGCGATGATGAGATCGGCGTCGTAGTCGTCGTCGTTGATGACGTGCGTTTCGAAGACGAGCTTCACGCCGAGCGCTTCGCAACGCGCTTGCAGAATATTCAGCAGACGTTTGCGGCCGATGCCGCAGAAGCCATGACCCGACGAGCGGATCGCGCGGCCGCCGATGTGGACTTCGATGTCGTCCCAGTGATTGAAGGCATCGAGGATGGCGTCGGCGCTTTGCGGGTCCGCCGCGCGCAGATTGCCGAGTGTCTGGTCCGAGAACACGACGCCCCAGCCGAACGTGTCGTAAGGGCGGTTGCGCTCGACCACGGTGATGTCGTAGTCAGGGTGGCGGCGCTTCATCAAAAGCCCGAAATACAGGCCCGCCGGGCCTCCGCCGATACAGACGATACGCATGCTCGCTCTCCGACCGTTGTCTCCTCACGTCGATAATTTAGGTTTTGATAGTTTAGATGTCAAGTAAATGTTGGGGCGAACGGATGTTCGCATCTGGGTCCATCGAAATACGAAAAGCCCGCGCCTTGTGCTACCCGAGCCGCGCGGACAATTGCCACGTCGCTTGGATGAGCGGCGTGGCCGTCGCCCGGATGTCGCGTTGCGTATCGAAGCACACGGCCATGGCGGCGAGCGGCTCGCCCCGCCGGTTGAGCACGGGCGCGGCCAGCGTGAAGACGCCGGCAAGGGTTTCGGTCTTCGTCAGCGCATAGCCGACGCGCCGGATTTCGCTCAGTTCGTGCAACCACGCTTCCAGCGGATGTCCCGCGTTGTCCGCTTTCGATTCCCGATCCGCGATATAGGTCTCCCAGTACTGCTTCTGGATCGTTACGGGATGCATGCTCATCATCGCCTTGCCGGCGGCGGTGCGATGCAGGACATTCGACAGCCCGACATACACACCGTGATTTTCCACGAACGGCCACGGTACGTGCGCGACGACGAGCGTATGGGAACCCGCGAGCACGCTGAGATTGATCGACTGGTGCAGTTCGTTCTTCAGCACGTCTGCGATGGAGTGGAAGAGCGGCACGATCGGCTGCTGGAAATACGCGGCCGATGCCATCTGAAACAGCATCGCCCCCATGCAATACGACTTCCGGCGCTGCAGGTCCTGCACGACCAGCCCGCGGCGCAGCAATGCATTGATGATCCGGTGGCAGCTCGCCACCGGCATGTTCACGCGATCGGCGATCTCCGTGAGCGAGAGCGGGTAGGTCGACTGAACGAGCGTCTGCATGATGTCGAAGGCGCCGTCCACGGCCGGCGCCTTTGACTTTTCGGGAGGAGGGGACTCGATCGGTTTCATCGGCGTCAATTGTAGCGGCTCTGCTGCAGCCTAGAATGAATGACGCATCCCGATGCGCACGTCCGCTTGCGTCGCGGACGTCGATGGCGCAAAGCTGTATCCGATCACCGCATCGACGCCCTGCGACGCCCTCAGCCAGTCGCCGGACAGGTAGATGTCCGTCCGCTTCGACAGCAGGTAGTGCAGGCCCGCCGACAACTGGTTCCAGTGATGGCCCTCGAAATTCGTGTACTGATAGCCGCCGATGGCGCTGAACGCCGGCGTGACCTGCCAGTTGGCACCGCCTTCGCCGACCCACATGTGCGACGAACTGCCGAACGCCTTGATGGTCGTGTAGGTCACGTTGCCCATCAGCGTGATCTTGTCGATGATGTAGCTCGAGCCGACGCCGAACGTGCCTTGCTTGTCCACCGGGAACGGTGTGCTGGCGTACAGGTCCGTGATTGCGCCGGTTGACGGATTCACGCTGATCGTCGGGCGGCCGAGGAACGTGCTCGTGCCGATCATCGCGTACGGGTCGAACGCGTAGATGCCGTAGGGATCGTTCAGTTGGGTGTAGGCCGCGCCGATCGAGAAGCCGCCGTTCGCATAGTGCGCGCCGGCACTCCATGCGCTTTTCTGGTGGAAGTCTCCCGCCACGCCACCGAACGAGTACACGCCGCCAAACGAAAAGCCCGCGAATTCCTTCGAGGCGAATTTCACCGAATTCGGCAGCCGGTCGCCGTTGATGCGGTCGAAGTCGCCCTGGTGAATCGCGTATCCGCTCGCCCAGCCGGAGATGTTGTAGTTCGACATGATTTCCCGCGTCATGTCGTACTGATCGCCGAGCGACAGCGTGCCCCACGTGTTGCTCAGGCCCACATAGGCTTGCCGGCCGAATTCGGCTCCACCCTGTGCCGATGTGCCGTTGCCCAGACGAAATCCGTTTTCGAGCGCGAATACCGCCGACAGGCCGCCGCCGAGATCCTCGGTGCCCTTCAGGCCCCAGCGGTTGCCCCACGACACGCCATCATCGAACTTCACGACGTGGGCACCTCCCGTGTTGCTCACGTAAGTGATGCCACCGTCGATGATCCCGTACAGCGTCACGCTGCTCTCCGCGTGGCTTGCAACCGGCAACCCCGAGAGCAGTACGATTAGTGATGCGAAACGATATATTTTTCGTTCTTTCTTCATTGTCTTTTAACCGGAAAAAATTGTCTCCTGCAGGCCGGATCGGATCAGGCGGCGACGTCCGCCAGGATCATGTCGGCCGCCTTTTCCGCGACCATCATCGTGGGAGCGTTGATGTTGCCCGACGTGATGTTCGGGAACACCGAGGCGTCCACCACACGCAGGTTCGTCATGCCGTGTACCTGCAACCGGCTGTTCACGACGGAGCGTTGCGTATCGCTGCCCATCGCGCACGAACCACAGAGGTGGTAGATCGATCCGCTCTGCTCGCGAAAGAACTGCAGCATGCTGGCGTCGTCGGAGACTGCTTCGGCCGGACGCACTTCTTCGGCCGTCACTCGCTTGAGCGGCGACGTCGCGGCGAGATCGCGCACGAGCCGGCTGCCCGCGATCGCCTCGGCCTGATCGTGTTCCGTCGACAGGTAGTTGGGGTCGATGCGCGGCGCCGCGTGAATGTCGGCGCTGGTCAGTTCGATGGTGCCGCGGCTGGTCGGCCGGCAGGGTGCGAAAAAGATCGTGTAGCCCGAGTACGGCTCGACGCGCGGCATGCCACCCGATTCCGGCAGGACATACGAAAGCGGATTGAAGTACAACTGCACGTTGGGCGCCGTTTGCGCGCCGTTCGTGCGCAGAAATCCGCCGGCCTTGACCGTCGTCGCGAAAATTCCGTTGCGCCGGAACAGGTACTGGAACATGGCTCGCGCCTGCTGGGGCAGGCTGCGCACCTCGTCGTTCACGGTCGCGCAGTTCGCGCGATAGTAGTACGACGCGCACAGATGATCCTGCAGGTTCTGGCCGACCGCGGGCGCATGGCGGATCACGGGAATCTGGTGCTTGTGCAGCAGGTCCGCGTCACCCACGCCCGAGCATTGCAGCAGCTTTGGCGTTTCGACGGCGCCGGCGCTGAGAATGACCTCGCGACGCGCGGCGAAGTGCTGGCGATGGCCCTTGATCAGGACATCGACACCCGTCGCCGTCCGGTTCCTGTCGAAGAGGACGCGATCCACGATGGCGTCCGTCTGTACCACGACATTCGGACGCTTCATGGCGGGATGCAGATACGCGGTGCACGACGAATCCCGCTGCCCGTTGCGCGTGTTGATGTCGTAGACGCCGAAGCCCTCGAGCCGTGCGCCGTTGAAATCATCGTTGGAGCGGTGGCCGAGCGCCGCGCACGCCTCGAAAAACGAATCGCAGATCGGGTGCACCGGATCTCGCGTGATGCGGATCTTGCCGCGGCTGCTGTGCCATTCGGTATCGCCCACGTGGTGCGATTCCAGCCGCTTGAACCAGGGCAGCACGTCGTCCCAGCCCCAGCCGGGATTGCCCTGCGCGGTCCAGTCGTCGAAATCCTCGCGCTGGCCGCGCACGTAGATCATCGCGTTGATCGCGCCCGACCCGCCCAGCACCTTGCCGCGCGGCGTATAGACGCGCTGGCCCGCGAGTTCGCGCTGCTGCACGGTCTCGTAGCGCCAGTTGTACTTCGGGTGATAGAACAGCTTCGCGAATCCGAGCGGCATGCGCAACCACATGGATTTGTCCGCGCTGCCCGCCTCGAGCAGCAGCACGCGAAACTTGCCCGACTCGCTCAGGCGATCAGCGAGGATGCAGCCGGCCGAGCCGGCGCCCACGATGATGTAGTCGAAGGTCGATGCATCCATGGCCACTATTCCTTGTCCTCGGCGTAGCGTGCCTTCCAGCTGTCGGAGGGGCCCGCCTTCACATCGAACGGCTGGGACGAGACCGTCAGATGCAGGCGTCGGCTCGTGTACGGCATGTTGGCCTTGACGACGTCCATGTCGAGTTCGACGCCGAGGCCCGGTTCGGTCGAGGGAATGATGTAGCCGTCTTCCCAGGCGATCGGCTTCTTCAGGATCTCGGCGTGGAAGCCTTCCCAGCGCATGATGCTTTCCTGAATCAGGAAGTTGGGCGACGCCACGCCGAGCTGGATGCTCGCCGCCGCGCCGATCGGGCCGTTGTAGAGATGCGGCGCGATCTGCGCGTAGTGGACCTCGGCCAGCGTCGCGATCTTCTTCGCTTCGAGAATGCCGCCGACGCGCCCGAGATTCATCTGCAGGATCGATGCGGCGTTGTTGCGCAGCACGTCGAAGAACTCGTACTTGGTGGTCAGGCGCTCGCCGGTCGCAACGGGGATGCTGGTCTTCTGCGCGACGCGACCCATGGCCTCGGACTGTCCGGGAGGCACCGGCTCCTCGAACCACAGCGGATCGTACGGCTCGATGTAGCGGGCCAGCCGCACGGCGGCCGACGGCGTCATCTGGCCGTGCGTGCCGAAGATGAGGTCGCACTTCGTGCCGACCGCCTCGCGCAGACGCCGGCAGAACGTCGCCGACTGCTCGAGCAGTTCGAGGCTCAACTGGTGGCCGCAATAGGCCGTGTAAGGCCCGGCCGGATCGAACTTGATCGCCGTGAAGCCCTGCTTCACGTATTCCTCGGCGCAGCGCACGGACGGCTCGATGTCCTCGTAATCGTGGCTGTACGAGCCATCATCGTTCTTCGGATACAGGTACGTATAGGAGCGCAGGCGCTCGTTGACCTTGCCGCCGATCAGTTCGTAGACCGGCTTGTTGGCCGCCTTGCCGATGATGTCCCAGCACGCCATTTCGAGACCGCTCACGATGCCCATCATGCTCACGTCGGGGCGCTGCGTGAAGCCGCTCGAATAGGCTTCGCGAAAGAATCGCTCGATGTGGTGCGGATCGTGATTTTCGAGGTAGCGCTGGTACACGTCGCCGATGGCCTTTTCCATGACGTCGGGGTGGAAGCTCGCGGCGTAGACTTCGCCCACGCCTTCGATGCCGCAGGCCGTTTTCAGCTTCACGAAGATCCAGTAACGGCCGCCGATGTACGGAGGCGGCACGGCAACGACGTAGGTTTCAAGCGAGGTGATTTGCATGGATTCGTCTCAGGATGGTGCGTTGTTGCGTCAGCGCCGGGCGTTTACTGGCCCGGAAAGCGGTAGTGCTCGGTTCGCTTCTTGAATACGTACACGAGGCCGCTGCCGAGCAGGCAGCATGCGCCGATGTACACGAAGTAGAGCTGGGTGCCGAGCACGCCCGGGAAGCGGTGGGAAATCGCCGAGCTGATCATCGGCAGGAACACGTCGGGCGAGAGGCCGATCATCGAGATGATCCCGATCGCGAGACCGGTCACACGCGCCGGCACATGGCAGCGATCGATGATGGCCCAGTACAGGCCGTGCACCGAATAGGTCATCAGTCCGAGCAGGACGATGCAGCAGGCGAGCAGCCACATCGGGATCGAGGACGGCACGAGGACGAACAGCATCCACGCAGCGGCCGCCGCGAGCATGCCAAAACCCAGGACGTTGACGTTCGAGTAGCGGTCGCCGAGGAAGCCGCCGCCGATCGCGCCGATCGGGCGCATCCACAGCTTGATGACGGTCAGCTCGCCGGCGAGCACCGCCGACGCCGAGAAGTGTTCCTGGATGTAGCTGGAGAACGAAAACGTCGCCCACAGCAGTTGATAACCGGCCAGCACGATCAGGCTGATGAGCCAGATCTCCGGAATGCGGATCAGCGTGACGAAGTCGCCGAGCGCGGAGGCGGAGCCCTGTGCCGCACCGCCGGACTCACACGTGCGGTTCCGGTCGTTCGGCAGGATCAGCCCGGCCAGCGCGCCGATACCGAGACATGTGTAGGCGTACATGTGGATCACAGGGCGCAGCGAAAGCTGCGGGGCGAGACTCGCATAGTGCGCAAAAATGGCTACGGCGATCGAGGCAAGCACCGCTTCCGTGAGGCCGCGGCCACCGTCGAGGATGCCGAAGAAGCGGCCCTGTTCACGCTCGGTGCCGAGCAGCTTGACGGCACGCAAGATGGCCGACCAGAACGTCAGGCCTCCGGCGATGCCCCAGCCGAGAAAGATCCAGCGCAGCATCGAGGCATCGGGAAAGGTCGCGAACCACAGACCCAGCAGGCCCACGGTGCCGAGAGAGACCACGACGAGCCAGCGAGAGCTCACGCGGTCGGCCAGCCACCCGCTGGGGATATAGGTGATCACATAGACGATGCCCAGGATCGAATAGAGTTCACCGAGCTGGTCGGCGGTGATGTGGAATGCCTGCAGCAGCGTGTTCTCGAAGTTCTGGCGCAGGTAAAGCATCGGGTACAGTGCGCCGGCCGCGAGCGTGAGCACGGCAAGCTGAAAATAGCGGACTAACGAAGAGCTGCTGGCGGCCGATTCCGCCAGAGTCTGCTCGGTGCGTTCGATTGCTGCAGTCATGATGTCTCCAATTTTTTATTGCTCGATGCCGGTGTGTCTCACCGGAACTGCATGACTATCTCTCGACGTGATCTTCGATATCTGGGCGATGTGCTCCGTATTTAATAAGCATTCCGAATCAGACATTCGGTTTGCGAATGTGCCTGTTCGATTCTGATCTGGCCACAAGAGCGCGTGATGCGCCCCGGTGCAGCCAGGCAATCGGGAATTAGCGGGTATTCGAGTGGCTTACCACGTCGTGACCACGAGGCGCGTCTGCGTGAAGGCGAGCATGCCGTGCTGGCCATCGTCGCCGCCGATGCCGGAACGCTTCCAGCCCGAGTGGTGACCCTGATACGGGTCATCGGGGATGCGGTTCACGTAGCACTCGCCGGCTTCGATCTCGTTGGCCACGCGCATGATCGTGCGGTAGTTCTCGCTGTAGATCATCGAGGCGAGTCCGAACTGGTGATCGTTGGCCATCTCCAGCGCTTCGTCGAGTGTCTGATAGGTCACGACGCCCAGAACCGGTCCGAAGACTTCTTCCTGAATGATCTCCATATCCTGACGGCAGCCGGCGAGCAGGGTCGGCGGATAGAAGAATCCCTTGCCTTGCGGGATCTCCCCGCCGCACTCGAGGACGGCACCGTCGTCGATCGCGCGTTGGACCATCTGGTGGATATGCAGGCGCGCGTTCTCGTGGATCAGCGGCCCCATCCAGTCGTGATTCTTGCTGCGGTCGCCCCATTGGCGCTCGCGCATGCGGTTGCGCAGCAGGCCAACGAACTTCGTGGCAACTTCTTCGTGCACGTACACGCGCTCGACCGCCGTACAGAGCTGGCCGCAGTTGGTGGTCTTCGAGCGAACGATGTCGGCGGCTGCCTGTTCGAGGTTTGCATCGGGTTCGATGATCGCGGGCGTTTTGCCGCCGAGTTCGAGCGCCACCTTCGCGATATTGACCTGCGAATATTCCAGCACCTTGCGGCCCGCGCCGACGCTGCCGGTGAGCGTGATCATGCCCACCGACGGGTGCGTGCAGACCTGCTCGGCCACGAGGTGGCTCATCGCCATGATGTTGATCACGCCGGCGGGCACTTCCGCCTGCGCGACGGCGTGTGCAATCTCCAGCGCCGAGCAAGGCGTGTAGCTGCTCGGACGCACGATCACCGTGTTGCCCGTGATGAGCGCGGGCGCGATCTTGCGCATCAGCGTGTAGACGGGCGAATTGAACGGAATGAGGCAGACGACGACACCGATGGGCTCGCGATAGAGCAGGAGGTTTTCGTTGGCGTTGTCGCTCGGGATGATTTCGCCGGTGATGCGGCGTGCCCATTCGGCGTGATAGCGCGTGACTTCCGCGGCATACGTCACTTCGGCGCGCGCATGGGCGGGACTTTTCCCCGATTCGAGGGCGAGCGCGGCGCCGATGCGGTCTGCGCGCGCAAGGAGCGCGTCGGCAAGGCGGTGGAGCACTTTCGCCCGCTCGGCGGCGGGCAGCCGGCGCCACCGCTTCTGCGCCGCCGCGGCCTGGCGGGCGGCATGGCGCGCATCTTCGGGACTGACGGTATCGACGAGGGCGACGACCTGTTCGGTCGCTGGATTCAGGACCTCGATGCGCGCCTGCGATGTTGACGCTGCGAATTCGTTATCGATGAAGTTTTCATAGTGCTGCACGTGGGATGTCTCCGTTCAGTTCGGCGTGGCGAGTCACGGCGTGTGCGGAGGACTATACGGTGCAGCTTTTTCACAGGTCAATAATTTTTCCTGGATGGATTTATTTTTCCATATATGGAAAAAGTAGTCGACGCGCTGGAAATTTTCCGGTGTCGGGGCATTCGGTGTGCGAAAACACGGGCCGCCTGCAGGGGGAATTTGATGCCCTTGATGTCACGGAGCGGCCAATCGAGCCGAGGATGCGCGGTGCAATGGAGCCAGCAGAAACGGGGGTAAAGCGCAGATTCGAACGGGTTCAAGAATGGGGCTTTTCGCCCCGTTTGGCAACGGCGTGTTCGCTGGTTCCGGGTTTTTGATGAAGATGGTCGACGAAGGACGTGACCGCGTATGGCGTCGGCTTTCTGTTCGAGCCGGGCAAGGATCGCCTGCAGGAAACGCACTTGAATCGGGGCAATCTGAAGCCCGCGAAGGGCAGCCAGATGAAGGATGAGTCGAACGAGAACGGCGCAAGTCTCAGACGCTGTTCGTGCCGACACATAATCGAGACTGGCCGATTCCGGGGAGAACCACCGGCCAGCCGTCCGGCAGCGCGCACCGCGCGTTTGCCTACTTCTCCGGTACCTCGTCCTTGGCCGATCGCAATCGGTCGCGGATCGCGCTCATCGAGACGTGTCCAATTTCTTCGCGCACGAAGCCGGCGGCATCCGAGAATGCCGCCGGCAAGAACAGCGAGAACATCGCGCAGAAAAAAATCACCGCCATCATGCTGGAAATCTGCACGGTCAGAAAATTCAAGACGCCGAGCACGAGTGAAATGAAACTGACGATGAGCGCCTCGTTCCTGCCGACACCGAGATATCGCAAGGAACAGTACAGCACCGCGCAAAGGACGATCCATTTAAAGGTTCGGAGCAACATGACTGGCTAGCTGATTTTCGTGGTGAATCGGATCGCACGTGATGTCGAAACATCAGGCGCCCTTGGTGCGGCCATACGTATCTTCGAATCGGACGATGTCGTCTTCGCCCAGATAAGCGCCGGACTGAACCTCGATCAGTTCGAGCGGAATGCGGCCCGGGTTGCGAAGCCGGTGCGTGACGCCGAGCGGAATATAGGTCGACTGGTTCTCCGACAGCATGATCTCCTCGTCGCCGTTCGTGACGATTGCGGTGCCCTTCACGACGATCCAGTGCTCCGCGCGATGGTGATGCATCTGCAGGCTCAACTGCGCGCCGGAGTTGACGATGATGCGCTTCACCTGGAAACGGTCGCCCTGGTCGATGCCTTCATACGAACCCCACGGGCGCTGCTCGCGGCGATGCGTCACCGACTCCCGCCTGCCCGATGCATTCAGCCGCTCGACGATCTTCTTCACGTCCTGCACGCGGTCCCGGTGCGCGACCAGCACGGCGTCCGCGGTTTCGACGATCACCACGTTGTCGAGACCTATCGCGGCCACCATCCGGTGCTCCGCGCGCATGTACGAATTCGTCACCGATTCCGCCAGCACGTCGCCGATCGCGACGTTTCCGAAATCATCCTGTTCGGAAACCTTGGCGAGCGCTTCCCACGAACCGATGTCGTTCCAGCCGAGCTCATTCGTGACGATGACAGCGGCGCGCGCGGTCTTCTCCATCACCGCATAGTCGACCGACACGTTCGGGCAGTCGGCGAACGATGCCTTGTGCAGACGAAGGAAATCGTTGTCGCGCTCCGCCAGTTCGACGGAAGCCTCGGCCTGACGTGCGATGTCCGGCTGATGAATCCGCAACTCATCCATATACGCCGACGCTTTCAGCATGAACATGCCGCTGTTCCAGACGAATCGGCCGTCCGCGAGGAATTGCTCGGCGGTCCGCAAGTCCGGCTTCTCGACGAACGCAGCAACCGCATGGACGCGGCCGCCCGTTCCGAGCGCCTCGCCGCGCCGGATGTATCCGTAACCCGTATGCGGTTCGGTCGGCTGAATCCCGAAGGTGACGAGATGCCCGTCCGCGGCGACCGGGGCGGCGGCATCGACCGCGTGCACGAACGCCGCTTCATTCGCGATCAGATGATCCGAAGGCAGCACGAGCAACAGCGCGTCGGGCGACTGACGCATGGCGACGAGCGCCGCGACCGCGATGGCCGGCGCGGTGTTGCGGCTGTACGGCTCGAGCACGATCGACGAAGGTGTCACGCCCGACTGGCGCAATTGCTCCGCGACGACGAAGCGTTGCTCGTCGTTGGTGATGACGATGGGATCGGCTGCGCGCGCGATCCCGCGCAAGCGCAAGACCGTCTGCTGAACCAGCGTCTGATCCCCGGTCAGTTTCAGATACTGCTTGGGATAGCCGCCGCGCGACATGGGCCAGAGCCGCGTGCCGCTGCCGCCGCAAAGGACAACAGGATAGATGTTCATGAGGTCGCTCCGATCGGGTGTTCGTGATTCTTTCGACGCGTACCGCGAGCCGTATTCAGCGCTGCAACCGCCACAGCGCGTGCCGCAGGACGTTGTGAGACCAGCGCGTGACCTTGCGTGGCAAACGCCAGCGATCGGCGCCGGGCGGCAGCAGCGGACGCGCGGCCAGCGGCGCAAGCTCCTGCACGATGCGTTCGGGTGTGGTGAAGAGCCGCAGACGCCAGTCCCAGTACAGCGGATAGCGGAGCAGAACCCCCGCCGTCAGCATGTCCAGCGTCAGTGTTCGCGCGCGCCAGGGCACGGGCGCGAGCGCATCGCAGGTCAGCCCCCAGCCGGCGTAGAACGGCAGGCCGTAGGTGTGCACGCGCTTGCCGCGCAACAGCGCCTCGAAGCCCGACAGCGAGGAGAGCGTGTGGACTTCGTCCGCGGCATCGATGAGCGAAATCAGGTCCGATGCGGTGTCGACCACGTCGGCCAGGCCTTGCGCATCGACGAGACCGCGCCGGTTGCCGGACAGCACGTCCGGATGCGGCTTGTAGACGATCCAGGCGTCCGGGCGCAGCGCGCGGACTTCCCGCAGCAGCGCGTCGGCCGTCGAGATGGCGCGTGTGCCGAGGCGTATCGACGCGTCGTCGGCAACCTGGCCGGGCACGAGCACCACGGTCTTGCCTGCCGGAGCGCGCCATGCGGGCCGGCGGCAGCCGAGGTTGTACTTGGTCAATCCGTATCGAACGATCTGCTCGCGCAGCGCGGCAGCGCGAGCGAGTTCGGCGTCGTTGAACGACGCCTCGTTGAGCAACATGCTCAGATCGCTCGGGCGGCTTGCATCGAAATAAAGGCCGCGTGTATCGACGACCTGGCTGCGCGGCTTGCTCATGTCCGAGCCGAGCCCGTGCGAATGCAGGAAGCCGTCTTCCATGCGCATGACGCGCGTGCCGTGCGGAAGGCCGTTCGTGCTGCGAGCGCCCCACAATGCGGCGCATTCGCCGTCGGCAAGCGCCGCCGCATTGCGCGTCCAGCGCAGCCGCGCGCCGCCCGCAGCGAGGAAGGGCGTCGCGAAGTGGCGTTTCCACCATTGAAAACGCACGCCGGCGACGTGCGGAATGCCGGCGAATCGTGCCGTCACCGAACGCTGAAGCTCGATGGCGTCGAGCAATGCGTCCACGGTTCCGCGCGCGTGCGTCGAAGGGTCGAGGTAGTGCGTGAAGGATCCGAACAGCACGGCACAGAACTGCGCCAGCGTGGGGCGGGCGCGGCGGTGCGCAAAGCTGCGCGCGTCGTGCGAAAGGCCCCATCCCGCGTAGTACGGCGTGCCGAAAACGTGCAGGGGGACGCCGGTGAGCAGCGCATGCATTCCTTCGGGCGCGGCCACGGTATAGACGTGCGCGGCGTGATCGATGCTCGCGCAAAGCGAGGCGTCTTCGTCTTCGGAGATGCTGCGCAGTTGCCCGGGAAGCACGCCGCGCGCGTGCTCCGAGAGCCAGGGGCCGGTGCCCTGAGCGCGCGAGCGGGCGAGCCAGAATGTCGCGCCGGGATGCGCTTTTCGCGCTGCTTCGACCATGTCGCGGAACGCTTTCCGACGCTGCGCACGCGACATGCCGCCGGCGCGCACCGACGCGCGCTCGTCGATCAGCAGCACGCGCACGTCGTGCGCGCGCTGCGTCATGAGGCCGCTGGCCGCGCGCGCCGGGCGATCGATCGGATCGAGCGCGTGCAGGGCGCGCAGGCGCTCCATGGCGGGCGCGAAGGCTTCGGCATCGCATGACTGCGACAGCGCGGTGTCGAATGCGCGGATCCAGTCGCGCGCGGTGTGTTCGCCGAGCGCAAAGCTGAACCACGCGAGCGGCGGCTGCCGGGCCGTCGCCCGAGGCGCGATCGGGGCGGGCCATGCCACCGTCGCATCGATTTGCACGGCCCTTGCGATGCGCGCCATCATGCGGCCCGTCACGCGGTCGAGCCAGAGATAGTCAGACTGGCCGAGCAGCCAGCTCAGCGAACGCCGGCCCGGCGTAAGCGTTTTCAGCCTGAGTTCGGCGGCCTGCCCACGGGCGGGCGAATACGCAGGCGTATTGCTCACGGCGCGCCCAGCGTGTCGAGAAAACGGTCGACCTGTTCGAAATGCTCCGCCCACGTCGGCTCGCGGAATGCGTGCATGCGGGTTCGTTGCGCGTCGCGTTCGGCCGATGCATCGTGCGCGTAAGCGAGAATGCGCGCGATCCAGCCCGGACCGTCGAGCGGGTCGAGATATTCGGGAACATCGCCGGCGATTTCGTGAAACACATCGAGGTTGCTCGCGAGCACGGGCGTTTTCATCACGAGCGCCTCGACCAGCGGCATGCCGTAGCCTTCCACGAAGGAGGGAAAGAGCAGCGCGCGGGCGTGTTGCAGATAGCGCTGCAATTCGCTGTCGGAGCAATCGGGCAGTTCGATGACGGCTTCGCGCAACGGTGCGCATCGTTCGAGCATGTCGATGACGTTCTCGCACTCCCATCCGCGCCGTCCGATCACGACGAGCTTCGGCGCATCGGCGCCGAACATTTCCACGAGACGCCGCCATACGTGCAGCATGAACCAGTGGTTCTTGCGCGGTTCGATGGTGCCGAGGATAACGAAATAAGGTTGGCCAAGCGGCGCTTCGCCGGCACTGCGCGGCGTGACGCCGGACGCCAGTCGCGCGACCGTGCACGGAGGCAGCGACGCTCGCCGCTGCCTCGCGCGATCGGCGAGCGAATCGAGCGTTGCCTGCGAATTGGCAATCAACCCGTCCGCATGGGCCAACGCATTATCGATTCGCCGCGAGTGCACCAAGTCGACGCCCGGCCGCGAATACTCGGCATGGGTGAGCGGAATGAGATCGTGGACCATGAAAATGGTCTTGATGCGCCGTTCATGCATGCCGCGGTAAAGCCGGCGATATTCCATGCCGCTATGGCTGGTATGCAGCAACACACCGTTATCGACCTTGTCCGACGAAGGTGCCGCGAGCGCGCGCAACGCGATACGGCGAATCGCGCTGCGCCTTTTTGACGCGGAAACGAGTGCTGAAAATGTCTTTTGGGAATCCTTCGCATTCAGGATTTTAAAAAACCCGCTCTTGCTGAGAACCGCGCGCGCCTGTAGCCCGTACCGGTGAAGGTACGCCAGTCCGACGCGATCCACGCCGGTCGGAAGTTGTTGATGGTAAAGCCTCGTCAGCAGTCGCGTGACGTCCAGAAGAATGGTCGTCACATCAATCACGCAAGATAAAAAAACACCGATTGGTGCGACGAGTGTGATCGCAAAAACATGCTGAACCGGAAAAAATGATTCGCTTTCATATAGAAATAGCTTGCTGGCCAGATGCTAGCATAGGTTGTACTAACATTGCAGAAAGGTATGCGTCTGCTTAAAACAACACAAAATCGGGGCTTCCGCCGGAACTTACTTTTCAATGCAATAAGTATTTACAATGCGCCTACTTAGTTATGCAGAAATTCAGTAACGTTTATCTATTTGCAGTTTTCTGATTCATCAAGGCAAGTTGATTTATCTTAAAACCGATAAGTCTTTGCGCGAAGTCTCTGAGAGATTTCCTTCACCTCAATTTTTTGCGCGACCGTTCGCCTCATTCGGCCGCTGCTGCTTTTGGGTGCGCTGTCATCGGCATCAGGAAATGGGATTGCAATTCAATCGCTTCGAAAAGTTGGTGATGGTGGCGGCTCTGACCGTCGTCGTCGCTGCATGCGAATCGCTTCCGAACTCAGGGCCCGCGACGCGCACGATCGCGCCGGATCTGTCGAGAACGGAACCCGCGGCGCCGCTCGAGCACATCAAGGTCGTCGATATCGATAACGCGACGGTCCCGCTCGGAGCCGATGCGCGTGAACTGCCGCGCTTCTCCAGCGGATTCCCGGGCAGCGAGAACGACGGCCCGCGCATCGGCAACGGAGATGCGCTGGAAATCACGATCTGGGAAGCGGCGCCGGCCGCGCTCTTCGGCGATCTCTCGACGAACAGTTCCTCGACGCGCACCACCGTGCTGCCCGAGCAGATCGTCGATGCGAGCGGCAACGTGGTCGTGCCGTTCATCGGCAATGTCATGGCGGCGGGCAAGACGCTGACGGGCCTGCAGGCGGACATCGTGAAGCGTCTCACCGGGCGCGCCAATCATCCGCAAGTCATCGTCCGCCTCACGCACAATGCGTCCGCGTATGTCACGGTGATCGGCGACGTGAAGGCAACCGTGCGCATGCCCATTTCGCCGAGCGGCGAGCGCGTGCTCGACGCACTCGCCGAAGCGGGCGGCACGACGCAGCCGGTCACCAAGACGACCATCCAGTTGACGCGCGGCAAGGTCGTGCGTTCGATGCCGCTCGAAGCGATCATCCGCGATCCGGCGCAGAACATCCGCCTGACGCCGGGCGATGTTCTGACGGCCGTGTTCCAGCCGCTCAGCTTCACCGTGCTCGGCGCGACCGGCAAGAACGACGAAGTCAGCTTCGAGGCGCAGGGCGTGTCGCTTGCGCAGGCGCTCGCGCGCAGCGGCGGACTGATCGACAACCGCGCGGACGCGCAGGGTGTGTTCGTGTTCCGCGTCGAGTCGGAGCAGACGGCCGATGCCGCGGGCGTCCCGTCGACGGCCGTGGTGCCGACGGTCTATCGCCTCAATCTGCGCGACCCGCGGAGCCTGTTCGCGGCGCAGCGTTTCCAGATGCGGAACAAGGACATTCTCTACGTCTCGAACGCACCGGCCGCCGAGATGCAGAAGTTCCTCAATCTCCTGTACACGGCCGCATTCCCTCTCGTGAACGCAGTCAGAGCGTTCGACTGATGATGTCCGCGACACTCTCCGGGGGCCTGGCCGTTCAGGCGCGCACGATCGCGGCCTTGATCGTGCGCGAGATGCACACGCGCTTCGGCCGCGACAACATCGGCTACCTGTGGATCTTCGTGGAGCCGTCGCTGCTGACGATCGGCGTGACCTCCGTGCATCATCTGATCGGCATACATCTGCCGCCGGGCATGTTGCCGGCGCCGTTTTATATCGCGGGTTATACGGGATACATGCTGTTCCGCGGCCTGATCAACCGGGCGGGCACAACGGTCGAGGCGAACGGCACGCTGCTGTTTCACCGGCAGGTGACGCTGGTCGATCTGATCGTCGCGCGCGCGCTGCTCGAAGCCGCCGCGCTGATCACTTCGAGCATCGCGTTGCTGGGCGTCTGCGCTTATTTCGGCAGCGGCGTCATGGTGGCGAAACCGCTCGTCTTCCTCGGCGGTTGGCTGCTCAACGTCTGGTTCGTGACCGCGATGTCCATGATCGTGCTGACGCTCTGCGTGCGGTTTCCGGTGGTCGAACGCATCGTCCATCCGCTGACTTATCTCGCGCTTCCCATCAGCGGCGCATTCACGAGCTTCGAGACGATTCCCGGCGTGTTCCGCTCGATTCTGGTCTGGGTGCCGCTGGCGCAAATCCAGGAAATCATTCGGGAAGGCATCTTCGCGAATTTCACCAGCCTTTATACGTCTGCGCTCTACGTCGTGGTGTGGTGCGTCGGGCTGACGCTGATCGGGCTGGCCGGCCTGCGCCTGGCGAGAAAGTGGGTCGTGCTCGAATGATCCGCGTCGAGAACGTCACCAAGGTCCATCACACGCGCGCGGGAAAGAAAGTCGTACTGGATGGCGTGTCCTTCGTCATCAACCGTGGCGACAAGGTCGGCATTCTCGGCAACAACGGCGCGGGCAAGTCGACCTTGCTCCGGCTCATCACGGGCGTCGAGCATCCGACCTCGGGGCGCGTCGTGCGCTCGATGTCGGTGTCGTGGCCGCTCGGCTTCGGAACGGGCTTTCAGGGCAGTCTCACCGGCGCCGACAACGTCCGCTTCATCGCGCGCATATACGGGTCGGATATCAGGGAAACACTCGCGTACGTGCAGGAATTCGCTGAGTTGGGCGACTACTTCTACATGCCGATCAAGACGTATTCGAGCGGCATGCGCGCGCGGCTCGCGTTCGGTATTTCGCTTGCCATCCGCTTCGATTGCCTCGTCGTCGATGAAGTCGCGGCCGTCGGCGATCAGCGCTTCAAGGACCGCTGCAGGGAGGCGCTGGAAGAGCGCAGCGCGGGTAGTGCGCTCGTCATGGTTTCGCACAGCGCGGACATTCTCAGGATGTATTGCAACAAGGGCATGGTCCTGAGAAACGGGCAGATGTCGTCTTTCGACGATCTCGGCGAAGCGCTTGTCATGCAGGAAATGGTCTAGATTCGAATTCGTGCGGAAACAGTGTTCAATGAAATTCTTTGGCAATTTCGTGGAGAAGCGGAAAACGTATCTGCTGTGGGTCGTCTTGCCGACGCTGCTCGTCGCACTGTATTTCGCGCTGCTTGCGTCGGATCAGTACGAGTCGGAGGCGCGTTTCTTCATCAAGTCGGGCTCGGATTCGTCTCGTTCGCAGGCCATGTCCGGCGCCGCGCTGTTGAGTTCGGCTCCTTCGATCTCCGAAGAAGTCACGCTGTCGGTCGTCGACTACTTGCAGTCTTACGACGCGATCCGTCATCTTCGCGAAGCAGTCGATCTGCCGAAAGTCTATAACCGGCCGACGTTCGATGTCGTATCGCGTCTCGGCGCCAACAGCACCGACGAGCGCCTGCGGAAGTATCTGTTCAAGAACTTCGGCATGGTCGATGCCTATGTCGACATCAACAGCGGTCTGGGCGTGCTGAAGGTCAGAGCCTTCTCTCCTGCGGACGCGAACGCGATCTCCAAGCGCATGCTCGATGGCGCCGACAAGCTGGTGCAGGAATTCAGCCAGCGCGCCGAGCAGGACGCGCTCGGCCTCGCCGAAGCGAACGTCGGCAAAGCCGAGGAAGCGCTCGTCGAGCAGAAGACGCGCATGGCGCAGTTCCGCGCCAGCAAGTCGATTCTCGATCCCGAGCGCACGTCGAACACCATGACCGATCTCCTGGCGGGGCTGGAGCAGCAACGCGCACAGGCTCAGGTGGATCTGACTTCGGCGCTGCGCTATCTGGACAAGAACAGCCCGCGCATCGTCGAACTGCAACGTCAGGTTGCTTCGCTGCAGGCGCAAATCGACGCGCAGAAGCAGACGTTGACGCGCCCGCAGGGGAGCCTTGCCAACACGCTGTCGAGCTACGAGGAAATGCGCGTGCGCACGCAGTTCGCCGAAGCGAACCTGACGTCCGCGCTGACTTCGTTGCAGCGGGCGCGGGACGAGGCCGCGCGGCATCACCTGTTCCTGGTCGCCGTGGTCAAGCCGAATCTGCCTCAGGAATCCGAGTTTCCCAAACGTATCGTCGCCATTCTCACCGTGTTCGCGGTGATGAACGCGGTCTTCGGCATCGGCTGGCTGATCCTGACGGGCATCAGGGAACACGTGGCGTAACGGACGTCGGCTGGCAAAAAATTTTTCGCGAGTAACGGTAATGACCGATTCCATTTTTCGGAACATGGTGAGACTGGTGCAGTCCTCGGACTGCGAAACGGTCGTGGTGCCGGACGACATGTATGCCTTCGTGTCGAAGAACAAGAAGAAGATCATTCCGTACATCGCGCTGACGGACGGCGATCTGCAATCGATCGATCTGGTCGTCGTGCACAAGGGCGCGATGCATCGTCTGGGCTATCAGGCGCTGAGCGCGGTCGCGTTCAGCTTCGAACCGACCTACGCCGACGAGGTCTACGTGTGCTACGAGCGCCAGGGCAAGCGCGGCATCAGCGTGGGCGCGGGCGAGGAAGCCGCATCGTTCATGCAGCACGTTCCGCCGGTGCGCGGCTATCTCGCGGGCGAAGTGGTGGCGTCGCGTCCGCGCCGCGCGGTGCAGTCCGCCGTGCTGGTGTCGGCTTACGGTGTCGGCAACATCGGCGATGACCTGGTGTCGCTCGCGGCGAAGAAGATGCTCCAGGACGCGGGCGTGCCCGAGGTGACGCTGGCCGGGCCGAACGTGCGCTACGACGCCATCCGGAACGCCGATGTCGTGGCGGTCGGCGGCGGCGGCCTGTTCTATGACAGCGATGTCGTCAACTGCGGGAACTATCTGTATCCGCTGCAGGAAGCGCAACGTCAGGGCAAATTCGCCGCGGTGCTCGGCGTGGGCGTGCAAGGCATCACGACGCCGCTCGGCAAAGAGGCGTACGCCACCCATCTGCGGTCGGTCGATTTTCTTTCGGTGCGCGATCCGATCGATCGCCGCGAACTGATTGCCGTCGATGACAGGCTCGAGCGCACCATCGCCGGCGCGGACATGGCGTTCTACATGGCGGACGACGTGCGCCGCGTCGGCCAGCCCTTCGCGACGACAAAGCCGCTCGCGCTGTTCAGCATTTCGAGCGTGCTCGAAGCACGGCTCGCCAAACGCGGCTATGCGCTTGCGGATGTGGCCTGCGGCATCGTCCGGTCGCTCAAGTCGCGCGGCTACGACGTGCTGCTCGTGTTGCATTCGGAGGACGACCGCAAGCTCTTCACGATGCTGTCCGAAAGGGAAGGTCTTTCGCTCATCGAATCCGCCAGCTTCGGTCTCGGCGCCACCGCGCGGCTCTATGCGAGCGCGAGCCTCGTCGTGACGTCCCGTTTTCACGCGCTGATTCTCGGCGTGATGTTCGGCAAGCCGACGGTGTCGCTCAACAGCGCGACGGGCAAGACCGGAAAGCTGCTCACGTCGTATCTCGGGTCGATCAAGGATCAGTGCCAGCCGCTCGAATCTTTCGACCTCGGCGAAATCATCGGCAAGCTGCAACACGCTCAGCCCGTCGAGCCTCGCGAAGTCGAGCATTGCGTGGCGATGACGCATGCGATGCGCGCCGAACTCGCGCGCCGCCTGCGTGATGACCGCCTGTGATTGAACGCGCATCCTGAAAGCCACCGGCAAAGGTAAGCCATATGCAAAGCAGCCGCATCATGATTGACGGCTACAACCTGGCGCTCGAAGAGGGCACGGGAATTTCGACGTATTCACGCAATCTCAGCTACACGCTCAAGGAACTGGGCGCGCAGGTCGATGTGCTTTACGGCACGCCGCGCTCGCCGCGCAATGATCTGATGCGCGAAATCGCCTTCTTCGATCCGAACGTCGGCAAGCCGACGTGGTGGGACCGGATGATGTACGAAGTGCAGATGATGGCGTCCGTGCCCGCCATCCGGGCGACGGCCATGCATGTGCCGATGTCGGACGTCGTCATCAAGGAAGCGTACAAGTCGCGCCTCCCGCGCGCCGATGACTTCTGGAATGTGCCGAACGTCTTCGCGCGTTCATACAAGCTGTTCGACACGTTCAACTGGTTCCTCACGGTAGCGATGCCGTCCAGGCCGCAGATTGCACACTGGACTTATCCGTTGCCGCTGAAAATCGCGGGCGCGCAGAACATCTACACGATCCACGATCTCGTGCCGCTGCGTCTGCCTTATACGACGCTCGACGTGAAGCGCCGCTACTACAAGCTTATGAAGGCGTTGGCTTCGCGGGCGCATCACATCGTCACCGTGTCGGAGACGTCGAAGCGCGACATCGTGAATATTCTCGGCATTCCCGAAGAGCGGGTGACGAACACGTACCAGGCCGTCGATATTCCGGCGAAGTACGCGAACAAGCCCACCGATATCGTGAAGCAGGAAGTCGAAGGCACGTTCAATCTGAATTACAAGGGCTACATGCTCTTCTTCGGCGCCATCGAGCCGAAGAAGAACGTGGCGCGCCTGATCGAAGCGTATCTCGGCAGCGGCGTGGATATTCCGCTCGTCATCGTGGGCAAGCTCGGCTGGAAATCCGAGCAGGAGCTGAAGCTCCTCAACGCGGACGTCATCAACTATCTCGAACAGGTCGACAACCTGATGATGACGCGCAAGCGCATCTACCGCATCGAGTACGCGTCGTTCCCGTTGCTCGTCAGCCTGATTCGCGGCGCGAAAGCGGTGATGTTCCCGTCGCTTTACGAAGGCTTCGGTCTGCCCGCGCTCGAAGCCATGCAGCTCGGCACGCCCGTGCTCAGCTCGACGGGCGGCTCGATGCCCGAGGTCTGCCAGGATGCGGCGCTGCTCGTCGATCCGTATGACGTGCGGGCCATCGCCGAAGGCATTCGCGCGCTCGACAGCAATGCAGCGTTGCGCGAAGACCTGAGCCAAAAGGGCAGACTGCGCGCCGCAGCGTTCTCGACGGACGCGTATGCGGCGCGCCTGGACAACATGTACAAGGAACTCGAAGCGCGAAGGCGCTCCATCGTCCTGCGTCACCGCGCCGCCTGAACGGTGTGCCCTAAAACCGTCGAGGATCGTCACATGAAGCTGTCGTTGAAGTCCTGGGTCATGTTCGTCGCGGCATCGGCATGTGCCGTGACGGGACATGCGGCGGACGCCGATCGAACGTTCGCCGCCGCGGCGAGCGATTATCTCGTCCAGGATGTGTGTATCGACGCAAGCGGAAAAGTGCTCAAAGACGTGAGCCCGATTTCTGGCGGCGAGCGCTGCGCGCGCCGTCGCGATCTGCACGCGGGCGAGCCGCTGTCCTATGTGCGGGCCGACTGGCCGAACGACGCCAGCCGGGCGACGCAACCCTCCGGATTGCAGCGATCGAATTCCTTTCCGGTTCGTTTCGGCGACCGGACGATGATCGCGAGCGACTTCGATTTCGGCACGCCGCCGCGCACGTTCGGGCAATTCGTACCGGGCGACGGCGGCCAGCTCGTCGCGCTCACGCAAGATCGCGCTTCCGTCGTGCTGACGGAGGACAGCAAAGGTCTCAAGTACTTTTACGGACCTTCGTGCGCGCCGTCGCCTGAGCTTCGTTCGCTCGACGACAGTTGGCTGCTGTTCGATCAATCGGTGTTCGAGAGGGGTTCGGGCTCGGCCGTCGCGCATCTGCGCCAGTCGCTCGACGGTGCGTCGTGCCCGGCGCATCTGGACGCCGCCTACACGCGATGGGCGATGAAAACGATCCGCTTCAGGCGCGATCTCGATCACAACCTCACCGAGCCGTTGCGCACCATCGTCACCGATCACTTTTCCGGCCCGAATGACGATGCGGGCTCGATGGAGCGCATGTACTTCACGCGCGAACTCGGCTGGACACGCTGGGAGCGCTGGCAGAACGTCTCGCGGACGAGCGACAAGACGCCGGCCTATCGCGACCGCGCACGGCGCGTCGCGCAATCCGGGCGTTGCGACGCGCGGGACGGTCCGCCCTCCGGGCACGGAGAGTGGTTCATGGTCGATTGCCGTGAATGGACCAACGTTCAGCCAGCGGCGGCGGACGCAGGCGCGCCCGAGGACTTCTGGATCGGCCGGCTGTCACGCGGTGCGTCCGCTGTTCCGATGTTTCGCGCGCCGCGCTGAGCAGGCTTCTTTCCGTCGAAAAATCTCTTTGGTCAAACGCAATGACGCGTCGTTCATTCTTGATTCTCCAGGGCACGGCATCGCCGTTTTTCCGTCGGCTCGGGGCGGCGCTGCAGGCACGCGGCCATGCCGTGCAACGCGTCAACTTCTGCGGCGGCGATCTGCTCTATGCGGGCGATACGCCGTCATGGAACTACACGGGCACGCCCGAGGCGTTGCCGGCGTGGTATCGCGACGTATTGAGCGAAGGCGGCTTCAGCGACGTCATCCTGTTCGGCGATTGCCGCGAGATTCACCGGCATGTGCATCCGTTGTGCCGCACGCATGGCGTGACCGCGAACGTGTTCGAGGAAGGTTACGTTCGGCCTTTCTGGCTGACGCTCGAGCGCGTCGGCGTGAATGCCCGCTCCACCTTGCCATGCGATCCGTCGTGGTATCTCGACCGGCGCGCGAGCACGCCGCGCGTGGCGGCCGCCGCGCCGACCGGCTATAACGTCGCCGAGCGGGCGCTTCACGACATCCGTTACCGGGCGGCGAACACCGCCTTCAAGTGGCGCTTTCCGCACTACCGCACGCATCGGCCGAGGAACGGTTTCGCGGAGTACGCGGGGCTGGCTTCGCGGGTGCTCGCCCAGCGGCGCTTCGACAGCGAAGCCCGAGCCGTGACCGCCGAATTGCGGACCTGCGCGGACGGCTATTACTTTTTCCCGCTGCAACTGGACGCCGACTCGCAGATCGTCGTGCACTCGCCGTTCGACGGCGTGCACGAGACCATCCGGAAAGTGCTGACTTCGTTCGCGGATAACGCCCCGGCCCGCTCGCTGATCGCGCTGAAAAATCATCCGCTGGACACCGGACTCACCGATCACCGGCAGTTCACGATGAATCTCGCGCGTACGCTCGGGATCGCGGAGCGCGTGCGTTTCATCGACGGCGGCCATCTGCCGACGCTGCTCGGGCACGCGCGCGGCGTCGTCGTCGTCAACAGCACGGTGGGCATGTCCGCGCTGCATCACCGCCGTCCGCTCATTGCGCTCGGCACCGCCGTCTATTCGATGCCCGGCCTGACGTGGCAAGGCGATCTCGATGCCTTCTGGCTGCACGGCGAGGCGCCCGACGTCACGCTTTACGAGGCGTTTCTCGATTACGTCGTGCACCACACCCAGATCAACGGCGACTTCTACATCAAAACCGGAATCGCGATGGCGACGGCCGGCGCAGTCGAGCGCCTGGAGGCGCGCGAGCATGGCTAGCGCGGCGTATCGCGTGATCGTCGTGACCGGGGCGAGCGCGGGTCTGGGCGCGGCCCTGGCGCACGAATACGCCGCGCCGGATGTCGTCCTCGGGCTCATCGGACGCGACCGCGCGCGCCTCGCAGCCTGCGCCCGCCGATGCCGCGCGCGCGGCGCGCAGGTGCTCACGGGCGCGCTGGACGTGCGCGATGCGCACGCCATGAATGCATGGCTCACCGGCTTCGATGCCGCGCATCCCATCGATCTGCTGATCGCGAATGCGGGCGTGGCGAGCACGGTCGCTTCGTCGAGCGACTGGGAAGATCTCGTGCGCACGGGCACGGTCGTCGACACCAACTTCTACGGCGCGCTGCATGCCGTGCTGCCCGTCGCCGAGCGCATGCGCGAACGCGGCCGCGGACACATCGCGCTCGTCAGTTCGCTCGCGGCCCTGCGCGGCATGGCGATCTCGCCTGCCTACTGTGCAAGCAAGGCCGCGCTCAAGGCGTACGGCGACTCCGTGCGCCCGCTGCTCGCGCGCGCTGGCGTCAAGCTCACGGTCGTGTTGCCGGGCTTCGTCCAGACCGCGATGAGCGATGTCTTTCCCGGCGACAAACCCTTCATCTGGTCATCGCAGAAGGCCGCGCGATACATCCGCCGCAAGCTGTCGGCGCGACGCTCCGAGATCGCGTTTCCGGCGGGCCTCTCGCTCGGCATGCGCTTCCTCGCGCTTTTACCGCATGCACTGGCCGACGTGATCCTGCAACGCTTGTCGCTGATGCCGCGCGAGGCGCGCGAATGAGCGGCGCGACGGCCGCGATGCTGGCCGCGCTCGCCGCGTCGGCCGGCGCGCTGATCCCCGATGCGATCGCGAAGCCGCGCGCATCGTTGCGGCGCAGCGGGTGCGCGTTCGCGCTGCATGTATCGGTGTGTGCGTTCGTCTGCTTTTGCATGCTGGCCGCATCGGGTCGCCTGTTCTTCTCGATGGGCGTGACCGTGCTGCTGGCCGGCGCGCTCGCCGTCATCAGCAATGCCAAATACGAGTCGCTGCGCGAGCCGTTCCTTTTCACCGATCTGAGCCTCTTCAGCCAGTTGTTCGCGCACCCGCGCCTTTATCTGCCGTTTCTCACGCCGGGCAAGATCGTCGCGCTCGCGCTGGGCGCCGTGTCGTTCGCCGCCGCCTGGCTCGCCGAGGCGCCGCTCGCGCCGCGTCCCATTGCAAGCGCGCTGCTGCTCGCCTGCCTGTGCCTGATTTCGTGCTGCCTGCTCGGCGCGCGCCTGCCGCTTTCCTTGTCGCCGGTGGAAGATCAGCGGCGCCACGGTTTTCTCGTGGTGTTCGTCGCTTATCTCGTGAACGGTCTGCGTCCGGCGACCGTTCGCGCGCTGCAACGCGCGCTCGCGGCCGGTCCGTTCGCCGCGGCGCGCACGACGCAAACGCATCCCGATGTGATCGTCATCCAGAGCGAGTCGTTCTTCGACGCGCGCGTGCTCCATCCGTCGATTCGCACGACCTTGCTCGCGCATTTCGACCGCGCATGCGAGGAAGCCGCGCTGCACGGCGAGCTCGACGTGCCCGCGTGGGGCGCGAACACCATGCGCTCGGAGTTCGCCGTGCTGAGCGGTCTGGATCAGACGCGTCTCGGCTATGCGCGCTTCTATCCGTATGCGTTTCTGCGGCGCGCGAGCGCCTCGCTGGTGTCGTGGTTCGCGCGCTCGGGGTATCGGACGCTCGCGATTCATCCGTATCACGCGGACTTTTTCGGGCGCGATCGCGCGTATCGTCATCTGGGCTTCGATCGCTTCATGGATATCGAGGCGTTCGCGCATGCGCGGCGCGCAGGCGCCTATGTATCCGATGAAGCCGTGACCGACGCGATCATCGGCGCGCTCGACGATCACGGCGCGCCCGCATTCATCTTCGCCGTGACCATGGAAAACCACGGCCCGCTGCATCTGGAGCGCGTGACGCCCGGCGAAAGCGCGGCATTCCACGGACTCGGCGACGAAAGCGATGCACGCGCGCTGACGGCCTATCTGCGCCATCTGGTTCACGCCGACGCGATGCTCGGCCGCCTGCTCGGGTATCTGCGCGCGCGCAAGCGTGAGACGGTCGTGTGCTTCTACGGCGATCACGTGCCCGCGATGCCGCGCGTCTATCGGCTCGTCGGCTGCGAGCCCGGCACGAGCCGGTTCCTTGTCTGGAGAAATTTCGGCACGCGATCCGGCGCAACGAAGCATCTGCGCGCCGACGAATTGGGCCTGGCCGTGATCGATGCGATGAGCGGCGGGCACGCCAGAGAACGAACGACGCGCAAAGCGCCGGCTGAGGAAGTACAAGAACATGAATGAAAAGATTGCGATCGTTGGAATGGCTTGCCGTTTTCCCGGCGGCGTGACGAACCCCGACGAATTCTGGGAACTGCTGCGTAACGAAACGGACGCCGTCACCGAGATTCCGGCCGGGCGTTTCGGCACGGATTTCTATCGGCATCCGAACAAGCGCGAGCCGGGCAGAAGCTATACGTTCGCCGCGGGCGTGCTCGACGACGTCGCCGGCTTCGACGCGAACTTCTTCGGCATCTCGCCGCGCGAAGCCGCGCAGATGGACCCGCAGCAGCGTCTCTTGCTGGAGCTCGCGTGGGAAGCGTTCGAGGACGCCGGCATGCCGCCGCGCGCGCAGCGCGGCACGCGCTGCGGCGTGTATGTGGGCGTCGCGAGCCCCGACTACGGCAATCGCTCGATGGACGATCTCAGCGCGATCGATCCGTATTCGGCGACGGGCAACACGCTCAGCATCGCGTCGAACCGGCTCTCGTATTGGTTCGATTTACGCGGGCCGAGCATGTCGATCGACACGGCGTGCTCGTCGTCGCTCGTCGCGTTGCATCAGGCGGTGCGCGCGCTCGAATCGGGCGAGGCCGACACCGCGATCGCGGGCGGCGTCAATCTGCTGCTGCATCCGTTCGGCTTCGTGGCGTTCTCGAAAGCGTCGATGCTGTCGCCGCGCGGCCGCTGCCGTGCCTTCGACGCCACCGCCGACGGCTACGTGCGCGCCGAAGGCGGCGCGGTCGTCGTGCTCAAGACGCTCGCTCGGGCGCTCGCCGATGGCGACACGATCCACGCCGTCATCGCGGGCACGGGCGTGAACTCGGACGGCTTCTCGCAAGGCGGCATCAGCGTGCCGGGCGCGGCGGCGCAAGCGGACCTCTTGCGCACGGTGTAAGCGCGCGCGGGCGTCGATCCGCACGACGTCGATTACATGGAAGCGCACGGCACCGGCACGGCGGTCGGCGATCCGATCGAGACGCGCACGCTGATCGAAGTCGCGAGCGCGGGGCGCGATGCGAAGCGGCCGCTGCTGATCGGTTCGGCCAAGACGAATATCGGTCACCTCGAAACGGCGTCGGGCATGGCGGGCCTGTTCAAGGCGATTCTGTGCCTCCGGCATCGGGCCGCGCCGCGTTCGCTGCACTTCGAAACGCCGAATCCGAATATCGATTTCGAAGGCGGACGGCTGCGCGTCGTGGAGCAGTTCACGCCGCTCGGTCATGGCGATGAGCCGCTCGTCGTCGGCGTCAGCTCGTTCGGCTTCGGCGGCACGAATGCGCACGTCGTGCTGACGAGCCGCCCGGCCATCGCGGATGACGCACCGCTCGAATCGCCCGATGACGACGCGCTCTATCCGCTCCTGATCTCGGCGCGCTCGCGCGATGCGCTCGCGGCGCTCGCCGGAGGATATCTCGCGCGCCTGGAAGCGGGCGCCGCGTGGAACGCGCTGGCCGCTGCGGCGGCGCATCGGCGGCAATGGCTCGAAGAGCGCGCGGTCATCGCGCCCGCGTCGCTCGACGAAGCACGCGAAGCGCTGCACGCGCTCGCATCGCCCGATTTAACGACGTTGCCGCCGGCCGTCGCGACCGGGCAGGCCGTCGCGGACGAAGCGCGCGCCGCGCTCGTGTTTTCGGGCAACGGTTCGCAATGGGCCGGCATGGGCAAACGCCTGCTCGAAGAGAGCGCCGCGTTTCGCGCGGCCATCGCCGAGGTGGACGCGCTCTGGACGGCGGACGGCAGCGCATCGCTGCTTGCGATGCTCGAAGCCGGCGTCGATGCACCGACGATCGCCGCGACCGAGCACGCGCAGCCGCTCCTTTTCGCGATGCAGGTCGGCGTGGTGAAGGCGCTCGTCGCGCGGGGCATCGAATATCACGCGTGCACCGGTCACAGCGTCGGCGAAGTGGCGGCGGCGTGGGCCGCGGGCGCGTTGCCGCTGGCGGATGCCGTGAAGGTCATCAAGATCCGCAGCCGCGCCCAGGCGCTCACGCGCGGCAGCGGCCGCATGTGCGCGGCGGGCATCGGCGAGGGCGCGGCGCACGAACTGATCGCGCAGCTCGGCTTGCGGGACGAGGTCGAAATCGCGAGCGTCAACAGCCCGGACGCGGTGACGCTCGCCGGGTCGTTCGCGGGCCTCACGGCGCTTGCCGCGACGCTCGAGCAAAGCGGCCGCTTCGTGCGCATGCTCGATCTCGACTACGCGTTCCACAGCAGGCACATGGACCCGATCGAGCCGATAATCCGCGATTCGCTCGCGGACCTTCATCCCGCATCCGGACACGGCCTGTTCGTCTCGACCGTGACGGGCGGCGCGCTCGACGGCCACGCGCTCGACGCCGCCTACTGGTGGCGCAATATCCGCCAGCCGGTGCGTTTTCGCGAGGCCATCGCCTGCATCGCGGATGAGGGCGTGCGCGTGTTCATCGAAGTCGGGCCGCATTCGATTCTGCGCCGCTATATCAAGGCGTCGCTGGCGGCGTTGAACGTCGCGGGCGTCGCGCTGCCCACGCTCGAGCGTCACCACGATACCGCCGCGATGCTCGCCCACGCGGCGTTTTCGGCGGTCGCGCACGGCGCGCGCATGGCACGCGAGCGCTTCGTGCCGCGCGGCGCGCTGGTTCGCGATGTGAGTCTGCCCGCGTATCCGTGGCAGCGCGAGCGCCACTGGAGTGCGCCTACGGCCGAGGGCTACGGGCTCGTCGATCGCCGCCGCGAGCATCCGCTGCTCGGATACCGGCTGAGCGAGCACGCGTTCGCGTGGGAGAACCAGATCGATCCGGCGCGCATTGCGTATCTCGCGGATCACGTCGTCGATGGCGGCGTGACGTTCCCGGGCGCGGGCTTCCTGGAGATGGCGCTGGCGGCGGGCCGCGCGTTCTTCGGCACGCCGTCTTGCGCGCTCGAAAACTTCGAGATCGGTCTGCCGGTCGTTTTTCATGGCGCGCAGTCGAAGACCTTCCGACTGATCGTCGATAGCCGCACGGGCGCGTTCACGATCGAAACGCGCGACCGGCTGAGCGCCGAGGCGTGGTCGCTCAACGTGACCGGCCGGCTGCTCGCGAGCGGCACGACGCTCACGCCCGAACGCCGCGCGCCGACGGGTGCCTTCGACGCGCTGCTGCGGCAACCGGCGCAGCCCGGCGCGCTGCTGTATGCGAACGCGGAAGCGATCGGTCTTTCGTACGGACCGGCGTTTCGCTGGGTGCGCGAGGTGCGCATCGCCGAACGCATGGCGCTCGCCGAACTCGCCCGGCCGGACGCGTTGAACGCGGACGCGCTCGCGCACTATCTGTTGCATCCGGCGCTGACCGACAGCGGTTTTCATCCGCTCTTCGCGCTGCTCGCGCGCGAGGCCGGCGCCGCGCGCGCCGCTTATGTGCCGGTGCAGATCGGCCGCGCGGACTTCGTGAGCGGCGACATCGCGCGCGTGCTCGTGACGGTCGAGCGCTTCAGCCCGCATTCGGTGGTGGCGACGTTCGAGTTCATCGGCGCGAACGGCGGCATTGCCGCGCGTCTGTCCGCTTGCCGCTTCCGCCGCGTCGATCTGGCGGGGCGGCGGAAGGCGGCTGCGCCGCGCTATGTCTTTCGTCTCGAACAGCGGCCGATGCGCGGCGCATTCGATGCATCGTCGATTCCGGCACCGGCGGCGCTCGTCGAATCCGCCACGGTGCAGCTTGCGGCGCGTGCCGGCGACGACCGTCGCGCGATGCATCTGACCGAGATTCTGCCGCTGCTGGACGTGCTCGCGAGCTGCCATGCGTTGCACGCGCTGGACGCGATCGGCGCGTTCGATGCGCCGTTCCCGCCCGAATGCGCGCAGCCGGCGCTCGTCGAGCGGCTGGCCGCGATGCTCATCGAAGACGGGCTGGCGACGCGCGAAGGCGTTCGTCTCGTGCGTGACGCGAACGCCTGCGCGGCGCTGCCCTCGACGCAAGAACTCTGGTCGAGCCTGCTCGCGCAGTCGCCCGCGCACGTGGCCGAGCTGGCGCTGCTGGGCGATTACGGCGCCGCGCTGCCCGCGTTGCTCAAGGGCGAAATCGACGCCCGCGCGCTGATGACGCCGACCAGCGAAAGCCTGATCGAACATCTGTTCGAGTCGTCGCCGACGTGGGGACATGCGCGCGCGCTCATCGCCGGGTGCGTGGCGCAGGCGTCGTCCGCGTGGCGCGAGCCGCGCCGTTTGCGCGTGCTGGAAATCGGCCGTCTGGATATCGAGGTTTCTCGCCCGCTGCCGTCGATGCCGACGCCCGCGCGCTGCGATCACGCGCTCGCGTGCAGCGCCGCGCAGCAGGCCGCGCTCGCGGCGCAAGCGGCGTCGGGCGCGCGCATGCTCACCGTCGACGATGCGAACGGCTTCGTTCTGCCCGATGACGAAGCGCCGTTCGATGTCCTGATTCTCGACCGCTTCCTCTCGACGCGCCGCGACGCGCCGCACGTGCTGAAGACGCTGCGCGAGCGGCTCGCGCCCGATGCGCTCGTGCTCGTCGGCGAAACGCGCGCGAGCCGCTTCGCCGATATCGTGCTGGCGCAGCGCACCGACGACGCGCCCGCGCGCCTCGCGCCGGGCGAGGTGAGCGCGCTGCTGGAGCAGGCGGGTTTCGAGCAGGTCGTGCATGTGCGGGAACGGCAACTCGATCTCGAAGGCATGCCCACGCTGATGCTCGCGCGTGCCGGGCGGCAGGCGCATGTGTCGTCGCAGGCCGCGCCCGTCGATGCATCCGCGCCGACGTGGCTGATCGCATATGCCGACGCCTGCACCGGCTCCGTCAACGCACTGCGCGCGGCGCTGCATGCTGCCGGCGCCCGTGTGGAGGCGCTGGCCTTGTCCGCCGTGCGCGACGTGTTGTCCGCGACGCCGGATGCGGCGCCCTTGCGCATCGTGTACGTCGCGCCGGAAGCGGGGCCGTCCGTCGATGGCAAGGCCGCGCTCGCCGCGCAGGAGCACACGTCGATTGCGCTGGCGCGGCTCGTGCGCGACCTGGCCGCGCATCGCGGGCCCGCGCAACTGACGGTCGTGACGCGCGGCGGCGCGCCCTTCGCGGTGCCCGGCATCCACGCCGCCGCGCTGCGTCCGGAACAGGCCACGCTGTGGGGACTGTGCCGCGTGCTCGCCAACGAGCATCCGGAACTCGGCTGCCGTCTGGTGGACGTATCGCCCGAATGCCGTGACGCGGACGCGCTGCTCGCTGGCGAACTCCTCGATCACGATGGCGAAGAGGAAGTCGTGCTGGGCCCGCTCGGCCGTTACGTGCCCCGCATGCTCGATGCCGACGACCACGCGCGACTCGATGCGGCGGATGAGATGCCCGCGGCGCTGGGCTTCGGGCATCCCGGCTCGCTGCGCAATCTGCAATGGCTCGCGCTCGCCGACGCCGCGCTCGCCGCCGACGAAGTCGAGATCGAACCGGTCGCCACCGGCCTCAACTTCCGCGACGTGATGTACGTGATGGGCCTGCTCTCGGACGAAGCCGTCGAGGCGGGTTTCGCGGGCGCGAGCATCGGCATGGAACTGTCGGGCCGCATCGTGCGCGTGGGCCGCGACGTCACCGCGTTCGCTCCGGGCGACGCCGTGCTCGGTTTCGCGCCCGCGTCGTTCGCCACGCGCGTGCGCACGACGAGCACGGCTATCGGCCACAAGCCGGCCGCCCTCACGTTCGAGGAAGCCGCGACCATTCCGACCGCGTTCTTCACCGTGTTTTACGCGCTGGTCGAACTCGCGCGCGTGCGCCGGGGCGAGCGCGTGCTGATCCACGGCGGCGCGGGCGGCGTCGGCACTGCGGCGATCCAGCTCGCGCGCCATCTCGGCGCCGAAGTGTTCGCGACCGCGGGCAGCCGCGAAAAGCGCGAGTTCGTGCGTCTGCTCGGTGCGGATCACGTGCTGGATTCGCGCAGCCTGGCCTTCGCCGACGACGTGCTGGCACTGACCGGCAAAGCGGGCGTCGATGTCGTGCTGAACTCGCTCGCCGGCGAAGCGATGGTGCGCGGCATCGACACGCTGCGTCCGTTCGGGCGCTTCCTCGAACTCGGCAAGCGCGATTTCTACGAAAACAGCAAGATCGGGCTGCGTCCGTTCCGCAACAACATCAGCTACTTCGGCATCGACGCAGATCAGTTGATGAAGGTCATGCCGGATCTCGCGCGGCGTCTCTTCGACGAAATGCTCGCGCTGTTCGGCGACGGCTCGCTCCATCCGCTGCCGTACCGGACGTTCCCGGCCGCGCGCGCCGAAGATGCGTTCCGCTACATGCAGCAGGCGCGCCAGATCGGCAAGGTGCTCGTGAACTATCCGGCGGGCGTGCCCGCGCCCGCGCGTTCGCACGAACCCGATGCGCCGCTTCGTTTCGATGCCGACGCCGCCTGGCTCCTCATCGGCGGCACGGGCGGACTCGGCTTCGCGACCGCGCGCTGGCTGGTCGCGCATGGCGTGCGGCATCTCACGCTGGCGAGCCGTCGCGGCGCGCTCGACGAAGCCATGCGCGAGGAGGCCGGCCAATGGCGCGACGCGTTCGGCGCGCACGTGCATGTCGCGTCGTGCGACACGACCGACGCCGCCGCGCTGCGCGCGCTGGTGGCGCAGATCGACGCGCGCGGCGTGCCGTTGCGCGGCGTGCTGCATTCGGCCATGCATATCGACGACGGCCTGCTGCGCAATCTCGACGACGAACGCTTCGCCGCCGTGCTCGCGCCCAAGCTGGCGGGCGCATGGAACCTGCACAAAGAGACGATCCATCACGCTCTCGATTACTTCATCGTCTATTCGTCGGCGACGACCGCGCTCGGCAACCCTGGCCAGTCCAGCTATGTCGCCGCGAACACGTATCTCGAAGCACTCGTGCAGTGGCGGCGCGCGGCGGGCTTGCCGGGCGTCGCCATGGCGTGGGGGCCGCTCGTCGACGTGGGCTTTCTCGCGCGCAACGACAGGACGCGCGAAGCACTGCAATCGCGTATCGGCGGCGCGGCGATTTCATCGGACGAGGCGCTCGCGATGCTCGGCGAGACCTTGCGCGAAGGCAGCGCGGGCAGCGCGGTCGTGCGGCTCGACTGGCAGGCTCTGGCGCGCGGCATGCCCGCGGCGGGCGCGCGCCGTTACGCGCCGATGCGTCTGCGCGGTGCGGCCGAACCCGTGGGCGAGGGCGGCCGGGCCTTGCGGGCGCAGATTCTCGCGCTGCCGCGGGATGAAGCCGCCGCGCTCGTCGAAGAGACCTTGCGTGTGCAGATCGCGCGCATTCTGCATCTGTCGGCGGAGCGCGTGCAGGTGGAAAGCTCCGTGCTCGACATGGGCATGGACTCGCTGATGGGCATGGAACTCGGCATGGCGATCGAGGAGATTTTCGACGTGAAGCTGTCCGTCATGGCGATCGCCGACGGCGCGACGGTGCGCTCGCTCGGCGCGCGCATTCTCGAATCGATCGAATCGAGCCTCGGCGATGCCGCGGCCGCGCCCGACACGACGCAGGAGACGCTCGGCTACCTCGCGAAGAAGCACGCGGTCGATGTCGGCGCCAGGAACGTCGACGCGAAAGCCAACGCGCACGCAGCCCCGGCGGATCCCTCCGATGTCTCCGACGCCACGGAGCTGCTGGAATGACGCCGCTCGCCGGATGGAGCACGCGGCAAGGAACACTCGCGCGCACGCTCGAGATGCAGGGACACGGCCTGCATACCGGGCGGCGCGTGCGCGTGCGCATCTTGCCCGCGACCGGCGATCCGGGATCGGCGGATGCGCGCGGCATCGTGTTTCGCCGTATCGATCTGGAAGGCGGCGCGGCCGATATTCCGGCGGACCCGGCGCTGCGCCGCGCGCAACCGCTGTGCACGATGCTGCGCGCCAGCGATGCAGCAGGCGTGCGCACTGTCGAGCATGTGCTGGCGGCGCTCGTCATGTGCGAGATCGATCATGCCGTGGTCGAACTCGATGCGGAGGAAGTGCCGATTCTCGATGGCAGCGCCACGCCGTGGATCGACGCGATCCGCGCGTGCGGACGCATCGAGCTGGGCAGCCCGAAGCGCTTCATTCGCGTGCTCGGGCCGGTGAAGGTGGAAGACGGCGCGCGCGGCGCGCGGCGCGAGATGCGTATCGAGCCGGCGGCACGCTACGAAGTGATCGTGCACAACGATCTGAAGGGCTTCGGCGACATGACCTGGAGCGGCGAACTCACGCCCGATGTGTTCGCGCGGGAAATCGCGCCTTCGCGTTCGTATGGCCGCGTGAAGTGGGCGCTGCCGGCGATGCTCGCGGGCTACGTGAAGCGCACGCCGATTCTGCGCGGCGCGCGACTTTCGTGCACGGCGTCGATCGTCGGCAATCGCGTGATCGGCGGCATGCGGCTGCCGGACGAGTTCGTGCGTCATCGCGTGCTGGATCTCGTCGGCGATATGGCGATGGCCGGCGCGCCGCTCCTCGGCCGCGTCAGTGCGCTGCGCCCGAGTCATGAGATGAATCACCGCCTCGTCTCCGCGCTGATGGCCGATCGCCGCGCGTGGGAATGGGCGGAGTGCGCGGCCTGAGCGCCGCGCGAGAACAGAGGACGGTGCAGCATGGGATTGCAAGGCCAGATCCGGCAGCAGCTTGCCGCCGCCGCGTTGAAGCGGCAACTCGAACGCGTATCGAAAGAAGCCGGCGAGGGCGCGCGACAGCCGGGCCGCGCGGGAGACGGCGGCGAGTGGAACGCGCGCGCGGGCTTCGAAGCCATGCCGCTTTATCAGCAGGTCGATCTGATACGGCGCGCGGGCGACGCGTTGCAGCTTCGTTCGCCCTTCTTTCGCGTGCATGAAGGCATGGCGGGCGCGACGACGACGATCGAAGGCCGCGAGTACATCAACTATGCCAACTACAACTATCTCGGCATGGCGTCGGACCCGGTCGTCGCCGCGCATGCCAAGGCGGCCATCGACCGCTACGGCACGTCGGCGTCGGCGAGCCGGATGGTGGCGGGCGAGCGTCCGATACAGCGCGAACTGGAGCGCGCGCTCGCGTCGCTCTACGGAACCGACGATTGCGTCGCGTTCGTGAGCGGCCACGCGACCAACGTGACCACGATCGGCGCGTTGTTCAGTCAAGGCGATCTGATCCTTCACGACGCGCTCGCGCACAACAGCATCGTGCAGGGCGCGCAGTCGAGCGGCGCGAAGCGACTGAGTTTTCCGCATAACGACTGGGCCGCGCTCGACGAGATTCTTGCGCGCGCACGCCACGAATACCGGAATGTGCTCGTCGCGATCGAAGGCCTTTACAGCATGGACGGCGACGTGCCGGACCTGGCGCGCTTCGTCGAGCTGCGCCGCCGTCACCGCTTCTTTCTGATGGTCGATGAGGCGCATTCGCTGGGCGTGCTGGGCGCGCGCGGCGCGGGCATTCGCGAGCACGCGGGCGTGAATCACGATGACGTCGATATCTGGATGGGCACGATGAGCAAGACGCTCGCGGGCTGCGGCGGTTTTATCGCCGGATCTCAGCCGCTCGTGGATATCCTGCGGCATTTCGCGCCTGGCTTTCTGTATAGCGTCGGTCTTGCGCCCGCGCTCGCCGCCGGGTCGCTCGCGGCCTTGCAGCAGATGCTCGCCGCGCCTGAGCGCGTCGCAACGCTACGCGCGCGCGGCCAGCAGTTTCTGAACGCGGCGCGCGAGGCGGGCTTCGACACGGGAACGAGCGCGGGATACGCAGTGGTGCCGATCATCGCGGGCAGCTCGCTGAAAGCCGCGCAATGGGCGAACGACCTCTTCGAAGAAGGCATCAACGTGCAGCCGATCTTCTATCCGGCCGTGGAAGAACGCGCGGCCCGTTTGCGCTTTTTCATTTGCAGCACGCATGAACCGGAGCAGATCGACCACACGATCGACACGCTCAAGCGCGTGGCCCGGCGATGATCGTATTGCGCGAAGCGCACGCCGATGTCGAACGAAAGCTTATGGTGAGCGTGCGCGCCGCGCGCCCCGACGATGCGCATCAATGCGCGCCGCTCGTCTTTGCGTCGGGTGAACGCGAGTTTCTATATTTCCTCGGCGTTGCGCGTGAGCGTTGCATTGAGTTTCTCGAAGCGGCGTTTCGCTCGCGAGCAGGGCGCTTTTCGTGGCGGCGGCATCGGGTGGCCATCGATGAATACGGCGCGGTGACCGGTGTGCTCGCGTTGCACGATGGACGCAGCATGCGATGGGACGGCCCGAGTCTGGTCTGGATGCTCGCGCGTCACTTCGGCGCGTGGGGCGCGGCGCATATGCTCGCCAGAGGTCTCTTGCTCGAGACGGAGTTGCCGAAGCCCTCGCACGATCAGATTCTGATGGCGCATTGCGCCGTGGCCGAGCCGATGCGCGGACAGGGCATTTTCACCGCGCTCTTTCGGCATGTCACGACCTCCGACTTGCGGGCGGAAGATGCGGATCGCCGTATTGTGCTCGATGTGCTCGTCGAAAACGAAGCGGCGCGGGCGCTTTACGAACGGCTCGGATTCGTTGCGAACGTTGCCGCGCGCCGCCCGCGATCCAGGCGACTGCCGGCCGAGCTTTATTCGATACGCATGTCGCGCGATTGCCGGCCCGATGAAATCACTGATCCTCGGGAATGACCTGCCACAGCGGTTCCGGCGACACCGCGATCGCTCCAGAGAATGGCCGGTCGTGTGAAAGGATCAACAACATGGCCGTTGCAACACACGCGCAAAACAGCGCGATCGCGATGGCGGACGTCATCCGGTTTTCGCAATGAATCAGCGCGATGGCCAACACGAGGCACGCGGCGAGAAAACTCAGGCATAGCCATTTCACGCCGCTGACTTCGGACCGGCTCACCAGAATGCGCTGACGACGCGCTTCGAGCGCCTGCTCCAGAGACACCGCCACCTGTCGCTGCGCGGTCTGTTGTCCGGGCGTGTTCGCCGGAAGCGAGAGCGCGAACTGCATCGCCTTGTTCAGCGTGGGCGGGCTGATCTTCAGCGTGACGGCGCCTTGCGCCATCGATTTCCATTCGGTCGTCGCCGTGTACTCGATGTATTCGCGGATCAGCTTGCGCAACTGCATCCGCGCGTCTTCCGGAAAGACCGCGGAAAGGACGACCACGGAGCGAAGCGCGCCGGCTTCCGTGTCGACGGCGGCGTTGGCCTGCGCCGTGTCGTTCCAGACCTGCGCGGCAGTGAAGGCGATAAGCAAGCCGAAGATGACGCCGATTGGCGAAAGCAGCCCCGGCGATAGCGCCACGAACGACCGCCGATGCGCGCCGGCGGCAAGCCAGCCGGCGACGAAATGCATTCCCGCGCCCACGATTCCGGCCGCGCCGAACACGACGAGCGTCATCTGCCATAACGGAAGGTCATGCAACCAGGTACTCGTCATCGGGACGCGCTCCGTGGCTGAACGGAACGCACATTTAAGCACAGGTGCGGTTGCTTCAGCGGATGCTCATTCGAACGTGCCCGTGCGTACATCGCCGTCGCGGATGTAGCGCGTGATGAGCACGCCGGCGGGCGTCGGCGTCGAATGCGCCAGCGTGAAGGCGGACACGCTGGCGTCGTCGCTCAACATGCGCTTGCCGCGTCCCAGCATGACGGGATAGATCAGCAGGCAAAGTTCGTCGATAAGACCGGCCGCGAGCAGTTGACGCACCATGTCGCCGCTTCCGAAGGTCAGCAGGTCGGCGCCGTCGTCGTGTTTGAGCGCGCGCACCGCGTCGGCGAGATCGCCTTGCAGCGCGTGACTGTTCTGCCAGTCGAGATCATCGGGCCGATGAGTGGCGACGTGCTTGGCGACACCGTCGAACACGTCGGCAATGGCGCGGCTCGGCGAATCGGGCGGAACGCGCGGCCAGTACGACGCGAAGATGTCGTAAGTGCAGCGCCCGAGCAGCAGATCGAATGGCTGCGCGAGCAGGCTCTGCACGTGCTGGCCTATGGCTTCGTCGGCATAAGGCACGATCCAGCCGCCGAGGCGGAAGTCGCCGCTCGTATCTTCAGTCGGTCCGCCGGGTGCCTGAATGACGCCATCCAGACTGATGAACGCGGAAACGATGAGCTTGCGCATAGACGTTCTCCATGTCGATGAACACGACCGATACCTTTCCACGACGAACCGTGCAGGCCCGCTTTGCCGGGCAGCCGATCAGTGCCCCAGTCCGCTCGCCGCGATCTGCTGCTCGACATATTGCGCGAAAAGCGCGTGCATGCGCGTCGTCGGATGGAGATCGTCGGCGAACATGTAAGTCTGGTCCGCGTTCGACGCGACATACGTCGCCGGTGAGCAGAGCAGCGACGTGTCGCGCGGTGTCTTCGACGGATCGCAGGCCTGCCCCGTGTTCGAGACGGCGAATCCATTGGCCTGATAGTTACCGATGGTCTGCGTCGTCCACGTGTAGGCGTCGATCACGATCACCTTGCCTTGCAGACCGCTGGTTTGCAAAGCGGAGGTCAGCGTCGCATTGAAGAGCTGCGACAGTTGCGTGAAGTTGGCGCCGCCATCGGACGACTGGATGCCATCGGGCGAAAGTCCGATGTTCGGCACGTTGACCACGACGACATGCGCGCCTCCGCTCTGCACGATCTTCGCGACGAGTTGCGCGAGCGTGGTCGCGGCGGTCTGCACGGTCGCGTTCGCGGCGGGCGGACTTCCGGCGCGAAGCACGTCGTTGGCGCCGGCCCAGACGAGCACGAGCTGGCTCGCATTGAAACTGCCGTGCGACGACAGATAGCTCGCGATCTGCTGATTGACGGGCATCTCGACGTCGCCGATCACGTCGGTGAGGAACTGATTTTGATCGGCCGGCGTGGCGACCGTCGAGCCGCCTTGCGCGTAACCCAATCCGCTTTGCGGCTTCAGTTCGTGTCCGAGGTCGATGGTGAACGCCGCGGTGAGCGTGTCGCCGTAATACTGCGCGACGTCCTGCGTCCAGACCTGTCCGGGATTCGTCGTGAAGCGTCCGCCGTTGACCGCGCTCGCGATCGGCGCGTATGTCCCGACGTCCGACAGGCTGTCGCCGAACGCCACGACCTGCAACTTGACGCCGCCCGCAGGCATCGACGAACTGCTTCCGTCCGAGTCGCTTCCACCGCCGCATGCGGCAAGCAGTGCAATCAGCACGGCAGAAATTGCACGGCGCATGCCGTGTGTATTCGGGAAATGGCGCATCGCTCCTCCGTGCCAGCCTTGGCGGGGGCGCGTTTGCCCTCGATGGTGGTCGTCGTTGGCCGCGTGTGAGGTCGCGGTCTCGATCATCGGCAAGCAAGAAAGATGCGCCGTGGCTCGACGGACACCGCGATGGCGTCCTTGCGTCCCGAGCACGAAAGCTTCCCGATTCCGACGCCGCAATGGAAAGACACAGATCCTGTAACGATTCAGGTACAAGGGAACCGGCTCGCACAGGAAGGCGCGAAGCCCAGGTCTGCGACGCGGCGTGTCCCGGCGTCGGCGGATTGCGCTCGAACCGAGCCGTGTCGAATCTCAACCCTTCACCACAGCAGGAAGCAACATGAAGCAGTTTCTTTCTCTCACCGCGTGCGCGCTTTCGGTATCCCTTCTGGCAGCTTGCGGCACCGTGCCCGATCGCGACAAGGAGATCGCCCTCAATCAGCAAGTGGGCATCGAAGTGACGCAAACCGCCGAAGGCGTGCAGGTGCGTCTGCCCGACCGCGTGCTCTTCGACTTCGACAAATCCGGTCTGCGCAGCGATTCCGCACCCGCGATCCAGCGCGCCGCCGTGCTGCTCAAGCGCAGCAAGAAGTCCGTGATCGTCGAAGGGCACACCGACAACACCGGTACGCACGACTACAACCAGGCGCTGTCCCAGGAGCGTGCGCGGGCGGTTGCGGGCGCGCTGGAAGAGCGCGGCATCGCATCGTCGCGCGTCACCACGAAGGGTTTCGCCTATGACCGGCCCGCAGCGAGCAACGACACGCCGGAAGGCCGGGCGAAGAACCGTCGCACGGAAATCGTGGTGATCGGCGAGTCGCTCGACGCGATCATGGGCACGCCGGCAAAGCGGAATTGACGCAAGGCGAGCGCCGGAGATAGCGGGCTGAAACCTGGCCGGCTATCTCCAATAGCCCGCCGCATAATGCCGATACCCCCACCCCGGCCGCCCGCCCCAATACCCGACCGCGACAGACGGCGCATACACCGGGGCGGGCGGTGCGTAATAAGCGACGGGCGGCGCATAAACCGGCACCGGCGCAAAAGGCGCGACCGGAACCACAGGCGCGTACGGCGCGACGGCCACGACGGGCGCGACAGGCACAATCGGCATTCCCACGTTCATCCCGACGAACACATGCGCCTGAGCGCTGCCCACGAGTCCGAGACCCAACACGGTGGCAACCGCGACATAACCGATCTTTTTCATGATCCTTCTCCTGGAAACGCGGTGCGGCGTCATCACGCATCGGTTGAGAAGGATTCTGGACGTCGAGAATGAGCGAAGAATGAGGACGGCGGAGTAACGCGCTTACTCGGTCCCGCAGTCGTTGCAGGTGTTGTCGATGTACTTCGCCGGCTTGCCATGCTCCGGCGGGCTGACCTGCATATACCCGCCGTCGAGAATGTTATGGCGCACGACATTCCCGCTATAGTCCACGCCGCCCTCGCCATTGGATCCGCCCGTGATATTGCCGCCGTTGATCATGCGATTGCATTCGAGGACGTTGCCGCCGGTGTCCTGCGTGGCATCGTTGTTCTCGGGGCCCATGCGGCAGTTGTCGGCGAGATTGTAGGCAATGCGTCCCTTGACCGAACCCACCAGCGCGACGCCGTAAAGCGGGCAGTTGGCGAACGAGTTGAACACCAGAACCGCGCCGGTGCCGCCGCCTTGCCCTTCGGTCTGGAACATCGACTGGCCGTAGAAGTCGCGGAAGCTGTTGCCCGCGAGCGTGAAGTTGTCCACCGCGCCGTTGGTCTGCACCGGGATATCGTAGTGACCGGGATGGTCCCAATCGCGCACGCGCGTCGGGTTCGCGCCCACGAAGTTGCAGCCGACCAGACTGTTCCCCGTCGACGGACCCTCGAAGTTGAACATGTTGCTGTCCGCGCGCACGGTCTTCTTGAGCGTCGCGCCGGGCTCGCACTGGATGTGCCGGTGACTGGCCGTGATGACGACCGTGTGATTGAGCAGATACGTGCCGGCGGGCACGAGCACGTCGCCGGCATCGACCGCCGCCTGGAACGCCTTAGTGTCGTCGGTCTTGCCGTTGCCGGCCGCGCCGAACGCCTTCGGGCTGCGCGGATCGACCAGCCTGGGCGGCGTGAAGGAAGTCTCCGGGCAGCTCGCCGTCGCCGGAACCGGCGAATTCGTGAGGCTCGCGCGATGCGCGCCGCTGTCGCGTTCGTCTCGGAACTGCCGCCACCAGCGCATGAGATTGTGCAACGTAAGGCGATCCAGAATACGGCCATCGTCCCAGGCAGCGGAAACCGTCTGAAAATGCCTCGTCACGCCGGGTGCGTTGATGACAAGCAGGGAAACGACGATCAACATCGCGCCAGCCACGATCGATTTCTTCATTGACATCCCATGCACGCCTTGGTTTTCACGATGACGGGGCCCCGGTAAGCCGTCGCGCAGCCGCAACTCTCGCACGTTATGGTCGTGGACTTCTGCCCGGTAGCGCACAAGGCGGGCGCGCGAATGTCCGCGCAACACCGCATCGGCGCGCGCCGGTGGCGTGGCGAACAGTCCGCCCGCCGCGTTTGATGCACGCTCCCTCGGTGCGCAAGCGGCCAGCCGGTCCTGCGCGGATCGGGTCAATTTGCCGGAGGAAGCGTGCTGACCGCAACAGTGCAATCGCTAAGGGAGCGTCTGCTTGGCGTTCATCAGGATCACAAGCGCATCGCGAGGAGCGCCTTCGTCCTGCTGCTATTCGTGCTCGCCGGGAAGTTCATCGGCGCATCGAAGGAAATGGCGATCGCTTATCGCTACGGCGTCAGCGGCACCGTCGATGCCTATCAGCTCGCGCTCACGCTCGTCACCTGGCTGCCCGCGACGATCACGAACCAGTTGAGCGTGCTGCTCGTTCCCGCGCTCGTCGCGCTCAGAAACGACAAGGCCCGCCAGAACCAGCTTCTCGGCGAACTCGAAGCAGCCGGCCTCGCCATCGGCATCGTGGTTTCGTTGCTGCTCTATTTTTTCTGGCCGCACATGGTGGGCTTTTTCTCGGGAAGCCTCGCCGAATCGACGCGCGAAATGTGCCGCCAGATGGTCGTCGGCATGACGCCGGTCGGCGTGCTGGCTTTCACCATCTGCATTTCGGCGGCGCGGCTGCAGGCTTCGGAAAAGCACATCAACACGCTGCTGGAATGCGTTCCGGCGATCGCGCTGCTCGTGTTCGTGCTGAGCGCGCGCGACAACACGTCGATCACGCCGCTCATCGTGGGCACGACGATCGGCATCGTGATCCAGGCCGCCTGGCTGCGCATCCTCGCGAAGCGCGCCGATGCCGTGCCCGCGCGTCCGCGTCTGTCGCTGCGGGCGAAGGAGTGGCCGGGAATGACGCGCTCGATGGGCATGCTGCTGATCGGCTCGGTGGTCGCGAATCTGTGGCTTCCCGTCGATCAGTATTTCATGGCGCATATGGGCGATGGCGCCATCGCGACGCTCGGCTATGCGAACCGGCTGCTCTCGCTGCTCGTGAGCATGGGCGCGATCGCCATCAGCCGGGCGACGCTGCCGATTCTTTCGGAAATCCTGCATCGCGGCGATCATGCGCGGGCGCGCAGCACGGCGATCAAATGGTCGTTCGTGATGCTGGCCGTGGGTCTGGTCGGCTCCGTGATCGCCTACATGCTCGCGCCGTATGCGATCAAGCTGTTCTTTCAGAAGGGCGCATTCACGAGCGAGGACACGATAGCGGTCACGAGCCTCTTTCGCTTCGGGCTTTCGCAGATACCGTTCTCGTTCGGCATGTGCGTGCTGATCCAGTTGTTCGCGAGCGAAGCACGCTACAAGGCGATCACGGTCATTTCTGTGCTCGGCTTCGCGACGAAGCTGGCCGCCAATGCGGTGCTGATTCGCTTTTTCGGACCGCTGGGCGTGCCGCTCGGCACCGGTGTGGGCGCGGCCAGCGTGCTGGCCTGCTATCTCTTCTGGACCCGCTTCGCGCCGCCTTACGTTGGCACCGGCGAGCGCGGTCATCGCTGAACCGGGAACGTCAGCCGCTTCGCATCCGCGAACGGCTGACGATCCGGTGACTGCTTCTACGTGCCCCGCACCATCACGCCGTGACTGCGGCGCTGCACTTCCGACTCATTCTCCACGCCGTAGTCTCGATCGAGCGCGGCGGCGGCGGCATAGACGCCCGGCTCTTCGATGACGCCCGCATGGTTGCCCGGCACTTCCGCGACCGTCAGCCCGCCGCGCGCGATCTTGCGATACAGCGGCAGCGGATCGCCTCGGTCTTCGTCGCGCAAGGCGGCGCGCACGTAGACGATCCGTCCGCCCGTGTACGGCTTCGGCCGATAGTTGTTCATCGCCGTGCGGCACGTGTCGCGCATGCGCCGCAACACCGGCGGCATGGGATCGGCGGCGGGTGCGGGTTGCGCCTGCGGCACGCGTCCGAGGCGCATCGACACCTTTTTCATGGCCGCGTGGAACTTGGCCGTGGCGAAACCCACGCGCGCTTTCGGCGACATGCCCGAGAGCGTCTTGAACAGCCGGCTCACATAGTCGCGTCTGAATTCGAGCAGCGCGAGCCACGGCAGCCAGCGTTCCTGCACGTAGGTATCGAGCAGACACACGTATTCCGTCTGTTCGCCCGCGCCGAGCAACTGCTGCGCGATTTCGAGCGCGATCAGCCCGCCGAACGAGAAACCCGCGAGCGCATACGGCCCGTTGGGCTGAACCTTGCGAATCTCGTCGACGTAAGTTTTCGCCATGTCCTCGACGCGGCGCTGCGGCGGCGTTTCACCGTCGAGCCCGACCGCTTGCAGCCCATACACCGGGCGCGGCTTGCGCAGACTGCCGATGAGCCGCGTGCATTCGAGCACCGATCCCGTCACGCTGTGCACGAAGAAGAGCGGCGCGCCATCGCCTTCGCGCATCGGCACCAGCACTTCCGACGACTGCGGCAGCGCACCGTTGTCGATCACGTCGGCGAGCTTCGCGATGGTCGGTGCGCGCAGCATGGTCGCAAGCGGAATCGGCCGTCCGATGACCGGCTGAAGTTCCGCGAGCAGCCGCGCCGCCAGCAGCGAATGTCCGCCTAGCTCGAAGAAGTTGTCGTCGCGTCCGATCGGCGCGAAGGCGAACAACCGCTCCCATTTCGTTTGCAGCAGCCGTTCCAGTTCCTCGCGCGTCGCAAAGGTCTGCGGCGCTTCGGCAGAATGCGGCTGCAAGGCCGGATGCAAGCGGATCGCGTCGAGCGAGGCGGGATTGCGCAGCGCGGCGGCGTTGGTCACGTCGAGTCCGTTGACCGCGTTGCGCACCGCGGCTTCCGTGAGCTTGCCGCTATGCGTCACCGGCAGATCGTCGACGGCCGCGATCACGTCCGGCACATGCGCGGCGGACGTGCGGCGCACGAGATCGCGCCGGATCCGCGCGATCAGCGCCCCGTTGAGCCGCGCGCCCGGCTTGAGCGTGACGAGCAGCACGAGACGCTCGCCGATGGGATTGCCCGGACCATCGGCGCTGGCGGCATCGCGCATGCGCTGCTGAACGACGATGCCCTCGCGTATCTCGGGAATATCGTTCAGCACGCCGTAGATCTCGCCCGGCCCGACGTTGATGCCGCGCACGACGAGCACGCCGTCGCTGCGCCCATGCAGGCGCGCGGTGCCTTCCGGCGGAAACTCGATCTGGTCGCCGTGCGTCCATACGCCGGCATTCGCGCTGAAATACGCCTTGTGAAAGCGTTCGCCTTCCGGGTCGTTAAGGAACCCGAGCGGGCGCGACGGGAACGGATTCACGCACACCAGTTCCCCGACGCCCTGCGCGCGCGCGCCGTCGCGCCACGCCTGGACATCGAATGCGAGGCTCTTGCACTGCGCTTCGCCCGCGTACACGGGCAGATTCGGATTGCCGAGCACGAAGCAGCCGAGAATATCGGTTCCGCCGGAAATCGACTGGAGCCGCAGCGGCTTCACGTTGTCGCGGACCCATTCGAATTGCGCGTCGAAGAGGATCGCGCCGGTCGACATCATCGCGTGAAGCGCGCTCAGGTCGAACTCACGCGACGGCACGAGCCCCGCGTCCTCGCACATCTTCAGGTACGCGGGACTCGTGCCGAACACGTTGACGCGCTCTTCCGCGACAAGGCGCCACAAGGTATCGACCGATGCGATCGGGCCGTCGTAAGTCACGATCTCGACGCCCGACGCGAGCGCCGACAATTGCCAGTTCCACATCATCCACGCGCAACTGGTGTGGAAGTACAGGCGGTCGCCCGGCCGCAAGTCGCAGTGCAGCCGATGCTCCTTCAGATGCTCGATCAGACTGCCGCCCGTGCCGTGCACGATGCACTTCGGCTTGCCGGTCGTGCCCGACGAGAACATCACGAACAGCGGATGATTGAAGTTGAAGCGCTTCCATTCGACGCGGCGCGGATCGCCGGCCGCGAGCAGCGCGTCGAGCGTGTTGACGGGCGCCGCGCCGCGCACGGCCGACGGATCGCCGTCGATGCAGACGATGCCCGCAAGCGATGGCAGCGCGTCGGCGAGCAACGCCATTTTCCGCGCGAGCGGCGTGCCGGTGTCGAACGGCTTTGCCGCGATATGCGCGAACAGGAAGCGCGGTTCGAGCTGCGTGAAGCGGTCGAGCAGCGTTTCGATGCCCATCTCCGGCGCGGCGGTCGACAGCGTCGCGCCGATCGCGGTCACGGCAAGCGCGGTGACGATGGCGTCGGCGTCGTTGCGCATCACGCCCGCGACGCGGTCGCCTTCGCGCAGGCCTAGCTGCGTGAGCGCATCGGCGAGGCGAGCCACGCGCGCGCGCAACTCGCCGCGCGTCAGATGCACGCGGCGGCCATCGGCGTGGCAGGCGGTGAGCGCGGGCGCGTCTTCGGGGGCGATGGCGAAGTCGAGCAGATTCTCCGCGTAGTTCAGCGTCACGTTGGGAAAGAAGCGCGCGTGCTCGCAGATGTCGCCGACGCATACAGGCTCGGCTTCCCCCGACCATTTCGGTCCATGCTTCGATTGCATGAAGCATTTCCAGAAATCGCGATATTCCCTGACCGAGAAATCGTGTAACTCGTCGTAGTGTGTGAATGGCCGACCCGTCTGTGCTTGCAGCGCCGCGGTGAACGCAGTCATCTGCGACTGCGCGGTGCGAACGGGTTCGTGGTCGAAAATCGGCAGACGTGCTCTCGCCTCGTTGGGCGGTTCCGAACGATCCATGAAAAGCTCCCTCAGCGGTTATGGCAATACCGGGTCCCGTCGGCTTGCCTTCTTTTTTTTGAGTCTTTGAATTGTGTGCGGCGCCTTGGGCGCTCTCTATCTTTTCGAGGTCCGATTCCGGACGGACCGACGTCATCGACGATGAAGCGTATCCAGCCAGATTGCGTCGCAATGTGCGGAGAGGAACAAAAGTCGTCGGCTGGTTGAAGGCACGCGTCGGGAATCGGTATGAATGACACTTGACTTCATGCAACCGCGATCCAACCGATGGGAGAACGAACTATATCCTTGCAAATGCCTTTCGATAACTTGCGTACGGACATTTGCGGCGGCGCATTGTTTAATGACGGCTGGCAAGAAGAGACTCCATGGCGACATGCATTTTCCGGCACGAAGAAAATTCATTACCCTCGCACTGGCGGCATGCGTGGGCGGGGTGGTCGCGGCGCGCGCGCTCGATCACGACAGCGAACGCGTGGATGGCGTCGCGTATGGCAAGTTGCCTCGCGAGCGGCTCGACGTCTACGCGCCCAAATCACGCAATCGCGCGAATCTGCCGGTGGTCGTGTATTTCTACGGCGGCGGCTGGCAAAGCGGGCATCGGTCGGACTCGCGCGACATAGCCGAGGCGCTCGCCGCGCACGGCATCGTGACGGTCGCGCCGGATTACCGCATCTATCCGGAAGCCGTGTTTCCGGACTTTCTCGATGACCCCGCCGCAGCCGTGCGCTGGACGCGCGATCACGCACGCGAGTTCGGCGGCGATCCGCAGCGCATCTTCCTGATGGGCCATTCTTCCGGCGCGCACATGGCCGCGATGCTCGCGACCGATCCGCGCTATCTGGCGGCGAAAGGCATCGCGAACACGTCGCTGTCGGGGATGATCGGACTCGCGGGTCCGTACGCCGCCATCCCGACGAGCGATCCGCATATGGACGAGATCTTTCCGGCGGCGTCGCGCGCGGCCGCGTTGCCCATCGCGTTCGTTTCGGGCGACGAGCCGCCGATGCTGCTTGCCGCGGGCACCGCGGATACCGATGTCGATCCGCGCAACAGCGATCGTTTCGCCGAGGCGCTGCGCGCGCATCACGACACCGTCGTGCTGAAGAAGTATCCGGGCTACGGCCACGATACGATCGTCAAGTCGTTCTCGGCGGCGCGGCGCAAGGACTCGCCCGTTCTCGCCGATGTCACCGCGTTCATCGCCGCACATTGAGCCGGGCCGCGTCCGTCGGCCGCATGCGCGCTCCAGCGAAATGATTGATGCAGGTCAACCGTAAAAGCACGGCGATCCTTAAAGTGATCCTGGGCTTGCGCGAGTCAAGACGCGCGCATGCTCGCACGGTCTCATCAATCGACTTTCGGAGCACATGATGCAAGCACGCGATGTAATGACTTCCCCCGTCGTTTCCGTCTCGCCCGACACCAAGGTGCATGAACTCGCGCGATTGCTCGTGCAGCACCGCATCAGCGCCGCGCCCGTCGTCGATGAGGAAGGGCAGGTCGTCGGCATGATCAGCGAGGGCGATCTGCTTCACCGGGAAGAAATCGGCACCGAGAAGCGCAGCCGCCGCTCGTGGTGGCTCGACATGCTCGGCTCCGACGGCGCGGCCGATTACATCAAGTCGCATGCGTCGACGGTCGGCGAGATCATGAGCCGCGAGCCGATCTGCGTGAACGAGGAAACCTCGCTCGCCGATATCGCCGCGGTGCTCGAAAGCCGTCACATCAAGCGCGTGCCCGTGCTGCGCGACGGCCGTCTCGTCGGCATCGTCAGCCGTTCGAATCTCGTGCAGGCGCTGGCGTCGGCGCTCGCCGTGGAACCCTCGCCGAACGCGCTCGCAAGCGACGCCGACATCCGCGCGATGCTGATGGGCGATCTCACCGGACGAGGCTGGGCGTTCCCGGGGCGCAATATCGTCGTGCGCGACGGCGTCGTGCATCTGTGGGGCACGGTGTGGTCGCGAGATCAACTCGATGCCATGCGCATTGCATCGGAAAGCATTCCGGGCGTGAAACGGGTCGAAGACCACACGATTCCGTATCCGGTCATGCCGGGGCTCTGACACGCCGCTCCGTTGCGCCGGTTTTCAAACTCCCAATATCCGGGACGACCCGTATTGCCCCGGATGCGAAGCCCGTCCTACTATCAAAGCCCGCTGCTTTTCGCGGCCCGAGGTACCCCCGGGTCATGCGTCCTGACGCTGACCTCCATAGTCATTCGAACGATCGGGAGACAGGTATGCTCAGCGCACACGAATTTGCAACCCTCATGCTAGTCAAGGACGCCGCCGACCAGATCGGCGACCGGCACGAACTGGACACGCTGCTCGAACGCCAACTCATCGCGATGGAGCAACTCGTGAGCGGCGCCCGGCTGCCTCGCATTACCGAAAACGGCGATCTCCTGCTGCGTGCGGTGCGGCGTCTGCATTGAATCGACGCTGGCCGTTCGTTGTTCGCGGCGACGAGTTCCGCCTCGTCGCGTAACGCCGCGCGCGCCAAGTCATACCGGGCGCATATCGATATGCGTGATGAGAAACGTCCAGGCCAAACGATATCGATAGCACGATTTCTCGCTTAGCCGCAAAGCCTCGCGTTGATAGCATCCTCGAAACAGGCATCGGTAGAGATGCCGATTCACAAACGAGGATCCACGCATGTCCGACCGGAAGAACACGTCCTTCATTCCCGCGCGCCGCCGCACGCTTTTCACGCTCGCCGCGCTCGGTGCGGGGCTGTCGGGGGCACTCGCCGGACGCGTCGCGCAGGCGGCCGATGCGCCGAAGACGCTGCGCATCGGCTATCAGAAGTATGGCAATTTCGTGGTGCTCAAGGCGCGCGGCTCGCTCGAGAAACGTCTCGCGGCGCAAGGCATCGCCGTGCAATGGCTCGAATTTGCCGCCGGGCCGCAACTGCTCGAAGGACTCAACGCGGGCGCGGTGGATATCGGCACCGTCGGTGAAACGCCGCCGATCTTCGCCCAGGCGGCGGGTGTCGACTTCGTCTATATCGGACACGAGCCGCCCGCGCCGCGCGCCGAGGCCATCGTCGTGCCGAAGGATTCGGCACTCCATTCGGTCGCCGAATTGCGCGGCAAGAAAGTCGCGCTGAACCGGGGATCGAACGTTCATTTTCTGCTCGTCGAAGCGCTCAGAAAGGCGAACCTCGCCTGGTCCGACATCCAGCCCGTCTATCTCGCGCCCGCCGATGCGCGCGCCGCCTTCGTTCAAGGCAGCATCGATGCATGGGCGATCTGGGACCCGTATCTCGCCGCCGTCGAGAAGCAGGCCAGCGCGCGCCAGCTCACCGACGCGAGCGGCCTCGTGCGCAACGTGCAGTACTACCTCGCGACGCGCAAGATCGCCACGGCGCAGCCGCAACTCGTGCGCGCGGTGCTCGACGAACTCGATCAAATCGATCGCTGGGCGCGCGACAACGTGCCGGCCGTGGCCGCGCAACTGTCGCCGCTCGTCGGGCTCGATACCGGCATCCTCGAAACCGCGCTCAGGCGCACGTCGTACGGCGTGCAGGCGATCGAGCCGGCCACGCTCGCCTATCAGCAGCAGATCGCCGATACCTTCACCGGGCTCAAGCTGATTCCCAGGAAGCTCGACGTGACCGAGGCGCGCTGGAACGTCGCCTGAGCGCGTTTCCGCGTCAGCACGATCACGCACATCGTTTGCGCGAATCGAGGGTTCGGCTGCGCGCGACGCGTCGTCAGACTCGTCGGAGCGCTGTAGCCATCGAGCGCGGCAAGCACTCATTCGACCGACGACACACAGAAAAGGCAGATTCCGCGATGAATGTTTTCTGGTTCATTCCCACTCACGGCGACAGTCGTTATCTCGGCACATCGCAAGGCGCGCGCGCCGCGCATTACGACTACTTCCGTCAGATCGCGGTCGCCGCCGATACGCTCGGCTATGAAGGCGTGCTCCTGCCCACGGGCCGTTCCTGCGAGGACGCGTGGGTGGTCGCGTCGAGCCTGATCCCGGCGACGAAGCGTCTCAAGTTTCTCGTCGCGATCCGTCCGGGGCTGAGTTCGCCGGGATTGTCGGCGCGCATGGCAGCGACGTTCGACCGGCTCTCGAACGGGCGTCTCCTCATCAACGTCGTGACGGGCGGCGATCCGAACGAACTCGCCGGCGACGGCATCTTCCACGATCACGACACGCGCTACGCAATCACCGACGAATTCCTCACCATCTGGCGCGGCCTGCTCGAACAGTCGCACGACAACGGCAGCTTCGATTTCGACGGCAAGCATCTGCAATCGCAGGGCGGCAAGGTGCTGTATCCGCCGGTGCAGAAGCGGCATCCGCCGTTGTGGTTCGGCGGCTCGTCGGCGGCGGCGCACGAGATCGCGGCGAAGCACATCGACACGTATCTGACGTGGGGCGAACCGCCCGAAGACGTCGGGAAGAAACTGGCCGACATCCGCCGCCGCGCCGCCGACGAAGGCCGCACGATCAAGTTCGGCATTCGGCTGCATGTGATCGTGCGCGAGACCGAGCAGGAAGCATGGGCCGACGCCGACAAGCTCATCAGCAAGCTCGACGACGACACCATTCGCCGCGCGCAGGCGCAGTTCGCGAAGATGGATTCGGAGGGGCAGCGCCGCATGGCCGCGCTGCACGGCGGCAATCGCGACAAGCTGGAGGTGTATCCGCATCTGTGGGCGGGTGTCGGACTCGTGCGCGGCGGCGCGGGCACGGCGCTCGTCGGCAATCCGGAGCAGGTCGCGGGTCTCATGAAGCAATACGCGGAACTGGGCATCGACACGTTCATTCTCTCGGGCTATCCGCATCTGGAAGAATCGTATCGCTTCGCCGAACTGGTGTTTCCGCTGCTGCCGCGCGCGCAGCGCGAGCAGGCGAGCGGGCCGCTTTCGGGGCCGTTCGGCGAAGTCATCGGCACGTCGGAGTTGCCGAAGGTATCGGCATCATGACGCCGCAGGCTATCGGTCGGCGCGCGTTGCCTTGGCTCGTGCCGGTGCTGATTCTCGTCGCATGGGAGAGCGCGGCGCGCACCGGCGGGCTGTCGTCGCGCGTGCTGCCCGAACCGCTCGCGGTGGTGAAGGCGGCGTGGTCGCTGATCGAATCCGGCGATCTCTGGGCGAACGTCAAGGTCAGCGCGGGCCGCGCGTTCGCGGGCTTCGCGATGGGCGGCGGCATCGGCTTCGCGCTCGGGCTCGCGACGGGACTTTTCAAGCCCGCCGAAGTCGCGCTCGACTCGACCGTGCAGATGATCCGCAACATCCCCGCGCTCGCGATGATTCCGCTTCTGATCCTGTGGTTCGGCATCGGCGAGGAAGCGAAGCTCGTGCTGGTCGCGCTGGGCGTGTTCTTTCCGGTCTACGTCAACACGTATCACGGCATCCGCTCGGTGGATCGCGATCTGATCGAGATGGCGAAGAGCTACGGCTTGTCCGGCTTCGCGCTGTACCGGCATGTGATTCTGCCGGGCGCGATGCCCTCGATTCTCGTCGGCGTGCGCTTCGCGTTCGGGCTGATGTGGGTGATGCTGATCGTCGCCGAAACGATCTCCGCGCAATCGGGCATCGGCTACATGACGATGAACGCCCGCGAATTCCTGCAAACCGATGTCGTGGTGGTCGGCATCCTGCTCTATGCGCTGCTGGGCAAGCTCGCCGATATGGCCGCCCGCGCGATCGAACGCGCGACGCTGCGCTGGCATCCGGCTTATCAAACGAAGGCGCAATCATGAATCTGATCGATAGCGACACGCTGGCGCCCGTATTCAGGCGCGCCGAAACGCATGCACGCGCGCCGCTCGGGGCGCGCGATCTCGCCGTCTCGCTGCGCGGCGTACAGAAGTGCTTCGGCGAGCGCACCGTGCTGGATCAACTGGATTTCTCGATCGAGCGCGGGAGTTTCGTATCGATCGTCGGACGCAGCGGATGCGGCAAGTCGACCTTGCTGCGGCTCGTCGCCGGTCTCGATCAGCCGACGCGCGGCGTCGTGCAGCGCAACGCCCGGCCGACGGCAAGCGATCTGCACGTGCGCATCATGTTTCAGGACGCGCGCCTGTTGCCGTGGAAGAGCGTGCTCGACAACGTGATGATCGGCTTGCCGCGCAGCAAACGCGAGGACGCCCGCGCGACGCTCGCCGAAGTGGGCCTCGCCGAGCGCGAGAAGGACTGGCCGTCGCGCTTGTCGGGCGGGCAGCGTCAGCGTGTGGCGCTCGCGCGTGCGCTGGTGCATCGGCCGGATTTGCTGCTGCTCGACGAACCGCTCGGCGCGCTCGATGCGTTGACGCGCATCGAAATGCACGGACTGATCGAGCGGCTGTGGCGCGAGCACAGGTTCACGGCGCTGCTCGTCACGCACGACGTGCAGGAAGCGGTGTCGCTCGGCGATCGCATCGTCCTGATCGATGCAGGGCGCATCACGCTCGATACCGCGGTGCCGTTGCAAAGGCCGCGCACGCGCACGGCGCCGGGTTTTGCGGAACTCGAAGAGCACGTGCTTTCGCGCGTGCTTCAACGTGACTGATTGTGCGGCCGTTCGCACGCCCTGTGCGGATTGACGCGGATTATCGGTCAGCGCCGCGCTCGCTATCCTGTCGGCTGACCACAGGCGCGTGAAGGAGCGTGAACCATGTCTACCGGAAAAATTGCGATCGTCACCGGCGGCAGCCGCGGGCTTGGTCGAAATACGGTGCTGAGCCTTGCCGCGCGAGGCGTCGACAGCATCTTCACGTATCGCAGCAATAAAGCGGAAGCCGGGCAGGTCGCGGCGCTCGTCGCGAAGGCGGGCGGCAAGGCGCGCGCGCTTCGACTCGATACCGGCGACACGCGCGGCTTCGACGCCTTCGTGAACGACGTGCGCAACACGCTCGCCGACTGGGGCGCCGAGCGCTTCGACTATCTCGTCAACAACGCGGGCACGTCGCATCACAACAGCATCGAGAAGACGACGGAAGCCGAACTCGATACGCTCTACAACGTCCACTTCAAGGGCGTGTTCTTTCTCACGCAAAAGCTGCTGCCGCTGATCCGCGACGGCGGGCGCATCGTGAACATTTCTTCGGGCCTGACGCGCATCATCGTGCCGGAGAGCGCGCCTTATGGCTCGATGAAAGGCGCGGTCGAAGTGCTCACGAAGTACATGGCAAAGGAACTCGCGCCGCGCCGCATCGCCGTCAACGTAGTCGCGCCGGGCGCGATACAGACCGATTTCAGCGGCGGCATCGTGCGCGACAATCCGGAGCTGAACAAACGCATCGCCGACATGACGGCGCTCGGCCGCGCGGGCCTGCCCGACGACATCGGACCGATGATCGCGTCGCTGCTGTCCGAGGACAATCGCTGGGTGAACGCGCAGCGTATCGAAGTGTCGGGCGGAATGGCAATCTGATATTCGCGCAGGCGGCCGCTCATTTTCACCTCATTCTGCGCAAGCACACTGCATCCATCGCTCATGAAGGAGGCATGCGTTCCTATGTCGATGTCCTGCTCGATCAGCTCGATGCGCACGATGAAAACATGCATCTGCACGTGCTCGGACGCGCCGCCGATGTCGCCGAAATCGACGGCATCGTCATCGGTCCGGCGCGAATCGAAACGCCGTTGTGCGCATTGCCCGATGTTCGCTATGCGCGCGCGGTGGCATCGGCGGATGTCGCGCGCGGATATCTGTGGGATGTCGTGGTCGTGCCGTGGGCGGGCAAGCGTGTCGATATCGCGCGGTGTGTGCGTGCGCTCGCGTCGGCGTGCGGCGTGCGCGTCGAAAAGGCCGTGCGGATGGCGGTCGTGCAGCGCGTGCCGCTCACGGAGCAGGGGAAGGTGAATCGAGCGGCGATCGGGCGGCTTTGCGCGCAGGCGTCGAACGCGGATGTGGTCAGCCAGGAGGCCGCGTACAGCGCGTAGCCGGGCCCGGATCCGGCGTTCGCTCAGCGCGTATGCTTCGCGCGCCCGAGCACGAGATGAGCGAGCGTGCCGAACACGATGCCCCAGAACGCGGAACCCAGTCCGAGGAAACTCATGTTCGACGCCGTGGCGATGAACGTGATGAACGACGCTTCGCGATGCGCCTCGTCCTGCACCAGCCCGACGACGTTCGCCACGATCGCGCCGAGCAACGCGAGGCCGGCGAGCACGGCGACGAACGCATTGGGCAGCGCGGCGAACAGCATGACGACCGTCCCGGCGAAGCATCCGCCGATGAGATAGAAGAGTCCGTTGGCAATCCCGGCGATGTAGCGGCGCTTCGGGTCGTGATGCGCATCGGGTCCGGTGCACAGCGCCGCGGTGATCGCCGCGATGACGATCGTGATGCCGCCCGAAAACGCGACCAGCATCGACGCGAGGCTCGTCGTCAGGAGAACCGGGCGCGTCGGCGTGTGATAGCCGGAGGCGCGCAGGATCGCGAAGCCGGGCAGGAACTGGCCCGTCAGACTGACGATGACGAGCGGCACGGCGAGACTCACGGTCGATTGCCAGGACCATGTGGGCATCGTGAACACGGGGCGCGTGAGATGAACGCTGACCGACGAAAAATTCGTCAGCCCGAGCGCCACGGCGAGCGCGCCGCCGGACAGCAGAACCAGAATGAGACAGTAGCGCGGCGCCCATCGGCGGAAAACGAGGAAGCTCGCCACCATTCCGAACGCGAGCCACGGCGTGACGGCAATCGACTTGAACACGTTGGTGCCGAACTGAAACAGGATGCCGGCCATCATCGCGCAGGCGATGCCTTTCGGTATGCGCTTGACGATCTGGTCGAACCATCTCGACACGCCGAGCACGAAGATGCACGCCGCAGCGACGATATACGCGCCGATCGCCTCGCTCACCGGCATGCCGGGAAAGAGCGTGACCAGCAATGCCGTGCCCGGCGCGGACCACGCCGTGATGATCGGCTGCTTCAGCCACACACTTAACGCGATGCCCGAGACGGCCGCGCCCATCGAAATGGACCAGACCCACGACGCGACCACGTCGTTGCCGACATGCGCCGTGTGCGCGGCCTGAAAGAAGATCGCGAGCGGCCCGGCATACGAGATGATGACGGCGAGCAGCCCGGCGCTCACCGCCGCCACGGACCCGCTGCCTTTCGATGCGGCCGGCATCAGGCCGGGTTCCGTGTCGCGCTTCATGAGTTCCTTTCGCCGTGTCAGCGGATGGACGAAGGATGATGCGCGAGCGCGGTCACCTTCATCGTCATATAGGGAAACAAGGGCAGGCCCGAAAGGATGCTGTGCAGTTCGTCGTGCGAGTCGACGTCGAAGACACTGTAGTTCGCATACTCGCCGACGACGCGATGCAACTGCTGCCACTTGCCCTGCCTTTGCAGCTCCTGAGAGTATTCCTTCTCGCGCGCCTTGATTTCATCGGCTTTCGCGGCGGGCATGTCGTGCGGCAAGTGTACGTCCATTCTTACGAGATAAAGCATGTCGTCCTCGATGTGCGGGTTAGTGTTTGTCGCGGCGATAGAACGCGAGCTTGTCTTCATCGATCTGCAAGCCGAGGCCCGGGCCTTCCGGCATGTGCAGATCGAAGTCGCGATACTGCGGGCGCGCCGTGACAATGTCGTCCTTCAGGAGAAGCGGTCCGAAGAGTTCGGTGCCCCACGCGAGTTGCGGAAGCGCGCTGAATCCATGCGCCGATGCAATCGAGCCGATGCTGCCTTCGAGCATCGTGCCGCCGTAGAGCGACACGCCCGCCGCATCCGCGATGGCGGCGGTGCGCATCATTCCGTAGATGCCGCCGGACTTCGCGATCTTCAGCGCGAACACGTCTGCGCATGCCTGACGCACGAGGTCGAGCGCGTCTTCCGGGCCGGTCACCGCTTCGTCGGCCATGATCGGCACGATGAAGCGCGCCGCGAGCCGCGCGAGCGCGCCGCGCTGCTCGCGCGGAGTCGGCTGCTCGATCAGATCGATGCCCGCCGCCTGCAGCGCTTCGATGCCGAGCGCGGCATCGGTTTCGTTCCAGGCCTGGTTCACATCGACGGTGACTTTGGCGCGGTCGCCGAGCGCGGCCTTGATCTTCGACACGTGCGCGACGTCGTCGCGAACGCCGCGCCGGCCGATCTTCAGCTTGAACGTATGGTGACGGCGTTCGGCCAGCAGCATTTCGGCTTCTTCGATATCGCGCTGGGTGTCGCCGCTCGCGAGCGTCCAGAGCACGGGCAGCGTCTTGCGGACCGCGCCGCCGAGCAGTTCGGAGACGGGCACGCCGAGGCGCTTGCCCTGCGCGTCGAGCAGCGCGGTTTCGATCGCCGACTTGGCGAAGCGGTTGCCGCGCGCGACCTTGTTCAGCCGGAGCATCGCGGCGTTGATGTTGGCCGCGTCCTGTCCGACGAGCGCGGGCGCAAGATAAGTATCGATGGTCAGCTTGATGCCCTCGGGACTTTCATCGCCGTAAGACAAGCCGCCGATCGTCGTGGCTTCGCCAAGGCCCTCGATGCCGTCGCTCGTGCGCAGACGAACGATGACGAGGGTTTGCTGCTGCATCGTCGCCATCGCGAGCTGATGCGCGCGAATGGTCGGCAGGTCAACCAGGATCGCTTCGACGGAGGTGATTTGGGCGTTCATACCTGAAATGTCGGAATGGGAGGGTTGCTGAAGTATTGCGCGCCCGTTTGCCGCCTGTCCAACACCGTTGACGTCTAGTGCGATACCCCCGAGGTATGACGCGCGTCATCGCCCCCGATCCGTGCGCGGCGTATGGGCGATCCGCTCCTCTTCGTACAGCCGGTAGATGAGTTCGAGCATTTCCTTGATGTCGCGCGACTCGTCGAGGGCGCGCATGCTCATGATGACCGGCGAGACGAGCGTCGGATCGTCGAGTGACTTGTAGGCTACGTCGTCGCGCTTCAGACCGTTGACGCTGCTCGGCACGACGGACACGCCTTCGCCCGCCGCGACGAGCCCCAGCGCGATCTGCAGCTCGCGCACTTCGTAGATCTTGCGCGGCGCGAGCGCGCGATCCTCGAAGGCCGAAAGCACCTGATCCGCATAACTGGGGCGCGGCGCCTTCGGAAAGATGATGAGCGTCTCGTTGACGAGGTCGCGCAGCGAGAGCACGGGCTTCGCGAGCGAGAGCGGATGACCGACCGGCAGCGCGACGATCAACTGCTCCTCGCGCAGAATCACGCGGCGGATGTTGGCATCCTCATGACGAATGCGGCCGAAGCCGACATCGATACGCCCTTCCTTGAGCGCGCGGATCTGGTCCATCGTCGACATTTCGTGCAGACTCAGTTCGACGGTCGCGTTCTGGTCGCGAAAGCGCCGGATGATCTTCGGCAGCATGCCGTACAAGGTCGAGCCGACGAAACCCACCGAAAGACTGCGCTCGATGTTGCCCACGCGGCGCGTCATCGATTCGAGCTCGGCGGTCTGCGCGAGCAGTTGCACCGCGTGCGAATAGAAGAACTTGCCCGTCTCGGTGAGCTTGAGCGGGCGCGAATTGCGCTCGAATAACTGCACGCCGAGCGTTTCTTCGAGTTGCTGTATCTGGCGGCTCAACGGCGGTTGGGCAATATGCAGTCGCTGCGCGGCGCGCGTGAAATTGCGTTCTTCTGCCACCGCTACGAAATAGCGGAGATGTCGCAGCTCCATCTCAATACCTCCTGGATATAGCCCAATACTAAATCAGTGTTGGACTGGGCTTCTTTTCGTCCATTATCCTGCCTTCACGCTCTGTTTCAACACCCGACTATACCTTCCGAGCATATCTGTACCGGTGCTGAAACAAGGGTTAACCCCCACCATAAAATTGCGAGAACAGGAGCAGACATGAGCATCAAAGTGTTCGATTCGAAGGAAGTGCAGGACCTGCTGAAGGCCGCTGCGAACCTCGGAAGTCAGGACGGCAGTGCTCGCGCCAAAGAGATCACGCATCGGCTGTTGAGCGACCTGTTCAAGGCGATCGACGACCTCGACATGACGCCCGACGAAATCTGGGCCGGTGTCACGTACTTGAACAAGCTGGGTCAGGACGGCGAAGCCGCGCTGCTGGCCGCCGGTCTCGGTCTGGAAAAGTTTCTGGACATCCGCATGGATGCCGAAGACCGTGAAGCGGATATCCATGGTGGCACGCCGCGCACCATCGAAGGCCCGCTGTATGTCGCCGGTGCGCCGTTGCGCGACGGCGTGGCGAAGCTCGACGTCGATCCCGACGAAGACGCCGGCCCGCTCGTCATTCGCGGCACGGTGACCGGCACGGACGGCAAGCCCGTCGCGAACGCGGTGGTCGAATGCTGGCACGCCAACTCGAAGGGCTTCTATTCGCACTTCGATCCGACCGGCGCGCAGAGCGACTTCAACCTGCGCGGCGCGGTGAAGACGGGCGCCGACGGCACCTACGAATTCCGCACGCTCATGCCCGTGGGCTACGGCTGCCCGCCGCACGGCGCGACGCAGCAGTTGCTGAACACGCTCGCGCGTCATGGCAATCGTCCGGCGCACGTGCACTTCTTCGCGACGAGCGAGAACCATCGCAAGCTGACGACGCAGATCAATATCGAAGGCGATCCGCTCATCTGGGACGACTTCGCCTACGCGACCCGCGAAGAGCTGGTGCCGCATGTCGTCGAAAAGACCGGCGGCGCGGCGCTCGGCCTCAAGGACGACGCGTACAGGGAAATCGTGTTCGACATCCAGTTGACGCCGCTGGTGCAGGGCAAGGACAACCAGATCGTCCATCGCCCGCGCGTATCCGCCACGGCGTAATCACCCGATACGCGCCCAAAGCGGCGACAGGTCTGTCGCCGCTCGAACTCCGCAAGAACCATCCGACACCGATGCAAGCGCTCCATGACCGGAGCCGCATAGGGAGAGCACACATGTCCGCCATCATCGACAAAGCCAGTCAGCTCGACGAACTGCTGCAAACAGCCGTTCAGGACGACAAGGAAAGCGGCGTATTCCGCTGCCGCCGCGACATCTTCACCAACGCCGACCTGTTCGATCTCGAGATGAAGCACATCTTCGAGAGCAACTGGGTGTACCTCGCGCACGAAAGCCAGATCCCGAACAACAACGATTACTACACGACGTGGATCGGCCGTCAGCCCGTGGTCGTCACGCGCGACAAGACCGGCGAGCTGCACGCGGTGATCAATGCCTGTGCGCACAAGGGCGCGATGCTGTGCCGCCGCAAGCATGGCAACAAGGGCAGCTTCACGTGCCCGTTCCATGGCTGGACGTTCTCCAATACCGGCAAGCTGCTGAAGGTGAAGGACGAGAAGACCACCGAATATCCGATTCAATTCAACACGCACGGCTCGCACGATTTGCGCAAGGTTGCGCGTTTTCAGAGCTATCGCGGATTCCTGTTCGGCAGCCTGAATGCGGATTCGATGCCGCTCGAAGACTATCTGGGCGAGACGAAGGTCATCATCGATCAGATCGTCGATCAGGCGCCGAACGGACTCGAAGTCCTGCGCGGCAACTCCTCGTACATCTACGACGGCAACTGGAAGATGCAGATGGAGAACGGCTGCGACGGCTATCACGTCAGCACCGTTCACTGGAACTACGCCGCGACGATGGGCCGCCGCAAGGTCGAAGGCACGAAAGCCGTCGATGCCAATAGCTGGAGCAAGTCGGTCGCGGGCGTATATGGCTTCGATCATGGCCACATCCTGTTGTGGACCAAGACGATGAACCCGGAAGTGCGGCCGGTGTACCAGCATCGCGAGGAAATCAAGGCGCGCGTGGGCGAAGAGCAGGCGGAGTTCATCGTCAACCAGACGCGCAATCTGTGCCTCTATCCGAACGTGTTCCTGATGGATCAGTTCAGCACGCAGATTCGCGTGGTGCGTCCGCTGGGTGTCGACAAGACCGAAGTCAGCATCTTCTGCTTCGCGCCGAAGGGCGAGAGCGCCGAGGACCGCGCCATCCGCATCCGTCAGTACGAAGACTTCTTCAACGTGTCGGGCATGGGCACGAGCGACGACCTCGAAGAGTTCCGCGCATGCCAGTCGGGTTATGCGGGCATCACGGCGATGTGGAACGACCTGTCGCGCGGCGCGCCGCTGTGGGTTCACGGCCCGGACGACAACGCGAAGAACATGGGCATCAAGCCGCTCATCTCGGGCGAACGCAGCGAGGACGAAGGCCTCTTCGTCGTGCAGCATGAATACTGGGTGAACGTGATGCGCGACGCCCTGAAGAAGGAACAAGCGGAGGCACGGGCATGAACTTCGATTACCTGAAAATCTGCGCGACGCTGTATCGCGAAGCGCGCCTGCTCGATGACCGTCAGTGGGACGAATGGCTCGGCTGCTATGCGGAAGACGTCACGTACTGGATGCCCGCATGGGACGACGACGATCAGCTCACCGAAGATCACGAAAGCCAGATCTCGCTGATGTTCTATCCGGATCGCGGCGGCCTCGAAGATCGCGTGTTCCGCATCAAGACCGAGCGCAGCGGCGCATCGATGCCCGAGCCGCGCACGAGCCACAATGTCACCAATGTGGAAGTGCTGGCCGAGCGCGAGAACGAAGTCGATGTGCGCTACAACTTCGACACGCTGAACCATCGCTACAAGATCACGGACCATTTCTTCGGCACGATCTTCGTGACGCTGCGCAAGGTCGACGACATTCTGGTGATCGCGCACAAGAAGATCGTGCTGAAGAACGACTATATCCGTCAGGTGCTCGACGTCTACCACGTCTGATGCCCCCGGTGACGAGACACGAAGTAGGAGGCAACATGTCCAGCTACAACATTGCACTGAATTTCGAAGACGGCGTGACGCGTTTCGTCGAATGCAAGGCGGGCGAGAAGGTGCTCGACGCCGCATTCCGCGCCAAGATCAATCTGCCGATGGATTGCTCCGACGGCGTATGCGGCACCTGCAAATGCCGCGCCGAAAGCGGCAGCTACGATCTCGGCGACGATTACATCGAAGACGCGCTCTCCGAAGACGAAAAGGAAGGCGGGCTCGTGCTGACTTGCCAGATGGTGCCGTCGAGCGATTGCGTGATCGCGGTTCCGGCGTCGTCCACGGCTTGCAAGACGGCGCAAAGCAAGTTCGCCGCGACGGTCACGAAGATCGAGCCGCACAACGACGCCGCCGTCGTGCTCGAACTGGACGTGGATGCCGCCACGCCCGCGCCGGTCTTTCTGCCGGGCCAGTACGTGAATATCGACGTGCCCGGCAGCGGTCAGCATCGCTCGTATTCGTTCTCGTCCGCGCCGGGTCAGACGAAGATCAGCTTTCTCATCAAGAAGATTCCCGGCGGCGTGATGAGCACGTGGCTCGAATCCGCGCAGGCGGGCAACCCGGTGGAGTTGACGGGACCGCTCGGCAGTTTCTATCTGCGCGCCGTCGAGCGGCCGCTGCTGTTCCTCGCGGGCGGCACGGGCCTGGCGCCGTTCCTGTCGATGCTCGAAGTGCTCGCGCGCACCGGCTCGCAGCAGAAGATTCACCTGATCTATGGCGCGACGCGCGATCTCGATCTCGTGCAGGTCGAGGCGATCGAGGCTTACACGGCGAAGCTGCCGAACTTCACGTTCAGCACCGTCGTCGCGGATGCGGATTCGGATCATCCGCGCAAGGGCTGGGTGACGCAGCATATGCCCGCGGAATCGTTGAATGATGGCGATGTCGATGTGTACCTGTGCGGCCCGCCGCCGATGGTCGATGCCGTGCGCAAGCACTTCGACGACAACGGCGTGAAGCCCAACAGCTTCCACTACGAGAAGTTCACGCCCAACGCCGCGCCGGTGACCGCATGAGCACACAACGATTTGCCGGCAAGGTGATGGTCGTCACGGGCGCGGCGCAGGGCATCGGACGCGGCGTGGCGCTGCGTGCGGCCGCCGAGGGCGCGAAGGTGTTGTTCGTCGATCGCGCGGATTTCGTCGCTGAAGTCGCGGCCGAAGCGCAAGGTGCGGAGACGGCGGGCTTCGTCGCCGATCTCGAAACCTACGAAGGCGCGGCATCGGCGATGGCGTTTGCGGCGCGCAAGTTCGGCGGTATCGATATTCTCGTGAACGGCGTCGGCGGCGCGATCCGCATGCGTCCGTATGCGGAGTTCGAGCCCGCGCAGATCGATGCCGAAATCCGGCGCTCGCTCATGCCGACGCTTTACGCGTGCCATGCCGTGTTGCCGCATTTGCTGGAGCGTGGCGGCGGAACCATCGTGAATGTATCTTCGAATGCGACGCGCGGGATTCGACGCGTGCCGTATTCGGCTGCGAAAGGCGGCGTCAACGCGATGACGCAGGCATTGGCGATGGAATACGGCGAGCGCAACATCCGCGTGGTGGCCGCGGCGCCGGGCGGAACCGAAGCGCCTCCGCGACGCGTGCCGCGCAACGCGGGCGGCGACAGCGAACAGGAAAAGATCTGGATGGGCGAAGCGGTGAAGCAGGTCACCGAATCGACGTTCTTCAAGCGCTACGGCAGTCTCGACGAACAGGTCGCGCCGATTCTCTTCCTCGCATCGGACGAAGCGAGCTATATCACGGGCGCGGTGCTGCCGGTCGCCGGCGGCGATAACGGCTGATAACAATCGAACGTGCAGGAGACGCATGACATGAGTGAACGCAAGGCTATTATTCCCGCGGGAATGGAAGCGGTGTACGAGAAGATTCGATACGCGCCCGCAGTGAAAGTCGGCAACACGATTTACGTGTCCGGGCAGATCGGTCGTAATGCGGCCATGCAACTGGTCGAAGGCCGCGAAGCGCAAATCGTGCAGGCTTTCGAGAACCTGAAACTGGTGCTGGAAGCGGCGGGGGCGTCATTGAGCGATGTCGTCGACGTGACCACCTTCCACACCGACATGCGCGATCTGCCCTTGTTCATGCAGGTGCGCGACCGCTATCTCGACACGCATCCGTTGCCGGCGTGGACGGCGGTCGGTGCGCACATGCTGGGCGGTGCGGCGGGTTATATCGTCGAGATCAAGGCCGTCGCGGTAATGGATGAAGCAGGGAAATGAACGCGCGCGGCGACGCAATACATGCGATCGTGTCCGTGCTGCCGGACCGCGCGGACGACATGGCGCGTCTCGCGATCCTGCTTGCGGATGGCGAGCCTATCGTCACCGTCATCGGCAAATACAATCATGGCAAGAGCCGTTTGCTGAACGAGTTGATCGGACAGAATACGTTCGCCGTCGCCGACAAGCGCGAGACGGTGAAGCTGTCCGACAGCGTTCATCGGGGCGTGCGCTGGCTGGATGCGCCCGGTCTCGACGCGGACGTCGGCACCGAAGACGATCGTCACGCGTTGCATGCCGCGTGGCTGCACGCGGATATCCGATTGTTCGTCCATGCCGCGAAGGAAGGCGAACTCGACGCGAAAGAACTGGCCTTGCTCGCCGAACTCTGCGCGGACGGTGAACGCTCGAAGCGTCAGACGTTGTTCGTGCTGTCGCAAGTGGATCAACTCGCCGACGATGCCGAGCTGCAGAAAGTCAGTCACGCGATCGGCGCGCAAAGGCGTGACATCGCGCTGAATGCGGTTTCATCGACGCGTTATCGAAAGGGACTGGACGAAGGCAAGAAGCTGATGCTGGAGAAAAGCGGCATGCCTTCGTTGCGCGCGACAATCGACGCGGCGCTGGCTCGCGTGCCCGAAGCGCGCACGCATGAAACCGCGCTGTTGTTCGATGAAACCCGCGAAGAACTGGCGCAACGTCTGCTCGCGCACGAGCGCTTGCTGGATGAATCGCGCGAGACGCAGCGACGACAGCGCGTGAATTTCGATCGAGGTTTGCAGCGCGTCATCGACAAGGTGAGCGGCGATATCGACGCAATGTTGAACGCGCTCGGCACCGACCACGCTTCGGTGCCGGACACCGCGAAGGACGCTTATGCGATCACCGCGGGCAAGCTCGAACGCGCGCACATTCAGATGGCCTATTCGCGCGCATGTATCGAAATCGATAGCTTTCTCGCGGGGCACGGCGTCATCGGCTTGCCAGCGGAACAGGAAACGGTGGCGCGCGCGCTCAATTCGGTGATGGTGGCGGTCATGGGCGTGTCGGTGAAATTTCGAAAGGACTTGCGCAAAATGTTCTGCACCGATGCGGGCCGCGAACGGATGCAGCGCGACTTCGGCCATTATTTCGAGTTATCGGCCGACAGGAAAGCATTGGCGGCGCGCATATCGCAAAGCGAATCGATGCTCGACGCTTTGAACGCGGCGTCGCATGCATTGCGCGCACTGGAAAGCCGCGCATGAAAGCGGATGCGAGCAACGAACAACGCTTCATCGCCGATGTCGATGCGTTCGAGTTCATCGCACATGATCTCGGGCGCATTCTTCATTCGATGGAAAAATGGCTCGCACAACTGAGCGTTAATCTGCAATCCAGCCGGCTCGTCCATGCGGAGTTGACGAATCGAAGCGCGCTGGCGAAACATGCCGAAGCAATCAACGCCGCATTGCAGAAAAGCATGCTCGCATGGAAACAGCAATGGGCGCATCTCGAACCCGCGCAGGCACTCGCCGAAACCTTCGACGATAAAGCCTTGCTGCTCGTCTTCGGCAAGTTCAACGCGGGCAAGAGTTCGCTTTGCAATCTGCTTGCCGATCGATTCGCGGCGCACGGCAAGTCGGTGGAGTACTTCTATCTCGATGCGGGAAGCATCGTCGAAACGGCGGAGCGGTTCAAGGAAGGCGTGACGGAAACAACCGCGCGACTGCAAGGCGTGCGTCTTGCAGGAAAGCTGGTGCTCGTCGATACGCCGGGATTGCATTCGGTCACGCCGGACAACGCGGCACTCACGCAACGCTTCACCGATAGCGCCGATGGCGTGTTGTGGCTCACGAGTTCCACATCGCCGGGACAAGTGCAGGAACTGGACGAACTCGGCCGCGAACTTCATCGCAACAAGCCGCTTCTGCCCGTCGTGACGCGTAGCGACGTGTACGAGGAAGACGAAATCGACGGTGAAATCGTCAAGTTGCTGCGTAACAAGACACCGGAAAATCGCGCCGAGCAGGAAGCCGATGTCAGGACGCGCGCGGAAGAAAAGCTCATGTCGATGGGCGTGGCCATTGACCTGCTGAAAGCGCCCGTGTCGATCTCCTCGTATCTCGCGCGCGAGCAGGGCGAAACGCAAACGGCGATGAGCGACGCGGGATTCGACAAGCTCTATGCCGCGCTGATGTCGATTGCCGAAGAGACGTTGGCCTACAAGCGGCGCAAGCAGGCGGAAGTGTTCCTGCATCATCTGGAAGAAAACGTGATGAGCGCATTGTGCCGCGACGTGTACGCATTGCTGGGGCAATTGCGCTCGTCATCGGATGCGGCGATTGCGGCGCTCGAAGATCAGCAGAAGCAGATCGCGAATGCGGTGTGGCGCGAAGTCGTGCCGACATTGCCGGCCTTGCTCGATGCGCATTCATCGGCACGCGACGTCGAGGCTATCGCCGCACGTTTGTCGCAAGCGATTTTCGAATCGTTTTCGCGCGAGATCGACGCGCGGCTTCATGATTACGCCGTCGAACTCGACGCCTCGCTCGCGCCTCTCCATCTCGATGACGATGCCGTGTTCGAAGAGACCGTCGCGGGCATCGACTATCAGCGCCTGCATGCCGCGCTGAGCAAGGCGATTCGCGATCACATCCTGCGCCTTTGCCGCGACGCAGCCGAACAATGCCACGCTTCGATAGCACGACTGAACGATAGCGCTGCGCGATTGCAGGACGTTCTGCGAACCCATGAAGCCGATCTCATCGATCTGAAAGCACGCCTGCGTTCCGAGTTCAACTGATCCGGCGTCGCGTTCATCGCCGAAGCGCGCATTCGGAATCAATGCGACATCAGCACGGGCACCGTCATCGATTCGAGGAACGTGCGCGTCGCGCCGCCGAGCACCAGTTCGCGCCAGCGTGCGTGGCCGTAGCCGCCCATCACGACGAGATCCGCGCCGAGATCGGCGGCGCGCGACAACAGCATGTCGCCGGCCGATGCATCCGCGCCGCTCGCGCTCGACACGACATCGACCTCAACGCCATGCCGCGCGATGCACGCGGCGATGTCCGCGCCCGCGATCCGTTCGTCCGCTCGCTCGTCGATCGTGACGATGGTCGCGCGCCCGGCCGTCTTCAGCAACGGCAACGCGTCGTGGACAGCGCGCGCGGCTTCGCGGCCGCCGTCCCACGCGATCATCGGAAAGCGGCCCACGGTGGCGAAAAAACCGCTGCAAGGCATGAGCAACACGGGACGTCCCGAGGACAGGATGACGTTCTCGCGAAAGCCATCGCCGATATAGGACTCGGGATCGGCCGGATCGTCCTGACTCGCGATCACGAGATCGGCGCAGCGCGCGTGGTGCGGCACCGCGCGATCCGCCGGCTCGCCGGGCGCGAGCCATTCGCCCGATACGCCCGCCCGCTTCAGTTCCGCGTCAAAGAGCCGCTCCAGCGCGCCCGCCTGTTCGCGGCGCACGGCCACCCGCGCTTCGTAATAGGCGGCGGTGCCGGCCATCACGTTGAAGGCGCGCGCGTTCGGCTCGAAGATTGAGAAGAGGCCGATCACATACGCGTCGAATTGCCTGGCGAGCTGCAGCGCGGTTTCCAGACGGGGATGGGCGCGCACGCTCGTATCGAGGTGCGCGAGGATCGTCTTGTAGCTCATGGAATGACTCCTCGGATGCGCTGAGAGTGAATGGCATCCGAGTCTACGGAGACGGCGCCGCGAGCCGCTTGACTCAGATCAACGGAAACGGGATCGCGCGCCAATGCGCGAGCGGTTGACTCAAGTCAATCGGAGCCAGGAAGCATCGCGATAGATTGAGCGTCACAACCTGCAATGGAGCTCGCGGATGAACGCAATCGTCCCGGCGTCGAAAGTGCTCGTGGTGTGCTATTCGCGCACCGGCACGACACGCGCGCTGGCTCACGCGCTCGCCACGCGGCTGCGCGCGGATGTCGAAGAGATCAGATCCGGCCCGATCGGCGTTCTGCGCGCACTCGCCGACACGGTGTTCGGTTGCGACGTGAGCGTCGGCGGAACGCTGAAGGACGTCATGGCATACGACGTCGTCGTGATCGGCACGCCGGTGTGGATGGGCACGCTCTCCGCGCCGGTGCGTGCGTGGATCGTCGCGAACCGGCGCAGGCTGCGGCACATCGCTTGCTTCAGTACGCAGATCTTGCGGCACGAGACGAACACGTTCCGCGACATGGCGCGACTGACCGGCAAGCAACCTGTCGCGCGCTGCGCGATCACGGGGCAGACGAGCGCGCAGGACGAGCGCCGGCTCATCGATAACTTCGTGGAACGCATCGAACGCAAGCTCGTGCGCATCGACAATCTGAAGTGGGCGGCCTGAGCTCCGTCGAAGGCCGGGAGGCGATGTACCGCAATATCCTGGTTGCGCTCGACGGCAGCGAATGCTCGCAACGCGCGCTCGACGAAGCGATCCGCATCGGCGCGCGTGCGACGGTGCGCACCGTGTTTGTCATCGACGTGGCGGCGCTTTCGTCGTATCCGGCGCAGTATCGCGTGAACGTTCGTGAGGAAGGCGCGCGCACGCTGGAAATTGCCTATGCGCAAGTGATCGATGCGGGCATCAAGTGCGAAACGGAACTGGCCGAAACGCGCAACGTGACCGACACGATCGCGAAGTGTTTGCAGCGACGCGTCGTGCATATGCCCGCGGATCTCGTCGTGATGGGCACGCATGGCCGCAGCGGGTTGCGAAGGCTCGCGCTCGGCAGCGTCGCCGAAGCGTTCGTCAGGCGCTCGACGTGTCCCGTGCTGCTCACGCGCGCGTTGAAGAGTGCGTGAACAACGGCGGCCTGACAGGAGAAGCGATCATATGGGCCTCGGCATGCAGATCGCCTACCTCGGCTTCTCCGGCTCGAACGTGATCGAACGCGAGGCCGGTATCGAACTGTTGCGGCTCGCGGGCATCGCGACGGATATCGTCGATTGCCGGCTCACGATCAAGTCCCGCCCGGACCCGGCAGGGCAACCCCTCTACGATGCGCAACTGGTGCTCCTCACGCACGATTGGGAGCAACTCACGGTGCAACGCAACACCGACGCCGATCCGACCATCGCAATGCGTCATGCCTTCGACGACGCCTTGCGACTCCTGCGCAAGCGGTATTGATCCAGATCAATACGCGGGACGAAGCGATGGTCAAAACTCAGTGGATATGCGCCGCAGATCGAACCCTCACGAGGTATCGGCATGAACATCACGTTTCCGAGCCAGCCGCCCGTCTATCAAGGCGATGTCCCTTCGCTCACGTTCGCCGCTTTCGCCGATGGCGAGCGCATCGCGTGCACCATTTCCGCCGAAGCGCTGGAGGATCACTTCGGCGCGGCGTCGTGGCGCGAGGAAGATTTGCAGCAGGCGTTCGAGAGCCACCGCTCGTCGATCGAAGGCGCCGCCGAACACGTGCTGAACCGCGTCGGCGGCACGTCGGTCATGCTGCGCAGCGGATTTTTCCGCTTCCGCCAGGCGCGCGCTCAGACTTCTTCGAGCCGCGCCTGATCGAGAATCCGCACGACGCGGCCGCGCGCATCGATCACGCCGGCCTTTTGCAGCCGGGAAAACATGCGGCTGACCGTTTCGATCTTCAGGCCGAGATAGCTGCCGATTTCCCCGCGCGTCATGCGCAGAACGAACTGCGCGGGCGAATAGCCGCGCGCCTTCATGCGCGTCGAGAGATTGAGCAGGAAGGCCGCGACGCGCTGCTCCGCCGTCATCGTGCCGAGCAGCATCATGAGACTGGATTCGCGCACGATCTCGCTGCACATCACGCGATGCACGTGATGCTGCAACGCCCTGACTTCGCGGCACAGCAATTCGAACAACTCGAACGGAATGATGCAGACGACGCTGTCTTCGAGCGCGATCGCATCGCACGTGTGATGATCGGCGCTCACGCCGTCGAGGCCGAGCGCGTCGCCCGGCAGATGAAAACCCGTCACCTGCTCGTGACCTTCGCGATGCATCACGACGGTCTTGAAGCAGCCGCTGCGCACCGCGTAAAGACTCTGGAACGCGTTGCCGCAACGGAAGAGCGTATCGCCGCGCCGCACGGAGCGCGTCGAGCAGATGATCGCGTCGAGGCGTTCGTATTCGAGCGGCGATAAATCGGACGGCATGCAGATGCGCTGCATCGAGCACGTCGAGCAGCGCGTGCGTTTCGCGTCGGCGTGTACGCCGCGACTGTCTGCGCTCACGGAAATCATGCTGCGCCTCCTGTCGGACCGGTTGCGCGTCGATGTACGGTCCTGAATGCCACGCGTCCCATTATTGGCCGCTCTATCTCGAAAATAAATCGGCGTTGGCGGATCGTGCTGTAGGCATTCGGGAAGCCGTGTAGGGAAATGCCGACACGCGTGGTCGCGAGATCAGGCGCTGTCGTCGTCGAAAAGCTGATGGCGCACCGCGTAGCGCACAAGCGCGGCTTCGTGGGGCATCTGCATCTTGTCGAGGATGCGCGCCTTGTAGGTGCTGACGGTTTTCGCGCTCACGCACAACGCCTCGCCGATCTCGCTGATCGACTTGCCCGCGCACAAGCGCCGGAACACCTCGAACTCGCGATTCGACAGCCGCTGATGCGGCAGCGCGTCGGCGGGTTCGCTGAGGCTTTGCGCGAAACGTTCGGCCATCGCGAGGCTCACGTAGACGCCGCCCGATGCAACCTTGCCGACCGCCGCGACCAGTTCCGCGCTCGCGCTTTCCTTCGTGAGATATCCCGACGCGCCAGCCTTGAAGGCACGCGCGGCGTATTGCTGCTCGGCGTGCATGGTGAGCACGAGAATGCGCAGCGCGGGCTTTTCGTCCTTGATCTGCTTGAGCAGGTCGAGTCCGCCGCGGCCGGGCATCGAGAGATCGAGCACGAGCACGTCGGCGTCGGTTGCGCGTGCGAGCGCGAGCGTGCTCGGCCCGTCGTTCGCTTCGCCGGCGACCTCGAAGCCGTGCGCGTTCGCGAGGATGTGGCGCAGGCCGTCGCGCACGAGCGTGTGGTCGTCGGCAATCAGCACTTTTATCGTCATCGATGCGATTCCTTTTTTTGGACCGACTCGCGCGGAGTTCGAGTCTACCGATGACCACTGCGCGGCGCTTGACTCAAATCAACGGAACGGAAGGAATCGGGTGGCCGTCGTCGGCGCGATGGTCTAGCGGAATCTCCACGCGAATGCGAAAGCCTTCGCCGGGCGCGCTGCGAAACTCGATGACGCCGCCCAACTGGCGCACGCGCTCGCCCATGCCGAGCAGCCCGAACGTGCCGGCGGCGCGGCCGCGGGTGATGTCGGCGCCGCAGCCGTCATCTTCGATCGTCAGCGTGCAGCGCGACCGCGCGCAGACGATCGCGATGCGCGCCTCGCTGGCGCGCGCGTGGCGCACGATGTTCGTGAGCGCTTCCTGAACGAGGCGAAAGACCGACGTGGAGGCGGTCGTATCGAAGCCGTCTTCCTCGCCTCCGATATGCAGATGGATCGTCAGATCGTGGCGTCGCCGAAAGTCGCAGACGAGCCAGTCGATCGCGGCGAAGAGACCGAGGTCGTCGAGCACGGGCGGACGCAGGCCCGCCGCGATGCGCCGCAGCGATCCGATGATCGTGTCGATCTGCGCGAGCGATTGCCTTGCGACATGCGCATCGCGCGCGCGGGTGTCGAGCGTCGACAGTTGCATCTTCAGCGCGACGAGTTGCTGGCCGAGATCGTCGTGCAACTCGCGGGCAATCGAAGCGCGCTCGTTTTCGAGCGCGCTCTGAACGTGCGCGGACAACTCGCTGGCATGTTGAAGCTCGGTGAGCCGGAGCCGGTCGGTCATGTCGCGCGTGACCTTGGCGAAGCCGAGCAGATTGCCGCGCGCGTCGTGCAGCGCGGTGATGACCACATTCGCCCAGAAGCGGCTCGTATCCTTGCGAATGCGCCAGCCTTCGTCTTCGACGCGCCCGGCCTGTGCCGCCGTCGCAAGTCCGTTTTGCGGCTTGCCCGCCGCGATATCTTCAGGCGGATAGAAAACCGAGAAATGACGTCCGACGATCTCCCGCGCGTCGTAGCCCTTGATGCGTTTTGCGCCCGCGTTCCATGTCGCGACGTTGCCGTGCGCGTCGAGCAGAAAGATTGCATAGTCTTCGACGGCTTCGACCAGCACCCGGAAAGACGCATCCGTCTGTAGCGAGGTCGAGAGCGGCGCGCGTGGATCGTCGGGTTCGGTCGCGGAGGCGTTCGTCATCGTTGCGATGGGCAGGCGCGCGTGCAACGTCCGACGCGTGGCGATGCTATTGCGCGGTCATCCGGAAAGGCGGCAGGGGCAGTTCGTCGCCGTCGAGAAAGGCGGTCGCGCAGCGAACCGCGAACCCGAGCGCGCCGTCCTTGCTCGCGAACGCGCCGAGATTGCCGAGCGAGGTGGCGTGGCCGTCTTCTTCAAGGATCGACGCCGTGGCGACGAACGCATTGCCCACACGCGTGGCGGAGGGCTGAAAAGCCGCTCCCCGGTGATAAATGATCATAGGTTTTGACTGGTCGGAATGGGTAGGAGGCGCGAGTGGCATGCGTGCCGCGACGTGCGCCCGGGATCAGACGTGCTGGACAACGCTAGCGCCGCTTGCATGGCGCGGGTGCCGCGTGGTTTGTCGATGATCGATTTCGGCCATGCCGTAAGCGAACGCATAGCGAACGGCGCCTGTCGCGCTCGTGAATTCGCCGAGCATGCCGCTCGAGCGGCGCGTGCCATCCGGTTCGCGGACGATGAGCAGCGCCGCGTACCGGTCCTGCTCCGGCACGGCGGTCGCGCTTAGCACGTGTCCTTTGTAGATGACATCTTGGGATTGGGTCATCGCTCTCTCAGGTTCCATGTTTTTGGTGTGAAGGCGCTTTTGGCGCTTTCATTCCGTTTGCAATAAGCGTAACCGTTCAATTTTTGTCCTCTTATCCGATTTAAGCTTTTTTACTTTTCTCCGGTGGTCACTTAAATCAGATGAAGCAGGCGGTCGGGCCGGCGGTGAGGATAAGATCCCGGAACTTCGACCGATGGAGCGTTTCATGCAACTGACCCGCCTTCTCGTTCCGACTTTCGTGCAGACGCTGAAGAACCTGTCGACGTGGCTCGACAAGGCCGCCGCGCATCAGCAGGAAACGCAAGCGCACGCGAACGCCGATGCGCTCATGACCTTGCGACTCGCGCCCGACATGTTTCCGCTCGCGGCGCAAGTGCGCTTCGCGTGCTTTCAGGCGCAGGAGCCGGTGTATCGGTTGCGTGGAGAAGCCGTGCCGCAGAGCTTGCGCGACGCGCGTGAAGAGGGCGTGAAGTCGAACGCGCAGCCGGGCACGTTCGCCGACGCGCAGGCGCGCATCGCCGGGGCGATCGCGTTTCTTTCGGACGTTGCGCCCGATGCGCTCGACGCCGCCACCGAGGCGCCGATCGCGCTCGATCTGCCGAACGGCATCGTCTTCGATATGACCGGCGAGCACTACGCGCGCGACTGGTCCCTGCCGCAGTTCTATTTCCACGCCGTGACCGCGTACGCGATTCTGCGCAATCACGGCGCGCCGCTCGGCAAGCCGGATTACGTGTCGCATATGTTCGCGTATATCCGGCCCGGCACGTTGCCGCACGGCTGAAGCGCCGGCGCATCGCGGTTCGTTCGGGCCGGAAGCGCGATTGTTGGGCACAATGCTTGCGAAATCCCGAACCGCGACATCGTTCCCAGCCAATCCGCATGCGACCCGCCGATCCGCACGTTTCTCCCGCCCTCGAATGCCGCCGTCTCACGAAGAAATACGGCGGCGGCCGCATCGTGCTCGACGCGCTCGACTTCGCGCTCGGCGCGGGCGAGTTCGTCGCGGTCATGGGCGACTCGGGCGTCGGCAAATCCACGCTGCTCAATCTGATCGCGGGTCTCGATACGGCCGACAGCGGCGACGTGCTGATCGACGGCGCGTCGATCTCCACGCTCTCCGACGATGCCGCCACGCGCCTGCGTCGACAGAAGCTCGGCTTCGTGTTTCAGGCGTTTCATGTGCTGCCGCATCTGACGCTGTATCAGAACGTGGCTGTCCCGCTTTTGTTGAATGGCATGCCGCCCGCGCCCGCGCGCGACATGCTCGCGGCGGTCGGCCTCGACGGACGCGGCGACGACATGCCGCGCCAGCTTTCGGGCGGCGAACTGCAACGTGTCGCAATAGCGCGGGCGCTGGTGCATCGGCCGCGCCTGTTGCTCGCCGACGAACCCACGGGCAACCTCGATCCGCAAACCGCGCACGAAGTGCTCGAACTGCTGCGCGCCGAAACGAAGGCGACGCGAGCCGCGATCGTGATGGTCACGCATTCGGAAGCGGCCGCCGCGTTCGCCGATCGCGTCGTGATTCTGAGCGATGGCGCGCTGCACGCCGCGACGCTCGCGCGATGAGCGATATCGCCGTCACGCGCCGAGGTTTCGACACGCTCACGCGCTGGCTGCTCGGCGCGCAATGGCGCAGTCACCGGGGCCGCGCGCTGGTCGCCATGCTGACCATCGCGCTGGGCGTCGGGCTGGGATATGCCGTGCAGCTCATCAATGGCGCGGCGTTCAACGAGTTTTCCGCCGCCGCGCGCAGTCTGTCGGGTCAAGCGGACTTGCAGGTGCGCGGCGCGCAGCCTTTTATCGACGAGAACATCTATCCGCGGCTCGCGACGCATGCGGGCGTCGCGGTCGCGAGCCCGGTGCTCGAAGTCGATGCCGCCGTGCCCGGCAAGAACATGCCGCTCAAGGTGCTCGGCATCGACGTGTTCCGCGCGAAACGCGTCGCGCCGGACCTGACCGGCGTGCCGCGTCCGGACGCATCGCTCGATATGCTCGCCGGCGACGCGATCTTCCTTTCTTCCGCCGCGCAGACGTGGCTCGGCGCGCGCGATGGCGGTCACGTCGAGTTGCAGAACGGCACGTCGCCGGTGACGCTGCGTGTCGCGGGCGGCATCGTGCGCACACGGCCGGGGCAGCGCATCGCGGTGATGGACATCGCCGCCGTGCAGACGCATTTCGCGATGACGGGCAAGCTGTCGCGCGTCGATCTGCAACTCGCGCGCGGCGTCGATCGCGACGCGTTCCGGCAGACGCTGCAACGTGAGCTCGGCGGACGGCTCGTCGTGACGCAGACGCAGGATATCGAGAGCCGCACCGACCGGCTGTCGCGCGCGTATCGCATCAACATGAACGTGCTGGCGCTCGTCGCGCTTTTCACCGGCGCGTTTCTCGTATTTTCGACGCAGGCCGCGGGCGTCGTGCGCCGCCGCGCGCAGTTCGCGATGCTGCGCGTGCTCGGCATGACGCGCGCGTCGCTCGTGCGGCAGATCATGCTCGAAGGCGCGCTGCTCGGCGTCGTGGGCGGCGTGCTCGGCATCGCGCTCGGCTTCACGGTCGCGGCGCTCGCGCTGCGCTTTTTCGGCAGCGATCTCGGCGGCGGATATTTTCCGGGCGTCGATCCGCGCGTCGTGTTCGAGCCGGTCGCGAGCGCGATCTTTCTGACGCTCGGCATCGCCGTCGCGCTCGCGGGCACGCTCGTTCCCGCGCTCGAAGCGGCGCGCGCGCGTCCCGCGCCGGCGCTGAAGGCGGGCAGCGAAGAAGCCGCGCTCGCGCCGCTCGGCACGCCGTGGCCCGCGCTCGCGTGCCTGGCCGCCGGCGCGGCGCTGACGCAGGCGCCGCCCGTTTTCGACGCGCCTATCGCCGGATATGTCGCGGTCGCGCTGCTGCTCGTCGGCGGCATCGCGCTGATGCCGCGCCTCACGGCGATCGTGTTTCGTCGCGCAATGCAACCGCGCAACGCCGTCGCGACACTCGCGCTCGCGCGTCTCGCGAACGCGCCGGGGCAGGCGTCGATCGCGATGGGCGGCGTGCTGTCGAGCTTCACGCTGATCGTCGCGATGGCGATCATGGTGACGAGCTTTCGCGTGTCGGTGGAAGACTGGCTCGCGCATCTGCTGTCGGCGGATTTGTATGTGCGCATGGCGTCGAGCGGCGATACGGGCGGCTTGCGGCCCGACCAGCAAAAGCAGTTGGCGGCGGCGAACGGCGTCGCGCATGCGGCGTTCACGCGGGCGTCGAAACTGACGCTCGATGCCGCGAAACCGCCCGTCGCGCTGATCGCCCGCGAACTCGACGCCGCCGATCCCGGCGCGACGCTGCAAATGACCGGCGACGCGCTGCCGCCGTCTTCGTGGCGCGCGGACGAAACGCCGGTCTGGGCTTCGGAAGCGATGGCCGATCTGTACGGTTTTCGCGTGGGCGAGCGCGTGACGTTGCCGGTCGGCGGGGCGAACGAGCGCTTCGTCGTCGCGGGAATCTGGCGCGACTACGTGCGGCAGACGGGCGCGCTGCAAATGCGCATCGCCGATTACCGGCGGCTCACCGGCGACACGACCGCCACGGATGTCGCGATCACGTTGCGCGCGGGTTCGAGCGCGGCGCAGGTCATCGGCGCGATCAAGACACTGCCCTTCGGCGATGCGCTCGAGTTTGCGCAGCCCGGCGAAATTCGCGCGCGCACGCTCACCATCTTCGATCGCAGCTTCGCCGTGACGTATTTGCTGGAGGCGGTGGCGATCGTGATCGGACTGTTCGGCGTCGGCGCGACGTTTTCGATGCAGACGCTCGCCCGCGCACGCGAATTCGGCATGCTGCGGCACGTCGGCGTCACGCGCGCGCAGATTCTCGCGCTCTTGGCGTCCGAAGCGGGCTGGCTCACGCTGCTCGGCATCGCGATGGGCTGCGTGCTCGGCTTCGCGATCAGCCTGATTCTCGTGTTCGTCGTGAATCCGCAGTCGTTTCACTGGAGCATGTCGCTGCACATTCCGTGGACGATGATCGCGACAATCGCGTGCGTGATGCTGGCGTCGTCGTGCGCGACGGCGGTGCTGTCGGGCCGCCGCGCGGTGTCCGTCGATGCGGTGCGCGCCGTGCGGGAGGACTGGTGATGCGCGCACTGCTGCTTGCGCTGCTGTTTGCCGCGATGCCGACGGCGCACGCGGACGAGGCCGCGTTCGCGCCCGTCGTGCCGGGACACGCGATCGAATGGCCGAAGGACAGCGGCGCGCATCCGCCGTATCGCACGGAATGGTGGTACGCGACCGGCTGGCTGGAGACGCCGGATCATCAGCCGCTGGGTTTTCAGATCACGTTCTTTCGCTCGAACACGGGAAAGACGCCGGGCGGAAGCGCGTTCGATCCGTCGCAGTTGATCATCGCGCACGCGGCGTTGTCCGATCCCGCGTATGGACGGCTCGTGCACGATCAGAACGTCGCGCGGCAGGGCTTCGGCCTTGCGTACGCGAAAGACGGCAACACCGACGTCAAGCTCGACGCGTGGCGCATGACGCGCGAAGCGGACGGCCGCTATGCGGTCGTCGCCGATGCCGCCGGCTTCGCGCTCCATCTCACGCTCGCGCCGACGCAGCCGCCGATGTTCCAGGGCGAGCAAGGCTATTCGCGCAAGGGGCCGTCGCCGGAGCAGGCGAGTTATTACTACAGCGAGCCGCAACTCGCGGTGACGGGCAGCGTGACGCGGCCATCGGCGTCGGGGAAGACGAATGCGAGCGTCGCCGTGACGGGCCGCGCGTGGCTCGATCACGAATGGTCGAGCACGTTGTTGTCGTCGGATGCGGCGGGCTGGGACTGGCTCGGCGCGAATCTCGACGATGGCGCCGCGTTGATGGCCTTCAAGGTCCGCGCGCGCGACGGACACGCGGTCTGGGCGCACGCCGCGCTGCGCGATCGCGACGGTCGGACGCGGCAATTCGGACCGGGCGATGTCGAATTCGCGCCCGCGCGGCAATGGCGCTCGCCGCGCACGAACACGGTCTATCCGGTGGCGATGAACGTGCGCGTCGGGGAAATGCGCTGGCGGTTGAATCCGCTCATCGACGATCAGGAACTCGACTCGCGCGATTCGACCGGCGCGCTGTACTGGGAAGGCGCGGTGACGTTGAGCGGCGACGGCGGGAACGGACGCGGTTATCTCGAACTGACGGGATACGCGAAAACGCTAGAAGTGAACAAGCACTGACTATCTGCACGCAAATGCAGGCAAACGTCGGATGAAATCGCTAAAAGGGGCAGCTTAAGACTCACTTAAGAATGTTCTCTTAGTCTCAGTTTGGTCCCTTTTTCGCATGTCAACGAGATCGCCGACGATGAACCCGATTTCGCAACAAATCGGTGGATTTTCCGCTCGACGCGCCTTCTGACGTTCCGCCTTTCTCCGATGCCGTTTTCTCCTTCGACCGCCTTGCCCGGCAAGGCAGGCAGACTGCTTTTCACTTGCGCGATCGGTTCTGTTTGCACGGTCGTCCTCTGCAACGCGCTGCATCGTTCGCATGCGCCGGCCATCGACAAGGACGCGCCTGCCGTGTCGCTCAGACGAAGCCCCGCGCCTCCAGCGCCCGCGGCCCCGCCGCCCGCGCCGGCGCGCACCACGGCGAGCGCGACCGTCGATCAGACTTTCTCCGACGCCGCGCAAAGTCTCGGCATCGATCAAGGCACGATCGCGACGCTGACCGAGGCGTTCGCGAGCACGGTCGATCTGCGCCGCGATCTCAGGAAAGGCGACACGCTGCGCGTCGTCTACGATCGTCCGCAAGACGACGAGCCGCTCGCCGTTCGCCTGACGACCGGTTCTTCGTCGCATGACGTCTTTCTTTATCGCGATCCGAGCGGCGAAGCGCGGTACTACGCAATAGACGGAAAGAGCACAAAGCCCCCGATCTCGCGTTATCCGGTCGCGTTCACGCGCGTATCGTCGGACTTTTCGCTGCGGCGGCTCGATCCGGTCACGCATCGCTGGCAAAGTCACGACGGCGTCGATCTGGCCGCGCCCATCGGCACGCCGGTCCGCGCGACGGCGCAAGGCACGGTCACTTTCGTCGGCAGACAGACCGGCTACGGCAAGGTGATCATGCTGGAGAATCCGCCGCCGTATTCGACCGTCTACGCGCATCTGTCGCGCTTCGCGAAAGGCATTCGGAATGGCGGCGCGGTGAAACGCGGCCAGGTGATCGGCTATGTCGGCGAAACCGGCTGGGCGACGGGGCCGCATCTGCACTACGAAGTTCACGTCGACGACGTGGCGATGGACCCGCTCACCGTCGATCTTCCCGGCGACGAACGTCTGCACGGCGAGGAACGCCAGCGATTCGCGAAGGAAGCGGAAAGCCTGAGCGCCGCGTTCAACGGCTGACGATTCAGGCGACGAGCCCGACCGGTTCGCGCACGCCCGGCGAAACCCAGCGGTTTTTTCCCGCGCGCTTGGCCTCGTAGAGCGCGTTGTCGGCGTCGCGCAGCACGCCGTCGAGTTCGTCGTGATCGTGGTCGAACATCGCGATGCCGATGCTCACGCCGATTTCGAGCGTCACGCCGCCGTCGGTGAGAAACGGCTTCGACAACTCGCGCACGATGACATCCGCCAGCGCCAGCGGATCGGCGTGCGGCGGCGTGACGATCACGAACTCGTCGCCGCCGAGCCGCGCGACCCGCGATCCTTCTCCCGACAGATGCCGCAAGCGCCGCGCGGCGAGCGCGAGCAGCGTGTCGCCGACTTCGTGGCCGTGGGCGTCGTTGACGGCCTTGAAGCCGTCGAGATCGAGATAGAGCAGGGCGGTGCCCGCGCGGTCGCGCGCATGGCCGGAATCGCGCGAACGCACGGCCTGGAACAGGCCCGCGCGATTCAGCAGGCCGGTCAGTTCGTCGTGGCGCGCGCGGCGGTCGTTTTCCTGCTCGGCTTTCATCGTCGAAACGAGCATGCCGTTCAGACGCCATGCGGCGGCGCTCATCGCGAAGAGATAGAAGGGAATTTGCAGCAGCGTGAGCCAGAGCGTCGGCTCGCCCGCCAGCACCGCGCCGATGCAGCACGGTCCGAGCGACAGAAAGATCATCACCGCGACGAGACGCGGCGCGCCGAAATTGCGGAAGCAGATGCCGCCGACCATCGCCGCCGCCGATAGAAACGAGAGCGTCGCGGCGATCCAGTCGCCCGACAGCACGGAGACGAGCGCGCCGTAGCCGACCGTCGCGCCCCACAGCGGCGCGAGCAGCACGTAGGTATCGGTCAGCGTGGATTTGCGCGCGCGCGCACGACGCCGTGCGACGACGAGCACGAAGAGCCGCAAGAGACACACGGCGATTTCGAGCGCGAGCCAGATGTGGAAGGCCGTCGTCGGATGCCGGCGATCCAGCACCCACGCGACAGCGGCCGTGTTCAGCACGCCGCCCGCGAAAATCGGCAGCGTGCCGAACAGGCTCCCGACGAGGGCGACACGAATCGCGCGGGGAATGTCGGCTCCCGCGTGCAGCAACCATGTCGCCGCACGTCCGCGCGGCAGGGTGAACACCTCAGTTTGTTGGTCCATGTTGGATTCCGGCGGCGGTCCGGCGGCTGAATCCTCGCGGGAAAGCCAGACCACACATCGGATAACGGTCGTTCGCGTCGGAACTTTAGGCATTCGGCGAAAGAGGGCCGGAGCGCAACCGCAATAACGACGGGCGATTTGCGGCATTGCAACATAAGACTAGGGGAAAACCCTTAAATTTGTTACAATGTCGCAAAGTTTTCAGGACCCGATCATGCGCCGCCGTTACGAAGTCATCGAAAAAGTCGCTTTTGCCCTGCTCACGCTGTCCGCCGTCATGGACGCGAGCTACATCACTTGGGAAAGCCACCCGAATTTCCGTGAAAACGTCACGGAAATGGTGAAGATGAGCTCGGAAATGTCGCTGGCGAATCCGGGCGTCGGCGATCAGTCGCCGCTCGTTCCGATGGCCTTCAACTAAGCGTCATTGCCCTTCGGCGCGACATTCGCCGCGCCTTCTGCTTCAACCCGCATACAGGTTATTCGGCCCGCCGCCGCCCGGCGCGCGCCGACTGCTTTATGCTGGCGGCTTCCCGTGCCGTCGCCGCCCAGCATGTCCTCCGCTCTCCATTCGAACGCCGTCTTCGGCGACCAGATTCGCAGCTTCGCCCGCGCGATGGGGCAAATCGTGCTCCAGCGCAATGCCGCGACCGGCGCGCTGCTGTTCCTCGCGGTCCTGTCCGCCAGCCCGCGCCTCGCGTGCGGCCTGCTGATCGGCACGCTGACGGGCAATGTCATCAGCGTGATCATCGACGATGACGACGCGCCCGCCTTTCGCGACGATCTCTACGGCTTCAACGGCGCGCTCGCCGCGCTCGCCGCATTCGCGTTCATCGGCGATGCGTCGCAGGCGACGGCCGTCGCGATCGTCGCGGCGATGTTCGCGACATTCCTCGCCAGCAAGCTCTCGCGCCTTCTCTCGCGCCATCGGTTGCCGATCTTTTCCAGTCCCGCGATCATCGTGACGTGGTGCTGGCTGCCGTTCTTTGCCGATCGCGGCGACACGGGCGCGATTCCGCAAGTCGCCGCCGGCTTCGTCCCGATGCTTCAGGCCGCATTCGCGGGTCTCGCGCCGATCACGTTCGCGACCGGCGCGCTCGCGGGCGCGTTGATCGCGGCGGGATTGTTCGCGTCGCGGCCATCGCAGGCGGGCTGGGCGCTCGCGGGCAGCGCGCTCGGCGCGACACTGCACGGACTCGGCGGCGCGAGCGATGCCGTCGTGCTCTCGGGCGCATGCGGCTTCAACGCGGCGCTTGCCGCGCTCGCAGCCGCGCCGCTCGGCAAACGCTATGCGATCATCGCGATCGTCGCGGCGGTGTTGATGGAGCGCGTGATCGATTGCATCGGCATCGCCGCATTGACCGCGCCGTTCGTGCTGGCGTCGTGGGCGGCGATCGCTTTGCAGCGGCGCTTGTCCCGAACATCGAAACAAGGAGATTCGCATGTCGTTCACCCACACGCCTGAGCGCAGGATCGCGGAAAGCGCGCCGCGCTCGGCCGCCGAACAGGCCACGCGCGTCGAACTTGCCGCCGCGTACCGGCTCGTCGCGCTCAACGGCTGGGACGATATCGTCTACACGCACATTTCCGCGAGCGTGCCGGGCGAGCCGGGGCGATTTCTGATCAATCCGTTCGGGCTTTCGTTCGATGAAGTCACGGCGTCGAATCTCGTGAAAATCGATATCGACGGCAACGTGATCGGCGAAAGCGCGCATCCGGTGAACGCGACGGGTTTCGCGCTGCACGGCGCGGTGCACGCCGCGCGGGAAGACGCGTTGTGCGTGATGCATCTGCACGTGCGCGAGGCGATTGCCGTCTCGGCGCAACCGCATGGCTTGCTGCCCGCATCGCAACACGCGATGCGCTTTCACGGCCATCTCGCGTATCACGACTACGAAGGCATCGCGTTTTCGCCGGCGGAAGGCGAACGCCTCGTCGCGAGTCTCGGCGCGCATCGCGCGATGCTGTTGCGCAATCACGGGCCGCTCACGCTCGGGCGCACTATCGCCGAGGCTTATGTGCTGATGGATATGCTCGTCAAGGCATGCGGTATTCAACTTCGCGCGCTCGCCGGCGTGAGCAAGATGATCGTGCCGACGCCGGACGTCGTCACGAACACGGCGGCGCAACTGCACGACGACGACGCCATCGAAGGCGCACTCGAATGGCCTGCGCTAGTGCGCAAGCTCGACCGCATCGATGCGTCGTATCGCGACTGAATTCAACTCACTGGAGATCGACGCAATGCCGACATTCAACATTCAACTGTTCGAAGGCCGCACGCAGGAAGAGAAGCGCAAGTTCGTCGAGGCGATCACGCGCACGACGTGCGAAACGCTCGGCTGCGAGCCGGGTTCGGTCGATATCATCTTGACCGACGTGAAGCGCGAGAACTGGGCGACGGCGGGCAAGCTCTGGTCGGAGCAGTGATCCGCCGCCGCTTGCCGCTTTACATCGATTGCTTCGCCGCTAAACGGAACTTGTGCAGCAGCGGTTCCGTATAACCGCTCGGTTGCGTGCGTCCTTCGAACACGAGCGCGCACGCGGCCTTGAAGGCGAACGAGCTGTCGAACGAGGGCGCCATCGGGCGATAGGTCGGATCGGCTTCGTTCTGCTTGTCGACGACGGCGGCCATGCGTTCGAGCGTCTGACGAACCTGCTCTTCCGTGACGATGCCGTGGCGCAGCCAGTTCGCAATGTGCTGGCTCGAAATGCGCAAGGTCGCGCGGTCTTCCATCAGGCCGACATCGTGAATGTCCGGCACCTTCGAGCAGCCGACGCCCGAATCGACCCAGCGCACGACATAACCGAGAATGCCCTGCGCGTTGTTCTCGATTTCGTTTTTTAAGTCTTCTTCCGACCACGTTGGCTTGTCGACGACGGGAATCGTCAGGAGGCCGTCGAGCAGTTCGTTCTTCTGGCTGTCGTAGTCGATGCTTTCGAGTTCCTGCTGGACCTGCTGCACATCGACCATGTGATAGTGCAGCGCGTGCAGCGTGGCCGCGGTGGGCGAGGGCACCCATGCGGTGTTCGCGCCGGCCTTCGGATGCGCGATCTTCTGTTCGAGCATCGCGTGCATGAGATCGGGCATCGCCCACATGCCCTTGCCGATCTGCGCGCGTCCGCGCAAGCCGGTGTTCAGCCCGACGAGCACGTTGTTGCGCTCATACGAGCCGATCCACTTCGACGACTTCATGTCGCCTTTGCGCATCATCGGGCCGGCTTCCATCGACGAATGCATTTCGTCGCCGGTGCGGTCGAGAAAGCCCGTGTTGATGAACGCGACCCGCGCGCCCGCCGCCGCGATGCACGCCTTGAGGTTGACGCTCGTGCGGCGCTCCTCGTCCATGATGCCCATCTTGATGGTGTGACGCGGCAGGCCGAGCAGGTCTTCGACGCGCGAGAAAAGCTCGTCCGCGAACGCCACTTCGGCGGGGCCGTGCATCTTCGGCTTCACGATATAGATGGAACCCGTGCGCGAGTTCATCTTGTTCTTCAGATCGTGCATGGCGCCGAGCGTGGTCATCACGGCGTCGAGGATGCCTTCGGGAATCTCGTTGCCGTCGTGGTCGAGCACGGCGGGGTTCGTCATCAGATGGCCGACGTTGCGCACGAACAGGAGCGAACGTCCGTGCAGCTTGAGGGTCGAGCCGTTCGGCGCGGTGTATTCGCGATCCGGGTTCATGCTGCGCGTGAAGGACTTGCCGTTCTTCGTCACCTGCTCGGCGAGATGGCCCTGCATCAGCCCGAGCCAGTTGCGATAGAGCTGCGTCTTGTCGGCGGCATCGACGGCGGCGACCGAATCCTCGCAGTCGATGATCGTGCTGACCGCCGCTTCCATCAGCACGTCCTTCACGTGCGCGGCATCCGTCTTGCCGATGGAGTTGCTCGCGTCGATCTGGATCTCGAAGTGCAGGTCGTTGTGCTTGAGCAGGATGGCGGCCGGTTCCTTCGGGTCGCCCTGATAGCCCGCGAACTGCTCGGCGTTGGCGAGGCCGCTCTTGCCGCCTTCCTTCAGCGTGACGACGAGCGCGCCCTGTTCGACGGCGTACTTCGTCGCGTCGGTGTGCGAGCCGTGCGCGAGGGGCGCGTTGTCGTCGAGGAACGCGCGCGCATACGCGATCACCTTCGCGCCGCGCTTCGGATTGAACTGCGCGGTGCGCTCGGCGCCGTCGCTTTCGTCGATGGCATCGGTGCCGTAGAGCGCATCGTAGAGGCTGCCCCAGCGCGCGTTGGCGGCGTTGAGCGCATAGCGCAGGTTCGAGAGCGGCACGACGAGTTGCGGGCCGGCCTGCTCGGCGATTTCGCGATCGACGTTGGCGGTGCTCGCCTGCACATGCGCGGGCGCGGACACGATATAGCCGATCTCTTCGAGAAACTTGCGATAGCCGCGCAGGTCGCGCACCGGACCGGGATTGCTGCGATGCCAGTTGTCGAGCTCGGTCTGGAGGCGGTCGCGCTCGGCGAGCAACGCGCGGTTCTTCGGCGCGAGATCGTGGACGATGGCATCGAATCCTTTCCAGAAGGACGCGCTGTCGACGCCGGTGCCGGGGATGGCTTCTTCATCGACGAACTTCGCGAGACTCGCGTCGACCTGCAGGCCGTGTTGTTTGATCATGTCGGTCATGGGCACTCCGGCTGAGTTTGCTGCTACGGGGGTTTGGGGAATGGGCTGATGCCTATGGTAGCGCGTCTTGGGGGAGGATCGAAGCGCGGGGGAGGTGCAAGCGGTGTGCCTGGAGTCGTCGTTGGAACAACTTGCTCCAATACCGCTAATTCGCGTCGCTCAACTCGGCGGCGAGTGACTCGAACTGTTTGCCAAGAGCGGGCAGGTCTTCACGAACCGTCACCCAGACGACACCGAAATCGATCTTATGGTAGCCATGCGAAAGCGCGTTGCGCATCTCGCACGCGGGACTGGAACGGCACTTCGGGATGCCGGGCGACGAAAGCAGGAAAATATCGACGGATATTTCGGCACGCTTCGCCGATGACTTCGATGTTGCGGATCACCGCGTCCTGCACCAGCTCGTCATCGCCGAAGGCTGCTTCGTCCAGTCCGTCGGTATAGCGCGCGATACGTCCGATCGCCGTAATGACGTGATCGACGTATTCGCGTAGCGTAAGCGCGTCCCGGCTCATACCGGAATGGCGCCTGCGATGATTGCATTGCGAGTTCGGTCGGGCAACGCACCCGGAGTCAGGACATCGGCAGTTACTCCGAGCAATTCTCGCAACTCGTGGCGAATAGCGCCAATGTCGAGAAGCGAGGTTCTCGGAGTCGGGTCGATGAGCAAGTCGAGGTCGCTCTCGTCGGTATCTTCTCCGCGAGCGACGGAACCAAAAACACGCGCGTTCGACGCATGATGCGCTTCGACGACGCGACGAATTTCCTCACGATGAGCTTGCAGGGCGGCGGACGGTTTCATGGCTTTTGCGCTTGGGCGTTGCAATGTAATGCACAGCCAAAATCAGGTTGCGAACCGAGTCTGGCATAGGGTTTTCGCCACCCGACATTCAATGCGGCACCGAACCATTCGCCCCGCAACAATGCTTGTACTTGCGCCCGCTGCCGCACGGGCACGGCTCGTTTCTCCCGACTTTTTCGCTTGTCCGCCGCATCGGCGCGGGCGCGTCCTGCAGCGCCCTTTCCTTGCGCCGCGCATCGAAATAGCGGTAGATAAGCGTCAGGCCCGCGATCATTTCCTGGATTATCGTGTCGCGATCTTCGAATGCTTCCGGATCGGTCCGAAGCTCGGGGTCGGGGTCGTCCTCGTGATAAAGCATCAATACCGGCAGCAACGATCCCATGTGCTCATCGTCGTCGAATAGCTCGCTCCAGCTTTCGCGGCGCATCTCGACGCCCGCCACGAAGCCCTCCGCCCATTCGTTGGCGTGAGCAACGCCGTCTTCTTCGTCGAGCGACAGCACGGGCAGATAGACAGCGTCTTCGTCCAGCGTGACTTCGAGTTCGTCAGCAATCGTGTTCCAGTGGCGAATCAGCAGTTGCAGCGTCTTCTCGGCGTCCTTGTCGCTCTCGATAGGAACGGCTCCGCCCAGCACCGCCATGAGCCATTCGTGCGGCGGGACCCGTTCGGGGCCGCAAATCAGCGCCGCGAAGAAGCCATCGACCATCTCGAGGGTCATCGCCTCATCGCCGAAAGAATCGAGCAGGGCTTCCAGGCGATCGAGTTCGCGTTCGCTCAGCGGTTTGTCAATGCGGTCTTTCATTCGTTTGCCCGATGGATGCGCGATTCGAAACCCGATTCGCCGCGGACCTCATTATACGAACCGGGGTCATCGAATGAACCCGGCTTGCGCAGCGTCGCACGCTACGCAAGCCGGAACGCGCCGCCAAAGGCCTTTAAAGCAGATCTTCGATCATCACCGGCAGCTTTCGCACGCGCACGCCCGTCGCGTGATACACCGCACCGGTGATCGCCGACGCGATGCCCGCCAGCCCGATCTCCGCGATACCGCGCGCGCCGAGTTCGTTGAACACGGTGTCGGGGTAATCGAGGAAGGTGACGTCCATTTTCGGCGTATCGGCGTTGGTCGCGATGACGTAATCCGCCAGGCTGCTGTTGACCGGCGCGCCGCTTCGCTCGTCGTAGACGGTGTGTTCGAAGAGCGCCATGCCGACACCCATCACGACCGCGCCTTCGATCTGATTGCGCCCCGCGCGCGGATTGAGGATCTTGCCCGCGTCGATCACCGTCACGACGCGGCTCACCCGCAAGCGCGCCGTCGACGGTTCCCAGGTCACTTCGGCGAAGTGCGCGCCGTACGAGTGGATCGACCACTTCTTTTTCAGCGGATCGTCGAAGCCGCCTTTCGCGCTTCCGCTGCCCGACGCCGCGTGCAGTTTCGCGGCCTCGAGAATGCGCGCATACGGCACGCCGCTTTCGGGCCGCTCGTTCTTGCGATGCACGTGGCCGCCGCTCATCGCGAGTTCTTCCGCCTTGGCGCCCGCGAACGGCATTCCCTCCGCTTTCGCGGCGCGCGCGAGCAGCGTCTTGATGGCCGCGCGCACGGCATCCGATACCGCCGGAATCACCGACGCCGTCGCCGCCGATCCGCCCGATACCGGACCGACCGGCAGCGACGTATCGCCGAGGCCGACTTCGATCTTGTCGAGCGGAATGCCCGTATGCTCCGCGACGAGTTGCGCGAGGATCGTGTACGTGCCCGTGCCGATATCCTGCGTGCCGCACGCGACGCGCGCGGTGCCGTCGGCACGCAGATCGACGGTCGCGTCCGCCGAAAAACGCAGCCCCGGCCAGCTGCACGCGCCGACGCCCCAGCCGAGCGTAAGACCGTCGCGCGTCATCGAGCCGACTTCCGGCGTGCGCTTCGACCAGCCGAACTTCTCCGCGCCCGTCTGCAGGCACTCGACGAAATGCCGCGACGAAAACGGCAGGCCGCTGCTTTCATCGACCTTCGGCTCGTTACGCAAGCGCAGTTCGACGGGATCGATATTCAACGCGACGGCCAGTTCGTCCATCGCCGATTCGAGCGCGAAGAGGCCGGGCACCGCGCCGGGTCCGCGCATCGCCGTGGGCGAGCCGACATGGCGTTTCACCGTGCCGCCCGTCACGCGCAGATTGGGCGTGCTGTACATCGACGGCGTCGCTTCGCCGCAGTCTTCCGTGTACTCGTCGGCGATGGCCGCGTGGTTCACGAAGTCGTGTTGCAGCGACACGAGCTTGCCGTCCGGCGTCGCCGCGAGCCGCACGCGCTGCTGCGTCGTCGGCCGATGCCCGACGTTCTGGAACATCATCTTGCGCGAGAGCACGAGCTTGACGGGCCGCTCCAGTTGACGCGTCGCGGCTGCGGCGAGCAGCGAATGCGGCCACATCCACAGCTTGCCGCCGAAGCCCGAGCCGAGATAACGCGAGATCACGCGCACTTTCTCTTTCGGCAGGCCGAGCATCTGCATCAGCGTGCCCTGATGATTGGTTACGGCCTGACTCGTCTCATAGAACGTGTAGCTCTCGCCGTTCCAGTGCGCGACGGTCGCATGCAACTCGATCGGGTTATGCGTTTCGACCGGCGTCACATAGCGTTCGTCGATCTGCACGGGCGCATCGCGAAAGGCCTTGTCGGGATCGCCGCGCTCGCTGTGCACGTCGAGTTCCTTGTCCGCATCGAGCGTCGCGCTCACGTCGTGCGGCGTCTTGTCGTAGCCGACCTTGATCGCGGCAGCCGCGGCGCTCGCCTCTTCGAACGTGTCCGCGACGACGAGCGCCACATATTGCCCGTAATAGCGAACGATGTCGTCTTCGAACGGCGGGCGATTCTCGTCGACGAAACCGGTATCGATCGAATTGCCGGCGATGCGATAGAAGCGGCCGATATTGCCGCGATGAAGAATCAGCTTCACGCCGGGCATGGCTTGCGCGGCGGCGAATTCGAGCGACGTGATCTTGCCGCTCGCGATGGTGGAGCCGACCGGCACGGCGTACAGCATGCCGGGCAGATCGACGTCGGAGGTGTAAGTCGCGCGGCCGCAAACCTTCAGCGGTCCGTCGATGCGCGACTGGGGCCGTCCGATGAACGCGGACGGTTTGATATCGGGCGCCGTGGACATTGAGCGATCCTCACGAAGTTTGCGTAGTGGCCAGCTTGAGCGTATGCACGATGCAGCGCTTCGACAGCTCGACCTTGAAGCCGTTCTCGCTTTGCGGCTTCGCATCGGCGAGCGCGGCATCGGCGGCGCGCCTGAAGGCGGCTTCGTCGGGCGCGGCGTCCTGCAACGCCTGTTCCGCCTCGCGCGACCGCCACGGCTTCGTGCCGACGCCGCCGAGCGCCACGCGCGCATGCGCGATGCGCCCGTCCTTCACGCCGATCACGACGCCCGCCGACGCCAGCGCGAACTCGTACGATGCGCGATCGCGCAGCTTGAGATAAGCCGAGCGCGCGCCTTCGACCGGCGGCGGCAACGTGACGTGCGTGATCAGATCGCCGGCATCGAGCACGTTTTCGCGATCGGGCGTGTCGCCGGGCACGAGGAAAAATTCATCGATGGGAATGGCGCGCGTGCCGCCCGTGCCTTCGACGTGAATCGTCGCTTCGAGCGCCTGCAGCGCCACGCACATGTCCGACGGATTGCTCGCGATGCACGATTCGCTCGTGCCGAGAATCGCCATCATGCGATTGAAGCCCTGGATCGCCGAGCAGCCGCTGCCGGGCTCGCGCTTGTTGCACGGCGACGTCGTGTCGCGGAAATACACGCAACGCGTGCGCTGGAGGATATTGCCGCCCGTGGTCGCCATGTTGCGCAACTGCGCGGACGCACCGGCGAGCACCGCCTGCGAGAGCACCGCGTAACGCTCGCGAATCAGCGGATGATGCGCGAGATCCGCGTTGCGCGAGGTCGCGCCGATACGCACGCCGCCGTCCTTCGTTTCCTCGATCTTGTCGAGCGGCAGGCGGCTGATATCGACAACGCGCATCGGCCGCTCGACGTTGAGCTTCATCAGGTCGAGCAGCGTCGTGCCGCCTGCGAGAAAGCGCACTTCCGCGCCTTGCTGCGCGGTGTGCGCGAGCGCGCCGGCATTGATCGCGTCGCGCATGTCGCGCGCGCGGGAGAGTTGGAACCTGTCCATGTCGCTCTCCTTATTTCGACGACGGCTTGTTCGCCCGCACCGACTGGATCGCGCTGACGATGTTCTGATACGCCCCGCAGCGGCACAGGTTGCCGCTCATCGCTTCGCGCACGTCGTCGTCGCTCGCGCCGATGGGCTCGTCGAGCAGCGCCACCGCCGACATCAACTGGCCGGCCGTGCAGTAGCCGCACTGATAACCGTCGCATTCGACGAACGCGGCCTGCAGCGGATGCAGCGCTTCCACTTCGCCGATGCCTTCGATCGTCGTGATGGTGTCGCCGTCGCAGGCAGCCGCGAAGCACAGACACGAGTTCACGCGGCGGCCGTTCACATGAACGGTGCACGCGCCGCATTGGCCGTGATCGCAGCCTTTTTTCGTGCCGGTCAGATGAAGATGCTCGCGCAATGCATCTAACAAGGTCGTGCGCGGATCGAGCGAAAGCGTCTGGCTGCTGCCGTTGACGGTGAACGTGAAAGTGGCGGTCGAGTCGTCTGTTTTGGCTTGCAGCGTCTTGTTGGGCGTATCGGCGTGCGTGGTTTTCGATTGGGGGATGTGACGTTGTGGCATCGGGCAATCTCCTGGAATTGTGCAGCACGGCGCTGCACGATGCGGCGATGAAGCGGCAGAACATGAGAGAGGCGAAGATGCGGCGAAGCGTGTCGGGCGCCGATGGCGCGAAGGAAGGGCGGCGAAAAAGGGTCTGTGCGGCGCGCGCAGGACCTTCGGGCGCCGGCGATGCGGCGAAAGACGACACTCAGCCAGTATAGGCACCTGACGCGAAACTTTCCCGATCGGAAGCCGGCGCGGGCCACGAGATGCTGCGGGCGCACGAAGCATGCCCGCAGCGGCGCACGCGCTTCAGTGCCCGAGCACGGCGCGGGCGAACAGCGACAGGAGGAACACGCCGACCGTCGTGAATACGACGAGCGCCACGAGGATCAGGATCAGGCGAAGAGTCATCTGCATCGTGTCGTTCCAAAAAAAATGGCCGCATGCGCGGCCGGAAGGAGGGGTGGGTCTGGTCAGTCTGCAGCGTAGGCGCGCTTTCTTAAATCAGACTTAAGCGAGCCGGACTTCCGTGCGGGCCGCCCATTCTCCTTCCTTTGCGAGCGCGGCGCAGCGGTCTTACCGCAGCGCTTCGCTGTAGCGGTCGCGCAGCGGGAAGATCGTCAAGAGCGCGACCGCGCTGCCGAAGATCACGTAGTAGCAGATCGAAAGCGGATCGCCGGTTGTCATCGTCAGCCATTGCACGATGGCCGGCGCGAAGCCGCCGAAGATCATCACCGCGACGTTGTAGCTCACCGAGATGCCCGTCGAACGTACGCTGGACGGCAGCAGTTCGGAGATGAACGCCGGATAGCAGCCCTGGAAGATGCCGAGGTACGTCATCAGAAGCGCCTGACAGACGATCAGCATCGGCAGGCTCGGATGCGCGGTGAGCACCGCGAAGATGGGATACGCCGTGACGAGCGACAGCGCGAGCGCGGTGGCCATCAGCTTCTTGCGGCCGACGCGGTCCGACAGCCGGCCGAAGATCGGGCAGCAGACGAGATACACCAGCGCGCCGATCGTCGAGCTGATGAGGCCGTCGGTCAGCGCCATGTGCAGCACGCGCGTGGCGTGCGTCGGCAGATACAGCAGGAAGATGTACGTGCCGATGGTGCCGAACACCGTCAGGCCGAAGCCCGCGAGCACGGGCATCCAGTGTTTCGTGGCGGTGTCGCGGATCGGGCGCGTGGTCAGTTCGTTCTTCTGCGCCTTCTCGACGAACACGGGCGATTCATCGAGCTTGGACCGCAGATACAGACCGACCGGCACGATCAACAGGCCGATCACGAACGGAACGCGCCAGCCCCAGCTATTCAGATGCTCGGGACTCAGCGTGCGCGTGAGCACCGCGCCGAAGAACGAGCCCGCGAGACTCGCCGCCGCTTGCGCGACCATCTGAAAGCTGCCGAAATAGCCGCGCTTGTTGGCGGGCGCGTATTCGACGAGGAACGCCGTCGCGCAGCCCACTTCGCCGCCCGCCGAGAAGCCCTGGATCAGGCGGCCGAGCAGCATCAGCAAGGGCGCGGCGACGCCGATCGCGGCATACGTCGGCGCGAACGCGATGATCGCGATGCCGACCGCCATCAGCGAAATGGTGAGCGTGAGCGCCGATTTACGCCCGACGCGGTCCGCGACCGCGCCCAGCACGATGCCGCCGAGCGGCCGCGTCAGAAAGCCGACGCCGAAGGTCGCCCAGGTCGCGAGCAAGGAAATGGTGGGATTGGTCGCGGGAAAGTACAGCTTGGCGATGATGACGGCGAAGAAGCCGTAGACCATGAAGTCGAACCATTCGAGCGCGTTGCCGATGGTCGATACCACGATGGCTCGTCGGCCGGACAGGTTGAGCGCGGCGCTCTGTTCGGCCGCGTGGGATGCGGGTAGTACGGTGCTCATCGAATGCACTCCGAGGCGTGGGGCGATTGATCAGGGGCGACGACATCCGCTTTTTTGTCGGCTCGGCGGGCTTAAGCGCGCGAGCCGCTGCAACACGCAAACATTACGCCGAGTTGAAATAAGAAAATATAGAATTTCTGAACTGACACTCAAGGAAACCTGATCGAACGATCCGGGGTTTCCCGTAGGCACGATGAGCAACATCCGCTTTTTGCGCACTTTCATTGCCGTCGCGCGCTACGGCTCCTTTGCCGCCGCCGCCGAGAAAGTCGCGCTCACGCAAGCCGCGGTGAGCATGCAGATGCAATCGCTCGAAGACGATCTGAAACGGCCGCTCTTCGATCGCGTCGGGCGCACCAACCGGTTGACGAGTATCGGCAAGCAGGTTTTGCCGCAGGCGGAGCGGATCGTCGCGCTGTACGACAGCATGCGTCTCACCGGCCTCGACGATGAAATCGCCGGATCGGTCGCCATCGGCGCGGTCGATTCGGCGATGGGCGCGCTCGCATCCGTCGTCACCGAACTGAAAGGCCAGTATCCGCGGCTCGATGTGCGGCTCTTCACCGGCAAGGCGCTCGCGCTCGCGCCGCAAGTGGAAGCGGGCGAGATCGACGCGGCGGTGATCGTCGAGATGGCGGGCAAGACGCCGGCGAGCCTCAACTGGACGCCGCTCTATTCGGAGCCGCTCGTGGCAATTGGCACGCCCGCGAGCGCGCCCGCCAGCGCCGCCGAGATGCTCGCGAGCCGGCCATTCTTGCGTTTCGATCGCGCGCAGCGCACCGGCGCGCTGATCGATCGCGCGCTGAAGCACAACCGGCTCGCGGTGAACGAGTTCCTCGAACTGAATTCGCTCGAAGTGATCGTCGAACTCGTGCGGCAGGATGCGGGTGTGTCGGTCGTGCCGCTGCTCGAATACGGCTCGTGGGCGAGCGATCCGGCATTGCGCGTGCTGCCGCTCGCGAAGAACACGCCGCGCCGCGTCGTCGGCATGCTGGAGCGCAAGATTCACGACCGCCACGCGGTGATGAGCGTCGTGCAGGAACGCATCCGCATGCGTTCGCAGGGCGCGTTTCCGTCGCGGGAAAGCTAAAGCTTTTCTTAAGTCACGGACAAAAAATATCAGCTTTCGCGATTATTTGCGGCCATCGACAATGCTGCGGGTCACTCAATCACACACGAGGCAAGCATGTCGATCATTCCCGAGATCGCCGCGTCGCGCGACGAGATTCAGGCCATTCGCCGCGATATTCACGCGCATCCCGAACTCTGCTACGAGGAAGCGCGCACGGCCGAACTGGTCGCGCAAACGCTCGCAAGCTGGGATATCGAAGTGACGCGCGGGCTCGGCAAGACGGGCGTCGTCGGCGTGTTGCGCAAAGGCGCGGGCAAGCGCGCGATCGGCCTGCGCGCCGACATGGACGCGCTGCCGATTCCCGAGCTGAACACGTTCGCGCATGCGTCGCGTCACGAGAACAAGATGCATGCGTGCGGCCACGACGGCCACACGGCGATGCTGCTCGGCGCCGCGCGATATCTCGCGCAGCATCGCGACTTCGACGGCACGGTCGTCTTCATCTTTCAGCCCGCAGAGGAAGGCGGCGGCGGCGCCAAGGCGATGATCGAAGACGGACTTTTCGAGCGCTTTCCCGTCGATGCCGTGTTCGCGCTGCACAACTGGCCGGGCATGGCGGCGGGCGAATTCGGCGCGCGCGTCGGTGCGACGCAGGCGTCGAGCAACGAGTTCGAGATTCGCATCGAAGGCGTGGGCGCGCATGCGGCGATTCCGCACGACGGCGTCGATCCCGTGTTCACCGCGTTGCAGATCGGCACGGGCTTGCAGAGCATCGTCACGCGCAACAAGCGGCCCATCGACGCCGCCGTGCTGTCGATCACGCGCATGCAGGCGGGTCACGCGATCAACGCGATCCCGGCCACCGCGACGCTGGCCGGCACCGTGCGCACGTTTTCCGTCGACGTGCTCGATCTGATCGAGACGCGCATGAGGGAGATCGTCGCGGCGACGGCGTCGGCTTATCGGTGCACGGCCGAAGTTAGTTTCGTACGCAACTATCCGCCGACGGTGAACACCGAAGCGGAAACGCAGTTCGCGCTCGGCGTGATGCGCGAAGTCGCCGGCGTGGACAAGGTCGAGACGAACATCGATCCGACGATGGGCGCCGAAGACTTCTCGTTCATGCTGCTGGAGCGGCCAGGCTGCTACGCGTATATCGGCAACGGGCGCGGCGAGCATCGCGATCACGGTCATGGAATCGGGCCGTGCATGCTGCACAACAGCAGCTACGATTTCAACGACGACGTGCTCACGCTCGGCTCGACATACTGGGTGCGCCTGGTCGAAGCGTTTCTCGCGCGTGCGTGAGGAGAAGGACATGTTTTCATCGACATATCGCGAGGCGCGTCGGCGATTTCTCGATACCGCCGCCGCCCGGCAACTTGCCGTCGATACGCGCGTGCTCGAAGGCGTCGATGGTCTCGAAGGCGAGACGCTCGCGACGGACGTCGTGCGTATCGGTCCGGGTCGGGCCGATGCGAAGCGCCTGCTCGTGCTCACGTCCGCGACGCATGGTGTCGAAGGCTTTTGCGGCTCGGGCGCGCAGATCGCGTTGATGCGTGACGAAGCATTGCCCGCGCTGATGGAGCAACTCGGCGTCGCGATGCTGCTCGTTCACGCCATCAATCCGTATGGCTTCTCGTATCTGAGCCGCACGACGGAAGGCAATGTCGATCTGAATCGCAACAGCGTGGATTTCGGCGGGCCGTTGCCGCAAAACCCCGGCTACGCCGAACTGCATGACCTGCTGGTTCCGGCGAACTGGCCGCCCGACGAAGCGAACGCGGCGGCGATTCGCGACTATATCGACACGCGCGGGCAATGGGCGTATCAGCAAGCGGTGACGACGGGCCAGTACACGCACGCGCGGGGCATGTTCTACGGCGGCGGCGAGACGGCGTGGAGCACGCGCACGATGCGCAATCTGCTCGCGGAATACGGCGAGACGTGCATGGCGATCGGCTGGATCGATTTTCATACGGGACTCGGGCCGAGCGGCTTCGGCGCGAAGATCTGCGTCGGCGATGTGGAGCGCGCGCGGCGCTGGTGGGGCGCGGACGTGACGAGCCCGTCGGACGGCACGTCGATCGCGGCGGATGTCGCCGGGCCTTTGCTCGATACCTTGCGGCAGACGTGCGCGCATGCCGCGATTGCATCGATTGCGATCGAGTACGGCACCGTGCCGCTCACGGACATGCTCGACATGCTGCGCGCGGATGTCTGGGTGCGCCATCACCCGGACGCGCCCGATGCGCTGAAGGCAGACATTCGCCGCCAGATCCGCGCGGCGTTCTACATCGATGACGATATCTGGCGCGGGATGATCGTCGGTCAGGCGCGGGCGGCGGTGTTGCAGGCGCTATACGGCCTGTCGCGCGAAGCGGGCGATTAACGCAGTTCGAGCCACATCGGCTGATGATCCGATGACCGGCTCGACTGATCCGCTTCGCATCCCGCGATGCGCGGCTTCAAATCTTCGGTGACGAAGATGAAGTCGCACGCGAACGGGCCGTCGGGCCATTGATCGTGATCGTACAGGCCGACGGTCGCGGCGCGCGGCTCGTTCGGATGCGCGCAGGTCCAGGCATCGACGAACGCGGGCGCATCGTCGACCGGTTCGAGCATCGCGCGATACGCCGAGTCGTCGAACGCGCTGTTGAAATCGCCGCAGATGATCGCGGAAACCGGCCGTGCTGTGTCGGCGAACGGGCTTGCCAGGCTTTCGGCCTTCGCGGGCCGGCGCGCGTGCGCGCATGCTTCGGCGTGCAGTTCGCGCAGGCGCGCGACTTGCGCGAGCCGCTGCTTCTCCGAATAAAACTCCAGATGCGTGCTGATGATGCGCAACGGACCGGCATCGGTGTCGATGACGGCTTCGAGCGCGACCCGCAGCATCGACGGCTTCGCGGGATCGGCGGGCCAGGGCAGCGAATGGCGCAGAACCTGACGCACCGGCAGACGGCTGACGATCGCGTTGCCGAATTGACGGCGCGCGACGCCGCCGCCAACGGGCGGCAGATCGGAGCCGATTCCGTCGATGACGGTCGCGCCGGGGATCAGCGCTTCGAGCTCCGCGAACTGATCGGCGGCGGGGTGGCCTTTGAGCCCGCCCGCCTGTTCGCTTTCGTGGAAGCCGCGCGTCACTTCCTGCAGACACAGGATGTCGAAATCGTGCAGCGCTTTCGCTTCCGCGACGATGCGCGCGAGATCGACGCGGCCATCGACGCCGCGTCCCCATTGAATGTTCCAGTCGACGAGTCGCATGGTTAGCCTCGGCGGTGCGTTGAACCAGCGTCACATATTCGTGTACGACGCGCACCAGCCCTTGCCGGCCACGAGCTTGCCGTTGAAAAGCGAGCAGCCGCCCCAGGCATCGCTCGATTTACCCTCGTACAGCGAGCAGTTCGCGCATGTCTGTCCTGCCGCGAAGTTGGGGTATTTCGCTTTGTCGACCTTCGTCGCGTCCTCCTTGTAGCCGACGGCGGCAGCCGCCGGATCGGATTCGCTCAAGTGCGGCGCATCGGCGCGGGCTCGCGTGAGCCATAGCGCCGTGCCCATGCCGATGCTGACAACCATGAAGCTGCGGCGGGACGTGTTCATTGTCGTGGACCGTTTTCTTGTCTGCGGGGAATGTCGTCGTGCGCTCTCGGGGCGCTAATCGAACGATACGCCGACGCACGCCGCCTTGCCCGAATCGCCGCGCTTGCCGTGCCACACGTTTGCGAAATCGAACGCGCGATCGGTTTTTTCGAGGCCGCTTTTCGCATTCTCCCGCAACGTGATGCCAACGTCGTTCATCGCGCCGCGCTAAACCTTTGCGCAAACGTGCCGTAAATCAGGCCAGAACGTGTTTGAAATTGCGTGAATCAACCCCGCGGCGCCCCGGCCGCGGCTCAATTCGAAGGAGAACCACCGTGAGTGATCTGGACTGGATGATGGCTGGCGTGTATATGGCGGCGCTCGTGTGCGGCACGCTTTTCATGAGCGTGCTCGCGCGCCGCAGCTTGAACAGGGTGGAGGATCGCGGCCACTGAGAACAGACATGCTGCCTGGGAGAACGCTCATCCAGGCCGCATCAGGACCGCGCGCCGTGAGCCGATAGTCATATCGGCGATCCGGCGCGCGGGAAACAGCGGTTATCGAATTACTGGAACAGCTTGATCGCCTGCGTGAGCGTGTTCGTGACGCCCCACGCAAGCGGAATCAGCACATACGCCCAGAACAGCAGAAGCAGCCCTTTGTTCGCGGGGTGCGCTTCCTGAGTATCGATGCGGGTATTCATCGCCAATCTCCTCTTTGACTTTTAGTTTGCCGTTTGCGCCGACGTGTCCATGTGATGCCTCTCATGCACGCGCGTCACGAGCAGATTGCAGATGAAGCCGATCACGAGCAGCACCGCCATGATGTGCAGCGTCATCGTGTACGCCTCCGCGCCGACGACGCCATGCGCCACCTGATACGCGCGCACGTAGTTGACGAGCACCGGACCCGCGACACCCGCCGCCGCCCACGCGGTCAGCAGCCGGCCGTGAATGCCGCCCACGAATGCGGTGCCGAACATGTCCGCGAGATACGCGGGAATGGTCGCGAAGCCGCCGCCGTACATCGACAGGATGATGCCGTACGCCAGCACGAACAGCGCGATATTGCCCGCGCCCGCGAACTGCGGGACGAGGAAGTACAGCACCGCGCCCAGCGCGAAGAACGCGAAGTAGGTGTTCTTGCGCCCGATCCAGTCCGACGCCGACGCCCACACGAAGCGCCCGCCCATGTTGAAGAGCGACAGCAGCCCGACGAAGCCCGCCGCCGCGCCCGCCGTGATCGACGCCTTGAAACTCTCCTGAATCATCACCGATGCCTGGCCGAGCACGCCGATGCCCGCCGTCACGTTCAGGAACAGCACGAGCCACAGCAGATAGAACTGCGGCGTCTTCAGCGCCTGATCGATATGCACGTGGTTCTTCGTGATCATCTTGCTGGCGGTCGCGGGCGGTGTCCAGCCAGCCGGCTTCCAGTCCGCCGGCGGGATGCGGATCACGAGTGCGCCGATCGTCATCGAGATGAAGTAGAGCACGCCGAGCACGACGAAGGTCTCGGCGACGCCCGCGCTCGTCGCGCTCTTGAAGTGGTTCATCAGCGCGACGGAGCCGGGCGCCGCGATCATCGCGCCGCCGCCGAAGCCCATGATCGCCATGCCCGTCGCCATGCCGCGGCGGTCCGGGAACCAGCGGATGAGCGTCGATACCGGCGACACATAGCCAAGGCCGAGCCCGATGCCGCCGATCACGCCATAACCGAGATACAGCAGCCAGATCTGATGCAGATGAACGCCGAGCGCCGAAACGAGAAAACCGCCGCCGAAGCAGCAGGCCGCGGTGAACATCGTGCGGCGCGGGCCGACCTTCTCCAGCCACTTCCCGGCGAACGCGGCGGACAAGCCGAGAAACACGATCGCGAGCGAGAAGATCCAGCCGAGCGTCGTCAGCGACCAGTCATCGGGCGCGGACTTCGTGATGCCGATGATCTTCGTCAGCGGCGCATTGAACACCGAGAACGCATACGCTTGCCCGATGCACAAGTGAACAGCCAGCGCGGCCGGCGGCACCATCCAGCGCGTGAAACCGGGCCGGGCGATGGTCGCCTCTTTGGAAAAGAAGTTTGTGGGGCCGTGCGCGGCCCCTTGATTGATGGTGCTGTTCATTGTGGTCTCCGTGGCGCGTCATGCATGCACGTGCGCGCGCATCGTTTGCTTGAGGTGCCGCGCCGGGGTCGCCGGTGCAAGCAGCCCGCCGTGGTCATGCGAGCGTCGATGCGGTTTGCATCTCAAGTTCGCAAGGCCATTTCACGCCACCCAAACATGCGATCAACCGACATATAAGTGCGACGCTTTGCCACGGCTGGCATGACCATAGACAACTGCGTAGGGCTTTGCAATATGAACACTCGTGCCATAAGCGTTTGCCCGAAGCGATTCATGCCCGCGCGGACGGCGGCGCGCTGTGCCGCATCGCTACAGCGCGGGGCACGTGTGCTGAATGTGAACAGATCACATCGACCTCGTAGAAACCCTCGCGATGCGTCCCGAACCCGCATCGCGACGAGGCTCGCACGCCGCTAGGAACGCCGCGCACTCGATGGCATGGAACTCGCAATCAAGAGCGTCCGGCGCCGGATATCGACAGTGCCGGCCCGTTCACGTCGACATGCGAGGAGCACATAGAAATGAATCACGCGGAGATGCAGTTCCTGAGCACCGAATACCCGTACAAGAAGCAGTACGGCAACTTCATCGGCGGCAAGTGGGTGCCGCCCGTGGGCGGTGAGTATTTCGACAACATCTCGCCGATCACCGGCGAGCCCTTCACGTCGATCCCGCGTTCGCGCGAAGCGGATATCGAAGCCGCGCTCGATGCCGCGCACGCCGCGAAGACCGCGTGGGGCCGGACCTCCGTCACCGATCGCGCGAACCTGCTGCTGAAACTCGCGGATCGCATGGAGCAGAATCTGTCGCGTCTCGCGGTGGCCGAGTCCATCGACAACGGCAAGCCGCTACGCGAGACCATGGCCGCCGACATTCCGCTCGCGATCGATCACTTCCGCTATTTCGCGAGCGCGGCGCGTTCGCAGGAAGGCGGCATCTCCGAGATCGATCACGATACGGTCGCGTATCACTTCCATGAGCCGCTCGGCGTCGTCGGGCAGATCATTCCGTGGAACTTCCCGATTCTGATGGCCGTGTGGAAGCTCGCGCCCGCGCTCGCCGCCGGCAACTGCGTCGTGCTGAAGCCGGCCGAGCAGACGCCCGCGTCGATTCTCGTGCTGCTCGAAGTGATCGAAGACATTCTGCCGCCGGGCGTGCTCAACGTCGTGAACGGCTTCGGTCTCGAAGCGGGCAAGCCGCTCGCGTCGAACAAGCGCATCGCGAAGATTGCGTTCACCGGCGAGACCACGACGGGCCGCCTGATCATGCAGTACGCGAGCCAGAACCTGATTCCCGTGACGCTGGAACTGGGCGGCAAGAGCCCGAACATTTTCTTCGACGACGTGCTGAACGCCGACGACAGCTTCTTCGACAAGGCGCTCGAAGGCTTCACCATGTTCGCGCTGAATCAGGGCGAAGTGTGCACGTGCCCGTCGCGCGCGCTGGTGCAGGAATCGATCTACGAGCGCTTCATGGAACGCGCGCTGAAGCGCGTCGCGGCGATCGCGCAGGGCCATCCGCTCGACACGAAGACGATGATCGGCGCGCAGGCTTCGCAGGAGCAACTGGAGAAGATCCTGTCGTACATCGATCTCGGCAAGCAGGAGGGCGCGGAATGCCTTTCCGGCGGCGAGCGCGCCGCGTTCGACGGCGAGTTGAAGAACGGCTACTACATCAAGCCGACGGTCTTCAAAGGCCATAACAAGATGCGCATCTTCCAGGAGGAAATCTTCGGGCCGGTGCTGTCGGTGACGACCTTCAAGACCGAGGAAGAGGCGCTCGAACTCGCGAACGATACGCTCTACGGTCTCGGCGCGGGCGTGTGGACGCGCGACGGCACGCGGGCTTATCGCTTCGGCCGCGCGATTCAGGCGGGACGCGTGTGGACCAACTGCTATCACGCGTATCCGGCGCACGCGGCGTTCGGCGGCTACAAGCAGTCGGGCATCGGACGCGAGAATCACAAGATGATGCTCGATCACTATCAGCAGACGAAGAACATGCTCGTCAGCTATAGCGACAAGCCGCTCGGCTTCTTCTAAGGCCTGCAAGGCCGCCGCGTTTTCCGGCGGCGGCCGTTTCGAACGACGGGGACATCATGAGCGAACAGGAAGTGCAGCGCGTGACCGCGACGCCCGCCGCGATCGACTTGATCGAAAAGCTCAAGACCGAGCACGGCGAGGTGCTGTTCCATCAATCCGGCGGATGCTGCGACGGCAGCGCGCCGATGTGCTTTCCGGTCAACGAATTCATGGTCGGCGGCTCGGACGTGAAGCTCGGCGCAATCGGCGGCGTGCCGTTCTACATGACCGAATCGCAGTACGAGTACTGGCAGCACACGCAGCTCATCATCGATGCCGTGCCGGGCAATGGCGGCATGTTTTCGCTGGAACGTCCGTCGGGTTTGCGCTTTCTCACGCGCTCGCGTTTATACAGCGACGAAGAGAACGCGTGGCTGGACAAGCATCCGGTCGAGCACGTGAGTTAAGACGTTCGATTCCATTTCGGCGGACGCTTCTCGATGAACGCCTGCGTGCCTTCGAGCGTGACGTCCTGCATCATGTTGCAGGCCATCGTTTCCGATGCGAGTGCATATGCAGCTTCGATGCCGGTTTCGAGTTGACGATAGAACAAACCCTTGCCCGCCGCGACCGCTTCGCGCGGCTTGGCGGCGATGGCCGCGGCAAAGAGGCGCACGGCATCGTCGAGTTCGCCTGGCGATGCGACGCGATTCACGAGGCCGCGTTCGCGCGCGGTCGCCGCATCGATGAAATCGCCGGTGACGAGCATCTCGAACGCCGCCTTGCGCGAGACGTTGCGTGACAGCGGCACGGCCGGGGTCGCGCAGAAGAGCCCGAGATTCACGCCCGATACGGCGAAACGCGCTTCGCTCGACGCCACCGCGAGATCGCACATCGCGACCAGTTGACAGCCCGCCGCGGTCGCGATGCCATGCACGCGCGCGATCACCGGCTGCGGCATGCGCTGGATCGTCAGCATCATGCGCGAGCAGCGCGCAAAAAGCTCGCGATAAGTATCGAGCGCGGGTTCCGCGCGCATCTCCTTGAGATCGTGGCCCGCGCAAAAGGCGCGCCCCGCGCCCGCGAGCACGACGACGCGCGCATCCGATCCGGCGATGTCCTTCAGCGCGCCTTCGAGCGCGTCGAGCAGCGCTTCGGATAACGCGTTGAACGCATCGGGCCGGTTCAGCGTCAGCTTGACGGCGCCATCGACGCCGAAAGCATTGCGCTCGATCAGTACGAGTTCGCTCATGTCGATGCGCTCCTCAAACGTCGATCGCCGCGACCGAGTTCGCGATCTTGCGTAACTCGAATTTCTGGATCTTGCCGGTGGAGGTTTTCGGCAACTCGCAGAACTCGATTGCGCGCGGCACCTTGAAGCCCGCGAGCTGCGACCTGCAATGCGCGATCAGTTCTTCCGCGCTCGCTTGCGCGCCCGGCTTCAGTTCGACGAACGCGCACGGCGTTTCGCCCCAGCGCGCATCGGGCTTCGCGACGACGGCCACCGCGAGCACGGCGGGATGGCGATACAGCACGTCTTCCACTTCGATGCTCGATATGTTCTCGCCGCCCGAAATGATGATGTCCTTGCTGCGATCCTTGATGCGCACGTAGCCGTCCGGATAGGCGACGGCCAGATCGCCCGTATGGAACCAGCCGCCGCGAAACGCTTCTTCCGTCGCGGCCGGGTTCTTGAGATAGCCCTTCATCGCGATGTTGCCGCGAAACATGATCTCGCCGATGGTCTCGCCGTCCGTTGGCACGCATTCCATCGAAAGCGGATCGCGCACGCACACGGCATCCTGCAGGTGATAGCGCACGCCTTGCCGCGCATTGAGCCGCGCGCGTTCGTGGACGTCGAGCCCGCTCCATTCGTCCTGATGCGCGCAGACGGTGGCCGGTCCGTAGACTTCGGTCAGCCCGTACACGTGCGTGAGGTGAAAGCCCATGCGCTCCATGCCTTCGATCATCGTGGCGGGCGGCGCGGCGCCCGCGACCATCGCATAGACTTTCTGGCCGATGCCGGCCTTCATTTCATCGGGTGCGTTGATGAGCAGGTTCTGCACGATCGGCGCGCCGCAATAGTGCGTCACGCCTTCCTTGCGGATCAAATCGAAGACGGTCTTGGCGTCGATCTTGCGCAGGCACACGTTCACGCCCGCGCGCGCCGCGACGGTCCACGGGAAGCACCAGCCGTTGCAATGGAACATCGGCAGCGTCCACAGATACACGGCGTGCGTCGGCATGTCCCATTCGAGGATATTGCTGATCGCGTTCGTGTACGCGCCGCGATGGTGATACACGACGCCCTTCGGATTGCCCGTCGTTCCCGACGTGTAGTTCAGGCAGATCGCGTTCCATTCGTCCGACGGCGGCGACCATTCGTATGCGGGATCGCCGCTCTCGAGCAGCGCCTCGTATTCGATGGCGCCGATGCGTTCGCCCGCGCCCGCGTACTGCGGATCGTCCACATCGATCACGAGCACGTTTTGCGGCACGTCTTTCAGCGCCTTCTTCATCACCTCGGAGAACTCGCGGTCGACCAGCACCGCCTTCGCTTCGCCATGCGTGAGCATGTAGGCGAGCGTGCCGGCGTCGAGCCGCGTGTTGAGCGCGTTGAGCACGGCGCCCGTCATCGGCACGCCGAAGTGCGCTTCGACCATTTCCGGCGTGTTCGGCAGCATCGCGGCCACCGTATCGCCGGCGCCGATGCCGCGCGCGACGAGCGCGGACGCGAGCCGCCGCGTGCGCGCATAGGTTTCGGCCCAGTTGCGCCGCACGTCGCCATGCACGACAGCGGTGTGCGCCGGATAAACGGACGCCGCACGCTCGATGAATTTGAGCGGCGTCAGCGCCGCGAAGTTGGCGGCCGTCTTGGGAAGGCCTTCGTCGTACATGTTGGCGGTCATGGTCATCTCCTCACGCGCGCATCCATTGAATAGCGTCAGTGTCGTTCATGTTAATTAGAAGATCGTTATCACGCGCGCAACTTACGTTAGCCTGACGCTGCCGCTCATGGTTTGCCCTGATCAGGCGAGGTCGTCGAGTTTGACGTCGAAGCCGCGCCTGACGCCCGGACGCGCGAAAAGCGCTTCGTACCAGCGCTTGACGTTGGGGAAATCGTCGAGCGAAACCTGATGACGTTCGTGCCGCCACGCCCAGCCGAGAATCGCGAAATCGGCCACCGACAACGCGCCCGCCACGTATTCCACCTGCGCGAGGCGCCTGTCGAGCACGCCATAGAGACGCCGCGTTTCATCGGAATAACGCTTGAGTGCATAGCGCCGGTCGCATTCCGCCTCGACCATGCGGAAGTGATGCACTTGTCCCGGCATCGGGCCGAAGCCGCCCATCTGCCACATCAGCCATTCGAGCACGGGCACGCGCTCGCGCATGCTCGCGGGCAGGAACTCGCCGGTTTTCTCGCCGAGATAGAGCAGGATCGCGCCGGATTCGAAGATGCTGATCGGCTGGCCGCCGGGACCGTCCGGATCGACGATCGCCGGAATGCGGTTGTTCGGGCTGATGCGCAGAAAATCGGCTGCGTGCTGCTCGCCCTTCGTGATGTTCACGGTCTTCACGGTGTAGGGCAGTTGCATTTCCTCCAGCGCGACGCTGATCTTGCGTCCGTTGGGCGTGTTCCAGGTATGCAGTTCGATGGTCATGGCGAGGCGTTCCGCTTCAGGTCAGTGCAGGCGACACATAACGCTGAAAGCCCGGGCGCTGCGTGATGCTCGCGTACCAGCGTTCGAGTTCGGGCAGCGCCGGCCGCACGAGCTCGGCGATGCCGAACCAGCGGCGCGCATACGCGGCGATGACGAGATCGGCAAGCGTGAACGTGTTGCCTTCGAGATAGTCGCGGCCTTTCAGATGCGCATCGATGACGCGCCAGAGCTTCTCGACTTCGCTCGCGGCGGCGGCGAGCGGCTTGACGTCGCGATCCGCCGGGCTCGTGCGGATATAGCCCCAGAAGACCGGACGCTCGGCGGGTTGCAGTGTGGAAAGCGCCCAGTCGAGCCAGCGATCCGCGCTTGCGCGGACTTTCGGCTCGGCGGGGTAGAGCGTGCTGTTCGCGCCGTATTGCATCGCGAGATAGCGGATGATCGAGTTCGATTCCCACAGCACGAAATCGCCGTCGACGAGCGTGGGCACGCGGCCCATCGGGTTCATCTCGAGATAGCCGGGTTCGTTGTTGCGCCCGAACTGCAGGCCCGCGTCGATACGGTCGTACGCGAGCCCCAGTTCATCGCAGCACCACAGCGCTTTTTGCACATTGACCGAGTTGGCTCTGCCCCAGATCGTCAGCATTCGATGTATTCCTTTTGTTGTGTCGCGTTGCGGGTCGAAGAAGTCAATCTTAGAGGGAGTCGGGGAGTTTCGCTGCGCTTGGGCTTTTTTGTCCGCCGGATATTGGTTTATGGCGTTGCCCCTGGGCGGGGCGGCAGTTACGTTCTTTGCTGCTGCAAAGAAGGCAGCTTTTATCGCGGGCGGCGCGGGGGCTTTTTGAGGCTTCGAAGGTGTGAGTGAAACTTGCTTTCGCGTCGGTTTATTAGCGTTGCCCCTGTGCGGGGCGGCAGTCACTTTCTTTGCTGCTGCAAAGAAAGTAACCAAAGAAACAGCTATCCCCAGCCTAAGCACTTCATGCCGACCGCGGCACAGGCGATTGACCGAATGGCCCCCAGAGTAGCGAGTGCCCTCACAAAACTCACGGGGCTTGGCTCGCGCACGGTCTGAACCATCGCATCACATAACAAACTGGTTCAGCACCAAATAGCTCCGGCCCGCTTCGCGGCCGACCGGTCAATCGGGTCTGCGTGCGCTTCCGTCCGAACGCTGCCATCTCACTGCATTCGCTTTTCGTTGGTTTCCCATGTAGACCCGGCGGCAGCGCGAAGCGCTGTGCCGATGCTATTTCGTGCTGAACCAGCGCGCTAAAACATGTGGTGCGGCAGACCGTGCGCGAGCCAGGCCCGGTGATTGTGATGAGGGCACTCTTTAGGCGAGTGCCAACTTGAGGGAGAAAATTGGCCAAGTTGCGTGTGACCGCGGGCCTGAAAAGCTGCTTTCTTTGGTTACTTTCTTTGCAGCAGCAAAGAAAGTGACTGCCGCCCCGCACAGGGGCAACGCTAATAGACCGACGCGAATACGGGATCCGGCGAAAACCCTCGAAGCCTCAGAACGCCCCCGCGCCGCGCGCGATAAAAGCTGCCTTCTTTGCAGCAGCAAAGAAAGTGACTGCTGCCCCGCACAGGGGCAACGCCAATAAACCGACACGAAAGCAAGTTTCACTCAAACCCTCGAAGACTCGACGTGCGCAGCAAATCCCGTCCGTCCCACGGCGAGTTCATCGCGCAGCATGAGATGCGGAATCGCATAATCGCCATGATTTTGCTTGCGAAACGCGATGGGCGCGTCGTCCCAAAGGCGGTCGAGCCGCTGGCCGAGCGCATCGTAGGTGGCGTGCAGACGCGCTTCATCCATGCGATGCGTCTCGTAGAGCACGAAAGGCGGCAGCACGTCGAAGCCGGGATAGAACAGCACGCCGTGCTGGATCGGAAACAGGATGTCGTCGATCGGTCCGTTGATGCCGCGCGGACTGTAATGCGATTCCCAGCCGCCCGTCGTGACCACGATCATCGCGCGCTTGCCCGCCATCAGGCCTTCGCCGTAGCGGTCGCCCCAATGCGTGTCGGAGTGCTCGCCTACGCCATAGCCGAAACCATACGCATACACGCGCTCGACCCAGCCCTTCATGATCGCGGGCATCGAGAACCACCACATCGGGAATTGCAGGATCAGGGCGTCGGCCCAGCGCAGCTTGTCCTGCTCGATTTCGATATCGCGGCTTTGCAGGCCGTTCTCGTATGCGTGCTTCGAATCGAGGCTCGCGTGAAACGGCGCGTCGCTCCTGCGCTCGCGCACATCGTTCGCGTCGAGCGAGGTTTTCCAGTTCATCGCGTACAGGTCGGAGACCTGCACTTCGTGGCCGCCGGCGCGCAGGCGCTCGACGGTGAATGCGTTGATGGCGCCGTTCAGCGAGCGGCGTTCGGGATGGGCATACACAATCAGCACTTTCATCTGGCATCTCCAGTTCGATTCAGGAATGATGGCCAGCTTAAAGTCCGCGCGGGTATATTGGAAATAAATAACTGAAATTGCAGGCATTGCCATGAATAATATCTTGCGAAGGCTCGATCTCAATCTGCTCGTCACGCTCGACGTCCTGCTCGCCGAGCAGAACGTCACGCGCGCCGCCGAGCGTCTTCATTTCTCGCAGCCATCCGTGAGCGTGCATCTCGCCAAGCTGCGCGATATCTTCGGCGATCCCTTGTTGCTGCCGGGGCCGCGCGGCATGCGGCCGACCGCCCGCGCCGAGAGTCTGCGCGAGCCCTTGCGTGAAGCGCTGATGTCGCTGGAGCGCGCGGTGTCGCCGGAAGCCGCATTCGATCCCGCGACCGCGCACAACACATGGCGCATCGCCGCCACCGACTACACCGAATCGACCGTGCTGCTGCCCGCGTTGAGCGGCTTGCGCGCGGCCGCGCCGCATACGCGCATCGCGGTGCTGGAGATCATGCCGCCGCGGCTCGCGAAGCAGGCAGAGAACGGCGAGATCGATCTCGCGTTTCACATCACATCGCCCGAGACCGCGGGCTTTCATGAGCGCGTGCTCTTCACGGAAAGCTATGTGCTCGTGGGACGCAAGGATCATCCGCGATTGAAACGCCGGCCTACGCTCGCGCAGTTCTGCGCGCTCGATCACGTGATCGTGTCGCCCGATGGCGGCGGGTTTTCCGGACCCACCGACGCCGCGCTCGCAGCGCTCGGCATGAAGCGGCATGTGGCGCTGTCGGTGCCGCACTTCCTGTTCGTGCGCTCCGTGCTCGCGACGACCGATCTCGTCTCGATGCAACCGCTCAGGCTCGCGAAGCATTGGCCCGAAATGCGATGCGTGGCGCCGCCCGTCGAAGTGCCCGGCTACGAGATGTCGATGTACTGGCACGAACGCGTGCATCGCGATCCGGCGCATCGGTGGCTGCGTGACTTCATCGCGCAAGCTGTCTGAAAGCATTGCGAATCATTGATGATCTTTTCGCATGACCGTCTTTATCGTTAGTACCGATTTAGCGCATGAAACGCGAGTGCTACTGTTTGTCGGCAAATCCTTAAATGCTGCATGGCGTCGCTCCACGATCGATTAGCGATTACAAAGAGGAGACCGATGATGTCAAAGGACAAGTCGCGGCGGGACATGCGTTCCGTCGTAGCAACGGGCACGGTGCTGGCGGGGCTGGGTCTTTCAGGCGCGGCGCACGCAGCAGGGGAGCCGATCAAGATCGGCGTCATCAGCGAAGAGTCCGCCGTGGCCGGCGCTTCGATCAGCAAGGCCGCGCAGCTCGCCGCGGAAGAGATCAACGCGAAGGGCGGCGTCGATGGCCGGCAGATCCAGATCATCGCGTATGACGATCACTCGTCGGCCTCGGACGGCGTGCGCGCGTTTCAGCGGGCCGCGAGTCAGGACAAGGTGGTCGCGATCATCGGCAGCTATATCAGCGAAGTCGCGCTCGCGATGGAGCCCTGGTCCGCACGCCTGAAAATGCCGTTCATCACGCCGGGCGCGGCGAGCAACGAAATCTCGAAGCGCGTTCACGACGACTACGCCAACTACAAGTACACCTTCCACGGCTGGATGACCTCGGCGTTCATCGCGCAATCGATCTGCGATTTCTCGCATGACGTGCTCGTCGGCGAGTTCAAGATGAAGACGACCGTGGTGATGAGCGAAGACGCTGCGTGGACCAAGCCGCTCGACGAACGCTACCTCGAATGCCTGCCGAAAGCGGGCCTGAAAGTGCTGGATCACATCCGCTTCAATCCGGACACGTCGGACTTCACGCCGATCTTCAACCAGATCGAGGCGAAGCATCCGGACACGATCACCACGGGCATCAGCCATGTAGGCGTTCAGCCGACCGTGCAATGGCACGATCAGCAAGTGCCGATTCCGATGTCCGGCCAAAGCTCGCAAGCCACGACGACGAGCTTCTGGAAGGACACTAACGGCGCGACCGAAGGCGTCATCACGGCATCGGCGGCGGCGCCGGGCGTGGCGATGACGCCCAAGACCGTGCCCTTCGTCGAGTCGTATCAGAAGCATTTTGCCGGCGTCTCGCCCGCTTATGACGGCTTCACGAGCTATGACCTCGTGTACATCATCGCCGATGCGATTCATCGCAACCAGGGCTCGACCGATCCCGACAAGATGGTCGATGCACTGGAGAAGACCGACTATGTCGGCACGATCGGACGCTGGCAGTTCTATGGCAAGAACGATCAGTTCACGCATGCGTTGAAGTACGGCGAAGGCTATATCACCGGCATCAACCTGCAATGGCAGAACGGCAAGCAAGTGGCGATCTGGCCGAAATCGGTGGCGAACGGGAAGCTCAAGTTTCCGGCCTTCGTGAAGGTGCAGGCGGCGGCGAACTGAACGCATTCCGGCGCATGTTGCGGGGACCGTTTCCACGTAGCCATCGACATAAGAGGCCGCCATGTTGCCATTGCAGATACTCATCGACGGCTTCGCGATCAGTTCGCTCTATGCGCTCGGCGCGATCGGCTTCACGCTGATCTTCGGCGTCTCCGGCGTGCTCAATCTCGCGCACGGCGGCGTGATGCTGATCGCCGCGCTGCTCGGCTGGGCGCTCGCCGGCGAAGCGGGACTGGGCACGTACCTCGGCACGCCGCTCGGCGTGATCTGCGGAATGATCGCCGCATACATCACGTATTTCATGGTGGTGCGGCCCATTCAACGTTCCGCCGCGATTCCGCGTGAAGAGAAGGAAATCTTCGTGCTGACGGGCACGCTGCTCTGGGGCATCATGATCCAGCAGGGCATGGCCTGGCTCTTCTCCGACAACCCCATCACCATGCGCCCGTTGATACCCGGCGTGGCGAGCATCGCGGGCGTGCGCGTGCCGTACAACGAAATCATGATCGCCGTGGTGTGCTGGGTCGTGATCGGCTTGTTGTGGCTCTTCGTGAATCGCACGAAAGCGGGCAAGGCGCTGCTCGCGGCATCGATGAATCCGCGCGGACTCACGCTGCTCGGCTTCGAGTTGTCGCGCATCTATCTGCTCGCGTGGACGCTCTACGGCGTGCTCGCGGGCATCGCGGGCGTGCTGCTCGCGTCGTTCCTCGGCGTGAGCACGAACAACACGGGGCAGCTCACGGCGAGCGCGTTTTCCATCGTCGTGCTGGGCGGTCTCGGGAGCGTCTCGGGTTCGCTGATGGCCGCGTATGTCGTGGGCTACCTGGAAACCGTCACCGCGTACCTCATCGCGCCGACGCTGCGGCCGCTGCCCGCGCTGCTGCTGCTCGTGCTCGTCGTGTATGTGCGGCCGCAAGGCTTTCTCGGACGGCGCTGATCATGAAAGACATCGCTCGCTCGCGTCTGACGATCTCCGCGATCCTGCTCGCAATCATCGCCGCGACGCTGCCGTGGTGGCTCACGGGATATATCCTCGGCGTGCTGACCGTCGCGTATTACTTCGGCGTCTTCGCGATGTCGTGGGACCTGCTCTTCGGCTTCGCCGGCGAGGTCAACTTCGGGCCGACCTTCCTGATCGGTCTCGGCGCCTATTCCGCCGCGATACTGAACGCGCACGCCGCCGCGCCGATACCGGTATGCGTGATGGCGGGCGGCCTCGTCGCGCTCGTCGGCGGCTTGCTGCTCGCGGTGCCCGCGTTGCGATTGCGCGGACCGTACTTCGGTCTCGTCACGCTCGTCGCCGTCCTGCTGTTGCAGAACGCGATCGTGATCTTCGCGGGCGTCACGGGCGGCGAGATCGGCATGATGGTGCCCGATGTGATGTCCGTCGATGCAGGCAACAACTACTGGATCGCGCTCGCGTTCCTGATCGTCTGCGCGATCATCCTGTTCGGGTTGTCGCGCTCGGCGATCGGTCTCATTCTGCAGGCGAGCGGGCAGGACACGGTCGGCGCGCAGGCGCTCGGCTTCAACGTCGTGAAGCACAAGCTCGCGGCGTTCTGCATCAGCGCGGTGTTCTCCGGCGTCGCGGGCGCGATGCTCGTGTTCTATCAGGGCACGGCGTCGGTAAGCACGGTGGTCGATATCGGCATCGGCGTGCAGATCATCATCGCGGCCGTGCTCGGCGGACGGCGCACGATTCTCGGCGCGGTGCTCGGCTCGATCTTTCTCATCGTCGCGGGCGAGTTCCTTAGGCCGCTCGGGCAGATCAACACGTTCGTGGTCGCGGCCGTCGCGCTCGCGGTCATCCTGTTCTTCCCGGATGGATTGCTCGGCAACATCCTGCGCGTGAGGGAGCGCGAATGAACGACTCACCTCTGCTCTCCGTGCGCGGGCTGACGAAGCGTTTCGGCGGGCTCGTCGCGGTGAAGGACATCGGCTTCGATATCCGGCCCGGCGAGATACTCGGTCTGATCGGCCCGAACGGCTCGGGCAAGTCCACGGTGATGAAGCTCATCATGGGCATCGAGCGGCCCAATGCGGGATCGATCAAGGTCGATGGCGTCGAGATGGCCGGCTGGCTGCCGCATCGCATCGCGCGCGCGGGCGTGGGTATCGTGTTTCAGCATTCGCGGCCGTTGCATCGGCAAACGGTGCTGGAGCACATCAAGCTCGCGCTGCTGCCCGATTCGCTCGTGAAGCTCGCCGCCGATCCGCATGTCAATCGGCGCGCGCGGCAAATTGCGGATCGCGTGGGTCTCGGCAAGGTGATGCATCGTCATCCCGCGACCTTGCCCTTCGCCGATCTGCGCCGCATGGAAATGGCGAAGGCGATCGCGCGCGACCCGCGCGTCGTGCTCGTCGACGAGCCTTTCGCGGGACTCACGCAGGCCGAGTCGGAAACCTTCTCCGAACTGATTCGCGGCTTTCGCGCGGAAGGGCGCGCAGTGCTGCTCGTCGATCACAACGTGAAGAGCCTCGCCGCGCTCGCGGATCGCGTGCTCGCGATGTATCTCGGCGAGTACGTCGCAGAAGGCACCGCCGACGAGGTGATGCAAAACGAAACCGTGCGGCGCGTCTATCTCGGCGGCAAGATCGAGGCGCGCGAGCGCGGCGCGGAAGTGGCGAGCAGCAAGCCCGCGATTCTGCAAGTCGATGATGTCGGCGTGCTGTACGGCAAGGCGCGCGCGCTCGACGGCGTGAACCTGCATGTGCGCGAAGGCGAGTTCGTGTCGGTCGTGGGATTGAACGGCGCGGGCAAGACGACGCTCTTCAACGCGATCTCGGGACTCGTGCCCTACGAAGGGACCATTCGTTATGGCTCGAAGGATCTGAAGGGCATGAGCGGCGCGGCGATCGCGCGCGGGGGCATCGTGCAATGCCCGGAAACGCGCGAGCTTTTCGGCGACATGACCGTGCGCGAGAACCTCGATCTCGGCGGCTACCATCTCTCCGACAAGCAGCGCGCCGATCAGCTCAAGTGGCTCTTCGAACTCTTTCCGATTCTCGAATCGCGTGAGAAGCAGACGGCGCGCACGCTCTCGGGCGGCGAACAGCAGATGCTCGCCATCGCTCGCGCGCTGATGATGCAGCCGAAGCTCCTCATTCTCGACGAGCCGACGCTCGGCCTCGCGCCGGTGATTCTGGAGCAACTGTCGAAGGCGATGGAACTGATGCAGAAGACCACGCCGATCACCGTGCTGCTCGGCGAGCAGAACGTCACGTTCGCGCTGCCGCATGCGGACCGGGTCTATGTGCTGGAACATGCGCGCATCGTGTGGGAAGGCAGTCCGTCACGCTTCGAAAAGGAGATGGGACGCGGCTTTCTCGAAGCGGTGCCGTCCGAGCCCGCGGAGGGGCTGCGGGCGAGAGCATGAGGCGTGCCTCGCGCAACCAAACAGCGAGCGCTGTTGCGTAAAACACCACACGTATTGCACGAACCGCGCAACGCGGCAATTGATGTGTTAAAAAACGCGTGCCTTCCTGCGTCACGCCGATGCTGCTTCCATTGAGACAGCGAACTGAAAGGCGACGCATCGAAGTCCGAAAAATCGCTAATAAATAGACGTTCCAACACATCATGAAGACAATTACATCGCGCGCCATTGCAGGGATGGGTGCATCGGTCATCGCGCTCGCCTGTCAGTCCGCCTTCGCGCAAAGCTCGGTCACGCTCTATGGCGTCGCCGACGTCAGCGTGCGTTATCTCACGAACGCCAACGCCAATAACGACGGCAAGGTGTTCATGACCAACGGCGCGATCACCAACAGCCGTATCGGCTTCAAAGGCACGGAAGATCTCGGCGGCGGCCTGAAGGCGATCTTCCGGCTGGAAAGCGGCGTGGAACTGGAGAACGGCCAGTACGCCGACAGCGCGCGCGCATTCAACCGCGCAGCGTATGTCGGTTTGTCGAACCAGTTCGGCACGCTGACGCTCGGCCGCCAGAAGACACCGCTCTTCGACATGCTCGGCGACACCTACGATCCGCTCACGGTCGGCAACTACTTCGAGAACGCATGGCTGCCCGTTGCACTGGGCGCGGGTCTCTACGCGGATAACGCGGTGAAGTACAGCGGCACGTTCGCGGGCCTGACGCTCGGCGCGATGTACTCGTTCGGCACGAACTACACGTCGACCGGCGCGGGCGGTTTCTCGGGTCAGGTGCCGGGCCACATGGGCGCGGGCAACATGTACGGCTTCACGGCGTCGTATGCGATGGGTCCGTTGTCCATCGGCGGCGGCTATCAGCAGAACAGCGACAACGCGTCGAACAAGCAGAAGATCTGGAACGCGAACGCGGTCTATACCATCGGCGCGGTGAAGCTCTATGCCGGCTATCTGCATTCGACCGACGACACCGGTTTCGTCGACAGCATCCTGCAGCAGCGCGGCCTCGTGTCGGGCACGGATATCCTGAAGGGCTCGGGCCGCCGCGACGACGGTCCGTTCGCTGGCATCACGTATCAGGTCACGCCGGCGCTGTTGCTCACGGGCGCGTTCTACTACGACCACATGAAGAACGCGGCCATCGGCGGCGGCGCGACGGGCAGCGGCAATCGCTACACGGGCGTCGCGCTGGCGGAATATGCGCTGTCGAAGCGCACGGAAGTGTATGGCACCGTCGACTTCAACAAGGTGACGGGCGCAGCCGATGTCGAATTGCCGGGCCGCTCGAATCAGACGGGCGTGTCGGTGGGCTTGCGCAACCTCTTCTGATCGCGCGTCAGCGCACGCGCAACGTGTAGCGCGTGCGCTGACGATACACCGCGTCAGGACGCAGGACGGCGCGCTCGCCGCCGTCCATGTTGATCTCGTCGGGAAAGCCGCCTGCTTCGAGACACAGCCCCGCGTGCTTGCGATAGCGCGAGCCATTGCGCGCGCTCACGCCCTCCAGATAATTCCCCGAATAGAACTGCAAGCCGCGTGCATCGGTGGCGACGCTCAGTTCGCGTCCGCTCGATGGATCGAACAGCACGGCGGCCGTGCGCGGTTCGTTCGCGCTTTCGTGCAACGCATAGCAATGATCGAAGCCGCCCGCGAGCGCGAATTGCGGATGCGATGCATCCAGACGCGCACCGATCGATGCGGACTCGCGCAAATCGAACACGCTGTTCGCGACCGCTTCGCGTGCGACGGGAATCGACGTTGCGTCGATCGCGAAATAAGTATCCGACGCAATCGATATTTCGTGATCGCGAATGCTCGCGTCGTTGCCCAGATTGAAGTACGCGTGATTCGTCAGATTGACGGGCGTGGGCGCATCGGTGCGGGCTTCGTAGTCGATGGATAACGTGCCGGCGTCGTCGAGTGCATAGCGCACGGTCACGTCCAGATTGCCGGGAAAGCCCGCCGCGCCCGCGGGCGAATGCAGCGTCATGACGAGCGCGTCATCGGCTGCACGCACGTTCCACATCTGCCGATGAAAACCCGCCGAGCCGCCATGCAGATGATTCGCGCCTTCGTTGCGCTCGATCTGATGCGCGATGCCATCGAGCACGAAGCGCCCGTCGCGGATGCGATTGGCCCAGCGCCCGATGATCGCGCCCATGAACGCGCTGCCGTTCAGATAATCGGCGGGCGCGTCGTGGCCGAGCAGCACATCGGCGAAACGGCCTTCGCGGTCGGGCGCGAGCCATGAAACGAGCGTCGCGCCCAGATCGCTGATTTCGATGCGCATGCCCGATGCATTGCGCAACGTGTAGAGATGCGCGTCGCCCCAGGGACGAACGCCGATGGAAGTCGAGGAAGTCATGCGCGCGATCATCTCACGAGTCGGCATGCTTCAAGGGCGCGCCGCGACTTCGTCGAGATGCAGCAGCAGGTCCGCCGGATCTTCATACACGCGCAAGGCGCCCGAGCGCTCCAGCTCGTCGCTGCCATAGCCGCCCGACAGCAGGCCGACGCCGAGCGAACGGCATCGACGCGCGGCCAGCATGTCCCAGATGCTGTCGCCGACGACGACCGTATGCTCGATCGGCACATTCAGTTTCGCGGCCGCCGCGAGGAAGAGATCGGGATCGGGCTTCGCGTACTTGACCATGTCGCGCGTGATGACCACCTGCTTCGACGGATCGACCCCCAACGCTTCGAGATTGACCTGCGCGGTTTCCATGCGTCCGCTCGTCGCGATGGCCCATTTGGTGCCGGCTTGCGTCAGCGCGGCGAGCAACTCACGCGCGCCCGGCAGCGGGCAGACCTGCGCGCGCAGCCGCTTGTACGCTTCCGCATGCAACTGTCGCAGCCGCTCGACGCGATCCGCGCTGATTTCGCCATGCGTCTCGCGCAGCAACTGATTGGTGAAGAGGCCGCCGCTCATGCCGATCTTGCGATGGATGCGCCACACGGACAGTTCGATTCCTTCGGCGTCGAGCGCTTCCTTCCACGCGAGCACGTGCTGATACACGCTATCGACGAGCGTGCCGTCCAGGTCGAACAGGAATGACGTTTCGATGCGCATGTTCCGCTCCCTTTTGAGTGTGCCGAAGTGACTTCATCATACGCACGATCGGGCGAGCGGACCGCCTCAGGTGCGATAATGGATGTTTGCGCCGCGCACGGGATGTGTCGCGGAATCCACGCACAAAGTCCCTGAATTTTGCATCAATCACGCATGACGGAGCTTATCTTGACCCGCATCGACAATCCCTCCCGCGATCAGGAGGCTGGCGTGGCCGACTCCACGCAGGACACGACCCGCATCGACGATACGCGCATCGGCGCCGTGCGTCCGCTGATCTCGCCGGCATTGCTGCTCGACGAACTGCCCGTGACGCCCGCCGTGCAGACGCTGGTCGAAGATAGCCGCGCGGCCATCGCCAACATCTTGCATGGCCGCGATGACCGGCTCGTCGTGGTCGTCGGCCCGTGTTCCATCCACGATCACGATCAGGCGATGGAATACGCGCAGCGCCTGAAGAAAGTCGCGGACCGCTTGCGCGACGATCTCTTCGTCGTGATGCGCGTGTACTTCGAAAAGCCGCGCACCACGGTGGGCTGGAAAGGCTATATCAACGATCCGCGTCTCGACGGCAGCTTCCGCATCAACGAGGGCCTGCGCCGCGCGCGCGAGCTTCTGCTCGACATCAGCGGCATGGGCCTTCCGACCGCGACGGAATTTCTCGATCTTTTGAGCCCGCAATACATCGCCGATCTGATCGCGTGGGGCGCGATCGGCGCGCGCACGACGGAGAGCCAGAGCCATCGTCAGCTTGCCTCGGGTCTCTCGTGTCCGATCGGCTTCAAGAACGGCACCGATGGCGGCGTGCAGGTCGCGGCGGATGCGATCGTCGCGGCACGCGCGAGTCACGCGTTCATGGGCATGACGAAGATGGGCATGGCCGCGATCTTCGAAACGCGCGGCAACGACGATTGCCACGTCATCCTGCGCGGCGGCAAGAACGGGCCGAACTACGACGCGCAAAGCGTCGCGGCGGCGTGCGGCGCATTGGCCAAGCTCGGCCAGCGCGAGCAGGTGATGGTCGATTGCTCGCACGCCAATTCGAACAAGTCGCATCTGCGGCAAGTGGATGTCGCGCAGGACATCGCGCGGCAACTGGAAGCGGGCGAGCGGCGCATCACCGGTGTGATGATCGAAAGTCATCTGGAAGAGGGTCGCCAGGATTTGCAGCCGGGCGTGCCGCTCAAGCACGGCGTGTCGATCACCGACGCGTGCCTCGGCTGGACGCAGAGCGAGCCGGTGCTCGAACTGCTTGCGCAAGCGGTGAGAAAGCGTCGCGCGGGCTGACCGACGCGGCGTCGAAGCGAGGGGCGCGAGCGAAGCACCAGGAGAGTGCATCGCTTCACAAAAGCTTCATTCAAGTTGTCGCGGAGCGGGCCGTTAATGTGCCGATAGCCCGTTCAAGCGAATAAAAGGCCCATGTCCCTCAGCCTATGCGTCCCCGAGACTTGCAGCATCCGGCAGCTCATTGCAGCGAATGCGTTGACGGCGGTGTTTCAGCCTATCGTGCGTCTCGTGGATGGCGAGATCATCGGCTATGAAGGCCTGATTCGCGGGCCTGCCGGCACCGCGCTCGAATCGCCCGCGGCGCTCTTCGAGCAGGCCGCGCACGAGCGGCACAGCATCGCGCTCGAACAGGCGGCGGCGCGGGCCTGCATCGCCGCATTCGCGCGGCTCGCGCGCACCGGGCTTCTCTTCGTGAACTTCAGCGCGGCCGCGCTCGAATCGGGCATCGACGAATGCGAAGCGCCGGGCGATCTCGCGCGGGAAGGCGGGCTCGACGCGAAGCGGCTCGTCGTCGAGTTGACGGAGCAAAGCGTGATCGCCGATGCCGAGCGCTTCGGCGCGAGAGTGCGCGCGCTGCGTGCGTCCGGTCCGCAATTCGCGCTCGACGACTACGGCAGCGCAAATGCGTCGATGAATCTGTGGGTGCGGCTCGCTCCGCACTACGTGAAGATCGACCGCTTCTTCGTCGCCGATATCGCCCGCGATCCGCTCAAGTTCGAAGCCGTGAAGGCGATGGTCTCGTTCGCCGAGGCGAGCGGCGCGTTGCTGATCGCGGAGGGCATCGAGACCGAAGCGGATCTGGAAATCGTGCGCGATCTCGGCATTGCGTGCGCGCAGGGCTATCTGCTCGGCCGGCCCGCGGCCGATCCCGACGCGCGCCTGCCCGAAGCGGTCGCGAACGCGCTGCGCTCGGAGCAGATTTCGGTGTATCCGGCGCGCACGCGCACGAGCGCAACCGCCGACATGAACGCGGTGCTGCTCGAACGCATGCTCGTCGAAGCGCCGACGCTCTCGGTGAAGTCGCGCAACGACGATGTCGTGCGCCTCTTCAACGCGATGCCTTCGCTGCACGCGGTCGCGATCGTCGACGCGGGCAGGCCGGTCGCGCTCATCAATCGCCGCTCGTTCATGGATCAATACGCGCTGCCGTATCACCGCGAGGTGTTCGGCAAGCGGCCGTGCATGCAGTTCGCCAATCTGACGCCGCTCGTGGTCGAGCGCGGTTCGACGCTGGAGCAGATCGCGCGGCTGTTCGCCGATGACGATCGGCGCGATCTGTCGGATGGCTTCGTCGTCACGGATGGCGGCGTTTACGCGGGACTCGCGACGGGCGCGAGCATGGTGCGCGCGGTCACCGAAGTGCGCGTCGAAGCGGCGCGCTATGCGAATCCATTGACGTTTTTGCCGGGAAATGTCCCGCTCAATTCGCATATCGACAGGCTGATCGCGAATGGCTCCGCGTTCGTCGCGTGTTATTTCGATCTGGATCACTTCAAACCCTTCAACGATCGATACGGCTACTGGCAAGGCGATGAAGTGCTGAAGGCGACGGGCAATACGCTCGCCTCGGTTTGCGAACCGACACGCGATTTTCTGGGTCACGTCGGCGGGGATGATTTTCTGGTGCTCTTTCAGAGCGACGACTGGCGCGAGCGCGTCGAGCGGGCGATGGAAACGTTCAACGAACTCGTGAAGCGCTTTTATGCGCCGGTGGAGCGGATCGCGGGCGGCATCCACGGTGAAGACCGGCTGGCGCGTCCGACGTTCTATGGGTTCGTGAGGTTGTCGGCGGGGGCGGTGTGCATCGAGCCGGGCGCGGCGCGCGGCAGTGCGCATGTGAGCACCGTCGCCGCCGTGGCCAAGCGGTGGGCCAAGGAGCATGCGAGCGGGTTCGCGGTGCTCGAACTCGCGGAGTTCGATGCGGGCGTGATGTAACCGCCTCGACGGAACTCTACCGCGCCACCGCCGCATTCAACGCATTGACCAGCGCCAGCGGATCGAAAGGCTTGCGCACCTGAACGGCTTTCGGCAGGGCGCGGCGCTCGTCGTCGCTGAGCGCGAGATCGTAGCCGGTCACGAATACGACGCCCAGTTCCGGCATCTCGCGACAGGCGGCAATCGCCAGTTCCACGCCGGATTGCCCGGCGAGATCCACATCCGTCAGCAACAAGTCGAAGCGATGCTCGCGCAACAACGCGAGCGCTTCATCGACGCTGCCCGCGTCGGCCAGATCCAGCCCGAACGTGCGCAACAGTTCAGCGGTGCTGGTGCGCACGAGTTCGTCATCTTCGACGAATAACACGCGCATGCGCGTCAGCGCGTCGTCCTGGGCGACATGCGGCACGCTCGAATCGCCGTTCGCGGCAGCCGGCGCCGATACCTGCGCGGATTGCCCGAGCACATGCCGCACTCTGCGCGCCAGCGCCTCGTGCGTATAAGGCTTGCTCAACAGATCGATGCCTTCGTCGAGCCGTCCCGCATGCACGATCGCGTTATCCGTATAGCCGGACGTGAACAGCACCGCGATACCCGGCACGCGTTCGCGCGCCTTGCGCGCGAGTTCCGTGCTGCGCAGCGGCCCGGGCATCACGACGTCGGTGAAAAGCAGATCGATCGGCGCGCCGCTCTCGACGATCGCGAGCGCGCTCTGCGCATCCTTCGCCCGCAACACGCGATAACCGAGATCGGCAAGCAGTTCGACGACCGTCGCGCGCACTTCCTCATCGTCCTCCACGACGAGAATGGTTTCGCTGCCGCCTTTCGCCGGGCCGGCGTCGATATTGATTTCCAGGTCTTCTTCCTCACGCGCGCGCGGCAGATAGAGACGCACCGTCGTGCCGTGTCCTTCCTCGCTGTACACCTTCACGTGCCCGCCGGATTGCTTGACGAAGCCGTACACCATCGAGAGCCCGAGGCCCGTGCCCTGGCCCTCGCGCTTGGTCGTGAAAAACGGCTCGAACGCGCGTTCCTGCACTTCGGGCGACATGCCCGAGCCCGTGTCCGTCACGGCGACCATCACGTACTGGCCGGGCGAAACGTCGGCGTTGCGCATCGCGTAGGTTTCGTCGAGCGAGGCATTGCCCGCTTCGATCGTGAGCTTGCCGTGAGCGTTCATCGCATCGCGCGCGTTGATCGCGAGATTGAGCAGCGCGTTCTCGACCTGAAACGGATCGACGAGCGTATTCCACAAGCCGCCCGACACGATGGTCTCGATCTCGATGCCGTCGCCGAGCGCGCGGCGGAACATGTCGTCGAGGCCGCGCACGAAGCGGCCCAGATTCACGACTTTGGGCGCGAGCGGCTGACGTCTGCCGAACGCGAGCAATTGCGACGCGAGATTCGCGCCGCGCGCGACGCCCGCGAGCGCATTTTTTACGCGTTGTTCCGGCTTGTCCTTGCCGGCGACGTCCTTCGCGAGCAATTGCAGATTGCCGCCGATCACTTGCAACAGGTTATTGAAGTCGTGCGCGACGCCGCCCGTCAGCTTGCCGATCGCTTCCATTTTCTGCGCCATGCGCAACGCTTCTTCGGCGTGACGCAGCGCGTCGGCGGTTTCGCGGTCCGCCGTGACGTCGCGGCCCACGCCGTGAATGCGCCGCGTGCGCGGATCGAGCGATACCGTCCACGCGATCCAGCGCCAGCCGCCGTCCGAGCGGCGCAGCCGGCAGTCGAAGCGCACCGGCGCGCCGCTCGCGCGCAGCTTGCCGAGTTCGGCGGCGGCGGCGTGCGCATCGTCCGGATGCACGAGGTCCGTGACCGTGTGCGAATGCAGGCGCTGCGAATCGAAGCCGAGCAGCGTCGTCCATGAAGGACTCACGCGCAACAGCGCACCCTCGAAGCTCGCGACGAAAAACAGATCCTCGCTCAAATCCCACAGACGGTCGCGGTCCGCGACGGCATCCGCCACGCGGCGTTCCAGCGTCTCGTTCAGATCGTGCAGCGCGTCCTGCGCCTTCGTGCGTTCGGCGATTTCGTCTTGCGCCGCCTGAAAGAGCCGCGCATTGTCGATGGCGATCGCCGCCTGCGATGCAATGCCCGTAAGAATCCGCTCCGCTCGCTCCGTGAAGACGCCCGGCGCGGGATGGCCGAAGAAGAGCCCGCCGAGCACTTCGCCGTCGCGCGAGACGACCGGCGCGGCGAGATAGCTGCACACGGCGAGATGGCCCTTCGGCATGCCGTGATGCGGCGCGTTGTGCCCATAGCGCGGATCTTTTGTGATGTCGTCCGAGCGCACGATGCCTTCGCCGCCAAACGTCGGACCGAATACGGCGGTGTTGCGCGGCATCGGGAATTGGGCGAACGTGTCCTTCGGCACGCCCGACAGCGTGTAGAGCGTATAGTGCGCGCCCTTGTCGTCGACCACGTTGTAGAAGAACGCGCCGAAGGCCGCGCCCGTCAGCTCGGTCGCGGCATCGACGACGACCTGCACCGCGCGGCTCAGGTCCAGCTCGCCCGCGACCGCCGTGCCGACGCGGTTGAGAATCTCCAGCGTGCGCGATTCGTCGCGCAGCTTTTGTTCGGTCGCGTGACGCAGCCGCGCGAGGCGCAGATTGCTCGCCACGCGCGCGAGCAGTTCGCGGGCGGCGAAGGGCTTGGTCAGATAATCGTCCGCGCCCGCTTCGAGACCGCCGACGCGCGCTTCTTCGCCCGCGCGCGCGGACAGCAGCACGACCGGCGTCTCGCGCAGCGCTTCGTCCTCGCGCAAGGCGCGCAGGAGGCCGAAGCCGTCGAGGCGCGGCATCATCACATCGGAGACGATCACTTCGGGATGCACCGTCCGCGCGCTCGCGAGCGCGGCTTCGCCATCGGCGGCGACGCTCACGTCGTGGCCCGCCGCGGCCAGCATGCGGCGCATGTAGTCGCGCAGGTCCGCGTTGTCGTCGACCACGAGCACGCGGCCCGGCCGGGCGTCGGCGGGCGCCGGCTCGTCGGTGGCGTTCACGGAAAGCGGCGTGTCTTCCTCGCTTTCGACGACGTGCTGCTCGTGGGCGTCGGGCATCCAGCGCATGGCGGCATCGACATACGAGCGGGCGCGAATGCTTGCTTCGGCATGCGGCGCGTCATCTTCCGCGAGCGCGGAGTCGCGCAGCGCGGGCAACGTGACGACGAAGCACGCGCCGTCGCCGGGCGTGCTGTCCACGCGGATCGTGCCGCCGTGCAGCTTGACGAGCTCCTGCACCATCGCGAGACCGATGCCGCTGCCTTCCATCGACCGCCCCGCCGCGCCCGCGACGCGATGAAAGCGCTCGAACACGCGCACCAGTTCCGGCTCCGGAATGCCGATGCCGGTATCGCGCACGCACAACTCGATGCCGTGCTCCGCGTTCACGCGCAGCGATATGCCGATGACGCCGTCGAACGTGAACTTGAACGCGTTCGACAGCAGGTTCATCACGATCTTTTCCCACATGTCGCGGTCGATGTTCGCGATCACGGGCGCCGATCCGACGTCGATCTCGAAGCGCAGGCCGGCCGTTTCGATCGCCGAACGAAAGAGCGACGCGAGCTCGGCGGTGAACACGGCGATGTCCGTCGGCTGCCGGTGAATGTCGATGCGCCCGGCCTCGATGCGCGAGAAGTCGAGCAGCGCGTTGACGAGCTTCAGGAGCCGCAGGCCGTTGCGATGCATGATCTCGACGATCCGCATGTCCTCCGGACTCACGCGGCCGGGGCTCGCGAGCAGTTCTTCGAGCGGGCCGAGCATCAGCGTGAGCGGCGTTCTGAACTCGTGACTGATATTGGAGAAGAACGTGGTCTTCGCGCGGTCGATTTCGGCGAGCGCTTCGGCGCGGCGGCGCTCTTCGTCGTAGGCGTGCGCATAGCCGATCGCCGCGCCGATCTGGCCCGCGACCAGATTCACGAACGCGCGATACCCTTCGTCGAACAGGCGATAGGGATTGAGCGCGGCGATCAGCACGCTCGCGCGGCCGGTTTCTCCCGACGGCGCGATGGGCACGATCACGGCGCGCGACGGCGCGACGTTCCATGCGCCGGCGGGCAGCGGCGCGTCGATGAGACGATCCAGATTCGCGACGATGCGCGCCTCGTTGTCGCGCAGCGCATCCTGAAAGGGCCACGGGTTCGGGTGCGCCGCGTGCAGGATCGCGGGCGCGGCGCGATGCTCCGGCCCGATTCCGCACGCGCCGACGAGCGTCGCCGTGTCGCCGCCCGGCTCGACCATATAGAGCAGCGCGAAGGGCAAGTCGCGCGACGCGATCTCGAGCGCGCTCATCGAACGTTCGCACGCTTCGCGCCACGTGCGCGCGTCGGCGGTCGATGCCGCCAGTTCGCGCAGCGCGTTCAACTGGCGCTCGCCGAGCACGCGCTGCGTGTCGTCGCTGTTCGCGCAGATGATGCCGCCCGCGCCGCCGCGATCGTCGGGAATCGGGCTATACGAGAACGTGTAATACGTTTCTTCCGGGAAGCCGTTGCGCTCCATGACGAGGAGCTTCTGTTCGACATAGGTGCCTTCGACGCCCGCGAGCGCGGTGTCGAGCAACGGGCCGATCTCGTTCCAGATTTCGCGCCACACGACCGAAGTCGGCCGGCCGAGCGCCTGCGGATGCTTGCCGCCGATGATCGACTTGTACGCGTCGTTATAGAAGAAGAGGAGGTCGGGCCCCCAGCCGACCCAGATCGGCTGGCGCGACGTCAGCATGATGCGGATGGCCGTCTTGAGACTTTGCGGCCAGTGCGCGGGCGAGCCGAGCGCCGTTTGCGTCCAATCGACCTCGCGGATGAGCGCGCCCATTTCGCCGCCGCCCAGAAGGAAGCTCGGGTCGAGCCCGTGCATTCTCGTGTCCGCGATCAGATTGTCAGCTTTCATCGACGCTTGGTCTCCTCGCCCGTCTTTCGATTCGGCGACGTCCTGTGCCGGCAATGCCCGTATTGAGATTCGAATCGCTTGCGCGCCCGGGTTTTCACGGCGCGGACAATGTCGAATTCTCGCACGGAAAACGCTTTGGATCGTGTCGCCCGCAAAACGCGACGAGGCTTCCCTGGATCGTCAGACGGGACGTCGCGGGCGTTCGGAACGCATTTTGCTAAACCGATGCCAGCACAAGCACATTGCGTACTCACGCCGCCACGACGTTCGAGAACATGTCCAGACCGATGCCCAGAACCACACTCACTTCCGAAGCAGGAATCTACGAAGGCTTCGATATCTACGCGTCGTACGTGGTCAACGCGACGGGCATGCACATCGGCACGCTCAAGGTGGTCCGCAAGCGCGACAAGCGCGTGCTCTATCCGTTCGATGGCTGCGAGACGATCGGCCCGTTCGAATCCAGCGACGATGCGCGACATGCCGCCGAAGCGCTCGGCAGACGCATCGTCACGGCGGATATTGCCAATCCGGAGCCTTGATTGCGCGTCGGCATCGAATGTCCTATGACGCGTCGAGCCATGCGGTAAGAACGCTCGCGGTATCCGCTGTCGATCGGCAAGAATCGCTCGCGCTTCGGGGAAAACCCCAGCGGATTGATCGTCCTAGGACATGCGAGGCGTGCGGCATGCGTCTGTATCTTGATCTCAAGGCGGTGCGTGGCGCGCGAATTCGGGCGCAGCACCGGATCACCGACGCATCCGGACAACGACTATGAGTGACGTGCAAGCATTCACGAGGCAAGACGCGCAGTCGCGCGCGCCGATCAGACGCGCGATGGCGGCTTCGGCCATCGGCAACGCGACCGAGTGGTTCGACTACGGCATCTACAGTTACGGCCTGACCTATATTTCCGCCGCGCTCTTTCCGGGCAGCACCGCGCAGGCGACGCTCTTCGCGCTCGCGACGTTCGCGATCTCCTTTCTCGTGCGGCCGCTCGGCGGACTGTTCTGGGGACCGCTCGGCGACCGGCTCGGCCGCAAGCATGTGCTCGCGCTGACCATCCTCATCATGTCGATGGCGACGTTGCTCGTCGGCCTTCTGCCGTCGTATGCGAGCGTCGGCTTGTGGGCGCCCGCGTCGCTCGTTGCACTGCGGATGATCCAGGGCTTCTCGACGGGCGGCGAGTACGGCGGCGCGGCGACCTTCATGGCGGAGTACGCGCCCGATCACAAACGCGGTTTTTGCGGCAGCTTTCTGGAGTTCGGCACGCTGGCGGGCTTCTCGCTCGGCGCATTTCTGATGCTCGGCTGCTCGGTGCTTCTCGGCAACGACGCGATGCACGCGTGGGGCTGGCGCCTGCCGTTTCTCGTCGCGGCGCCGCTCGGTCTCATCGGTCTGTATCTGCGCTCGAAGATGGAGGACACGCCCGTGTTCCGCGAGTGCGCCGAAGCGTCGGAGCGCGAACATCATGCGGGCGTGCCGCTGCGCGAACTCTTCGCGAACTACTGGAGGCCGCTGCTGCAGTTGGGTGGGCTGGTCGTCGCGCTGAACGTCGTGAACTACGTGCTGCTCGCGTATATGCCCACGTTCATGAAGAAGGAACTCGGCATGAGCGACAACCTTTCGCTGCTGCTGCCCTTGATCGGCATGCTGTCGATGATGGTGCTGCTGCCGTTCGCGGGCGCGCTGTCGGATCGCATCGGACGCAAGAAGGTGTGGTGGCTTTCGCTCGCCGGCATCTTCGTCGCGGCAGTGCCGATGTTCACGCTGATGTCGCATGGCATCGCCGGCGCGCTGATCGGCCTCGGCGTGCTCGGGCTGCTCTACGTGCCGCAACTCGCGAGCATCTCGGCGATGTTCCCCGCCATGTTTCCGACGCAGGCGCGTTATGCCGGCATGGCGATCGCCTATAACGTTTCGACGTCGATTTTCGGCGGCACCGCGCCGATGGTTACCGACTGGCTTATCGGCCGCACAGGCAGCACGCTGGTGCCGGCGTATTACATGATGGGCGCTTGCGCGGTCGGCGCGATTGCGCTGGTGTTCGTTACGGAGACGGTCGGGTGTTCGTTGCGCGGAAGGGAGATTCCCGGGGCGAAGGCAAATTCAGCGACGCGTGCCGGGGAAGTCGCGCATGAAGGGTTGGCGGAGCATCGGCACGCTTGAGGGGGATTGTTCGCTCTTGTGAGGGTGGCGCATCTCAACGCGCCACCCTCATCGCCTTCTTCGCCCCCAAAACCCGCGCCTGCAACACGATCACGAGCAACAGAAACAACCCGCGAATCACCGATTGCCAATACGCCGACAGCGAGATATACCCCAGCCCGTTCTCGAAGTTCAGCAGATTGAACACGAGCCCGAGCAGCGCGACACCGGCGATCGTCATCGCGATTGAACCTTCGCCTCCCGTCAAACGCGTCCCGCCGAGCACCACCGCCGAGATCGCGAACAACTCCCAGCCGACGCCTTCGTTCGGCTGTCCGGCGCCGAACTGCGCGGCCAGAATCGCGCCGGCGATGCCCGCGAGCAAGCCCGAAACGGCATACACGAAGACGAGCGTGCGATCGACGTTCAGGCCCATCAGCCGCGAAGCCTCTTCGCTGCCGCCGATCGCGAGCGCATGGCGCCCGAAGCGCGAGCTGCGCAATGCGATCCACCCGATCACCGCCGCCGCCGCGCACACGATCCCCGGAATCGGCAGACCCAGAAAATCGCCTTGCCCGAAAGCGGCGAAGTTCATATCCGACGATATCGCCACCGCGTCGTTATGACCGAGCAGAAGCGCGAGCCCGTGCGCGCCGAGACTCGTCGCCAAGGTGACGATGAACGGCAAAATGCGCATGTGCGTGATGACGAGCCCGTTCAACACGCCGACCGCAAGCCCCGCGAACGCTCCCGCGAGCACGCCCGCCCACGCGCCGTACGGACTCGCCAGCGCCGATACGACGCTCGCGAGCGCAGCCACCGCACCGACCGACAGATCGATGCCGCCCGTGATGATGACGAACGCCATGCCGATCGATATCAACAGGAACATCGAGTTGTATCGCCAGAACGACGTCACGTTATACGCCGACAGAAAATGCTCGTAACGCGTCACGCCAAGCACGAGCAACGCGACGAGCGCGATCAGAATGGGCAGGTTCTTCTTCATGACAATCAGCCTCGCTTGCGTTGCACGTACACCGCGGCGATGATGATCGCGGCCTTGAGCACGAGCGCGGCGGCATCCGGAATGCCGTGCGCGAGCAGCGTGTAACGCAACAACTGAATGATGAGCGCGCCGATCAGCGTGCCCGTGATATAAGCCTTGCCGCCTGTCAGCGCCGTGCCGCCGACCGCGACGGCCGCGATCGCATCGAGTTCGACGCCGAGGCCCACCACGTTCGCATCCGACGACGAATTCACCGAAATCGATATGAGCCCCGCGAGTCCGGCGAGCGCCGCGCAGACGGTGTACGCGATCATCTTCACGCGCGCGGTCGGAATGCCGGAGAGATACGCGGCATCCTCGTTGCCGCCCGTCACGAGCAGGTATTTGCCGAAGAGCGTCTTGCGCACGATCCACGTGAACACGGCAACGAGCGCGAGCATCAACAGGATCTGGAAGGGCACGCCCGCGACCTTGCCGAGCGCGATCCACTGAAACGCGGGATTGTTGAACGCCTGCAGGCTGCCATCGGTGACGACCTGCGCGATGCCGCGTCCTGCTATGAAAAGCACCAGCGTCGCGACGATCGGCTGCACGTTCAGACGCGTCACGAGAAAGCCGTTGAAGATGCCGCATGCCGCCGCGGCGACGATCGGCAACGTGAACGCGAGCACGATGCCGAGCGGCCCGTCGATGTTCATGAAGAGCATCGGCGCGAGCGCACCGGCAATCGCCATCGACGCACCGACCGACAGATCGATGCCGCCCGTCGCGACGACCAGCGTCATGCCGATGCCGACGATCACGATCGTCACCACTTGCGTGAGATTCACGTTGAACGTCTGCAGCGAAAGGAAGTGCTGCGTGAAGATCAGATTGAAGACGATCATCGCGAGCAGCACGGCGACTTCGCGCTGAATCGCGATTGCGCGTTTCTTCTTCGCGGGTGCCTGCACGATCGGCGCGGCGCGTTGCGTGTCATCGATCATGTTTCGCTTCCTCCACCGCTTCGGCAAGCGTCGATTCCGCGCCCGCGCCGTAGGCGATCGCGTCCATGATCGATGCCTCGTTCATCTGCGCGCCGTCGAGTTGCGCGACCGTTTCGCCGTCGCGAATCACGACTGCGCGATCGGCCACGGCCGTGAGTTCTTCCAGTTCCGATGCGGACAGCAGCACCGCAAGACCCGCGTCGCGCAACTCGCGCACGATCTTCGCGACATCGGCCTTCGCACCGACATCGATGCCGCGCGTGGGTTCGTCGAGCAGCAAGAGGCGCGGGTGCGTCGCGAGCCAGCGCGCGAGCAGTACCTTCTGCTGATTGCCGCCGGAGAGTTCGCGTATCGGCTGATCCGGCGAGCGCAGCTTGATGCCGAGCGATTCGACGAAGCCATCGACGATTTCGCGCTGCTTCGCGATATCGATCACGCCGCTCTTCGTCAATGCAGGCAGGCACACGAGCGTGAGGTTGTCGCGCACGGATAGCTCCGGCACGATGCCTTCGGCCTTGCGATCTTCCGTCAGATAAGCGATGCCGCGCGCGATCGCGTCTTTCGGTGATTTGAACGCGGCGTTCTCGCCGCCGACGGCGAGCGCGCCCTTGGACGGGCGGTCCGCGCCGAAGAGAAGGCGCATCGTTTCCGTGCGTCCCGAGCCGAGCAGGCCCGCGAGACCGACGGCTTCGCCCGCATGCACGTCGAGCGAGACGTCCGTGACTTTCGCGCCCGCGGCGAGGCTCTGCGCGGAGAGTGCGACGGGCCCGCGCTTCGCGAGATTCGCTTCTTTCACCGCGCTGTCTTCGTGCACGACGGCGGCGAGCGTGCGGCCGAGCATCGTCGTGACGAGCTTCAGCTTGTCCATCTCCTGCATCGCATTTTCGGCGACGGTCTGGCCGTCGCGCATCACGGTGACGCGATCGCACAGCGCATACAGTTCGTCCAGCCGATGCGATACGAAGATCACCGCGCGTCCGTCGTCGCGCAAACGTCGCACGACGGTGAAGAGCAGTTCGACTTCGCGTTCGTCGAGCGAGGAGGTGGATTCGTCCATGATGACGAGCTTCGCATCCGACGACACCGCCCGCGCCAGCGCGACCATCTGCTGGATTGCGGTGGAGTATTCGCGCACCGGCTTTCTGACATCGATTCGCAATCCGAACGATTCGAGCAGATCCGCCGCGCGACGCTGCACCGTCTTCCAGTCGATAAGACCGAAACGGCGCGGCTCGCGTCCGAGAAAGATGTTCTCGGCGACCGAGCGGAACGGCACGAGATTGATCTCCTGATAGATCGTGCTGATGCCTGCTGCGCGCGCGTCTTTCGGCGTGCGGAAATCGACCTCGCGGCCATCGAAGCGAATCGTGCCCGCGCTCTTGCGATAAGCGCCCGTCAGAATCTTGATGAGCGTGGACTTGCCCGCGCCGTTCTGGCCGATGAGCGCATGCACTTCGCCCGCCGCGACCGAGAGGCGCGCGCGCTTCAGCGCAGCAACGCCGCCGAACGCGATGTCGATGTCCTGCATGTCGAGAAGGGGAGTCTGAGCCATGCCGTGCTGTCCTTCGAAAAGAAAAAGCGAGCGCCTTCGATCAGGCGCCCGCAAGGCACACACACTCCGCTCAGTACCCGTACTGCATGCTCGCGTCGACGTTGCTCTTGTCGTAGAACCGGTCCGAGACCTTGACCCACGGCGGAATCGTCTCGCCCTTCGCGTACTTCTGCGCGACATCGCATGCGAGCGGCCCGAAGAACGGGCTCGACTGCACGCTCGCGCCCAGCTCGCCTGCCTTGATCGCTTCGAGGCCGCCCTTGGTGCCGTCGATCGTCACGAGGACGATGTCCTTGCCCGGCTGCTTGCCCGCCGCCTTGATCGCGGCGATCGCGCCGAGCGCCATTTCGTCGTTGTGCGCATAGACGGCGGTGACATCCGGATGCGCCTGCAAGAGCGTCTCCATCACCTGACGGCCCTTGTCACGCGCGAAGTCGCCGCTTTGCGACGCGACGATCTTCATGCCCGCATTCTTCGCGATGACTTCGTCGAAGCCTTTCTTGCGATCGTTCGCGGCGGACGCGCCCGTCGAGCCTTCGAGTTCGATGATCGTCGCCTTGCCGTTGGTCGCCTTCACGAGCCAGTCGGCGGCGCGGTGGCCCTGATCGATGAAGTCCGAGCCGATGAACGTGATGTAGTCCTTGCCCGCCTTCGCCATCGACTGATCGATGTTGCGATCGACGAGAATCACCGGAATGCCCGCTTTCTTCGCCTGCATCACGACGGGCACGAGCGGCTTCTCTTCACGCGGCGGGAACACCAGCAGATCGACGTGCTGCGCGATCATGCTCTGGATGTCCGAGACCTGCTTGGCCGCCGAACTGTTGGCATCGGTCATGACCATCTGCCAGCCGCATTTCGCGGCGATGTCCTTGAAGCTCTTGGTTTCCGCGAGACGCCACGGGTTGTTGCTCTCCGTCTGCGCGAAGCCGACCTTCAACGGCTTCTTGTTCGGGATTTTCGGCAGTCCGTCATCGGCGGCGTGGGCGGCGGTGAAGCCGGCCGCGAGTGTCAGGGCGGTCAGTGCGGCGACGAGCGGGCGCAGGCCCATGCGCGATTTCTTCTCTAGCGACAGCATGTCTTCCTCCATAGGATGGTTTACCTTTTTTCTAGTAGTGCCGATGCTTGTGTTGCCCGGTCTTCCTCTGCGAGAGGGGTCATGCGTATTGCGACTTTGGCGATTGTTTCATCGCGTTTTATTAACGTTCAATCGCTAATATTATTAGCTGCGAGCTGTCTGACTTCGGTGATTTCCCTGACCGAGCCGCGCTCGATCAGCGGTCCGTCGAGTTTCACGGTACGGCGTCTTACTGGTGCCCCTGCCGCGCGGTTTTCCTCTTCCTGCAGCAGCGTTTCGACCGCCCATCGACCAAGCTCGTAGTTCGGCAACACGACCGTCGAAAGCGGCGGATGCGTATGCCGCGCGATCTCCTGATCGTCATAGCCGAGTACGGAGACATCGTCGGGCACGCGCAGGCCGAGCTGCTTCAGCGCCTCGATCGCGCCGAGCGCCATCAGGTCGTTCGCGCAGAAGATCGCGGTCGGCGGATTCGGCTCGCGCATCAGCGAGAGCGTTTGTTCGAAGCCGGTGTCCGGGCTCCAGTCGCCTTCGCGCACGAGTTCCGGCGCGAAGGGGAGATCGGCCGTCGCGAGCGCGGTTCTATAACCCTTGAGCCGATCGCGCGCCGCGTCCTGCCACGGCTCGCCGTTGATATAACCGACGCGCTTATGGCCCGCGGCCAGCAGATGATCCGTCGCGGTGTGACCGCCCGCGACTTCCGCGGGCACGACCGACGACACGCTCGCATCGCTCGTATAGCAGTTGAGCAGCACGGTCGGAACTTTGGCGAGCACGGCGGCCAACGTCACGCGGCGCGTGTAGACGGTCGCGTAGATCACACCGAGCACGTTCGGATTGCCAAGCGTCGCGTCGAGCACGCGCGCCTCGATTTCCGCGTTGCCGTGCGTCGAATAGACCGCGAGCATGCGGCCGTTGGCGAACGCGGCATCGCGCGCGCCGTCGATGCTGACGACCGGGTGCGGGCTCGTCGATATTTCGTCGGCGAGATAGACGATCAGATTGCGCTCGCCCTGACTCTCCAGTGCGGCGACCGGCTCGCGCTGCGTCATGCGATAGCCGAGTTCCTGCGCGGCTCGCAGCACCTTGTCGCGCGTGGTGTCGGAAAACTTCGCGCCGCTCGCGTTGTTCAGCACGAGCGAGACCGTCGATTGCGAGACTCCGGTGAGTTTCGCGATGTCGGTCATCGTCGGGCGGCGTTGCGTCGATTTCTTCATTGTGTGTAGCGCATGCGGCGTATGTTTCTTCCGCGGATCAAGTGGCGTGGGCCGGAGTAACTTGCCGTTAATATTAGTGATGAATGACGCGGAAAGCACGGGTTTATTGGGCATTTCTGATCAGGGTTTTCACCGGTTATTACTAATAATATTGACGAACGGATTACACGCGTGCGATTCTGCTCTCGCACTCGCAACGAGGAGATCGCGCATGGGCAAATACGACGAGAGCACGCGAAACGCGTTCGCCGAAGCGTTCGAACGGGACGGCTTCGTGCTGCTGCGCGACCATTTCCCGCGTGCCGTGCTCGAAGCGTGGCGCGATGCATTCGCGCCGCTTCTGCAACCGCATGTCGATGCCGCGCGCGACGCATCGGCGAGCGGCAATCGCGGAGCGGGCCGCTATTACGTCACGCTGCCGTTCGAAGGCGAATTCGCCGATCCGTCGATCTTTTGCGATGAAGACATCGTCGGCATTGTCGAGCGCGTGGCCGGGTGCGATCCGGTGATGTGTCAGCTCGCCACCGATACGCCCGTGGCCGGCTCCGGTTACCAGGACTGGCATCGCGATACGCCGCCGCTTTTCGACGACGCGCCCGAAACGCCTTCATTCCAGCTTGCGGTGAATTTCCCGCTCGTCGATGTCGATGAGCGCAACGGTCCGCTCGAAACAACGCGCGGCACGCATCGCATGTCGCGGGACGAAGCGCTCGCGGGTCTTGAGGCCGGGCGATTCGCCGCCGAGCAAGTGCCGATGAAAGTCGGCGACGTGATGATCCGCGATGTGCGCGGGCTGCATCGCGGTACGCCGAATCTGAGCGGCGAGCCGCGCCCGATGGTCGTGATCGGTTATAGCCGCGCGTGGTATTTCCGTCCCGAGGTGCATATCGACGTGCCGCGGGACGTGTTCGCCGACCTGCCCGCGCGCGCGCGGCGTCTGCTGCGCTTCAATCCGCTCGTCGAGAAAACGGCGCGCACCTTCGACGAAAGCTACCGGCAGTTCGCATATTGAGCGCCGCGCCTTCCGATACGCTCGTCGAGTTGCGTCACGGCGCCCGGCGCGTGCTGCTCGCGCCGCACGTGGGCGGCGCGATCGCGGCCTTCGACGAAATACGCGATGGCCGTTCCTTCGACTGGCTGCGTGCCGCGACGCCGTCCGCGCTCGCCGCGCGCGACCCGCTCGGCATGGCGAGCTTTCCGCTGCTGCCGTACTGCAACCGTATCCGGGATGCGCGCTTCGAATTCGACGGTGCGCTCGTCGATCTGTCCGGCGACGGCAATGCCTTCGCCCATGCGCTTCATGGAAACGCATGGCGCTTGCCGTGGCGAGTGGGCGACGTGTCGGCGTCGCGCGCGCGTTTGCATTTTTTGCACGAACCTTCGCGCGCGGCGGCGCATCACTGGCCGTTCGCGTACGAAGCGACGCAGGATTTCGCGCTCGATGCACACACGCTAACGGTCGCGATCTCCGCGCGCAACCTGTCCGATCGGCCGATGCCCTTCGGCATGGGACATCATCCATACTATCCGCGCACGCGAAACACACGCGTCCACGCGCGCGTCGCGGCGATGTGGCATAGCACGCCCGATCTGCTGCCGACGCATGCGGGACCGCATCCGTGCGTCGATGCGATGGCGTCGCAAGAAGGCATGTCCGCCGATGCCTTCGATCTCGACAACAACTTCGCCGGCTGGTCGCGCACGGCGACGATCGCCTGGCCCGACGAAGCGCGCGCGATCACGCTCGCCGCAGAAGCGCCGTTCGATCACATGGTGGTGTACGCGCCCGCGTCGCATCCCGATTTGCTCTGCGTGGAGCCGGTGAGCAACGTGGCGGACTGGGTCAATCTCGATACCGATCACGCGCTGAAGGGCGGCGCGGTGTTGGAACCGGGCGAATCGGTCACCGCGTCGTTCACGTGGACGACTCGCTTCGGGTAGGACTGTGTCGGCTTATTGACCGAAGAAGACGTCGCAGCGGGGCATGGCGCGGCAGCCGCTCTGAGCGCGGCCGCTCGCGGATGCGCTCACGCCGGCGGCCATGCCGCCGTATGCGGCATCGTCTGTTTGGGCGGCGGGCGTTGCGGCGGTCTGCTTCTGTTCGGGCGTGGCTTGCGACATGAACATCGGGCGCATCGTCTGAACGAGTTGCTGCGCGTCGGCGGGCATGCCTTGAGCGTGCGCCGCGCCGAGAGTGGCAACGTTGGCGACGAGCGCGCACGCGGCGACCATGGCGAAGCGTTTTGGACTGACTTTCGACTTCATGCTCCAGCTCCTTGAAACGAATGCACAAGCAGCCGGGAACACAATTCTCGGACTCCTTGCAGCTTTTCGATGGATGGGAATCGAGCGCAGTGAATAGCGCTCAACGATCACCTTACGGTGAAGCGGGAGTGTGAGAAATCCCTACTTCGTAGGGATGCGTTGGTGGGGGCGCGTTCGAACTCTTGAAACGCCCGAACGCGCGATGACACCAAACTTAGTACGACTTCGCGGCGCCGCCGCTCGACGTACCCGAGTTCGAACTGCTCTTCTTGTTCTTGTGCATCTTGCTGCTGCTCGACGAGCCCATGGTGTTTGCGCCCGAAGCGCCCGAGGTCGAGCCTGTCACGCCATTGCTATTCGGCGTGCCCATACCGGTGCCGCCTTGTCCCGCGCCGTTGCCTCCTGCCGTTCCGCCGCCCGCGCCGCCGCCTTGCGCGAACGCTGCGCCCGACAGACCCAGAATCATGGCCGAAACAAGCAGACTTCTCTTCGCGTTTTTCATGATGTCCTCCCGTTGATCGATGGTTTCGATGCCCGCGGGCTCGCACAATGCCGCGGCCTCGCCGCTAGACTTGCGCAATCGCCGTGCCGCTCGGGAGTACGCGGCAGCGCGATGACTACGCCAACGCCTCGTCACACCATTCGATGGCCCAGGCGCGCGCGCAATGAACGGCGTCCGATTCGCTCGTGAATGCGTCGAGTTCGCCGGATTCGAAAACTTCCACATGCGCCGTGTGTTCGTCCGGCGAATGCGTGATCTTCGCGCGGGCGTAGTAGCTTCCGTCCGGGTCGTGACGCGCGGTGCAATCGATGTGAAACGTCTTGTAGTCGAATCGCATAAAAAGGCTCCGGGATTGATGTCTCGCGGGCAGGCGCGAAGCGTGCGCAAACGCATTTGCGTTTGACTCCCCACCTCACCTGCAGTACTGTATATACATACAGTATCATACTCAAGATGGATCTCTCCGAAAAGCTCGAAATCCTCGCCGACGCCGCCAAATACGACGCGTCATGCGCGAGCGGCGGCGCGCCGAAACGCGAGTCGCGCGGCATCGACGGCCTCGGCGCCAGCACCGGCTCAGGCATCTGTCACAGCTTCACGCCGGACGGCCGCTGCGTCTCGCTGCTCAAGATCCTGTTGACGAACTTTTGTCTCTACGACTGCCGCTACTGCATCAACCGGCGTTCGAGCAACGTGCCGCGCGCGCGCTTCACGCCGGAAGAAGTCGTCGGACTGACGCTGGATTTTTATCGCCGCAATTACATCGACGGGCTTTTTCTCAGCTCCGGCGTGATTCGCTCGTCGAACTACACGATGGAGCAGCTCGTTCTCGTCGCGAGGACGCTGCGCGAGAAGCACCATTTTCGCGGTTATATCCATCTGAAGACGATTCCCGACGCCGACCCGGAACTCATCGCGCAAGCGGGACGCTACGCCGACCGCCTGAGCGTGAACATCGAGTTGCCGACGGAAATCAGTCTCGAACGTCTCGCGCCCGAAAAAAGCGGCCGCACGATCAAGCTGGCGATGGGCAATATCCGCGTCGCGCGCGAGGAGTCGGAAGCGGAGCCGCGCGCGCCGCGTTTCGCGCCGGCCGGGCAGAGCACGCAAATGATCGTCGGCGCCGACGAAACCGACGATCGCACGATCCTCGGCACCGCCGAAACGCTGTACGGCTCGTATCAGTTGAAGCGCGTGTATTACTCGGCGTTCAGTCCGATTCCCGACAGCCCGTCGGGCGTGCCGTCGAAAGCGCCGCCGCTGTTGCGCGAGCATCGGCTGTATCAGGCGGATTTTCTGATGCGAGGCTACGGATTCGCCGCCGCCGAACTGCTCGGCGATGCCGGCAATCTGCCGCTCGATGTCGATCCGAAGCTCGCGTGGGCGCTCGCGCATCGCGACCGCTTTCCCGTCGATCTGAACGCCGCGCCCGCGCGCGTGATCGCGCGTGTGCCGGGCATCGGAATGCGCAACGCGAAGCGCATCGTCGAACTGCGGCGCGCGCGGCGCGTGCGCTATCAGGATCTCGTGCAGTTGCGCTGCGGCATGGACAAGGTGAAGCCGTTCGTGGTCACGGCGGATTACCGGCCGCCGCTGGGCGAAACGCCGTCGGAAAATCTTCGGCGCGCGCTCGCCACCGGGCCTGTGCAGCTTTCGCTGATCTGATGCGCGTCATCATCATCGACGACGATTTCGACGCCTGGCGCGCCGCCGCGCTCGATGCCCTCGCGCAACAACTCACGCCCGAATCGATCGACTGGCGCACGGCGCAAGCGGAGCCGGCGTTGTTCGGCGAAGCGGCATCGCCGGCCGGCGCGGCGGACGCGCCGCACATCCGCGTCTCGCGAGAACTTGCATCGCTTCTGAAGGACGCCGCGCATTTCCGCGATCCGCGCCGCTGGAGCTTTCTCTATCGCGTGCTCTGGCGTTGGGCGCAGGGTGACCGTTCGGTTGCATCGCCCGCCGATGAAGACGGCGCGCGCCTCTACAAGATGGCCAAGGCGGTGCGCCGGGCACAGCACGACATGATTGCCTACGTGCGGTTCCGCCAGCGCGAGGCATCGCTCGGCGCGCCCGAATACGTGGCCTGGTACGAGCCGGGCCACGACGTGCTCGCCTGGGCCGCGGAGCATTTCGCGGCGCGCATGGGACGCTCGACGTGGCTCATCGCGACGCCCGACGCAGCCGCGATGTTCGACGGCGAGCGCCTGCAACTGGAACGCCGCCGCGCGCTGGCATCGGATCATGCGGTCGATACGCCCGACGCCGCCGAAGCGCTCTGGATGACCTACTACCGCAGCATTTTCAACCCCGCGCGCCTGAACGAATCCGCGCTCGAACAGCATATGCCGGTGCGTTTCTGGAAAGGGCTGCCGGAAGGCGCGCTGATTCCGCAGCTCGTGAGCGACGCGCGCGGCGGCGCACGGCGCGTCGCGCAGGCGCAAAGCGTGGGCGCGCTCGTCGGCAAGCCGGTGCAGGTAGAAGCGCAGGACGCGCAGCCCGAACGCGATGCGCCCACGTCGCTCGACAATTGCCGCCGCTGCGATCTGTGGCGCAACGCGACGCAGGCGGTGCCCGGCGCGGGTCCGTCCGGCGCGCGCATCATGCTGCTCGGCGAACAGCCCGGCGATCAGGAGGATTTGAAGGGCGAGCCGTTCGTCGGCCCGGCGGGACAACTGCTTCACGACGCGATGCAGCGCGCCGGCATGCCGCGCGAGCAGGTCTATCTGACCAACGCGGTGAAACATTTCAAGTGGGAGCCGCGCGGCAAGCGGCGTCTGCACAAGACGCCCGCGCAGCAGGAAGTGCAAGCGTGCTCGTACTGGCTCGAACAGGAATTGCACGACGTCGGCGCGCGCGTGATCGTGACGCTCGGCGCCACGGCGCTGGCGGCGCTGTTCGGACGACGCGCGACGCTGGCGGCGCATATCGGGCGCGTCGTACCGTATCGGGACAAGCTGGTCGTCGCGACGTATCACCCGTCGTATGCGCTGCGGCAGAACGACGAAGCCGCGCGCGAGCGAACCGTCGCGGCCATCGTCGAGGCGCTCGAAAGGGCGCGCGAACTCATCGGCTCATGAGATCAGAACGCCGCGCGAATCACGCCGCCGTCCGCGCGCAACGCCGCACCGTTCGTCGCCGACGACAGATCCGAGCACACATACGCCACCATGTTCGCGATTTCCTCGGGCGTGATGAACCGCTTGAGAATCGACGTCGGCCGCGCTTCTTCGAAGAACTGCGTCTCGAATTCGTGAAAGCTCTTGCCGCCTGACAGTTTTTCGACGAAATCGGTGACGCCTTCGGAACTCGTCGGCCCCGGCAGCACCGAATTGACCGTGACGCCCGTGCCCTCGCAGGTTTCCGCGAGGCCGCGCGCGAGCGAGATCTGCGCCGATTTCGTCATGCCGTAATGAATCATCTCGACGGGAATCTGGATGCCGCTTTCGCTGCTGATGAACACGACGCGGCCCCAGTTCTTCTCCTTCATCTTCGGCAGATACGCGCGCGACAGCCGCACGCCCGACATCACATTGGCGTTGAAGAAGCGCAGCCATTCCTCGTCGGGAATCTCCTCGAACGGCTTCGGATCGAAGATGCCCATGTTATTGACGAGAATATCGACGTGCGGAAAGCGCTTCACGAGTCCGTCGACCTGCGCGGCGTCCGAGACGTCGCCGGCGAAGCCTTCGGCCTGCGCGTTCGGCACGAGTTCGCGCAGCTTGGCGAGCGCCGCATCGACGGACGCCTGCGAACGGCCGTTGACGATCACGCGCGCGCCTTCACGCGCCAGCGCCACGGCAATGGCATGACCGATGCCTTTCGTCGATCCGGAAACCAGCGCGAGCCTGTCGGCGATCTTGAGATCCATCTCTGCTCCTTCGAACGAGGTTGAGGTTGCGTCGGCGCGCCTGCGCGACGGGTTCCGGGGATGGTAACCAGAAGCGGCGCGCTTTGCATGGTTCATGCACGTCATCGAAATTGCAGCGGCCAAATTTTGAGCAATCTAGTTAGGATGACGGATCAAAAAATCCGTGCTGCACAACGCGCCGAATGCGGCGGCTTCCCGTAGCGGAAAAACCCGCTGGAGCCTTGTCCCGCATGCCTTCGCGACCGGTGAAACCTCGCGACATAAATGCCCGATGGCTTCCCGCGTGGTCATCCTTCATAGTTGCGCCAGCGTGATCGGGAACGAACGCAGCAGCGAGAACCGAGAGACGTATCACGCATCCATCCATTCACGATTCCCGGCGCGGCCGGCACGGAGGTGCAACATGTCCAGCTCGATCAAATTCTCGTCGCTCAATGCGGTCTTCAAGAAAGTGCGCGGTGCGGCGCTCGCCGGTTTTGTCGTCGGCACGGCGCTGCTCGCCGGCTGCGCGAGCAATCCCGCACAGGCATCCGGCCAATGCGGCCAATACGTGCAGACCGTTGCGGCGTCGCCCGCCGTGCGTCCCGACAACATCTACGTCTACGCTTTCGCGAGCGATGCAAGCGACGTCAAGCTCGACAATCACGGGCTGATCTCGAAGATCGGCTCCGCGATGTCCGGCGATTCGCAGGCGCAAAAGCAGGCGCAGGACGCCGTCGCGGCGCGCGAGGAAGTGGCGAACGAGATCGTCGCGAAGCTACAGTCGATGGGCCTTCGCGCAATCCGCGCCGACGTGCCGCCGCCGCAAGACCAGAACGTGCTGGTCGTGGAAGGCCGCATCGATACGATCGACGCGGGCAATCGCCGCCGCCGCATGGTGATCGGCCTCGGCGCGGGCGAAAGCAAGGCCGGCGCGACAGTGCAACTCGTCTTCAAGCCCGCGAACGGCGCGCCGCAACTGCTCGAACAGTTCGACGCGAAGGCCGACAGCGGCCACGCGCCGGGCGTCGCGGAGATGGCGGGCATCGGCGCGGCGGCGGGGCATGTCGCGAGTTCGCTCGTGGTGTCGGGCGGGCTGCACGCCGTGTCGGAGACGAAGCACGCGGGCGTGTCGTCGGACGAGAAGCGTCTCGGCGACGCCATCGCGAAACAGATCGTCAAGCTCGGCCAGGCGCAGGGATGGATGCCCGCGAAGAGCTGATCGAAGCGCCGCTGACGCGAACCATGCGCGGCCCGGAACCTGCTTGCACTATGATTCCGGACGAATGTTCGCTTTGCGAGCCCCCGCATGCCGACGATTGCCCTGATTGTCCTGACCGTTGTGGTGACCCTCGTCATCGTGCTGCTGATCGCGAATCTGACGAGCGGCGAAAAGAAGATCGAGCACAAGATCGACCGGCTCTACGCGAGCGACGATCCGCAGTTCATCCGCTCGATGGGCCTGCTGCTTGGGCCGCCCGTCGTCGGCGGCAACCGCTTCGACGTGCTCGTGAACGGCGACGAGATTTTTCCGTCGATGCTGCAAGGCATTCGCGCGGCGCGAGAGACGATCACGTTCGAGACGTTCATCTACTGGTCGGGCGAGATCGGCGAGGAGATCGCCCGCGCGCTGTCCGACAAGGCGCGCTCGGGCATCGCGGTGCATGTGCTGCTCGACTGGGTCGGCTCGTCGAAAATGGACAAGCGCTATCTGCACATGCTGCGCGACGCGGGCGCGGAGGTCATTCAGTATCACAAGCCGCACTGGACGGGGCTCGGGCGCATGAACGACCGGACTCACCGCAAGCTGCTGGTGATCGACGGGCGCATCGGCTTCACGGGCGGCGTCGGCATCGCCGAGGAATGGACCGGGCACGCGCAGGACGAAAAGCACTGGCGCGACACGCATTTTCGCGTCGAGGGCGCGGCCGTCGGGCAGATGCAGGCCGTGTTCATGGACAACTGGATCAAGGCGACGGGCAATGTGCTGCACGGCCCGTCCTATTTTCCGGATATCGAGGCCGCGGGCGAAGGCTGCGCCCATATGTTCAGCAGTTCGCCGTCCGGCGGCAGCGACGACATGCAGTTGATGTACCTCATGGCCATTACCGCCGCGACGCACTCCATCCATCTGTCGAGCGCGTACTTCGTGCCGGACAAGCTGACCATCAACGCGATCGTCGAGGCGGCGAAGCGCGGCGTGCGGGTGCGCATCATCACGCCGGGCAAGCATATCGACACGCACACGGTGCGCGAGGCATCGCGCGCGTGCTGGGGCGACTTGCTCGCGGCGGGCGTCGAAATGTACGAATATCAGCCGACGATGTTCCACTGCAAGCTCATCGTCGTCGACGAATTTCTGGTGTCGGTCGGCTCGACCAACTTCGACAGCCGCTCGTTCAAGCTCAACGACGAGGCCAACCTGAATATCTACGATCGCGAATTCGCGCGCCGGCAGACGGCGATTTTCGACGACGACGTCGCCCACGCGAAACGCATCACGCTCGATGACTGGCGCCGCCGCCCGCTCGCCGAAAAGCTGGTGGAGCGCGCCGTCGCGCTGCTCGATTCGCAGCTTTGACGCTTGCGTGCAGCGCATTGCGAATATTTCTCATCCGGGTCTAAAGATCGCCGGGCGTAAGCCGATAAGACGCTCACGCAATCGAGTCTTCGGACTATTCGCAACTATGCACGGCACCTACAACCTCTGGCTGGTCGCGGCATCGCTCATGGTCGCGACGCTCGCCTCGTATACCGCGCTCGACATTTCGGGCCGCATCGCCTCGCTTTCGCAATCGCGCATGCGCAACGCCTGGCTCGCGGGCGGGGCGGCGTCGATGGGCATCGGCATCTGGTCGATGCATTTCATCGGCGTGCTCGCCTTCGAATTGCCGATTCCGCTCGGCTACGATCTGAAGATCACGGCCGGGTCGCTCGGCATCGCGGTGCTCGTGTCGTTCTTCGCGCTGCACGTCATCACGAGCAGGCGGCTGACGGCGCGGCGCCTCGTCGCGAGCAGCCTGCTGATGGGCGCGGGCATCGCGACGATGCACTATACCGGCGACGCCGCAATGCGCATGCAGCCGGCGATCGTCTACGACCCGGCACTTTTCGCGGCATCGATCGCGATCGCGGTGATCGCGTCGGGTGCGGCGCTGTGGATCGCGCACACGCTCTCGGACGCGAACCAGACGAACGTGCTCGCCAAGCGCGCGGGTTCGGCGCTGGTGATGGGCCTCGCGATCACCGGCATGCACTACACGGGCAACGCGGCGGCGGAGTTCCTGCCGGGCTCGATCTGCGGCGCGGCCAATGACGTCGACGTGCGCTGGCTCGCGACGACCATCGTGCTCTTCACGCTGGCGATCCTGATCATCACGCTCGTGCTGTCGCGCTTCGATGCGCGCACGGCGCTCCTGGCCGGCTCGGTGTCGCGGCTGAACGGCCAGATCGTGCGCATGGCGACTTTCGACACGCTCACGGACCTGCCGAACCGCCGCACGATGAACGAGCGCATCGACCGCGCGATCAAACACGCGAAGCATCACCGCAGCCATTTCGCGATTCTCTTCATGGACCTCGACGGCTTCAAGACCATCAACGATTCCCTCGGCCACACGGTCGGCGACGAGGTGCTGAAGGCGTTCGCGCGCCGCCTGCAGGAATGCGTGCGCGGCGGCGACACGGTGGCGCGTCTGGGCGGCGACGAGTTCGTCGTGATGCTGGAAAATCTGCATGCGCCGACCGATGCCGAGAAGATGGCGGAGCGCATTCTCGACGCGATGAAACAGGGCCTGCTCGTCAGCAATCATCCGTTGCAGGTGATGCCGAGCATCGGCATTGCGCTGTTTCCGCAGGACGGCGACAGCGTCGAATCGCTGCTCAAGCACGCGGACGTGGCGATGTACGAGGCGAAGCGCGGCGGGCGCGCCACGTATCGCTTCTTCGAGGCGAGCATGAACGAGGCGGCGGTGCGGACCCTGCAGATACAGCAGGCGCTGCACGAGGCGCTGAACGGCGGCCATTTCTATTTGCTGTTCCAGCCGAAGTTTCGCGGCAAGAGCGGCGAGCTGGCGGGCGCGGAGGCGCTGATCCGGCTGGATCACCCGGAGATCGGCACGCTGACGCCGCTCGAATTCATTCCGATCGCGGAGCGTTCCGGCCAGATCGTGCAGATCGGCTATTGGGTCGTGTGCGAGACCTGCCGGCATCTCGCGCGCTGGCGAGCGGAAGGGCGGCCGCCGGTGAAGGTGGCGATCAACCTGTCGCCGCGGCAATTGCACGAAGGGGATCTCGTCGCGAACATCATGAAGATCTTGCGCGACGAGGGCGTGGAAAGCGATCAGATCATGTTCGAGATCACCGAGACGGTGGCGATGCAGGACGCGCCGCGCACGATCGAGATGATCCGCGCGTTTCAGGACAACGGTTTCGAGATCGCCATCGACGATTTCGGGACCGGCTATTCGAGCCTTGCCTATTTGCAGCGTTTTCGCGCGAAGCAGTTGAAAATCGACCGTTTCTTCACGAACGGACTCGACGAGAACGGGCAGGAAGGACGCGCGATCGTGTCGGCGATCATCGCGCTGGCGCATTCGCTCGATATGGACGTGGTCGCGGAAGGCGTCGAGACGGGCTCGCAGCTCGACCGGCTGCAGGACATGATGTGCGACGAGATGCAGGGTTTCTTGCTGGCGATGCCGCTTTCCGCCGATGCGTTCGGGGTGATGCTGGAGAAGGCTGTGGTCGATGCCTGAGTGCTTTGGCCTGGCGTTTCAACGCGCCGCAAACACAAAAAACCTCAATCCATCGCCGCATGCGCGACCGTTTCCTCCCCGGAAGCCTGACGCGCCGGCCGGATCAGCAGCAACAGCGGCACCACCAGCAACGTCGCGACGAACATCAGCTTGAAATCGTTGAGATACGCGATCATCGACGCTTGCTGCGTGATGCTCTGATTGAGCATCGCCATGTCCTGCATGGAGCCGCCCGACAGGATCGGCTGCATCGCCGGATTGAACGGCGTCACCTGCGCGGCGAGGTCCGCGTGGGCGATCTGCGTGTTGCGCGTCATCAGCGTCTGCACGATCGAAATGCCGATACTGCTGCCGATATTGCGCATGAGGCTGTAGGTCGCGGTGCCGTCGGCGCGCAGCTCGGGCGTGAGCGTCGAGAACGTCAGCGCCGACAGCGGCACGAATACGAGCCCCAGCCCGAAGCCCTGAATCACGCCCGGCCACACGATATCCGACGCCGACAGCACGATCGTGTAATGCATCATCTGCCAGAGCGCCAGCGCCGAAATCAGAAAGCCCGACAGCAACAGCAGACGCGCATCGATGTGCTTCAGCAGCCGCCCCGCGACGAGCATGGCGATCATCGTGCCCGCGCCGCTCGGGGCCGTGACGAGTCCCGTCGTCGCGACGGGATAGTTCATCAGGTTCTGCAGCATCGGCGGCAATAAGGCGCGCGTCGCGTACATGACCGCGCCGATCACGAAGATGAAGCACGTGCCGGTCGCGAAGTTGCGATCCTTCAGCAACGGATATTTGAAGAACGAGCGCGCGCCGGCCGTCGCCGTGTGCGCGATAAAGAAGACGAAACTGAGCGCGGCGAGCAGCGCTTCGATGCGGATTTCCATCGACCCGAACCAGTCGAGCTGTTCGCCGCGATCGAGCATGGCCTGGAACGCGCCGATCGCGAGGCCGAGCGTCGCGAAGCCGAATGCGTCGAACTTCACCGCGCGGCGCGCGGCTTGCGCAGGCAGGAACGTCGACACGCCGAAGAGCGCGAACGCGCCGATCGGCACGTTGATGAAAAACACCCAGCGCCAGTTGTAGCTGTCGGTGAGCCAGCCGCCGAGCGTCGGACCGAGAATCGGCCCGACCATCACGCCCATGCCCCAGACGGCCATCGCCTGGCCCTGTTTCTCGCGCGGATTGATGTCGAGCAGGATCGACTGCGACAGCGGCACGAGCGACGCCCCGAACACGCCCTGCAACAGCCGCGACGCGACGATCTGCGCCAGCGTCTCCGACAGCCCGCAAAACGCCGACGCCACCGTGAAGCCCGCGATCGAAATGCACAGGAGCTTCTTCACGCTCAACTGGTCGGAGAGCCAGCCGGTGAGCGGCGTCGCGATCGCCGCCGCGACGATGTAGGACGTCAGCACCCACGTAATTTCATCCTGCGACGCCGACAGGCTGCCCTGCATATGCGGCAGCGCGACGTTCGCGATCGTGCTGTCGAGCGTCTGGATCAGCGTCGCGAGCATGATCGAGACGGTCAGCATGCCGCGATTGAGAGGCGCCGCGGCGCTTTCCGTGGAGACTTCGGAGGACATGAACGTGGCCGCGCGCCGGCGGCATCCATAAGTAGGGTGATAATAAGCAGGCTTATTATAAGGCGTGCGCGATGCGCCGCAATTCGGACGAATACCGGGCGCGCGCGACGTTCACGCGCGGAAATCTCTTACATATAATCGCGCGATGGAAACCCAACTCGACAAGCGCTTCGGCTTTCTCGTCGCGGACGTGGACCGCCTGTGCGGCAATCGTTTCGACGTGTTGGCCAAGTCATCGCTCAATCTCACGCGCGCGCAATGCCGCGTGCTCGCCTACCTTTCGCATTACGGCGAAGTGAATCAGGCGCGGCTCGCCGGACTGCTGGAAGTCGCGCCGATTTCCGCCGGACGCCTGCTCGACCGCATGGAAGAGGGCGGCTGGATCGAGCGGCGCCTGAATCCCGACGACCGCCGCGAACGCCAGGTCCGCATGACCGCGAAGGCGGAGAAGGCGCTCGACAAGGCGCGGCGCGTCGGCGACGAGATCACGTCGGAGGCGCTCGCGGGCTTCAGCAAGCAGGAAAGCGAGCAACTCATCGCGCTGCTGCAACGTGTGCGCGGGAATTTGAGCCGCATCGTCGATCGCTGACCGATGCGATAGCTTCGCTGCCGGTTTGCGCGCACCGTGCTAACGTGCCGCGCATGGATCGCGGATTGCTGACGGGATCCACGCAAGCGCCGTTGTCGACTGCCGCCCATCCACCCGGAGAAGATCGATCATGAACACACGCACCGCACCGCTGGCCGTCCTCGCCCTGTCGGTCGCCGCGCTCGTCGCGATGCCCGTCGCGCAGGCGCAGGACACGGCCGCATCCACGCCGAAGCAGATCAAGAAAGCCCAGAGCAAGGAGGCGCGCGCGAAGAAGAACGCCGAGCTGAAGCAACTGGAGCAGAACGGCTACAACCCGGCGGGCGAGCAGACGAACTATCCGCAGAATCTGCAGAACGCGCAGGCGAAGATCAACGCACAGAAGGCCGGGAAGCCGGCGCCCGCGTCGGCGCCGTGACCGGGCGGGCGCGTCGTCAATCGAGCTGATACGACAGCGTCGCGTTGATCCGCGGACTGCGCGACGCACTTTCGACCGGCGCGTCGCCCACGGCCTTCGCCACCGACAAATCGACGCTGTAGTGCTTCGCATCCGACACGCGAAAGCCGATTCCCACCGACGACATTCTGCGCGGATTCGCCGTGCCGCCGTGCAGGAACACGCGCGCGGCATCGACCATCACATAGGGCGAGAAGCTTTTGAGATACGTCGTGTCGATGGCGATCGGACGATTCACCTCGAACGACGCGCCCCAGCCCGAATCCCCCGACGCCTCGCCCGGCTGATAGCCCAGCGCGAATCGCTGCGCGCCGAACGAGATCTGCTCGGAAGTCGGCAGAGGATCGGGCGAATACTGGCCGGTCATCGAAACGACCGTACCGATTTTCCACGGCCATTCGTTGCTTTGCGTATAGGTCGCGCCGGTGCGCACGAACGTCAGCGAGACCGGATTGACCGGCGCGTAGCCCGCGATATTGGTCTGCACGCTCTTCGACGCACCGAGCACGTCGAACGCCTTCGCGACAGTGAAGCTCGCGCGCCGCATAACGCCCGCGCCGTTGCCGGTGTAATCGAGCTGAACTTGCGCGACGCGAATCTGCGAACGCTGCGACAGATACGGATTGCCCGCGGCGATCGTGTTCTTCAGGCGATCCTCGTCGTGCGACGCATACGCGGTCGCCGTGCCGACGAGACTGCGCGCATTGCTCAGCATGAACGGATACACGCCGGAGAACGCGAGCTTGTCGTTCACGACCGTGCGCTCGATATACGAAGGAAGCCCCGGATTGTCGACGGGATGGCCGTGGTAATGCGAGGCGTCGATCTTGGCGGCGAAGCCGTCGGTGCCGACGGGCAACAGGCCGTTCAGCGCGTAATACGTCTGATCGTCGCGGCCTTTGGGCAGCAACGCGGAAGCTGTCAGCGATTCGCCGAGCCCGAGCATGTCGTTTTCCGTCGCGCTGAAAATGCCCTGCACGCCCGGATGATTGAAGTCGATGCCCGTGCCGACATTGAACGGCTTGCGTTCGACATCGAGTTCGAGCGCGGTCGCGCCATCTGTATTCTGCGGCGGCGTGACGTTCGCCTTCGTCTTCACGCCGGGGATCATCCCGAGCACGTTGATGTAGCGCTCGAAGTTCGCCTGCGTGAGCGGCCGGTCCGCCTGCAGGCGCTCGGCGACCGCGCGAATGCGCTTTTGAGCCGCGCCCGCGTTCCCTTTCACGACGACCTTCGCGATATAGCCCTCGACGACGGTCACGCGCACGACGCCGTCCTGAAACGTCTGCGCCGGCACGAACGCGAACGAGAGCGCGTATCCGTGTTCCTTGTAGAGCGCGGTGACGCCGTTCGCCGCCTCGATCAACTGGCCGATGGTCACGTCCTTGCCGACGAAAGGCGTGAAGCGCGCCGCGATTTGCGCGAAAGGCAGCGCCTTCACGCCTTCGATCTCGATCTTCGTCGGCGTGAGATGACGCGCGAGCAGCGCATCGAGCGCGGGGGCGGGCGGCGCGACGTTCACCGCGACGGGCGCCTTGGGCGGCGCGTTGACCTGCGGGAGCGCTTCGAGCGGATTGCCGCCCGGATTCGCGCGCGGCGCGGGCGAAGTCTGAGCGTGCGCATGATGCGATGCGACGGGCGCCGCAAGCGCGGCGAGCATGAGCGCCCGTGTCCATTCACGGATCTTCATTGTGATGCCCTCGTAGGGTTGCGAGAACGTCGTCGCGTTCTTCGTCGTGTGTGCTGGCGATTTCGGTCAGATGCGGGGCGCGGGGCCGTTCATCGACCGCGCGCCCCGGCTAGCGTGTGTCTAGCGCCGCGTGCCTCCCAACACGCCGCCGACGAGCGAGCCCACCGCGCCCAGCAAACCGCTGTTGTTGCCGGTGGTCGTCGAGAGACCTGCGCCGGCGCCGGCTGTCGTCGTCGATCCTTGATTGGTCGCGACGGTTACGCCGACCGCGCCCGTGATCGACGTCACGGTGCCGAGCACGGAGCCCGCGCCGCCCGACGAGGCCGGCGAGCCCGGCGCGGTTGCGGGCGCGCCGGTCAATCCGCCGACGATCCCCGTGACCGGAGCGAGCAAGCCGCCTGCGCTCGTCGCCCCGGTCAATCCGCCGACGATGCCGGTAACCGGAGCGAGCACGCCGGTTGCGCCCGTCGCCCCGGTCAATCCGCCGACGACGCCGGTAACCGGAGCGAGCACGCCGGTTGCACCCGTCGCGCCGCTCAATCCGCCGACGACGCCGGTGACCGGCGCGAGCACGCCGGTTGCGCCCGTCGCGCCGCTCAATCCGCCGACGACGCCGGTGACCGGCGCGAGCACGCCGGTTGCGCCCGTTGCGCCGCTCAATCCGCCGACGACGCCGGTAACTGGAGCGAGCAAGCCGCCTGCACCCGTCGCCCCGGTCAATCCGCCGACGACGCCGGTGACCGGCGCGAGCACGCCGCCCGCGCCCGATCCACCAAGCACGCCGGTAAGCGGCGCAAGCGGGCTCGTTCCCGGTGCGCCGTGCAAGAGCCCGCCCGCCGATGCCACCGTCTGCCCCGTCGTCGATACGAGATTGCCGACGCCCGCCGTCACCGGATTGCCGCCCGTCGCGACGATGTTCTTGCCCGCGTTGTCGAGCGTGCCGCCGAGCGTCGTCAGCAGATTGTTGACGGGCGTGCCCAGTCCCGTCGCCGCACCGACGGTCTGCGTGGTCGAGCCGGCGAGTGCGGTGATCGGCGTGATCGCCTGGCTGACCGACTGCGTGAGCTGCTGCACGGGCGCGCTCGTGAGCGTCTGGCCGAGCACGCCGCCCGTCTGTGTGACGACGTTCCCCGCAATCCCGACGATGCCGCCGACCGGCGTCGTCACCGGCGCAAGCGGCGACAGCGCGCCGCCGCCGAGGCTCGACACGAGCGTGCCTGCGCTCGACACCGTCGCGCCCGTCTTTTCGACGACACCGCCAAGGCTCGCCGCCGTCGTGCCCACCGGATTCGCACTCGCGCCGATGGTGCCGAGCCCGGCCGAGACGCCATCGCCGAGCGTGGACACGACCCCGCCCAGGTTCGATACGACATCGCCGGCGGCTTTCGTGGTGCCCGCGCCGACGCCGGGCGCGGTCGTCGAGCCGATCGCCGTGCCGACGCCCGATACCGTGTCGCCGGCCGCGGACACCACGTTGCCGGTCTTGTCCGCGACGGCCGCAACGGGCTGGGCCGTCGTGCCGCTGCCCGTTCCGCCGCTTCCGCCGCCGGTCCCCCCGCCACCACCGGTGCTGCCCGTATTGGTCCCCGACCCGCCGCCGGAGCCCGTTCCCGATCCCGAACCGCTGCCGCCACCCGAACCCGAGCCGCCGCCGTCGCCGGTCGTGATCGCGCCCGATCCGCCGCCGGAGCCTGCCGACTTGCTCATCGTTCCCGACCCGCCGCATGCGCCGAGCGCGAGCAGGCTGGCGACCGCCGTCGCGACGATTGTTTTGCGCAGGACTTCGCGTCCGATATTCCTCGTATTCATTTGGCCCTCGATGTCTTCTATTGAACGAACCGCGGGCGATTAACTGCATTAGGTGTGCCACCGTACGGACAAAATCGCCGGCACTACCGTTTGGTTTCCTGCATCAAGGACTTACATGGATTGGCGCGAAAGGCGAAAACGGTCCAGACGCCTTGCGTAACGTGACGAACGGCGATTGGCGTTACGTCGCAACGCGTTACGCGACCGCGTCGTCTTGCCGACAGGCAGGAAATTAATGCTCTCCCGGAACACGCAAAACAGTTGCTTCTACTGATATTCGGGATACGGCTGGCATAAAGCAGCCTGCGGAGCGACGCCGCTAAATAATCGATCAGACAATAATTGATTTTGAGATAGGCTTGCGTTATAAATCCGTTACCGACGCCTCTTCTCGTAGCAAACGTTCGCGAGCGCGATCGAAAGAGACCAGGGCGACAAAAAAACAGAGTTGGAATGCTGATCCGGTGCGCTGCGCCGGGCGGGACGCTGCACGCGCCTGTCCGGCGCGCGGCGGAAAAGCATATGCGGCCAGAGAGAAGCGGCACCAAAAACCGAGGGCATAAGAATGAAAGCCAACATCCTGCAATTCATTCGCGATCGCCGGGGAATTACCGCCATCGAATACGGGCTGATTGCCGGTGTTCTCGCACTGGGCATCATGACGGCGGTCGGCGATGTCGCCACTCAACTGAAAAGCACTTTTCAGGCGATCAAGACGGAACTGTCGAAAACCGCGCCATAAGGCGATGAGCGGTATTCGCCGTCGGTCGCTTCTCCCCTGATCGGCGAATCCTCGTCATTCGCGCCGGTTTATTTCCGGCGCGAGGATTGATGTCGTCAAGCGTTTTTAATCGAGCTTCCGTATTAATCCGGATGAAGGGATTCGCTTTGCCATGTTTTCAATTAAATCCGCGATATTTATCGCCTGGGCGCTCGCGATCGTATTATTCGACTGGCGGCGCAGGCTGATTCCGAATGCGCTCATTATCGCGGGCGGCGCGTGCGCGCTCGCGTTCGCCGCCGCGCGGATCTCTCCTTTCGATACCTCCATCGGCATGGCGCTCTTCGGCCTCGGCGCGGGATTCGTCGCGCTCGTGCCGTTTCATGCGCTCGGCATGATGGGCGCCGCCGACGTCAAGGCGTTCGCCGCGCTCGGCGCGTGGTGCGGGCCGCGCGCGCTCGTCGGCATCTGGGTCGCGGCGAGTCTTGCGGCGTTCGTGCATGCGCTCGTGCTGCTCGCGCGCCGCCGCGCCGCGTTCGCATTGCGCGATCTTCCCGACACGGCGACGCTCGAAGAACGCCGACGCAACAGCACGCCGTACGGCGCGTTGCTGGCGGCCGCCGCGATCGGCCATCTCGCGCTCTTCGCGAGCGGAGCGCACGCATGACGCGCCGCCTTGGCCGTCGCGCCCAGCGCGGCAACATGGCGATCGAGTTCGCCATCGTGTTTCCGCTGTTCTTCGTCATCTTCTACGCGATCGTCACTTACAGCCTGATCTTCGTCGCGCAGCAGTCGCTGACGCTCGCGGCGGAAGAGGGCGCGCGCGCCGCGCTGCGCTTTCAGGCCAACGCGCAAAGCGTCGACGACGCCCTCGCGCGCCGTGGCGCCGCCGCGTGCGAGACCGCGAAAAGTTTGACGAACTGGCTCGCGGGCCTCGCGCAATGCACCGCCGCGCCCGCGCCGTGCGCGTACGACGCGACGCTGCGCTGCATCGAGGTCACGCTCGATTACGGCTACGCACAACGGCCGCTCGTGCCGACGCTGCCGCTCTTCGACCTTGCGCTGCCCGACGCGCTCGTCGCCCGCGCGATGGTTCAACTCGATCCGGACAACGTGCTATGAGCGCGCGCGTCCGCATCCACTTTTCCTGACGCCATGGCCCATCTCACTCGCACCCTCGCCATCCTGCTGTTCGGGCTCGCGCTCGTTCTGGGCGTCTTCGCGGTGATGCTCGCGCGCGAGCCCGCGCCCGCGCCGGAGCGTGATCGCGCGCCCGCGCATGCAGCGGCGATGGCGACGCCGCAGCGCCTCGTGCCGGTCGTCGTCGCGGCGCGCGATCTGCCTGCGGGCAAGCCGCTCGACGCCGACGCGCTCACCGTGCGCATGCAGGCCGAATCCACGCCGGGCGCGTTCGGCGACAGCGCCGCGCTCATCGGACGCGTGCCGCTGGCGGCGCTGCAAAAGGGCGCGCCATTGACCGCCGACGCCCTCTCGAGCGGCCTCGCCGATGTCGTCGCGGCGGGCGAGCGCGCGGTGGCCGTGCGCATCGACGAGACGAACGCGGTCGGCAATCACGTGCGTCCGGGCGATTTCGTCGACGTGTTCTTCACGCTGAAGCGCGAGGGCGGCGCGGCGAGCGGCGACGCCGAGATCGCGGCGTCGCAGGCGCGGCTGCTGTTGTCGAAGGTGCGGGTGCTGAGCATGGGCGATGCGTCGCTCGGATCGAACGAGAACAAGGGAAAAAGCGCGGCGCAGGCGAGCCCGCGCACGGCCGTGCTCGCGATCCGCACCGCCGACGTCGATGCGCTCACGCTCGCGGAAAGCGCGGGCCGGCTCGTGCTCGCGCTGCGCAATGCCGCCGACGACGAAGCTCCCGCGCCGCCCGCGTTCGCGCCGCTCCACGCGTCGGCGCGGCCCGGCAGCGCCGCCGATCGCGCGGTCGCAGGCATTTCGCTCGGCGCGCTTGCGGGCGCGCGCGCCGCGCCGCGTTCCGTCGACAAGACGCGTAGCGCCCGCCCGCCGGCGCACGACGAGATCGAAGTGATTCGCGGCGGCCGCGCGGAACGCGTCGCGTATTGAACGAACAGCAGGCCACCCATAACGATGACAAGAAACCGGCAACTCGATCGATGGAAAAGAGCGGCGCTCGCCGCGTGTGCGGCGGCAGCGCTCGCAGTCAATGTGTACGCCGCAACGTCCGAAGCACCGGATGCGGGTGTCATCGCGCTCACGGCCGGCGCGCAGAAACCGCTCGCGCGCGGCCGGACGATCACGCGCGTCGCGCTCGGCGATCCGTCGGTCGCGGATGTGAACGTGTTGAAGGGCGGCGGCGTGCTGCTCGTCGGCAAATCGGCCGGAACGACGAACCTGATGCTGTGGCAACGCGGCCGCGACGAGCCGCTGTCGTACACCGTGGAGGTCGCGGCGAACGTGAGCGCCGCGCTCGCCGACGCCGCCGCGCCGCAGGTGCGCGTGCTCGGCAAGACCGCCGTGCTCACCGGCACGACGCCGACGATGGCCACGCATCAGCGCGCGGTCGCGGCGGCGCGCGCGGCGGTGGGCAAGGATGGCGCGCTCGTCGATGCATCGGCGGTGGCGACGAAAAGCGTCGTTCAGGTCGATGTGAAAGTGGTCGAGTTCAGCAAGACCGTGCTCAAGGAAGCGGGCTTCAATCTGTTTTCGCAGAATCATGCGGGCTTCGCGTTCGGCACGTTCGCGCCGAGCGCGCTCACGAGCGTCACGGGCGGCGCGACCAGTCCGCTTGCCGTCACCGCGACGTCGCCGATCGGCTCCGCGTTCAACTTGCTGCTCAATTCGACGTCGCGCGGACTGTTCGCGAACCTGAGCCTGCTCGAAAGCAATAACCTCGCGCGCGTGCTGGCGCAGCCGACGCTCGTCGCGTTGTCGGGGCAGAGCGCGAGCTTTCTCGCGGGCGGCGAAATTCCGGTGCCGGTGCCGCAATCGCTCGGCACGACGACGATCGTCTACAAGCCCTACGGCATCGGGCTTTCGCTGACGCCGACGGTGCTCGGGCCGGAGCGCATCGCGCTCAAGGTCGCGCCCGAGGCGAGCCAGCTCGACTTCGCGCACGCGATCACCATCGACGGCGTGTCGGTGCCCGCGCTCACCACGCGCCGCGCGGAAACGGCCGTCGAACTCGGCGACGGCGAGAGCTTCGTGATCGGCGGCCTCGTCGATCGCGAGACGGCGTCCAACGTCAACAAGGTGCCGCTGCTCGGCGATCTGCCGATCATCGGCGCGTTCTTCAAAACCTTGCAGTACTCGCAGCAGGGCCGCGAGCTGGTGATCGTCGTGACGCCGCATCTCGTCGCGCCGATCGCGAAGAATGCCGCTTTGCCTTCGACGCCGGGCCAGCAATCCGAACAGCGCGACGGTCCGGTGTGGCGTTCATTCGTCGGCGGGGCGCTCTCGTCCGATGCCGCGCCGGGATTCTCGCGATGAGCGCCGCATCCGCGCCGCCGTCACGCTTTCTCTGCGCGAGCCCCGACGCCGCGCGCCACGACTGGCTGCAACGCACGCTGGCGGGCGCGGGCGCGGTCGAAGCGGCGCCGTGCGATGCGGCGGGACTCGTCGCGCGCATCGGTGAAAGCGCGCCGGCGATCGTGTTCGTCGATTTCAGCGCGGCCGCCAACGCGAGCACGCTCGCACACGCCGCCCGCGACGCCTTTCCTGACGTGCCGATCGTCGCGCTCGGCACGCTGGCGACGCCCGCTCCGGCGCTCGCGGCATTGCGCGCGGGCGTGCGCGATTTCGCCGACATCGACGGCCCGAGCGGCGACGTCCGCGCGATCGCGCAACGTCTCATCGACGAGCGTCCGCGCTCATGCGGCGAGCCGCGAAGCCGCGACGGCAAGCTGACGGTGCTGCTCGGCGCGCGCATCGGCGTGGGCGTGAGCACGCTCGCCGCGAATCTCGCGGTGAGCCTGCAACGGCGCGGCCTGCACGCGGGCCGCGCGACGGCGCTGCTCGATCTCGGCCTGCCCGCCGCCGACAGCGCGCTGTTGCTCGACATGCGTTGCGAGCTGCATTTCGTCGATGCCGTGCGCAACCTGCGCCGCTTCGACGACACCTTCGTGAACACCGCGTTCGCGCGTCACGCGAGCGGCCTCGCGCTCACGACGCTGCCCGCCGATCTCGCGGAAATGCGCGCGATCTCGTTCGCGTCGGCGGTGAGCCTGCTTAACCGGCTGCGCGCGTATTTTGATCATCAGATCGTCGATCTGGGCGGTTTCTCGAATGCGGAATTCGTCACGCAGACGTTGCAGGCCGCCGACGAAGCATGGCTCGTCTGCGATGCGAACGTCGCGTCGGCGGTATCGGCGATGTCGCTGCTCGACGCGCTGCGTCCCGCCGACGAAGACACGCCGCTCGCGAAGATCGGCCTCGTCGTGAACAAATTCGACGCCGCGCTGAACTTCGGCGCGGATCAGTTGGCGCAGCGTTTGAATCTGCCGCTCGTCGGCGTGTTGCCGGAGCGCGCGCAGGCGCTGGGCCGCGCGGTGAATCAGGGCCGGCTGCTCGCCGATTGCGCCGGGCGCGATCCCTACGTGCGCGCGCTCGCGCCGCTCGTCGCGCGTCTCGATGGCGAGCTTCCCGAAGAGGCCGCGCACGCGCCGGCAGTGCGTGCCGGGCGGCGCACAGCGCGCAAGGCGCTCGACGCCGCGCATCTTCTTCCCCACTTTCTCAGGCGTTCATAGACGATGGCTCAGGACTTCAGCAAGGACATCGCGTTCGCGAACGATCTGGCCGAAGACGCCGTCGCGTTCGCGCAGTCGCAGCAGTTTCAGGATGTGGCGACGGCGGCGCACGAGCATCTGCTCACGCGCATCGAGGAACTGGGCGCGGAGTTCGGCCGATGGTCGCGGCAGGCGATCCAGCAGTTCGTCGATCTGGAGATGGACAGCTTCGTGCGTCTGCGGCGCGTTCCGCTGAACGAGAGCGAAGTGCGGCTGGTCGCCGCCGCGCTGACGAAGGAACTCGCGGGCTTCGGTCCGCTGGAAGATCTGCTCGCCGATGCCGCCGTCGAAGACGTGCTCATCAACGGTTACAGCGACGTGTACGTGTCGCGCCACGGCATGCTCGAAAAAATCCCGGTGCGTTTCGCGGACAACGCGCATCTGCTGCGCATCGTGCGGCGCATTCTCGCGCCGATCGGACGCCGGCTCGACGAATCGAATCCGATGGTCGATGCCCGTCTGCCCGACGGCGGCCGCGTGAACGTGGTGATCGAACCGTTGTCGATCGACGGCCCCGTCGTGTCGATCCGCAAGTTCAGGCGCGATCCGCTGCGCCCCGACGATCTGCTCGCCAACGGCACGTTCAATCAGGACATCGCTGCGCTGCTGCAGGCGGCGGTGGACGCGCGCTGCAACGTGCTCGTGTCGGGCGGGACGAGTTCGGGCAAGACATCGCTGCTGAACGCGCTCGCGTTTTTCATCCCGAAGCACGAGCGCGTCGTGACGATCGAGGACACGGCCGAGTTGTCGCTGAATCATCCGCATGTCGTGCGGCTCGAAAGCAGGCCCGGCGGCTTCGACGGCGCGGGCGTCGTGTCGATCCGCGATCTGTTGCGCAACTCGCTGCGCATGCGGCCGGACCGGATCATCGTCGGCGAAGTGCGCGGCGGCGAAGTGCTCGAAATGCTTCAGGCGATGAACACCGGCCACGACGGTTCGATGGGCACCGTCCACGCAAGCTCGCCGCGCGAATGTCTTTACCGGCTCGAAATGCTCGCGGGATTCGCGGGTTTTCAGGGCACGGAGGCGAGCCTCAGACGGCAGATCGCCAACGCGATCGATTTCATCGTGCAGATCGGACGGCTCTCGAACGGGCGGCGGCGCATTCTCTCGGTGACCGAAGTGACCGGACTCTCCGACAACATCATCGCGATGCAGGAGTTGTATCGCTACGAACCTTCCGTCGATGCGAACGGCGAGGAAGAAGACCGCTGGACCTGGCTCGGCATCCATCCGAGTTCGCCGAAGCTCGCGAAGTTCCGGCAGGCGCTCGGCGTCGCGCTGTCGGAGGGCTTCGGTCATTCCGGCCGCTTCGGCGGAGGCTTCAATGTATAGAGCCGTCGCCTTAATCGCGATGCTCGCGCTGCTCTGCGCGGCGGCGGCGCTCATGCTGTGGCGGCGCGGCCTGCATACGCGCGAGCGCGCGCTGACCGAGCGCTTCGTCGAACGGCAGGTGCAGGCGCCCCGGCCGCAGCAGGCCCCGCGCGCAGTCGCGGGCGCGCGAGCCGCCGCCGCGCCGAAAGGCCTCGCGCCGGAGATC
>NZ_OGTP01000017.1 GCF_900258035.1 Caballeronia novacaledonica | reverse complement strand
AAGGATCCGGAAGCGCCGATCTTCAGCGTGGCCGATTACAGTCTCGTCGGCGATCTGTTCACGGTCGTGCCGGAACTCGCGAACGAACTGGCCTGAGCCCACGACAACCATGCTGGCGATCATTCAAGACAAGGTGCGCAGCGAAGCGGCCAAACTCGCCGACAAGGAGGACGCGACGCTCTGGCGCTGGTTCTCCGAGCTCTACGACGAAGGGCGCATTCGCTGGTGCCGTTCCGCGCACGGATGGCTCGTCAGCGTGGACCACAAACATCTCGCGACGGAACCGGACTTCGACACGGCGATCCGCGTTTCGCGCGCGCGGTATTACAGCGGCAAGCTCAGACGGGCGGAGGCGCGTCGCTGAAGGCTGTTTGTTTGCCAAATTCATTCGCCGCACCCAACTCATACAAATAGGAGAGAATAGCGACCTGTCTCGCTGACCGAGGCCCAAACCAACGAAGAGAGCAGCGACAGAACTCGCGAAGCAGAATTCCGGGGACACCCAAATAGTGGCAACCGAAAATATCTACAACCCGAGTCTCAACGCACAGCCGCCGCCGCGCGCGCGAACCTCGGCGCCGAACGTCATCGTGCTGTGCGGCACCCTCATCGCGCTCGTCATGATGGGGCTGTGCGCGCTGGTTCTGTATCAGGGTCGCGTCGATGCGCTCGATCGTGCGCGCGACACGTCGCGCAATCTGGCGCTGCTCGCCGAGCGCGATATCGAACGTAATTTCGAGCTGTACGAGCTGTCGCTGCAAGCCGTCGTGGAAGGCGTGCAGCGCGACGACGTGGTCAACCTGCCGCCTCATCTGCGCAACGACGTACTGTTCGATCGGGCCGCCACGGCCCGCGATCTGGGTTCGATCCTCGTCCTCGACGAGAGCGGCAAAATCGTCATCGATTCCGCCAGCGTGACGCCCCGAGAAGGCAATTTTTCCGACCGCCGCTATTTCACGATCCAGCGCGATAACCCGAGTACCGGGCTTTACCTCAGCAGCCCGTACGCGTCGCGATTGCGCGGCGGCGCGCCGAGCATCGCGCTCAGCCGCAGGCTGTCGCATCCGGATGGCTCGTTCGCGGGCGTCGCGATGCTCTCGATCAACCTCGAATACTTTCGCAACCTTTTCGCGGGGCTTTCGCTCGGGCCGCACGGCGCGGTGTCGCTGATCAATCGCGACGGCCTCATGATCATGCGTCAGCCGTTCGATCCGCTCGTGATCGGCCGCGACATCAGCAAGGCCGACACCTTCAGGCACTTCCGCGCGGCCGAGCAGGGCAGCTTCACGGAGACATCGTCGATCGACGGCCGGCGCCGCCTCTACTATTTCCGCAACTTGCCGAATCTGCCGCTCATCATCATGGTGGCCGAAGGCGAAGAGGACATCTACGCGGCGTGGCGGCGGCGCGCGGCGATCATCGGTTCGTCGATGGGCGTGCTCGCGGTCGGCTTCATCGCGTTGTCGTTCGTGCTCGCGGCGCAGTTCAGGCGGCGCATGCGCGCGGAATCGGAGCTGCAATTGCTCGCCCGCACCGACGGACTCACCGGGCTGCACAATCGCCGCACGCTCGGCGAAATTCTCGATCAGGAATGGCGCAGGGCGCGCCGCACGCGCAGTCTCTTTTCCCTGCTGTTCGTCGATATCGATCGCTTCAAGGCCTTCAACGATGCCTACGGCCATCAGGCCGGCGACGATGCGCTCGCCGCCGTCGCGCGTTGCATCGGCGATAACATCCGGCGTCCGGGCGACACGGCGGCGCGCTATGGCGGCGAGGAATTCGTCGTCGTGTTGCCCGACACGCCCGCCGACGGCGCCGCGAAAATCGCGGAGAAGATTCGCGCGGCGATCAGCGATCTGTCGATCGAGCACGCGGGCAGCGAGTTCGGCCGCGTGACGGCGAGCATCGGCCTCGCGAGCTGGCGGCCCGAGCGCGACGACGACGTGAGCGCGCTCATCCGCGCCGCCGACGAGGCGCTCTACGACGCGAAAGCGCACGGACGCAACCGGGTGATGCCGGCGAGCTTGGCCTGAAATAAAGCGCGGAATGCTGGACGAAAGTTCGTCGCTAAGACGAGAGGTATTGCTCGGGTGCGCCGTGTGCTAGCGTTGCCGTACGCTCGCGCCGCGCGATCAACCAGCATTTCCGCCGATGACCCAAAACCCCGATTCCGACGCACGCCGTCTCTCCGCCGTGGCGCGTTATCGCGCGCTCTTCAACGCGATCGACGATGGCTTCTGCATCATCGAATTCTTCGACGGTCCGCACGGTCCGCTCAGCGATTACGTCCACCTCGAAGCGAATCCGGGATACGAGCGGCACACGGGCATTCCGGACGTGCTCGGCAAGACCTTGCGCGAAATCGATCCGACCGAGGCGGACCATTGGATCGCACTTTACGGCGGGGTGCTGCGCACCGGCGTTCCGGCCCGTTTCGAGCGCTACTTTCTGACGGCGGGACGGCACATCGAAGTGTCGGCGGCGCGCGTCGAACCGGCGAGCCTGCGGCAAGTGTCGGTTCTGTTTCGCGATATCTCGGCGCGCAAGAAGGCCGAGGAAGAGCGCGATCGCGCGGCCGCGTCGCTGCGGGCGCTCAACGAGACGCTCGAGCAACGGGTCGCCGCGCGCACGGCCGAGCTGATGCGCGCGGAAGAACAACTGCGGCAATCGCAGAAGATGGAAGCGGTCGGCCAGCTCACCGGCGGCCTCGCGCACGACTTCAACAATCTGCTGGCGGGCGTGTCGGGCTCGCTGCAGTTGCTGAGCATCCGGCTGAGTCAGGGGCGCGTCGCCGAGGTCGACAAGTACGTCGTCGCGGCGCAAGGCGCGGTGCGGCGCGCGGCGGCGTTGACGCACCGGCTGCTCGCGTTTTCGCGGCGGCAGACGCTCGATCCACGCCCCACGGACGTCAACGCGCTCGTGAACGGCATGACCGATCTGATTCAGCGCACGGCCGGGCCGGGCATCAGGGTCGAGGCCGTCGGCGCGGCGGGTTTGTGGCCCGCGCTGGTCGATTCGGGTCAGCTCGAAAACGCGCTGCTGAATCTGTGCATCAATGCAAGAGACGCGATGCCCGATGGCGGCCGCATCACGATCGAAACCGCCAACCGATGGATCGACCTGCGCGCGGCCCAGACGCACGACATGCCCGAAGGCCAGTTCCTGTCGCTGTGCGTGACCGATACCGGAACCGGCATGACGCCGGACGTGATCGCGAAGGCGTTCGATCCGTTCTTCACCACCAAGCCGATCGGCATGGGCACCGGCCTCGGTCTCTCGATGATCTACGGCTTCGCCAGGCAATCCGGCGGACAGGTGCGCATTTATTCGGAAGCCGGGCAGGGCACGACGGTGTGCATCTATCTGCCGCGCTTTTACGGCGGTGTCGATGGCGACGCCGCCGATCAGGCCGCGTCGCCCGTCTCGGGTGCGGAAGCCGGCGAGACGATCCTGATCGTCGACGATGAACCGAGCGTGCGCATGCTGATCGTCGATGTGCTCGAAGAGGCCGGCTATCAGGTGATCGAAGCGGCGGACAGCGTCGCTGGCCTGAAACTCCTGCAGTCGAATGTGAGGATCGATTTGCTGATCAGCGATGTCGGCCTTCCCGGCGGCATGAACGGCCGCCAGATGGCCGATGCCGCGCGGCAGGCGCGCCCCGAACTGAAGGTGCTGTTCATCACCGGCTACGCGGAAAACTCGGTGATCGGCAGTGGCCGTCTCGATCCCGGCATGCAGGTGCTGACCAAGCCGTTCTCGATCGAGACGCTCGCCGCGCGCGTCCGCCAGCTCGTGGACGAATAGCGGCGCGCGCTCACTGCGCCTCGCCGCCCGCCATCGTCTCGATGATGCTTTCGAGCTGCGCGCTCATCGGCATGTCGAGGCTCGTTCCCGACGGCAGACGTTGCAGGAACCAGCGCTTGTACTGCCGCTCGATTTCGCCATCCGCCGCGAGTTCGTGGAACGTGTCCGTCACCACTTGCGCGAGCTGCGGATCGTTCCGGCGATACATGATGCCGTACGGGTCGTACGACAGATAATCGCCGACGACCTGATACGCGCCGCCCTTCGCCGCGTTTTCGGCGATGAGTCCGTACAGCAGCACGTCGTCGGTGGCGAAGGCATCGGCCTGGCCGTTTGCCACGCGCGCGAAGCCTTCCGCGTGATCCGGCACGACCTGCAATTGAATGCCGAGCCCGAACTTTTTGTCGATGTCGCGCAGCGCCTTTTCGTTGGTCGTGCCCGCCGTCACCGCGACCTTCTTGCCCGCCAGATCGCGAAACGAGCGGATCGGCGAGCCTTGCCTGACCATCACCTTCGTGCCCGCGACGAAGAAGATCGGCGAGAAGGCCACGCGCTTTTGCCGTTCGACGTTGCTCGTGGTCGAGCCGCATTCGAGATCGACGCGGCCATCGGCGACGGCATCGATACGATTTTCCGGCGTCACCGGCACCCACTGAATCTTGAGGCTCCTGTGGACCGCGTTGCCGACCGCCGCGGCGAGCGCCTTGCACAGTTCGATGGAATAGCCGATCGGTTCCTTGCGCGCATCGAGATACGAAAACGGCACCGACGATTCGCGGTAGCCCAGCGCGATCGTCCCCGTGTCGCGCGCCTTGGCGAGCGTTCCGGAGAGCGTCGCGGGCGCGAACGCGTCGTTGTTCGGCGCAGGGGCTTGCACGTCGTCGGCTGCGTGCGCGCAAAAAGCCGTGGCGATCAGGCCGGCTAGCGCCAGCGCTGCCAGGAAGCGCTGCGTCATCATGGCTCGCCTCCGTCAGACTTGCGCCGGATGCGCCAGCGAGGCTTCCTGTTCGGCCTCGATGCGCGCCGCATTCGCCGCCGCTTCCGGTTCCGACAACAATTCGCCTTCCCACTTGGCGACCACCGCGCTCGCGATGGAATTGCCGACCGCGTTGGTGGCGGAGCGGCCCATGTCGAGGAAGGTGTCCACGCCGAGGATCAGCAGCAAGCCCGCCTCGGGAATGTTGAAGTGATTGAGCGTGGCCGCGATCACGACCAGCGACGCGCGCGGCACGCCGGCCATGCCCTTCGACGTCAGCATGAGGATCAGCAGCATCGTGATCTGCGTGCTGATCGACAGATGAATGTTGTACGCCTGCGCGATGAAGAGCGACGCGAACGTGCAGTACATCATCGAGCCGTCGAGGTTGAAGGAGTAGCCCATCGGCATCACGAAGCTGGAGATCTTGCGCTTCACGCCGAAGCGGTCGAGCGCGTCGAGGATCTTCGGATACGCGGCTTCGGAACTCGCGGTCGCGAACGACAGCATGAACGCTTCCTTGATGAGCACCAGCAGCCTGAAGACGCGCCGCCGCAGAAAGGCGAAGCCCGCGAGCACGAGCAGGCCCCACAGGATAAACAGGCTGAGATAGAAATCGGCCATGAAGACGGCGAACTTCAGCAGAATGGTCAGGCCGTTGACCGCGACGGTGGCGGCCATCGCGGAAAGCACGGCGAGCGGCGCGAGCTTCATCACGTACCCGGTGATCTTGAGCATCACGTGCGAGAGCTGATCGATCGCATCGAGCAGCACCTTGCCTTTCTCGCCGAGCGCGGCGAGCGCGACGCCGAAGAACATCGAGAACACGACGATCTGCAGGATCTCGTTGTTGGCCATTGCCTCGGCGAACGAGCGCGGCACCATGTGGCCGACGAAGTCTTTCAGCGTGAATTTCGATGTCGCGAGATTCGCCGATGCGCCGATGTCGGGCAGCGGCAATCCGAGGTTGTCTCCGGGCCGAAGCAGATTCGACATCACCAGACCGAGCAGCAGCGAAACGAGGGAAGCGGTGATGAACCAGCCCAGCGCCTTGGCGAACACGCGCCCGACCGAAGCGGCGTCGCCCATGTGCGCAATGCCGACGACCAGCGTGGAAAACACGAGCGGACCGATCAGCATCTTGATGAGCCGCAGAAAGACGTCGGATACGAGCGAGATGTAGCCGGCTATTTCCGTCGCGCTCTTCTTGTCGGGGAAACTCGAGAAGATCATGTAGCCGATCCCGATCCCGATGATCATCGCGACCAGAATCCAGATGGCTGCGGAATTCTTCTTCATGTCCAGGCCTCCATTGACTGCATATCGAACGATTGCATTTCAAATTTCGGGTGGAGCAGGCGATGCGAGGCGGGCGGGCTTCCCGTTGTGCTTGGAGGGCGGGCAGCGTCGATCCGCGAATGATCAGATGTTAGCGTGGCTTTTCGATCTTTGCTGGCGCGGCGCGCGCAACGGATACGTGCGGGATGCGTGCGGGATGCGTGCGCCGCAGGTGCCTATCATAAGCTTTTCGGCGTGATCTGCGTCGATCCGCGATTACGCGGGCCGATGCTTTTTCGTCGAATGATCAGGAAATCGAAATATATCGACCTTAGCCCGGCGTGCGTTCCGATACGGTTTCGTGACGCGCGTTGTACGAAGGCGCGCTGGCATCGCCGGGCAGCGTCGAGCCCTGCACCGCCGACACGAGGCGCTCGACCGACGGGCCCATCGCGTCCGTGAAGGTCTTCGGATGCACGCCGATCGCGAGCACCAGCACGGCCATCGCGCCGAAGAGCGCGAGTTCGCGCTTGCCGAGATCGCGCAGGCCGGCCACGCGCTCGTTTTTCACCGCGCCGAAGATCACGCGCTTGACCATCCAGAGCGTATAGGCCGCGCTCAGAATCAGCGACGAAGCCGCCGCCGCGCCGATCCAGAAGTTCAGGCGGATCGCGCCCATCAGCACCAGAAACTCGCCGACGAAACCCGACGTGCCGGGCAGGCCGACATTGGCCATCGAGAACAGCATCGCGCAGACGGCGAAGCGGGGCATCGTGTTGGCGACGCCGCCATACGCATCGATCGAACCGTTTTTCGTGCGCTCGACCAGTACGCCCGTGCACAGCAGCATCGCGCCGGACACGATGCCGTACGACAGCATCTGCACGACCGCGCCTTCCGTGCCCATGCGGTCGAAGGTGAAGAGGCCGAGCGTCACGAGACCCATGTGCGCGACCGCCGAGTAAGCGAGCAGCTTGCGCATGTCCGTCTGCGCGAGCGCGACGAGGCTGCCGTAAATGACCGCGACGAGCGACAGCGCGATCATCGCGGGGGCGAAGAAGTGGGAGGCGTCGGGGACGATCGGCAACACATAGCGCAACATGCCGTAGCCGCCGATCTTCAGCATGCCGAGCAGAACTGCCGCGCCTGTCGGGCCTTCCGAGTTCACGTCGGGGAGCCACGTGTGGACCGGCCACATCGGCACCTTGACCGAGAAAGCGGCCAGGAAGCACACGAAGACGACGATCTGCGGCGCGAAGCCGAGCTTCAGATGACGCCATGCGTCGATGTCGAACGTATGCGCCTGCGTCCACAGATAGATCAGCGCGGCCAGCATCGCGAGCGAGCCGAGCAGCGAAAAAAAGAAGAAGCGGATCGCCGCATACACGCGCCGCTCGCCGCCCCATGTGCCGATCAGCAGATACAGCGGAATCAGCGACGCCTCGAAGAATACGAAGAACAGCATGCCGTCGAGCGACGCGAATACGCCCTGCATGCAGCCCGAGAGCACGAGAAACGCGCCGTAGTACTGCGCCACCTGCTTCGTCACTGACTGCCACGACGCGATGAAGATGATGAGCGTCGTCACCGCCGTCAGCACGGTGAACCACAGCGAAATGCCGTCGATGCCGAGATGGTACGAGATGCCGAACTGCGGCAGCCACTCGACGCGCTCGGCGAATTGCATCGCGCTGGAGGACGCGTCGAAGCGCGACAACAGCGGCACCAACGGCAGCAGTCCGAGGATCGCGCCGAAAAGCGCGACGGCGCGCGAGAGCGTGGCCGAGGCGCTGAACGTCAACACGAAGATGCCCGACACCACTGGAATCCAGATGAGAAAGCTGAGAACGGACGGCAGATGCATAAGTTGGCTTGAATCAGGCGCAAAGCACGGCCAGCACGCGATGAACGTGTTCGCGGGAAAGCGCGGTGACAGTGGAATGTAAGGCGGGACGAGATGCGGGGAGGTTGGAGTCCGGAACCGCAACTCGAATACGCTAGGCGTATTCCTAAGGGTTAACGAGGATAACCCAAAGAAAAGGTTTTGGGGGCATTGCGGAGTATCAAATTCATTGCACTGGACGGCATTGACATTTTTACCGCCTGCCGGTTTTGCGGGCGCCTCGTGAAAAAAACCATGCGTTCGCTCCGGGCTTGCCCTGATTTGCCCGGAGCGGGCTGGCCCTTAGCCTAGAACGCAAGGAGACAAGCATGAAAAAAGCTTTCAAGGCCGTCGTGTTCGCGCTCGTCGCATATCTCGTCGCCGATCGCGCGATGCTTCACGCGCAAGGGCGCGACATCGGCGCGACTGCGTGCGCCCAGAGCGCCGATCAGATCGAATTCGACGCGCTGGGCAAAGGTTTCAGCCATGCCGCCGCGAGCAGCCAGCGCGAGGCTTTCAGATCGCAATGCCTCGTGTCGGGCCGCTCGCAGTCCGGCGAGGCCGTGGCGATGCGGTAAGCGCCACGGCCACCCGCGTCAGTTCAGCTTCACCGTGGGCCGCACGCGCTCGCGCAGCCATTGGCTCGCGGCGTACATCACGGCGCGCTTGACGCCCGTGAGCCCCATGATGTGCCGGCGATAAAGATGCCGGTAGCACGAGGCCGCGAACCATCCGTCGATGAACACCGGCTGCCGCAGCAGTTCGCTCATCAGCGCGCCCGCCGCGCCCGCCCGTCCGAAGGAAATGAGCGTGCCCTGATCGCGATATGAGAACAGCGGCACGGCGCGATCGTCGAGCCGGCGCGCGAGCGCATCGGCGAGATAGACGGCCTGCTGCCACGCGGCCTGCGCGCGCGGCGGCACGAGCGCGTCGCCTTTCGATGCGGCGCACGCGGCGCAATCGCCCATCGCGTAGATGCCCGAGCCGGGTTCCATTTGCAGCGTGGCATCGACGATGACCTGTCCGAGCCGGTTCAACGGCAGTCCTTCGAACGTGCGCAACACGGGCGGCCCTTCCACGCCGGCGGCCCAGATCGTGATGTCGCTGGCGAGCGTTTCGCCATCGACGGTTGATACCGCATTCGCATCCACCGCACGCACGCGGCAGCCGAGCCGAACCTCGACGCCGAGTCCCGCGAGCACGTCCTGAGCGCGCGTCGAGATGCGCTCCGGCAACGCGGGCAGCACGCGCGGCGCGCCTTCCAGCAGGCGGATACGGATGTCGTTGGCCGGATCCAGCGACGCGAGATGATAGTCGCGCAACATTTCCGCCGAGCCACGCAGCGCGGCGGCCAGCTCGACGCCGGTTGCGCCGCCGCCGATCACCGTCACCGAAACGGGCGTCGCGGCCGAACCGGGCGCCGCCTGCCGCGCATGACTCGAACGCAGCAGGCTCGACAACAGACGCCGCCTGAACGTTTCCGCCTGCTCCACGGTTTCGAGCGTCAACGCGTGCTGTTCCGCGCCCGGAATCGAGAAGAAGTTGGTCACGCTGCCGAGCGCGAGCACGAGCGTATCGAAAGCGAGCGTTCGCTTCGGCAGGAGCGGACGTCCGTCGACATCGGTTGTTTCGTCGATGACGATCTCGCGCCGGCCGCGATCGATGCTCGCGAGCGCGCCCTGCTCGAAGCGGAAGTGATTCCACTTCGCGTGCGCGGCGTAATCGATCTGATGGCTCGACGCGTCGATCTGGCCCGACGCGACTTCATGCAGAAGCGGCTTCCAGAAGTGCGTCGGAAAACGGTCGATGAGGATCACTTCGGCGCGGCGCCGCTTGCCGACGCCATTGCCAAGACGCGTCGCGAGTTCGAGCCCGGCGGCGCCGCCGCCCACGATGACGATGCGATGGGGCGAATCGACCTGGTGTTGCGCATGAGGATTCAACATCATGGACCTCCCGGAAGTGCTGTTGGATGCTTGACGACCTCGTTGGAAAAAATATAAGGTCCCGAAAACATTTGCGCCATTTAGTATTTATCGCCGACTCATAAGTTTTCACTAATGTTAAAGACGACCACCTTCCGGCAATTGCGCACGCTGCAGACCGTCGCGCGCGTGGGCAGCATCTCGGGTGCGGCTGACGAACTGCATCTCACGCAGCCTGCGGTATCGCTGCAAATCTCGCTGCTGGGGGAGGCCGCGGGCACGCCGCTTTTGCGCAGAGTGGGGCGCGAAGTGCAACTGACGGCCGCCGGTGAAGTGATGACGCGCTATGCGAACGAGATTCTGAGTCTCTGGAACGAGGCCGGCGAGGAAGTGGCGGCGCTGCGCGGCGAACTGGGCGGCACGTTGCGCATCGGCGCGATCACGACGGCGGAGTATCTCGTGCCGCCGCTGCTCGTGCGCTTCACGAAGGAACGGCCCGGCGTGAAGCTGCAGTTTCGCATCGGCAATCGCGATGACATCGTGCGCATGCTCGCGACGAACGAAATCGATCTCGCGATCATGGGACGTCAGCCGCGCGAGTTGCGCACGAACGCGGCGGCATTCGCCAAGCATCCGATGGCGTTCGTCGCTGCGCCCTCGCATCCGCTCATGCACGCGAAGCGCCTGAGCCTGACCGATCTCGAATCGGCGAATCTGCTCGTGAGGGAGCGCGGATCAGGCACGCGTGTGGCGATCGAAGCGCTGTTCAAGGAGGCGGGATTGAAGCTGCATGCGGCGTCGGAGCTATCGAGCAACGAGGCGATCAAGCAGCTCGTCGAAGCGGGACTGGGCGTTGCGTTTCTGTCGCTGCACGCATGCGCGCTGGAGATGCAGGCGGGCTTGCTCGCGACGCTTCCCGTGCCATCGACGCCGATCGAGCGGGCATGGCATGTGGTGCATATGTCGGAGCGGCGCTTGCCTCAGGTCGCCAATGCGTTCAGGGAGTTCCTGATGCAATCGGGCGCGGCCGTAGCGGGATTGACTGCGCCGCTGGAGATGCAGAAGGCGCGTTCGGGACGGAAGAAAGCGGAAGTCGTCGCCGATGCGACTGGTGCCCAGGGCGGGACTCGAACCCGCACGCCTCGCGGCGCTACCCCCTCAAGATAGTGCGTCTACCAATTCCGCCACCTGGGCAAAGGGGACCGAATTGTAGCGGGAAAGTCTAAAAATGCGAAGTGTCTCCGTCGCAACGTCACTACTACAATAACCACCGGAGCAAGCGCACGTCCGATTCGCCTGAATAATCCCCTCGCTTCGCCCACATCGGGAGCGTCCATGTTCGGCAACACCTTGCGTATCGAAGTCGGACCAGACTGGCAAGTCAATGTCGCCACCGAGAGCTGGCTCGTCGCGACGCTTCTGGTAGCCGCGCTGCTGCTGGCGATTCTGCTGGCGAGCGTGATCTGCTATTACGTGACGCGCTCGATCATGCTCCTGATCGTCAGCCGGCTCGCACGCAAGGAAGGGCGCAAGTGGATGATCGCGGCGGAGCGTCACCGGGTGTTTCACCGGCTCGCGCCGCTCGTGCCCGCGGCAATCGTCTATGCATCGGCGCCGTTGCTCTCCGGCCTCACGTTCCCGATCATCCCCGCGCTCGGCCGGCCGTTGGCCATTCTCGCGGCCTGCTACATGGTCTATACGCTCGTGCGCGCGGCGCTCGCGTTGCGTGACAGCATCGACGAGCGCTACAGCCATTTCCCTTCCGCGAGCGAACGGCCGATCAAGAGCTTTCTGCAAATCGCGACGATCGTCGTGTATCTGATCGCGCTGATCGCGGTCGTGTCGCTGGTGCTGGAGCGATCGCCGCTTTATTTGCTCACTGGACTTTCCGCCATCACGGCGCTGCTCATCATCATCTTCCGCGACTCGCTGCTCGGCTTCGTCGCCAGTATTCAGCTCGCGGCCTACGACATGCTGCGCGTGGGCGACTGGATCGAAGTGCCGGGCTATGTCGCCGATGGCATCGTGGTCGACATCGCGCTGAACACGATCAAGGTGCGCAACTTCGACAACACGATCGTGATGCTGCCGAGCCAGCTTTTGCTGACCAACAGCGTGAAGAACTGGCGCGGCATGATCGCGTCCGGCGCGCGACGCCTGCGGCACGCGATTCACTTCGACGTCGACACGATCCGCTTCCCCGACGATGCCTCGCTCGCGCGCCTGCGCGAAGCGATCGAACGACCGCTCGCGGTGCCCGAAGGCGACCGTCGCACGAACCTCGGCTTGTACAGGCTCTATCTCAGCGGATATTTCCGTGAGCATCCGGCCGTGCGCCGTGACATGCCGCTCGTGATTCGTCACGTGCAGTCGGCGACGCCATCGTCGCGCTGGAGATTTGCGTTTTTATCGACGAAATACGTTGGGAGCGATACGAGAGCCTTCAGTCGGACATGCTCGATCATGCGTATGGCGTCGTGCCGCTGTTCGGCCTGCGTTGCTGGCAGCGCGATCGCGCGGCGTCCACGGCGTCATGACGGCGACGGAACCGGAGTCGCGGGTTCGGCACGGTTCTTCGGAACGGCGTTCAACGGAGCAAGCACGCATCTCGCGTCGTCGAGTTCTTTTCTCATCTCGTCGATGAGCCACCGCGCCACCGCGCGCGTGCTCTCCGAAGGAGTCGACGAGCGATATTCGAGCACATAATTGCAGCCCGTTTCGATATAGCGGTCCCACGCGGGAATCACCTTGCCCTCGTTGAGCGGCGCCGCGATCGCGAGCAGCCAGCCGAGCACGACGCCTTGACCGAGCATCGCGCATTGCACAGCGAGCCCGGGATCCGTGTGATGCACCGCTTCGCCGATACCCTTGTCGGACAGTCCCGTCGCCCGATGAAAATCAATCCATGAAAGCGTGGTCACGTCGAGATGGATGTAGGCGTGACCTTCGATGCTCCTCGGCGCATCGAGCCGGCCGAACTCCGCGAGATAATTCGGACTGCAGACTGGAACGATAATCTCCGGACACAACAGAAGCGGGTCCGTATTCGAGCCCGGTCCATGCAGCCGGATGCCGAGATCCGCGTCTTCGAGCGGTCCGTACAAGCGTCCCGCCATGACCTGCAAGCGCAGGTTGATGGAAGGAAACGCGCGGCGGAACGCGGCATAACGTGGCAAAAGCCACAATGCGGCGAAACCGCTTGCGAGCGATAGCGTGACGATCTCGCCTTGCGCGTGATCGCGCTTGAGTTCTTCGATGGTGTCCCCGATCTGCCCGAAGCCGGAGGCGACGGCGTGCTGCAATGTTGCACCGCGATCGGTCAGGGTTAGCCCTAGCTTCGTGCGCTCGAAGAGTTTGAAGCCGAGCGCGTCTTCAAGCCGCGCCACCATGCGGCTCACCGCGACGGGCGTCACGTTGAGTTCCCCGGCAGCCTTGGTGAAGCTCAAAAGCCGCGCGGAAGTTTCGAAAACGAGCAGTGCCTGAAGTGACGGAAGTCGCAGACTCATACAACACCATGTTATGGGGCATGCATCGATTTGTAATTTGACGGCGCATATTGACCTCCTTACCTTGAGTCCGACGTCCACTTCATCTGGCAGGCCATGACTACTGCGTCGTCGGACCCGTTGCTTCAGCCGTTCACCCTCAAGCATCTCGTGCTCAAGAACCGTGTGATGAGCACGAGTCACGCAAGCCGCCTGACGCGCGATGAATTCCCGCAAGAGGTCTATCAACGGTATCACGAGGAAAAGGCGAAAGGGGGTATCGCGCTGACGATGTTCGGCGGATCGTCGAACGTCAGTCTCGACAGTCCGAACACGTTCCAGCAGATCAACGTCGGAACCGATGCCGTGGTGCCGCATCTGCGGCGCTTTTCCGATCGCGTCCATACGCACGGCGCGGCGCTGATGTGCCAGATCACGCATCTCGGGCGGCGCGGAGACGCATACACGGAACCGTGGCTGCCGATGATCGCGCCATCGCCGGTGCGCGAAACGCTGCATCGCGCGATGCCGCAAGCGATTCACGATGCCGACATCAAACGCGTGATCCGCGACTTCGGCCTCGCGGCGAAGCGCTGCCTCGATGGCGGCCTCGACGGCATCGAAACGCATGCGGGCGGTCATCTCATCGGTCAGTTCATGGACCCGACCGTGAACCTGCGCACCGACAAGTACGGCGGCTCGACGGCGAATCGCGTGCGCTTCGCGATCGAGGTTCACGAAGAGATACGCAAGCAAGTGGGCGATGATTTCATCGTGGGCTTTCGCTTCGCGCTCGAAGACGGATGCAGCTTCGAGGAAGGGCTGGAGATGTCGCGCATCCTGCAGGGGACGGGTCTCTTCGATTTCTTCAACGTCACGTTCGGGCGCATGGACACGAAGATGTCGCTCGCGGTCAATTCGATGCCGGGGATGTTCGTGCCGTCCGCGCCGTGGTTGCCGAAAGCCGCCGCGTTCAAGCGCGCCGTCGATCTGCCCGTGTTTCATGCGGCCAAGATCGCCGATCTCGCCACCGCGCGCCATGCGATCCGCGAAGGCCTGCTCGACATGGTCGGCATGACGCGCGCGCATATCGCGGAGCCGCATCTCGTGAAGCTCGTCGAAGCGGGCAAGGAAGACGAAGCGCGGCCGTGCGTCGGCGCATCGTTCTGCCGCAATTTTCGCGCGACGTGCATCCATAACCCGGCGACATCGCGCGAGACGTATCTCTCGCATGACATACCGGAAGCCGCGCACAGGAAGCGCGTGCTCATCGTCGGTGCGGGGCCGGCGGGACTCGAAGCCGCGCGCATCTGCGCGACGCGCGGCCATCACGTCACGGTGCTCGAAGCGAATTCGACGGCGGGCGGACAGATGCTGCTCGCGGCGACGGGAAGCTGGCGGCGCGATCTCATCGGCATCGTCGACTGGCGCGTGGCGCAGCTCGAAAAATTCGGCGTCGACGTGCGCTATAACCACTACGCCGAACTGGGCGACGTGCTCGATCACGGCGCGGATGTCGTCATCATCGCGACGGGCGGTCTGCCGAATCTCGATGCGTTGCCGGGCGGCGAGCTGTGCAAGTCGGTATTCGACGCACTCACCGAAACGCCGCCACGCGCAGGCAGCGTGCTCGTCTATGACGGCACCGGCCGGCATAACGCGTATCTGTGCGCGGAGCGTTATGTCGATGCGGGCCTCGACGTATCGCTCGCGCTCATCGACAGCATGCCGGCGCAGGAAACCGGCGGACGCGGCGACGATCAGGCGTGGATGCGCAATATCGCGCGCTGGGAGATTCCTGTGCGCACGGACATCGAACTGATCGAAGTCAGCGCAGCCGATAACGGCAAGCGCCGCGCCGTCTTCCGTCATCATCTGACGAACGATCTCGTGGAGATGGAAGCGGATCATGTCGTCGTCGAACGCGGCATGCTCGCGGTCGAAGATCTGTTCGAAGCGGCGCGCATGTATTCGATCAACGACGGCTACACCGATCTCGAAGCGTTCGCCACGGGCAAGCCGCAGCCCGAAGCGCAAGAGGGCGAAGATGGGCAGTTCCATCTTTACCGCATTGGCGACGCGAGCGCGTCGCGCGACATTCACACGGCCATCTACGACGCCTACAGGCTATGCCAGACGCTGTAAAGGCCCGTTGCATCTCATCCGCCATAACGACATGACCGAGCGAGGCTGACCATGACATTGCCGAAGGAACTCGTAGTCGCCGATCCTGGCCGCCGCAAGGCGATCAAAACGCTTGCAGCGGCGACGCTTGTTTTGCCGGGCGCGTCGCACCTTGCATTCGCCGCGACCGAGGCCACCCCGCAACGCGGCGGACGCATTCGCGTGGCGCTCGCGAACCAGTCGCTGATGGATTCGCTCGATCCCGCGAAGGGGACGCATACCGGCGACTACTCGCGCGCGTACATGTTCTATAGCGGCCTCACCGAACTCGACGCCGGCTTCAAAGTGCAGAACGCGCTCGCCGAAAAGCTCGAATCCGATGACTTCCTGACGTGGACCGTCACGCTGCGGCCCAACGTGCATTTCCACGACGGCAAGCCCTTCACATCCGACGATGTCGTGTTCTCGCTGATGCGTCACAAGGATCCGGCGACGGCATCGAAGGCGAAGTCGATCGTGGATGGCATCAGCTCGGTCAAGGCGGCCGGACCACTGAAAGTCGAGATCACATTGACCGAGCCGAACGTCGATCTTCCCGCGCTGCTCGCGATTCCGCATCTCGTGATCGTCGCCGCGAACACGACGGACTTCTCCAAAGGCAACGGCACGGGTCCGTTCACATGCAAGGAGTTCACGCCGGCGCAGCGTTGCATCGGCGCGCGCAATCCGAACTTCTGGAAGCCGGGACGTCCGTATCTCGACGAAGTGGAGATTATCGGCATCGGCGACGATGCGGCGCGCACCAACGCGCTGCTCGCGGGCGACGTGCAGCTCATCTCGCCGCTGCCGGCACGCGACGTCGATCGCGTCAAGCAGACGGGCAAGGTGACGGTGCTCGAAAGCCCGTCGCAGCTTTACTCGGACCTCGCACTGCGGCAGGACATGCTGCCGACGAAGAGCGCGGACTTCAACGAGGGCATCAAGTATCTGCACGACCGGCAGCGTATCGTGAACGTGATGCTGCGCGGCCACGGTACGCTCGCGAACGACCATCCGGTGCCGGAGTGGCATCCGTACTTCATGAAGGGATTGCCGCAACGCACGTTCGATCCGGACAAGGCGCAGTTCCACTTCAAGAAGGCGGGCACGCCGGGCGCACGCGCGGAGATCATCGCGCCGCCATCGGTCGAGACCGCGCTCGATTCCGCCATGATGATTCAGCAGGCCGCGCAGCAGGCGGGCGTCGCTATCAATGTGCGCCGCGTGCCCGCCGATGGTTACTGGACGACGTACTGGATGAAGTACCCGATGACCTACGGCTCGATCCTGCCACGCCCGACGCTCGATCTCTTGTACACGCAGTTCTTCCGTTCGAATGCCAACTGGAACGAGTCGGGCTGGAAGAGCGAACAGTTCGATCAACTGCTGGTGCAGGCGCGCCGCGAGCGCGACGAAGCGAAGCGCAAGCAGATGTATGGCGACATGCAGCGCATCATCTACGAGAAGAACAGTCTCGTGATACCCGCATTCATCAACTTCATCGACGCGCAGAGTTCGAACCTGCGCGGTTTGAAGGGCACGCCCTCGGGGCGCGTGATGGGTTATCGGTTCGCGGAGTTCGCGTGGCTGGAGAAGGCGTGAACGCAGATGCCCACGCCCGAGCGATCACCACACCGCCTGGCTCGTCAGCGCGAACTGCGTGAGCGTCGCATCGGTGGCGGGCGCGCCGTTCTGCGCCATCTGCTCGATGGTATCGACGAGCGGCAGCCCGAGCCCTTCGAGCCACGACGAAAGCCCGTATCGCAACGGCGTATCGACGCGCACGAACATGCCCGCGTTCAGCGCAAGCCAGTAGCTGATCAACGCCTTCGCGCGGCTCTGGCCCGGCGATTCGGGCGCGATCACCGGGCCGATCACATGTCCGTCGCCGAAACGCCGGAAGAGCGCGAAGCCGATCAGCTCGCCGTCGCGATCGAGCGCGATGCCGCTCGCGACGGCGAGCAATTCCGGCAGCAGCGCCGCGCGATCCAGCCCGCTCGCGCGCGATGCCAGCCCCGCGAGACGCGGCGTGTCCCTCGCGCCGATCGGACGCAGCCGCTCGCCCGGCGGCAGCGAAACCAGCGGCGGCTGAAACGCCGCGCCCTGATGCTGATGAACCGTGTCGATGCGCGTGAAGCCGCGTTGCTGGCACAGCGGCCTGCCTTCGTTCGATGCGTGGATCAGCAGCGTGCGCGAGCCGAGCTTCGCGATCAATCGGTCGAGCAGGCCGCGCCCGATGCCTTGCCGTTGATGTTCCGGCGACACGATGAACATGCCGAGCGTCGCGGCGTTCGAACCGAACTGAAACGCGAGCGCCGTGCCGACGAGCGCGCCCGACTGATCGACGGCGGCGAAGCCAGTGCCGATATTCGCGGCGAAGCGCCAGTCTTCCGCGCGATGCCGCCATTTGACGGACATCGACAGCGCGTGCGCCGCGGGAATGTCGTCGAGCGTGAAAGCCCGGTATTCGATCACATCGTTATTGTTCGAGTCGGGCACGCCGGCCTCCTGACCTTGAAGACATTGACCGTGACTGTGACACCGCGCGGCGCGCATGGCTAGGACGATCTTCCTGTCCCGCGCGGTGCATGAACCGGCGCGTCTGGTGCAACGCAAAACCGTGAGTTATCGGCGCAAGAACGCGCGGACTGTGCTGAATCGGCAATTTTGTCGGCGAAATATGCCAGCGGCGCAGTCCTACGATGAAGCCATGTCAACGCAGCATCACGGAGGAGGACTCACGCAATGGACCGGTTCGATCCTGCCAGCATCGTCATCAGGAGCGGGCATTTCATCGGCGGTGAATTGATCGATGCGGGCGCGTCGCGTATCGAGGTGGCGCGGCCATCGGATGGCGTCGCGTATGCATCGGTGCCCGTCGCCGATGACGCGATGATCGACTATGCCGTGCAGAACGCACACAGCGCATTTAGAAAGAGCGACTGGGCACGCCGCGCGCCGCGCGAACGCGCACGCATATTGCGCAAATTCGCCGATCTCGTCGCCGCCGACGCAGCCAGTCTCGCGCCGCTCGAAGCGCTCGGCTCGACGCGCCCCGTGCGCGATGCGTACCACTGGGACGTGCCGTTCACGGCCGAAAGCATCCGCTTCTATGCGGAGTTCGCCGACAAGATCGGCGGCGATGTCGCGGCGACCGATCATCGGCATCTGGGCATGACGATCGCGGAGCCGTACGGCGTGGTCGCCGCAATCGCACCGTGGAATTTTCCGCTCGTGATGGGCATCTGGAAGACCGCGCCCGCGCTCGCGGCGGGCAACGCGGTCGTGCTGAAACCTTCGGAGATGACGCCTTTTTCCGCGCTGCGTCTCGCGGAACTTGCACTCGAAGCGGGCGTGCCGCCGGGCATCTTCAATGTCGTTCAGGGCGATGGCCGCACGACCGGCGATGCGCTCGTGCGTCATCCGCGCGTCGGCAAAGTGACGTTCACCGGATCGACGCGCACCGGCGCCGCGATCATGGCCGCGTGCGCCGAAACCGGCACGAAGCCGGTCACGCTGGAACTAGGCGGCAAGAGTCCGCAGATCGTGTTCGCCGATGCACCGCGCATCGATGAAGTGGCGCGGCGCATCGCCGGCGCGATCACGGGCAATGCCGGGCAGGTGTGCGTTGCGGGTTCGCGGCTACTCGTGCAGCGCGCGATCGCCGACGAACTGATTGACCGCATCGCGCGGGCGTTCGGCGAACTCGAGGCGGGCGCGACGTGGGCGGCGGGCACGACGTTGCCGCCGATCATCTCCGAGCCGCAGGCGCAGCGTATCGACGCGATCGTTCAACGCAGCATCGCGGGCGGCGCGACCTTGCGTTGCGGCGGCAAGCGCGCGGATGCGGCGACGCCCGGCGCGTTCTATGCGCCGACCTTGCTCTGCGATGTCACGCAGGAAAGCGATGCCGTGCGCAGTGAAATTTTCGGCCCCGTGCTCACCGTGCAGTCGTTCGATACGGAAGACGAAGCGCTCGAACTCGCCGCGCATCCGGACTATGGTCTCGCCGCCGGCGTGCATACGGCGGATATCGGGCGGGCGCTGCGGATGGTGCGCGGCATCGAAGCGGGCACCGTATGGGTGAATCGATACGGCCGCACGAGCGATTTCGTGATTCCGACGGGCGGCTACAAGCGCTCGGGCATCGGCAAGGATCTCGGGCGGCAGGCGTATGAAGCGAACCTGCGCTTCAAGAGCGTATTGATCGATAGCGAAGGATGACACGCACGTTCGTTCTAAATAAGCGCCGCATTTTCTGCTGTGGCGGTGCCTCAAAACGCATGAGTTATGTCGCCGCGAGGCACGCATTCGACGCCATCGGCCATTTTTGCCTTGTTTAAATTTTCCTCAACGCTTCGCTGTTCCTTGTTTTCACCACTGAACTCCGCACGGGTTCATCACACGACAGGACTGACACCATGATCGATTTCGAGCCGAAGTACATCACGTTCGACTGTTACGGCACGCTGACGAAATTCCGCATGGCCGATATGGCCCGCGAGATGTACGCCGACCGCCTGCAAGGCGACGACCTCGAACAATTCGTCAAGTTCTTCGCGGGCTATCGCCGCGACGAAGTGCTCGGCGCGTGGAAGCCGTATCGCGACGTGATCGTCAATTCGGTGCGCCGTGCATGCGCGCGCATGAATGTCGAATTCAACGAAACGGAAGCCGAAAAGTTTTATCTCGCCGTGCCGACCTGGGGCCCGCATCCGGACGTGCCGGAAGGCCTCTCGCGGCTCGCGACGAAGTACAAGCTCGTGATTCTGTCGAACGCATCGAACGATCAGATTCAGAGCAACGTCGACAAACTCGGCGCGCCGTTTCATCGCGTGTTCACGGCGCAGCAGGCGCAGTCGTACAAGCCGCGCATGCAGGGCTTCGAGTACATGTTCGACCAGTTGAACTGCAATCCGCAAGACGTGCTGCACGTATCGTCGAGCCTGCGTTACGACCTCATGACCGCGCACGACATGGGCATCAAGCACAAGGCGTTCGTGAAGCGCGGCCACGAACCGGGCACGCCGTACTACGAGTATTACGAAGTGGACACCATCGGCGATCTCGCCGGTCAACTCGGTCTGTAAAACACGCCACTTCACGCGAGCAACGCCGATGAAACTCGACTCCTACTGGCTCGACACCGCGCCCGCGATGATCTCGACGTGCGAAGGCCCGGCGGAAGGCCAGGCCGATGTCGCCGTGATCGGCGGCGGGTTCACGGGTTTGTCGGCGGCGCTCGCGTTGGGCCGACGCGGCGCGAGCGTCGTCGTGCTCGATGCCGGGCGCATCGGCGGCGGCGCGTCGGGGCGTAACGGCGGGCAGTGCAATACGGGCGTCGCGCAGGACTACGCGGCGCTGCGCACGCAATTCGGCGTCGAGCGCGCGCAAGGGTGTTATCGCGCGTATGCGGCGGCGGTGGACACGGTCGAGCGTCTGATCCGCGAAGAGCACATCGATTGCGATTATCTCGGGTCGGGCAAGCTCAAACTCGCCGCGAAGCCGCATCATCTCGAACATATCGCGACGACGGCCGAACTGATTCGTCGTGAAGTCGATCCGGACATCGATCTGCTCGATCGCGAACAGGTCCGCAACGAAGTGCAATCCGATGCCTTTCATGGCGGCTTGCTGCAACGTCATGGCGGGCAGATGCATATGGGCAAGTTCGCCGACGGTCTTGCAAAAGCGGCGGTCAGGCAAGGCGCGCGTCTGTATGAACACGCCGAAGTCACCGCGATCACGAAGGAAGGCAGCAGCGGATATCGCATCGATTCGAAGCGCGGCACGTTGCACGCGAAGCAGGTGCTGATCGCGACGGGCCCCTCGAAGCACGGCCCGTTCTCGTGGTATCGGCGCAGACTCGCGCCTGTCGGGTCGTTCATCATCGTGACGGAGCCGCTGCCCGCGGATCGGCTGCTGGAGCTGCTGCCGAACCGGCGTTCGTACACGACGAGCCGTCTGATGCACAACTATTTTCGCGTCACGCCCGATGCGCGGCTGTTGCTCGGCGGACGCGCGCGTTTCACGGCATCGGAGCGTCCATCCGATGCGAAGAGCGGACGCATTCTGCAAGCGAATCTCGCAGCGATTTTCCCGAGCCTCGCGAACGTGCGCATCGACTATTGCTGGGGCGGTCTCGTCGATATCACGGCGGATCGTCTGCCGCGCGCGGGCCAGCACGACGGCATCTATTTCTCGATGGGCTACAGCGGCCACGGCACGCAGATGTCGACGCACATGGGCCAGATCATGGCCGACGTGATGAACGGCAACGCCGAGGCGAACCCGTGGCGCGATTTCGACTGGCCCGCGATTCCGGGCCATACGGGCAAGCCCTGGTTTCTGCCGCTCGTCGGCGCGTATTACTCGATCAAAGACGTGTTCTATTGAAGCATCGAAGCAAACACAGGCGGCCTGCATCCACTCATCGAGCCGCCGGACATTCACAGCCCCTATCGCGGAGAAGTTCATGAGCATCGACACATCGCCTGAAGCCCTTGTCCATGCCGATGCCGGCAAGCGGCTCGAAGAACTGACGCGCCGTGGCGCGTCGCGGCGCAATGTCCTTCGCGCGATGGCCGCGGGCGGCTTGCTGTCGGTGACGGGCGCGGGACTTCTCACCGCGAGCGGCGCGGCTTTCGCGCAGGACAAGCCGAAGCAGGGCGGCCGCATCCGCGTGGCGACGCAGTCGTCGTCCGCCGCCGATACGCTCGATCCCGCCAAGGGCGCGCTCGGCACCGACTACGCCCGCGCGTTCATGTTCTATAGCGGCCTGACCGAACTCGACAAGCACCTCGGCGCGAAGATGGCGCTCGCCGAATCGCTCGAAACGAAAGACGCGACCGTGTGGGTCGTGAAGCTGCGCAGCGGCGTGCAGTTCCACGACGGCAAGTCGCTCGCGCCGCAGGACGTCATCTATTCGCTGATGCGCCATAAAGACCCGGCGGTCGGCTCGAAGGCGAAGACGCTCGCCGATCAGTTCAAGGAGATCAAGGCGACCGGCCCGAACGAACTCACGATCACGCTGACAGGCGCGAACGCGGACTTGCCGGTGATTCTCGCGGACTCGCATTTCCTCATCATCAAGGACGGCACGACGGACTTCAAGACGGCGGTCGGCACGGGCCCGTTCAAGGTGAAGGAGTTCGCGCCGGGCGTGCGCACCGTGGGCGTGCGCAACGAGAAGTACTGGAAGCCGGGCATGCCGCATCTGGACGAAGTGGAGCTCATCGGCATCGCGGATGAACCCGCGCGCGTGAATGCGCTCATGTCGGGCGACGTGCAGCTCATCAACGCGGTGAGCGCGCGATCGACGGAGCGCATCAAGGGCACGCCGGGCTTCACGGTGCTGGAAACGAAGACGGGCCAGTACACCGACCTCATCATGCGCGACGATGGCGGCATCACGGGCAATGCGGACTTCCGTCGCGGCATGACGTACCTGATGGACCGCGAGCAGATGCGCAAGACGATCTTCCGCGGCTATGGCGCGATCGGCAACGATCAGCCTATCGATCCGAGCAACAAGTACTACATGTCGGGCCTGCCGCAACGCGCGTTCGATCCCGACAAGGCGAAGTTCCACTTCCAGAAGGCGAAGGTCGGCAACACGCCGATCCAGTTGTATGCATCGCCGGCGGCGGAAGGCTCCGTCGAAATGGCCGTGCTGATGCAGCAGGTCGCGCCGCAAGCGGGCATCAACCTGCAAGTGGTGCGCGTGCCGTCCGACGGTTATTGGTCGAACCACTGGATGAAGCATCCGCTCGGCTTCGGCAACATCAATGCACGCCCGAGCGCGGACGTGATCTTCACGCAATTCTTCAAGTCGGACGCGCCCTGGAACGAAGCGAACTGGAAGAGCACGCAGTTCGACCAGTTGCTCGTCGCCGCGCGTGGCGAACCGGACGACGCGAAGCGCAAGAAGATCTACGGCGACATGCAGGAACTCGTGCACAAGGACGGCGGCGTCGGCATTCCGATGTTCCAGAGTTCGCTCGATGCGCACACCACGAAGCTCAAGGGACTGGGCGGCATTCCGCTCGCAGGTCTGATGGGCTGGATGTTCGCGGAAAACGTGTGGCTCGAGGCATGAGCGTGCCTTGACGCGGGACGCGCGCTATCTTTGAGGCGCGCGACATCAACCCTTCAACGAGAGGCGATATCCGATGAAAGTTCATGCGCAACGACTCGTCGCCGCGCGCCTCGGCCTCGCGCTGCTCACGCTGTTCATCGTGTCGATGGTGGTGTTCGGCATCACCGGTCTCTTGCCGGGCGATGCCGCGCAGCAGGCGCTCGGTCAGGCGGCGACACCCGAGCAGGTGGCCGCGCTGCGGCATCAGTTCGGCCTCGATCAGCCCGCGGTCTCGCGTTATCTGCAATGGCTCGTGCATGTGGTGACGGGCAACTTCGGCACGTCGCTCTCGAATAATCTGCCGGTCAGCGAACTGATCGCCACGCGTTTGCCGAATTCGCTCGTGCTCGCCGGATTGACCGCGCTCGTCTCGGTGCCGCTCGCGCTCGTGATCGGCATTGCATCGGCGATGTATCGCGGCTCGCTCGTCGATCGCGCGCTCAACGTGCTCACGCTCTCGACCGTGGCCGTGCCCGAGTTTCTCGTCGCGACCATCGCCGTGCTGATCTTCGCGGTGAAGCTGCGCTGGCTGCCCGCGTTGTCGTATCTGTCGGATGTATCGTCGTTCGGCGCGCTCGTGCGCACGTACGCGATGCCGGTGATGACGCTCTGCTGCGTGATCGTCGCGCAGATGGCGCGCATGACGCGCGCGGCGGTGCTCGATCAACTGAACGCATCGTATGTGGAAATGGCGCTGCTGAAAGGCGCAACGCCCGTGCGCGTCGTCTTGCGCCATGTGTTGCCGAACACCATCGGACCGATCGCCAATGCGGTCGCGCTTTCGCTGTCGTATCTGTTCGGCGGCGTGGTGATCGTCGAATCGATCTTCAACTATCCCGGCCTCGCGAGCCTGATGGTCGATGCCGTCACCAATCGCGACATGCCGCTCGTGCAAGGCTGCGTGATGGTCTTCTGCGCGGCTTATCTCGTGCTCGTGCTCATTGCCGATCTGGCTCAGATCGTCTCCAACCCGAGGCTGCGTCAACGATGAACCGGAACGTCTCTTCTCACGCCACGACCGTGCTATACGAGCAGCCTCCCGCCGACGCGCCGCAGGAGCAGACGCCTGTCGTCGTCAGGCGCAACGCGTTCAAACGCCTTGCCGATCGCTTCTCCGTGCTCGGGCTGATCGGTCTCTTCATCGTCGTGTTCTGGCTCGCGGTCGCGTTCATCGGGCCGGTGGTCGCGCCATATAAAGGCGGCGCGTTCACGTCGACGGAAATATTCGGCTCGTACAGCGCGGCGCATCTGCTCGGCACCGACTATCTCGGCCGCGACATGTTGAGCCGCATTCTGTACGGCACGCAATACACGGTCGGCCTCGCGCTCGCATCGACGGTCGCGGCGAGCGTCATCGGCACCTTCTTCGGTTTGATCGCGGCGGTGTCGGGACGATGGGTCGATGAAGTGCTGAGCCGCCTCTTCGATGCCCTCATCTCGATCCCGAGCAAGATTCTCGCGCTCGTCGTGATCGCGGCGTTCGGCTCGTCCATTCCGATGCTGATGATGGTCGCCGCGCTCGCCTACATTCCCGGCGCGTTTCGCATTTCGCGCTCGCTCGCGGTGAACATCATGACGCTTGAATACGTGCAGGTGGCGAAGGCGCGCGGCGAAAAGATCTTCTATATCGCGCGCGTGGAAGTGCTGCCCAACATGATTCATCCGATGCTCGCGGACTTCGGCCTGCGCTTCGTGTTCATCGTGCTGCTGCTCTCGGGCCTGAGCTTTCTCGGCCTCGGCGTGCAGCCGCCGAATGCGGACTGGGGCTCGCTCGTGCGCGAGAACATCGGCGGTCTGGCGGAAGGCGCGCCCGCCGTGCTGATGCCCGCGGTGGCGATCGCGACGCTGACCGTCGGCGTGAATCTGCTCATCGACAGCTTGCGTCGTCATGGCGCGCGTTCGCAGGGAGCCGGTCAATGAATACGAACATGATCGAAGTGAAAGGCTTGCGCGTCGTCGCGGGCGTGGCGCCGGAGCCGGTCGTCGAGATCGTGAAGGGCGTCGACTTCGCGGTGAAGAAGGGCGAAGTGCTCGCGCTGATCGGCGAGTCGGGTTCGGGCAAGACGACCATCGCGCTGGCGCTGCTCGGCTATGCGCGCGGCGGCTGCGCGATTGCGGGCGGCTCGGTGAAGATCGGCGATACGGATGTCCTCTCGCTCGACGCGAAAGGCCGGCGCGCATTGCGTGCGCGCACGGTCGCGTATGTCGCGCAGAGCGCATCGGCGGGCTTCAATCCGGCGCGCACGATCATGGATCAGGTCACCGAGCCCGCACTGCTGCACAAGCTGATGACGCCCGCCGCCGCGCGTGAAAAAGCGATCGGTCTGTTCCGTTCGCTGGCGTTGCCGAATCCCGAGAGCATCGGCGATCGTTACCCGCATCAGGTGTCGGGCGGTCAGTTGCAGCGGCTCATGGCGGCGATGGCGTTGATCACCGATCCCGCCGTCGTCGTGTTCGACGAACCGACCACGGCGCTCGACGTGACCACGCAGATCGAAGTGCTCGCCGCATTCAAGGGCGTGGTGCGCGAACTGGGCACGACGGCCGTGTACGTGTCGCACGATCTCGCGGTCGTCGCGCAGATGGCGGATCGCATCGTCGTGCTGAATGGCGGACGCGTGCGCGAGAACGGCACGACGACGCAAGTGCTCGATGCCCCCGCCGACGACTACACGCGGCAACTGCTCGCCGCGACACGCCGTCCCGAAGCGGAACTCACGATGCCGGAAATAGCGCGTGACGTTCCGCTGCTCGAAATACGCAATCTGAGCGCGGGCTATGGCCGCATCGATGCGAATGGCGTGCCCGCCGTGCGCGTGCTCGACGACGTGAGTCTGAAGATCGTGCGCGGCAGCACGCTCGGCGTGATCGGCGAATCGGGCTCGGGCAAGACGACGCTCGCGCGCGTGATCGCGGGCCTCGTCGATCGCGCGCACGGCGACGTGCTGCTCGACGGCAAGCCCTTGCCCGCGAAGCTGTCGGCGCGCACGCTGGAGCAATATCGCCGCGTGCAGATCGTGTTTCAGAACGCCGATACCGCGCTGAACCCGAGCCGCACCATCGCCGATATCCTTGCGCGGCCGATGAATTTCTATCACGGCCTGCGCGGTGCGCCTGCGCAAAAGCGCATGCTCGCGCTGCTCGATCTGGTGAAGCTGCCCGCGTCGATCGCGAAGCGTCAGCCAGGCGGTTTGTCGGGCGGACAGAAGCAGCGCGTGAATCTCGCGCGTGCGCTCGCCGCGAATCCCGAACTCATTCTCTGCGATGAAGTGACGTCCGCGCTCGATACGGTCGTCGGCGCGGCGATCCTCGATCTGCTCGCGGAACTGCGTCGCGAGCTGAACGTGTCGTACATGTTCATCAGCCACGACATTTCGACGGTGCGCGCCATCTGCGACGAAGTGATCGTGCTCTATGCGGGTCGATGCGTCGAAGCGGGCCAGCGCGAAGCGCTTTCGCATCCGCCTTATCACCCGTACACGGGACTGCTCGTCGATTCGGTGCCGGCGCTGCGTCCCGGCTGGCTCGATTCGCGTCGCGCGATGGCGCTCGGCGCGTTGCCCGTGCTCGGCCCGGAAAGCGATGCGCGCGAGCTGTGCAGCTTCCGTTCGCGTTGCGCGGCGCGCATCGACGGCAAATGCAATGTGACGGCGCCATCGAAGAAGACCTTGCCATCGGGCGCGGAAATTCTGTGCCATCACAGCGCCGACGATCTCGCGCGCATGCAGTCGACGGAAACGGTGACGGTATGAACGGACGCTTCGTGAGAGTCTCGGAGAAAGGGCGCAGAACATTCGGCATCCTGATTGATGGCAGACGCGCGCTCGCAGCCGAAGGCGACACGCTGATGGTCGCGTTGCTCACCTCGCAACACGATCTTCGCGATTCCGAATTCGGCGACGGCCGTCGCGCGGGGTTCTGCGTGATGGGCGCATGCCAGGACTGCTGGGTGTGGACCGAAGACGGCGACCGCGTGCGCGCCTGCACGACGCCGGCGGTCGAAGGCATGTCGATCGTCACGCGTCTGTCGCAAGCCGGAGAGGGCGTATGGCCGCGACTGTGATCGTGATCGGCGCGGGTCCGGCGGGCGTGCGCGCGGCGCAGGCGCTCGTGGAAGCGGGCTTGCGTCCCGTGGTGATCGATGAAAGCAGGCGCGACGGCGGGCAGATTTATCGTCGTCAGCCGGAAGGATTCACGCGCACGTACGACACCTTGTACGGCACCGAGGCGCAACGCGCGCGCGCGTTGCACGAGACATTCGATGCGTTGCGGCCGCACATCGACTATGTGCCCGATACGCTCGTGTGGAACGTCGCGCCGAACGCGGTGCATACGGCGAGCGGCACGCGTCATCGCGAGCTTGCGTTCGATGCGCTCATCGTTTGCAGTGGCGCGACCGATCGACTGATGCCCGTGCCCGGCTGGCATCACGCGGGAACCTATAGCCTCGGCGGCGCGCAGGTGGCGCTGAAATCGCAGGGATGCGCGATCGGTTCGCGCGTCGTGATGATGGGCACGGGTCCGCTCTTGTATCTCGTCGCCGCGCAATACGTGAAGGCGGGCGCGACGGTGAGCGCGGTGCTCGATACATCGACATTCACGCAACGTCTGCGCGCATTGCCGCAACTGCTCGCGATTCCATCGACGCTGAAGAAGGGCATCGCGTTGATGAACGTGCTCAAGAATGCGCGCGTGCCCGTTCATCGCGGCATTAAGCCGGTCGAGATTCAGGGGACGCCGGAGCATGGCGTTCGGAGCGTGCGCATCAGGCTCGCCGATGGCGCTATGCTCGAAGTCGAATGCGATGCCGTCGCGCTCGGCTATCACCTGCGCTCCGAAACGCAACTCGCCGATCTCGCGGGCTGCGAATTCCGCTTCGATCATGCGTTGCAACAGTGGCTTCCCGTCGCCGATGAGGACGGCCGCAGCAACGTAAAAGGCGTCTATCTAGCGGGTGACGGTGCGCGCGTGCGCGGCGCGGATGCGGCCGAGCGCGCGGGACGGCTCGCGGCGCTCGCGGCGATGAAAGATATCGGCATGACTTGCGATGAAGAAGAAGCCGACAAGTTGCGCATGCAACTAAACCGCTTCACGCGCTTCGCGGCGGGCTTGCGTACCGCATTTCCGTGGCCCGCGCGATTCGCCGCCACCTTGCCGGACGAAACCATCGTCTGTCGTTGTGAAGCGATCACGGCGGGTGAATTGAGACGCGTCGTGAACGAAATGGGCGCGACGGAAGCGAATCGCGCGAAGGCTTTTTCGCGCGTCGGCATGGGCCGATGCCAGGGCCGCTTCTGCGCGCATGCGGGCGCGGAAGTCATCGCGGCGCAAGCGCGCATACCGCTCGAAGCAGTCGGGCGCCTGCGCGGCCAGGCGCCCGTCAAACCGCTGCCGATGGCACTCGCGCCGCACGAGCGCATGGAGACGAGCGAATGACCGGACGCGCCGATGTGATCGTGATCGGCGGCGGCATCGTCGGCACGTCGACCGCTTTCTTTTTGCGCGGACGCAAGCGTTCGGTGATTCTGCTCGAACGCGGTCTGACGGGACAGCAGGCGAGCGGCGTGAACTTCGGCGGCGTGCGTCGACAAGGCCGCGCGCTCGAACAACTCGCCATGTCGAATCGCGCGCTCGATACGTGGCGGCGCTCGCGCGAATTGCTCGGCGAGGACATCGAGTTCCTGCCAACGGGGCATACGCGCGTGTGCTATCACGCGCATGACGCGGAGTATTTTCATCGCTATGCCGCCGATGCGCGCGCCTATGGTCTCGATCTCGAAGTGCTCGAAGGCGCGGCCATATTCAAGCGTTTTCCTTTTCTCGGCCGCGATGTGCTCGCCGCATCGATCTCGCCGCTCGACGGTCACGCGAATCCGCGTCTCGCCGCGCCTGCGTTCGGGCGCGCGGCGGCGCGGCTCGGTGCGCGCATCGTCGAGAACACCGACGTCGTGCGCGTCGAGAAGGAAGCGGGCGGCTTTCGCGTGGAAAGCGCAACGGGCGACGTGTATCGCGCGGAACAAGTGCTGATCTGCGCGGGCGCGTGGGCCAATGCGCTATCGACGCAATTCGGCGAACCCGTGCCGCTCGCCGCACGCGGACCGCAGATGGCCGTGACCGAGCCCGTGCCCTACGTCTTGCCGTTTTCGATCGGCGTGTACACGTCGATCAAGGAAGAGAGCGTGTATTTCCGGCAGATTCCGCGCGGCAATATCGTGCTGGGTGGCGGCCCTCCCGGTCCCGCCGATGCAGCCACGCGACGCGCAACGGTGCTGCCCGCGAACACCGTCGCGCAGATGGCGCAGTTCCGCCGCATGGTGCCCGCGATGCGCGCGCTGCATGTGATTCGCGTATGGAGCGGCGTGGAAAGTTATCTGCCGGATTCGGAGCCGGTGATCGGACCGAGTTCGAAAGCCGATGGCCTTTTCTACGCGTTCGGCTTTAGCGGATCGGGCTTTCAGATCGGACCGGGCGTCGGTGAAACGCTCGCCGAGTTGCTGGATAGCGGCAGCACGCCCATCGACCTCACATCCTTTTCTATCAGACGATTTCAGCGCGCTTCGTCGGCGCACGCCGAATCGGTTACTTCCGAGACTTCGCCATGAGCCAGGCCAATCTGTTCGACGCGCTCGTTTATATCGAAGCCAATTTCGACAAGACCGTCAGCCTCGCGCAACTCGCGGATCTTTCCGCGCTGAGCGTATCGCGCTTCGCGACCGTGTTTCGCGAGCAATTCGGGCTTTCGCCGTACAAGTATCTGTGCGAGCTTCGCGTGCAACGCGCGCAGACCTTGTTGCTCGCGGGCGTGCCCGGCTCGGTCGTCGCGACGGAAGTCGGCTTCTTCGATCAGAGTCATCTCGCGCGGCACTTCAAGCGCTTGTGCGGCATGACGCCGAGCGCTTTCGTCGAGCGCGCGCGAAAGAAGGCGCGTTCGGCCGAGTTCGATGCCGGTTTGACGAAGCGCGCTGCACAAGCGCCTGCGTTCACGCTCGCCTGACGCCTTTGCCTTCAAATGGATCGAATGCGTCGTTCGATCTTGCCGAGCCGCACGACGGTCACGCCCGGGCGCAACTGCCGCAACGACGGCATCACGAGCATGCAGTCGTCATAGGGCGTTCTGACCGGGTCGCCGTCCGACCAGCCGATCACGCTGCCCGCTTCGGGAAACACTTCGAGGCCGGTGTAATCGCCCGCGAAGCGAAAGTCCATACTCTTCGCGACGACGGGTTCCGTCACGCGCACGACGAGCATTTCTTGCGGCGACGGCTGAATCCAGTCAGCGGGCAAATCATCCTTCTCGACGACACCGGAGAGCAGCAGAAAACGCGCGGTCACGTCGCGCGCCACGGTCACCGCGCCCGCTTCCCAATGCTGTCCGCATTCGATGAGCAACGCGTTCCTGCTGCTCGACGAATCGCCGAAGCCTTCGTAATCGCGCATGCGCCGTCCTTCGGGATGGCCTTCATCGCAGATGACGGTCGCGGGCGTGCCGAGCCGCGCCGACAATTCGATGCCCTTGTCCAGCGGCCCCGCGACGATCAGCGGCTTGCTCTTTTCATGCATCGAATGAAGATCGAGCAGCAGATCAACGGTGTCGATGACAGGCCGCATCGCGCGGGCGCGGCGCAACTCGCTCGAATCGCGCGAGGTGTCGTCGAGCGCTTGCGCGGTCCATACGCGATTGAAGTCCTGATCGACGAAACGCGATGCATCCGGTTTGCTCGCATCGAAGCGCGCGTAGGCATCGACGTTGGCGAACGCGAGCGTGAGCTTGCCGCGACGCGGGCGCAACCGGGCACGCAGCAAGGCATCGACGACGATCGCGCCGCACACTTCGTTGCCGTGCGTGAGCGCGTTGATCATCACATGCGGACCGTCGATGCCCGAATCGAACGTATGCACATACGGCACACCCGCATTGCCCGATGCATGCGTACCGATATCGGGAAACGTGATCTCGATCGGATACGCGTTCATTCGAGACCGCCCTGGCAGAGATATTTGATCGACAGATAATCGTCGAGGCCGTACTTCGAGCCTTCGCGTCCATAGCCCGATTCCTTCACGCCGCCGAACGGCGCTGCTTCGCTCGATATCGCGCCTTCGTTGATGCCGACGAGCCCCGATTCGAGCAGACGCGACACGCGATCGATGCGCTTCAGGTTCTGGCTGTAGAAATACGCGGCGAGGCCGAACGGCGTATCGTTCGCGGCGCGAATGGCTTCCGCTTCGTCGTCGAAGCGAAAGAGCGGCACGACCGGGCCGAACGTCTCTTCGCAGCTCAATTGCATGTCGGGCGTGGCGTCGGCGAGCACGGTCGGCGCGTAATAGTTCGGGCCGAGTTCGGCGAGACGCTTGCCGCCCGTGAGCGCGCGCGCGCCGCGTTTCAAGGCGTCGTTCACGTGACGCTCGATCTTCTCGACCGCGCGCGCGTTGATCATCGGGCCGATCTGCGCATCGGGATTAGTTGCAGGCGCAACTTTCAATGCGGCGACGCGCTTCGCGAGCAGATCGGCGAACTTGTCGTACACGGACGACTGCACATACACGCGATTCGGGCACACGCAGGTCTGTCCGCCGTTACGGAATTTCGATGCCATGAGTCCCGCGACGGCGGCATCGAGATCGGCGTCGTCGAATACGATGAAAGGCGCATTGCCGCCGAGTTCCAGCGACAATTTCTTCAACGTGCCCGCCGATTCACGCGCGAGGTACTTGCCCACCGGCGTCGAGCCCGTGAACGTGATCTTGCGCACGCGGCCATCTTCGAGCCAGTCGGCGACCGCGTCCTGCGCGTTCTCGCGCGATGCGACGATCAGGTTCAACGCGCCCGCCGGCACGCCCGCTTCATGCGCGAGCATCACGAGAGCAAGCGCCGTGAGCGGCGTGTCTTCAGCGGGCTTGCCGACGACCGTGCAACCCGCCCCGAGCGCGGGCGCGATCTTGCGCGCGATCATCGCGAGCGGAAAATTCCATGGCGTGATCGCCGCGACCACGCCGACAGGTTCCTTCACCGCGCTCATGCGCTTGCCACGCTGCTGCTGCGGAATGATGTCGCCGTAGATGCGCGTGGCTTCGTCGGCGAACCATGCGACGTACGACGCGCCGTACATCACTTCGCCGCGACCTTCCGCGAATGGCTTGCCTTGTTCGAGCGAAATCAGACGCCCGAGCGCATCCGCGTTTTCGACGATCAGCGCATGCCAGCGATGCAGCACGGCCGCGCGTTCTTTCGGCAGCGTGTCGCGCCAGGCGGGAAAGGCGCGCGCGGCGGCATCGGTGGCGGCGCGGGCGTCGGCGGGGCCGCTGTCGGCCACTTGCGTGATGACATCGCCCGTCGCGGGATCGGTGACGGCGAAGCGCTTGCCGCTCGCGGCGGGTACCCATTTGCCGTCGATGAAATTGTCGGCGCGAATCAGATCGCCCAACTCGAATCGTTGCGTCATGATGGTCTCCGGAAAGTCAGGCGAGCATTTGCGCGATGGCCTTGCCGACTTCCGTCGTGTTGGCCTTTCCGCCCAGATCGCCCGTATGCGGCCCTTGCTTCAGCACGCTTTCGATGGCGGAAAGCATCGCGTCATGTGCGTCGCGTTCGCCGAGGAAGTCGAGCATCATCGCGGCCGACCAGATCATCGCGACCGGATTGGCGATGTTCTTGCCCGCGATATCCGGCGCGGAACCATGCACCGGCTCGAACAAAGAAGGGAAATCGCGCTCCGGATTCATGTTGGCCGAAGGCGCAATGCCGATCGTGCCCGTGCATGCCGGGCCGAGGTCCGAAAGAATGTCGCCGAAGAGATTGGTCGCGACGACCACATCGAATCTGTCCGGACTCAGCACGAAGCGCGCGCACAAGATATCGATGTGCTGCTTGTCCCATTTGATCTCGGGATACTGCGCGGCGATTTCGGCGGCGCGCGTATCCCACCACGGCATGCTGATCGAGATGCCGTTGCTCTTGGTGGCGACCGTCAGTTTCTTCTCGCGCTTTTGCGCGAGGTCGAACGCGAACTTCAATACGCGTTCCGCGCCCTTGCGCGTGAAGATCGAAGTCTGCGAAACGAACTCGCGGTCCGTGCCTTCGAACATCGTGCCGCCGACCGACGAATACTCGCCCTCGGTGTTTTCGCGCACGATCATGAAGTCGATGTCGCCCGCCTTGCGATTCGCGAGCGGCGAGGGCACGCCATCGAAGAGACGCGCGGGACGCAGGTTGATGTATTGATCGAACTCGCGGCGGAACTTCAGAAGCGAGCCCCACAGCGAGATGTGATCCGGCACGGTGTCCGGCCAGCCGACCGCGCCGAACAGAATCGCGTCGGCGTCCTGCAGTTGCGTCTTCCAGTCGTCTGGCATCATCCGGCCGTGCTGCGCGTAGTAATCGCAACTTGCCCACTCGATATGCCGGTACTCCAGTTCGATATCGAAGCGCTTGCTCACGGCATCGAGCGCGCGCAATGCTTCGGGCATCACTTCCTTGCCGATGCCGTCGCCCGGAATCACGGCAATACGATATTTGCTGGACATGTGCTACTCCGCGTGAAGATGATCGACGATAAAAAGCACGCACGTGCAAAACGCGCGTGCGTGCATTCGTGCTGAGAATGAATGAGGCGCGCGCCTCAATGATGATGCTGGGAAAACAGCGTTTCGAGCGGATAGTGCGTTTTCACGAACGCCGTCTTGATGATGACATAGCTGAAGTACTTCTCGATGCCGATGCCACGCTCCAGCAGCCCTTCGATGATGCTCTGGTAATGGCTCACGCTGCGCGTGACGAACTTGAGCAGGTAGTCGTAACCGCCGCTCGCGAGATGACACTCGACGATTTCGTCGACATCCTTCACGGCATTCACGAAGTTGATGAAGTCCTCGCGGCGGTGATCGGCGAGTGTGACTTCGGTGAAGACCACCTGCACGTCGCCGAGCTTTTCGAGCTGAATCTGCGCGCCATAGCCGACGATATAACCCGCTTTCTCCAGCCGCTTCACGCGAATCAGACAAGGGCTGGGCGACAGACCGACCGCATCGGCGAGCTCCACGTTCGTGATGCGCCCGCGCTTCTGCAATTGCGAGAGGATACGCAGATCGATTCGGTCCAGCTTGCTGTCGGTGCTCATCGCGGCGGGGTCGGTCTCGCATGTCGGCGGTCGGTCGATGTTATCACGCAGCCGCGCGGGAACCGAAGCTCGATCCGCCTTGCAACGCGTCGCGCACGTCGCTTTGCGCGAGCACGTCATCGAGCGTTTTCGTGAGGCGCTCGAACAGCAGGTCGAAGTTCGCTTCCGTGTAGCACAGCGCCGGTGCGAAGCCGAGAATGTTGTCGCCGAATGCGCGGAACACGAGGCCATTGCCATACGCTGCGGCGGCGATGCGGTCGGGCAGCTTGAGCGATGCATCGAAGCCGCGTTTGCTTTCCTTGTCGGCGACGAGTTCGAGCGCGCCGAGCAAGCCGCGATGACGCGAATCGCCGACGAGCGGATGGTCGAGCAACGCGTCGAGCCCTTGCGCGAAACGCGGCGCCTGCGCCTGGCCATTCGCGAGCAAACCGCCTTCGTGATAGAGCCGCATCACTTCGAGACCGATGGCCGCGCTCACCGGATGCGCCGAATATGTGTGGCCATGACCGATGACCGCGGATGCATCGGCGCCATCGGCGATGCCTCGATAGATTGCATCGGACATGAGGACCGCGCCCATCGGCGCATAGCCCGCCGTCAGGCCCTTCGCGACCGTCATCAGGTCCGGCTCGACGCCTTCGCCTTCACACGCGAAGAGCGGACCCGTGCGGCCGAATCCGGTGATGACTTCATCGGCGACGAAGAGGATATCGAGCTTGCGGCATGCGTCGCGCATCGCTTTCAGCCAGCCGGCCGGCGGCACGATCACGCCGCCCGAACCTTGAATCGGCTCGCAGAAAAATGCGGCGACGTTGTCCGCGCCGAGCTCCGCGACTTTCGCTTCGAGCGCCCGCACCGATGCCGCGATGAGCGCGGCGTCATCGGCGTAATCGCTGCGATACGCATACGGCGAAGGAATGTGATGCTGCGTCGAAAGCGGCAGATCGAAGTTGCGATGGAACGCGGGCAGCGCGGTCAGCCCCGCGCCGATCGACGACGAACCGTGATAACCGCGTTGCTGCGCGATGCAATGCTTCTTCGACGGACGGCCCGTCGCGTTGTAGTAGTGCGTGATGAAGCGCAGCGCGGAATCGACGGCATCCGAGCCGCCGAGCGTGAAGTACACGTGTTGCAGCGACGCCGGCGCGAGTTCGACGAGCTTCGCGGCGAGTTCGATCGCGGGCTCGGAGCCGAAGTGAAAATAGCTCGTGGCGTAGGGCAGTTTCGCCATTTGCTTCGCGGCGGCCTCGACGATGCTCGCGTGCCCATAACCCGTGTTCACGCACCACAGGCCCGAGAAAGCGTCGAGCAACTGCTTGCCTTCGATATCGCGCAGGAACACGCCATCGGCGGAATCGAGCACGGTGACGCCGCGCGCTTCATGCGCGCGATAACTGACGACGGGATGAATCAGATGTTGACGGTCGGACTCGACAAGCGACTTGATCGACATGATGCGGCTCTCTCTTCGCGAAGGGGCGGAATGGCTCTTGACCGTTTCATACTATCGGCAGAGCGGCATCGCGCGCATCGCCAAAAAAATCGCCAAAAAGCAAAATCGCGGCGTTTTTCAGAGGGCGCGCAGCATTTTGTGCTGCGCGCGTCCGACGCAGCGTTCAGTAGCCGCGCGTCCGGTCGATTTCGCCGATCATGCGCTCTCCCGCGCGATGACGGCGCAGATTTTCCAGCACGACATCGACGGCGCTTTCCGGCCTCGTCGCGCTCGCAATATGCGGCGTCAGACGCACGCGCGGATGCGTCCAGAACGGATGCGCCGGCGGCAAAGGCTCGGGATCGGTGACGTCGAGGATCGCGGCATGGAGATGGCCGCTGTCGAGCGCATCGAGCAAATCCTGCTGGATCACGTGCGGGCCGCGCCCGACGTTGATGAACGACGCGCCGCGCGGCAGCACACCGAACACACGTTTGCCGATAAGCCCGCGCGTCGCGTCCGTGAGCGGCAGGAGGCACACGAGAATGTCGGTGCGGGCGAGGAACGTATCGAGCGATTCGATGCCCGCATGACATTCGACGCCTTCCATCTCATGCGCCGAACGGCTCCAGCCCGCACAGTCGAATCCGAACAGACGCAGCGTTTTCAGCACCGCCATGCCGAGCATGCCGAGACCGAGCACACCGACACGCCGCGTCGATGCCGCGCGCACCGGCATCTCGCGCCATACGCGCTCGCGTTGCTGCGCGGCGTAATCGAAGAGATCGCGATGAAGGGTCAGCACCGCCTGCGTCACATATTCGACCATGCCTTCGACGATGCCCGGCTCGGTCATCCGCACCACGGCGACATGCGGCGGCACGCCCGACAGATCGAATTGATCGATGCCCGCGCCGACGGAAAAGATCACGTCGAGATTGGGGAAGGTTTGCATGACGCCGGCGGGCGGCTGCCACGCGGCGAGATAGCGCACGGCAGCGGGATCGCCGATGTCGGGCCACACGCGGAACGCCACGTCCGGCGCTTTTTGCGCGAAGTGCTGCGCCCATTGACGGCCGCGTTCGGGATCGGCTTTATAGAGAATCGTCATGGTGTCAGCCCAGCGCCTGATTGATGATCGCGAATTGCGCGACGGATGCGTCGTGCGGCGGCGTGCCGTTGCGCGCCATCTTGACGACCGTATCCACGCGTTCGAGCCCGATGCTTTCGAGCCAGTCCGACAGACCGCTTTCCTCCGGCGTGTCGATGCGCGTGAACGTGCCTTCGAGCGTCGCGAGCGCATGCGCGATGAGCGCTTGCGCGCGGTGCGCGTGCTGCTGACCGGCGGTGACGGCCACCACCGGCCCGATCGCGTGACCGCGCCCGAACGCGCGAATGAGCGAGAAGCCGAGCAATTCGCCATCGCGTTCGAGCACGATGCCTCGCGCGATGTTCAACAGCGCGGGCAGAAGCGCGTTTCGGTCGAGTCCGCCCGCGCGCGATGCCAGATCGACGATGACCCGCGTATCGCCCGGTTCGATCGCGCGCAGCCGCTCGCCTTCGGGCGGGTCGATGACGGGCACGTCGAAAGTGGCCGATTGATGCTGATGGATCGCGCCGATGCGTCCGAAGCCGAGCTTGGCGTAGAGCGGTTCGCCCGCAGGCGTCGCGTGCAGCACGGTGATTCGGTTGCCGAGCGCGTCGAGCAACAACGCCATCAGCTTGCGGCCGATGCCTTTGCCCTGACAGTCGGGCGCCACGATCACCATGCCGAGCGATCCGCCATCGTCGCCATAGGTCCAGCACAGCGCGGTGCCGACCACACGCTCGCCGTCCTGCGCGATGAAACCCATCCCGGCGTCGAGCACGAAGCGCCAGTCATCGGCGCGATGCGGCCATTTGACTTCGACCGAAAGCGCGTGCGCGGCGGCGATGTCACCGGCAGTGAAGGGGCGATAGAGAAGCGCGGATGTTTCAGCGGCGGACACGGCATGCTCCACGTGAGAGTATGCCTGCGACTTTGACACGCGGCCCCGTCGCGCGGATAGGACGATCCTGCTATCGCTGCTTGCCGCGCATGCCGAGCAAGATCAGTCCGACTGCACCGAGCGCGAGCGCCGCCGCCGCGATCCACAGCGCGATGGAGAACGTTCCCGTATGCGTGGCGATCGGCGCCGCGACGAGTGGACCGGCGATCTGTCCCAGCCCGTATGCGGCGGTCGCGTATCCCATCAGGCCGGCGGCGGCTTCGCCGCGCAACCGGCGCGCCTCGCGCATCGCGAACAGGGTGATCGCGGTGAACGGCAAGCCGAGCAGCGCGCTGCCGATGCCGAAGCCGAGCGCGCTCGGAAACACGATGCCGAGCAGTATGCCGAGCGCCTGAATGACATAGCACGCCGCCGACAGCAGCCGGTTGTCCCACGACAGCGGCAGCCGCGCGGCGATCAGCGCGCCCGCGATCAGCGCCAGCCCGAACGCCGGCCAGAACAGATCGGGCCAGGGCGAGCCCGGCAACGCCTGTCGCGCGATGACGGGAAGAAACGTCGCGGTGATGATATAGCCGAACCCCGCGAGGCTATAGAGGCCGACGAGCCCGATCGAATCGACGTGCGTCGATGCGGCCGCCGCGCGATCGGCGGCGTTCGCGCGAGCACGCGTCGCCGGTGCGTGATGCACGAGCGTCTTCCACACGAGCGCGCCCGCCACGCCCGACGAGACCGCGAATCCGATCCATACCCAGGGCGCGGGCACGTCGAGCGCCGCGGCCGCCGCGCCGAGCAAGCCGGTCGCGACAATGCCGACGCCCGGTCCCGCATAGATCACGCCGCCGAGGCCGTGCGCGTCGAGTTCGGCGAGCCGCCGCAAGCCCCATTGCGACGCGAACACGAAGGCCCACGCGCTGACCACGCCCGCCGCGAAGCGTATGGCCGCCCACACCCAGAAGACATGGACGACGCCCATCGCGAGCGTCAGCGCGATCGTCCAGACGAGCGCAAGGCGCACCATGCGCGCGTGATCGATGCGGATCGCCGCGCACGACAACGCGCCGATCAGATAGCCCGCGTAGTTGGCCGATGCGAGCCAGCCGCCGTGGCGGATATCGAGCGCGCCGCTTTTCAGCATCAGCGGGAGCAGCGGCGTGAAGGCGAATCGGCCGACGCCGAGCGCCACCGCGAGCACGACGGCGCACGCGAGCGCAGCGTTGCGCGCTTGATGAACCGGCAGCGACGAAGCGTGAACGGACGAGGCCATGATCGGATGAGCGTATCGGAAACGAACCACATCCTAACTTGACCGATGTATCTTGAAAAATGAATAATCGAGATGAAATCAATCTTCTGGAAAGATCATGGATTTGTCGGCATTGACGATTTTTCGGGCCGTCGTGCGCGAGAACGGCGTGACGCGGGCGGCGGCTAAGCTCAACCGCGTGCAGTCGAACGTGACGACGCGCATTCGTCAGTTGGAAGAGACGCTCGGCACGGACCTCTTCATCCGCGATGGCCGGCGTCTCGTGTTGACGCCCGCCGGCGAAACCCTGCTGCCCTACGCGGAACGTCTGCTCGCGCTCGCCGAGGAAGCGCGTCACGCGGTCAGCGAGAATCGTCCGCAAGGGCGTCTGCGGCTCGGGACGATGGAAAGCACCGCCGCGAGCCGTCTGCCGCGCGTGCTGGCGGCTTACCATCAGCGCTGGCCGCAGGTGACGCTCGAACTGGCGACGGGCGTGACGCGGGCGCTCATCGAGAGCGTGCGCACGTTCGAAGTGGACGCGGCGGTGATGGCCCGTCCGATCGAGCCCGACGCGCTGCCCGCCGAGCAGTTCGAGTTCGTGCCTGTGTTCGAAGAGGAGCTGACGCTCGTCACGCCGCGCGGACAGCATCCGGCGACGGCCACGAATCTGACGCTGGTGGCGTTCGAGCACGGTTGCGCGTACCGCTCGTACGCGATGCGCTGGTACGAGCAGCAGGGCATCAGGCCGGCGCGCGTGCTGGAGCTGGGTTCGTATCACGCGATCGTCGCGTGCGTGGCGGCGGGGGCGGGCGTCGCGGTGGCGCCGCGCTCGGTGCTCGAACTCGCACGGCTGGATGACGAAGTGGACCTGCATCCGATGGGCGAACTCGGGCGTGTCGATGCGCTGCTCGTCTGGCGCAAAGGGCACGTTTCGGCGGCGCTCAACGCGATGCGCGATTTGCTGGTGCCGATGAAATGACTAACGATGCAACGCCGTCAGTGTCGGTCCGGCGATACGGCATGCGACGCTCGAATCAGCGGGCGGCGTCAGCGCATAGACCGCGTAGCCGCGGCGGATCGCCGGCGCGCGGACTTCTCGCAGATGCCATCCGGTCGATTCCAGATCGCGGGCGAGCGAGGACCAGAAACCGGCCGTGTCCTGCATGATGACGGCGTACGTCGCGCCGGATGTCATCGCGATGGACGACACCGCGAGCCGCCGATCCTTGCCCTCCGTGGGCGCCGTGCAGGCGCGGTGATAGACGACGTTGCGCGGCGTTTTCAGCCCGACGAGATCGACGAGCCTGAACGACGTCGCGTAGGACAGATAGCCTGCATCGTGGATCAGCAGCGTGGCGTCGGGCGGAAGGTTCGTGTTGACCCACTTCGCCAGCGACACATATTCCCGGGCAGTGAGAAGTTCGTCCGCGTAGTAGTCGTTCATTCCGACGGGCAGCATCAGCGCGGTCCATCCGGCCAATATGACGAACCACATCCCGCTCAGCCGCGACGTCTTCAGGTAATCCAGCGTCAGATACAGAAACACCGGCATCAACACGAAAAAGTAACGGCCGTAGTTATGGATGAAACCGCCGGGAAACGTCGCCCACAACGCAAATAAAAACGAAACGACGTACAGGAATAGCGGCGTCCACAGTCTGGAGCGCCATGCAAGCGCGGCGAGCGCCGCGAGCGGCAGAAGCCCGGATTGCAACATTCCGACGATCAACATGCCCGCTTTCGCTTTCCAGGGCGCATGCTGATCGGCGAAGTAGAGTTGCTTCGCGTTGGCGGTCGTCGGAATCAGCGAGCCGATGGAGAGCCACGTCCACGTCAGAAACGGCAGCGCTATTCCTGCCGCGATCAGGACATCGCGGATCGCCCATTTGTGCTCACCGGCTCTCACGCGCATCCAGAACTGCCGGGCCATCAGCAAGCCGGACAGCGCCGCCAGTTCCGGACGCACGAACGGCATGAGACCGCATAGCAACGGAAGACGCACGGATCGCGATCGCTCGAGCGCGAAAGACAACGCCCACGTGACGACGGCCATCGCGAGGCCGGTCTCGAGTCCGTTCAGCAATTGAAAGGGCGTCGACCCGCACAGCACGCCGAGCGCGACGAACAGCGCGGCCGTCACGCACGACGCGCCGAGCTGGAAGGCGATGCGCGCCAGTCCCGTCGCATAGAAAACCGCGCTCGCCATTCCAATCATGAACAACGCGACGGATGAAGGCAGAAACAACGTGCCGAACGCGACGAGCAACAGATGAATCTCGCTCGTTGCGCCCGTCAGCGCAGATGTGCTGTAGTTGTGATCGACGCCGGATAGAAGTACGTCGGCGTTATGAATCGTGATGTACGGATCATCGAGCGGAAAAACCAGCGGGCGCGGCGCGACGAGTATCGACAGCAGCGCCACGACGAGCGCGGACGTCAGATAGAAGCGCGTTCTGGCGACAGGGCTGGTTTCCTTCCAAAGATGAATCCTGGACATTGCTCACTCGGATCGACGAGATTGACGGACACGCTGACCCTGTATAACGGCAATGACGCAGCGAAGTTGAATTCGAACCCAGACGCGAGGTCGATCCATGCAACTGCAAACGGGAAACCTGTTCGGTATCGAAGCGAAGCGCGGCATCGAAGAGCGGATCGACATGCTCGTCACGGGGCAGCGCCTGAACGTGGAGCGCATCGTGTCGATGGGGCACGCGAGCCCCGCAGGATTCTGGTACGACGACCCGCGCGCCGAATGGGTCGCGTTGCTATCGGGCGCGGCCGTGCTCGAATTCGAAGAGAACTCGACGCGGCACGACATGCGTCCGGGCGACTACGTTTTAATCGAGCCGCATTGCCGGCATCGCGTGGCGTGGACGCATGCCGAAGAGCAGACCGTCTGGATTGCGATCTATTTCGAACGATGAAGGCGCGTCGAGTCGGCCCCGGCCCGTGCTCAAAGCAGACGAGGGTCCTGCGTCGCGGGTTGCGGCGCAACATGCAACGGCAGCGGAAGGTTCAGTTCCTTCAGGATCGCGGCGGCGGTGGGCCACGACGCCGGCAGCGAGGGCAATCCGGGAAGCGTGTTCTCGTTGCCCGGCGGCAGGGTCACGTACGCGATGCCGCCGCGCACGGCGGACATCGTATCGCGGTCGAGGGTATCGACGCGAGGCAGATCGTTGATGGTCAAATTGGTCATGGCGGGTCTCCTGGCAAAAGTAAAGTGAATGACGACGTGTCTATCGCCATTCGTACATTTGCACGCGGCGTGCCAATGAGCGCGGAAGTCTTTGTTCATGGGCTTTGAGCCGATTTATGCGGACACGCAGCGGTGTAACGCGACGGCTCGCGAACGACAGTTCGAAGGCTTGCTGTCGGCGAGACACAGACATTCGCCTGTCAATTCATTCGCTGAACCCACTGACTTCGCCAGGCCGGTGCTTCGAATGGATAAGAAAAATATTGGGTTTCGTGAATCACCTTGCCATCGCGGAATTCCATGATGCTGACCGTATAGGCCGCCTGCCCCTGATACGAGATCATGTATTCCGTGATCCACAGATTGCCTTCGCCCTGAATGCGTTTGACATCGAAACCGGATGGCTTGTCCGGATGATGTCCCCGCAATGCCTGCAAATTCGTCCGTCCGCGGATACGTTCACCCGATTGCGGATAGTCGCATGTGGCATCGTCATCGTAGATATCGTGCTCGGCGTCGAGGTCGCCATTCGCCGATGCGAGCCAGTGCGCATTCAGCGCTTCTCGAATCCGCTGTTCGCTCATGAAGTCACTCCGAATATCGTTCGCGCCAGTCTATGCGCCGATTCGGATCCGTGCAGCGGAAGCGGCCAGGCGCGCATACGGATATAGTGCTTCGTGCAATGTGCGCCATCTGCACGATATTCGGTTCGACAACTCAGGCTTCAGCGAGGAGAAAGCAAGCGCATGATCAAGCTCGGAGTGCTCGGCGTCGGCGATCTGACCGAGAAGATGATTCGAGGATGGCATCGCGCCAGCAGCGACGCGACGTTTCTTCTCTCGCCCAGAAGCCGCGCGCGGGCGGAAAGTCTCGCCAGAGATATCGGCTGCAAGCTGATGCGCGATAACCAGGAAGTCGCGGATGCCGCCGATGTCGTGCTCATCGGCGTTCGTCCGGGACAACTCGACGAACTCGCGCAGGAGATCAGGTTGAAGCCGGACGTTCCGCTCATTTCCGTCGTCAGCGGCGTGCCGGCCGGCGATTTGCAGCGGATGTTCGGCGCCCGCGAATGCACGCGCGCGATGCTGTCTCTCGCTGCGGAGATCAATCGCTCGACGGTCGCGATTTATCCCGCCGATTCAGCGATGGCGCCACTGCTCGCGGCGCTGGGCAATCCCGTACCGCTCGCGACCGAACGCGAATTCGAACTCGCCACCGTCGGCGCATGCATGAACGGATGGTTCTACTTCCTGCTTCACGACCTTCAGCAATGGTTCGTTCAGAAAGGCTTCGCACCCGAAGACGCGAGACAACTGGTGCTCAGTGGCGTCGAAGATTGCGTGGCGTACTCGCGATACAAGTCGTCATCGGAGATTGGGGAAATCGGTTCGTCCATCGCGACGGCGGGCACTTATACGGCGCAAGGCCTCGATGTGCTGCAAAAACTCGGCGCCAATGCGGCATGGCAAGCCGCCTGCGAGCATGTGTTCGAGCAACTGACTCCGAAGGAACACGCTCACTCGAATTCGAACTCGAACCCGCGCCGCGAGTAGAAGCGCTGAAGCTCGTGCTTCTTCGGCCGCACGCCCGTGAAGACTTCGACGTACTCCGGAATGCGCATCATGCGAACGGACATGTCTTCGTCGGGCTTCGTCGACACATAGCCGGCCTGCGTGAAATAGGCGACGCGCGCGCGAACATCCGCGGCGCGCGGCTCATAGTCGAATCGCTCGAATAGCGCCGTCAGCGCGGCGATGCGCTGCGCATCGTCCTGAGCCATCCGTTGCGCGATGTCCGGCGACTGCTGCGCCCAGTTGCGGATCGCAGCCTCGAAGCGCGAGTCGAAAATCGTGTCGTCGAACCAGCAGTCGAAGACGTTCAGCATCGCTTCGCACACGCTGTCCGCGTAAGCCTCCGTGCGTGCGATCCAGTTGCCCGTGTTCTTCTCTTTCCATCGGTCGAGCAGGGCGGCAAGCAGTTCCTCGCGATCCTTGAAGAACCAGTAGAAACTCGTTCGCGAAAGATTCAGCTTTTTTGCGAGCGGCAGGATGCGAACAGCCTCCACGCCGCCTTCGAGAAGGCCTTCGAACGCCGCGTCCAGCCACATGTCGGCGGAGCCGCGCACCACGTCGAGCGTCTCGTCCATTTCATTTTTTTCCGGATTCAATCCGTTCACTGTACACCATTGTCTCCCTACTTGACACATGTGTACATAACTTCTACTCTTGGTTCACAACAGGCGTTTCGTCCCCACTCGCTTCGATGAGGCATTCATGTCCACGGATCCGTTGCTGCAGCCGTACACGCTGAAACACCTTACTTTTCGCAACCGGATCATGACGACGTCGCATGAGCCGGCGTACGCCGAGGACGGGCTGCCGAAGGAGCGCTATCGCGCGTATCACGTCGAAAGGGCGAAGGCGGGCATCGCGCTGACAATGACGGCGGGCTCCGCGGCGGTGTCAAAGGACAGTCCGCCGGTCTTCAACAACATCCTCGCGTACAAGGACGAAGTCGTGCCGTGGATGAAGGATCTCGTCGACGAATGCCACGAGCACGGCGCGAAGGTCATGATCCAGTTGACGCATCTCGGCCGGCGCACGCGCTGGGACAAAGGCGACTGGCTTCCCGCCGTCTCGCCGTCGCACAATCGCGAGCCCGCGCACCGGGCTTTCCCCAAGAAACTGGAGGAATGGGATATCGAACGTATCGTTCGCGATTTCGCGGATGCGGCGGAGCGCATGAAAGCAGCCGGCCTCGACGGGCTGGAAATCGAGTCCTATGGTCACTTGATGGACCAGTTCTGGTCGCCGCTGACGAACACGCTCGAAGGTCCGTATGGCGGCTCGCTGGAGAACCGCATGCGCTTCACGTTCGACGTGCTGCGCGCGATGCGCGGGCGCGTCGGCGAGCGCTTTCTTCTCGGCATTCGCTATACGGCCGATGAAATGATGGCGGGCGGCATCACGAAGGAAGAAGGCATCGAGATTTCGAAGCGCCTGAAAAACAGCGGTCTCGTCGATTTCCTCAATGTGGTTCGCGGGCATCTGGAAACCGACGCCGCGCTCACCGACGTCATTCCGATCATGGGCATGAAGAGCGCCCCGCACCTCGATTTCGCGGGCGAAATACGGCGAGCGACGGACTTCCCCACGTTCCATGCGGCGCGCATTCAGGACGTCGCGACCGCGCGCCATGCGATCGAGTCGGGCAAGATCGACATGGTCGGCATGACGCGCGCGCACATGACCGATCCGCATATCGTGCGCAAGATCATCGAGCGCAGGGAAGACGATATCCGGCCTTGCGTGGGCGCGAATTACTGCCTCGACCGCATCTATCAGGGCGGCATGGCGCTGTGCATCCACAACGCTGCGACGGGCCGCGAACTGGAGATGCCGCACACGATCGAGCCCGCCGCGACGAAGCGCAGGATCGTGATCGTGGGCGCGGGGCCGGCGGGTCTCGAAGCGGCGCGCGTCGCGGGCGAGCGCGGGCACGATGTCGTCGTGCTCGAAGCGATGAACGATCCCGGCGGCCAGATTCGCCTGACCGCGCAGAACGTTCGCCGCAAGGAGATGATAGGCATCATCGACTGGCGCATGGCGCAGTGCGAACGGCTCGGCGTGCGGTTCAAGTTCAACACGTGGGCCGACAACGACACGGTGCTCGCGGAGCATCCGGACGTGGTGATCGTCGCGACCGGCGGTATGCCGCACACGGAGATTTGCAGCGAAGGCAACGAGCACGTCGTCTCGTCGTGGGACATCATTTCCGGCGATGTGAAGCCCGGCGCGAACGTATTGATCTTCGACGATGCAGGCGATCACGCCGCGCTGCAGGCCGCCGAAACGATCGCGCAGGCCGGCGGCAAAGTGGAAGTGATGACGCCCGACCGCTCGTTCTCGCCCGAAGTCATGAGCATGAATCTCGTGCCCTACATGCGCTCGCTGCAGAAGCTCGCGACGACGTTCACGGTGACGTTCCGCCTCGAATCCGTCCGGCGCGAAGGCGGCGAACTGGTCGCGACGATCGGCAGCGACTATGGCGGCGTGAAGAAGGAGCAGCGCCACGATCAGATCGTCGTCAATCACGGCACGATTCCGATGGACGAACTGTACTTCGAGCTGAAGCCTTTGTCGTCGAACCTCGGCGCGGTCGATTACGACCGGCTCATCGACGGCAAGCCGCAAGTCGTCGAACGAAATCCGGAAGGGCGCTTTCAGCTTTTCAGGATCGGCGATGCGGTGTCGGCGCGCAACACGCACGCCGCCATCTACGATGCGCTTCGTCTCGTGAAGGATCTGTAGGCGCCTTTATCGGCGGATCACGGGCTCAACCGGCTGACCTTCGTTCCTTCGAGCGACACGCCCGCCATGAGCCCGGCATTCGTCAGCACGAAAACCTCGACAGGATTGGTCGCCGTCGTCGTATCGAGCTGGCCGTTGGCGCCCAGCTTCATCACCGCGACGGTCGCGTCGGTGCCGACTGCCCAGCCGTCGCGCCGGCGGAACTGCGCGAGCGCGTCGTCGGTCAGGAACACGTAGATCAGCGCCTTCGACTGAGCGCCGATCTGCAAGCCGAACGAACCGCCCGCCGTGCTGTAGTAGCCGTCGGTTCGACCATTCACACGCAGCGCGCCTTCGCCGTATTGCGCGCCGAGCCAGAAGCCCGCCGCGATCACGCGGGGAAAAACGAGCACGCCGCGCGCCTTGCTCACGAGTTCGCGCGATCCGTTCACGGACACATAGAGCCGCTGCAACGTTGCATCGACGGCGGCGTCGATGGCGCGATCGCGGTCGGCCGTGCCGGCGGCGGTTTCACCGGACGATGGACCCGTCGTCGTGCATCCGCTCACGCATAGCGCCGCCGCCGCAATGCCGCCCGCCAACAAGAGACGCCTTTTGTTCTTCTGGTTCATAGGGTTCCCGTGATCAACAGTTCATAGGCTCTCGCACTATACAAGTTGTCGTCCGGCGTGTGCAGACCCAACGCTTGGCATATGAACAGACGGAAACGGATCGATTACTGCTACTCGAAGCAGAGGAGATGTCGAGTTCGAGAGGAAACGAACATGAAGCGGCTTCGCGCATTCGTATGCATGATCCTGTCGTGCTGCTTGAGCACGGTGTATCCGGCGTCCGCGAGCGACCCTCACGCAAAGGCCAAGTCCACGCATGAGCGCGGCATCGACCGAAGCGGCAAACCGCGCAAGGGCGAGGCCTCGTACTACGGCCATAAGTTCTACAAGAAAAAAATGGCCGACGGCACGCGGATGAATCCGCAATCCGACTCCGCAGCCAGCAAGACGCTCCCGCTCGGCACCAAGGCGCGGGTCACGAATCTCGAGAACGGCAACAGCGAAGTGGTGCAGATCCGCGATCGCGGCCCGTATGTGAAGGACCGCATCGTCGATGTATCGCCGCAAACCGCGGACAAGCTCGGCATCAAGAAGGAAGGCACCGCGCCCGTCGAGGTCAAGCCGATCGAAGTCCCGCAACCCGATGGCACCGTGAAGCCGGGCACGGCTTCGCGCTAGTCGTCCTCGCGCTCCGGCTGGGCATCGCGCGCGGAGATGTTGAACTGCCGCAGCTTGTGATACAGCGTCTTGCGCGGCATGCCGAGCGCCTCGCTCGCCGCGCCGACGTTGCCGTTGTGACGCCGAAGCATGTCGTCGATCAGCACGCGCTCGATATACGCAAGCTGCTCGTTCAGCGGCGCTCCGCCGCGCGGCCGGTCGCCGGAAGGAATCAACTGGTCGCCCGCGAGGCCGAGCACGAAGCGATCGGCGACGTTCTGCAGTTCGCGCACGTTGCCCGGCCATTGATGCGCGGTCAGTTCGGACACCTGCGCGGCCGTGACCGTCGGCGCATCCTGGCCGAAGCGCTGCGCCGCCGCGAGCACGAAATGTTCGAAGAGCAGCGGCACGTCTTCACGACGCTCGCGAAGAGGCGGCAGGTCGATCAGCGCGACGTTCAGCCGATACAGCAAATCGGCGCGAAAGCGTCCTTCGGAAGCAAGCTGCGCGAGATCGGTCTTGGACGCCGCGACCACGCGGCAATCGACGGCAATCGATTCATTCGTGCCGAGCCGTTCCACGCGCCGTTCCTGCAACACGCGCAAGAGCTTGATCTGCAGCGCGATTGGCATGGTCTCGATCTCGTCGAGAAAGAGCGTGCCGCCGTCGCTCCATTCGATCTTGCCGACGCGGTTCTTCGTCGCGCCGGTGAACGCGCCCGCTTCATGACCGAATAGCTCGCTCTCGAAAAGCTGCTCGGGCAGTCCGCCGCAATTGAGCGCGACGAAGTGATGCGCGCGCCGGCGTCCGTAGTCATGCAGCGCCCGCGCGATGAGTTCCTTGCCGGTGCCCGTCTCGCCCGTGATGAGCACCGACACCGACGTGTCCGCGAGCCGCAGGATCTTCTTGCGCACGTCGGCGATGGCCGGCGACTTGCCGAGCACGAGCGCCTCGATGCCGCGCCCGTTTTGCAGCGCGGCGCGCAAGCCTTCGACTTCCAGCGTGAGCCGGCGCTTCTCGACGGCCCGCGCGACGCATCCGGCGATCTGCTCCGACGAGAACGGCTTCTCGATGAAGTCATAGGCGCCGACGCGCATCGCGCCGACCGCCGTCGAAATGTCCGCGTGGCCGCTGATGAGCACGACGGGAATCTGCGCATCGACCGCGAGCACGTGTTGCAGCAGTTGCATGCCGTCCATGCCGGGCATGCGCAGATCCGAAACGAACACGACGGGCGTGCCGGGCACGGCCGCGGCCAGCGCGCTCGCCGCCGATGCATGCGATTCCACCGGGAAGCCCGCGAGCGCCACCGCCTGTTCGACGCCGAGACGCACGTTCTCGTCGTCCTCGACGATCACCACGCGGATGTCGTCGCTTGTTTGCCGTATCGGGCTTTTAGTCACTGTCAGCGCTCCTGCCGTTCGCCGCTACGAATTCGATGGTGAATTGTGCGCCACCGCCTTCGAGATTGACAGCCGCGATCCGCGCGCCGAAGCCCTCGACGATGCGCGACGTGATCGCGAGTCCGAGCCCGAGGCCATGTCCGCTCGGCTTGGTCGTCACGAACGGTTCGAACAAGTGCGCGAGTACGTGCGGATCGATGCCGGGCCCGTTGTCGGCGATGAAGAAGTTCACGCGCGCGGGATCGCCGGCCCGGCTCGCGCCGACGCGAATGCGCGGCGTGTCGCGTCCGGCGAGCGAATCGAGCGCATTGCCCAGCAGGTTGACGATCACCTGTTGCAGACGCCCCGGCTCGGCCTCCACGATGGCATCCGGCGCGATGTCGATATCGAAATGCACACGTTCGTCGCGGATACGCGCGTCGTACATGAGCCGCGCATGGGCGACGGCGTCGCCGAGCGCGACCGGAACGGTGTTCGTCTCGGGCTTTCTCGCGAACGCCTTCAGCTCCGCCGTGAGCTGCGCCATATTCCCGACGAGCTTGCCCACGCGCTCCAGATTGGCGATGGCCTGCGCGGGCTGGCCGCGCTCGAAGAACGTGCGCGCGTTGTCGCACAGCGTGCGAATGGCGACGAGCGGCTGATTGATTTCGTGCGTCAGGCCGGCGGCCATCTGTCCGAGCACGGCGAGCTTGCCGGCGTGCACGAGTTCCTGTTGCGAATCGCGCAGCTTCTGCTCGGTGAGCACGCGTTCTTCGATCTCCTGTTGCAGCGCCGCCGTGCGCTGCTGCACGGTCGCTTCGAGGCGGTCGTTCGCGCGTTGCAATGCGTCCTGCGCCTTCAGCCGTTCGACGATCACGCGCCGCCGCTGCACGGCATAGAGCCCGTAGAGTCCCGCGATCAGGAATGCGCCCGTCACGAACGCGAAGGCGAGCTGCTGCTGACGCCGCGCCGTCGAGAGATCGAGGGCGACCATGATCGCGTCGCCCGCTTGCGGCGCGCTGCGCGACATCACGAGATAGCGCCGCGCGCGGCCGGGATGCGTCCAGTCGGGCAGGCGCGCGAACCACGCGCCGCTGCGCCAGTCGTCGAGCCGTTCGTAGCCGAGGTTGTCGACCTTGCGGCCCGCATACTGGCGCGATGCCTGAATCTGCTCCTGCCGGTTCGCGGCGATAGGCGCGAGCGCGGTGAACTTCCACGCGGGCACGGTCGAGATGACGACGACGCCGTTGCCGTCGACGACCATCGCGGCTTCGTTCGGCACGCGCCACGCGGATTCGAGCGGATCGACGCTGATCTTGACGGCCGTCGCGCCGAGCACTTTGCCCGCGCCGCGCACCGCGCTCGCGAAGTACAGCCCCGGCTGGCCGGTGTTCGTGCCGATGCCGAAGAAGCGGCCGCTGCCGCCCGCGATCGAATCGGTGAAATACGGGCGATACGCGACGTTCGTTCCGACGAAGCTCACCCGCTGATTCCAGTTGCTCGCGGCAATGACGTCGCCATTCAGGTCGATGACATCCACCGCGACGCTGCCCGCGTCGTCGTTGACCGCTTGCAGATAGCCGTTGACGGCGGGAAGGAGCGCGCGCCGCGCGCCGGGCGGCGCTTCGAGCAGCGCCTTGATGCTGTCCTGGCGCGCGGCGATCGCGGGAAGGATCTCATAGCGCCCCAGCTCGCTCCTGAGACTCGCGGCGTACAGATCCAGCCGATGCGCGCCCGCTTCCGTCAGTGCGTCCACGCCGCGATGCCAGGCGACTTCCACGGCGGCGGCCGCTGTGGCCAGATAGAGCACCAGGCTTGCCGCCAATGCCCACAGGGGAACGCCCGACATCGTCATACACGGTCATCCGAAATGCGCCAGCACCAGCAAGGTCAAGGTGACGACGATCGCACCGCCGATGCGCGTCGCGATCTGCGCGAAGGGCATCAGTGTCATCCGGTTGGCGGCCGTCAGGATCGCCACGTCGCCCGTGCCGCCCTGGCCGCTGTGGCAGGCATTCACGATCGCGGTGTCGATAGGGTACATCTTCATCAGCCGTCCGACCACGAAGCCCGTGCACATGAGGGTTGCGACCGTGACGACGATGGTCACGATGTTCGCCACCGTGAACGCCGCCATCAGCTTGTCCCAGGGCGTCATCGCCACGCCGATCGCGAACAGCAGCGGATAGGTCACCGCCGTCGAGAAGAACTTGTACACCACGAACGCGCCTTCCTGAAGCTGCGGCGACACCGCCCGCGCGAGCTTCACCAGCACCGCGAGGAACAGCATGGCCACCGGCGCGGGCAGGCCGAACATGTTTCTGCACATCAGGCCGAGCAGATACAGCGTGATCGCCGTGATGCCCGCCGCCGCGATGTGCGTCACGTCGATATGTCCGCTGATCTCTTCCTTCACCGGGTCCATCTCGTCCTGCTCGCCGACCTGCAGACGGCCCTGGCCCGTCAGATGCGGAAAGCGGCGGCCCACCATGTCGAGCATGCCGGACAGCACGATCGCGGTGAGGCTGCCGAGCATCACGGGCGGCAACACCTGCGCGAAGAGCTCGCCTTGCGGCAGATGCATGATCTCCGAATAGCCGATCGAAAGCGGAATCGCGCCCTCGCCGACGCCGCCCGCCATGATCGGCACGACGATATAGAGCAACGTGTGACGCGCGCCGAGCCCGAGCGCCGTGCCGACCAGCGTGCCCACGATCGCCGCCGCGATCGAGCCGACCGCGAGCGGAATGAAGATCTTGATGAAGCCTTTGATGAGCACGCGCCGGTCCATGCTCAGAATGCTGCCGACGATGATCGACGCGATGAAGAGATAGAGAAAGTTCGTCTGCTTCGTGAACTCGGTCGTGAGATTGAGGATCGGCTTCGGCAGCAGGTGATAGTAAGTGAGCGCCGACGGTATGAACGTCGCGAAGATCGCCGCCGCGCCGATGTTGCGCACGAGCGGCATGCGCTTGCCGATCTCGGCGCACGTGAAGCCGAAGAAGGCGAGCACGGCGATCGCCATCGAGATTTCGCCCGGCACCTTGCCCGTCACGGCGAATCCCGTGATCAGGGCGAGCAGCAGCAGATACACCGGCAGCGGAATGATGCCGATGCGCGTTTCCATCAGCTTCCACCAGCCTTCGGGCCAGAAGCGTTCCTTGTTCGTCGATGCTGGTTGCGCCTCGTCGTGCGGCGCGCTTTGAGATGTGATGTGCACGAATGTCTCCTTGCTGTTTGGGTGATGCGGGTGCTGCAATCCGGACGGCGGGCGCGCGTGTCCCGCGCCGCGCCGGGCGGATGATTGGGGGTGTCGTGTCGGGGAAAGCGGGGGCCGCCGGCTATCGGAAGAATGCGGATGTGCGCCGAGGCAATGGCAGGATCAAGATGTCGTCTCCGTTGTTGGCTGGCCCTCGGCCGCGAAAGGCGTTCGCGGCGGGGTCTATGCCTGGTACAAGGCAAGGGCCGTGCCAAGAGAGACGCGCCGATGCGACACGTCAAGTCGCTGATTTCATGACGATTTTTATTTGACGGAACCGGTCGGGCGCGCGCCGTTCTGAAATTTCAGAATCAGTCCGTTTTGATGGCCGAGGTTTTAGACTGTGAACTCATCCCTTTTAGCGCAACCGGAGTGCCTTCACGCATGACGAGAACCAACGAGTATCAGCAACTCATAGGCGAAGCGGTCACGGACTGGACGCCGCGCGAACGGCCCGCGCGCATCGGCATCGATGGAAGGCATTGCCGCATCGAGCCGCTCGACGTGGATCGCCACGCCGCCGATCTCTTCGACGCCTACGCGCAGGCGCAGGATGGCCGTGACTGGACGTATCTCTTCGTCGGACCGTTCACGGACTTCGACGTGTTCCGCGACTATCTGACGAAGGCCGCCGCGTCCGCCGATCCGCTTCACTACACCGTCGTCGATTCCGCGAGCGGCAAGGCGGTCGGCACGCTCGCGCTGATGCGCATCGAGCCCGTGCATGGCGTCATCGAAATGGGCAGCGTCACGTTTTCGCCGTTGCTCAAACAGACGCGCATATCGACCGAAGCGCAATATCTGTTGATGCGTTATGTCTTCGACGAGCTGGGGTATCGCCGCTACGAATGGAAATGCGACAGCCTGAACGCGCCGTCGCGAAAGACGGCGCTTCGGCTCGGCTTCGAATTCGAAGGCATCTTCAGGCAGGCGATCGTCTACAAGGGACGTAATCGCGACACGGCCTGGTACGCGATCATCGACGAGGACTGGCCGCGCGTTCGACGCGCATTCGAGCGCTGGCTCGCCGACGACAACTTCGACGCGAGCGGCAAGCAACGCGCGTCGCTCGCGCAGTTGCGGGACGAGGCCGCCTAGACAAGCGCCTCGCCCGCAAGCGCGCGGCGCCCGATTACTTCTTGATTTCGAGCAGCTCGACCTCGAACGTCAGGTCGCTGTTCGGCGGGATCGCGCCGACGCCGCGATCGCCGTAAGCCGTTGCTGCGGGGCACGTCAACTTCGCCTTGCCGCCGACCTTGATCTTCTGCACGCCTTGCGTCCAGCACGGAATCACGCGGTTGAGCGGGAAGGTCGCGGGGCCGCCGTGCTTGCTCGAACTGTCGAACTCGGTGCCGTTGGCGAGCGTGCCGCGATAGTTGACGCTCACGGTGTCGTCGGCTTTCGGTTGTGGGCCCGTGCCCTGTTTGATGTGTTCGACGACGACACCCGACGGCAGTTTGTCGACGGCGTTGGCGGCGAACGCGCTCGATGCGATGGCCGATGCTGCGAGCAAAGCGATGACTGATTTCATGCGATAACCTCGTTGGAAGGAATGCCGATTATATCGGCAGGCTTCCCGCCTCAATCCGCGCGCGCCTGCGGACACTCCGCCTGATACCAGCGATCCACCTGACGCTGCGCCGCGTGCAGGTCGTCCGGATAGTACGGGTCGTACCACTTCGACGGGTCGTAGCCCGCCCGCTCCAGCGCCGCGAGTTCGCTCAGGTTGCGCTCGCGCGAGGGCGGCGCGTGATTTTTGAGCGCGGTGAGATCGCGGCATTGCGTTGCGCTCAGGTTCGTCGTGCTTTGCTGCATGCCGCCCGCGGCGCAGCCGGCCAGCGCGAGCGCCAGTGCGGAGAGCATCGATAGTCGTTTCATGGTGCGTATTCCTTTGATTCGGACCGTCCATCCGAAGTATCCCTAGTTCGGCCGAAATCCGCTCGACCTGCATCGCCCAAGCCCGGCGACGCCTGCGGCCGCGCCATTGTTCGCATATCGCAAATGACGCATTCGCCGGTTCGCCCGTTCTTTTCAGAACGCGTCTGGGCCACCCTTTGTTCCATCGACGATGCCGAGCTTCGACGAAGCGGCCCGCGATTCTGACTCAGGAGACAAAGATGACCTCGAAACGGTGGGATACGTCCTACGAATGGAAAGCCGTGACGCTGCTGGCGCTCGGATTCGGCCTCGTGGGCCTCGACCGGTGGCTGATCGCGCCGCTGTTCCCGGCGATCATGAAGGACCTGCATCTCACCGCGCAGGACGTCGGCAACTGCATCGGCATATTGGGTCTCTCATGGGGCGTGTTCGCCGCGCTGATGGGCGGCATCTCCGACAAGATCGGCCGGCGCAAGGTGCTGGTTCCCGCGATCATCGCGTTCTCCCTGTTGTCCGGCTTCTCGGGCGTCGCGGGCGGTCTCGCCAGTCTGCTCGCCGTGCGGGCGCTGATGGGCGTCGCCGAAGGCTCGTTCTGCCCGACGAGCTTCGCCGCGACCGCCGACGCTTCTCATCCGAAGCGGCGCGGCTTCAATCTCGGGCTTCAGCAAAGCGGCTTCGCGCTCTTCGGGCTCGCGCTTTCGCCGATCATCGCGACGCAACTGCTCAACGTGGTCTCGTGGCGCTGGGTCTTCGCGCTCGTCTCCATTCCCGGCCTGATTCTCGGGCTGCTGATGTTCTTCGTGATCCGCGAGCCGCGCGCGATCGAGCCGGCGTCCGTGGAACGGCAGGCGCCGGTCGCGCGGGGCAACTGGCGCGACGTGCTGAAGCGCCGCAACATTCGCGTCGCGATGATCGCGCTGTTCTGCGCGATGACCGGCGTCTTCGTGCTGGGCGCGATGCTGCCGCTTTATCTCACCGAATACCTCGCGCTGGACACGCAGCGCATGGGCATCGTGGTGTCGGCGATCGGCTTTGGCGGCTTCGTCGGCCAGTTCGGTTTGCCGGGGCTCTCCGATCTGGTCGGGCGGCGGCTCGCCAGCATCGTCGGGTTCGCGGGGACGGCGGTCATGCTGTACGTGTTTCGCGGCGTCGGCGCACAGCCGCTGATCCTGTTCGTCGTGCTGTTCGTCGCGTCCTTCTTCACGCTGGGCCTCGTTTCGCTGCTCTCCGGGCCGGTCGCGACGGAAGCGGCGCCCGTCGGCATGATATCGACGGCGATCGGCATCGTCGTTGGCGCGGGCGAAATCTTCGGCGGCGGCGTGGCGCCGGCGCTCGCGGGATTCGTCGCAACACGATTCGGAATCCATAATATTCTCTGGCTGCCGATCTGCGCGGTGCTGCTCGGGATCGGCGTGAGCCTGCTGCTCGAAGAAACCGCGCCCGCCAAGCTGCGCCGGAATGCGCGAGCGATCGAACTCAACGGAGTCGGGCAGCCCGAGTAAGCGCGCCTGCACGCAGCGGATAAACTGACATGCTGGACGCCATCGAAAGGGACCAGCATGGATCGTTTTCTCAGCATCGAGGCCTTCGTGCGGGTCGCGGAGACCAGCAGCTTCGCAGAGGCGGCGCGCCAGCTCGGGGTCGCCAGTTCGGTGGTCACCACGCGCATCCAGCAACTGGAGAAGTTCCTCAACGTGCCGTTGTTTCACCGCAGCACGCGGCATGTGCGGCTTTCCGATGTCGGCGAGGCGTTCTATCGGGACTGCGCCGAAGTGGTGGGGCGCGTCAACGAGCTGACCGACCAGATGCGCGAGTTGCGCGCGACGCCGACCGGGCGCCTTCGCATCCAGATGCTGCCCGGCTTCGCGCTCGGTCACTTCGGCGCATCGCTTGCCGAGTTCAATCGCCGGTATCCGGGCATTCAGCTCGATGTGATCGTCAATGACCGCGTTGTCGATCCGATCGAGGAAGGTTTCGATGTCGCGTTCCAGATTTTCCCGCCGATCTCCGAATCGCTCGTCGAGCGGCGTCTCTTCACCGTCCGCCGCTTGTTTTGCGCCGCGCCTTCGTATCTGAACGCGCATGGCGCGCCGCGGCATCCGCGCGACTTGCTCGAGCACAGGACGGCGCTCTATTCGGGCTATCCGTCGCGCAATCGCTGGACGATGACGCGCGGCGAAGAGGTCGTCGAAATCGAATTGCCCGGCATCGTCCGCTCGAATTCCGTTCACTTGCTGCACGACTACGCGCTGACGGGCGGCGGGATCGTGTGCCTGCCGACGCTGGTCGCGAGCGCGTCGCTGCTGGATGGCTCGCTCGTGCCGATTCTCCCGGACTACGCGCTCTCGCCGATGAACTTCGCCGCCGTCTATCCGGCGACGCAACGTCAGGGGCTCAAGGTGAAAGCGCTGGTCGAGTTTCTCGCCGAGCGGCTGGGCCCGGAACCGGCGTGGGACGTGCCGCTCATCGAGCGCGGCTGGGTGAAATAGACACGCAACTAATGGTCTCTCGCGCAAACAACTTTATATACAGCCGCTAGCGACGCTGCGGCCCGAACATTCGCGACAAGGCCCGCGCGAGTTCCTTGACGACGGCATCGGCGGTCGGCCGATGCAGCAGCGCGATATCCATCGTCTCGATCGCCGGCAGCCCGCTTTTCGTCGTCAACACGACGTGTTCCGGCGACACGGCGCGCGCCGGAAGCAGACTGATTCCGAGACCATCGGCGACGGCCGCCTGGATGCCGCTCAGACTCGAACTGATGAAACTCAGCCGCCAGCGCCGTCCGATGCTTTCGATCGCGTTGGTCATGTCGTCGCGATACAGCCCGCGCGGCGGAAACGCGACGAGCGGAATCGGATCGAGGTCGATCGACGGATTCTTCGCGCTGTCGATCCATCTCAGTTGCTCCGGCCAGCTCGCGACCGCTTCGCGGCTATTGCGCCGCTGCTTCACGAGCACCAGATCGAGATCGCCGCGATCGTAACTGTTGCTGAGATCGCGGCTCAGTCCGCTCGTCACTTCGAGCTTCACCTGCGGATGCTTGCGATTGAACGCCGCGAGCATGTGCGTCGTCGGTCCGCCGACGAAATCTTCCGGCACGCCGAGACGCACCGTCAGGCCCACGTTCGCGCCCGATAGCGCCTCGATCATTTCATCGTTGAGCGCGAGCATGCGGCGCGCGTAGGCGAGCAGGGTTTCGCCGGCGTCGGTAGGCCGAACGTCGCGGCTGCCGCGTTCGAGCAGCTTGTGGCCCGCCATCTCTTCCAGCCGACGCACCTTCTGGCTCACCGTCGATTGCGTCGAATGAAGCCGCGCGGAGGCCGCGGTGAAGGTGCCGCAATCGGCCACCATGACGATGGCCTTCAGCAGATCCAGGTCGAAGAGCGGTGTACGTGCTTTGGGAACGTGTTTCATCGACCCGGTCGATCTTTCAATAAGGATGCTGACTTCTATCACGCGTGACCTGCGCTGGCAATCGCACGGTCGCTGCGCGTATTGGGCATTCGGTTTCCAACTGATGTCCATTAGAACATTTAATTTTTGAATGCAGAGTGAGATGGATAACATCAACCAACGTCGATGCAAATGGCGAGTCATCACCCGTCGACGTCAGACAAAAAGGCTCGAACGCAGGCGAAAAAAGGCCGCGTGACGCGACAAATGCCCGGAGACAAGCATGAAGAAAGCGCAGTCGAACAACTGGAGGATCGCGCGTAACATCTAGCATGACAAACATGACTCGCTCTCTCTATCTCTCCAATGTCCGGCTGGCCGATGGCCAGTTCGTTTCCGTATCGTCCGTCGATGGCCGTATCGAAGCGATCGGCGCGCACGTCACGGCGCCGCCCGGCGCGCATCTCGAAGACGGTGGCGGCGCGTTGCTGCTGCCGGGCTTCGTCGAAGGTCACACGCATATCGACAAGAGCAACTGGGGCCGTCCGTGGTATCGCAACGAAGTCGGCCCGCTGCTCACCGATCGCATCAGCAACGAACGCGAGTGGCGCAAGACATCGGGCCACGACGCGGCCGCGCAATCGCTCGCGCTGTCGCGCGCATTCGTGCAGATGGGCACGACGCGACTGCGCACGCATGTCGACATCGATACCGATGCGCGCCTGCGCCATCTCGAAGGCGTGCTCGCGACGCGGCAGACGATGCACGACGTGCTGGAAATGCAGATCGTCGCGTTTCCGCAGTCGGGCATGCTGGTTCGTCCCGGCACGGTCGAACTGCTCGGCAGCGCGCTCACCGAAGGCGCCGACGTGCTCGGCGCGCTCGATCCCGCGTTGATCGACGGCGATCCCGTCGCATCGCTCGATGCGACCTTCGCGCTCGCGGACCGTCATGGCAAGCCGATCGATATTCATCTGCACGAGCCCGGTGAAATCGGCGCATTCACGCTGAGACTGCTGCTGGACCGCGCCGAGACGATGGGCATGCAGGGCAGGGTGGTCGTCAGTCACGGGTTTTGTCTGGGCGCGCTGCCGGAGCGCGAACGCGATGCGCTGCTGGATCGCATCGCCCATCGGCGCGTGGCGCTGCTGACGAGCGCGCCGCCTTCGCGCACGGTCCCGCCGCTCAAGCTGTGCCGCAAGAAGGGCATCACGATGTTCGGCGGCAACGACGGCATTCGCGACACGTGGTCGCCGTATGGCGTTCCCGACATGCTCGAACGCGCGATGCTGATCGGCATGCGCTACGACCTGCGGCGCGACGACGATCTCATGATCGCGTTCGATTGCGTCAGCGAGGCCGCCGCGCGCGGCTGCGGTTTCGCCGATTACGGCCTGCGCGCCGGCGCGCGTGCGGACCTCGTGCTGGTCGATGCGGCGAGCGTCGCGCACGCGGTCGTGGCGCGTCCGGTGCGCAAGCTCGTCGTATCGAACGGACGCATCGTTGCGCGTGACGGAGCGCTCGCGTGATGAACGAACATGAACACGTCGACATACTGATCGAGCACGGCTGCGTCATCACGCGCCGTGTCATCGACGATGGCGCGGTGGCGCCGCGCGTTGTCGCTCGATCGGCAACTCGGTTCGCTCGAAGCGGGCAAGCAGGCCGACATCATTCTCGTCGACCTGTTCAAGCCGCATCTGATGCCGATGAACATAGCGGTCTATCGCGTCACGTGCTTCGCGAATGCGGGCGACGTGTGCATGACGATGGTCGCCGGAAAAATCCTGATGGAGGATTACCGCGTGTTATCGGTCGATGAAGGAGAGATACTCGAACGCGTCACGCAGGTTGCGGATCGCACTGCCGGATGCGCCGGCGACGCTGTGGGCGCGCAGCCACTATTGAAGCTGCGGCCCGTTTCGCGGACGTTCAACGCGGCGCGTTGAGCGTCAGCTTCATGTGCCGGTTGACGTCCTTGTACAGCAGATAGCGGAAGCGGCTCGGCCCGCCTGCATAGCACGCCTGCGGACAGAATGCGCGCAGCCACATGAAATCGCCGGCTTCCACTTCGACCCAGTCCTGATTCAGCCGATACACCGCCTTGCCCTCCAGCACGTAAAGGCCATGTTCCATCACGTGCGTCTCCGCGAACGGAATGACGCCGCCGGGCTGGAACGTGACGATGTTCACGTGCATGTCGTGGCGCATGTCGTTCGTATCGACGAAGCGCGTCGTGACCCAACGTCCTTCGGTGCCGGGCATCGGGATCGGCTCGATGTCCTGCTCGTTCGTCACGAAGGCTTCGGGAAGCGGCACGCCATCGACGGCTTCATAGTGCTTGCGGACCCAGTGGAAGCGGGCCGTATCCTTATGACGATTGCGCAACTGCCAGTTCGTGCCGGGCGGAATGAACGCATAGCCGCCGGTCTTCAGCACGTGCAGCGTGCCTTGCAGCGTCACTTCGATTTCGCCTTCGACCACGAAGAGCACGCCTTCCGCGTTCGGGTCCTGCTCGGGACGCTCGCTGCCGCCGCCGGACGCCACTTCCATGATGTATTGCGAGAACGTTTCGGCAAAGCCCGACAGCGGGCGCGCCAACACCCACAGACGCGTCTTGTCCCAGAACGGCAGATGACTGGTGACGATATCGCGCATCACGCCTTTGGGGATGACGGCGTACGCTTCGGTGAACATCGCGCGATCGGTCAGCAGTTCCTTCTGTGATGGATGACCGCCGTGAGGCGCGTAGTAGGTACTGGTTGACATCGTAAGTCTCCGTTAGGGTTCACGCCGTCGCGCCGATGGCGACGCCGTGTTGTTGTCCGGCTTTACCGGACTCGAATTGCAGGCGGGACGCATCGTCCCGGAACTTGCCGCTGCGCACGATCGCACGTTCCGAAGGCACGGCGGCGACGGCTGCGGGCGCGTTGGGCGCTTTCACGATGACGAAGCTCGCGTCGTGACCGGCCTTCAGTCCGTAAGCGTCGTGCCCGAGCACGGCGGCGCCGGCGTCGGTCGCCATGTGCAGCGCGACACGCAGTTCATCATCAGTATAGAAACCGGAGCGATAACCGATGAGCATCGCTCGTTGCAGCATGTCGCCGTTGCCGTAGGGCCACCAGGCATCCTGGATGTTGTCGTTGCCGGTGAAGACGCGCGAGGCTCAACGGATTGCCATCGGCGTCGATGGCATTGACGAAAACGCGGTCGAACATGCTAATGGCTCAAGGATTCGGGACCGGTTCAACGCGTCCTGAAGCGGTTGCGGCGTTGGGTTGGGTGGTCGTTGTGGGTGGACCTGTAGAAAATATAGGAACCGGTCAGTATCGACAAATTAAATGTTTGAATGCGTGGTAGTGGGGTTTTGAATGGGTTTTAGTAGTCGCCCCGTGATGACATTCTGGTTTCCTAATCAAATTGGGAGGCTACGGATCGTGAGTCGCTTGCATTTGGCGGACATTACAACTTAGCGGCAACAGACAAACCGTCGATCATAAACATTATGTTAACTAAAAGAGATCACCCGGGAACCGAGACTTGAATTGCACTGAAACATTAAAGAAAAACCCCGGCCAACGCTGTCGAACGAAGCCTCCCTTTGACGCAATGCAACAAACCCCGCCCGACGCATAGGCTCTTTCAGCCAAAGCGTCGCCGGCAGACGACGCGCGCCTTGCCGATCGACCCGCAAGAAACTAACAAATACTGAGTGAGTTTCGCGGCGTCACGAAGGAAAGGAAGGTGCATCATGGGCAAGAACATCATTTTCTGCGCGGACGGAACATGGAACGGTCCGGATACCGATCACGACAACGACGGCATTCCGGACACCACCAACGTATTCAAGGCATTTCTTCTGCTGTCCGGCGAGCCCGATCCCGCCTCCACGCTCCTCGCCTCCGAGCAGGAAATCGCGGAGCCTGGGCCTGACGGACAGGTCGCCAAATATCTGCATGGCGTGGGCGATTCGCGCAACGTCATCACGAAACTGGTGGGCGGCGCATTCGGCGACGGGATCATCGCGCGCATCGTGCGTGGCTATACCTTCATATCGCGCAACTACAAACCGGGCGATCGAATCATTCTGATGGGCTTCAGCCGCGGCGCATACACGGCGCGCGCGCTCGGCGGAATGATCGCGCGCGTCGGCCTGCTCGATACCAGCCGGTACGACATCGAAGACAAGGCGCTCGCGTATCGCATGGGCATTCTCGCGTGGCGCAAGTACCGCGAGGCGAGGCCGCCGGCACATGCCAGCAGCGGCGGCCTGAAAAGCCTGCTGGAGAAGATCGTCAATTTCGAGCCGTCGCTCGCATTCACGACGCTGCAGCCCGAAGACACCATTCCCGTCGATGAAATCCGGGCCATCGGCGTATGGGACACGGTGGGTGCGCTCGGCATTCCGCTCTATCTCGACAGCGAGGATTCGACCGTCGATCTCTTCCGCTTCGCCGATACCGCGCTCAATCCGAAGGTGAAGTTCGGCGTTCACGCGATCAGTCTCGACGAGCAGCGCGGCGATTTCACGCCGACACTCTGGGACAGCCGCGCGGGCATCACGCAGGTGCTGTTCGCCGGCGCGCACGCCGATGTGGGCGGCGGCTATCCGAACGATGAATCGGGACTCTCGGATATCGCCTGCGAATGGATGCTGAACCGGCTCGCCGATCCGTCGATCGGCGTCCGTCTCAAGGCGCCGCCGTGGAAGTTGCAGCCCGATTTTCTCGGCAAGGCGCACTCGCCGTGGACGGAACCGCCCTTCTCGCTGCGTCCGTCCGGTCCGCGCGGACCGTTCGCGTTTCCGCAGGACATCGGCGCGCACATTTCCGTCGCCCAGCGGCTGGGTCTCGTGACCGTGGCCGGGAGGTCGGTGCCGGTTCCCAATCCGTACTTGCCGGCCGTGCTCGGGACGGCCTTCACCGCGCACACGAGCTGGATCATGTCCTGAAAACGTTTCGGGCCCGGGACTTTCGTTCCCGGGCCCGCTTCGCTACTACCACTTCGCGCTCTTGTGGCGATTGCGTCCGATCGTGTCCCACAGCTTGCGCGCCTGCTTCTGCACCGATTTCGCGTGATCCTCGTGATGAGGCTCCGCGTCACCGGCGTGAGCAGCCGTGGCGCCGCGCTTCGGGCGCTTGAACATTTCGGCGATTCTCATCGCAACCTCCTTTCGCGGCAAACGCACCGCAAAGAACAGTCTACTCCGGCTGCGGCTCCTGTCAGGCGGCGTGGGCCGCTTTCGTGTCGATGAGCGCGCACACGGCATCGGTCACGTGCGCGGTGGTCGCGACGCCGCCGAGATCGCGCGTGTGCAGCGACCTGTCGGAGGTCACGGCTTCGATCGCCTGCATCACGCGCTTCGCGGCGTCGAACTCGCCGAGATGTTCGAGCAGCATCACGACGGACCAGAACGTGCCGACCGGATTCGCCAGGCCCTTGCCCATGATGTCGAACGCGGAACCGTGGATCGGCTCGAACATCGACGGATAGCGGCGCTCCGGATCGATGTTGCCCGTCGGCGCGATGCCGAGGCTGCCCGCGAGCGCGGCGGCGAGGTCGCTGAGAATGTCGGCGTGCAGATTGGTCGCGACGATCGTATCGAGCGATGCGGGACGGTTGACCATGCGCGCCGTCGATGCGTCGACGAGTTCCTTGTCCCATTTGACGTCCGGAAACTCCTTCGAGATTTCCAGCGCGATCTCGTCCCACATCACCATCGCGTGACGTTGCGCGTTGCTCTTCGTGATGACGGTCAGCAGCTTGCGCGGGCGTGACTGCGCGAGCTTGAATGCAAAACGCATGATGCGTTCGACACCGGCGCGCGTCAGGATCGACACATCGGTTGCGGCTTCGATCGGATGGCCCTGATGCACGCGGCCGCCGACGCCCGAATACTCGCCTTCCGAGTTCTCGCGCACGATCACCCAGTTCAGGTCTTCCGGCTTGCAACGCTTGAGCGGCGCGTCGATGCCCGGCAGGATGCGCGTCGGACGCACGTTCGCATATTGGTCGAGTCCCTGGCAGATCTTCAGGCGCAGGCCCCAGAGCGTGATGTGATCGGGCACGTCCGGATCGCCCGCCGAGCCGAACAGGATCGCGTCCTTGTCGCGGATCGCGTCGAGGCCATCGGCGGGCATCATCACGCCGTGCTGGCGGTAATAGTCCGCGCCCCAATCGAAGTTTTCGAATTCGAATGAAAAAGATTGGCTCGACTTCGCAAGCGCTTCGAGCACTTGCTGTCCGGCCGGCACGACTTCCTTGCCGATGCCGTCGCCGGGAATGGTCGCGATGCGATAAGTCTTCATGTCTCCGTCCTCCAGTTGTGTGGCTGTGATCGAACTCTACCCACATCCGGACGCGGAAACCGGCGTCAAACTTAAAGCATTATTAAGTTTTATGCATGAATAAAACTACCAGTTCGAACCGGCGCGCGCCGGGCCGTCGGCATGCTGGCCAAGATAGTCGCGCAGATGATCGACGAAGCACGCGACCTTGGCGGAAAGATTCAGGCGTTCGGGATAGACGGCGTAGATATCGGCGGGCGGCGTCTCGTAGTCGCTCAGCACCTGCACCAGCCGGCCGCTGCGCAGATATTTGGCGATGTCCCATTCCGCGCGCATCAGAATGCCGTGCCCTTCGAGCGCCCAGTTGAGCGCCACTTCGCCGTCGTTGGTGCTGAGTTTGCCGTGCACCTTGATCGTCTCCGTGCGTCCGGCGCGGGTCAGCCGCCAGTTGCCATACGCGGATTCGTTCTGCCGCAGCACGATGCACTGATGATGCGTCAGGTCATGCGGATGAACAGGCTGGCCCGCGCCACGGATATACCCCGGCGACGACACCAGCAGCCGCCGGTTCGACGCGATCTTCTTCGCGATCAGCCGCGAATCCGGCATCTCGCCGAAGCGCACGGAGACGTCGATGCTTTCATCGGGCAGATTGATCGGCCGGTCGGTGAGATGCAACTGTACTTCGACATCGGGAAAACGCTGACTGAACACCGAAATCGACGGACCGATATACGAGCGCCCGAATCCCAGCGGCGCATTGACGCGCAGCAGTCCTTTCGGCGCGGCGCGGCTGCTGGAAACGAGCTGCTCCATATCGTCGATGTCGCTCAGGATGCGCTGCGCGTTCGCGAAATAGACCTCGCCTTCGCTCGTCAGACTGATCCGCCGCGTCGTGCGATTGAGCAGGCGCACGCCGAGACGATCTTCCATCGCCGAGAGCCGGCGCGACACCGCCGGCGGCGTCAGATTCAACTCGCGCGCGGTGGCGGCGAGACTGCCCTGCTTCACCAGCAAGCAAAAGAAGCCCAGTTCCGAGTCCATGTTTATTCGTGATTTTTTTGCAAGGATGAATTAAGTCTAGTTCGATTCATACGCGATTCCATCGGTTTTAACCTTGGTGACACTAGAACAAAGCCGCATCAGACGACTGAAGACATCGGTTGGTCATCGGAAACAAGGAGACATTCCATGGAGATGGATCTGGAAAAACGCACCCTGCGCAAAGTGAGCTGGCGCATCGTGCCGTTCATCATGCTGCTGTACTTCATCGCTTATATCGACCGGGTCAACATCGGCTTCGCGTCGCTCACGATGAAGACGGACCTGGGCTTCACCTCGTCGATGCTCGGCTTCGGCGCGGGCATCTTCTTCTGGGGCTACTTCATGTTCGAAGTGCCCTCCAACATCGTTCTGCACAAGGTCGGCGCGCGGCTGTGGATCGCGCGCGTGATGGTCACGTGGGGCATCATTTCCGCGATGATGGCCTTCGTCCAGGGACCGACGAGCTTCTACGTCATACGCTTTCTGCTCGGCGCGGCCGAAGCGGGCTTCTTCCCCGGCATCATCCTGTATCTCAGCTACTGGTTTCCGGCGCGGCATCGGGCGGGCGTGACGGCGTTTTTCATGGCCGCCGCGCCGATCTCCACCGCGCTCGGATCGCCACTCTCCGCCGCGTTGCTCGAAATGAACGGCGTAATGGGACTGCGCGGCTGGCAATGGATGTTCATTCTCGAAGCCATTCCCGCGCTCGTTCTGGGTGTCGTCGTGTTCTTCCACATGACCGACAAGCCCGAAAAGGCGAAGTGGCTGAAGGACGACGAGCGCGCGTGGCTCGTCAACGTGATGAACGTGGAAACCGCGAGCCGCGCGACCTCGGGCGCGAAGCACGGCATCATCAGCGGCCTTGCGAATCCGCGTGTGCTGGCGTTGTCGCTGATCTACTTCGGCACGTCGGCGGGGCTCTACACGCTCGGCATCTGGGCGCCGCAGATCATCCGGCAACTCGGCGTTTCGTCGATGACGACGGGCCTGCTCAACGCGATCCCGCCGGTCGTGTCCGTGGTCGCGATGATCTTCTGGTCGCGCCATTCCGACCGCACCGGCGAGCGCACCTGGCACGTCGTGCTGGCGTGCGTGGCGGCGGCGATCGGTCTCGTGGTGGCGGCTGTGGCCAACAGCATCGTCGGACTCATTGCCGCGCTGACGCTCGTGAATATCGGCATCAGTTGCGCGAAGCCGCCGCTCTGGACCATGCCGACGATGTTCCTCTCCGGCGCCGCAGCCGCGACGGGCATCGCCACCATCAATTCGATCGGCAATCTCGGCGGCTTCGCCGGCCCCGCGATGATCGGCTGGATGAAAGACCGGACAGGCAGTTTCGCCGGCGGGCTCTATTTCGTCGCGGGGCTGCTCGTGCTCTCGGCCGTGCTCACGCTCTTGCTGGCTCGCTCGCAGAAAGCGCCGGTCACGCACGGCAATGCCGCCGCGCACTGAAAAATCGAAGGTGCCTAGCGGCAGGGCCTCGGCATGCCGGAAACGTCGTGGATCAACCGCGTCCGCGAGTTTGGGCCGCTGATCATTTGCATCGACACGAAGGGCAACGACCTGATCCGGCAGAACAAGGCCGCGTTCAACGAGAAGAAAAAGCCCGTTCTCGACAGAATCAGCGCGCAGCTCGGCTTTATCAGCTAAGCGGCGCCTGATTCGCCGGACGCAGATACGCGAGCAGCATGTCGAGATGCATGTCGGCAATCGACGCCTGATGGCGCTGCTCGACGTAATTCCGGCCGACGAACACGTCGATCGTGAAGCGGTTGGAAACGATGTAATAGCCCATGCCGACGACCGTCACGTAGAAGTCCAGCGGATCGACGCCCTGACGGAACTGCCCCGCTGCCGCGCCGCGCTCCAGCGTGACGCGCAGCAGATCCACCACCGGCGAGATGGTTTCGCGCAAGTGGCTCGAACGGTCCAGATAGCGTCCTTCGTGCAGATTCTCGTTATTGATGAGGCTCAGCCATTGGGGGTTTTCCCGCAAATGCGTCCAGATGGATTGCGCCAGTTCGCGGATCGCATCGGCGGGCTGGAGGCCAGAGAGGTCGAGGCGTTGCTCGCGCTCCGCGAATTGCGCGTACATCGATTCGAGCACGGCGACGTACAGCCCTTCCTTGCTCGCGAAGTAGTAGTAAAGCATGCGCTCGTTCGTGCCCGCCGCCGTGGCGATGGCGTCGACCCGCGCGCCCGCGAGGCCGAACTTCGTGAACTGCTCGGTCGCGGCTTCCAAAATGCGGCGTCGCGTGCCTTCCGGGTCTCGTTTTGCTCGTTGTTCGCTCATGGCTCCGCCGCTGCCGATCGAATTGGGACTGTTATTTGATGGCCCACATTATGCCGACCGTAATGGGCGTGGTGATAGCTCCGAGTATAGGCATTGTTGCCGCCTTGACGACGAGAAAATGAAACGCTAGCCAAATCGCCCGCATTGCCTCCAGCGCGCTCAAGGATCGCGGAAAAGCGCCGTTAACTGCGGCACAGACCGTTTCCGCCATCACTGACCTGGAGCGCTCAGCAATGAGTCGTACGCCAATCGTTCCGTTCGCCCACGGCGACGCAGATGGCAGTTTCATCGGCAAGTCGCCGGCGTTTCGTCAGCTCGTGCGCATGATCGACCGGATCGCGCCGACTTCGCACCCCGTGCTCATCTTCGGGCCGACGGGTTCCGGGAAGGAACTGGTCGCGCGCCGCGTTCACGCCGGTAGCGAACAGCGCGATCACCCGTTCGTCGATATCAATTGCGGTGCGATTCCCGAACATCTCGTCGAAGCCGAATTGTTCGGGCATGTCAAAGGCGCGTTCACCGGCGCGAGCGAGACGCGTCAGGGCCTGTTTCAGCAAGTCGGCCAAGGCACGCTGCTGCTCGATGAAATCGGCGAACTGCCGCTCGCCTTGCAGCCGAAACTGCTGCGCGTGCTGGAGACGCGCACGTTCCGGCCGGTCGGTTCGTCGGCGAATCTGCGCTTCGACGGGCGTATCGTCGCGGCGACGCATCGCGATTTGCGCGAGCTCGCGAACGAAGGCCGCTTTCGCGAAGACCTTTACTATCGGCTCGCCGTTTTCGTGCTGGCGGTGCCGGGGCTCGAACAGCGTGTCGAGGACATTCCGGCGCTCATCGCGCACTTCGCCGCAGGACATCCGCGCAAGCTCGAATTCTCCGCCGCCGCGATCAGGCAGCTATGCGCGCATCCGTGGCCGGGGCACATCCGCCAGTTGCGCAATCTCGTCAGCCAGTTGAGCGTGCTCGCGGAAAGCACGACGATCGATGCCGACGCCCTCGCGCCGTTTCTCGCCAACGAGAAGGCCGAGCGGGTCTCGCGCGCGAGTCTCGCCGACATGCTGCTGCAACTGGACGGCCGCGACAAGCTCGCGGCCGCCGAAGATCTGCTCGTCGATCGCGCGCTCGAACGGACCGGCGGCAACAAGAGCGCGGCGGCCGTTCTGCTCGGCGTCGGACGGAAGACCATCGAGCGCCGGCTCAAGGCGCGGGAGCAGCATCATCAGAACGCGCGCGCGGATCTGGCGCGCGCGCACGAACTCGTCGACGATTCCCGTTTCGCCGATGCCGTGCCGCTTCTGCGCCGCTGTCTGGAGACGCTGCAGGCGAACGGCGAGCAGGAGGACGTGCGGCGTCTTCAGTTCGATGCGTATCGTCTGCTCGGCACGAGTCTGCGCAGCGTGCACGGCTGGCTGCATGCCGAAGCGACCGCGTGCTACGCCGCCGCGCTGAAAATCGGCGAAGGCCTTTGCGATGCGCGCGAAATCGCGATGATCCAGTTCGGCATCTGGACGACGCAACTCACCACGCTGCAACTCAAGCACGCGCGCGCGACGGCGCAGGACATGCTGCAACGCGCGCAAAACAGCGGCGATCCGGTCGCGCTCGACGAGGCGCACATCGCGCTGACCAACACGCTGTTCTGGCTCGGCGACAGCGAGGAAGCGCTCGCCTGCCTCGCGCGCGGCAATCTTTCTGGCATCGGACGGCACGATGCGCGCACCGGTTCGCAAGGCATCGATCTGGCCGGGCTGGCGCTGACGTTCGAAGGGCTTTCGGCCTTTCACACCGGCGCTTTCGATCGGGCGCGCCACGCGATGGACATGCTCGCCGAACGCGCGTCCGATGCCGGCGGACACGCGTTCGCCCACGCGGTCAATTTGCAGGGCGCCGCGTGGCTCGCGTGTCTCTTCGACGACATGGAACGGCTCGGCACGCTCGCGAGCGAGCTGGAAGGCATATCGATCAAACACGGTTTCGCGTTCTATCGCGGCGTGGGGCAGGTGTTGCGCGGCTGTCACGTCGCGTCGCTCGGCCGTTTCGACGAAGCGCAAGCCGTCATGCTCGATGGCTTCGATAACCACATGGTCTGCCACGGCGGCGCGCTGTTCTTCTCGTTCAAGGCGTGGCAGCACGGCGAATTGCTGTTGCGCGCGGGCCGCGCCGCGGAGAGCCGCGCGATGCTCGCAGCCGCGATCGAAGAGACGCTCGCGCGCCAGGAGCGTGTCTATATGGGCGAACTGCTTGTCACGCAGGCGCGCGCGCAATGGGCGCTCGGCGATCTGAGCGCAGCGGAATCGGGATTGCGCACGGCGCTTTCGACGGCGCTCGCGCTCGGTTCGGTGCCCGCCCGCGTGGATGCCGCGCGCCATCTCGCCGAGTTGTTGCGTGTGAGCGGACGTATCGACGAAGGCATCGATACGCTCGAACGCGCCTTGCGCGCACTTGCTCCCGGTGTCACGCCGCGCGCGGATGCCGCGATGGATCTGCTACACACGCTGACGGCCGCACGCGTTCAAGTCGGATGAAGTGGACGGAATCGTCCACATCGGCTCGTTCGTGCGGACGTGGCTGGCCGCTTTTCCGGCGCGATCGGCACGGGCGAGTGCGGCAGCGCATCGACATCATGCGTTGGCACGACGGTTGCTTGCCATCCGTTCCCGTCACCTCATACGCGTTCGTGCGTCTCGACCATGCTTCAATTCATCATCGAAAGAGACTTGCTGCATCTCGAGCGCGTCGTTCAACAGGATTGCGATAGCACGTTCCCGTTCGCCTACTGGCATGCGCGCATCGATTCGCTCAGAGCGCCGACGCTGGCGCTGCCGCTCGCGCAACGTCTCGATCGTCTGAAGCGAAGGTTGTCGACGCTCGAATCGACGCAGCGCTGAAAGCCGTCAATGCAGCTTGACGCGCGGCGTGAGCACTCGTCCGAGACCATGCGCGGCGAGCCCGATACGGCGACGAGATGTTTGCGATAAAGCGCCGCATACATCCGCTTCGCGACGAACCCTTCGACATGAAGGGCCAGCGATACGAGTTGTTCTCGATGCTCGTCGAAGCGGCCAAAGCCGGTCTTGGAATCGCACTGGTGCCGAGGTTTCTGGTTGCGCACGAGCTTCGATCCCGCGAACTTATGCGGCCTTTCGAACTGTCACCGCCGAGCGACAAGGGCTACTACGTCGTCTATCCCGAGCGCAAACAGAACTCTCCGCTCTTGCGGACGTTCGAACACTGGCTGCTGAACACGGCGCAGTCGTACATCGAGAACGAGGAGTGAACGTGACGATGCAATCCGATAACCCATCATCCCATCGACGGCTCGAACAGGCGCGCCGCCTGCTCGCGCTCGCGCAAACGGGACTGCACTACACGGCCGGTGTCTTCGACAAGGAGCGATACGAGGAAATAACGGCGATCGCTCATGCGCAGATCGCCGACATCGCCTCGATGGAAACGAGCGAAGTAGCGGAACTCTTCGCCTTCGAGTCGGGTTATGCCAATCCGAAGCTCGACGTCAGATGTGCCGTATTCAACGAGACCGGGCAAATCCTTCTCGTGCGCGAGGCCGCCGACGGACTGTGGTCGCTTCCCGGCGGATGGGCCGACGTGGGATTGTCCCCTTCCGAGAACGCCGCGAAGGAAGTACGCGAGGAAAGCGGCTATACGGTCGAAATCGTTCGTTTGCTCGCCGCGTGGGATACGGCGAAGCATCCTCATCCGCCTTCGGTGTTCCATATCTGGAAGCTCGTTTTCCTCGGTGAGATCGTGCGGGCGGGCGACGTGATCGGCACGGAAACCGATGCCGTCGCATTCTTCGATCTCGATGCCCTGCCATCGCTCTCGCTGGGCCGGATCATGCCCGCGCAGATTCGACGACTCGACGAATTGCGGCGCGAAAGCCTTGTGGATTTCGACTGAAGGCTATCGCTTGATGGCGAAGCTGTGACAGGTCTAGGGAAAACAGACGGTTAGTTGCATCGATATAATAGTTAGATATCCGATTCAAATCGAAAACCGTGCGTTCCGGAGTATTCGTTGCATCGAGTTGGTGTATCGTCGGCTCACTGCTTTGGTTTAAAGCGCGTGAAATACACCGGCAATATAATCCTATGAATCTTCAGGTTGTCTTGATCCGCATCGGAGGAACGGATGGAATCTGCCTTTGACGTCTATGCGGGATTCGAAATCTCAGTCGCGACGCGACGCAATGAACGCGGCGCATGGGTTGCGGACCTGTCCGTGAATCGCGATGGCAACGCCGCGCTCTCCCCCTGGCCCGAAACCGTTCAACCGGAATGGCGCACGCAGGACGAAGCGATCCGCGACGGCATCGAACGGGCGCGGCGCGTGATCAGGCAACACCTCGACGACGGCGCCAATCACTCCTGGGTGGCAACGCGCAGCCACGCTCAGACATGGTTCACCACGGAAACGGAGCGACTTTCCGGCCATACCTTTACGCGCGGTAGATAAGGCATTTCGTCGATTCCGGATGCATCTTATAGAACGCGCCGGACACACCGCGGGAAATCACGCGCGCGTCGCTTTCGAAAAGCGCGAGCACTCGCCAACTGCTTCATGCAATCGATTTCTTCAGATGCCCGACAACACACCCGAACCCCAAGCCGTCTGTAATCCGATTTCCCGAAGCGCGATTTTTATCGTCGCGACCGTGGCACGCGGCGAAGGCAAAGCCGATGTCGTGCGCTCATGGTGCGGCGATATCGCGGCGCTGGTCCGCGCGGTCGGCACGCGTGCGCCGACCGCGAACCTGTCCTGCGTATGCGGCTTCAGTTCCGATGCGTGGGACCTGCTTTTCGGCGCGCCGCGTCCCGCGTCGTTGCATTCGTTTCGCGAGTTCGGCCAAGGCGATCGACGCGCGATTGCGACGCCCGGCGACATCCTCATGCATATTCGCGCCGATCACATGGACCTGTGTTTCGAGCTTGCATCGCAGATGCTCGACAAACTGGGCGATGCGGTCACGGTCGTCGACGAAGTGCATGGCTTTCGCTACTTCGATCTGCGCGACATGGTGGGCTTCGTCGACGGCACCGAAAATCCGACGGGCAAAAGCGCCGCGCATTACACCATCATCGATGAAGAAGATACGGATTTCGCCGGCGGCAGTTATGTGATCGTGCAGAAGTACTTGCATAACCTCGATGCATGGAATGGCCTTACCGTCGAACAGCAGGAACGCATCATCGGACGTGAAAAGTTATCCGATGTCGAACTCGACGAGTCGATCAAGCCTTCCTGCTCGCATAGCTCGCTTACGACGATCGAAGAGAACGGCAAGGAAGTGAAGATTCTTCGGCATAACATGGCTTTCGGCCGTCCGGGCGCAAAGGAGTTCGGCACGTATTTCATCGGCTATGCACGCGCGCCCGCGCCGATCGAACAGATGCTCGAAAACATGTTCGTCGGCAGGCCGCCGGGCAACTATGACCGGCTGCTCGACTATAGCCGCGCGGTGACGGGTGGCCTGTTCTTCGTGCCATCCAACGATCTGCTCGACGAGCTTCCCGACCGGAATCCGGCCGCCGCGCCGTCGTCCATCGGCGAAAGCCGGCAAGAGAAAGACCAAGAAGGCACGCTGAACATTGGCTCACTCAAAGGAACATCACAAGATGAATAACTTGCATCGGGAGCTTGCGCCAATTTCCGGCGCCGCATGGTCGCAAATCGAAGCGGAAGTCGCCCGCACTTTCAAGCGCACGCTTGCGGGACGCCGGGTCATCGACGTGAAGAGTCCGGGCGGCGTGGCGCTATCGGGCATCGGCACGGGACATCAGACGAGCATTGCAGCGCCGATGAAAGGCGTGCAGGCAAACCTGTACGACGTGAAGCAACTCGTGCAACTCACCGTACCGTTCACGCTGCAGCGCGAAGCCATCGACAGCGTGGAGCGCGGCTCGAACGACGGCGACTGGCAACCCGCCAAGACCGCCGCGAACGAGCTCGCGCTCGCCGAGGACAGCGCGATCTTCGACGGCTTCGCGGCCGCCGGCATCACCGGCATTCGCGAAGGCAGTTCGAACGCGCCCACGCTTCTGCCCTCGGATGTCGCCGACTATCCCGCCGCGATCAGCCAGGCACTCGAGAAGCTGCGTCTCGCCGGCGTCGATGGTCCCTATTCCGTGCTGCTCGGTGCAGATGCCTATACCGCGCTCGCCGAAGCCAGCGATCAGGGCTATCCGGTCATCCAGCACATCAAACGCATCGTGAGCGGCGATCTCGTATGGGCGCCCGCGCTTCAGGGCGGCTGTGTGCTGTCGACGCGCGGCGGCGACTACGAACTGCACATCGGACAGGACTTGTCGATCGGCTATACGAGCCATACCGATTCAGCCGTCCAGCTTTATCTGCGCGAAACGCTCACGTTCCTGATGCTGACGAGCGAGGCTTCCGTTTCCATCGCAACGGGAGAATAAGAAATCTGAGTATCGAAGCACGTTCGTCAATTGTCGAACGTGCCTCGATACTCGGGCGCGGCATCGGACCGCGTGTTCATTTCGAACATCACGCCGCCCGGCGCGCGGCAGAAGAAGCGCGAGCCCCGGCCATTGTTGAAGATGTCCGTCTCCATTTCCACGCCTTCGGACTTGAAGCGCTCGTACAGTTCGCGCACATCATCGAGGCCCGGCAATTCGAAGCCGACATGAAACGCGCGCGGCCAATCCGGCATGCCGTCGCGAGCGTGATCGATCACGACATCGAAGCCGGGACGCTTGAGGATGTACGACTGCTCCCACGTTCCCGAAATCGTGAAGCCGAGATACTGCTCGAAGAAACGCGCTGTGGCAGGCGTATCGGCGGAAGGAAAACTGAGGTGATTGAGTTTCATGCTTTGAGTCGAATCTTTCATCGTCGGTCTCTCGTTGATTGAATCGCGATGGTCTTTTGAATGACCGCCCGAGGACTTCAGAATATAAGCAAAAGCTCACATTCGACTACTCGCATTGCGGAAACCCGCGAAACCGCGCTGGCAAGCGATCCAAGCCGACGCATCCGATTCGATTGCTCACATTCACTCGCTTGCGCTTCGCGACAGATAGCCGAAAACGGCGGCACGCACGCGGCGCTCCAGATCGTCGAGATCGCGCTCGCCGCGCTCACCGGCTGCATCGACCATGCCTTTGACGATGGCGAGCAGATCGGCCGACGCGACATCGGGGCGCGGATGCCTTGGCGACGCGCGCCCGACGATCGTTTCGACCAGTTCCTCCATCTCCGTTTTCGTGACTTCGCCACGCAATGCCGGGCGTCCTTCCGCGATATCGAGCAGCCGCGCGAGCATCGGTCGCTGCAGTTGCTGGCGCACGGCCGCGCCGATCAGATACTCGAGCGCCGCCTTGCCGCTTCGCTTCGAGAGCGCGATAGACGCATCCTCGTAGAATCGTGTGCTTTCACGACGAATCAGCGCGACAGTCAGCGCGTCCTTGCCCGGAAAGTACTGGTAGAGCGAGCCGATGCTGACGCCCGCGCGACGCGCGACCGCATTCGTGTTGAAGCCGTCGAAGCCTTCGCTTTCGAGCACCTGCGCCGCTGCTTCGACGATGGAAGCGACGGTCGCTTCGGACCTCGACTGCGCGGGCGTCTTGCGAGGCCTGAACGGTTTGTGCGATGGACGTTGGCTCATTCTTTTTGTCTCGTGGCATGCAACGCTGATTGTACAAAGGGCGATCGAGCACGTTTGCCGTCGAACTGCTACCCTCGGCGAATTCAATCGAGTTGCAACGAGGAGCGTTGAGCATGAGCGCATTGCCCGAATACGTGCCGCCGTCCGTGTGGAGCTGGACCAAGGAAAGCGGCGGCCGCTTTGCCAACATCAATCGGCCGATATCGGGACCGACGCATGAGAAAGCGTTGCCGATCGGTCGTCATCCGCTGCAACTCTATTCGCTGGCGACGCCCAATGGCGTGAAGGTCACCGTGATGCTCGAAGAACTGCTCGCGCTCGGCCACAGCGGCGCCGAGTACGATGCATGGCTCATTCGAATCGGCGATGGCGATCAGTTCGGCAGCGGCTTCGTCGATGTCAATCCGAACTCGAAAATTCCGGCGCTCGTGGATCGCAGCGGCGCGACGCCCGTGCGGGTGTTCGAATCGGGCGCGATCCTGCTTTATCTCGCGGAGAAGTTCGGCGCGTTCATTCCCACGGACCCGGCAAAACGCGCGGAATGTTTGTCCTGGCTTTTCTGGCAGATGGGCAGCGCGCCCTATCTCGGCGGCGGCTTCGGACACTTCTATGCATATGCGCCGAGCAAGATGGAATATCCGATCGACCGCTTCGCGATGGAAGTGAAGCGTCAACTCGACGTGCTCGACAAGCGTCTCGCGGACAGCGCATTCATTGCCGGCGATGCGTACACCATCGCCGATATCGCAATCTTTCCGTGGTACGGCGGCCTCGTGAACGGCTGGCTGTACGACGCGGCCGAGTTCCTGTCCGTTCATGAATACAGACATCTGCGACGCTGGGCAGACATGATCGGCGCGCGTCCCGCCGTGCAGCGCGGCCGCATGGTCAACAGGACGTTCGGCGAGCCTTCGAGCCAGTTGCACGAGCGGCATGACGCGTCGGACTTCGCTACGCGTACGCAGGACAAAGTCGCCACGGAAAAGTGACGCACGGAGCTGCGGCATCTGCGGCTCGCGGGCCGTCTTTTCGATCCGCATGAGCCGTGGCGAACGCGAGCGCACGATACCCGATGAAAGCGCGAGAAGCGGCGCATGGCTTTATCTCGCCGCAAACGTTTGCTGCATCGCGCTTAATAACAATAAAGACTCGCAGACCGCGTCAAAGCATAAAAACAAATGGACGTCATCATTTTTCAACATTGATCTGTCGTTGCAGTGCGCAAAAACTCGATTGACGCCGCCCCGGTGATGCTGTCACGATTCGTAGGCTGTAAGGATCTGCTCATTCGCTTTCATGCGACGAATGGCAGAGCGATCCCGACACTGATTACAGCGCTCATACAAAGCGATAGCCGATACACGGGAGAACGACCATGCTGAACGCTCGGGCGGGCGCCAGATCCGCGGATAACGTCCGGATCATTGCGGCATTTCTCATGCTGGTCGCCGCGGGATTTCTCGCGATCCGCATGGTCATCATCTATCACTACTCGCTGAGCTATGCGTCCGATCATCCACGGGCCTTCAGCGATTTCAATTTCTACTATTACGCGTTCAGCACTGTGCTGAACGCGTCGCACGATCCATCGCTCATCTATAACAACGAACATCTGGTTGCGTATCTGACGACGCTCGGCGCAAACCTGGACGATATCCTCATCTATTGTTATCCGCCGCAATTCGCGGTGATCTTCGCTCCGTTCGCATTGCTGCCTTCGTTCACCGCGAAACTCGCGTGGGTCGCGATGTCGGTCGTGCTATGCATCGTCGGTGCGATCCTGCTCGCGAAGATGGCCTATCGCGGTGAAGACAAGCGCGTGACCGCGCTGCTCATCGCAGTGACGCTCTTGAGTTTCCCGGTGCTGCATGACGCGTATCTCGGGCAATCGAACGAGCTTCTGTTCTTTCTGCTCGCGACGCCGTTTTTCTTTATCGAACGCGGCAATCGCTGGCTGGCCGGAGTCTTTCTCGCGTTCGCGGTCGTCTTCAAGGTGACGCCGCTCGCGGTCGTCGGCCTGCTGCTGTTGCGGCGTGAATGGCGCACGGTGATATCGGCGGGCGTCTGCGCAATCGCGCTCACGCTTCTTACCGCCAGCCAGCTCGGCTTTCGCGTGATTTGGGAATATCTGACCGTCGAGATCGGGCGGGCGCAGACCTTCATCCTGAGCGCGGGCGGATTGCCCGGCAACAGCTCGGTGCGCGGCGCGTTGCAGACGTTATCGGAGAAACTCGGCATGCCCGCATCCGAAGCAATGCTGCACGCGACGCAGACGGCCTTCGCCGCGATCATCTGTCTGTTCGCATGCTATCTCGTGCTTCGCCGCAGTCGTGAACGACGCATGGATTACGCGCTCGCCTGCATGACGATGCTGCTCGCCGCGCCGATCCTCGAACCCATTCATATGGTCGTCGCGCTGATCCCTCTCGTGATTCTTCTTGGCACAGCGCTGGAGCAACGCGATCTGCGACTCTCCGCGATTCCGCCTCGCGCCGAGATGTTGCTTCTCGCGATTGCCGTGCTCCTGCTGTTCTTCATGGAGCGATCCGCGATGTACACCATCTCGGCGCTGATTACGTACGTGCTCTGCGTCGCGCGTTATTTCCCGCCTCTGTCGACGCGCGTCGCACCGGCCTACTAGCGAACGCCCAGCAACGCCTTCGGTTCGAGAAACGCTTCGCCGGTCTCGCAGAACTCGAAGCCGTGCTGGCCGTCTCGCGACATCGTAGTTTCCGCGCCGCCGCGAACGAACTGAACGTATCGACGTCGGCACTCAGTCATTCGATCGCCGCGCTCGAGGCACGCATCGGCGTGCGGCTTTTCAATCGCACGACGCGCAGCGTGTCGCTGTCCGAGGCCGGCGCGCAGTTCGTGCAGAACGTGGCGCCCGCGCTGTCCACGATCCGCGATGCGCTCGAACAGGCGGGCAGCTTTCGCGACACGCCGTCGGGCACGCTGCGCATCAATACGTCGGTGGGCGCGGCGCATCAGGTAATGCTGGTTTTCATCGCGTTCCTGCAGCGCTATCCCGACATGAAACTCGATATCGTCACCGAAGGACGTCTGATCGATATCGTCGTCGAAGGCTTCGATGCGGGCATCCGTTTGCTCGAAACCGTGCCGCAGGACATGATCGCGGTGCCCTTCGGCGAGCGTCAGCGTTTCGCCGTCGTCGGCAGTCCGGCGTACTTCGCGCAGCACAAGCCGCCGCGCACGCCCGCCGATCTCGCCGCGCATCGCTGTATTCGCAGCCGCATGCCGAGCGGGTCGATCTATCAGTGGGAATTCGAGCGGCACGGCGAGGCGATTCGGATCGACGGCGACGGCGCGCTCACGCTCGACGAACCGGGCATGATGCTGGCGGCCGCGCGCGCCGGGCTCGGCCTTACCTATCTGACCGAATGGAACGTCAGCGCGGACCTCGTCTCAGGCACGCTCGTGCGCGTGCTCGAAGAATGGACGCCGCCGCTCGACGGGCTATGTCTCTACTATCCGGGCCGGCGTCATGTGCCAGCCGGATTGCGCGCGTTGACGGAGACGATCCGCGAATATGCCGATGCGAAGCGAAAGCGCGGCGCGACGAACAAGAAACGCAGGCGGCATTAGTTTTATTTATCGCGACTTACGTTTTGCGTAGAAGGAACTAATCGAACTTTTGCATCACGCTAGATGTTTTTTCGCCCGCGCGGTTTACATTAACATCAGAACAAAGTAACCTTTCCTCGCTGCATTTAATCCCCGAGCGCTGCCCAGGCATCTGGCGGCTGTCCCACTATCCGATCTCTGCACGGTTCCGACTGTTCGCGCGCACCGATCCGCGCCCGACGCGGCAATCGATCTTCAGGAAATCATTCGGATGACTAACTACGCTAGCTGAGAACCCGTTATGCCATCGCTATGGCTGCGTGCGTCTCCGCTAGTCTAATTAATCGATATGAAGCGTCCAGCCATTTCCGTATTCTCCCCTTCCGTCGCAGCGGCGGCCGTCGCGAGCATGATGCTCGCAGCGTGCGGCGGCAGCGACAGTTCCGCCGACTCCGCGGCATCCACGCAAAGCGCCGCATCGTCGAAGTCCACCGCGAAAGCCGCCAGCGGCAGCGGTTCGATCTTCTACGGCGCGAACGGCCATAACAGCAACGGCGGCGCATACGACTTCACGAGCGTGCAGACGCAGCTTTCGCAATTGCAGGATCTTGGCGCGACGATCTATCGCAACGACGTGTACAGCCAGACATCGGCGAACATGGTCGCTGGTGTCGCGAAGACGATGGAGGAAGGCGGCGTCACGATGTATCCCGTGATGCTCGTGAATCTCAACTACAACAGCGAGGACGAGGCGTACAACGCAGGCTTCAAACTCGGCCAGCAAACCGCGAACAGTTATCGCTACAAGTACTACGAAGTCGGCAACGAACTGGAAGCGAAGGCGCTCATCGGCAATGTCGACGGCACCGTCTGGAATCAGTACAACAACTGGTCCTACATGCTCGCGCGCGGCGCGATCCGTGGGCTGATCGCGGGCGTGAAGTCCGTCGATGGCTCGGCGAAGATCGTGCTCGGCGGAACCTGGATGCACACCGCGTTCTTCCAGATGCTCGCGGACGGCTCGCAACCCGATGGCACGTGGGGCCATCCGGCCGTGAGCTGGGACGTCACTTCGTGGCACTGGTATTCGAACGAAGGCGACATCACGCACGCCTGCGGCGGCACGGGATGTCACGACATACTCCAGATGCTTCACGACATGGGCAAGCCGATCTGGATCAACGAATTCGGCGTGCGCCCGGACTTCGGTTCATATGACCAGATCGCAACGTACATGACAGGCAATCTGATGATGGCGCAATTCGCGAGCGTGGCGTCGAAATACAACATCCAGTCGATTCAGGCGTTTCAACTCTATGACGACGGCGAAGGCGCCTACGGTCTTCTCGAAGGCGACGGCATCACGAAGAAGCCCGCTTACTGGGCCTATAAGAACTTCGTGCAGAGCCATCCGATGTAATCGATCGAAGTAAGAAACGGAAAGGCGCTTGCGTTCAAGCCTGCACGCGAAATAGCCGTTATGGCGGCTTTGCGGAAACGGACAACGGAGGCCAACGATGCAGATCAACAGCGCGTCCACGAGCACGTACACAAGCGCCGACACGCCCTCTTCCCGCCGCGCCACCGCTGCGGATGACGCGACCAGCGCATCGACCGATGATGCCGACGCGCCGTCATCGGTGAAATCATTCGCTTATGGCGCGCTCGGCCTCGAACGCCCCGAAGTGCAGGCAACCGACACGAACGGCTTCTATACAGCGGGCAAGTGGGTCGCTGCGGCGGTGACCATCGGCGGCATCGTGTCCCTGTTCGTTTGATGAGGCCGCGCGCGAATTAATAGCTGGAAATAACTTGCGCGATTGGCGCTTTGCTCCGCCTTTCGAATCGCGGTGCATCGCGGGAACATGCAGATGCGTGATGTCGCCGACGACATCACGCTCATCTTCCCTCGACACTACGCCAGGTCATGCAAGCTCAACGCTCAAGCCATCTCCGCCTTGTTTCCGCGCGCCGCGCGCTCGTCGCCGTAGCGCTTCTCGCGCCGATGCTGTCCGCATCCGCCGAAGATCTCCCCGATGTCTGTTCCGCGCTGAAGACCATCGTCGATGCGCCCGCGTTCGATACGCTCGCCAAAGGACGCGCGCTGCTGCCGCCTGCATCGCCGGGCCAGGGCGCATGTCGCGGCAGCGCGCATGTCTACGATTGCCGCTGGCGAGCGCACTGGGGCCCGGACGGCGTCGTCGGCGACCCGCTGCAAGAACTGGGCGCGGACATCGCCGCCTGCTTTCCCGACGTGCGACACGACGTGAACACGTCCACGCGCCAGCACTTCGCGCTCCTCGACGCGAGCGGCAAGCACGTGACCACCCTGACCGCCACGATAGAAACGCCGAACACGATGCGCCTGCGCATCGTCCGTTGATCGCCCGAATACGGATGACCGCAAGAGCATGTTCAGAACGCTCGTTTATCGCGCGCTGCTTGCAGTCGGCGCGGGCGCGCTTTCGGGCTGCACGTGGACGCTGATCACGGCCGCCGATGCCGCTGGCTCGCTCGTGCAGGCGGGGTTCACGGTTGCGTCGAATTATTCGTCGCCGACTTCGGTGACGGGACCGCCCGCCGCGCTGCAATCCGTATGCATCGAACTGAATCAGAGCGTCGCGACGGGCGATTTCGTGCCTGTGCTGCAAGTCGCGTTGAGCCGGCGCGGCGTGAATTCGATGGTCTATAACCCCGGCACGTCGCCGCCCGGTTGCGAGGCGATGCTCGTGTATGGCGCGACGACCAGTTGGGACCGGCACGCGTTCAGCAGCGAGCCGGTGTCGTATCTGTCGGCGATCGATCTGACGCTCGTGCGGCAAGGGCAGATCCTCGTGACCGCGCGTTATGGCACGAATGGTCTGAACATCGACCGGTTTGCAAGCGCGAGACAAAAGCTGGATGCGCTCGTCGACCGAATGGTGGTCTCCCGCACACAGTAGGGCGCGCTTTCCTTACGGCATCTTTCCGATGCGAATTCGCGTATCGAACCGGTGCTAACCTGCCGACGCTGTAGTTGTTGACCGATCCCTCTTGCGGCTCGCCATTGTTTTACGGCGAGCCGTCTTTTTTGGTCTGACTATTTCGACTGACGTCGATCTCTTGCGTCTGGCGCCATTGCTTTTCATCTGCTATGGAGCGTCTGGGGCGAGCGCCTCGCTCTTCTCGTTCGTACGCTTATCAGAACTGCGCGGTCATCTGAAAACCGAGCGTCACGCGCGACGTGTCGAACGCGGCCGGCTTGTAGATCGGCGTGCCGGCGAACAGGTCATAGCTGAAGCCGACGTACTTCGACGGCACGCCACCACGAATACCGATCACCGCGCCCACGAGCTGCGTCCCCGCAAGAAATGCCGTGTTCGGTCCGAACACGCGTCCGTAGTCGATGCCCGCGTACAGCGTCTGCCCGCTCTTGCCGATCGGCGCTTGCAGTTCGTTGCGCCAGAAGAAGCCCTTCTCGCCCGCCAGCATCTGCTCGCCGTCGAAGCCGCGTACGGTGTAGCGGCTGCCGATGGTCAGATCGTCGAGATAGAACAACGTGTCGTTCGTGTATTGACCGTGGAAGGTCGTCACGTAGCGAAGCGGCTGCGATGCGATCGCGAACGGCACCGACAGGTTCGCATCGAGCACCGCCATGTGGAACCGGTAGGTCGGACCGTCCGGTTTCGTCGCAGGCGTCGGCGCGATGTTGGCGTCGGGCGGCAGCGACGGATCCGGCGTCGCACCGAATGCACCGATGCCCTGCCGATACGCGAGCGTGCCGTCGAACTGCGCTGCGCCGAAGTAGTGACGATCGGTCAATCCTGCTTCGAAGAACGTGTTGTTGCGATGCTGAAGCTCGATCTCCGTGTCATCGATGAAACTCGCGCCGAAGCGCTTCGACAGTTGCACGTAGCCGCCGAACACGTCGTTTTGGCTGCGACGCAGCACGCGGGCAAGCTTGAGCCCGGCGGTCTGCGCGTTGCCGCTCGACACGAACGTCTGATTCACGCCCGCGATCTGCTGATAGTACGTGTTCGTGTTGCCGAACAGCGTCGCGCTCCAGTAACCCCACGGAATCGAATACGAGCCGTTGAAGCCGTGTGAACCGAGGCCCTTGTCGGCGAATTCGAGGTCCTGATTCGCGCCGAGGCTCAGGATATCGTTCAAGCCGAGCGGGTTGTCGACGCCGAGACTCAGATTGCCTTGCAGCTTGCCGGTCGCGCGGCTGCCCGAGTTGTCGACCGACGCGACGAGCGACCACGGTTTGACGCGCTTGAGCGTCAGCACGACATCACTTTCACCGGGGATGTTGGTCGGCTCGATCTTCATATCGACGTCTTGCGATGCGACGCGCTTCATCTGCTCGACGCCTTGTTCGAGGTCGCGCAGGTCGAGGATGTCGCCGGGGCGTGTCGGGAACGCGGTTTTCCATGTGCCCCACGACAAGGGTTCGGCGAATCGGACGTCGTGGATGACGCCCGGTACGAGCGCGAACTTCAGTACGCCGCCTGACAGGTCCTGTTCGGGCAGCAGCACGCGGGTGGTGATGTAGCCGCGACTGAGAATTGCTTGCTGCAAGCCCTTGGTCAGTATGCTCACGCCTTCCTTGCCGACGCATTGTCCTTTGTAGTGATCGAGCCATTCACGCGCGAAGGCGAACGGATCGAGCGGTAACGTGGATCCGCCTTTGGCGCGTACCGCATCGGGCAGCATTGGCGGCACGTCGAGCGCGAAGGTGTCGATGCGGAAACACGGCGTCTCCGATGGCAGCGTCGCGAAGCCATGATCCTCCGGTAGGGTTGAACGTACTGCCGGCGATTGAACCGCCGCCGCACGTTGTTCAGCCTCGCGTTGCTGTTGATTTTGCTGATCTTGGATCGCGTTCGCCCGCGCGGCGGCGGCTTCGTCGATAGGGGTCGGGATTTGCTGCGCATGCACTGCGAGCGACATCAGGGCTGTGAGTGGCAATGCCGCCAGCCTCTTACGCTTTACCATTTTTGCTTACTCACTTTCCAAATTACGTAAAGCGCGTTCGACAGACGCCGAACGCTTCAAGCCTTGCGAGGCCACTGTGCGAGAGTCCGATTTCACGAAGAAACACGGACCATACGAACCGCCGCTGCCCGCGCCGCGCATTCGACTCGTCGGCCGATGGCCCGAACAGGCCGGCTTCAAACCACAAAGCCGCGTGCGCGTTCAAGTCGAGGACCGCAAGCTCACCATCACGCCGGCTTGAATGACTCTGCAAACAACAAACCCAGCGCAAGGCTGGGGTTGTTGTTTCAATTAGAGCAACTCAAATTTATGGCGCACTTGTTTCAGCCATTGCGAGCAAGTACTCCCCTTTGCTTTTGGGTCAAAGTAACAGCCCAACTGATCCACGAGCACCAAGCTTAACTCGGCCTCGGAAAGCCCCAAACCTAAAAGAACGTCAAGCTCTGCCGCAGCTGCGGCAAGCCGATCCTGCGACGCAGATTCAATAATCGCTTGAAGGGCCAACGTATCTTCATCGAACTCTTCTGTCCAGTCCTGATGGAAATAACAACCCAGCAACTGTTCAAGCTCAGGAAACTTTTGATGAGTCATGGCTTTGTTGGATATCCAGTAAGAATTTTATATCCCGTTGGCATCGATGGGTCACGAACGAGAATAACCCGAGCGGAATTGACATCTACCGCCCCCGACGTTCCCTTCGCAACAGAGATTCCTGTGGGATCAGATGACGAATAGTCCAATCTCAGACGGCTGGAGCTTCCCGCTAGCCAATCTGTAATGGTGGATTTATTTGCATCCAACGCTTGCGACACGAAATTTTCCGCCGTTGCTCGATCGGGAAATGATGATGAGCCGCTAATCTTCGGGTCGTTGGCAAGGCGTGTTGCAAGATCTTGCTCCGATTTCCCAACGTGCTTATCCAATAGGTGCCCGCCAGCATCTTCATGCGCTTGTAATCCGCCCCCATCGGCAAGACGACTCGAATCACCATCGTTCCCACTATTTAGCGTCGCATTACTCGGCACTGGCGCTGCGAGGCTCCTTACGCCGCCCGCCGCCGAATCCACCAGCACCAACCCCGGACTTGCCATAGGCGGCTTACCGCCTCCCGCGCTTACAACCGCGTTCAGCCCATTCGCCGCGCCCTGCGCCATCAGATCCGATGGCCGCTCCCCCGCCTTCGCCGTAGCGTCCGCGTTCATGCGCCTTGTGAGTTGATTGCTCCACTCGCTCAGGGTACCCGGTATGTCACCGTAGGTGTTCTTGAGCCAATCGGACACAGCATTCGCAGCGGCAACCCCTTTGTCCATCAGTTCGCTTCCCGTGCCGCCTTTGCCTTGTCCGTTGTCGTTATTGGCGTTATACAGCTCCATATTCGCAGCCGAGAACGCGCCGGAGTTACCACCGACCAAGCCGCCGATGCCGCCCGCAACCAAGTTCGCCGCAAAATTGCCAGCCGTCAGCCCCGGATCCATCCCGCTACCGTCGCCAGTTTCGAACTGGTCCGCCATCTGATTCAACTTGCCCGACAGCGCCGACGATATTCCCGCGCCGGCCGCACCGCCGACCGCACTGCCGCCGCCAAGCCCCGCAATCAGCGCACCGCTTGTCGTGTGCATCGCCACGCGATACGTGCCACCCTCATCCCAACAAACCCGGCAATTGCCGGGTTTGTTGTCAATGAAGATCAAACGATCCTGCAATGCACTCGATCACATCGCCTGACTGGACCTCAAGTTTCGCCGTGACGCCATTCCCAGCATTACTTACGCTGACTTCGTTAATGCTCACACTTGGCCCCCATGGATGTTGACGCGGAAGAACCAGAGAAACGAGATTCCTTGCAACCCAGACCCGTCGCTGTGAAGACGAATCCAGCATTTCTATCTGTAGTTCTCCGATTTGCCAGTTGACGCTCAGACCAATCAGTGTCCAATCGTGACAGTTGTTCATGTTCATTTCTTAAGCGGTAAATGTGCATCTGGTGATTCAGACGGTACTCGATTGCCATTTATATCAAGTCGCGCTCCTGACGAATCGTTTACGTGACAATGAGGACATTCACCGTCAGGATGAATCAACACTCGCTGCTGCCCTGTAACTGGATCAAGATAAGCGCCTTTCCCACTCATTGGGTCCGGTCCTTTCGGCACTAATCCTTGATCGGTTGCATGTTGCGCGATGTCTTGAGGCGTCTTCCCTGCAACATCAGTTGGATTGATTTGAGGTGATCCCGCTTGGTTTCTGCTTTGTCCATCTGAACCGCCATTCAGTATGGCATTACTGGGCACATACCCCGGCTTGCCTATAGCTGGTAACCCTGCCGCCGCACCTGCCGTCGAATCTGCGAGCGCTGTACCCGGATTGGCCATTGGCGGTTCACCGCCTTTAGAGCCGAGGACGGCATTGATACCGTTGGCTGTACCTTGCGCCATCAGATCGGTGGGCGACTGCGACGCCTTCGCCTGCGCGTCGGCGTTCATCAGCCCGGTCGCCTGAGCGATCCAGCGCTTCACGTCACCTATCGGGTTACTGTAGGTGTCCTTCGCCCAATCTAATGCCTTGTCGACAACACTATTCTTCGTACTTCCCTTGCCCTCGCCGTTTTCGCTACTGCGATTGTAGAGGTCCGCATTGCCCGCCGCAAATGCCCCCGAGTTGCCGCCGATCAGACCGCCGACCGCGCCCGCAATCAGGTTCGCCCCGATGTTCCCTGCCGTGAGCGCCGGATCGACACCGCCGCCGTTGCTGAACTGATCCGCAAGTCGGTTCAGATCGCCCGCGAGCGCGGCCGAGACGCCTGCTCCCGCCGCGCCGCCCGCCACGCTGCCGCCGCCGAGTCCTGCGATCAGTGCTCCGCCCGCCGTATGTAGCGCGATTCGATACGTCCCACCCTCATCCCACGACTTCGCCTCTGCCGCGTACTGCGCCGCGAGTTCCGAATTGCCGTCCTTTGCCGCCTGTTCTGCCGCCTGGTTCGCCGCATCGCGCTTCGCATTGGCAATCGCCCCAATCTGCGTCGCGACCGCCTGACCGGCCGCGCTCGCGGCGTTCATCATGTGTCGCTGGAGCTCAGACACACGCGGCCGATACCGTGTAGAAGAACCCGACGAGCGAGACGAGCCCGCTCAAATATACGCAAAACACGAATCCACTAATCATCAAGCAGGGAAGTATCTTCCCAAACATCCTCGTACTGCTCTGTGACTAGGAATCTCCAACCCGGGGGTAACCCCAAATATGGAACGACCAGCGGTGCCCATTTGAAAAGATGCGAAGCGTGTAGAGGAACGAAAAAATCGGACGCCGTTGAGTATTCCTCACCTGCCCAAATGTACCAGCCACAGGTGTCACCTTCAGGCCGGATGCGCAAGCCATTTACCGGTCTCAGTCCTTCCTTGACGTTCCGAGAAATACCTATTTTCAAGTTTAGGTCGCACCCAAAGTGCGGCGCACTGAACTTGGCACACACTTCGCGTTGCAACTCGTCGATCTGGCTGTTCATCTCAGAATCCAAAATATTTCCTCATCGAGCGTCCAAATGCACCCAATTGGCCGCCTTGGATTGAAGAGCACGTCGGACAATGGGGTTGAACGGCGTCACCGTCGCGCTATACAACGCATCATACGCAGCATCTGCTGAGGGGTTGTAGACAAATTGCCCGCCCGTCTTCAGCGCACTCTGCTCGCTCGCATAACCTGCTCCACGTTGCTGCGAAGCCAAAGCCGCTGCCTTGTCCGGATTGTTATCGGCCATCTGCGCTGCGCATTGCACCAGATAACACGCCGCATCCGCCATCGGAAGCGTCAATGCAGCGCTCGACGCCACTGGCGCGCATCGCGCCGCGCGCGGTCCCGCACCGTGTGCGCGCGCAAACTCCACGACCGGAACCATCAGACCCCGAAGGCGGCAGAAAATAAGCTTGTAGCGATTCTGGTTCATTCTTTTTGATATTTGCAACAGTCGGCTTATTGATTCGATATACTAATCAATGCCGTGTAAAAAGCAGCCGCCGCCCCTGCTTCATCACGATGTCCCGAGTACCCATGCTCTGCAAACTCGGCAACGCATCGCGCGCTGTCTGGGCGCAATGCATTTGCGGCGTATTGCTTCGAGCATATAGTCGTCGAATCGTCCCAAAAATCAGAGATGTCTCAAACGCAGTGCAGCGCATCGTTGTCACCGCCAAAGACGCGTTGCGATGCGTGTTCGAGCGCCTCGGTCTCATGCCTGAACACATGAGCGATCGCTTGTTGCAATGGCTGAGCAAGCGTCTGCCGGCGCAACTCACGGGAAATGCGTCGCGTTTATGACGCAGCGTTTCGCGGATTCGCGAAATGGAGGAATTCGTCGCGCTCGATATCGCGTTACGGCGTTCGAGCGGCTGTCGGAGAAGATCGCGCGACCGATTATTACGGGGCACTTTCTGTGTCACGTGTGCCATCAGCACTACATCGTCGCCAAGGGCAACGCTGCATGGCGCCGAGCACAACGTCGGGCATCTGTACGAGGCGAAGCCGCAGCTTGCCGCGCTCTAGAAAAGCAATTGCTTCAACCCTGGGATCGGGACGAAGCGTGAACGCGCTGTCTACGCAATCATCTTCGCGCGCAACATCGACACATCCGCGCTATTCATCGACAAACCTTGCGCGAGATAGCGGCTCAGCGTGCCGTACTCGCGATGCATCTCGTCGAACGCCGCTTCGATCGTCGCGCTTTGCGCCTGATACAGCGGCGCGACCGTCTGCGTATCGGTTCCGAGCCGCGCCGCGTGCGCCTTCATGCGTGCGTCGATCTGCGTTTGCGCCGCCGTGTTCGTCAGCAGATAGTCCTGGATGATCACGTCGAGCGGCACGTTGGCGATCGAAAGCAAAAGCGCCGCCGCCCAGCCGGTGCGATCCTTGCCCGCCGTGCCGTGAATCACCTGCGCGCCCGACACGCGCGCGAGCCGCGTCAGCAGCAGGCCAAACTGCAAACGCGCGACCGGATCGGTGACGAGTTGCCGCTGCCGCTCGGCGAACCATGCGCTCGCGGTTGCGGCATTGGCCGGTGCGGCGGCGCAAGCGTCGATCGGTGCGATCTCGTGCGTCTCACGCACCGCGCTCGAAGGCACGCGATCCGGCGCCATCGCAGCCTCGCCCAACCATCGAAGATCATGCACCGCGCGCAACGACAGACGCGCGAGCGCGGCCGCGTCGGCATCGCCGGGCGTGAGCGCGCCCGAGCGATAGAACACGCCGCGCCGCAAGCGTGCGCCATCGACGGTCGGATAGCCATCGCCCGTTCCGGCGACATCGCGGAAATTTTCGATCGTGGACAGCTTCGGCGTGTCGGATACGCTCTGATCGTCGCTCGCGCCGCCGCATGCCGACAACAGCGCGCTCGCGCCGAACGCGGTCGAAAACAGCGCCGCGCGCGCGCCGCCCCGAATGAAAGCACGGCGCGACAAGGGCGCCGAATGCATGGACGAAACGAGCATCATGTTTCTTCGTAGGGAATGACGATACGCACGATCAGCCCGCCGCCTTCGGCATTGCCGATTTCACAGCGGCCGCGCTGCTCGCGCGCGAGACGTTCGACGATGGTGAGCCCGAGCCCGCAATGCCCGTTGCCGCTGCGCGCGGGATCGAGACGCACGAAAGGCCGCAACACGTCGTCGAGGCGCTCGTCGGGAATGCCGGGGCCGTGGTCGCGCACTTCGATCAGCCAGTCATCGCCCTGCCGCGCGGTGCGGATATCCACGGGCGGCTCGCCATGTTCGAGCGCGTTGTCGACGAGATTGGTCATCAGGCGGTCGATGAAAGTTCGCGGCAATCGGAACGTTTCGCCCGCTTCGAGCGACAACGCGAACAACGGATCGTCGCCATCTTCCGGCGATGAAAACTGCTCCGCGATGAACGCATCGACAGCGGTCTTCGCGCTGTCCGACGACGACCGCCCCGCGAACTCCAGAAACTGCTGCACGATGCGCGTCATCGAATCGATATCACGCAGAAAGTGCGCGCGCTCGCGCTCGTCTTTCGCAAGCACGGTCGCGCGCAGCGAAAGCCGCGTAAGCGGCGCCTTCAGATCGTGCGCGATGCCGGCGAGCATCACGGCGCGATCGTCGTCGGCGTCGGTGAGTTTCTTCATCATCTGATTGAACGCGCCGATCAGTTCGCGCAATTCGCGCGGACCATTTTCCTCGACGGGCACCGGACGCTCGCCGCCGCCGAAGCGGCGCGCCGCCTGCGCGACACGCGCGATCGGCCGCTGCAGTTGCCACGTCGCGATGAGCGAGAGCACGAGCGCGCCCGCGAGCAGCACGATACCTTCCGTGATGAACGGCGCGGGCGGCGGCAAGTCGATCGGCGTGACGATCCACACGTTGCTCTGCGGATAACGCACCCAGAGCCGCGACTTGTGGTGATCATCCGCCTCGACGGCGATCTGCGAGCCCGGCGGCAACTGGTCGGCGAGCTGGCGCGCGAGGTGCGCGTGGCGCGTCTTCGCGGGGTCGCGCAATGCGAGCGACTCGGGCATGTTCCACACGGGCACGATATGCACGCGCGTTTCGCGCATGAGCCGTCCGCCGAGCGCGACATCGTTGTGCGCGGCTTCCAGCACGATCAGCAGCGCGCGCGCGTAGCCATCGGCTTCCTTGTGCGGCCCCTGAACGCGGAGAATCGCGAACCATCCGCCCTGAAGCGCGAGCAGCACGCAGATCGACACGATCGCCATGCGGCCGAACAGCGTGTCGATGAAACCGCGCGGCCTGCGCGCGGACTGCCAGAATCCCGGACGCATCGTGATTACGCCCCGGACCAGTCGGAAGCGGGCGCGTCCGTGTCGGGCACGAAAACGTAGCCTTGGCCGCGCACGGTCTGCACATGACGCGGATGCGACGGATCGTCTTCGATGAGGCGGCGCAGGCGCCAGATCGGCACGTCGAGGCCGCGATCGCGAAAAGGCAGATCGTCGCGATGTACCAGATCGTGAATCAGCACGCGCGACAGCACCTTGTACGGGTTCTTGATGAACACCTTCAGCAGCGCGAATTCGCTGTCGCGCAACGCGATACGATCGCCGCCGCTCGACAGCGAGCGCGTGATGAAATCCACTTCGAAGCGCCCGAAGCGTTCGCGCGGCGCGGGCTCCGGACGGCTCGGCGCACCCGCGCGCCGCCGCAGCACCGCTTCGATGCGCGCGAGCAGTTCACGCGGATCGAAAGGCTTCGCGAGGTAGTCGTCCGCGCCCGATTGCAGCCCGGCGATTTTTTGCGGAACGCTGTCGCAACCGGTCACGAAGATCACCGGAATGTCTTCGCCCGCCCCGCGCAGATCGCGCAGCGCGCGCAGGCCGTCGATGTCCGGCATCATGATGTCGAGCACGACGATGGACGGGCGCTCAAGCTCGAGCCGCCGGCGCAGACCGCCGCCGTCGTGCAGCACGGAAACGTCGATGCCTTGGCCGTTGAAGAAACGGCGCAGGAGATCGCGCACAGCGGGGTCGTCGTCGACGATGAGAACCGATATAGACATCTCAAAATTTTATTCGGCCTAAATCCGTTGGCGCGCGTCGTGCGTATCGCGCGACATTACGGATGTTTACGGAACGCATTCCGGAACCGATGAACGCTCGAAGCACGTGCGTGCTATTTCCCGTGGACGCCCGCACGCGGGAGATCGGGCCGCGCAGCGCGCCTGAAACACGCCGTAACGGAAAGAAATGGAAAGTTCGCGGCGGTCGCGAGGGCATTGGCGTTGCGCTTAGAATCCGCGCATGACACCACATGTACTGATGGTCGACGACGACCCCGTCGTGCGCGATCACGTTCGCGACTATCTGCAACAGCACGGCTTCGACGTCTCCGTCCTGAGCGACGGCACGGACCTGAAACGCCGCGTGCAGGCCGAACGTCCCTCGATGATCGTGCTCGACGTGATGATGCCCGGCAAGGATGGCATCAGCGCGTTGCGCGAATTGCGCAATGCCCGCGACGATATCCCCGTGATCCTTCTGACGGCGCGCTCGGACGTGCTCGATCGCGTCATCGGACTCGAACTCGGCGCGGACGATTATCTCGGCAAGCCCTTCGATCCGCGCGAACTGCTCGCACGCATCCGCTCGATCCTGCGGCGCCGCGAGCCCGCGTCGCCGGTGACGGCCAGCGCGCCGGAGATTCGGCCGTCTTATCGCTTCGGTCCGTTCGAAATGGATTTCGGCGCGCGCGAGTTGCGCCGCGAAGGCGAGCGGATTGCGTTGCGCTCCGGCGAATTCGCACTGCTCAAGACGCTCGTGAAGAACGCGATGGTCGTGCTCACGCGCACCGAGCTGAACGAAAAGATGCGCGGCAACGGCGCGCACCGCGATCGCAGTCTCGATGTCGCGATCTGGCGCCTGCGCCGGCTGCTCGAAATCGATCCGTCGGAGCCGCGTTACGTGCAGACCGTCTGGGGCCAGGGCTATATCTTCGTGCCGCACGGCGATCCGACGGCGGCCGGGCGCATCGCCGCGCATATCGGTGCGTGAGTTCAAAAGGTCAGCACGCTCATGAAGAGACGTTGCAGCCAGCCCATCGTCGTCGAATCGGCGAGCATGCCAAAGCCCGCCTGTTCGATGCGCGCGTTCGCCACCTTGTTCGACGCGACGTAATTGCCCGCCTCGATATCCTTCGGATTGACGATGCCCGAGAAGCGCAGGCGGTCCTGATTGGCGCTCATCGCGATGATCTTGTCGCCCGCGACCACGAGATTGCCGCCCGGCAAGGTGCCGATGACCGACACCGCGAGCGTGCCGCTCATCGCGGAAAGATTGCTGGTGCTGCCGTTGCCCTTGAACGACGTATCCGCCGAGCCGACGTTGAAGAGGCGCGCAAGCCGCGCCGCCGCCCCGCTCGACTTGTCCGCGGCCTCGGCGCTGATGCTGCTCGCACGGCTCGCGCTGGCGTCGGCGGTGTTGCTGCCTTGATACGACTCCGCGAGCCGGATCGTCAGCACGTCGCCGACCTTCTGCGCGCGCGAGGTTTCATAGAGCGAGACCGAGCTGCCCGCCTGATAGATCGCGCCCAGCGTGTTGACGTTGACGGGCTGCGCGACGGCCGGCGCATAGGTCGGCATCTCGACGATCGAATGCGATCCGGACGACGAGCACGCGGCGAGCGCGAACCCGAACGCCCCGCATGTCAGTGACGCGCGTTTCATGAACAATCCTCTCCTTTGATTCAGGGCGCGTCGTGCACGGCGGCGAGACGCCATCTGCCGGTGGTGTCGCGCAGCCACGCTTCGTAGGCCTTCAGCCGATAAATCACCCGCGCCGACGCCGCCGCGCCGTTCGCCTCCAGCGTGACCGAGCTCGTCGCGTTCTCCCATGTCCGCGTCTGATAACCGTTCGCGCGCTCGACGCGACTGCCGCCGAATTTCGACGACAGCGCTTGCGCGAAGTCGTCGGCCACGCGGGCGTCGATCACGAACGACATGCGATACAGCCGCGGCGACGCATCGCCGGGCATCGCCATGAAGCGCAGCACGTGATCGCGTGCGGGCGCGCCGTCGACGACCGCGAGCGACTCGCTCCATCCGCTTGGCGTGCGATGCGCCCATTTGCACGCGATCGACAGGCTGTGCGCATCGCGCAGCACCATGCCGAGCGAGGCCGCTTCGAGATCCGTGTCGCATACGGCGACGCTGCCGGGCGGCGTCGCGCGCGCGGGCTCTTCGTGGCGGAATGCATCGAGCGAAATGCCGAGCCGCAAGCCGCGAAAATCGAATGGCTTTTGCGCCGCGGCGAATGCGGGCATCGCCATGCAGGCAAGAAAGGCGCAACCAAGGAACGTTCGCTTCATGTCAGTCAATGGCGGTGGCGCAGGCATCGAAGGGCGTGGACGCGGCATGACCCACGACCGGCACGATCTTCAGCGCGGCCGATGTCACGCGGCACGGCAACGCGGCGAGCGCGCAGCCGTCGAGCATGACAGGACAAGCCGCGAGCGCGGCGCACGCGAGCACGAGACGAAAGGACGTCGCCATGATTCACGCGGTCGTGTCGACGTGATTGCCGAGATGCGCCGGATTGCCCGGCGCCGGCTTCTCGTTCGGGGTGACGGTTTCCAGCGCGGGGGTGTCGGTGCTGCGCTTGATGGGCAGCGTGTGCGACGCCGCTTGCGTCGTATGTTGAGTGCTCGGTCCGGTGACGTTCATGCTGCGCGCTCCTTGAGGATGGAAGATCGTTGCGGGTTGCAACGTGGGCAATCTTCCGTGAGCGCGCGATGTGACGATCAGGCGAGAAAAACACGCTTTTCGCGAGTGCTTACGAGCCGTTACGCCGCGATTACCAGTTCTTCCCGCCTCGTTAAAACGCATGCTGCGGCGCGATGAAGCCGCGAGATGGTATGACTGTTTCCGCAGTAAAAGCGGGTTAACACGAATAAAAAGTGGCCCGATACCTTCATATAGTCAATCTATCTCGGCGCCGTTGCATCGAAGGAGTAAAAACCCAAATACCGGAATGGCAACGAGATCAATAGAACAACGAATTAACAGGTTATTCCAGAATCATTCGAACAAAGTCGGATAAATAGCCAATGGATGGAGGAACCACTGACATGAAACGCCGCACCGTGTTAGTCGCGCTGGCCGCCGCGCCTTTGAGCGCCATGCTCCCGCTGCCCGCCTTCGCGCAGAAACCCATCGTGCTCGGCTTCGCGCAGGTGGGCGCCGAAAGCGAATGGCGCACCGCGAATACCGAATCGATCAAGTCGAGCGCGAAAGAGGCCGGCATCGACCTGAAATTCTCCGACGCCCAGCAGAAGCAGGAAAATCAGATCAAGGCGATTCGCTCGTATATCGCGCAGAAGGTCGATGTGATCGCGTTCTCGCCGGTCGTCGAAACCGGCTGGGAGACGGTGCTCGTCGAAGCGAAGAACGCGAAGATTCCCGTCGTGCTCACCGATCGCGCGATCAGCAGCAAGGACGACACGCTCTATGTGACGTTCATCGGCTCCGACTTCACCGAGGAAGGCCGCAAGGCGGGCCGCTGGCTTCTGGAGAAAGAGAAAGGCAAGCCGGGACCGATCAATATCGTCGAATTGCAGGGCACGGTCGGCTCGGCGCCCGCGATCGATCGCAAGAAGGGCTTCGAGGAGATCATCAAGGGCGACCCGAGGTTCAAGATCATCCGCTCGCAGACGGGCGACTTCACCCGCGCGAAGGGCAAGGAAGTGATGGAGGCGTTTCTCAAGGCCGAGGGCAAGAACATCAACGTGCTCTATGCGCACAACGACGACATGGCGATCGGCGCGATTCAGGCCATCGAGGAAGCGGGCATGAAGCCGGGCCAGGACATCGTCATCATTTCCGTGGATGGCGTGAAGGGCGCGTTCGAAGCGATGATGGCGGGCAAGCTCAACGTGTCCGTCGAGTGCAGTCCGCTGCTCGGGCCGCAATTGATGTCGGTCGTGAAGGACATCAAGGCGGGCAAGTCGGTGCCCAAGCGCATCGTGACGCAGGAAAGCATCTTCCCGATGGAGGTTGCGGCGAAGGAATTCCCGAACAGAAAATACTGATCGCCGATGACTTCGCCCGTATTGGAGTTGCGCGGCATCGACAAGCGCTTCGCCGGCGTGCATGCGTTGCAGGACGTGAATCTCACCCTCTATCCGGGCGAGGTTCACGCGCTGATGGGACAGAACGGCGCGGGCAAGTCGACGCTCATCAAGGTGCTCACCGGTGTCGTCAGTCTCGACGCCGGCGAGATTCTGCTCGACGGCCGCGCGATTCGCCCCGAGTCGCCGCTCGGCGCGCAGAAGCTCGGCATCAGCACGGTCTATCAGGAAGTGAATCTCTGCCCGAACCTGTCGGTGGCGGAGAATATCTTCGCCGGCTACTTTCCGCGACGCGGCGCGCTGCACGGCTATCGCATCGACTGGGACGCGACGAACCGGCAGGCGCGCGAACTGCTCGCGCGCATCGGCCTGGATATCGACGTGACGCGCGTGCTGACGAGCTATTCGGTCGCCGTGCAGCAGATGGTCGCGATCGCGCGGGCGCTGAAGCTGTCGTCGAAAGTGCTGATTCTCGACGAGCCGACCTCCAGCCTCGACGACGACGAAGTGCGCCGTCTCTTCGACGTGCTGCGCCGCCTGCGTGAACAAGGTCTCGCGATTCTCTTCGTCACGCACTTTCTGAATCAGGTCTACGCGATTTCGGATCGCATCACGGTGTTGCGCAACAGCCGGCGCGTCGGCGAATGGCGTGCGAGCGAGCTCGGCACACAGGCGCTCATCGCCGCGATGCTCGGACGCGAGCTTGCCGCCGCGCAAGCGCGTCAGGCGCCGCCCGACGATGTCGAAGCGGACACGAACGAAGCGGCGCTGCTCGACGCCGCGCAACTCGGTCAGAAAGGACAATTGCAGCCGCTCGATCTGCGCATACGCGCGGGCGAAGTGATCGGCGTCGCGGGCTTGCTCGGCTCGGGGCGCACCGAGCTTGCGAAACTGCTCTTCGGTCTGGAGAAGCCCGACGAAGGCGAACTGCGCATCGATGGCGCGCCGGTTTCGTTCGCGACGCCCGCGCAGGCGATCCGTCACGGCATTGCGTTCTGTCCGGAAGAGCGCAAGGCGGATGGCATCGTCGCGGAGTTGTCGCTGCGCGAGAACATCGCACTCGCGTTGCAGGCGCGCATGGGCGCGCGGCGCTGCCTCACGCGCGCGGAGCAGAACGCGCTCGCCGAACGGTTCGTGCGCGCGCTCGGCATCAAGGCCGCGACGCTCGACATGCCGATCGGCCTGCTTTCCGGCGGCAATCAGCAAAAAGCGCTCATCGCCCGATGGCTCGCGACCGAGCCGCGCCTCCTGATCCTCGACGAGCCCACACGCGGCATCGACGTCGCGGCGAAGCAGGAAATCATGGACGAGATACTGCGCCTCGCATCGACGGGCATGGCGGTGCTCTTCATCTCGTCGGAGATCGCGGAGGTCGTGCGCATTGCGAATCGCATCGTCGTGCTGCGCGACCGTCGCAAGGTCGGCGAACTTCCGGCGGGAACGAGTGAAGATACGGTGTGCGAAAGGATTGGAGCCGAACATGGATGACACCGTACGGCGTGGAATGCTGCGCTCGGCGATGGAACATCGGCTTGGCTGGCCGATCGTCACACTCGTGCTGCTGCTCGCGCTGAACGCCGCGTTCAATCCGGGCTTCCTGCATGTCGAATGGCGCGATCATCATCTTTACGGCAGCCTCGTCGATATCCTCAATCGCGCCGCGCCGCTCGCGGTCGTCGCGCTCGGCATGACCATCGTGATCGCGACGCGCGGCATCGATATCTCCGTGGGCGCGGTCGTCGCCATCGCGGGCGCGGTCGCCGCATGGGCGATCGGCGGATCGATCGCAGGCAACGTCACGCGCTTTCCGTTGCCCGTCGTGATCGTGCTCGCGCTCGGCGTCGCCTTGTTGTGCGGGCTGTGGAACGGCCTGCTCGTCGCGCGCGCGGGCATGCAGCCGATCATCGCGACGCTCATTCTCATGGTCGCGGGACGCGGCATCGCGCAGCTCATCACGAGCGGCCAGATCATCACGATCTACTACTCGCCCTACTTCTTCTTCGGCGGCGGTTATCTGCTCGGCGTGCCGGTGTCGATATTGATCGTCGCGCTCGTGTTCGTGCTGCTCTATCTCGCGATCACGCGCACGGCGCTCGGCTTGTTCCTGCAAGCGATCGGCATCAATCCGACCGCCGCGCGCGTGGCCGGCGTGCAGGCGCGCCGGCTCACGCTCGGCGCGTATGCGTTCAGCGGATTGTGCGCGGGCGTCGCGGGCATTCTCATCAGCTCGAACGTGAAAAGCGCCGACGGCAACAACGCGGGCCTCTTGCTCGAACTCGATGCGATCCTCGCCGTGACGCTCGGCGGCACCGCGTTGACGGGCGGGCGCTTCACGCTCGCGGGCAGCGTGATCGGCGCGCTCATCATTCAGACGCTCACGTATCTGATCTATTCGCTCGGCGTGCCGCCGGAGGTGAATCTCGTCGTGAAGGCGATCGTCGTGTTCGTGGTGATGATGCTGCAGTCGGGCGAATTCCGCGCGACGGTCGTGAAGTTCGCGCGCCGCCCCGCTCTTTCCGACCGCGAGGTGCGCCGATGAATTCCGGCCTGCCCACGCTCACGCAGCATCGCAAGGAAGATACGCCGCCGCGCAAGACTTCGCGCAGCCGCTATCTTCCGCTCGCCGCGACGGTGTCGCTTTTCATCGCCGTATCCGTACTCGGCTCGGTGATGTACACGGGCTTCTTCTCGCCGCAGGTCTTTCTCAATCTGCTGATCGACAATGCGTTTCTGATCGTCGTCGCGGTGGGCGAGACGTTCGTGATTCTGTCGGGCGGCATCGATCTTTCGGTGGGATCGGTGATCGCGCTCACGACGATGGTCTCCGCCGCGCTCGTCGAGAAAGCGGGCTGGCATCCGCTCGTGGTGATTCCGCTCGTGCTCGCAATGGGCACCGCGTTCGGCACGCTGATGGGCTGGCTGATCGCGCGCTTTCGTTTGCAACCATTCATCGTCACGCTCGCGGGAATGTTCCTCGCGCGCGGGCTGTGCTATCTCATCAGCATCGATTCGATCAGCATCACGGACCCGTGGTACGCAGCCGTTTCGCAGATTCGCATACCCGTCATGAGCGGCGCGTCGCTGTCGCTCGGCGCGGTGATCGCGCTCTGCGTGCTGGCCGTTGCGGTGTTCGTCGCGCACTACACGCCGTTCGGACGCACCATTTACGCGGTCGGCGGCAATCCGCATTCGGCGCTCCTGATGGGCTTGCCGGTGAACGCGGCGACCATCGGCGCGTATGCGCTGTCGGGCTTCTGCTCCGCGCTCGGCGGCGTGCTCTTCACGTTCTACATGCTGTCGGGTTACGGTCTGCACGCAATGGGCCTCGAACTCGATGCGATCGCTTCCGTCGTCATCGGCGGAACGCTGCTGACGGGCGGTGTCGGCTACGTGATCGGCACGCTGTTCGGCGTGCTGTTGCTCGGCATCATTCAGACGCTGATCTCGTTCGACGGCTCGCTCAGTTCGTGGTGGACGAAGATCGCCGTCGGCGCGTTGCTGCTCGTGTTCTGCCTGTCGCAGCGCGCGTTCGGCGAACGCGGCGCGGCGAAGCGCTGACGAAGACATGGACTATCGCCATCCACAGCCCCGCAAGAGCATGCACGCGCGCATCGTGCAGGAGCTCGGCATCGATATCGTGAGCGGCAAGCTCCAGCCGGGCGATCGCCTGCCTGCCGAAGCCAAGTTATGCGAAGCATATGGTGTGAGCCGGCCGGTGCTGCGCGAAGCGACTCGCGTGCTGGTCGCGAAAGGGCTCGTGCTCTCGAAGCCGCGTCTGGGCAGCGTCGTGCGTCCGCGCGACGAATGGCATACGCTCGATCCCGATGTGCTCTTCTGGACCATCAACAGCGTGCATGAAGGCGAGTTCTTTCAGTCGCTGCTCGTGGTGCGCAGGATCGTCGAGCCGGCCGCCGCCGCGCTCGCCGCATCGAACGCGACGGAAGACGATGTCGCGCGCATCCGCGATGCGTTCGAGCGCATGTCGCACGCGGACACGCCCGAGGCATTGCTCGCGCCCGATCTGGAGTTTCATCGCGCGATCTTGACGGCGACGCACAACGACATGCTGATGTACATCGGACACATGCTGACGCTGGCGCTGTCGGAATCGATCAAGCTGACGAGCCGCCATCCCGATACGCACGCGCTGTCGTTGCCGCGGCACAAGGCGATTCTCACCGCGATCTCGAATCGCGATCCGCTCGGCGCGCGTCATGCGAGTCTCGTGCAACTCGACAATGCACTCGCCGATGCGCAAAGCGTGTTGTCGGCGGTGTATCAGGAATGAGGCGTTATGTGCTTCGGCGCCATGCGTTGTCCTTCAGCGCCTGTTCGAACGCATTCACGGGCCAGGCTTCATCGAGCGCCTGGCGAAGCAGCGCCTGCTGACTCTTCGGCGCAAGACCGCCGATGGGCGGATCGCGATCCAGATTCGTCGGGAACGCATAGCCTTCCGCACACGACGCGATGACCGCATTCAACTCGGCATCGTTCATGCGTCCCGCCGATTTGTAATCGAGCAACACCGGAAAGATCGCTTCGCACATGCGCGCGCGATCGAGCGTTTCCATCGCGCGGCCATACGCCGATGAAACCTGCAGAAGATTCGCCATGCGCTGCACGTCATGCGTGCGGTTCGCGCCCGCCGCGTGAAAGAGCGCCGGGCTGAAGAAGAGCGCGTCGCCTTTGTCGAGCGGCAGTTGAACGTAGTGGGCTTCGAAGTACTCGCGGAAGTCCGCGCGACGCCACGCGAGATAGCCTTCGCGATAGCGTTGCGAGAACGGCAGAAGCTTCGTCGGACCGCTTTCGACGGGCATGTCGCTGTGCGCGACCGCGCCTTGCAGCGTGAGAAACGGCGACATCGCGTGGACGTGCGCCGGATAGCGCCGCACTTCATCGGCGGTCTGAAAGCCGAGGTGATAGTCGCGATGCGCCTGTTGCGCGTCGCCGCCCGGCCGCACGACATTGACCTGCGACGTCATCTGGAAACCCGGACCGAGCCACGCCTGCGCCGCGCATTCGATGAACGGATTCGCGAAGTAGCGCGCGAACACGCGCGGCGCTTGCAGACAGAGCTTTTCCTGCGCATTCCAGATGCGATCGTTCGCGCCCGCCTTCGCGAAGTGATCGCCCGCGCTCGCGCCTCGCGCCCGCTCCTGCTCGATGATGGATTCGAAAATCACGGTGGCTTCGTCGATCGGGCCGGTGTCGGCATACGCGCGCTTCAACACGAAGACGCCCGAGCCGTCGCGCAGCACCGTCGCCCATTCCGCCTGCAACGCCATGAGCTTCGATGTGTCGCGTAGTACGTCGGCGAGCGCGTGGCAGTCGTAGAGCGGAACGCCGCGCTGCGTATCCGACGCGAACGCGGGCCTTTGCGCGGCATCGCGTTGCAGCAGGCTCGCAAACTCGTCGAGCGAACAGCCGCGCTCGGTATACCAGTTCGTCTCGTTCATGTCTCGCTCCGTTTTCCTCAAGGATAGCGGCTTCCGATGCGAAGATCAGTCGCGCGCCGCCATGTAACGGCCAGGCGTCGTGCCGAAGGTCTTGCGAAACACGTCGATGAACGCGCTGATGTTGCCGTAGCCGAGTTCGAGCGCGATCGTCGTGACGGGAACGCCATCGGCCACGCGCTCCAGCGCGCGCAGCATGCGCGCCTGCTGACGCCACTGCGCGAACGTGAGCCCGGTATCCGCGACGAAGCGGCGGCTCATCGTGCGCGGCGACACGCCCGCCCATGCCGCCCATTCCTCGAAGCGCCGGTTGTCGGAGAGATCGTTCGCGAGCGCATCGGTGATTTTCACGAGCGCCGGATCGAGCGGGCGCTGCAGATGCAGCGGCTCTTCGGGCGCGGCGGCGAGTTCGTCGACGATCACTTCCGCGATGCGCGCCTGCGATGCATCGAGCGCCGCGCCCGGCCACGTCGCCGCGCGATGCACGGCCTCGCGCAGAAGCGGCGTCGTGCGAATGGCGCGCGGTTGCGCCGGCAGCGTCGCGCAACGCGCCTCGGCGACGAACACGCTCCATCCCGAGAACGGCCCGTACGAACGCACCGAATGCACGCGATGCGGCGGGATCCAGATTGCATGAATCGCGGGCACGACCCACCGATGCGCATCGACGCCGATCGATACCAGTCCGCTCAACGCGCCCATCAACTGCCCGCGCGCGTGAGTGTGCGGCGACATCTCGCGCGGCTCGCTCTGTGTCAGTTCGGCTGCGGCGAGGAACGGGCCTTCGTGCGACATGACGAGGTCCGGTCGGATGATCGGTGTATGCATGGCCGGATTGCGGTATCGATTGACCTTTATACCGGAGACCGGCCGATGACGCACGACTAGACTGGCTTCATCCGATGCACACAGGAAGCCACCAACGATGCAAGCCAGCGACATCCTTCCCGATCACGCCGACCACGCCGAAGTGAACGGCGTAACCGTGCGCAAAGGCACGGCCGGCGCATTTCTCGTCAACGCGCGCATCTGGCTCGATACGAACGCCGGCAGCGAAGCACGCGCGACGGCGCAACGCGATATCGCGGACGCGCTGCCGGCGCTGCATGCGCTCGGCTTTTTCGATGTGCTCGAAATACGCGATCCCGCATTGAAAGCGTGGATCGACGCGCAATGAAACCCAACACACAGGTGATCCGATGAAAGCAGCCGTAGTCAGCCAGTTGGCACAGAAACCCGTCTATACGAACTTCGACGATCCCGTGGCATCGGATGGTCATCGCATCGTGCGCGTGGCCGCGTCCGCGTTGAGCCAGTTGGCGCGCGCACGGGCCTCGGGACAGCATTATTCGTCGTCGAATACGTATCCGTTCGTCGCGGGCGTCGATGGCGCCGGGCGTCTCGAAAGCGGCGAGCGCGTGTACTTCTTCGCACCCGTTGCGCCCTTCGGCGCGATGGCGGAACGCACGCTCGTCGCGACCGAGCGTTGCATCGCCGTGCCCGATGCGCTCGACGACGTCACCGCTGCGGCCATCGCGATTCCCGGCATGTCGTCGTGGGCGGCGCTGACCGAGCGCGCACGATTCGTCGCCGGAGAAACGGTCCTGATCAACGGCGCGACGGGCGCGTCCGGGCAACTCGCGGTTCAGGTCGCGAAGCAGCTCGGCGCGGGAAGAATCATCGCGACGGGACGCAATCGGACCGTGCTCGACACGTTGCGCGCGATGGGCGCCGATGAAACCATCGCGCTCAGCGACGACGAACCCGCGATGAGCCGCGCATTCGAAACCGCATTCGCCGATGGCGTCGATGTCGTGCTCGATTATCTGTGGGGAGCGAGCGCGCGCGCTTTGCTGATCGCGGCGGCGCGGGCATCGCAGGAACAGCGTGCGTTGCGCTTCGTGCAGATCGGCGCGATCAGCGGCGGCGAGATCGCGTTGCCTGCCGCCGTGCTGCGCTCCAGCGCGATCACGCTGCTCGGCAGCGGTCTCGGCAGCATCGCGCTGGATCGATTGCTCGCGGCGGCGCAAGCCGTGCTGAAAGCGGCTGCGGCGGGCGGCCTGCATGTCGATACGCAAGCCGTGCCGCTCTCGCAACTGGGCGAGCGTTGGGACGATGACGCAGGCGTGCGCACCGTGTTCGTCGTCGGCTGACGTTTGCCCAACCGGCGCGCGCTCGTGACCGCTATTACTAATTATCGCCAGAAATATCTCACGATGCGGAATTGAGGTCCGTTTCCCGAAAATCCGCGCTGCATGGCAGCACGGCGCGGTTTGCACATCGGAGAATGGCCTTTCTCATCATGAGAGGCCGTTGATAATGCGTTGATTATTATCGATTTTTATTTGGTGCGCATCACCACGTACCGCGACCGGCCGCCGCCCTTTCTTCGATAACCTCTTATACAAGAGGTGCACGTTCGCCGATGCGAACCGCCCGGTGCTTTCCAATCACGCTGGAGCAACGCAATGCAGAATGTCTATATCGAACCGATGCCGAAGGGCCAGTGGGGGCCGATCGATGGCTACACGCTCGAATTCCACGACGGCACGAAGATCACGCAGCAGGTGTATCGCTCGGAGCGGCTTGCCGTCGATGAAATCAAGTTGCGCGGCTATTCGCCGATGGTCGCGAAGGTGCGCGTGACGGACAAGACCGTCGATGATCATTGGCAGCCTGCCAAGTAAGCCTTACGAATGCGCTTCGCATCGCTCGCGCGGCGCATTCTTCACCTGTATTTTCCCTTTCGACCGCAATAAAAACGTGCTCACGCGGCACGCGATGTCATAAAAGCGTCCACTGAGCGATGCACGATGCATGTCTGTCTTCGTGGAGACCGAACATGTTGATTGCCTGCGCCGCCTATCAGGACGGTCGAAAGCTCGGCGATATCACCGTCGACGAGATCAGCGACTACGTGCAGAAGCCGGAGTGCTTCGTGTGGGTCGCGCTGAAAGATCCCGATCCCCAGGAACTCGACGCGATGAAAGAAGAATTCGGCCTGCACGAGCTCGCCGTCGAGGACGTGCGCGCGCATCATCAGTGGCCGAAGATCGAGGAATACGGCGAATCGCTCTTCGCGGTGATGCACACCGTCGAGCTTCAGGAAGATGGCAGTCTGCTGTTCGGCGAAGTCGATGTATTCGTCGGCAGGAACTATGTGCTTTCGGTACGCATGCGCACGATGCACGGCTTCAAGAAAGTCCGCGAACGCTGCGAACGCGAACCGCCGCTCCTCAGGCAAGGGTCCGCTTTCGTGCTCTATGCGCTGATGGACGATATCGTCGATGGCTACTTTTCCGTGCTGGAAACGATGACCGCCGAACTCGAAGTGTTGGAGGACCGCATTTTCGCGCGTCAGGAAGGGCGCGATTCACGCGAGCTGATCGAGGATCTGTATCGCTTCAAGCGACAGCTCGTCGTCATGCGTCATCACGTCGGCCCTTTGCTCGAAGGCGTCGGCAAGCTGACCGGCGGCCGCGTGCCGGGCATCTGCGAAGGCATGACGGCTTACTTCAAGGACGTCTACTTTCATCTGGAGCGGATCGTCGGCGCGATCGAGGGACGCCGCGAAATGGTGATCACCGCGATTCAGGTCAATCTCGGCATGATCGCGCTGGCCGACAGCGAAATCACCAAGCGCCTCGGCACGTTCGCGGCGATGTTCGCGGTGCCGACGATGATCGCCGGAATTTACGGCATGAACTTCGAGCACATGCCGGAATTGCATACGCGCTTCGGCTATCCGATCGTCATCGCGGGAATCGTCACGATCGACACGTTGCTCTTTCGCTGGTTTCGGAAGGCGAAGTGGATCTGACCTAATTCTTCGATCTGCTCGGCTTCCAGCTTCCGTCGGCGGTCATGGCCGGTTTCACCGGCGCGGGGATCGCGGCGACCTTTTGAAAATCCTTCGTGGACGTGGTTTTCGCTTGTGCGACCGGCGGAGTCTTCGAAGACTTGCTCGTCTGCCGACGTTTCGGCTCCGCTGCGGCAACGCGACGTTGCGGTTGCACGGCACATGCACGACTGGTTTTATGCGCACAGGCGGCGGCGGGTTTGGAGGCGGCTTTCGACGTTGCCTTGCTCGAATCCTGCGCGCGAGTTGCGGGCGGTTTCGCCGCGACCGGGCGTTCGGGAACGACGACCGGACGGGTATCGCGATTCTCGCTCGACGCGGCTACCGTCATCACCGGTGAAGCCTTTTCGACTGAAGATTTCGTCGCCGCGCGAGCTTGCTCTCCGACGCTCCCCGCGACCGCGACAGGCAATGCTCCCGCACGCGGCGTCGACGGATGTTGTTCGATATAGGCGCGTATCAGGAAACACGCGCCGAGCACGACACCGCCCATGGCGACCGTGGTCAGTATCGAATTCGAAATGCGATCCGATTCGAGCACAGCCGCGCCGCCCGACGCGGGCGCGGACAAACGCGGTTCGCGCAGGCGCGGACGTCTGCCCCACCAGCCGCGCGCCGCCTCGACCGCCCGCGACGTCGTTTCCGCGTCCTTCTTCATGACGGCGCCGTGTCTGTCGGCGCCGCAAAGCGGGCATACGATTTCTTCGACTGACGAAAGAGCTTCACATCGAGGGCAGATGAGCAGATAAGGCGACGATTCGCCGGTCCGCTGGTCCATTGTCACACTCCGTCCGAATCATTCCGGAAGGCAATCGACAATCAGCGATCGCCCGGTCGCAAGTAATACATACGAATTACCGTAGCATACCGGGCAACGTTTCGAAAACGCAAACAAAGGCATCGTGTGTGACGTTCAATCATCAGTTGAATCAGGCTGACCGCTATCAGCCGCGACTCATCGCTTGATTATTGGCGTAGCGTTTTCCTCGGTGTGCAGGGCTGCGCTTTTCGCTGAGGTGCGAGTAACCCGATGCAGAGCATCACGAAGACCGCAACGCATCCCGAATCGAACCGACGACATCGCCATTTTCTTCGTAGTACTGCGTTTCATGCGCGAGATCGATTGGTCTTTCGCGAGCCCTTACAACACCAGCGGTGCAGTTCACGACTTCGCCACGCTGCGCGGCAGATGCGGCGCGGTCTGCGCGATATGGTCGAGTTCGTCGCGCACTGCATCGATCACGCGCGGATCATGCAAAGAAGGATCGGCGGCGTGGATCGCTTCGAGACGCCGCCGCACTGCGCCGTACTGCGCGCCCGCTCGCCGATGCAATTCGGCGCGCTCGCTGTAACGCAGGAACGTTTGCAACGAAGCGAGCACGGCCGCGCTCAGGCTCGTCATGCCGATGACCACGCGCACGTCCGGCGACACCGCCGCCGCGACGAGCGACAGAAACGCCGACGTGCCCGTCACCGCCGTAATGCCGATGACGCCGAGGCCGAGCCGCCGGCCGCAGCGCGTCAGCCTGTCGGCCATCGTGTAATGACGAATCTGCGATTCGCGGGCGCGCCTGATCCACGCCAGCACGAGCGCCGGCGTGTCGCGAGGCGGATCATACGAGGAAGCCGCGCCGGTTCGCGGCGACTCAATGAGCAATTCGGTCATGTTCTAAGCACTCTATGAACAGACCTCATGTTCTCCGCGAACCCGGACACATCATGTCCCGTTCAGCGCGGCGCCTGAATCATCTTCCAGCCATTGCCGGCGGGATCGCGAAATCCGGCATCGACGCTGCCGAAGCGATCGACCGGCTCCTGCGTGAACTCCACGCCATTCGCCTTCAGCCGTTCGTATGTCGCGCGGCAATCCGCGACGGACAGCACGAGCGGCGGCATCGCGCCTTTCGCGACCATCGCGCGCAGCGTTTGCGCGGTGGCGTCGTCGTGAATGGGCGGGCCGGGCGCGAACAGGCCGAGCTGAAACGAAGGCTGATCCGGATGCTGCACGGTGAGCCATCTGTACGTTCCGTTGCGCACGTCGGTGTGAACGCGGAATCCGAGCTTGCCGACGTAAAACGCAAGCGCTTCGTCCTGATCGTCGACATAGATGCCCACCACGTTGATGCCCTGATTCATGTGACCTCCTTCGTTGAAGATGGCCGCACTGTACCCTTCGCGCCGCGCCGGCGCTTCTCCAAAACTGCGATCGTCAGATCGGGACGCTGCGCGGCCTTCAGCACGCAGGCGGGCACGCGATCGAGCGCGGCAATGGCGGCGCGGGACTCGATGCGCATCGCGCCCGGACTGTGGCCGGTGATGTCGCGAAAGATGCGGCCGAAGGTGCCGAGACTCTCCCAGCCGGTGACGAACGCGATGTCCGTGATGGAAAGATCGGTGTCGCGCAACAGCGTGACGGCCTGCTCGATGCGCCGCGTCAGAAGATAGCGATGCGGCGGAATGCCGAACGCCCGCTTGAACGAGCGCGCGAAATGGGCTTCGGAAACGCCGCTGACTTCGGCCAGACGCCTCACCGGCCAGTCTTCGTGCGACGACGCGTCCATTCGGTCCCTGGCGCGCAGCAGGCGTCGCAGGAGCGCCGGGTCTTGCGAGGCGTCGGCGCTGTCGTGGTCGCGAGAAGGCATGGCGTGCGGGGCGCGGAAGGAAAGCGGCTAGTGTAGCCCGCGCATGAACGCTTCCGCCGCAAAAGAAAAGCGTCGTGTGGACGGAATCCGCACGACGCCAAGTCGCTCGATCCCTGGAGGGAAAAGAGCTAGAGGGGATGCAAAGCATCTTAGCGCGCGAAAACGTTGCGCCAAGCGTCGGAAAGCGGGTGATTTCCGGCCTACTTCGCCCGATCGAATTTCATCGCCTCAGAGCAACGGCAGCGTGAGCCGGATGTGCTCCGCAAACGCCGCCGTCAACAACGACGGCCGCTCCCGCGCGAACTTCAGCGATATGCCCACGCCCGGCAACGCAGGCAAACCGGGATCGGCATTCAGCACGCACAAATCCGCCGGCACGGCCGTCTGCGTGATGACCGCGAAAGCTTGCCCCGAGCGCACCAGCGCGATGAGCCCCGCGAGACTGCTGCTCGCATACGCGATGCGATACGCCTTGCCCGCACGCTCCAGCGCGTCGCACGCGGCGATGTGATCGAGCGTGTCGGGATCGGAGAGCGCGAGCGGCAAGGGATCGTAGTGCGTCGAATGCATCCCCGGACAGCCGATCCACACGAGTTGCTCGCGCCGGATCACCTCGTCGCCGGGGCTGTCTTCGGGCAGCGAGAGCATCGCGAGATCGAGCGCGCGCTTCTTCAATTGCTCGGCGAGCCGGGGCGTCGGGCCGCACACGACTTCCACCAGCGCGTGCGGATGCTGGCCCGAAAACTGCCGCAGCAAGGTCGGCAGGAAAACGGCGGCGTAATCGTCCGGACAGCCGAAGCGGATGCTGCCCGACAGCCCTTTGCCGCACAGATCGGCCATTGCCTCGTCGTGCAGCCGCAGGATGCGCTGCGCGTGAACGAGCAGACGCTCGCCGGGATTCGTCAGCACGACGCCGCGCCCGGTGCGCTGAAAGAGCGGCTGATCGACGATGTCCTCCAGCCGCTTCATCTGCTGGCTCAGCGCGGATTGCGTGCGGCCGATGCGCTCGGCCGCGCGGCTCAGCGCCCGCACTTCCGCGATGACGGCGAACGAGCGCAGCAGTTCGATCTCTAGCGACAGACTCAAGATATTAGATCCTCTTCTATCTCGCATTAGAACTATTCGATTCTATAAAACCAGAGCGCCGACTACACTGCAAGTTCTTTCACCTTTCGCCAGGAGAAGCACGGTGTCCCGGAACAACGACGCAACTTTTTGGCAGAACGCCAGGCAGCACCTCATTCGCTACGGCGGCACGTTCGAGCCGATGATCATCGAGCGCGCGCAGGGCAGCTTCGTCTACGACGCAGACGGCCGCGCGATTCTCGATTTCACGTCGGGACAGATGAGCGCCGTGCTCGGTCACAGTCACCCTGAAATCGTGTCGGTGATCAGCGAGTATGCGGGCAAGCTGGATCATCTCTTTAGCGGAATGTTGTCGCGGCCCGTCGTCGATCTCGCGACGCGCCTCGCCGATATCACGCCCGCCGGCCTCGATCGCGCGCTGCTGCTCAGCACCGGCGCGGAATCGAACGAAGCCGCGATCCGCATGGCGAAGCTCGTCACGGGCGGCTACGAAGTCGTCGGCTTCGCGCAGTCGTGGCACGGCATGACGGGCCACGCCGCGTCCGCCACCTACAGCGCGGGGCGCAAGGGCGTCGGTCCGGCGGCGGTCGGCTCGTTTGCGATTCCCGCGCCGTTTGCGTATCGCGCGCGCTTCGAGCGCAACGGTCACTACGACTGGCTCGCGGAACTCGACTACGCGTTCGATCTCGTCGATCGACAGTCGAGCGGCAATCTCGCCGCGTTCATCGCGGAACCGATTCTGAGCTCGGGCGGCATCATCGAATTGCCGGAAGGCTACATGGCGGCGTTGAAGCGCAAGTGCGAGGAGCGCGGCATGCTGCTGATTCTCGATGAGGCGCAAACCGGCATCGGCCGCACGGGCACGATGTTCGCCTGCCAGCGCGACGGCGTCACGCCCGACATTCTCACGCTCTCGAAAACGCTCGGCGCGGGCCTGCCGCTCGCGGCGACGGTGACGTCGGCGGCGATCGAAGAGAGAGCGCACGAACTCGGCTATCTGTTCTATACGACGCACGTGTCCGATCCGCTGCCGGCGGCCGTCGGCCTGCGCGTGCTGGACGTGGTCGAGCGCGACGGGCTCGTCGCGCGCGCGAACGTGATGAGCGCGCGGCTGAAACGCGGCCTGCTCGATCTGATGGAACGCTTCGACTGCATCGGCGATGTGCGCGGGCGCGGTCTGCTGCTCGGCGTGGAAATCGTCAAGGATCGCCGCACGAAGGAGCCCGCCGACGGCCTCGGCGCGAAGATCACGCGCGAGTGCATGAATCTCGGGCTGAGCATGAACATCGTGCAGTTGCCCGGAATGGGCGGCGTGTTCCGCATCGCGCCGCCGCTCACGGTGAGCGAGGAAGAGATCGATCTCGGTCTCGATCTGCTCGGCAAGGCCATCGAGCGTTCGCTGTAAGACCTCAGCCGCCCGCCGCCGCGCGCTCGATCGCCGTGATGTCGATCTTCTTCATCGTCATCATGGCGTCCATCGCGCGTCTGGCGGCTTCGCGATCGGGGCCGTCGAAGATGTCGAGCAGCCGCTTCGGCGTGATCTGCCATGAAAAGCCCCAGCGGTCCTTGCACCAGCCGCAGGGGCCTTCCTCGCCGCCATTGCCGATAATCGCGTTCCAGTAGCGATCGGTCTCTTCCGCGCTGCCGGTGTGAACCATGAAGCTCACCGCTTCATTCGGCTTGAAGTTCGGGCCGCCGTTCAGCCCGAGAAAGCGCCGGCCGAGCACGGTGAACTCGACGGTCAGTTCCGGCCCCGTCCCCACGCCCGGCTTCGCGGATACATGGCCCGCGCCGACATGGCTATCCGGGAAAGTGGCGGCGTAGAATTCCGCCGCTTCACGGGCGTTACCGTCGAACCAGAGGCAATTGACGAGCTCGGCCATCGCACGCTCCTTCGTCACAGTGAACCGTGCGCCGACGATATCACGCCGCCACGTCCATCCTCACATGCGACGAAGCGCCGGCCTGCGCATGTCTGGACGGCATGCGCCGCAACACCGCTTCGGCGACGATCTCCGCCGTCGCAGCCGACAACGTCCAGCCGAGATGCCCGTGGCCGGTGTTGTAGAACACGCCCGGACGCCTGCCCTGCCCGACCTTCGGCAGCATGCTCGGCAGCATCGGGCGCAGGCCGCTCCACGGAATCACGCGCGCGGTCGATACATCGGGGAAATGGCGTCGCGTCCATTCGACGAGCGGTGCGATGCGATCCGCGCGGATATCGCGATTGACGCCGTTCAGTTCCGCCGTGCCCGCCACGCGGAAGCGGTCCGCGCCGAGCCGGCTCGTGACGATCTTCGCGCGGTCGTCGAGCAGGCTGACCCACGGCGCGTGATCGCGGCTGCGCGCGTCGTCGAGGCAGACGGTGATCGAATAGCCCTTGACCGGATAGACATTCAGATGATCGCCCGCCATCGACGCAAACGCCCGGCTGCCGACGCCCGCGCAGATCACCATGCCGTCGAAGTGAAGCGTCTGCGTCTCGTCCGCATGCTCGACGTTCAGCGAAATACGCCCTGCCCGTTCATCGATCGATGTCACCGACGTGTCGTAGCGAAACTCGACGCCGTGCCGCGCGCAGGCATCGGCGAGTCCGCGCGTGAATTTGTGGATGTCGCCGGTGGAATCCGACGGCGTGAAGAAGCCGCCATGAAACGAGCCATGCAAGGTCGGTTCGATCGACGCGATCTCTTCCGGCGTGACCGCGTGACGGTCGAGGCCCGCATCCGTCAGGATCCCGTTCACTTTCGCGGCGGCGTCGAACTCCTTGCGGGTCGCGTAGAAATGCAGAATGCCGCGCCGTTCGAGATCGAAATCGATCTTCTCGTCCCGCGCGATGCGAAACAGATGCTCGCGCGCCGCGATCGCAAGGCGCACGGTCTCGGCCGTATTCGCACGATAGTTCGGAATCTGACGCAGGAACTCGCCGATCCAGCTGTACTTGTGCCAGCCCGGCCGCGGATTCATGAGGAGAGGCGCGTCGCGCGTGAACATCCACTTCAGCCCTTTGAGCACGGTGGCGCGGCTGTTCCACACTTCGGCGTTGCTCGCCGACAGTTGCCCGCCGTTCGCGAAAGACGTTTCCATTCCCGCATAGCGATGACGCTCGATGACGGTGACGCGAAAACCGCGCTGCGCAAGGGCGTAAGCGGTCGTGACGCCGGTGATCCCGGCGCCGATGATGGCGATTCGTGACATGACATGGTCCAGATTGATTGAGCATCGCCGGCCTTGGCCACATACCGCAGCCGGCACCGATGCCCCATCTGTCCATGTACCTGAGAGTTTCGCCCGCAAGCCGCCCGACGTTGGCGTCGGCAGCCGGGGCTCCCCTTCGGTGGGCGCGTTCCAAATAGAATTGCGCCGCTCTCCAGATGTTCCGGCGCGCACGGTCCTTTTGCCTGAGAGTTTCCGGGGCGGTTGCTCCGTCGGCGTCGTCGCGAAGGACGAGCTCTTCCGTGGCGCGTTGTCGAACTTTTTGACAATACCGGTACAAAACTGACATGGCAAGCCCCCCGGCTCGTTGACAGACCATCGGCCTCGCCGTCAGACTCCCCGTCGTTCATTCTTACGCCGTTCGAAAGATGCCGTCTTCCCAGTTGTCCGTCTACTTTTTCGCCCAGGCCGCGGCGATCGTGCTCGCGAGCCAGTTCGTCGGCAGGCTCGCGCAGCGCGTGGGTCAGCCGCAAGTGGTCGGCGAGATGATCGCGGGCGTGCTGCTCGGCCCGTCGTTCTTCGGCATGCTCCTGCCGCACTGGCAGCAGGCGCTCTTTCCCAAGCCGACGATGGCCATGCTCTACGTCGCCGCGCAACTCGGCGTCGGGCTCTATATGTTTCTCGTCGGCACGGAGTTTCGCGCGGACCACTTCCGCGCACGCGCGAAGAGCGCGATGAGCGTGTCGCTCGCCGGCATCGTCGCGCCATTCGCGCTCGCGTTCGCGATGACGCCGTGGCTGCACACGATTCCCGGCCTCTTCGCGGACAAGGTTCGGCTCTACGAGGCTTCGCTTTTTCTCGGCGCGGCGATTGCGATCACCGCGTTTCCGATGCTCGCGCGCATCATCCACGAACGCGGGCTCACCGGCACGTCGCTCGGCACGCTCGCGCTGACCGCCGGCGCATTCGACGACGCCGCCGCCTGGTGCATTCTCGCGATCGTGCTCGCGGGCTTCGGCGGCTCGTGGATGGGCGCGTACGCGGCGATCGGCGGCGGCGCGGCCTTCGCGCTCTTCATGATCTTCGCCGGCGGGAAGTTGCTGCGCCGGCTCGCGGCCGGACTGAATCCGCACGCGCCGCTGCCCACGAGCGTGCTCGCCACCGTGCTCGCGCTGTTCTCGCTCTGCGCATTCGCGATGGACGCAATCGGCATTCATGCCGTGTTCGGCGGCTTTTTGCTGGGTGTCGCGATGCCGCGCGGCCCGCTGACGGAAAAGCTGCGCGACATGCTGCAACCGTTCGTCGTCGTGTTCCTGCTGCCGATGTTCTTCGCCTACTCGGGCCTCAACACGCGGCTCGACATGCTGCTGGACCCGGCCATCATGCTCGCGGCCATCGCGATCCTGCTCGCATCGTTCGGCGGCAAGGGCATCGCATGCTGGGCGGCCGCGCGCGCGAACGGCGAGCCTTCCGGCGATGCCATGGCGATCGGCGCGCTGATGAACGCGCGCGGCCTGATGGAACTCATCATCGTCAACATCGGCCTCGCGGCGGGCGTCATCCTGCCCGGACTGTTTTCGATTCTCGTGCTGATGGCCGTGGTCAGCACGCTGATGGCCACGCCGCTCTTCAACTGGATCGTGCGCCGCGATGCGGCGCTGCGCTCGGCCATCGCGCGCTAGCGGAACAAGCGCGGGCGTGGAATGGCCGAACCCGATGCGTATCCCTTCAGCCGAGCCGCGCGACGGAACGCGTGTCGTCGATCGGCGCGCGTTGATCGGACAAAAAAAAAGGCGTCGCGCCGACCAGCCGCGACGCGACGCCTGCATCGGAAAGGGCCGTCAACGTCGCATGAGGCCCATCACCAGCGTCACGAGGAAGATGACGAGGAAGATGAAGAACAGAATCTTCGCGATGCTCGCCGCTCCTGCCGCGATGCCGCCGAACCCGAGAGCGGCGGCGATGATCGCGATGATGAAAAAGACCAACGCGTAATACAACATGATGTTATGACCCTCCGGTTTGGATCCGCCGCGCGCCCCATGGTCGCGGACAGTTCACTACCCTAAGCAAGCAGTATTCCTTACCGGATGGAGCATAGTTTTTTCCCGTGATATCCTTGCCTCCGTCCTGCATACGCCATCCAACCTGCATCACGCCGCGAGCGCGGATCATCCGCTTTTTACACGGTCGTCAAGAAGACTCGTCACCTGCCGTTAATTAAAAAAAAGGGACGTGAAATCTGACGACGTGTTTAACGCTCGTTCGCGCGCTGTTCCGCGTTATCGAATGGTCATGCAATTTGGGCACCATTCAGCGGAGCACTTCCCGATTAGCGGGCCATGCTCGCATGGTTGACGATCTACGGTTCAAGGTCGATCGCCACGCCATCTTGAGGATCAAGACACACGCGCGGGCATCCCACCACCGAAGCACGAATAGAGACACGTCCGGATGCCATTTCCTCCGACGATAGATTGAAGGGCGTCGCTCTCGCGGCCCCATTGGGAAAGAATTGATGAAACCGTCAAGGAATTCGCTGCGGTCACGCGTTGGCCGATACTTCGCAATCGGTGTGATCGCCGCAGCGCTCGTCGCGGGCGCGGGCTTCGTTCATTGGCGCCATGAATTGCGCGCCCAGCAGTCGCAGTCGGCGGCGCTGACGGGAATCGCCAGTCAGATGCGCCATGACGCATCGGCGTGGACGCATCGCGAGAAAGACGCATCGGAAATGCTGACCGATATCCGCGATAAAAACGTCGCGACGATCGGCGTGAGTCCGGATGCGATTCTCGTCTCCACGATGAAGGGCGATAAGTACTACGTGGCCGATCATAACGGCGCGTTTTCGAATGCGCTGCTGCTCGGCGATATGAAACCCGGTGCGAGCGCGCCCTATCAATTGGTCTGGTTGCCCGACGCCAACGTGCGAACGGGCATCGCGCGCTGGAGCGAAATGTTCGATCGTTCGCGCGACATCCTGAGCCTCTTGCTGCCGCTCTTGATGCTCGGCGGCATTCTCTGGTTCATGCGACGCGAGATGCGAGGCGGCGCGCAACTGCTCGGCGAGTCGCCGACGCTGCGTTTCGACGACGTCATCGGCGCGGGCGAAGCAAAAGCCGCGCTGACCGATGTGCGGGCGTGGCTCACCGAACCCGCGCAATTCACCGGCATGGGCGTGCGCGCGCCGTGCGGCATTCTGATGACGGGCGGGCCGGGCGTCGGCAAGACGCGGCTCGCGCAGGCGCTTGCGGGCGAATGCGGCGCGAACTTCATCGCGATCACGGGCAGTTATTTCAGCGCGAAGTATTACGGCGTCGGTATTCAGAAGGTGAAGCATCTGTTCGAGCTCGCGCGCAAGAACGCGCCGACCGTGATCTTCATCGATGAAGCCGATGGCCTCGGCAAGCGCACCGATACCGGCGGCGGCCCCGTGGAAGCGGAGAGCAACCGCATCATCAATCAACTGCTCGCGGAAATGGACGGCTTCGCGTCGAACGAAGGCGTGATCATCGTCGCTGCTACGAATCATCCGGACAATCTCGATGAAGCGCTGCGCCGCCCCGGCCGTTTCGATCGCACGGTGCAAGTGCGTCTGCCGGGCGTCGACGATCGCGCCGAGATTCTGCGTTTCTACGCGGCCAATCTGAAGAAGAAAAACGACGACATCGATTTCGATCAACTCGCGCGTCTGACGACGGGTCTGTCGCCGGCCACGTTGTCGATGATCGTCAATCAGGCGGGACTCGTCGCGCGCAAGGCGGGCGAACGCGAAGTGTGCGCGAGGCATTTCCTCGAAGCGATCAAGATTGCGCGTATCGGCGACGTCAACGGTGCGGAACGCGCCTTGTCCGACGACGAACGCACGCGCATCGCGGTGCACGAAGCAGGTCACGGACTCGTCGCGGCGCTGCTCGGCACCGGCGTGCTCGAAGAAGTGACGATCCTGCCGCGCGGCGGCGCGTTGGGCGTCGCGCTCATCACGAAGATGCAGGACAAGCATCTTTATCGCGAGACCGAATTGCGCAACGAGATTCAGGTGCTGCTCGGCGGGCGCAATGCGGAACTGCTCATGTTCGATGAAGCGTCGAGCGGCGCGGCGTCGGATCTTCAGGAAGCATCGCGTATCAGCCTCGACATGGTGTCGAAATTCGGCTTCAACGAAGACGGCAATCTCTTCAGTCTTGCAGCGTTGCCGCAGCAGTACGCGGGCTTGCAACTGAAGAATTCGATCGGACACGCGAACGCATTGCTGCACGATCTGAGCGATGAATGCTTTGCGCTCTTGCAGGCGAACGAGCCGGTGTTGCGCGCGATCGCCGATCAGTTGCTCGAATCCGAAACCGTGCCGGGCGAGACGGTTTATCGCTTGATCCGCGAGCATGCGGCGGCCGTGAAGAATGCGGAAGCGGCGGTCAACGAAGTGCTCGCGGCCTGAGCCCTTTCGCTAATCGCGGATAAACCGGAGGTATCGATATGCCTGAAGCTTATCGCGGCAAAGGACTTTCGAGCGCGCTCTCGTATCAGGATCCGAAGGCCGCTTTCCGGTGGCTCGAAGCCGCATTCGGTTTCGAGCCGATGTTCGTCATTCTCGATGCCGACGGCAATCTCGCCCACTCCGAGATGTCGTATGGCGATTGCGTGATCATGATTGGCAGCGAATGGAGCGAAGACCACAAGAGCCCGCGCTCGGTCGGCGGCAGGAATACGCAGTCGGTGCACGTGCAACTTGCCGAAGGCGAGGACGTCGATGCGCATTGCGAGCATGCGCGCGCGGCGGGCGCAGCGATCATCGCGGAGCCGCAGACGCAGTTCTATGGCGACCGAACTTATCGCGCGAAAGATCCCGAAGGTCATATCTGGACTTTCGGCGTCACCGTGCAGAAAATGACGCCCGAGCAATGGGACAAGGCGAGCGGATTGACGACGCGCAAGCGGCTCGATTGAGCAGCGCGAAGTAATCGAATCAGTAAGCGTTGCTACTGCGTAGCCCTTTGAATATCGTCGCGGCGATGATGCGCATATCCAGTGCGAACGACCAGTTCCCCAGATAGTACAAATCGTGCGCGACGCGCGCCTCCATTTTCTCTACCCGGTCCGTTTCTCCGCGAAAGCCATTGACCTGCGCCCAGCCAGTAATTCCCGGCTTGATCCGGTATCGATGGATATAACCTTGCACGACTTTCTGATACAGGTCGTCATGTGCGAGCGCATGCGGACGCGGTCCCACGACGGACATTTCCCCACGCAAGACGTTGAAGAATTGCGGCAGTTCATCGAGGCTCGTGCGGCGCAGGAACGCCCCGACGCGTGTCACCCTCGGATCGTTGCGCGTGGCTTGCCGGACAACGCCGGCCTCTTCGGTATGCATGCGCATCGATCTGAACTTGTAGATGGTGAATTCCCGTCCGTCCGCCCCTTTGCGACGCTGCCTGAACAAAACGGGTCCAGGCGAACTGAGCTTGACTGCAATGGCGATAACAATCAGAAGCGGCGCGATCGCTGTGAGCGCCACGAGTGCGAACAGGCGGTCGAACACGTCTTTCTGCAGCAATGCTCTCTGCGAAAGCGGAGACGCCATCAGGTTGATCGCCGCCACACCCAGCAACTCCGTCACGCCGCTTTCGAAGAGCGCGAGGCTGCGCACGTCGGGAATAAAACGCACGTTCACGAGATCGTCGCGGAATTCGTTCACGAAGCGAAGGATGGTCCGATCTTGCGATAGCGGCAATGCGAGCCACACTTCATCCACCCGTTGCTCGCGGACATGCCTGACGAAAGCGTCGAATTCATCGAATACGGGCATTCTCGAAGTTATCGGCAATTCGGCGGATGCGTTGAATACCGCGATCGTGCGAAAGCCCGAATGACTCGCGCGCTCGATCCTTTTCATGATCGATTCACAGTGCCGGCCGCAGCCAACGACAGCCACCTGATGGAAGTTCATTCCGGCATGACGCATGCGCGCAAGCACCGCATGCGTTGCAAGACGTCCCAGGATCATCAGCGCGCCCGACATCGCGGTCCAGTATGCGAACCAGAGCCGCGAGACATCGTCGAGCCGATGCAGTGAGAACATCAGCACGAGCACGCAGGCCTGCACGACGAGCCACGCGAGCGATACGTGACTCGTCAGCACGATCTTGCTGCGCCCGCGCCACGACTCGTACACGCCGAAACCCGGGAAAAGCACGAGTGAAAACGCTGCTGCAAAGGCGACGAACGGCATGTAGTAAGCCGGCTCGGCGATATTGTCGAACCTGATCCGCGACGCAATGGTAGCGCCGCTTACCACCATAGCGACATCGAAGAGTCGCGCCAGCAATCCCTGAAAATCGCGCATGTCATACCTCGGCATCAAAGCGCTGTTGAAAAGATCAGATGCGGCCGTAGCAATTGTCGAGCCGCGCGATATCGTCTTCGCCGAGATAGGAGCCCGACTGAATTCTCCAGACGATGCCGCACGCCGAGCGGAATATACGTCGATTCGTTTTCCGAAGGCAGGAACTGATTGTCGCCTTGGGTCACGAGCGCCGTGGCGCGCACGATGATGATGCATTTGCAGCGAAAGACGCGCGCCCGGCGACACCACGATATGCTTGACCTGGAAACGCTCGCTGCGTTCAATCGAATCGTAAAAGCCTCATGAACGGCGCACTTTTCGGTCGATGCGCAGGAAATGATCGTATGTGTCGCGATGATGACTTCATCGTCGGGGCCAAGCTCGAGCGCCGCGCTTCCGAGCGCCGCGCTTCCGTTCGCGACGGCGATCGCATGTTTGCGGCCGACGTATCGCGCCATCGCCTGTTCGAAACGTTCGACGAAAGCGCCATCCGACGCGATCCAGCCACTCTCGATGCATTCGCGCACGCTCTTATCGACGATATCATCGACAGAGGATAAGCGTCGCGAGTGACAATATCTTGGCACCCTCCGCCACAATCCTAATCTTATCCCTATGCATAGCTAATCTGAAAACCGCACGTCAAGTCTCTTCGGCTCAAATCAGCGGAACATACGTTTTCGGTAACGAATTCGTTTGCGTCACCCATGCAGTCTTGGCAGGCGGTGACAGGGACAACGGAGAGCCGAAATGCAACATCTTTCAGGCGGTTGCCCCGAATTCGCCAGCGGCGACGTATGCGCCAATCGAAACGATATCGATTATTCTCAGGCTGGCCGTATTCTGCAATCTGGCGGGCGCGGACTTTTTGCTTGCCGCCTCCGGTGGCGGGTCTTCTTCATCAGACGTCACACAAGCGAGCAAGGCCCCGGCAACTTCCTTATCGACAGCCTGGATTTCCGGTCGGATAACTTCTTATCACACTATCACTTCAAGATAGTGCCCAATGTATTCTTCGCCCTGACATCCGGAATAGATTACGCGTCGGCGAATCAGGTCGACGTCGTAGCGGATAACACCGGCGTTCCACGCGCTCTGCAGAAACGTGGGGATCCGTCCGTAACGCATTGATCAGTGCGTCACGATCGAATGCCGGTACGTCGAAGTACTTCGGCAAGGTACGGAAATCCGCCGGACTTCGGCCGGCCTTGCATCGCGCGTTGTTGGGCGTCGGCAAGGTTCTTGATCGCCTGACTCATCACTGTTCCAGTTAAAAGAGGTTACTCGATCGGGATGTCGCGAATCTGATGGAGGTCTGCGAGCTTTTGCAGCAGGGCTCGAAGTGCGTTTCGATCCGATTCGTCGAGCACGGAAAAGAAATGGTCGTCGTTGGCGTCCGCAATGGCGGTCAGTTTGGGTAGCAAGCGACGCGCGTCGCGCGTGAGCGACAGAGTCTGCACACGATTGTCATCTGCGCTCGCAACGCGTGAGACGAGCCCTTTCGATTCGAGCTTGTCGAGAATCTTGGAGACGGCGCCCCTCGTCATGCCGATCGATGTGGCTATTGCCGAACTGGTCGAATGCGCCCTGCTTGCGATATGGTTCAACGCCACCCATTCGGCGACGGATATTTGCCGATCCGCCAGTGCGCGCGCAAAAGCGTTCGATACCTCGTTCGATACGAGCCTCATCCAGTATCCGAGGTGCCGCTCCAGAGGATTCTGATTGCCAAGAATGTCATTCACAGATCGCTCTTTAACGCATGTTTCCGTGGAAACAATATTAGTTTCCACGGAAACTTGTGTCAAGCGATCGCGATTCAGACCGCCGTGCGCGGAAGATATCCGCTGGGCTTACTCTGGAGCTTGCGGCTCACCTTGAGGGCAAGCAATACGGGTTTTGTGATATGCGGACGCAGAATCGCATGCTTGCGCACATATCTGGGCACGTACCACTCGGAGCGCGTACCCGCATAGAACAATGCAGCGTGTCCCGCGCGCAGCATGCGCGGTTCCTGGCCTTCTGCGGTGATGATAACTTCGCCTTCGATCACATAGATTGTCTCGTCTTCTTCGAAGTACCAGTTGAAACGACCGGCGGTGCAGTCCCAGACCCAGGAGGTCGTCGTGGTGTCGAGACTTTGCGACCATCTGCCGCTGCGTGCGACAGGATTGCCTTCGAGGATCCATGCCGGATCGATTGGATCTGATTCGAGCAACACGTCGTCCAGACGCACGGACTCGAAAACGTGTGATGTCATGAAGGCTCCTTTACGGTTGCTTACGGTCATCAGCAATCTGAATGGCCCCGATTTCGTCTTTAGGCAGACAAATTCACAAGAAATTTGTTCACCGACGACATTACACTTTGTAATGTCGATTCATCATACCGCGTTCCGGAAAATTGCAAATGGAAAACGTGTGCCTTGTATGACAAAAGCACACGCGCGGAGCTAAGCGTCCGTCAAGCGTGCTGGTGAAACGCGAGCCCGGTTATGCCGCATGTCATGTCCTGCAAGGGCCAGGTGAGCGTCGGGCTCGCGTGTCAGAGGTCTTGCTCGCCGTGCTTTTCGACGATAGTCGTGTTCTGTATCGACTCATCTCGTCACCTAGCAACCGACAGCGCGCGTCCTCAATGGTGATCGAAGAGTGCGATTTGATTCGCCTTGACCATGGACCGGACCTTCGTCACGAACTTCGTATTCGGCTCCAGCTTGCATGCTTCCGCGACGGTCGCGCCGACAGGCTGTTCCGTATCGATCACCGTGGTCTCCGTTCCCTTCACGCCGAGCTTGTCGACGCCGGCGACCCAATAAACGAGCGCAGGTTGATACGCTTCATCGACCTGCACGAAGTCCGCGCACGTCATCTTCGCGGGTGCAACTTTTATTTCCTTCGCGCTGGCGGCACCGGCGGCGCAAACACAGATCAGGGCAAGCAGAACTTTGGCGGACTTCATATGACACTCCTTGTTGGATGATTGAATTTCACAAGACGGCAAGCACATCTTATTCATGCAGAGTTAGATCAGAATTACTCAAGCCGGCTGCGCTGTGCGTACATGATCCGCGCCCAGCAGCGTCCAGCCGATGCCGCGCACACTGCGCATCGAATGAATGAGCACGTCGAGCGCATTGCTTTCCACCTCGAAGAAGAACTTCAGCCACGCAGGCAGCCAGCAAGCCGGTCAGAGAGCCGACGACAACGAACCGATGAGAGCACTTGAATAGCATACCGAACTATATTGACGGATATTGTCCGTTCTTACGAGACCGGATCACGCGTGCCAAGATGTCCGGCAACGTGCGCATGAGCAGCCGAAATGACTGCGAGCCGAAGTTCTCGTGAACTGCCTCACGCGTGACCTTTTGAAATAAATGGCAGGAATACTAATGTTGCCGATAGAACGCATTGTTCCAACTCTGACCACCTAGACCGACCAACGCCCGGAAAAACTCGCCCACCTTCAATAAAGGTTTACCCAAATCGTCAATTTGTTGCCCACCGCACCGAACTGAGGAATCGAAAGGATGTTAAATCCTGCAAAACGTGCAATGAGAAACTCAACAAAATGCGCGACCTTATTAGAAAATCGAGCGGCCTAGGGATGCGTGACGTTGCCGGCGTCGCGTTTTACCGGAAGATGCGTGCGTGCGTCGGTAATTTTGGAAGCGGAGGCGACGCATGACACCGCTCGTCTTCGGAGGCCGTTTCGGGTGGCTTCACGTCGGTCAGGGAACCCACGGAGTCGTGCTGTGCAACCCTTTCGGACATGAAGAGGCATGGGGCCACAAGGCCATGCGCTATCTGGCCGAGGAGCTTTCGCGGCAGGAGATTCCGGTCCTGCGCTTCGACTATCTCGCAACCGGCGATTCCGTCGGAATCGATCACGAAAGCGATCGGCTCGACGACTTCGTCGCGGATATCGGCGCGGCTGTCGAACGCTTGCGGCACGAGACGGGCGTGACCAAGGTCACGCTGTGCGGCTTGCGTCTGGGCGGCACGTTGGCGGCGCTGGCATCGCAACATCCGCTCGTGGATTCGCTCGCGCTGCTCGCGCCCGTGGTGAACGGACGCCACTATCTGCGTGAATTGACGGCCTTGCGCAAGACATGGGTCGAAAATCTTCCCGTGGAAGTGCAAGCGAGGCAGATCGATTCGCCCTTTCATGTGCTCGGGCAGGTTTATAGCGAAGCGTTTCGCAGCCGCTTGAGCGGGCTCGATCTCGCCAAGTCCATGAGCCGTCATCATGCGTTGCCCAAGCGCGTGTTCGTCGCCGATATGCGACCCGGCGCGAGCCAGTCGCTGTGCATTGCATTGCGCGATCGCGGCGTCGAGGTGCAGGCGGAAAGTTTCGACGACTATTTCGAATTCATGCAGGAGACCGCTTCGTCTACCTTGCCGGAAAAGACGCTCGAGCGCGCCGCGCAATGGATCGCCCGGAGCATGGCCGAAGACGAGTTCGAGGAACTCATGCCGGGCCGCGCGAGAAAGGCGTCGCGGCCGAGCATGAGCGACGATGCGATCATCGAAACGCCGGAAGCCATCGAGCGTACGGTGATCTTCGGCGCGGCCGGACTCTTCGGCATCTTGTGCGAGCCACGCGACAGACTCGCAGGTGGACCGGTCATCGTCATTACCAATACGGCCGGCAGCGTGCATCAGGGCGACAGCCGTCTGTCGGTGCGCATCGCGCGGGAAATGGCGCAACGCGGCATTGCGTCGTTGCGCTTCGACGCGCGCGGCATCGGCGACAGCCCCGCGCGTTCGCCGGACGGAACGCTGGACACGACAGCTTCGATTCATGCCGAAAGCACGATCGAAGATGTCGCGACAGCCGGCGCATGGCTCAAACGCAAAGGCTACGATAACGTCGTCGCGTTCGGCATCTGCTCGGGTGCGTATAGCGCGTTGCGCGCATCGCTTATCGAGCCGGCTATCGCGGCCGTGATCGCCGTGAATCTGCAGCGCTTCTACATCCCCGAGCGGCTGACGCTGCAAGAGCTCAGGAACCAGCGACGCAACACGATGGCGCGTCTCGGTCCGGCCATTCTGAAGCCGAAGAAATGGTGGCTCGTGTTGAGCGGTCAGCGTGGGCTCAAGCCGATCGTGAAGGCGTTCGCATCGAATGCCGCGGCGCGATTGCAATCGCAGATGCCCGGCGTGGCGCGCAGGAAAGCGGTGCATACCGGCGGCAACCAGTCGCTTACTGAACCGCACAGCGTCGTTCACGCGCTCGAACGCAAAGGCGTGCGCACGCTGCTCGTCTACGGCGCGGGTGACGAAGGGCTCGATCAACTCAATGCGCACTTCGGCAGGCATGGAAAGAAGCTCTCGCGTACGACGAGAGTGAAGGCCGCCGTGTGCGGAGATGTCGATCACGCGCTCTACGACACGCGCGCACTCGCCAGCGTGATTGCACTGTCCGAGACGTTCATCCACGATCTGCAGCCCAGAAGCGAGCCGGTCATCGAACCTATCGCTCCGCTCGGCGTTTCCCAGCAACTTTGATGTCGTCTTCGATACGGGAGCCCCGTATCGAAGACCGTGTTCGTCCGAGACCAACAAACATCCCCGCTCTGTTTTTCCACCCCCGACATCTCGACGCGCAATCTCCGGCTCCCGGTCGATTAAAAGCCGCACCTTCTCCCAAAGATATCCATTCTTATCAGCACGTTAGATTAACCGAACAGATCTTCTAGCCTCACCTGGCACAGCCCTCGCATAAGTAGCTGCGAGCGCAACGATTGGTGCTCAACCAACCCAACCGAATCCCAGGAGCTACATCATGTTGAAGATCGAAAACCTCGCAGTCAGCAAAGAACTCGGCCGTGCTGAAATGGGCGCTATCGTCGGCGGCGCAAGCATCTTCCAGAACAACGGCATCAACGCCAACTCGATCAGCGGCTTCGCCTTCGCCAGCCCGCAAACGAACGTCGCCCCGGTGACGCAAGTCGATGCATCGCAACACCTCGACGTCGATGTGAAGAACATCACCAAGTCGCTCTCGTCGGTCGGCAGCCTGCTCGGCGGCGTCGCGGTCTGAAGCTCATTTCATCCCTAACCACACAGCTATCCGGAGAACCATCATGTTGAAACTCGACAACCTCGCCGTCAGCAAAGAACTCGACCGTGAAGAAATGGGCGCCATCGTCGGCGGCGCGAGCATCTTCCAGAACAACGGCATCAACGCGAACTCGGTGAGCGGCTTCTCGTTCGCCAGCCCGCAAACCAACGTCGCCCCGGTGACGCAAGTCGATGCATCGACGCACACGAACGTCGATCTGACGAACGTCACGAAGTCGCTGTCGTCGGTCGGCAGCCTGCTGGAAGGCGTGAAGCTGTAAGACACAGCCAGCTTCATCCAAGGGAGAAGGAATAATTTCCTTCTCCCTTTTTCCCGTCTTTCTCTTCCCATTGCGACGCTCTACGCGAGTGTCCGCATCTCGCTATAAATACTTCGTTATCCTCTTGAATTTGCGCCGCGTTCTCCCTCGTCTTGTCCCAATGACGCCTGTTCGTTGCAAACCGACAGATTCAGATCGCCTGTCTTTCGATGGCCGACAACTGGACCGATGGCGGCGAGCCTGAATCACCCTATATCTCGCATCATTCTATATTTTTATCTCTATAAATCAGCGAGTTAGGTTAACCTAACGGATCTTCCAGCCTCACCTGGCACAGCCCTCGCATAAGTAGCTGCGAGCGCAACGATTGGTGCTCAACCAACCCAACCGAATCCCAGGAGCTACATCATGTTGAAGATCGAAAACCTCGCAGTCAGCAAAGAACTCGGCCGTGCTGAAATGGGCGCTATCGTCGGCGGCGCAAGCATCTTCCAGAACAACGGCATCAACGCCAACTCGATCAGCGGCTTCGCTTTCGCCAGCCCGCAAACCAACGTCGCCCCCGTGACGCAAGTCGATGCATCGCAACACACCGACGTCGATGTGAAGAACATCACCAAGTCGCTCTCCTCGATCGGCAGCCTGCTCGGCGGCGTCGCGGTCTGAAGATTAATTCATCCCTAACCACACAGTCATCCGGAGAACCATCATGTTGAAACTCGACAACCTCGCAGTCAGCAAAGAACTCGACCGTGAAGAAATGGGCGCCATCGTCGGCGGCGCGAGCATCTTCCAGAACAACGGCATCAACGCGAACTCGATCGGCGGCTTCGCTTTCGCCAGCCCGCAGACCAACGTCGCGCCGGTTACGCAAGTCGATGCTTCCACGCACACGAACGTCGATCTGACCAACGTCACGAAGTCGCTCGACGCAGTGGGCAGCGTGCTCGGCGGCGTGAAGCTCTAAGCCTCGATCAATCACTCACTCATCCATTCAAGTTATCAGGAGAACATCATGCTGAAGATCGACAACCTCGCAGTGAGCAAAGAACTCGGCCGCGCTGAAATGGGCGCTATCGTCGGCGGCGCGAGCATCTTCCAGAACAACGGCATCAACGCCAACTCGGTGAGCGGCTTCTCGTTCGCCAGCCCGCAGACCAACGTCGCCCCGGTGACGCAAGTCGATGCCTCGACGCACACGAACGTGGATCTGACCAACGTCACGAAGTCGCTCGACGCGGTCGGCAGCCTGCTCGGCGGCGTGAAGGTCTAACGCTCGATATCAGGAGAACATCATGTTGAAAATCGACAACCTCGCGGTCAGCAAAGAACTCGGCCGTGCTGAAATGGGCGCTATCGTCGGTGGCGCGAGCATCTTCCAGAACAACGGCATCAACGCCAACTCGGTCACCGGCTTCGCGTTCGCGAGCCCGCAGATCAACGTGGCGCCGGTGACTCAGGTCGATGCATCGCAATACACCAACGTCGATCTGAAGAACATCACGAAGTCGCTGGACTCGATCGGCAGCCTCCTGCACGGCGTGAAGGTCTGAAGCAGCACCGTCAACAGGAGAAGGAACACTCGTGCTTCCTTCTCCTCTCTTCACGCTTCGGTGCCGGCGCGAAGGGATTATCGGCAAGCAGATCGTTCTTGACCGTCGCACCGCTCCGGACGCCCATCGCCTTCGCCACTTGCGCGCCGATTTCACGCCACGGTTATCATCGGCTTCGTCACCCATTCGAGCGTGAAGCCATGAGCACTCTTCCTTATCGCAGCGCCCTCATCATCGGTGCCGGAAGCGGCATCAGCGGCTCTCTCACCCGGCGTCTGCGCGCCGAGAACATTCCCGTCGTCATCGCGGCGCGCAACGTCGGCAAACTGTCGGCGCTCGTCGATGAAACCGGCGCAATCGCACTGCCCGTCGATGCCTCCGACGCCAGCCAGACGGCAGCGCTCTTCGCCGAAACCGATAAACGCATCGGCGCGCCGGAAATCGTGATCTACAACGCGAGCGGGCGCGTGCGCGGAGCCATCGCGGAACTCGACGCGGCGGAGGTCGAACGGGCCGTCGCCGTGTCGGCGTTCGGCGCGTTCCACGCGGTGCAGCAGGCGGCGCGACGCATGATTCCCGCGGCCAAAGGCGCGATCCTGCTGACGGGCGCGACGGCGGGCGTCAAGGGATTCGCGCTGTCCGCGCCGTTCGCGATGGGCAAATTCGCGTTGCGCGGCCTCGCGCAGAGCGCCGCGCGCGAACTGACGCCGAAGGGCATTCACGTGGCGCATTTCGTCATCGACGGCGCCGTGCGCTCCGGGCAACGCGCCGATCCGCCCGATGCACCCGACAGCACGCTCGATCCCGATGCCATCGCGCAGACGTATATCGACGTCCTGCGCCAGCAACGCAGCGCGTGGGCCTGGGAGATCGAACTGCGGCCGTGGGTGGAGAAGTTCTGAGGCGTCACACGTTAGCGGCGGGCGCGGCTCGGCTGGAAACTGACGATCCCGACGGCGCGCCGTCCACATCACGTCTCTTCCACGCCGCGCGCCCGAAGCTCCTTCACGCCACGCCCGAGCCGCCGGCGTAACAGCGTGCGCAGCGTCGCGCCGTCGCCATAGCCGACTTCGGCGGCGATCGCCTCGATATCGAGCTGACTGGAACGCAGCAGATGCACGGCCCGCTCCACGCGCAAATCCTGAAAATACGACAGCGGCGATTTGCCCAACACCGCTTCGATGCGCCGCTGCAAAGTGCGCGTGCTCGTCGCCAGCGCGTGGGCGGCGGCGTCGAGCGAAAAGCCCTGCGCGAGCCGCGCGCGCGCCCAGCGTTCGAAGCGCTCGACCATCGGGTCCGCGCGCGCCAGATGATCCGGAATCATGTAAGGCGCCTGCGACGGACGCGCATCCACGATCAGGTAACGCGCCACCGTCGCGGCCAGCGCGGGACTCGCCTGATTCATCAGCCAGAGCGCGAGATCGAGATGGCCCATCGCGGCGCCCGCCGTCGCGAATGCTCCCGACGGCACCACCATGCGCGCGCTGTCGAGCCGCACCGACGGATAGCGCTGTCGAAACAATGGCGCGAGCCACCAGCTCGTCGTGGCTTCCTGGCCGTCCAGCAAGCCCGATTCCGCCAGCACGAACGTGCCGATGCACGCCGCCGCGATCTTCACGCCGTCCGCGTGATGCTGCGCGAGCAATTGCATGGCATCGGTCACGTCGCGCCGGGCGAGCGCCGGCAGCAGTTGCGCGGGCATCTTGGTGGCGGGCGCGGGCACGATCAGCCAGTCGGGGCGCGCCATCGCGCTCGCGGACATGACGGGCACGCGCATGCCGAGCGAGGTGCGCACGTCGCGCCGCACGCCGACCAGTTCGATCTCGAAGCGCGGGCCGACGCCCGGCTCCAGCATGTCCGCCAGTTCGTTCGCGGTGGTGAACGCGTCGAGCACGGCGGACAGCGCCGTGTCGAATACGCCGTCGAGGGCGAGAACCGTCATCCGCATGGCGTGAATGATCCTAAAAATGTCATTTACGACAGTAGCCGGAACGCGTCGATCTGTCTAGAGTGGCGCTTATCCGATCCATTTCCTTATCCGGAGCCCGCATGAAAACAGCACTCGACCGCCCGATCTGGACCGCGCTGACGACAAAACAGGCGCATCTCGGCCTGGGCGACGCGCTCGCGCGGCGTTTTCATCCGGACGTCGCGCCGTTCGCGGCGGTCGCGTCGGACACGCCGGACGCGTGGCGCGCGCTGAACGCGCTCATGCAGCCCGGCGAGCAGGTCGTCGTTCTGTCGACGGATGCGGTCGCGGGCATCGATACGCTGCAGGCGAAGCGCGTCGGCACGATTCATCAGATGGTCGCGACGCAGCCGTTCACGCAAAGCACCGACGACAGCGACGTGATCGACCTCGGCCCCGCCGATGTCGACGACATGCTCGCGCTCGTGCAGCGAACCAAGCCGGGCCCGTTCGCCACGCGCACGCGCGAGATGGGCCACTACATCGGGATACGCGAACACGGAGAACTCGTCGCGATGGCGGGCGAACGCATGGCCATCGACGGTCATGTGGAAATCAGCGCGGTATGTGTCGACGAACGTTGCCGCGGGCGCGGTCTCGCCGGAAAACTGATGAACATTCTGCGCGGGGAAATCGGGCTACGCGGCGACACGCCGTTCCTGCACGTGTTCAGCCACAACGAAAGCGCCATCGGCCTGTATGAACGGCTCGGCTTCGAGTTGCGCCACGCGTTCACGCTCACGCAGATCAGTCACGCCGAACCCGGAAACAAGTGCTGATGCAGGAAGTCGACGAACACGCGCACCTTCGGCGGCGTCATGCGCCCTGACGGCCACAACGCGCGAAACGGGATGCGGTCCGCCGTGAAATCGCGCAGCACGGCGACGAGCGAGCCATCGGCGAGTTGCGCGCGCACGGCGTAGTCCGGCACGCTCGTGAGGCCCAGGCCCTGCTCCGCCAGCGCGATGAGCGGCTCGACCGCGCTCGCGATGGCCGTCGAAGGAAGCTCCACGTCGAAAGGCGCGCCGTCGCGCACGAAGATCCAGCGCCTGAGACGTCCCGTGCGCGAGAAGCGATGCTGCAGGCACGCATGCGCGCCGAGCATCTCGGGCGTCGCGGGCACGCCGTGCGCGTCGAGATACGCCGGCGAGCCGACGATCAGATGCGTGTAGTGCCCGAGCGTGCGCATCGTGAGTTGCGAATCGATTGCGTCGCCGGTGCGCAGGACGACATCGAAGCCATCGTCGATGACATCGACGAGACGATCGCTGAAATCGATGTCGAGCTGCACGGCGGGATACGCGCGCATGAACGCCGAAAGCACCGGCATCAGCAGCGTGCCGACGAGCGGAATGCTCACGCGCAGGCGGCCCATCGGTTTTGCGCGCGATATCGCCAGTTCGGATTCGGCTTCTTCGATCTCGCCGAGAATGCGCTGGCATCGCGCGAGAAAGAGCTCGCCCTCGGGCGTGAGGCGCACGCTGCGTGTGCTGCGATGAAAGAGCCGCACGCCGACGCGCGCTTCCAGCCGCGCGACCGCCTTGCCGATCGCCGACGCCGAAAGCCCGAGCTGCCGCCCCGCTTCCGCGAAGCTGAGCGTTTCCGCCGCGCGCGTGAAGACGACCATGCCGCTCATGTGGTCCAGCGCGCCGGGCGCACGCGCGTTGGCGGCGCCTGTCGCGCTTGCGGTCGATGACGCGTTCATCGCAAGTTTCTCCGTCATTCCGCCGATTCGATCGCCATGAATTGCCGCAAGGCATGCGATGCCTGCGCGCGATCGATCAGGTCGTGCATGCGCACGGCATCGGCGAAAGTGGGCGCGCTGCGCGTGCCGTGCGCCGCGTCGCGGGCGTAGGCCCGGTACAGTTCGGCCAGTTCGAGCACGGCGGAAGGCAAGCCCGATTCCGGCAAGCGATGATAACGCTCCGGCACATCGAGCGTTTCGAGCGGCGCCTTGTCGCCACGCGCGCCGGCGATGCGGTAGTCGTCGCCCACATCGCCGAACGCGGACGTATTCGTGATACGCAAGTCGCCTTGCGTTCCGGTGATGTCGATCTGCACGCCCGACCCGCTGCGCTTGCCGCCCTCGATATGCACCGACAACACCGCGTTGCCCTTCAGCGCGCCCGCGAGCACGAGCTGATCGGGCGCGCTCGTCGCCATCGACACGCCGCTTTCCCTGATCGTCACGACCGGAAACTGATTCGGCGTGAGCGCCGCGATCGACACGGGCCAGCCGGTCGCGTCGAGCAGCATGTCGAGAAAATGGCCGCCGTAAATCGACACGATCGACGAGAAGTTTTCTGGCGGCACCGTCCATTCGAGCGCGCGCGAACGGATCGCCTGAAAGTAATTCACGCTGACATGCATGCGCACGGAGCGCAATTCGCCGACATACCCTTCCGCGATGAGATCGCGCAGGTAACGGTTATGCGCCGCGAGCCTTCGCTGCAAGCCGGCGACATGCCGCACGCCGCGCGCTTCGGCAAGCGCGAGCAGTTCCTTCGATTCCGCGAGCGTGGTCGTCAGCGGCCATTCGCAGTAGACGTGCTTGCCGGCCGCGATCACGCGCTTCACCGTTTCCGCATGCTGCGGCGCGGTGTTGAGCACGACGACGAGATCGATGTCGTCGCTCTCGACGAGTTCATCGATCGACGCCGCCACGCGCCCGATCCGGTATTCGCGCGCCGCCTCTTCCGCAGCCTCGCGCCGATGGCTGTACACGGCTTGCAACGCGTACTCCGGCAGCAGATCGAGCACGCGCAAATGCCCATGCCGCGCCCAGTTGCCGACGCCGATCACGCCCACGCGCAACGGCTCGATGTGTGTTGTTTCCATGATGTTTCCAATCTCCGAAAGGTGGCGTGGATTATCGGAACGGCTGTGGCGTGGATAAATGCGGCAGAAACGACATGACTGTTCTGCTCGCCCAAACAATCGCTCCTTCACCGCCACGGCTGGGCGAGGCGCGATTACGGACATGCGTGTCCGCGGTGCCCGAACTCGCGGGCGGTTTTTCTGGGGCTGCGTCGCGTCTACATTTCGGGTCAAGCGGCGCCGGTCGTCGGCGTCACGCAACCGCTACCTGGAATTGTGGAGATCGAAATGTCCAAACTGTTTTCGAACGTCAAAGTGGGCTCGTATGAATTCGGCCATCGCGTCGTGCTCGCCCCGCTTACCCGCATGCGTGCCGAATCGGACGCGCGTCCCGGCCCGTTGATGGCCGAATATTACGCACAGCGCACGTCGCCCGGCGCGCTGCTGATCGGCGAAGCGACCATCGCCGCACCGGAAGGCAACGGCTATCTCGGCGCGCCCGGTCTCTACGACGACAGCCAGATCGCCGGATGGCAAGCCGTCACCGATGCCGTGCACGCCAAAGGCGGGCGCATCTTTCTTCAGCTTTATCACGCGGGCCGGCAGTCGAACGCGCAGTTGCAGCCCGATGGCGGCCGCCCGGTCGGACCGTCGGAAGTAGCGCACGGCGGCGTCGCGTACACCGAGGCGGGCTGGGTGCCGAACACGCCGAATCGCGCGCTGGAGACGGCGGAAGTCGCGGGCATCGTCGAGCATTTTCGTGCGGCGGCGGCGCGCGGCATCGCGGCGGGATTCGACGGCGTCGAGCTGCACGCGGCCAACGGCTATCTCTTCGACCAGTTCCTTCAGGACGGCAGCAACCGGCGCACCGACGAATACGGCGGCCCGATCGCGAACCGCGCGCGCCTGCTGCTCGACGCGACGCGCGCCGTGATCGATGTCTGGGGCGCGGACAAAGTCGCGGTGAGGCTCGGGCCGAGCGGCTCGTGGGGCGATATGTCCGACAGCGATCCGAAGGCGCTCTTCGCCTACGTCGCGACGGAACTCGACAAGCTCGGCATCGCGTATCTGCATCTGATCGAGCCGCGTATCGCGGGCAATGTCGAAGACGCGTCGCAAGATCAGACACCGGTCGCCGCGAAGACGCTGCGCGCGCATTTCCGTGGGCCGATCATCGTGGCGGGCGGCTTCGACGGCGCCAGCGCCGAAGCGATCCTTCAAAGCGGCGACGCGGATCTCGTCGCGTTCGGGCGGCATTTCATCGCGAATCCGGATCTGCCGGAGCGCCTGCGCAAGCACTTGCCGCTCAATCCGTACGATCGCGCGACGTTCTTCGGCGGCACGGACGCGGGCTACACCGACTATCCGTTCCTCGACGAGCAGGCCATCGCCGCCTGATTTTCCGTTCGCCGGAGTTCCCGATATGAATGCCTCTTCGCCCAGCGCCAGCCGGCGCTGGCTCGCGGTGCTTGCCATCGCGCTCGGCTCGTTCGCTTTCGTGACGACCGAGTACATGCCCGTCGGCGTGCTGCCGTCGATCGCGGCGGACCTCGGCGTCACGCCCGGCACGGCCGGTCTCATGACCACGACGCCGGGCATCATCGCCGCGATCTCGGCGCCTGTTCTGCTGCTCGTCGCGGGACGCCTGAACCGGCGGCTGATTCTGCTTCTGCTGTCGGCCGCGCTGGTCGCATCGAACGGCGTCTCGGCGCTCGCCACCGACTTCACGACGATGCTCGCCGGCCGCGCCTTGCTCGGCGTCAGCCTCGGCGGATTCTGGACCGTCGCGCTCGGCGTCTCCGGACAGATCGTCGCGGAAGACGAAAGCGCCCGCGCGAGCGCGACCATCTTCATGGGCATCACGCTCGCGACGGTCATCGGCGTGCCGCTCGGGACGTTCATCGCGGGACTGTCGACGTGGCGCGTCTCGTTCTTCGCGACGGCCGCGCTCGCGCTCGCCGCGCTGCTCCTCCAGGCGATGCTGCTGCCCGACTTGCCGCCGCGCGCCGCCGCACGCATCGGCGATTTCGGCCGCATGCTCGCGCGCACGACCGTGTTGCGCAGCCTCCTGCTCGTCGCGTTGCTGTTCGGCGCGCACTTTTGCGCCTACACGTATATCGCGCCGTTTCTCGAAGTCGACGCCGTGCTCGGCGCGGCCTGGGTCACCGCACTGCTGCTCGGCTTCGGGATCGTCGGTTTCCTGTCGAACTTCGTCGCGTCGGCGTTCGTGAAGTCGCATCCGCGTCTCTCGCTCGCCGCGACGACCGCGCTCGTCATCGCGTCGCTGCTCGCGCTTCCGGCCTTCGCGCACGTGGCGGGCGCGGTCGTGGCGGGCGTGCTCGCGTGGGGCGTCGCGTATGGCGCGATTCCGCTGTGCCTGAGTGTCTGGATGCAACTGACATCGCCGAAGCAGCCGGAAGCGGCATCGGCGCTCTTCGTCAGCGCGGTGCAGACGGCGATCGCGGCGGGCTCGCTCGCGGGCGGCATCGCGGTCGATCGCGCGGGCGCGGCCGGCGCGATGCATCTCGGCGTGCTGCTGTCGGCGCTGGGGATGGCGGTGCTCGCATCGTTCGCGACGAAGCGCCGCTCGCTCGCCGCCGTGCTCGACCGATGAACGCTCACACGGCGCGCTCGAGCCATGCGCGCCAGCCGCCGTATCGCGTGATGTCGATTGCGTCTTCGAGCGCATGCGCTTCGCATACGAAGCCGGTTTCCCAGCGGCCGTCCGCGAGTTCGACCTTGCCGAGCGCGAGCGGCGCGGGAATGTTCGCGAGGAAGGAGCCGGCTTCCGCGCTCGGCAACGACCACACTTCGACCGCGATCGCCGCGCCGTTCGCTTCGTCGCGCGTCATGCCGGGGCGCTGAACCGGCCCGCCCGCAAGCGCATGCAGTCGATAGCGCGGCGCGCTCGATGTCGCTTCGACGAGGCGCGCGCCGCGTGCGGTCAGTTGCCCGTTCAGCGGCAAGCCCGCGAGATGCGCGCCGCACACGACGAGCTTCATCCTGTCGTCACGCGCGGGGCGCGCGGGCGCATCGGTGTCCTGCCGCGCGCCGCCGGCGAGCGGCACGGCGAGCTTGCGATGCAACGCATCGGCGACGCTCAGCAGATATTGGTCGGTGAAAGCGCGGCCGAACAGCGTCACGCCCCACGGCAGGCCGTTGCGCATGAAACCGCCGGGCGTCGCGACGGCGGCGTAATCGAGCAGATTCATGAAGTTCGTGTAATGCCCGAGCAGCGAATTCGCGCCGACCGGATCGCGCTCCAGTTCGGCGAGCGTGACCGCGCGCGGAATCGACGGCGTCAGCACGCAATCGAGATCCGCGAGCACGGCGTCGCAACGCTGCTTCAACGCCTGAAGTCTGTATTGCGCGCGAAACGCATCGACGGCGGTGGCGCCCGGCGCTTTCGCGAGCACGTCGCGGATCACGGGCAGCACGGCATCCGGCTGCGCTTCCATCAGCGCGCCCGCGACGCTATACCGTTCCGCGACCCACGGCCCTTCGTAGAGCAGGCGCGCGGCTTCGATGAACGGCGCGAAATCGATCTCGACCGCCTCGCCGCCGATCGCTTCGAGCGCCGCGCGCGCGTTCGCGAAGAGCGCGGGACTTTCGTCGCAACCGGCGAATTCGAGCTGACGCGGCACGCCGAAACGAAAGCGCTCGACCTTGCCGAACGCCGCCGCATCGTTCCATTGCGGATTCGCGCGGCTGTAGGCGTCGGCGGGATCGTGGGCCGCCGTGAGCGCGAGCAGCGTGCTCGCCTCGCTCGCGGTGACGGTGAAATACGTCACGCAATCGAGCGTGCGGCAGGCGGGCACGACGCCCGCCGTGGAGAGCAGGCCCTTGGTTCCCTTCGTGCCGACGAGATTGTTCAGCGCGGCGGGCACGCGGCCCGAGCCGGCGGTATCGGTGCCGAGCGCAAAGCTCGCGACGCCCAGCGCGACGGCCAGCGACGATCCCGCGCTCGATCCGCCCGACGGATAGTCCGCGAGAACGCTGTTGCGGCACTTGCCGTAAGGCGAGCGCGTGCCGTTCAGGCCGGTCGCGAACTGGTCGAGATTGGTCTTGCCGATGGGCACCGCGCCGAGCGCGATCAATTGCGCGACGAGCGTCGCCGACCGTTCCGGCGTGTACGCGAACGCGGGGCACGCGGCCGTCGTCGGCACGCCTGCGAGATCGATGTTGTCCTTGATCGCGAACGGCACGCCGTAGAGCGGCAGCGAATCGATGTCGCGTGCGTCGAGCGCCGCGAGATACGGCTCGATTTCGTCGTCGTTCAGCAGATGAATGAAGAGCCGATAGTCCGTGTTCAACGCGGCGGCGCGCGTGCGCAACGCGCGGATCAACTCGCGCGGCGTCGCGCGGCCTTCGCGATACGCCGCGCGCAGAGCGGGCAGTCGCAGGTCGAATGAATCCATGTCCGATGATTCCTTGAATGCGTTGATATGACGCGCGTCACGCGCACTGTTCGATCACGGCGACGCGCTGCCCCGCGCGCACCGACGCGCCCGGCGCGACGTGAATCTCGCCGACGATGCCCGCGCACGGCGCGATGACCGATATCTCCATCTTCATCGATTCGATGACGACGAGCACGTCGCCTGCTTCGACGCTCGCGCCCGCCTCGACGCGCACCTGCCACAAGTTGCCCGCGATCTCGCTGTCGACGGCGATCTGACCATCGGCGAGCGGCGCGATCTCCGTATCGGCGGCGACGGGCGCATCGAGCGAAATTTCGTCGCTGCCCGCTTCGTGCCAGCGTTGCCGCTCGTCCTGAAACGCCGCTTGCTGATGCGCGCGGAATTGCGCGATGCCGTCCGCTTCGCGATCGAGAAACGCCTGATAATCCGCGAGAGACAGCTCTGTCTCCTCGATCTTCAACGGATAACGCCCGAGCGGAAACGCTTCGCGTATGCGCAGCAGTTCATCGGCGGAGACTTCGTAGAAACGGATCTGATCGAAGAAGCGCAACAGATACGGACGTCCCGCGAAATCCGCGACTTCGCGATAGCGGTTCCACATCTGCAACGTGCGTCCGACGAACTGATACCCGCCCGGCCCTTCCATGCCGTACACGCACAGATACGCGCCGCCGATGCCGACCGAGTTCTCCGCCGTCCACGTGCGCGCCGGGTTGTATTTCGTCGTCACGAGCCGATGACGCGGATCGAGCGGCGTCGCGACCGGCGCACCGAGATAGACATCGCCCAGGCCCATCACGAGATAGCGCGCATCGAAGACGACGCGCTTCACGTCGTCGATCGAATCGAGCCCGTTGATGCGACGAATGAACTCCAGGTTGCTCGGGCACCACGGCGCGTCCTTGCGCACGGTGGTCATGTACTTGTCGATCGCGAGCCGGCACGCGGGATCGTCCCACGACAAAGGCAGATGCACGACGCGCGACGGCACGCGCAAATCCTTTTGCAGCAGCACGCTTTCCCATGCCGACGCGACGTGTTTCAGCAGCGCGTCGAGCGGCAAGCGTTCCGGCTGATAATGAACCTGCAGCGAGCGGATGCCCGGCGTCAGATCGATGACGCCGCGCAGTTGCGATGCTTCGAGCGATTGCATCAACGCATGGCCGCGAAAGCGCAGCACGAGATCGAGCTCGGGCGGCCCGAGTTCGAGCAGCAGATGCGTGTCGCCGGACAGACGCGCGACGAGCCGTTCATGCCCTTCGCCGATGTCCAGCACGATCGGCGATTGCAATGTCGTTTGTCGCGCGGGGTCCGTGCGCGCCGTCGCGATATCGACGGGAACGAAGCGCACCTTGTCGCCCGCCTTCAACTGCCCGATCTGCCACAGGTCCGCTTCGATCACCGTGACGGGACACACGAAGCCGCCGAGGCTCGGGCCGTCGGGACCGAGAATCACGGGCATGTCGCCGGTGAAATCGATCGCGCCGACCGCATACGGATTGTCGTGAATGTTCGACGGATGCAGTCCCGCTTCGCCGCCATCGGCACGCGCCCATTCGGGCTTCGGACCGATGAGGCGCACACCCGTGCGGCTCGAATTGAAATGGACTTCCCAATCGGTGTCGAAGAAGCGTTCGATATAGGACGCGCTGAAGTATTCCGGCGCGCCGTGCGGACCGTAGATCACGCGCAGCACGCGCACATCGTCCAGACGATGGGTCAGTGAATCGGGCAACATGGCGCCTGCGTCGCGATTCGTCAGCGCGTGGAGATGCAGCACGTCGCCGGCACGCAATGCGCGCCCGCCGTGCCCGCCGAACTGCCCGAGCGTGAACGTGCTGCGGCTGCCGAGATAGCGCGCCACATCCAGCCCGCCGCGCACGCACAGATACGCACGCGCGCCCGCGCCGCGGATCGTGCCGAGCGCCAGCGTGGAGCCGGCCGGGACGAGGAACGTCGTGTCCATCGGCTGCGCGATGTCGTCGAGCATGACGGGCAGCGCTGCGCCGGTCACCGCCACGACAGCTTCGGTGTTGAAGCGCAGCGCCGGGCCGCTCATCGTGATTTCGAGCGCGGCGGCATCGTCGTCGTTGCCGAGCAGGCGATTGCCGAGGCGCAACGCGCGATCGTCCATCGGGCCGGAAGGCGGCACGCCCACTGCCCAATAGCCCAGCCTTCCCGGAGAATCCTGCACGGTCGTCTGCGTGCCGCCGCTCAGCACTTCGAACGTCGATGCGCGATAGCGCAAGCCTTCGAGACAACGCGTCCACGGATGACCGCTCGCGAACGGCGCATCCGCGAGAATCTGCCGCAGATAGCCGCGATTCGTTTCGACGCCATAGATGCGCGTCGCGTCGAGCGCGGCATCGAGCGCGTGGCGTGCCGCGTCGCGCGTCGGTTGCCATGCGATCAGCTTCGCGAGCATCGGATCGAACCACGGCGGCACGTCGCAACCCGCTTCGATCCATGTGTCGATGCGCAGCGCGCGGCCATCGGACGATGGAAACGACACGTCGGTGAGCAGCCCCGGACAGGGCTTGAAATCGCGGCCCGGATCTTCGGCGTAGAGACGCGCCTGGATCGCGTGGCCGCGCGGTTCGAGATCGCGCGAAAGCGTATCGAGCGGGGGCAACGCGCCCGCCGCCAGCTCGATCATCCAGCGCACCAGATCGACGCCCCACACCTGCTCCGTCACGCCGTGCTCCACTTGCAGGCGCGTATTCACTTCGAGGAAATAGAAGCGCGCCGCGTCGCTGTCGTAGACGAATTCGACCGTGCCCGCCGAACGATACGACACCGCCCGCGCAAGGCGGATCGCGGCATCGCAGAGCGCGGCTTCCATGCCTTCGGGAAGATTCGGCGCGGGGGTTTCTTCGAGCACTTTCTGGTTGCGCCGCTGCACCGAGCAGTCGCGCACGCCGAGCGCGATGGCTTCGCCCGCGCCGTCGCCGAACACCTGCACTTCGAGATGCCGCGCGCGCTCGATGTACTTCTCCAGGAACACGCCCGCATCGCTGAAGTTATTCTGGCCGAGACGCTTGACGACATCGAACTGCGCGACGAGCTCGTCGGCGCAACGGCACACGCGCATGCCGATGCCGCCGCCGCCCGCCGTGCTCTTCAGCATCACCGGATAGCCGATGCGTTGCGCCGCGTCGAGCGCCGCTTCGATGTCGTCGAGCAGGCCCGTGCCTTCGAGCATCGGGACGCCCTCTTCGGCGGCGATCGCGCGTGCAGTGTGTTTCAGGCCGAAGGCGCGCAATTGCGCGGGCGTCGGCCCGATGAACGCAACGCCCGCCGCTTCGCACGCTTCGGCGAACGCGGCGTTCTCCGACAGAAAGCCGTAGCCCGGATGGATCGCCTGCACGCCTTCCGCGCGCGCGACGGCGAGAATCTTCGCGATGTCGAGATAGGTGACGCTCGCGGCGCCATCGCCCAGGCTGCATGCGGTATCGGCGAGACTGACGTGCCGGCTCGCGCGATCCGCTTCGCTATACACGGCGACACCAGCGACGTTCAGTTCGCGCAGCGTGCGCAGAATGCGGCACGCGATCGCGCCGCGATTCGCGATGAGGACTTTGTCGAACATGAGTGGATGTTCAATGCGTGGGCGGGCCGTCCCGCCACGTGAGCGTGCATGCCGGGGTCGTCCCCGGCAGGTTGGCGTTCAGTGCCTTTCGTACTTTGAGCGGCGAGCCATCGGCAAAAGACGCTGCGCGCGTGCTTTCATCACCACGTAGAGCCAGTGGCGCAAGGTGCTCAGTTCCATATCGTCAGCTCCGCCGGCGTCGGGTTGTATGCGTTGCACGGATTGTTCAGTTGCGGGCAGTTCGAGATCAGCACGATCACGTCCATCTCCGCGCGCACTTCGACGTACTTGCCGGCGCCCGAAATGCCGTCTTCGAACGTGAGGCCGCCCTCGGCCGTCACCGGCACGTTCATGAAGAAGTTGATGTTCGCGGCGATGTCGCGCTTCGAGAGCCGTCCGTCATGCGCGCAGGCACGCAGATAGTTGTCTCTGCAACTATGCATGTAGCGCTTCTCCAGCGCGTAGCGCACCGTGTTGCTTTCCTGCGCGCACGCGCCGCCGAGCGTGTCGTGACGACCGCACGTATCCGCGACGATCGTCAGCATCGGATTGCCGAGATTCGAATAGAGCACGGTGCCCGTCGTGAGATAGAGGCTTTGCTGACGGCGCAATGTACGTTGCGCGTCGTAGCGTTCGCGCGGATCGGCTGCGCTGTAGAAGAGCGTGTCGATGGCCTGATTGCCTTCGACGTCGCGAATGCGCAAGGTCTGCCCCGCTTTCAGCGCCTTGAGCCAAGGCTCGCCAGCGGGCAGCGTTTCGCGAAAGATCGCGTCGGCGGGGTCGAGCGTGCTGGCCGTGAGTGTGGATGTAGTCATGCGCGTCTCCCGCTCAGAGAAAGAATCGTTCGGTATTGATGAAGCCGCGCGTGTTTTCATCGCACGACGTGCGGCAGATTTCCGCGACCTGTTGCGCGGCGTTGCAGAGCGTGAGCTTCACGGGCTTCGGCGCGTACTCGGGATTCGGGTCGAGCGGATGCTGGATCGCCGTCAGCACGACGAGCGTGTTCATCGGCGCATACAGTTCGATGTAATCGCCCGCCTGCGAATTGCCTTGCACGAAGTTCAACGCGCCCGCATCGGTCACGTCCACGCGGCTGAAGAGATTCAGCGTCATCAGCAAATCCGCAATGCCGAGTCCCCATTTGCCCAGCTCGACGAGCAGGTTGTCCGCGCCGTTGCGATAGAACGCGTTGCGCAATTCCTGATAGCGGCCTTCGCCATACTTCTCGAATACTTCTGCCGCATTCGACACACCCGCGAGGCTGTCATGCCATCCGCACGTATCCGCGACGATCGCGGCGAGCACGCGCCCCATGTCGGAATAGAGGCAATGGCCGCGAGTCAGCTTCGCGGTGTGCTGGCATTTGAGCGTGTCGGGAAGATTCAGACGCTCGCTCTTTTCGGCGGCATTGAAAAGCAGCATCGCGACGTTCGCGCCGCCGCGCACATCGGTTACGCGCAATAACTGGCCGCGTTTCACGATCAGCGACGCATGGCCGCCGCCGGGAATGGTTTCTTCGAGCAGGATTTCGTTCATGTCGTGTGATGTCCTTTCGATTCATGCGGGCACGGCAAGCAGCGACGGAACGTCTATCGCCGGTTGCGATTCGCGCACGCCGTTGCGTTCGAGCGGAATGTCGTAAGTGATGCGCGCGCCGTAGGCCTGCGGCGCTTGCGGGTCGATGCGCACCTTGTCGAACACCAGCACGCGGCTGCCGAGCGTGAAGCCTTCCTTCAGGTCGTGCGTGACCATGAAGACGGTCAGTTTGGCTTCGCGCCAGAGACCGGTCAGAAGTTCGTGCATGTCGCGGCGGATGCCCGGATCGAGCGCGCCGAAGGGTTCGTCGAGCAGGAGCACGCGCGGCTTCATCACGAGCGCCTGCGCGAGCGCGAGGCGTTGCTGCATGCCGCCCGAAAGTTGATGCGGATACTTGTCGAGCGAATCGGCGAGGCCGACGCGCGCGAGCATCGCGACGGCTTCATCGCGTGCGAGACGACGGCGCGCGCCGAACAACCTTCCCGTGAAACGCGCATGCGGCAGCTCGAGTCCGAGCATCACATTGCGCAACACGGTCAGATGCGGAAACACCGAATAACGCTGATACACGACGCCGCGATGCGGGTCCGGCTCGCCCGGAAGCGGCTCGCCGTCGAGCAGGATCTCGCCGCGCGTCGGGCGTTCCTGGCCGAGCAGCAGACGCAGAAACGTCGACTTGCCGCAGCCCGACGCACCGACCATCGAGCAGAACTCGCCTTCCGCGATGCGCAGATTGAGCCGCTCCAGCACGACCTGATCGTCGTATTGCTTCCACAGATTGCGGATTTCGATCATGCGCGGCCCCCGTTGTACCAGGGGAACGCCCATTGCGTGAGGCGACGCAGCGCTTCGTCGATGAGCCACGCGAGCAGCGTGATCCACGCGACGTACGGCAGGATCACGTCCATCGCGAGATAGCGGCGCACGAGGAAGATGCGATAGCCGAGGCCATCCGTCGATGCAATCGCTTCCGCCGCGATCAGGAAGAGCCACGCGGAACACAACGCGAGCCGCAACGCGATCAACAGACGCGGCAGCAGTTGCGGCACGATCACGCGCAAGATCAGCGTCCAGCTCGATGCGCCCAGCGTCTGCGCCTTGATCCACAGTTCTTCGGGAATATCGCGCGTGCGCTGTTGCAGGTCGCGGATCATCATCGGCGTGATGCCGATCACGATCAGCACGACCTTCGACAATTCATCGAGGCCGAAGACGATGAACAGGATCGGCAGCACGGCGAGCGGCGGAATCATCGATATCACCGTGATGAACGGCGAAAGCGTCGCGCCCGCGAGCGGAATGCAGCCCGTCACGATGCCGAACACGAGCGCGATCGCCGCACTCGCCACCAGCCCGATGCCGAGGCGCTTCATGCTCGATACCGTGTCGCTCAGCATCAGGTGTTCACCCGTGCGCTTGTCCTCCGTGAAGGCGTACTCGTCGAGCGCGTTCTTCATCTGCGTGGCGGAGGGCAAGAGCTTGTCGTCGGGATTCGCTTGCAGGCGCATCGACGAGCCGGTGAAGTACACCGCGACGAGCACGATGAACGGCAGCAGCAACAGCATCAGACTGCCGGTGCGGCCGGGATGTCGGTTGATGAGCCGCATGGGCCTCTCCTCTTCAGAACGCCGCGCCGCTCACAGCTTGCCTTGCGCGGCCATGCGCACGTAGGTCGGATCGAAACGCAGCTTCAGATTGCTCTTGCTGCCGACGACCACGTTGTTCTCGAACGCCATGCCGACCGCGCCCGCGTTCGGCGCGCCCTTGCCGAGCAGACCGTGATCGAACGAGAACTGCGCGACGCGCGTCATGATCTTCGGCATGTTCGGGCTCGTCGCGAAGTCGAGCGCCTGCTGCGGCGTGTAGAAGAGCGCGGTGGTCGAGAGCTGCGACTTGTAGCCCGCGAGATCGGTGCCCGAGGCCTTGGCCATCGACGTGAGCGCGGCTTCGCTATCCGGCGACGTTCCGTGCATCGTCTGCATGATCTCGAACCATGCGCCCGTGAGCGCCTTGCCGAGCGCGGGGTTGTCGTGCAGCGTCTTCGTGTTGACGACCATCATGTCCATGATCTCGCCCGGAATGCGGCTCGAATCGAACACTTCGGTGACGTTGGGCTTCGCCTTCAGATCGGCGAGCATCGGGTTCCATGTGACCGCGTTGCGCACGTCGGCGGTGGCGAATGCGCCGGAGATGTCGGCGTCGGATGTGTTGACGGTCTTGATGTCGCGCTCGCTCATGCCCGCCGATTCGAGTGCGCGCGCCAGCAGATAGTGCGAAACGGAAAGCTCGACGAGATTGACCGGCTGGCCTTTGAGATCGGCGACCTTCTTGCCCGCGCCCTTGATGAGCACGCCGTCGTTGCCGTTGGAGTAATCGCTGACGATGAGCGCGGTGCTGTCCACGCCGCCCGTCGCCGGGATCGTGAGCGCGTCCATGTTGGTCATCGCGCAGCCGTCGAACTTGCCGGCGGTGTATTGATTGATCGATTCGATGTAGTCGTTGAGCTGTACGACATCGACATTGATGCCGTACTTCTTCGCCCATTTGGACATGATGCCCTGCGTCTTCGCGTAGCCCCACGGCATCCAGCCCGCGTAGATGGTCCAGCAGACCTTGAAGTCCTTGCGGGCCTGAGCGAATGAAGGCGTGGAGAAGCAGACGGAGAGAGCGACGGCGGCAGCGGCGAGAAAACGGACGCGCATGAGGTTGACCTCGCAGGAAACGGTTATCGACGGCAGGAGCGGCGCGACGCATCGCGTTCTCTCCCGGGCTTTTGTCCCGCCGTGTAACCTCGTTCGAGGTCGACAACTCTCGGACCAGCATCGCGCATCGAACGTCGATGCGGACCGGAACCCTAGTCGTCCATTTTCAGATTGTGACTGCCACTCCTGAAACTTGTTATGCGATAAGCGTGCCAACGCCGGAAATACGGGGCTTCCGTGGCTTCGACGCGGATTCGTGCACAGCGACGAGGCGCGTCGCGCGATGCGCACACGCACGGGCGCACCAAACGGGTGCCCGCGTTCCAGCGTGATGTCGGAAATCTTCTATCCTGACGCGCCCGCTTTCGATGGAATACGGGACAGTCGGAGTTCCCGCAGCATCCCGTTCTCTTCTCACATGGGTAACCATCATGTTCAATCGCGCAACCAGCACCGTTGAAAACGTCGATCCGGAACTCTGGGCGGCCATCATCGATGAAAACCGCCGCCAGGAAGATCACATCGAGCTGATCGCGTCGGAAAACTACACGAGCCCGGCCGTGATGGCCGCGCA
>NZ_OGTP01000001.1 GCF_900258035.1 Caballeronia novacaledonica | reverse complement strand
CGCGCAGGCGTCGGCGGCTGCCGAGGCTTCGGCGGCATCGGCGGCGAGCGCGGCATCGGCGGCCTCCGCGGCGTCGGCGGCCTCCGCGGCGTCGGCGGCGAGCGCCGCATCCGAAGCACAGGCGCCGGAAGTGCCCTTGCCGCCGGAGCCGCCCGAACCCAATCTCGCGCAGCGAACCGGCATGTCGCCGGCGGGCGCATACGCGATGCGGCAGAACTTCGCGAACGAAGTCGACCGGCGGCTCACGGTGCCCGTTGCGGACCAGCAGGCCTACGGCCGCTCGCTGCAACGCGCGCTCGACGAAGACGGCCACGGCGATCTCGCCAACGAGTTCGTTGTGCTCGTCGATCGCAGTGCGAACGTGCAGGCCGCGCTCGTCTACTTCCGCGCAAAGCCGGGCGATGCCTGGTCCATGATCGGCGCGTCGCCGGTATCGACGGGCCGCCCCGGCACCTACGATCACTTCGTCACGCCGCTCGGCGTGTTCCAGCACGTGCCGGGCAACATGGACTTTCGCGCCGAGGGCACGCTGAACGAGTTCAAGATTCGCGGCTACGGCGCGCGCGACATGCGCATCTACGATTTCGGCTGGGCCGACGGCGAGCGCGGCTGGGGCAAAGGCGGCAAGTCGCCGATGCGCTTCCAGATGCACGCCACCGATCCCGAGAAACTGGAGCCGCTGCTCGGCATGCGGCATTCGAAGGGCTGCGTGCGCATTCCGTCGACGCTGAATACGTTCTTCGATCACCACGGCATCCTCGATGCGCAATACGAGGCGCGCGCCGAAGAGGGCGAATCGATGTGGGTTCTGAAGGCCACGCGCAAGACGACGCCGTGGGCGGGCCACTATCTCGTCGTCATCGATACGGGCAGGAAGGCGCGGCCGGCGTGGGCGCCGGGTCCGGGCAAGGCGGTGCGCGCGCATATTCCGGCGGGCGCGGACACGGTCGATTGAACCGTATCCGAGGCGCTATTTCGCGCGCGCGAGCAGCACGCCCGCGAGCGCGACGCCGAAGCCCGCGAGTTGCACCGCGTCGAGCGTTTCGCCGAACGCGACAAAGCTTTCGAGCGCGGCGAGCGGCGGCGCGAGAAACAGCAGGGCGGTTGCGCGCGATGCGTCGCCGCGCCGGACCATCCACACGAGCAGCGTCGTCGCGACACCCGAGAGCATCACGATGCCCCATGCGAGCGCGAGCCACGTCGTCATCGACGCAATGAAGCGATGCTCTCCGAGCGCCATCGCGAGCATGAGCGCGACGAGCGCCGCGCCCGCGTTCTGCAATGCGCTGGCGCTGCGAATGTCGGCGCGTGCGAGCGAGGTCTTCTGATACAGCGTGCCCGCCGTGATCGCGACGACGGAGAGCAGCGCGATCATCACGACGATCCACTGCGACGCATGCGCGCCCGCCGCATGTCCGGCGTGCGCGCCGCTCGCCGCGATCTTCGGCGCGAGCACGAGCGCGACGCCGGCGAGACCGAGCGCGAGCCCGCCCCACGCGCGCGAAGAGAGCCGTTCGCCGAAGAGCCGCGCGGCGACGGCGGCGGTCAGCAGCGGTTGCAGCGCGCCGAGCAGCGCCATGATGCCCGCGCCGAGCCCTTGCGCGACGGCCCAGTAGCCCGCGCCGAGATAGACGCCTTGCAGCAGCGCGCCGGCAAGGAGATGCCGGGCGATGTCGCGTCCTTTCGGCCAGGGCGCGCGCGTGATTGCGGCGATCGCGAAAAACAGCAGCGTGGTGCCGGAAAAGCGCGCGAGCAGATACAGATTCGGATCGACGTAAGGCGTGATGGCCCGTGCGACGATGAAGCCCGTCGACCAGAGAAACACGAAGACGGGCGCGGCGAGAATCGAAAGCATGTGAGGCGTGCGGCGAAACGAGATGCGCGAGTATGCGATCGACGGATCGCGCACGTCTTGTCTAACCGTGCACTCGCCGGTGTGGGCGCGTCACTCGATCGTGAAGGTGTCGAGCGGCTGATTGGCGCGCGCATCGCCCTCGAAGCGCCGCGATAGTTGCGCATGCAACCGCCTGGCTTCGTCGAGCGTGAGATCGATCCAGTAGGGATCGCCCGCTGCATCGTTCAAGCGGTCGGGAGGAAACTGAATTTCGATCACCACGCCTTTCTTGTACATCGGATAGCCTCGTCCAAAGCCTTTGCGGAGCGGCTCAGTCTAGCGGACCCGTGTCCGTGGATTGCGCACCCTGCGGAAAGAATGCATTGCGCGCCACGGCCCGAGGCGTCGGAGCCTGCCAAAGAAATGCCACATAAGGCCGCTAAACTCCACACGCCGCCTCGCCTTCTTTCATCGTCGAACGATGCTCGCCGAACAACGTCATCAATACATTCTCTCCGAGCTGGACAAGCATGGCGCGCTCGCGGTGGCCGACCTCGTGCGCGCGTTGTCGGTGTCGCGCGAGACCGTGCGGCGCGACCTGAATACGCTCGCCGGGCGCGGCCTCGTGATGACGACGCATGGCGGCGCGCTGTCGATCGGCCGGAGCGAGCCGCATGTCGATGTCCGCGAGGCGAAGAATGCGGCGGCCAAGCATGCGATCGGCGCGCGTGCGGCGGCGTTCGTCCCGGACGGAGCGTCGCTCATCATCGATTCGGGCAGCACGACGCAGGCCGTCGCGCGGGCGCTCGCCGAGCGGCAGCGGCTGACGGTCTATACCAACGACTGGCGTATCGCGATGTTGCTTGCGCGGCGCAATGGCAATCGCGTGAATCTGCTCGGCGGCGAGCTCGCCGATCTCGAAGATGCGACTTTCGGCCTCGATACGCTTCAGCAGCTCGCGCAATATCACGCGGATTTCGCTTTCGTCGGCGCGGGCGGCATTACGAACGATGCGCATCTCACGGATTATTCGCGGCTTGCCGCCGAAGTGCGCGGGCGGATGATTGCGTCGGCTTCTTGTGCGGTTGTCGTGGCCGACCGGTCGAAGTTCGGAGCGGTCACGCCGGTGAGGATTCGCGGGTTCGAGCTGGTGCGGTATCTGGTTTGTGAGGCTGCGCCGGATGAAAATATGCGGCGGGCGCTGGCGTCGCGCGGGCCTGAGCTGGTTTTGGTTTAGGGGTAAGCCCCAACCGGACAGCCCTGTCATTTTGGTGCGCTAAGATCACAGGCCGGGAACCGATCGACCCAGACAGAACGCATAAAAAAACGAGCGTTCACAACCGAGGATGAATAACCCGATGCGCCGTGTGGTCTTCAATCAAAAGGGTGGCGTAGGCAAGTCCACCATCGTCTGCAATCTCGCCGCGATCAGCGCCTCGCGCGGCCTGCGCACCCTGGTGATCGACCTCGATCCGCAAGGCAACGCGAGCCAGTATCTGCTCGGCGCCGAAGCCCGCGACGCCCAGCCGAATCTCGCGAGTTTCTTCGAATCGGCATTGAGCTATAGCTTTCGCGAGCCGGCGTTCGAATCTTTCATTCATTCGACGCCGTTTGAAAATCTCGACATCGTGCCGTCGAATCCGAATCTCGAAGCGCTGCAGAGCAAGCTCGAATCGCGCTACAAAATCTATAAGCTGCGCGACGCGCTGAAGGGCCTGAAACAATACGACGCCGTCTATATCGACACGCCGCCCGCGCTAAATTTCTTCACGCGCTCGGCGCTGATCGCGGTCGAGCGCTGCCTGATCCCGTTCGATTGCGACGACTTCTCGCGTCGCGCCCTCTATTCGGTGCTCGAAAACGTGCAGGAAATCCGCCACGATCACAATCCGGATCTGAGCGTCGAGGGCATCGTCATCAATCAGTTTCAGCCGCGCGCGAGCCTGCCGCAGCAACTCGTCGACGAACTGCGCGGTGAGGATCTGCCTGTGCTCAATTCGCATCTGTCGCTCTCCGTGAAAATTCGCGAGAGCCATCAGCACGCGCGCCCGATGATCTACCTCGAACCCCGTCACAAGCTCGCGCAGGAATATGTCGCGCTGCACGAGGAACTGAACGGCTGAGGCGCAGCGACACGTCATGCCGCTCGCGTCGAAAGTTGCGATCGCAATCATCGTCGAGGCGGCGCTGTTCATCGCGCTGTTGTTCGGCGCGGCGGGCACGCTCGAATGGGGCGCCGGCTGGGCGTGGATGCTGCTGATGTTCGGCGGCGGCGGCGTGGTCACGGTGCTCATCGCGCGGCGCGACCCGGCATTGCTCGCCGAACGCATGCGCTCGCCGATGCAGTCCGGTCAGCCGCTGTGGGACAAGGTCTTTCTCCTCGCGATGGGCGCGCTGTGGTGCGCGTGGCTCGCGCTGATGGGGCTCGACGTCGTGCGCTTTCGCTGGTCCGTCATGCCGCTGTGGCTCGCATCGGTGGGCGCAGCGCTCGTCGCAGTGTCGTTCTGGCTCGTCGCGCACGTGTTTCTCGCGAACACGTTTCTCGCGCCCGTCGTGAAGATTCAGCGAGAGCGCGGACATCGCGTCATATCGAGCGGGCCGTATGCGGTCGTGCGTCATCCCCTTTATGCGGCCGCCGGCATCATGATTCCGGCGAGCGCGCTCGTACTCGGCTCGTGGTGCGGCCTCGCGTTCTCCGTGCTGCTGCTCGCGGGAATCGTCTGGCGCACGGTGATGGAAGAGCGCGAACTCGTCGCGCATCTCGAAGGCTATGCGCAATACGCGCAACGCGTGCGCTATCGGCTCGTGCCCTTCGTCTGGTAAGCGCGCACGGCGGGTTCGCGGGAATAAATCGTCGCCGAAAACGTTCATGCAGAAGACAGGCGCATTCCGTCGCGCCTCACTTCCCGCCAGACCATGAATATGACGACCGTTCCATCGCAGGCTCCGCTTGGTTCTCTTGCCGGCAGTTCGCCCGGAGCGCATCCCTCGACAGAAAGCCTCTCCGGCATGGTCGCGTTCGTGCGCGCGGCGGAGTCGGGCAGTTTCGTGGCGGCGGGGCGTGCGCTCGGGCTGTCGGCGTCGGCGGTGGGCAAGAGCGTGATGCGGCTCGAAGCGAAGCTCGGCGTGCAACTGCTCAATCGCACGACGCGCCGGATCGGTCTCACGCACGAAGGCGCGCGCTTCTTCGCGCGCTGCAAGCGCATGCTCGCCGATCTCGAAGACGCGGAAAACGAGCTGTTTCATTCGACTTCTTCGCCGCGCGGCCGCTTGCGAATCAGCGCGCCGTCGCTCGGCAGCCGGCTTTTGATGCCGCTCGTGCCGGAATTCAGGCGGCGTTATCCGGATATCGAACTGGATATCGATTTCAGCGATCGCGTGGTCGACGTCACGCAGGAAGGTTATGACGCGGTGATCCGCACGGGACGTCTCGCCGATTCGCAATTGCTCGCGCGGCCGCTCGCGCAATATGGCCCGGTGGTGATCGGTTCGCCCGCCTATTTCGCGGGACACGGCGAGCCGGCGACGCCCGCCGATCTCGAAGGCCATGCCTGCATCCGCTTCCGTTCTCCGGCGAGCGGCCGGCCCGAGCCCTGGCGCTTCGCGCGCGACGATCACACCTTCGCCATCGATCCGCACGCGACGCTCACGTTCAACGACATGGAAGCGGTGCTGGCCGCCTGCATCTCGGGCCTGGGCCTCGCATGCGTGCCGGATTTCATCGCGAAGAGCGCACTGGAAGGCGGCTTGCTGCGCGCGGTGCTCGGCACGCACATGCGCACCGAAGGCGTGTTCCAGATTTTGTGGCCGCCGAGCCGTCACGAAGCGCCGCGTTTGCGCGCGTTCATCGATCACGTCGCGCAACGTCTGGGCGGCCTGCCGTCGCACGAGGTCCGGTTTCGCGCGGCGTGACGATCAGCTTTTCTTGGTGGTCTTCGCGACGAACGGCGCGGGCGCATGCGCGACTTTCTCGCTGCCGCACTTCGGGCATTTGAGCTGCACCGTCGCGTGTTCGGCAATGTGCTCCGCGTGCTCGAAGTTCTCGCCGCAATCCTGACAACGGTATTGGTAAGTCGGCATGGCATCCTCCGCGCGCGACCGGTGATCCGGCGCGAGCAGCGCCGGTTCCACCCATTCTAGTTCAGCATTGGCGCATGAAAATCAGTTCAGGACGCGGCGCACAAGCGGCGTTTCCGGCGTCGGATAGCCGGCCTGCTTGAATGTTTCGATGATCGCGCGATTGGTGTCGAAATAGACCTGCCAGTAGTCGGCGGTATTGGTATAGGGCCGCACGCACAACAGCGGGCCTTCGGGCGTGAAGGACAGCACTTCGACATCCGGCGGCGGCGTGGTCGCGACATTCGGGATCTTCGCGACGGCTTCCTTCAGCCGCGCGATGGCATCGAGCGGATCGACGCCATTGGCGATCTTCGCCGTCAACTCGACACGCCGATGCGGCAGCAGGCTGAAATTCCAGATCGTGTCGGAAAAGATCTTGTTGTTGCCGATGATCGCGGCGACGTTGTCGGGTGTCGTGATCGTCGTGCCGAAGAGGCCGAGTTCGGTGACGGTGCCGGTCACGCCGCCCGCGGTCACGAAATCGCCCACTTTGAAAGGCCGCAGCACCTGCATGAACACGCCCGCCGCGAAGTGCGCGAGCAGCCCGCCCCACGCGGTGCCGATGGCGAGACCGAGACCCGCGAGCAGCGCGGCGAAAGACGTGGTCTGGACGCCGAAAATCTGCAGAATCGCGAGGATGAGCAGCAGATTGAGAATGACGCCGACGATCGAGCCGAGATAATGCGCGAGCGTCGGATCGACGCGGCCGTTGCGCGAGAGCAGCTTGCGCATCGTGCTCGTGACGAGGCCGATGAGCCAGCGGCCGATGATCCACAGCGCGATCGCGCCGACGACCATGATCGCGAAGTCGACGCCGCGCGTCATGATGAATACACGTACGGTGTCGAGGTTCATGTCGTTCTCGCGTGCGTGAAGCTTCGTCAGAGGAACACGTCAAGCAGGGAAAACATGCCGGATAGGCCACACGAGTTATAGGCGACGCGCTGCGTCATCGCAAGAATTACGGGAGCAGTTAAGTTCGATCGGCCGCTGTCGCGAAACGATCACGTCCATTCGGCTTCGTCGGCGTTCTGATCGGGCAGGGTAAGCCCGGACGCGGGCAGCGGCAGAGCGGTTTTGTAGCGCACCTGTTTGAGCGCGAAGCTCGAACGAATGTTGGAGACGCCCGGCATTTTCGTGAGCCGTTCGAGGATGAAGCGCTCGAGCGCGGCCACGTCGGGCAGGACGACGCGCAACAGGTAATCGGCGTCGCCCGTCATCAGATAACACTCCATTACTTCAGGGCGCTCGCTGATCGCCTGCTCGAAACGCGCGAGCGCGTCCTTGATCTGCTTTTCCAGACTGACCTGAATGAAGACATTGATGGAAAGGCCGAGCGCTTCCGGGTTGAGCAACGTGACGTGCTGCTTGAAAAGCCCCGCTTTTTCCAGCGCGCGCACGCGATTGAAGCAGGGCGTCGGCGAGAGATTCACTGCGCGCGCGAGTTCCGAATTGGTGATGCGCGCGTTGTGCTGAAGCTGGTTCAATATGCCGATGTCGGTGCGGTCGAGGCGCTGCTTCACGGTTGTCGTCATAGTCGAAAGATTCCGGTTTTTGGCATTTTCGAAGAATAAACACACTACCGTAAAGTGAGCCGGCAGCCAAATGAGACGCACATTCTGCGCGTCACTGGATATGCTTGAATCATCTTTCAGCCACAGCGGAGTCGCGCCATGACCGACTTATCGAGCGGAACCACCCAGCTTCTTTCGATCGCCAAGGGACGCGAGGACAGCGATCCCGGCGAAACCGCCGAATGGCTGGAGGCGCTCGATGCCGTCGTCGCGCATGTCGGCCGCGACCGCGCGCAATATATCTTCGACAGGCTCGCGGAGCATGCGCTGTCGGTGGGCGTCGAATCGGCGCGGGCGCGCGCGACGCCCTACGCGAACACGATTCCCGTATCGCAACAGACGCCTTATCCCGGCAATCTCGACACCGAGGAAAAGCTCGCCGCCGTGCTGCGCTGGAATGCGCTCGCGATGGTCGTGCGCGCGAATCGCGCCTATGGCGAACTGGGCGGGCACATTGCGAGTTATGCGTCGGCGGCGGATCTGTTCGAAGTTGGCTTCAATCACTTCTTCAAAGCCGCCGACGCGAACAATGGCGGCGATATCGTCTACTTTCAGCCGCATTCGTCGCCGGGTGTTTATGCGCGCGCCTATCTCGAAGGCTTTCTCGGCGAAGAACATCTGAAGCATTATCGGCGCGAGATTGCCGGACCGGGTTTGTGCTCGTATCCGCATCCGTGGCTGATGCCCGACTTCTGGCAATTCCCGACCGGCTCCATGGGCATCGGTCCGATCAACTCGATTTATCAAGCGCGTTTCATGCGCTACGTGCAGAACCGCAATCTGCTGCGCACGGAAGGGCGCAAGGTGTGGGGCTTCTTCGGCGACGGCGAAATGGACGAGCCCGAATCGATCGGCGCGCTGTCGCTCGCGGCGCGCGAGCAACTCGATAATCTCGTGTTCGTCATCAACTGCAATCTGCAGCGGCTCGATGGCCCCGTGCGCAGCAACGGACGCATCGTCGACGAGCTCGAAGCCCAATTCACGGGCGCAGGCTGGAACGTGATCAAGGTGCTGTGGGGATCGGACTGGGACGCGCTGTTCGCGCGCGATCGCACGAACGCGTTGCTGCGCGCTTTCGCGCATACGGTCGACGGCCAGTTCCAGACCTTCTCGGCCAACGACGGCCGCTACAACCGCGAGCGTTTCTTCGGCCAGAATCCGGAACTCGCGTCACTCGTCGCGCATATGTCGGATGAAGATATCGACCGCTTGCGCCGCGGCGGCCACGATGTCCGCAAGCTGCACGCGGCCTACGCGAAGGCGCTTTCGCACAAGGGCCAGCCGACCGTGATTCTCGCCAAGACGATGAAGGGCTTCGGCATGGGCGCGGTCGGGCAGGGCCGCATGACGACGCATCAACAGAAGAAGCTCGATCTCGACGATCTCAAGCAGTTCCGCGATCGCTTCCGTTTGCCGCTGTCGGATGAAGACGTCGAGCAGGTCAGGTTCTACAAGCCCGCGGACGACGCGCCCGAGATGCGCTATCTGCATGAACGTCGCGCGGCATTGGGCGGTTATCTGCCGCGCCGTCGCGCGCGGGCGTCGCAAGGCACTACGCCGCCCGCGCTCGATGCGTGGGGGCAATTCGCGCTCGACGCATCCGGCAAGGAAATGTCGACGACGATGGCCTTCGTGCGCATGCTCGGCAGCCTGCTGAAGGACAAGACGCTCGGGCCGCGCGTCGTGCCGGTGGTCGCGGACGAGGCGCGCACGTTCGGCATGGCGAACCTCTTCAGGCAAGTGGGCATCTATTCGCCGCTCGGCCAGTTGTACGAGCCGGAGGATATGGGCTCGATGCTCTATTACCGCGAAGACACGCGCGGGCAGATTCTCGAAGAAGGCATCTCGGAGGCGGGCGCGGTGTCGTCGTGGATCGCGGCGGCGACGTCGTACAGCGTTCACGATTTGCCGATGCTGCCGTTCTACATCTACTACTCGATGTTCGGTTTCCAGCGCATCGGCGATCTGATCTTCGCGGCGGCGGATCAGCGCTCGCGCGGCTTTTTGATCGGCGCGACGGCGGGGCGCACGACGCTCGGCGGCGAAGGCTTGCAGCATCAGGACGGCACGAGCCATCTCGCCGCATCGACGATTCCGAACTGCCGCGCCTACGATCCCGCGTTCGCGTACGAAGTCGCGGCGATCGTCGACGAAGGCATGCAGGAAATGATGGAGCGCCAGAACGACGTCTTCTATTACGTCACGGTAACCAACGAGAATTACGCGCAGCCTTCCGCGCCCGGCGGCTCGCTGGATACGCACACGCGCGAAGGCATTCTGCGCGGCATTTATCGTATCGATGCCGGCGCCGCCGATGCGCAGGTGCAACTGCTCGGGTCCGGCGCGATTCTCAACGAAGCGATCGCCGCGCGCACGATGCTGAAAGACGACTGGAACATCGGCGCTGCCGTGTGGAGCGTGACGAGCTTTACGGAGCTGCATCGCGACGGCGCGTCGTGCGAGCGTCTCGCGCGCCTGAACGACGACGCGAACGTGCCCTTCGTCACGCGCGCGCTCGAAGGATCGCGCGGGCCGGTGATCGCCGCGACGGATTACGTGCGCGCCGTGCCGGAACTCATTCGCGCCTACGTGCCGCGCCGCTACGTCACGCTCGGCACCGACGGTTTCGGCCGCAGCGACACGCGTCAATCGTTGCGCGCGTTCTTCGAAGTGGATCGCGTGTCGATCGTCATTGCCGCGTTGAAATCGCTCGTGGATGACGGCGTCATCGGGAAATCGGTGTTGCAGGCGGCGCGCGAGCAATACGGCAAGACGCAGGAAGCGCTCGACGCGCCCTGGATGCGCTAGGCAGCCTTGCGCGCCGCGTCGAGCAGTTCGCGCACTTCGTCGTCGCTCGTCTGATCGAAGTCGATGTAGAACTGCCCGACGCCGAAGTAATGACGCGGGCGTATCACGCAGACGAATTCGTCGACGACTTCGTTCACGCGCGCTTCGGAATCGAGCGGCGCGACCGGCAGCGCCGCGACGACTTTCGCCGGCTGCGCACGACGCAAAGACATTGCGGCGGCCTTCATCGTCGCGCCGGTGGCCATGCCGTCATCGACGATGATCGCGATGCGTCCGTCGATATCGAGCGGCGGCTGCGAGCCGCGATACAGCGTCTCGCGCCGGGCGAGTTCCGCGCGCTCCATCTCGATCACGCGTTCGAGATCGTCTTTCGCGACGCCCGCGTATTCGACGATGCGCTCGTCGAGATAGAACGCATCGCCGGATGCGATCGCGCCCATCGCGAGTTCGGGCTGAACCGGCACGCCGAGCTTGCGCACGACGAGCACGTCCAGACGCGCGCCGAGCGCGCACGCCACTTCATACGCGACGGGCACGCCGCCGCGCGGCAACGCGAGCACGGTGACGTCGCCGCGTCCCTTGTAGGCGCTGAGATGCTGCGCGAGCTCACGGCCCGCCGCCCTGCGGTTCTCGAACACGGCGTTCATGTTGCCTTTCCTTTCGGGGCCGACGCGCGCGCAAGAAAACGCGTCGCGCCGTCGAGACCTTCGTCGAATATCGAGCGATATCCGTTCGCACCTTCACGCTGCAATGCGCGAGCGATATCGGCGTCGAACGCGTTCTCGTGCACCGAGCGCAAGTCGGCCCGCAACGCGGCTTGCGGCCACGCGGCCAGCTCGCACGCGAGCGCTTCCGCGACGCCGCGCGCTTCGCCCGGCGGCGCAAGGCGATTCGCGAGGCCGATGGCGAGCGCTTCGTGCGCATCGACCGCGCGCCCGGTGAGGATCAGATCCAGCGCACGCGACAGGCCGACGAGACGCGGCAGCCGAATCGTGCCGCCGTCGATGAGCGGCACGCCGACGCGCCTGCAGAACACGCCGAGCACCGCCTGTTCCTCGACGACGCGCATATCGCACCAGGCCGCGAGTTCGAGTCCGCCCGCGACCGCGTGGCCCGCGATCGCCGCGATCACGGGCTTGTTCAGCGCGAGGCGCGTCGGGCCCATCGGGCCGGGGCCGCTGCCGTCGGGATGGATTTCGTTGCGGCGCGCGTCGTCGTCGAAAGCGGAGAGATCCGCGCCCGCGCAGAACGTGCCGCCCGCGCCCCACAGCACGGCGACCGACAATGCATCGTTTGCGTCGAAGCGCTCGAACGCTTCGCGCAGCGCATCCGCGATAGGGCGATCCACCGCGTTGCGCCGCTCGGGGCGATCGAGCACGACCGTGACGACACGCGGATCGCGCGCATGCGGTTCCATGCGCACGTGCTCGCCCAGATACTCGATGCGAGGCGACATCGGCGGCTCCATTTTCTGCATCGATCCAGCTTCAGGATACTCGTCGCGCGAAGCAACGTCGTGACGGCGCGATACGGTTCGTCGCAGGTGCATGCAATGCGACATAACGGGGCATTGCACCAAATCGGAGCGATTCGCCATGAGCGCTCACGGCGCACGTTGCACCATGTCTTATCGCGCCACGTCTCGCCGGCGCACCGTTTCGATGCCGATTGCGCCAACTTGGCCCGGAACTTGCGATGTGACTTCCTTTTTTACAAATCCGACCGCGCGAAACATGCAGGCACTTCAATCCGGAACCAACACTCTCTTTCTGCTGCTGGGCGCCGCAATGGTGCTTGCAATGCATGCGGGCTTCGCCTTTCTCGAACTCGGCACCGTGCGCCGTGAGAATCAGGTGAATGCGCTCGTGAAGATTCTCGTGGATTTCGCGGTGTCGACGCTGGCGTACTTCTTCATCGGCTACAACATCGCGTATGGCGTGCAGTTCATGCACAGCGCCGATATCCTCGCCGAACACAACGGCTACGCGCTCGTGCGCTTCTTTTTCCTGCTGACGTTCGCGGCCGCGATTCCGGCGATCGTGTCGGGCGGCATCGCCGAGCGTTCGAAGTTCAATCCGCAACTGTTCGCGACCTGCGTGATCGTCGGCTTCATTTATCCGTTGCTGGAAGGCGTGGCGTGGAACGAGCGCTTCGGCATTCAGGGCTGGCTCACGCAGGCGTTCGGCGCGCCGTTTCACGACTTCGCCGGATCGGTCGTCGTGCATGCGTTCGGCGGCTGGGTCGCGCTGCCGGCGGTGCTGCTGCTCGGGCCGCGTCACGGGCGGTATCACAAGGACGGACGCATCGCCGCGCATCCGCCTTCGAGCATTCCGTTTCTCGCGCTCGGCGCCTGGGTGCTGGCGGTCGGCTGGTTCGGCTTCAACGTGATGAGCGCGCAGACCGTCGACAAGATCAGCGGCCTCGTCGCGGTGAATTCGCTGATGGCGATGGTCGGCGGCACGCTCGCCGCCTGGTTCGCCGGCCGCAACGATCCGGGCTTCACGTACAACGGCCCGCTCGCGGGTCTCGTCGCGGTGTGCGCGGGCTCGGACATCATGCATCCGCTCGGCGCGCTGATCGTCGGCGCGGTCGCGGGCGTGCTTTTCGTCCAGATGTTCACATGCGTGCAGAACCGCTGGCGCATCGACGACGTGCTCGGCGTGTGGCCGCTGCACGGCATGTGCGGCGCGTGGGGCGGCATCGCGGCGGGCGTCTTCGGGCAGAAGGCGTTCGGCGGCATCGGCGGCGTGTCGATGGGCTCGCAGATCATCGGCACCGTCGGCGCGGTGGCGCTGGCGCTCGCGGGCGGCGCGGCGGTGTACGGCGCAATCAAGATGACGGTTGGCTTGCGGCTCGATCGCGAGGAAGAATTCAACGGCGCCGATCTCGCGATTCATCGCATCTCGGCCACGCCGGACCGGGAAATGGCGGGGTGACGCGAAGATTCGCGCTTTGCTGTAGCGTGACGAAGTTCATCAGCCGAGCGAGCCCACGATGTCGAACGATCACGCCTTGCGTCAGCACCGCATCATCGAGGAATTGAAGGTCGCGCCGGTCTTCGATCTCGACGCCGAACGCGAACGCCGCATCGCATTTCTCGCCGATTATCTCGAAGCGCAGAGGCTCAAGACTTACGTGCTCGGCATCAGCGGCGGCGTGGATTCGTCGACGGCGGGACGTCTCGCGCAACTCGCGGTCGAGCGCCTGCGGGCGCGTCACGTCGATGCGCGCTTCATCGCGATGCGTCTTCCTTACGGCGAGCAGCGCGACGAAGCCGATGCAAAGCGCGCGCTCGCGTTCGTCCGGCCCGACGAAACGCTTACCGTCAACGTGAAACCCGCCGCCGACGCGATGCGCGAATCGCTCGCGTCGTCGGGACTGCTGTATCGCGACGTGCGGCACGAGGACTTCGTGCTCGGCAACATCAAGGCGCGCCAGCGGATGATCGCGCAATACGCGGTGGCCGCCGCGCACGCGGGCGTGGTGATCGGCACGGACCACGCGGCCGAATCGCTGATGGGCTTCTTCACCAAGTTCGGCGACGGCGGCGCGGACGTGCTGCCGCTTTATGGCCTGAACAAGCGCCGCGTGCGCGCGCTCGCGGAAGCGCTCGGCGCGGGCATCGACGTCTCCAGAAAGGTGCCGACCGCCGACCTCGAAACGCTCACGCCGATGAAGCCCGACGAAGACAGCTACGGCATCAGCTACGAGGACATCGACGATTTTCTCGAGGGCAAGCAGGTTTCCGATCACGTCTACGCCACCGTCTACCGCTTCCACGAGGCCACGCACCACAAGCGCGTCTTGCCGATCACGCCCCATGACGACTGGCGCAGCCACGCGCTTCGCTGAACGGCGACCTTTATTCTTCATACCGCTTCCATCGCGCGCCGGGTACGATATGCCGGTCGATTTCCTCGGAGGCGCACCGCTTGGACTCCACAGAGACCGCGACATTCGATCTGCCGCTGCCTGTGCGCAATTTCGCGTCGATGCGAAAGATGCTGCTGCTCGTGCTCGGCGCATCGATCGTGATTCCGCTCGCGTGCCTGGGCATTTACGGCTATTACGATCATCAGCGCCGCTTCGCGGACGCACGCGAACTGACCGAACGTCTTTCGCGCGTCGCCGACGAGCACGCGCTGAAGGTGATGGACCTGAATCAGCAACTGGAAACGCGCGTCGTCGATCTGCTCGGCGATAGCGACGATGCGTCCATCAAAAGCCGCGAGGAAGGACTGCACCGCACGCTCGACGACATGAGCGGCACGCTCGCGCAGATCGCCGCGATTTCCGTGTTCGGCGAAAAAGGCGCGCTGCTCGCGAACAGCCGCTGGTATCCGGCGCCCGCCGTGTCGATTGCGGAGCGCGACGACTTTCAGTCCGCGCGCGCCGTCGCGCCCGTCACCTATTTTTCGTTGCCGTTGCGCGGCAAGGTCGCGCGTTCCGATGTGTTCACGACGACCATGGGCCGCATCGGCCGCAGCGGGCAGTTTCTCGGCGTCGTGTCGATCGCGTTGAAGCGCGACTACTTCACGGACTTCTATCGCGAACTCGCGGCGGGCGATCGCGCGCTCGTCATCGGGCTGTATCGGCGCGACGGCAATATCGTCGCGCGTTTTCCGGAGCGCGCGGACAGCGCGCAGCCTGCAACGAATACGCCATTCACCAGCGCTTTTCGCAACAACGAACTGTACGGCAGCATGCGCATGCGTTCGAGCGTCGATCACGTCGAGCGGCTGCTTGCGTTCCGTCGCGTGGGCGACTATCCGCTGTATGTATCGACGGGCTACGCGACCTCCATCGTCGAGAAGCGCTGGCGCGACAATCTCGCGCTCGTCGCGGCGATCGCGTTGGCGCCGTGCATCGCGGTGTGGCTCCTGATCGCGTTTTCGATTCGCCGGCTCGACGCCGAACAGGCCGCATGGGAACGCTGGCAGGCCGAAGTCGCGACGCGGCTTTCGATCGAAGCGTCGAGCCGTCAATTGCGGCGCATGGGCGCGCTCGGCAATCTCGTCGCGAACGTCGCGCACGACTTCAACAATCTGCTGATGGTGGTCGGGTCGAACATGGAGCTTGCGCGGCGCAAGCGCTTCAACGACGTCGAAAGCGAAGTGCTCGCGGTGGAGCGCGCCACGGCGGGCGCGGAATCGCTCGCGCGGCGGCTCATGAGCGTCGCGCGCAAGCAGCCGCTCAGGCAGGAACTGATCGATCCGGCCGGCTGGCTGAGAAGCGTGCTCGATCTCGTGAAGAAATCGGTGCATCCGGCGGTCATGGTGACGCTGGAGCTGTCGCCCGATCTCTGGAAGGTGATGGCCGATCCGGTCGAGCTGGAGCTTGCGCTCGTGAATGTCGCGGTGAATGCGAACGATGCGATGCCGCACGGCGGGCGCGTGCTGATCCGCTGCCAGAATGCGCGCGTGCGCGGCGCGGAGACGGATATCCCCGACGGCGAATACGTGCTCGTCTCGATCACCGACAACGGCGAAGGCATGACCGAGCAGGTTCAGCGGCGCGCCTTCGAGCCGCTTTTCACGACGAAGCAGCGCGGCGCGGGCACCGGGCTCGGCCTCACGCAGGTGCTTGCCGCCTGCGAGCAGGCGGGCGGCACTGCGCGCATCACGAGCGTGACGGGTGCGGGTACGACGGTGAGGCTCTATTTGCCGCGTCATCATGGACCGGCGCCGGAGATGTCGAAAGCGTACGTGCCGCCGGATGTCGCGACATCGCCGATCGTGCCCGTGACCGACGACGAGGAGCGCCCGCTGCGTGGCACGTCGGTGCTGCTGGTGGAGGACAACGCGGATGTCGCGGCGGGCGTGACGGCGGTGCTCGAAGTGCTCGGCTGCACGGTGCATCACGAGGAGAGCGCCGATGCCGCGTTCGCGCTGCTGGGCGAAGGCTATGGCTTCGATCTCGTGCTGTCGGACGTGCAGATGCCCGGCCGCATGAACGGGATCGATCTGGCCGAGCAGATCATCACGCGGCTTCCTTCGCAAAAGCTCGTGCTGATGACGGGTTACGCCGACGAATTGGAGCGCGCGAAGCATCTCGGCGTGCCGATACTCGCAAAGCCTTTCGACATGGACGATCTGCTCGACCTGATCGCGCCGGGCGTGCCGCATTGATCGCGCTCAACGCTTGTCGCGCCCCGGAACGGCACGCGCGCCGACGAGCGGATTGAAAGCCGCGCGCTTCGGCTCGTCCGCTTGCGTGCTCTTTTTCGCCGCCCGCGTATTCGAACGCGACGGCGTATTGCCGCCCAGTTGACTCAGCAGGTCTTCGTCCTCTTGCTCCGCGGGTTCGTCATCTTCTGATGAAGATTCGCCGCCCGCGAGATGCGCGACGACCGACATGAAGTCCTTCCGCGCGTTCTTCAATGCGCGCCCCGGCATCATCACGAGCACGACGGCTTCATGCACCGAATGGCCATCCACGGTTCGCAGCGTGCTTTCTTCGTTCCAGTCGATGCCGCTCTCCGCATAAGCCGCGACGACATGATGCAGCACGGCGGGCGACATCACGCCCGCATCGTAGAGCCCGACGATCTGCCGTTCCGCGAGCGCGAACAGGCTTTTCGCGCCGCGATTCGGCTTCTTCGCGGCCATTCACTTCGAGGCGGGCGCGACCCGCCATACCGTGTTGCCGACGTCATCGGCGACGAGCAACGCGCCTTTGCCATCCACCGCGACGCCGACAGGCCGCCCGAGCGCATGACCGTCCGACGAGACGAAGCCCGTCAGGATATCTTCCGGCGGACCCGAAGGCTTGCCGTTGTCGAACGGCACGAAGATGACTTTGTAGCCGCTCCTCGGCTTGCGATTCCACGAGCCATGCTGACCGATGAACGCGCCGTTGCGATAGCGCTCGGCAAACGCCTTGCCGTCGTAGAACGCGAGCCCGAGCGAAGCGGTGTGCGCACCGATCGCATAGTCGGGCAAGATCGCCGATTGCACGAGATCCGCGCGCTGCGGCTTCACGCGATCATCGACGTGCTGGCCGTAATAGCTATACGGCCATCCGTAAAACGCGCCATCTTTTACGGATGTCAGATAGTCGGGTACGAGTTCGTCGCCGAGCTCGTCGCGCTCGTTCACCACGGTCCAGAGCGCGCCGCTTTGCGGTTGCCACGACATGCCGTTCGGGTTGCGCAGACCCGTTGCGAACAGGCGCGCCTGCTTCGATTCGATATCCACTTCCATGATCGCCGCGCGGTCCTTCTCGGCGTCGATGCCATTTTCCGCCGCGTTGCTGTTCGACCCGATCGTCACATAGAGCTTCTTGCCGTCGCGGCTCGCGATGATGTTCTTGGTCCAGTGGTGATTGATGTCGCCAGCGGGCAGGTCCATGAACTTCTCGCCGGGCGTCGTGATTTGCGTCGCGCCGGTCTCGTACTTGAAGCGCAGGATTGCGTCGGTATCCGCCACGTAGAGTTCATCGCCGACGAGCGCCATGCCGAACGGAGAATGTAGCTTGTCGATGAATACGGTGCGCGTTTCGGCGACGCCATCGCCGTCGGCATCGCGCAGCAGCATGATGCGGTCCGGGCTTTCCACGGCGGCGCCCGCGCGCTTCTGGACCTTCTTCATCACGAAGCCCTTGATGCCGGCGTTTTCATCGTGCTTCGCGGGCCCATTGCTTTCCGCGACGAGCACATCGCCATTGGGCAGCGTCGCGACCCAGCGCGGATGATCGAGCCCCGCACCGAACGCGGTCACGTCGAAGCCCGGCGCTGCGGTCGGCTTCTGTCCTTGCGTCCACGGCTTGGCCGGCGCGATGTTGACCGTGGGCATCAGCGCTTTGTGCGGCGCGGGCAGCGTGGGATTCGGGCCGAAGCCTTGCGCGTAATCGTCGGCGGCGGCCGCGCCGCTCGCGAGCATCAGGGCTATCGCCATTGCTCGCGTGAGTTGCTTCGTCTGCGTTTTCAAATCTGTCCTCCTGACGATTCCGGCGTTGAAATTCAGCCGCCGCCGATGCCTTGCGTCACCTTGCCTGTACCGCCGCATGTCTTGCACTCGGCGCCATCGCGCTTGCCCGAGCCGTTGCAATCCGGACAAAGATCTTCGCCCGTGCCTGTTGCGCCGGGCTCGGCTTCATCGCCGGGATTGAGAGGGGGTTCCTGAGCCATTGCCGTCTCCTTGGGTTGTCTCGCTAGACGGAGCAAGCGGCGTTCCTTGCAAGGCTTGCACGCGGCTGGCAGTTTTTCCACGCATGCGGCGTTCATGGGCTTCGCACTGGACGCAGGAATGCGGATGGACCTTCTGGTACGCGTGATGCTCGTAAAACGATGCGGCGCGAGCCGCGGCTTTCACCACTGCAACGTCATCACGCGTGTCCGAGCGATGACATAGCCAGGAGGACTTCATGAGCGGAAATCAAAAGCAAATGGGCAATCAGCCATCGACGCCGAATCAATCGAATCCGTCACAACGGCAACACGGCCAGCAAGAGCGGTCACCGGGGCAGCCGCAACAAGACCAGCAGTCGGGTCAGAAGCAGCAGAACCAGCCGTTGCCGCAGCACAAAGGCGGCCAGCGTCAACCCTGATCGTTCTGGATGAGTGGCAGGAAGCAATGCGCGCGGTCTCGTTCCGACGAGGCCGCGCGCTCTTGTTCAGGGCTTGCGGCCGAATGCTTCGCGCAGGCGTTTTTTCGCGCGTTCGAGCGTGCTTTTGCGTGACTTCGGTAGATTGCGTCCGGCGCGATTGATGTAGAAGTTGAGCATCGACATGGCCGATTGAAACGGCGAGCCTTTGCGTCGCGCGCTTCGCGTCGACGAGCGTTTGAGCGAATCGGCGATTTCCTGCGCATTGCCGGTCTTGAAGATATCGCGCTGGATATCCATGGCATCGCTCGTTTCCATCACATGATGTGACCAGCGATGCGGGGAGTGCGCCGGCTTCTTGCGCGCGCTCGCGAGCGAGTGCCTTTGGCGCGTGCTGGGCCGCTTGCCGCCGCTGGTTCGTTTCTTCGATGTTGTCATAGCCGTTACCTCAACGCGATTGCTTCATAAGCGCGCTCACGCGCTTGCGATGCGCCGCGCGTCGTCCAGCGTCAACGGTTCGCGCATCGCTTCGGCGAGACGGCATACGGCTGCGTCATGCTCGCACGCGACGACCGCGCCCACGCGTCCATCCTTCAACAGATAGGCGATGAAATGCTGCGCATCGAGATCGCCATCTATTTCGATGCTATCGGGCTGATCGACATGCCCGAGATAGTCGAAGGTCTTCTCGTAGTGATAGGTCCAGAAGTAGGGCACGCCGACATATTCACGCGCTTCACCCGCCATGTTGAACGCGGCGACACGCGCATGCTGCTGCGCGACGCGCCAGTGCTCGATGCGAACGCGTTGATCCGGGCGAGACGGAGGGAAGCGTGCAATGTCCCCGGCGGCGTAAAGCGCGGATGCGGCGAGCATGTTCGCATCGACATTGACGCCGCCATCGTCCGCGAGCGCGATGCCCGACAGAAACGACGTCGCCGGTTCGACGCCCGTGCCCGCGATCACGATATCGGCCGCGATCTTCTGATCCGTATCGAGGATCACTTCGCTGACGGCGTCATCGCCCGCGAGTGCCTTGACGTGCGCATTCATATGAAACGTCACGCCGTTCTTCTCGTGCAGCATCCTGAACATCTCGCCGATGCGCTCGCCGAACTGCTTCGCGAACGGCACCTTGCCCGGCCCGACAACGGTCACGTCGATCTTCTGCTTGCGCAAGCAGGACGCCACTTCGAGCCCGATGAAACTCGCCCCGACGATGACCGCGCGCTTGCGTCCTTCGAGCGACGCCAGAATCGCGCGCGCGTCTTCGCGCGTGCGCAGCACATGCACATGCCTGAGATTCGCACCGGGAATGTCGAGCGGCTTCGGCATGCCGCCGGTGCACACGAGCGCGGCGTCGTAATCGATCTTCTGTCCGTTCGCGAGTTCGGCGCGCCTTTCATTCGGATCGAGATGAACGGCCCGCGATTCGATACGCTCGATGTCGTGCTTCGCGAAGAAATCATCGTCGAGCAGCGGGGGAACATCGTCGGGCGGCATGTCGCCTGCGAGCGTGAACTTGCTGAGCGACGTGCGATCGTAGGGCTCGTGCGCGTCTTCGCCCGCGAGCACGATGCGTCCGTCGAAGCCCGCTTCACGCAACGCGGAGCATGCAGCCGCGCCCGCCGCGCCCGCGCCGACGATAAGCATGGTCCGGCTCGCGTTCGTCTGCTTCTTCGTCGCCTCGCCGCTTTCGACGGCTTGCGCGGATACGTATACGTCACCATCGGTGATCGTCGCTTCGTAGCGTGTCAGTGCTTTCAACGGCGGCGGTTCGACGAGACTGCCGTCGCGCACTTCGAATGTGCCCTTGTGCCAGGGGCACACGATACGACCGTTGCAGATCGCGCCTTCGTCGAGCGGGCCGCCCGCGTGCGGACACTCGGCGGTATAGGCGCGCACGTCGTCGCCATCGCGCACGAGCAGGATCGGGATTTCCTTCGCGTCGTCGCCTTTGACGCATACGCGCGTGCCGCGCTCGTCGGAAAGGTCCGCAAAACGCGCGACTTTATGCAGGGTGGGGGACATCGCACTCTCCGGTGGCTGAACATCAGGCCATGCGAAGAGCGCGAAGCAATTATCGGACCGCGAAAAAACGCCTGATCAAAGCGCTTCGGTCACCGCGCGCAGGAACTGCCGCGTGCGTTCATGTTGCGGCGCGGAGAAGAACTGCTGCGGCGGCGCCTGCTCGATGATCTTGCCTTGCGAGAAGAAACACACGCGATCCGCGAACTCTTTTGCGAAGCCCATCTGATGCGTGACCATCAGCATCGTCAGGTTGTGCTCTTCGCCGAGGCGGCGAATCACGTTGAGCACTTCGCCGCACAACTCGGGATCGAGCGCGGACGTCACCTCGTCGAAGAGCATGATCTTCGGGCGCATCGCGAGCGCACGCGCAATCGCGACGCGCTGCTGTTGCCCGCCCGACAATTGCGACGGATAGTGATTGCACTTCTCCGAAAGACCGACCATGGAAAGCAGTTCGCGCGCGCGTTCGATCGCTTCCTTCTTCGATAAACCGAGCACGCTCATCGGCGCTTCGATGGTGTTCGCGAGCGCGGTCATGTGCGGAAACAGATTGAAGCTCTGAAACACCATGCCGATCTTGCTGCGCACGTGACGGATATGTCGCGGCGATGCAGGCACCGGCTTGCCGCCGCGCATTTCGTGCGTGAGCGGCTGACCGTCCACGTCGATGACGCCATCGGTGAGCGGGTCGAGCGTCATCAGCACGCGCAAGAGCGTGGACTTGCCCGAGCCGCTCGGCCCGATGATCGCCACCTTTTCGTTCGGCGCGACATCGAGGTCGAGGCCGTCGAGCACGGTGAGCGCGCCATAGCGCTTGGTGACATTGCGAAAGCGCACCATCGGCGTGTTCACGCCGGCGCCGGCGTCGGCTGCAGCGCCGAGCGCCGGGTCGAGGTCTCGTTTCATCTGCTGCTCCTGAAGGTGAGTGGCGGTCATGGCAGCCTCACGCGCCGTTCGACATGACGCACGCCCGAAGCGAACGTCACGCTGATGATGAGAAAGAAGATCCCGGTCATGGTGATCGGTTCGAGATAGCGGAACGTCTCGGAGCCGATGTTCTTGGCCTGCTGCATCAATTCGACGACGGTGATCGCGGAGAGCACCGGCGTGTCCTTGAACATCGCGACGAGATAGTTGCCGAGCGCGGGAATCACGGGGCGAATGGCCTGCGGCAAGACCACGCCCGTATAGGTGCGCCACGGCGAGAGCGACAGCGCGCACGACGCTTCCCACTGTCCGCGCGCCACGCCGTTGAGCCCCGCGCGATACACCTCCGACACGTAGCACGCATAGTGCACCGCGATGCCGAGCGTGCCCGCCGTCAGCGCGGACATCGTGAAGCCATAGAGCGGCGCGACATAGAAGAGCACGTACACCTGAATCAGGAGCGGCGTGCTGCGAATGAACTCGATGAAGAACGCGGTCGTCTTCGCGAGCGGCGCGAAATCGCTGCGCCGCATGATCGCGAGCGCGAGGCCGAGCACGAGTGCGATCGCGAAGCCGACGAGCGTGATGCCGATCGTGTACATCGCCGCGCGTGCGAGTTCGGGCAGGATATGCAGCGCGTAGTTCACATCGAAGAGTTGACCCAGCGATGTCATGATGCAGCCCTCGGAACAGTACGGCGAATGGCGACATGGCTGCTCACGCGCCGCTCGAACACGCGCATGACAGCGACGATCACCTGCGCCAGCACGAAGTAGATGAGCAGTGTGAGCCCGAAGATTTCCGCCGTCTTGAAGGTCGCCTCGTCGAGCTGGCGCGCGCGGAACGTGAGGTCCGAGAGCGTGATCAGCGAGACCAGCGACGTGCCTTTCAGAAGCTCGATCATCAGGTTGGTCGCGGGCGGCAGCGCGTTGATCATCGCCTGCGGCAGCACGATGCGTCGCAGCCGCGCGGCCGCGGGCATGTTCAGCGCCAGCGCCGCTTCATACTGACCGCCGGGCACCGAGCGCAGCGCGCCGCGCAGGATCTCCGAGCCATACGCGCCGTAGTGCAGTCCCAGACCGACGATCGCGACCGTGAAAGGCGTCAGTTGCACGTTGAAGGGCGGCAGCGGCAGCACGAAGAAAAGCCAGAATAGTTGCACCAGCAACGACGTGCCGCGAAACACCTCGACATACACGTTGCCGATCCAGCGCACGACGCGGTAAGGCGCGGCGCGCAACGTCGTCGCGACGCCCGCCATGACGATCGCGAGCAATATGCTGATGACGGCGATCTGGATCGTGACGAGCGTGCCCTTCATCATCAGGGGCAGAAGCTCATTGAGGTCACTCATGACGGTTCCTCGCAAATTGATGAACGCTGCGCGTCGCTATAGAGGCCTGCTCAACCGGCGCACAGTTCCGGCGCCTTCTTGGTCGTCACGTTGGACTTGTCGAAGCCGAAGGGCTTGACCGTCTTCAGGTGATCGTCCGTACCGAGCCACTGATGCAGTTCCTTGTTGACGGCGTCGCGCAGATCCGTGTCTTCGGGGCGAAATGCGAGCGCGCCGTAACCGGTGTGCTTCGGATCGTCGTTGAACTGGCTGATCGATTCGACTTGCGGACCGCCCTTTTCGGCGAGACCTTTCATCGTCAACGCGGTGCCGACCGCCGCATCGGCGCGGCGCGCGCGCACGGCCTGCAACTGCGCGGTGGTGTCCGGAACCTGCAGGATCTGGTCGTCCTTGATACCCGCCTGCCGCGCATAACCCAGCTCCGCCGTCCCTGCCATCACAGCAAGTTTCGTGTCCGGTTGCTTCGCGACATCGGCATAGCTGTGCAGGTTCTTCGGATTGCCCTTCATCGTGAGCAGCGTGTCGGGAATCTGGTATTGCGGATCGGCGAACGCCACCTGCTTGCAGCGTTCCGGCGTGATGTACATGCCCGCCGCGATGACGTCGAAGCGTCCTGCCTTCAGACCCGGAATCAACGCGCCCCATTCGGTCAGCACGGCATCGACCTTCTTCACGCCGAGCTTCGCGAACACCTTCTTCGCGATCTCGGGCGATTCGCCTGTCACGGTGCCGTCGGGCGTCGTGTAAGCGAAAGGCGTTTCGTTCGCATAGCCGATGCGCACCTCGCCGGTGCGCTGGATGCGCTGCAACGTGGTTTCCGCGCTTGCGCTCGTGGCATGAACGGCAAGGCTCGCCGCCGCGACGCACGCCGCTGCCAGCATTCCAGACAGTCGCTTCGTGTTCATATCGTTCCCGTAGTGATGGTTTTTCAAGCGTGGTCGAGTGGGCAATCCCGTGGCACCGGCGCGTGAGATACAGAGAAAACCCTTATTCGACAGGGCTTTGAATCGACTCGCAGCGCAGCCACCGACGCAGAATACAAAGCCATATATTTGATCCGATTGAACTAGGACAATTATTTTCACGCGCGCTTTTGCGCCACTATTGCGCATGAACCAGGCATGCGAGGAGCAGGACGTGAATGAAAGATGGCGCGACGCCGTGCGCACGGTGCAGGGCGTGCAGTCCAAGTACAAGCGGCTCGTCAAGGCGATGGCCGCCGACATAGAAAGCGGCGCGCTCGCATCGGGCGAGCGTTTGCCGCCGCAGCGCGAAGTCGCGGCCGATCTCGCGATCAGCGTGCAGACCGTGACCAATGCCTACAAGGAACTCGAACGGCAAGGGCTCATTCGTTGCGAAGTCGGGCGCGGCAGCTTCGTGAGCGCACGCGTGACCGAGACGATGTCCAACTACATGCTCGACACGGCCGAGCGCTCGGTGGTCGATTTTTCAATCGCGCGCATCGTGCACACGCCCGAGCACGACGCGATGTGGCGCAAGGTCTGCGCAACCCTGTCGACGATCGAAGATCAGCCGTGGATTCGCGCATTCAGGCCGATTGCGGGCTTCGATAGCCATCGGCAGGCGGGCGTCGAATGGCTCGCGTCGCTCAACATGCCCGCGAAGGTGGAGACGCTGCTCGTCACGAATGGCGTCGCGCACAGCATTTTTCTCGCGCTGGCGAGCATCGTCGGGCCGGGCGATACGGTGCTGTGCGAAAGCCTCACGGATCATGGCGTGATCGGATCGGCGAACGTGTTGGGGTTTACGCTCAAAGGTCTGGAGATCGACGAGCACGGCATTCGACCCGAGCACTTCGAGGAAGTCTGCGATAGCGAACGCGTGAGCGCGCTCGTCTGCACGCCCACGCTGAACAATCCCACGGTCGCGATGATGCCCGATTCACGTCGCCGCGCGATTGCGCGCATCGCGGAACGCTACGGCGTGTATGTGATCGAGGACGATGTCTACGGCGCGTTGCCCGCCAAAACGCAGACGCCCATCGCGAGCCTGATCCCCGAGCTCGCGTTCTACTGCACGAGCATGACCAAGTCGGTGCTGAGCGGGCTGCGTACCGGCTTCATGACGGTGCCGCGGCGTCTCGCATTGCGCGCGGAAAGCGTGCTGCGCGTGAGTTGCTGGATGGCGACGTCGCCGATCGCGGAAGTCACCGCGCGCTGGATCATGGACGGCACGGCGCAACGTCTCGTGCAGATTCAGCGCGAGCGTCTTGCCGCGCGCCAGAGCGTCGTGCGCGAAGTGCTCGGCGATTATGTACTCGGCAGTCATCCGAACGCGCTGTCGGTCTGGCTGCGCGTGCCCGACGAATGGGAAGCCGAACGCATCACGCGCGAGTTGCGCAATCGCAATATCGCGGTGACGTCGCCCGATCCGTTTCTCGTGCGCGGCGCGGACCGGCCCAATGCAGTGCGGCTATGCGTGGGCGCGGAAGTCGGCGAGAGCACGTTCCGCACGGCCGTCGAAACGATGCGCGAAGTCTTCGGCCAGTTCCCGCACGTGCATGACTTCAACTAAATGAACTAGGACAATCGAAAACGATTTTTTAGGACATTAGACTGGGTTGCATCGATACACGCACACGCCGCTCAGCCACTCATGTCCGCACTCACGCTCGCCGATGTCTACCGTGCTCGCCAGCGCATCGAAGGCCGCGCGCTCGTCACGCCGCTGGTTCATTCGGTGTCGCTCTCGCGCATCGCGGGCGTGCCGGTTCATCTGAAGCTCGAAACGCTGCAGCCCACGGGCAGCTTCAAGTTGCGCGGCGCGACCAATGCGCTCGCGCAGATCGCGGAGCAGGGCTGCAAGCGCGTCGTCACGGCATCGACGGGCAATCATGGCCGCGCGGTCGCGCACGCGGCGCGCGCGCTCGGCATCGAAGCGGCGGTGTGCATGTCGTCGCTCGTGCCGAAGAACAAGGTCGATGCGGTGGCCGCGCTCGGCGCGCGTGTCGTCATCGGCGGCAAGAGTCAGGACGATGCGCAAATGGAAGCGCAACGACTCGTGCGCGAGGAAGGTTATGCCTTCGTGCCGCCTTTCGACGATGAACGCGTGATCGCGGGACAGGCCACCATCGGCCTCGAAATTCTCGAAGCGCTGCCGGATACGAAGCGCATCGTCGTGCCGTTATCGGGCGGCGGACTTTTTAGCGGCATCGCGTTCGCGGCAAAGCACATTCGCGCCGACGTGAAGCTGACCGGCGTGTCGATGCAACGCGGCGCCGCGATGCACGCGAGTCTCGCGGCGGGCAAGCCGGTCTTCGTCGATGAACTCGAAACGCTCGCCGATTCGCTCGGCGGCGGCATCGGCCTCGATAACCGACACACGTTCGCGATGACGCGCGATCTCATCGACGACATCGTGTTGCTCGATGAAGTGTCGATCGCGCGCGGCATCGTGCATGCGTATCGCGAGGAGCGGCTCGTCGTGGAAGGCGCGGCGGCGGTGGGCATCGCGGCGCTGCTCGACGGCGCGATCGCCGTGCAGGACGGGCCGATCGTGATCGTCGTGAGCGGCAGCAACATCGATATCGAAACGCATCGTCGCCTGATCGGAGCAGCCTGAACTCATGTCCAACATCGATACCTCCACCGTGCTGCTCGGGCAGGCGCAACTGCGCAAGCTCGTGCCATTGGATCTCGACGCGATCGAGCAAGTCGAAGCCGCGTTCAAGTCGCTCGCGACGGAAGCCGTCGCGATGCCGCCGATCCTGCGTCTCGACATTCCCGAGCACGCGGGCGAAGTCGACGTAAAAACCGCTTATTTACCGCGCTTTCCGAGCTTCGCGATCAAGGTGAGCCCGGGCTTCTTCGACAATCCATCGCTCGGGTTGCCGAGCCTGAACGGGCTCATGCTGGTGCTGTCGGCGCGCACGGGACTCACCGAGGCCGTGTTGCTCGACAACGGTTATCTCACCGCGGTGCGCACGGCGGCGGCGGGCGCGGTCGCGTCACGCTGGCTTGCGCGCAAGGATGCGAAGCGCGTGGCGATCATCGGTGCGGGCGAGCAGGCGCGTCTGCAATTGAAGGCGTTGCGTCTCGTGCGCGATATCGAGCATGTCACCGTATGGGCGCGCGATGCCGGAAGCGCTCGTCGATTCGCGCGTGAATGCGAAGACCTGCCGTGCGATGTCGCGGGCAGCGTGAATCAGGCGCTCATGCACGCCGACATCGCCATCACGACGACCCCGAGCCGCGAGCCGTTGATCCACGCGCGCGATCTGCATCCCGGCCTGCATATCACGGCGATGGGCTCGGATGCCGAGCACAAGAACGAAATCGCGCCGGACGTCTTCGCGAAAGCGCGCTATGTATGCGACCGCTTGCAGCAAGTGCGCGTGCTGGGTGAACTGCATCATGCAATCGATGCGGGCGTGATCGATGCTGATGCTTCCTTTGCGGAGCTTGGTGAAGTCATCGCGCAACAAGCACCGGGCCGCACGAACGACGACGAAATCACCGTGTGCGATCTGACCGGCACCGGCGCGCAGGACACCGCGATTGCAACGCTCGCCATTCAGCGTGCGCGCGGGAGCGAAGCAGGGACCATTTTCCACAACGATGTGACCGCTTGATAGAGGGGACGATGTCCGAAATCATGCAACAGAAGACAGCGGATGAACGAGGGGCGCCCGTGGTACGCCTGCCGTTCGAGCGCAGCGAATACGACGCGCGCATCGCAAAGGCGCGGCGTGCGATGGAGAAGGCCGGCATCGATCTGATGATCGTGACCGACCCGACCAACATGGCATGGCTCACCGGTTACGACGGCTGGTCGTTCTACGTGCATCAGTGCGTGCTGCTCGCGATGGAAGGCGAACCGGTCTGGTACGGCCGCGGTCAGGACGCGAACGGTGCGAAGCGCACGGTGTTCATGTCGCACGACAATATAGTCAGTTATCCGGATCATTACGTGCAGTCGTCGGTGCGCCATCCGATGGATTTCCTGTCGACCGAAGTGATCGCCGCGCGCGGCTGGGACAGGAAACGCATCGGCGTCGAGATGGACAACTACTACTTCAGCGCGAAGGCGTATGCGTCGTTGACGCAGCATCTGCCGGATGCAAAGTTCGTCGATGCCACCGCGCTCGTCAACTGGCAGCGCGCGGTGAAGTCGCCGCGCGAGATCGAATACATGCGCGTTGCGGCGCGCATCGTCGAGAAGATGCATGCGCGCATCCTCGACAAGGTCGAGCCAGGCATGAAGAAGAGCGACCTCGTCGCGCAGATTTACGAGGCGGGCATCACGGGCGTGGAGGGTTATGGCGGCGACTATCCGGCGATCGTGCCGCTGTTGCCGACCGGTTCCGATGCCGCCGCGCCGCATCTCACGTGGGACGACTCGGCATTCAACGCGAATGCGGGCACGTTCTTCGAAATCGCCGGCTGCTTCAGGCGTTATCACTGCCCGCTCTCGCGCACGGTGTATCTCGGCCGTCCGCCGCAGCATTTCATCGAAGGCGAGAAGGCGGTCGTCGAAGGCATCGAAGCGGGTCTTGCGATGGCGAAGCCGGGTAACAAGACCGAGGACATCGCCAATGCGTTCTTCGCGGTGCTGCGCAAGTTCGGCATCGAGAAGGACAGCCGCTGCGGCTATCCGATCGGCGCGAGCTATCCGCCCGACTGGGGCGAGCGCACGATGAGCCTGCGTCCAGGGGACAAGACCGTCCTCGAACCCGGCATGACGTTTCACTTCATGCCGGGCCTGTGGCTCGACGACTGGGGCCTCGAAATCACGGAAAGCATCCTGATTACGGATACCGGCGTCGAGACCTTCTGCAACACGCCTCGCAAATTGTTCGTGAAGGAGTAGCACGATGCGCGCGTCACCGATCAGCCCGACCGTCGATTTCGACGCCGACGGAGAACAGCACGGCTTCCTGAAGCTGCCGTACTCGCGCAACGATTCGGCGTGGGGCGCCGTGATGATCCCGGTCACCGTGATCAAGCGCGGCGAAGGACCGACGGCGCTGCTCACGGGCGGCAATCATGGCGACGAGTACGAAGGTCCGATCGCGCTGGCGAAGCTCGCATCGACACTGAAGGCGGGCGATGTGAACGGTCGCGTCATCATCGTGCCGTTCATGAACTATCCCGCGTTTCGCGCGGGCTCGCGCACTTCGCCGATCGATGCGGGCAACCTCAATCGCAGCTTTCCCGGCAAACCGGACGGCACGGTGACGGAGAAGATCGCGGATTACTTCCAACGTCATCTGTTGCCGCTTGCCGACTACGTGCTCGATATCCACGCGGGCGGACGCACGCTCGATTTCCTGCCGTTCGCGGCGATCCACGTGCTGAACGACGCGACGCAGCAATCGCGTTGCGAAGCCGCGATGCGCGCGTTCGGCGCGCCGTACTCGATGCGCATGCTGGAGCTCGATAGCGTCGGTCTATACGACAGCGCGGCGGAGGAAGCGGGCAAGGTGTTCGTATCGACGGAACTGGGCGGCGGCGGTTCGTCGACGGCGAAGAGTGTCGCGGTCGCCGAGCGTGGCGTGTACGGCTTTCTCGCGTATGCGGGCATCATCGAGAAGTCTGTCGTGCAGGGTGAGGCACGCAGGACCACGTTGCTCGATATGCCTGACGGTTCGTGCTACACGACGAGCGAGCATACGGGCCTGCTCGAAATGTGCCACGATTTGGGCGACAGGGTTCGGGAAGGCGATGTCCTCGCGCGTGTGTATGACATCACGCGCACGGGCGCGGCGCCGGTTGAATACCGCGCGAAACGTGACGGGCTGCTTGCGGCGCGGCATTTTCCTGGGCTCGTCCAAACGGGCGATACCGTGGCCGTGGTTGCGGATATCGTCGAACGCGACATTGCTGTGAGCGTGTGACTTGATCAAGCTCGACCGCTACGATCTCGCTATCCTGCGCATACTCGCGCGGGATGGCCGCATTACGAAGTCGCGCCTTGCGGAAGAGGTGAATCTTTCGATCTCGCCTGCGTGGGAGCGGGTGAAGAAGCTCGAAGAGAGTGGAATCATCAGAGGCTATCGGGCCGATATCGACTGGACGGCTGCGTTCAAGGGTAGCCGTATCGTCGTCGAGGTGACGCTTTCGCGTCATACCGCGCAGGATATGCGACGGTTCGAGGAACGGGTGTTGTCTGCTCCCGAGATCGTGCAGTGTTATGCCACCGGGGGTGGCGTGGATTATGTGCTGCATGTTCTCTCTCGCGATATCGACCACTATCAGCGGTTTATCGATTCTCTTCTTGTCGAGGAGCTGGGGATCGAGAGGTACTTTACCTATATCGTTACCAAAATCGTGAAGGATTCGGCGGAGGGGCCGCCGGAGGGGGAATGATGTTCTTATTCGCCGGATCCCGATTTGTTAGTGGTTTATTGGCGTTGCCCCTGTGCGGGGCGGCAGTCACTTTCTTTGCTGCTGCAAAGAAAGTAACCAAAGAAAGCAGCTTTTCAGGCCCGCGGTCACACGCAACTGGGCCAATTTTCTCCTTGCAGATGGCACTCGCCTAAGTGTCGCCCTCAAAGGCCCAACGGGGCTTGGCTCGCGCACGGTCTGCCGCATCGCGCCGCCCGCCAGATTGGTTCAGCACGAAATAGCATCGGCACAGCGCTGCGCGCTGCCGTTGGGTATGCGAGGGAAACCAGCGAGAAAGAGGCGTGCGCAGCCCACCCCAGCCCACCCCACCCGCCGATTGACCCATCGGCCGCGAAGCGGGCCGGAGCCATTTCGTGCTGAACCAGCTTGTTGTGTGGTGCGATGCGTCAGACCGTGCGCGAGCCAAGCCCGATTCTGCTTGTGGGGGCACTCGCTACTCTGGGTTCCATTCAGCCAATCGCCTGTGCCGCGGCCGGCGTGAAGTACTTTGGATGAGGATAGCTGTTTCTTTGGTTACTTTCTTTGCAGCAGCAAAGAAAGTGACTGCCGCCCCGCACAGGGGCAGTGCGAATAGACCGACGTGAAAGCAGGATTCCACGAAAGAACAGAACGAAATCAAGACCGCGGCCGGCGTGAAGCACTTTGGATGGGGAAAGCTGTTTCTTTGGTCACTTTCTTTGCAGCAGCAAAGAAAGTGACTGCCGCCCCGCACAGGGGCAACCCAAATAGACCGACACGAAAGCAGGATTCCACAAAAGCCCATGCAAGCAAAACAGAAAAAACACCACCATGCCACGGCGATAACAAAAAGATCACCAACCCCATGCCCCATAAACTAGCCACATCGAATCAATCAAGCGAATGCACGCTTCGAGCAAGGAGACGAACATGCTGCTGGGTCATCCCGTTCTATTCAAATCGCTCTGTTATATCGACGGCCGCTGGGTCCATAGTGACAGCGCCGCCTCGATCGCCGTAACCAATCCGGCAGATCAAAAGGTCATCGGTCATGTGCCGATGCTCGACAAGAAGCAAATCATCAACGCAATCGACGCCGCCGATCGCGCATTCCAGTCCTGGCGCTGGATGCCGCAGCAAAAACGCAGCGCGCTGCTCCTGCGCTGGCATGAACTCATCATGCGTCACCAGTCCGACCTTGCAGGCATCCTGTCGCTCGAACAGGGCAAGCCGCTCGCCGAATCGAAAGGGGAAATCGCGTATGCGGCAAGTTTCGTCGAGTGGTTCGCGAATGAAGCGAAGCGTCTGACGGGCCGCACCATTCCCACGCATATCGACGGTGCGCATCTCGGCACAGTGATGGAGCCGGTCGGTGTCGCCGCGCTCATCACGCCGTGGAATTTCCCGGTCGCGATGATCACGCGCAAGGCCGCAGCCGCCATCGCGGCGGGCTGCACCGTCGTCGTGAAACCCGCGCACGAAACGCCATTCTCCGCGATCGCGCTTGCACAACTCGCCGAAGAAGCGGGCTTTCCGCCGGGCGTCTTCAATGTCGTCATCGGCGAACCGCAAATGGCAATGGAAACGCTCGTCGGCGATACGCGCGTGCGTGCCGTGAGCTTCACGGGCTCGACGCGCGTCGGCAGTCTCGTTGCGCAGACGGCGGCGCAGGCGGGCATCAAGAAGCTCGCGCTGGAACTAGGCGGCAACGCGCCCTTCATCGTGACCGAAGACGCGGACCTGGAACAGGCCGTGCGCGTCGCAGTGGGCGCGAAGTTTCAGACGTCGGGGCAGGATTGCTGCGCGGCGAATCGCATGCTCGTTGCGCGCCCGCTCTATGAACGATTCGTTGAACGCTATACGGAAGCGGTAAAGGCGCTGAAGGTAGGGCCGGCTTTCGAAGCGAATGTCGATGTCGGTCCGCTCATGCATCAGGCTGCGTTCGATGCGACCGTCGCGCGTATCGAAGACGCGAAAGCGCAGGGCGCGCGCATCACCGTGGGCGGCAACGCGCATGCGCTCGGCGGCTGGTTTTATGAACCGACCGTCGTCGCCGATGCCCAACCAGGCATGCGCATCTACGACGAAGAGAACTTCGCGCCGATCTCCGCGATTTCCCCGTTCGATACGCTCGACGAAGCCGTCACGCGCGCGAACGACACCGAGCATGGCCTCGCCGCCTATGTCTGCGCGACCCGCATCGACACGATCTTCCAGCTCGTGCGTCGGCTCGACTTCGCGATGGTGTCGGTCAACGGCGTCAAATTCACCGGCGCGCCGATCCCGTTCGGCGGCATGAAGGCATCGGGGCTCGGCCGCGAAGGTGGCGCGGAAGGCTTCGAGCCGTTCGTCGAAACGAAATACTTTTGCCTCGGCAATCTCGGCCTGCCGCTCACGAGCGCGGCCTGAACGACGTATCCTCAAAGACACGAAAGACCGAATCAAGGAGAAACATATGACCCAGCAAAATCAATCGCTCGAACAACTGTTCGCCGAAGACCGCGCGCATTTCATGCATCCGTCCACGCATGCGCACGATCATGCCAGCGGCGCGCTGCCCGGCAAGATCGTCACGGGCGCGAAGGGCATTCGTATTCAGGATCATCAGGGTAAAAGTTATATCGATGCATTCGCGGGTCTCTATTGCGTGAACATCGGCTATGGCCGCACGGAAGTCGCGGAAGCGATCTATGAGCAGGCAAAAAAGCTCGCGTATTACCACACGTATGTCGGTCACTCGACGGATACGATCATCGAATTGTCTTCGCGCATCATCGACTGGTCGCCAGAAGGCATGAAGAAGGTGTACTACGGCATGTCGGGATCGGATGCGAACGAAACGCAGATCAAGATCGTCTGGTACTACAACAATGTGCTTGGCCGTCCTAACAAAAAGAAGATCATTTCGCGCGAGCGTGGTTATCACGGCTCCGGGATCGTGACGGGCAGCCTCACCGGCCTTCCGAGCTTCCACCAGAACTTCGATCTGCCGATCGACCGCGTGAAGCACACCGTTTGTCCGCACTGGTATCGCAAGGCGCCGGCCGGCATGAGCGAAGCGCAATTCACCGCGTATTGCGTGGAAGAACTGGAAAAGCTGATAGCGAAGGAAGGCGCGGATACGATCGCCGCGTTCATCGCCGAACCGGTGATGGGCACGGGCGGCATCATCGCGCCGCCGCAAGGCTATTGGGAAGCGATTCAGGACGTGCTCAAGAAGCACGACATCCTGTTGATCTCCGATGAAGTCGTGTGCGGCTTCGGTCGTCTCGGCTCGAAGATGGGCGCGCAGCACTTCGGCATCAAGCCGGATCTCATCACCGTCGCGAAGGGCCTGACGAGCGCTTATGCGCCGTTGTCGGGCGTGATCGTCGGAGAGAAGGTGTGGGACGTCATCGAAAAGGGTTCGCAGGAATTCGGTCCGATGGGACACGGCTGGACCTATTCGGGCCATCCGATCTGCGCGGCCGCCGCACTCGCCAATCTGGATATTCTCGAGCGCGAGAACCTCACGCAGAATGCCGCCGATGTCGGTGCCTATTTCCAGCAGCAATTGCATACCGCTTTCGATGCGCATCCGCTCGTCGGCGAAGTGCGCGGCGCGGGCATGCTCGCGGCGCTCGAATTCATGGCCGACAAGGACGCGAGGAAGCCGTTCGATGCGGCGCTGAAGGTCGGCCCGAAGGTATCGGCGGCGGCACTCGAGCGCGGCGTGATCGCGCGTGCGATGCCGCATGGCGATATCCTCGGCTTCGCGCCGCCGCTCGTCACGACGCGTGCCGAGGCTGACGAAATCGTCGGCATCGTGAGGCAGGCGGTGGATGCAGTGGCGAACGAGGTGATTGGCTCGGCGCTATCGACACAAGCGGTCTGATTCTCGCGGCATTGGTGATAACGAAGGCCCGCAGAATACGCGGGCCTTTTTGCTTTGGCGCGGGACTGGAACGCGCGTTGCTCCGTAATCTTCGACTACGACCGAAAGGAGACTCACGATGAGCGACAGCGACGAGAAGCGACATGAACAACCGCATTCCGCGCCGAATCCGAACGCGGCGGAGATCGAACCGGCAAACCGGCAGTTGGACCAGCATCCGCATCAGACGGCGGAAGTGCCTTATGGATCGGGGAATGCGCCCGAGATTGCGGGCAAGGGCGGTTTCGATGCACAGGACGCGGATCTTCCCGATCCCAAGAACAAGCATTCCGAGCCGCTGCAGCGTAAATAACGTCGGGCAGCACCAAAAACAAAACGGCCATTTTATGGCCGTTTTGTCATTTCCGCTTAGCGCGTCGCAATATACATCGTGATCTCAAAGCCGAAGCGCATATCGGTGAAACTCGGGGTTTCCCACTTCATAGAGCCTCCTTGTGCAATGATTGGCCAGACGAATGCCAGGCCATTGCGCGGTTCATCTGCTGCGGGCGCCGTGCAAAGCCGCGCATCCCAATCGACGCTCTTTAATGCTAGCGCGATAACGCCGGATGCACGATTAGAAATTGCACCGGCGTTCATTTAATTTATTTATCGTCGCGGATAGAGTTTGCTTTTAGACCGAGGGATTACCCTGCCGTAAGCACGATGCAACACGATTGAAGGCCGCATGGCGAAATATCACTCGGCACGCATTGCCTCGCGCAACACCGCGTCGGCGCTATCGAAATTGCGATCGGTCATTTTGTTGAGCACGGCCATGACTTCGCCGTCCGCGCCGTTGCTTCTTGCCAGCGCAATGAGCTTTTCCTTCCCCATCGGATAATCGGCGCCTTTGAGCACGCGTGCGATTTCTTGCGGCGGCGGCTCGTCCGGATGCCGATGATTCTGCGAATGCGCGGGATGCTGTGCCATTTAAGCCTCCTTTTCGATTCGACGATAACGCTGACGAATCAGCAACGGGCGTTCCCGTTCATGGGCTCGATTGATGCAACGAGACCTGCGCGAATCATCACGCGCCGGTTTCTACTCGCGCCGCATTCGATGAGAGCGGCGTGCCGGGCAGCATCACTCACAGCTCCGCGCTTGCCGTCGTCGCGCGCGGCGCGAGCGATGCGCGCGTGAGCGCGTCGAGCGGAAGCGGCTTGTCGAAGAAATAGCCCTGCGCTTGCGCTGCGCCCATGTCGCGCAGCACGGCGAGCGTAGCGGCATCTTCCACGCCTTCGGCAACGAGCGTGAGATCGAGCGATTCGGCCATGCGCACGATCGCGCGCACGATGGCCCGGCTGCGCGGACTTTCGGTCAGTTCGAGAATGAAAGACTTGTCGATCTTCAGCCCCGTGAACTGATATTGATGCACGTAGCTGAGCGACGAGAATCCCGCGCCGAAATCATCGAGCACGACGGACATGCCGTTATCCGCGAGCCGCTGCATCGTGCGTCGCGCGAGCGCGGGTTCGGCGACGAGCGCGCCTTCCGTCAGTTCGAGACACACGCGCGATGGCGACACGCGATAACGCCGCAGCAAGGCGAGCACGTCGTCGGCGAACTCGGGGCGCGTCATGCTATAGCTCGAACAGTTCACATGCACCGGCGGCCAGTGCGCGAAATGTGCATTGGCGAGGATCGCGGCGACGCGCTCGAGCATATAAAGATCGAGCCTGCCGATAAGCCTCAAGCCCTCGACCGAAGGAAGGAACTCGCCCGGCCCGACGAGCCGTCCATCGGGCTGACGCCAGCGAATCAATGCTTCCAGCGCGACGATTTCACCGCTCTTCACATCGACGATAGGCTGAAAGTAGGGCAGCAGCTCGTCGTCACGCTTGATGGCGTTGCGCAATGCGCCTTCGCGTTCCACCTGGTCCGACACTTCGCGTCGCAGTTCCTGGTTGAACACGACGAAGCTGTCGCGGCCCGCGTTCTTCACGCGATACATCGCGGTATCGGCGTCGCGCAAGAGATCGGCGGGCTCGGTATGGAACTGACTGTCCGCACTCACGATGCCGATGCTGCACGATGAAAACACGACATGCTCTTCGATATGAAACGGCAGATCGAACGCAGCGAGAATGCGCTTTGCAATCGATACCGCGTCGCGCACGTGCGCGTTCGGCGAAAGCACGGCGAATTCATCGCCGCCTAATCGCGCGAGCAAGTCCGTCGAGCGCAGGCAATCGCGCAGCCGCGCAGCCGCCTGCACGAGCAGCATGTCGCCGAAGTGATGACCGAGACTGTCGTTCACGACCTTGAAGCGATCGAGGTCGATGAACATTACCGAGAGCTGGTCGCCGCGCGTCTGATAATCCTGCCATGCGCAGCGCAGCTTCTGCATCAGATGGCTGCGATTGGGCAGGCCGGTCAATGCATCGTGCGAGTTCTCGTAAAGCAGGCGCGCGTTGACATCGTCGAGCTCGCGCGTGCGGGCCTGCACGCGCGCTTCGAGTTCGAGGTTCGCGGCATGCAGCGCTTCGGCATCGCGACGTCGCGAGAGCGCGGTGTCGATATGACGCGACACGAAGGTCAGCAATTCCTGATCGCGCAACGAATAACGCACGAGCGGCGAATAGCTTTGCACGGCAAGCACGCCGCGCACGACATCGCCGTCGAAGAGCGGAATGCCGAGCCACGAGCGCAGGCGCACTTCGCTATGCTCGATCTCGAATGCGCCTTCTTCGATGAGACGCAGCGCTTCCGAATGATCGATGAGCCGCGCGCGCCGCTCGTGTATCACGTATTCGGTGAGGCCGCGCTGATTGCGTCGCGGCGCGGGTCGCTCCTGCACGATCTCGTCGACGTAATACGGAAACGACACTTCGCCCGTTTCCGTTTCGAAGAGCGCGATATAAAAGTTGCGCGCATAGAGCAACTCGCCGACGATGCCATGCAGGCTGCGAAAGAACTCGATCGTGTCGCCGGGACGGCTCGACAACTCCGCGATCTGATACAGCGCCGCCTGCAAGTGCTCGGAGCGCTCGCGCTCCGCGATGCCATGACGCAACGCCGCGTTGAGCTTCGATAACTCCGAGGTCCGGCGCGCGACCTGCTCTTCGAGATCGGCGCGGTGCAGGATACGGTCGAGCGCCATCGCCACGTGACGCGCAACGACGAGAAAGAGCGCACGGTCTTCGGCGGTATAGATGCGCGACACATCGTAGACCTGCATCGCGAGCATGCCGAACACTTCGTCGCTGGCGTTCTTGAGCGGCGCGCCCATCCAGAATTCGGGGCGATCGCCGATGCAATAGAAATGGCCCGCGCGCTCGGCCGCGCAGATATCGGCGGCGGTGATGAAAAGCGGCTGCGCGCTCGTCAGCACCCGGCCGGTCATCGACAGATGCGCCGGATTCAGAATGTCGTAGTTCTCCGCCGCGACGACATCCGTATCGATCACATCGACGTAATACGGATACGTGACCTTGCCCGTCTTGCGATCGTAGAGCGCGAGATAGAAGTTCTCGGCATCAATGAGCGTGCCGAGCCGTTCATGCACGCCGCGCAGAAAGTCCGCGCGCTCGGGCACCGAGCTCGCGAGATAGGCGATTTCATAGAGCACGCGCTGCGTGAGTTGCGCACGCGCGAGCGCATTGGCCTGCACGCGCTCGCCGAGCGTGCGCGCGAGTTCGGCGAGATGGGCGTCGTCGCGATGCAGAGCGGGCGCGAGCAGCCAGCCGAGCACGCTTTCGCCGCGCCCGGTCGGCCAGCAGTGCCAGTCGTGCGTGGCGCACAGGTCCGCGAGCCGTTCTTCCGCGATGCTATGCGGCCAGGCTTGTGCGCCCGGCGGCGGTATATCGCCGCGCCGCTCCAGATGCAGTTGCTCGCCCGCGCGATACCACGCCCATTGCTGCGGGCAGCCCAGGGCGGCGGCCTCGCGCAGCAGGGCGTCGATCGATGGCGCGACGCTGGCGAAGACCTTCTCGTCGGTCGCCGTTACGGTTGCAGGTTCGACCGCGGTTGCGCGGGCAACCTGCGCGTCGTACGCGGGAAACACACTCATCGGCGCTCCAGGCCATGTTGTCGCCACGGCGGGCGGTTCTCGTTCAGTGACTGCGCTCGCACGCCGCCTGGGGCGCGCGCCTCAAGCAAACGTTCTACATGGGTAACGGCAGCGAGCATACAGGCTTGAGTACGCAGGACAAAATAAGCTGCCGTGACGGCGTGAATGCGGGCATTCATGCCGGATGCGCGGCGTCCGCGCGCTCGTGTCCGGTAAATCTCTCCCGATAAGCCTGCGGCGACACGCCGAGCGAACGCAGGAATCCGCGACGCATGGTTTCCTCGCTGCCGAAGCCGCAACGCGCGGCGACCCGCTTCACCGGCAGCGCCGTGTCGCCGAGCAGCCGCCGCGCGGCTTCGAGCCGCATGCGCTCGATCGAGCGCGCGGGCGTCGTGCCGGTCTGCGCACGGTAATGGCGCACGAAGCTGCGCTCGCTCATGCCGACGCGCGCGGCGAGCACGCCAACCGAGAGATCCGACGCCAGATTGTCGGTGATCCACGCATGCAGCTCGCCGAAGCGTTCGCCGGATTTCTGCAGCGACAGCGCCGCGCTGAACTGCGCCTGCCCGCCGGGGCGCTTCAGGAACACGACGAGCTGGCGCGCCACGTCGAGCGCGAGCGCGCGCCCGAGATCGTCCTCGACGAGCGCGAGCGACAGGTCGATGCCGGCCGTGACGCCGGCGGACGTCCATACGTCGCCGTCGCGGATGAAGATCGGATCGGGCTCGACGTGGACCGACGGGAACCGTGTGGCGAGTTCCGCGCAGCGCGTCCAGTGCGTGACGGCGCGGCGCTCGTCCAGCAAGCCCGCCGCCGCGAGCAGAAACGCGCCGGTGCAGACCGACGCGATGCGCCGCGCGCAAGCCGAGCGCGCGCGCACCCAGTCGACCAGTTCGCGGTCGCGCACCGCTTCGTGCACGCCCCATCCGCCCGCGACGATCAGCGTGTCGCAGGCTTCGTTCACATCGGGCAACACGTGGCCGACGAGCCCCACGCCCGCCGACGCGCTCACCGTGCCGCCGCGCGCGACGACGCGTGGACGGTACGGCGGCGGCGAGCCCGCTGCCATCGCCAGATCGTTCGCCGACGCGAAAACCTGCAAGGGACCGGCGACATCGAGCAATTGAAAGTCGGGGAAAGCGAGCACGTCGATGGTGCGTGGGGCGTCGGCCGGCATGGCGGTCTCCCGAAGCGCGATTGGCGGAAAACGTGGGTTCTGTGTCAACTTCGCCATAGCGTAGCGGCGTAGGATCGGTTCGTCCATTGCATATGATCGACCAAGGAGAAGACGATGACGCTACACATCGGCCTGTTGCTGTTCCCGCGCGTGCAGCAACTCGACATGACCGGCCCCTACGACGTTTTCGCGTCGATGCCCGACGCGAAGGTGCATCTCGTCTGGAAGACGCGCGAGCCGGTGAAATCGAGCGCCGGCATGATCCTGACGCCGGATGCGACTTACGCCGATTGCCCCGCGCTCGACGTGCTCTGCGTGCCGGGCGGCGCGGGCGTCGGCGATCTGATGGAGGACGAGGAAACGCTCGCGTTCCTTCGCAGGCAGGCGGCGGGCGCGCGCTACGTGACGTCGGTGTGCACGGGATCGCTCGTGCTCGGCGCGGCGGGCCTGCTCCGTGGCAAACGCGCGACGACGCACTGGGCGTATCACGAACTGCTCACGGAACTGGGCGCTACGCCGGTGCAAGGACGCGTCGTGCGCGACGGCAACGTGTTCACGGGCGGCGGCATCACGGCGGGGATCGATTTCGCGTTGACGCTGGCGGCCGAACTCGTCGGCGAACACGAAGCGCGAGTGATTCAGTTGCAGATGGAATACGCGCCCGCGCCACCCTTCGATTCGGGCGATCCGGCGCACGCGCCCGAATCCGTTGTAAGCGATGCTCGCAAGCGCGGCGCGGCATCGCTGGCGGAGCGCCGCACGGTCGCGGCGCGCGTGGCGGAGCGGCTCGGATCGAATGCGTAATGCAAAACGCAAGATGCAAAATGGTTCAATGCATGCGCAATGCAAAACGCCAAAGGCCTAGAACCGTTTCTGCATGAAATAGCGCGCGTGGCCGGCGTGAAAATCGGCGATTTCGCCGAAAGTCTCGTAGCCGCAGCGCGCGTAAAGCGCGCGCGCCGCGGGGTTGACCGTGTCGAGCCAGGCCGCACGGCAACCGCGTTTTCTTGCCTCGTTTTCGGCGGCCTGGAGCGCGCGTGCGCCGAGACCGGAGCCGCGCGCGTCCTCGCGTATCCACAGCCATTTCACGAAGAGCCAGTCCCACGCGGTGTAGCCCGCGAGGCCGCCGAGAAAATCGTCGTCCCGATACAGCGACACGGCGAGATCGCGCTGATGGCTCGAGCCGAGCCGCGCGCGATTGAATGCGGCGAGGCCACCCGCGACGTCCTGCTCGAAGGTCGCGTCGATCCAGTCGGTGACGGCGAGGGTGACATCCGTGTTCATGTCGGACCGGTCAGTTCGACTCGGCCGGTGCGACCGATGCGCCCTTGATGCCGTGCCGCGCGAGCGCTTCGGCGACGAAGCCGGAGCGCTTCACATCCTCGACGAAATCGCGCAGATAGCGCGCGGCTTCGTCGCCGCGAGCCTTCGGCAGGCCCATCGCCTGCTGGATCACCATGAAACGTCCGTCGAGAAGGCGCACGCCGGGCGTGCGCGCCGCGTCGGCTTCGAGTTGCTGCTTCACGCCCGCCGCGACTTCGAGGTTGTCGCGCAGAAATTCGTCGACCACCGTTTGCGACGACGCCGTGCGCACGATCTGCGCATGCTTGATCTCGCGCGTGAGAAAGAGATCGTATGCGCTGCCCGTGCCGACCATGATGCGGTTGCCTTCGCGATCGACATCTTCGTTGCGCGTGAGCGGCGACGCATCGCGCACGAGATAGCAGCCTTCGATCAGCACGTAAGCTGCGGTGAACGCGATTCCCGCGCCGCGCAGCGGATCGATCGCGAAAAAGCCGATGTCGGCGCCGTCGTTCGTGACGGTTTCGACGGATTCCGCAGCCCGCTCGAACGACGTGAACGCGACCGGCACGCCGAGCCGCGATGCGAGTTCGCGCGCGATATCCACCGATACGCCGCCCGGCTCGCCGCTGCCGGTCCGGTGCGCGAGAATCGGATTGCCGAGATTGATCGATGCGCGCAGCGTGCCCGTCGGCACGAAGGCGTTCAGCAAGGAAGAGGAAAGAGTCATGGTGTCCGTCGATTGAATGAAGGGAAGTGGCCGCACCAGCAATCCGATGCAGAATACGCGAACCGCAACCGCTCTGGCAAAGGAACGACATGCACCGCACACGCATCGACAGCCGTGAATTGATCGCGCGGCTGAAGCTCGAACCGCATCCCGAAGGCGGATTCTTCCGCGAGACGTATCGCGCGAGCGGCAACGTCACGCGCGAAAACGAAAGCGAATTGCGCGCCGCATCGACCGCGATCTATTTCCTGCTCTGCGACGGCGCCCATTCCGCATGGCATCGCATTCGCTCTGACGAAATCTGGCATTTCCATGCAGGCGATTCCATCGACGTGCACGTGCTCGATGCGAACGGCGCGCTCGTCACGCATCGTCTCGGCAACGCGCTCGACCATGCGGATACGGTGTTCCAGGCGGTCGTCAAAGCGGGCGACTGGTTCGCGGCCGAATGTCACGACAAGGACGGCGCGGCGCTCGTCGGCTGCACGGTCGCGCCGGGCTTCGAGTTCAGCGAGTTCGAACTTGCCGCGCCGGGCGCGCTGGAAGCACGCTATCCGCAGCATCGCGAACTGATCGAACGGCTCGGACCCAAGTCATGATGCAAGTGCGGTTATCATCGCGCGCATCATCGACAACGACAAAAGGTCAGGCATGAGTGCTGTGCGCCGGGGAATTCAATCGATCGAAGTCGGGGGCGCGCTCTTGCGTGCGCTGGTGGATCATGGCGGCCCGATGCTGCTCGGCGATCTCGCGAAGAAGGCGGGCATGCCGTCGGCGAAGGCACATCCGTATCTCGTGTCGTACGGCAATCTCGGCCTGATTCAGCAGGACGCCGCGACGGGCCGTTACGAGCTCGGCCCGTTCGCATTGCAAATGGGGCTGATCAGTCTGCAACGTGTCGATCCGGTGCGTCTCGCGATCGCGGAAGTGGCGAACATGACGCCGCGCATCGAGCATACGGTCGCGCTCGCGAGCGCGGGCAGTTATGGACCGACGATCGTGCACATCCAGCAGGCGAGCGTGCCCATCCACGTGACGATGCGCACGGGCACGGTGATGTCGCTGCTTCAGACCGCAACGGGCCGCGCATTCGCCGCGTATCTGCCGCCGATGACCGTCGATGCGCTCGTTGCGGTCGAGCGCGCGGGCGCGTTGCAGACCGGCGCAGAGCGTCGTAACTACACGCGCGCGCAGATCGACGCGATGCTCGCCGAAGTGCGCGCGCACGGCATCGCGCGAGCGATCGACGAACCGGTCGCCGGCATCAGCGCCATGAGCGCGCCGGTGTTCGACCACACGCGCAATATCGTGCTCGCGATCACGGCGATCGGACCGAGCGGCTCGTTCGACGGCGCCTGGAATGGCGGCATCGCGAACGCGCTACACGCATGCGCCGGGCGCGTATCGAAGATGCTCGGCTTCGTCGCCGTCTGATGAAAGCCTGACGCTCACACCGGCCGCCAGTGCCCCGGCACCCACTGCCAGTGGTTGCCTTCCCATCGATAGTGCCCCTTCGCCCAGCGATAACCCGTCGCGGGCGGCGGCGGCATGACCTCCGCCACGGGCGCGGGCTGCGGCGGCCGTGCAGGTTCGACGACACACCCCGACAACAGCGCGCCCGCGGTCATCGCGCTGACCAGCATCAGTGAAGCTTTCGCTTTCATAGGTTTTCATCCTTCAATGTTCATAGGGAATTCACGGCGTTCTCCTGCCGTGTCCCTTGAACGCGCCTACCCTTCAAAAGTCGTCGCGCGAGCTTGTAAGCGGATGTAAGTGCCCGATTCAGCACGAGCGCATACGGGTAAACCTAAATTCAACAATATAAAACGACTTGTACAATAATAAACAGCTAACCGAAAGCGAAGCGATTCGCGCCCGAGCCGAAGACGACGAGGCTCGACGATGGAGACGATCGAATGTCCGTGAACTACGCCACTCTGCGTTTCGAATACGAGCGCGCGCCCGAGCACGATGCGCCCGCGTCATCGCCTTATCCCGTTGCCGTGATAGGCGCCGGTCCGGTTGGCCTTGCGACGGCCATCGATCTCGCGCAGCAGGGCGTGCGCACCGTGCTGCTCGACAACGACGACACGGTGTCGACGGGCTCGCGTGCGATCTGCTTCGCCAAGCGCACGCTGGAGATCTTCGATCGCCTCGGCTGCGGCGAACGGATGATCGAGAAGGGCGTGAGCTGGAATGTCGGCAAGGTGTTTCTGCATGACGACCTCGTCTACACGTTCAATCTCTTGCCGGAGACGGGGCATTCGCGGCCCGCGTTCATCAACTTGCAGCAGTACTACGTCGAAGGCTTTCTCGCCGAACGCGCGATGCAGATGGAGCCGCTGCAATTGCGCTGGAAGAGCAACGTGACCGGCGTGACGCAGCATGAAGATCACGTCGAACTGCAGGTCGAAACGCCCGATGGCAGCTATTCGCTCAAGGCGCAATACGTCGTGGCCGCCGATGGCGCGCGCAGCCCGATGCGCAAATGCCTCGGTCTCGACAGCCACGGCCGCACGTTCAAGGATCGCTTCCTGATCGCCGATGTGAAGATGAAGGCGCCGTTTCCGACCGAGCGCTGGTTCTGGTTCGATCCGCCGTTTCATCGCAATCAGTCGGTGCTGCTGCATCGTCAGCCGGACAACGTATGGCGCATCGATTTTCAGCTCGGCTGGGATGCGGACCCCGTCGCGGAGAAAGAGCCGGAACGCGTGATTCCGCGCGTGAAGGCGCTGCTCGGCGAAGACGCGGAATTCGAACTGGAATGGGTGAGCGTGTACACGTTCTCGTGCCTGCGCATGGATAGCTTCAGGCATGGGCGCATCATTTTCGCGGGCGATTCGGCGCATGGCGTGTCGCCGTTCGGCGCGCGCGGCGCGAACAGCGGCGTGCAGGACGCGGACAATCTCGCGTGGAAGCTGAAGCTCGTGGTGAACGGCGATGCACCGCACGCGCTGCTCGATACCTACGCGTCCGAACGCGAATACGCCGCCGACGAAAACATCCTCAACTCGACGCGTGCCACCGACTTCATCACGCCGAAGAGCGCGGTATCACGCCTCTTTCGCGACGCGACGCTGAATCTCGCGAAGGACTGCGCATTCGCGCGGCGCATGGCGAACAGCGGGCGGCTTTCCGTGCCCGCGGTGCTGCGCGACTCGACGCTCAATACACCCGATGCAACCGGCGACGCCTTCAATTGCACGATGATTCCCGGCGCACCATGCGTGGATGCGCCGGTGCGCGTCGATGACCGCGATGCATGGCTCCTGCCTCAGACGCACGGCGGCGCGTTCACGGGCATCTATTTCTGCGGACTGGGTCACGGCCCCGACGTGTGCGCGCAAAGCCTCGCGGCGTTGGCGAAAGCGCCGTTGCCGGTGCGCGCGCTGATCGTCGTGCCGCGCGGCATGACATGCACGGTGCCCGGCGTGACCGTGATCGAGGACATGGAAGGCATGGTCGCGCATCGCTTCGATGCACGGCCCGGCACGTTCTATCTGCTGCGTCCCGATCAACACGTCTGCGCGCGCTGGCGCGCCTTCGACGCCGCATCGGTCGCGGCTGCGGTCAAACGTGCAACCTGCAACGGATGATGAATCGTATGAAGCTCAATCTCGAACTGAATATCGCGGATCACGACGCGTTCTACGAGCGCCTCATCGACACGCACAACGGACTCTCCGACGAAGCGAGCCAGATGCTCAACGCAAAGCTCGTGTTGCTGCTCGCGAATCACATCGGCGATAACGATGTATTGAAAGAAGCGCTGGCGATGGCGCGTCACGGTCTCGCCGAAAGCTGATCGTTCAGCACGATGCCCACGCGATCGCAGATGAAAGCGCCGATGCTCGCGATGTCGTTCAGATCGAGCTTCGGCAAGCTCGACTCGATCGCGGCGGCGTCATCGGTTGCGATTGCAACTATGTCCACGTCGGTCTTGTAGAGCGGATCGCGGCCGGCCGAGGGCCGCACGACTTCGAGCCGGGGCATCGCTTCACGCGCGAATCCCTCGACGATCACGAGGTCCGCGTGCGACAGGCGCGCGGCCAGTTCGATGAGCGGCGGCTCGTCGTCGCCGTTCAGTTCGTGCACGATCGCATAGCGGTAAGGCGATGCGATCAGCACTTCCCCGGCGCCCGCGCGGCGAAAGCGCGCACTGTCCTTGCCCGGCGGCTCCAGTTCGATCGAATGATGACTGTGCTTGATGACGTTGACCGTGATGCCGCGTGCGCGCAGCCACGGCAGCAGCGCTTCGATCAACGTGGTCTTGCCTTGGCCCGAGCGGCCCGAAATGCCGAAGAGCGGCGGATGACGCGAATTCATGCGTAGGGTCGGCTGATAGCTTGGGTTTCGATCAGACGAGTTTAACGGGTCGATGGCGAGCGCGGAGAAATCGCGCTATCGTCGGGCATTCCCTTTGCGGCACTTCACGCCAGCGCGCGCCGGATGCTTCCGACCCCATCGCGCGAGGCTCAGCAATCAAAGGATTTCCCGACATGGCCGAAGACAATCCCAGCACTGCGCTCGCACCGCAGCAGTTTTCCATCGACGTGATGCTCGAAAAATATGCCAAGGGCGACGAGACGCGCGTCGAAGATATCTATCGCCGCGTGGCGCGCGGTGTCGCACTTGCAGAGCCGAAGGAAACGCGCGCGAAGATCGAAGCGGAGTTCGTCGATAACTTCACACGCGGTGCGCTCGGCGCGGGGCGCATCATGAGCGCGGCCGGCGCGGGCATCGACGCGACGCTCATCAACTGCTTCGTGCAGCCCGTGGGCGACGCTATACAGGGCACCGACAGCAACGGCTTGCCGGGCATCTATGTCGCGCTGTTGCAGGCGGCCGAGACGATGCGTCGCGGTGGCGGCGTCGGCTATAACTTTTCCGCGATTCGTCCACGCGGCGCGCGGGTGCATTCGACGGGTTCGGCGGCATCGGGTCCGTGCAGCTACATGGACGTGTTCGATGCATCGTGCCGCACGGTCGAAAGCGCGGGCTCGCGGCGCGGCGCGCAAATGGGCATTCTCGATTGCTCGCATCCCGACTTGCTGGAGTTCATCGCCGCAAAACATACGAAAGGGCGCTGGAACAATTTCAATGTATCGGTCGCGGTGACGGACGAGTTCATGCAGGCCGTCGCCGATGACGGCACATGGCAACTCGTGCACAAGGCCGAGCCTTCGCCCGCGCAGCGCGCAGCGGAAGACATGCATCAGCGCGAGGACGGCCTGTGGGTTTATCGCGAGGTGCGCGCCCGCGATGTATGGAACACGATCATGCGCTCGACTTACGACGTGGCCGAGCCGGGCGTCGTCTTCATGTCGCGCATGAACGACGATAACAATCTGCGCGCGGTCGAATCGATCCGCGCGACCAATCCATGCGGCGAGCAGCCGCTGCCTGCCTACGGCTGCTGCAATCTCGGGCCGCTGAATCTCACGCGCTTCGTGCACGATCCGTTCGCGCAGATGCGCGGCGGCGTGCCGTCGTTCGACTGGGACGCGCTTGCCCGCACCACGCGCACGCAAGTGCGCTTTCTCGACGACGTGCTCGACGTCACGCTCTGGCCGCTCGAAGAGCAGGCGCGCGAAGCGGCGGCGAAGCGCCGTATCGGCGTGGGCTTCACGGGTCTCGGCGATACGCTCGTGATGCTCGGCCTGCGCTATGACGCGCAGGAAGGGCGCGACTTCGCTATACGCGTCGCACGCACGATGCGTGACGAGGCGTATCGCGCGTCGGTCGAGCTGGCGAAAGAGCGCGGCAAGTTTCCGCTCTTCGATGCGAAGCGTTATCTGGAAGAGGGCACATTCGCCTCGCGCCTGCCCGATGACATCAAGATCGCGATACGCGAGCACGGCATCCGCAACAGTCATCTGCTGTCGATCGCGCCGACGGGCACCGTGAGCCTCGCATTCGCGGACAACGCATCGAATGGCATCGAGCCCGCGTTCTCGTGGACTTATCAACGCACGAAGCGCATGGCGGACGGCTCGCGCCAGACCTTTCCCGTCGAAGATCATGCGTATCGGCTCTATCGCGAGATGGGCGGCGACGTGAACGCGCTGCCCGATTACTTCGTCAGCGCACTGGAGATGTCCGCGCACGATCACATGGAGATGATGGCCGCCGTGCAGCCGTTCGTCGACACGTCGATTTCGAAGACCGTGAACGTGCCCGCCGATTATCCGTTCGACAAGTTTCAGGACCTCTATTTCGAGGCATGGCGGCGTGGACTGAAGGGGCTCGCGACGTATCGGCCGAACGAGACGCTGGGCGCGGTGCTTTCCGTCACGCCCGCCGAAACGCCGAGCGATTCGCCGGACCCCGAGCTCGATCTCGATCCGTTGCGCATCGCGATCGATCATCGGCCGCGCGGGGCGTTGCCCGCGATCATCGAGAAGGTCGAGTTTCTGACGCAGGCGGGGAAGAAGTCGCTTTATCTCGCGGTGTCGTTCATCGAAGTGACGGGGCGTATCGGCGGCGAGGATGTGACGATCGAGCGGCCCATCGAGTTCTTCATTCCCACGGGGCAGCGCGACGAATCGCAGCAATGGATCACCGCGACGATGCGTTCGCTGTCACTGGCCGCACGCGGCGGCTTCGCGGCGCGCACGCTGCAGGACATGCGCAAGGTGTCGTGGGATCGCGGCCAAGTGCGTCTCGGCGATGTCGAACGGCTCGACGGACATCGCAGTCCGCGCTGGCACGATTCGGAAGTCGCGGCGCTAGCGTATGCGATCCAGCAGATTCTTTATCGCCGCGGTTTTCTCGACGCAGAAGGAGAGCAGATACCGTCGCGCGTGCTTGCGCGCAAGCATGCCGATGGCACGCCGCATCCTGTAGCTATAGCCGATGAACGCGAAGAGGTATCCGAGGGTATCGCGCGAGGCGAGATCGATTCGCATAGCCTTCCCCTGATGCACGGCCGCAAATGCGCGACGTGCGGTGCAAATGCAGTGATCCGCAAGGACGGCTGCGACTTTTGCACGGCATGCGGCGAAATCGGGGCGTGCGGTTGAGTTGAAGAAAAAAGGCGCGGATTGGAGTCCGCGCCTTTCATGTCGCGCTCAATGCGAGCGTTCAGTGTTCTCTTGCTGCGTCTCTTGCGCAACCGCCGGCTTGCGCGCGGCGTTTTGCGTGAACGGATGCCATACGGGTGTCAGCGTAGGAAGTTCGTCGAGAAGCGAGAACTGATCGAGCGATGTGTTTTCGAACATGATGACCTCTTGATCTTATTTGTCGGCGGCGTCCTTAACGCGCCGTCACCTTGCTTTGCGTCGCCGAGCCGTTGGCATATTCGACGATCTCACGGTTGCGCGCTTCCGCTTGCGCTGCATCGCGTGCACGTTGCTCGCTTTGTGCGGCGACCGCATCGCCCCACATGCTGCGCTCCGGATACGAGCTGCGGTTCAATGCCGGCAGGGACCCGTTCGAATACGCTGCAACGAGTTCTGCGCGCACCTGCGCGCGCGTCTTGGGCGTATCGCTCGAACTCGCTTGCGTTTGCGTCGTGGCCTGATAGGTGCCTGCGCGGCCGATGCCCTGGCCGCTTTCCGCGAATGCGGTAGTCGTGACGACGGCGGAGATGGCTGCGAGAGAGAACCCCGTGATGAGCTGTTTCATGCTTGCGACTCCTTTCATTCCGGTGCGGCGTGCGGGCAAATGCGGATTGCAATTGGCGGAAGGGCACGCTGCGTTAGGGATGAATGTAGTCGCGCGGTACGGGTGGATAAATGCCGGATCAGCGAATAGATTTATCGATTTCGGCGAATAATCGCGAAGAGGCTTGTGGGGCGGACGTTTGCGGCGCATGAAAGCCGCTTGCCGCGCCGCCCCGGCAGATGATTAGCTATGCAACGATATCCTCGGTGCCCGCGACTTCAGGCGTGCCATGCCGCACGATGCCCGGCGACGGCGTGCTCGTCGGCAGGCAGCGATCTTCCGCATCCTTCTGGCCTTGCAGAAGCGGGCAGCGCTCGAACAACTCGGCCGCCCAGTCGACGAACACACGCACCTTCGGCGAAAGATGCCGGTTATGCGGATACACCGCGGAAATAGGCATCGGCAGCGGATTCCATTGCGGCAGCACTTCGATAAGCTCGCCCGCGCGCAAATGCGGCAACGCCATGAAACGCGGCACCTGAATGATGCCGACGCCCTTCAGTCCGCAACTCAGATACGCTTCGGCGTCGTTCACCGCGATCATGCCGCGCATCTTCACTTCGATGGTTTCATCGTCGATGACGAAGTCCATATCCATGACGCGGCCGGTGCGGCTCGAAAAATAATTCACCGCCGTGTGATTCTGCAAATCCTCGATCGTTTTCGGCGTGCCGTTGCGTTCGAGATATTGCGGAGCGGCCACCGTCACGCCCTGAAACACGCCGATGCGGCGCGCGACGAGGCTCGAATCCTGGAGCGTACCCACGCGAATCACGCAATCGACGCCTTCCTGAATGAGATCGACCGGCTTGTCGCCGAAGCCCATCATCAGTTCGATATCCGGGTAGCGCGTATGAAAGTCGCATAGCTGCGGCATCACGATGAGCCGTCCGATCGCGCCCGGCATATCCACGCGCAGCTTGCCGTGCGGACCTTTGCCATTGGTCGAGAACGAGCCTTCCGCTTCTTCGATGTCCGCGAGGATGCGCACGCAGCGCTCGTAATACGCGGCGCCGTCGGGCGTGAGATTGAGTCTGCGCGTCGTGCGCTGAAGCAGGCGCACGTTCAGATGCGCTTCCAGATTCTGGATGATCGTCGTGACGGAGGCGCGCGGGAGATTGAGCGTGTCCGCTGCGCGCGAAAAGCTGTTGGTGTCGACGACGCGGGTGAAGACCTGCATTGCTTGTAGCCGATCCATGTTCTCTCACCTTCTTTACTTAGCGACGCAACTATTTAAGCGAGCGCTAAAAAATGTCCGAATGAACAATCGCAAGGGATAACCACGATTGTTCGGTGCGACCGAATTGTGTTGCCGGATTATAGGCATTTATTAAAAAAGGCGCGGACTCCAGAATTCGGAACATCGCAACTCATGCGTGAAGGCCTTGCAGCGCCGGCCTTGCACCGAAAATAACCATGGCATCACTGTTGGATATCGAATCGAGTCCCCGCTTGTGCATCGAAGACGTGCACATCACGGGACACGTTCAGCCGATCACGCTGCGCAGCTATCGTCCCGCATCGGATGGCACGGTGCTGCCCATCGTTCTTTATTTTCACGGCGGCGGTTTTATCGGCGGCGGACTCGACGACGCGGACACCGCCGCCGCGACGATCGCACGCGATACGCCCGCGTGGGTCGTGTCGGTCGGCTATTCGCTCGCGCCGAAGTTTCCGTTTCCGGCCGCGCCCGAAGACGGTTATCGCGCGGCGCAATGGGCCGTTGCGCACGCCCGCGCGCAGCGTGCGGACCCGCAGCGCATCGGCGTCGCCGGTCACGACGCGGGCGGCAATCTAGCGACCTGCGTCGCAGCCATCGCGCGTGATCGCGGCGATATTCGCATGTCCGCGCAAGCGCTGCTCGCTCCGTTGCTCGACCCGAGCATGACGCGCCTCGCCGACGAACGCAAAGTGCTGTGCCCCGATTTCGAAGCGTGCGAATGCGCGCAGTGGTATCGCGCGTATCTGCCGAATCCTTCGCAACGTCTGCACCCGTATGCCGCGCCGCTCGAATCGCGCCGCCTGGGCGGATTGCCGCCCGCGATGATCGCGAGCGCCGAGCACGACCTCCTGCATATCGAAGCGGAAAAGTACGCGGGCGAACTGATCGCAGCGGGCGTGCCGACCGAAGTGACGCGTCATGGCAAGACCTCGCATCAGGCGCTCGCGGCGCATCCGGATGCGCTCGCCGACGTCGTCGCATTCTTTAGAAAGCGACTGTCCCGCGCGAAATAAGCGACGGAAGAAAGCGCAAGAAACGGCACGCAACTCGCGCATCGCACAACAACAATCTCAACGCAACCGGAGCCTCTCACCATGTCTTTCACTCGCAAACGCATCTACGCCGCGCTAGGCGCGACGCTGATCGTCGCCGGCGCGGGCGGCTACACCGCCTGGCACGGTCACGGCGATTCGGCGATCAACGAAGCCAAAGCCGCCGCTCACAGTCCGACCGCAACGGAAGTGGACGTCGCGGCTGTCGTGTCGAAGACCATCACCGACTGGCAGAGCTATTCGGGCCGTCTCGAAGCGGTCGATCACGTGGACATTCGCCCGCTCGTGCCGGGCACGATCGTCGCCGTGCATTTCAAGGACGGCCAGCTCGTGAAGAAGGGCGATCCGCTCTTCACGATCGATCCGCGTCCTTACGAAGCCGAAGTGGACCGCGCGCAAGCGCAGCTCGCGGCGGCGCAGGCACGCAATGGCTATACATCGACGGATGCGGCGCGCGCGGAACGCCTGCTCGCCGACAACGCGATCGCCAAACGTGATTACGACGAAAAGCAGAACGCCGCGCGCGAGGCCATCGCCAACCTGAAGGCCGCGCAGGCTGCGCTCGAAACCGCGAGGATCAACCTGGCGTACACGCATATCGTCGCGCCGGTGTCGGGGCGCGTGTCGCGCGCGGAACTCACGGTGGGCAACATCGTTTCGACGGGCGCGAACGCGCCTTTGCTGACGACGCTCGTGTCCGTGTCGCCGATCTACGCTTCGTTCGATGTCGATGAACAAACGTACTTGCGCTATCTCGGCCGCGATGCGGGCAGCGCGGTGCCGGTGTCGCTCGGTCTCGCGAATGAAGACGGCTATTCGCGCGAGGGCGTCGTCGATTCCGTCGATAACCGCCTCGATACGACTTCCGGAACGATCCGCGTGCGCGCGCGTTTCAACAACCCGGACGGCACGCTCGTGCCGGGCCTCTATGCGCGCGTGAAAGTGGGCGGCGGCACGCCGCACCCGGCCGTGCTCGTGGAAGACGAAGCCATCGGCACCGATCAGGACAAGAAGTACGTGATGGTCGTCGATAAGGACAACCGCGTGCAGTACCGCGAAGTGACGCTCGGCCAGACGCACGAAGGTATGCGCGTCATCACGAAGGGCTTGCAGCCGGGCGAGCGCATCGTCGTCAACGGCTTGCAGCGCGTGCGTCCCAACGACGTGATCAAGGCCAACAACGTCGCGATGAACGACAGTACGGCAGCGCCCGCACCGGCCGTGAAAACGGCATCCGCGCAGTGATGCGCGGCCTTCGCAACAGACAGAATCCGTCATGAACATATCCAAATTCTTCATCGACCGCCCGATCTTCGCGGGCGTGCTATCGGTGATCGTGCTGCTCGCGGGGATCATCGCGATGTTCAAGCTGCCGATCTCCGAGTATCCGGAAGTCGTGCCGCCTTCGGTCGTCGTGCATGCGCAGTATCCCGGCGCGAACCCGAAGGTGATCGCGGAGACCGTGGCCTCGCCGCTCGAAGAGCAGATCAACGGCGTCGAGGACATGCTCTACATGCAGTCGCAGGCCAATAGCGACGGCAACCTCACGACCACGGTCACGTTCAAGCTCGGCACCGATCCCGACAAGAACACGCAGCTCGTGCAGAACCGCGTGAATCAGGCATTGCCGCGTCTGCCGCAGGACGTGCAGCGTCTCGGCGTGACGACGATCAAATCATCGCCGACGCTGACGATGGTGGTTCACCTGAACTCGCCCAACGGCCGCTACGACATGACGTATCTGCGCAACTACGCGCTGATCAACGTGAAGGACCGGCTCGAACGCATCGCGGGCGTGGGCGAAGTGCAGTTGTGGGGCTCGGGCGATTACTCGATGCGCGTGTGGCTCGATCCGCAAAAGGTCGCGCAGCGCGGCATGACGGCAACGGATGTCGTCAACGCGATCCGCGAGCAGAACGTGCAGGTCGCGGCCGGCGTGATCGGCGGTTCGCCGACGCTGCCGAACGTGCCGCTGCAACTGAACGTGAATGCGCGCGGCCGCTTGCAGAACGAGTCGGAGTTCCGCGACATCGTGCTGAAGACATCGCCGGATGGCGCGGTGACGCATCTCTCCGATGTGGCGCGCGTCGAACTCGCCGCATCGGAATATGGCTTGCGCTCGCTGCTCGACAACAAGTCGGCAGTTGCAATCGCAATCAATCAGCAGCCGGGCGCGAACTCTCTGCAAATCTCCGACGAAGTCCGCAAGACGATGAAGGAGCTGAAGGCCGACATGCCGGCGGGCCTGGAATATCAGATCGTCTATGACCCGACGCAGTTCGTGCGTTCGAGTATCGAAGCCGTGATTCACACGCTCGCGGAAGCGATCGCGCTGGTCGTGCTCGTGGTGATCGTGTTTCTGCAGACGTGGCGCGCGTCGATCATTCCGCTGCTCGCGGTGCCGGTGTCGATCGTCGGTACGTTCTCGCTGCTGCTTGCGTTCGGCTTCTCGATCAACGCGTTGTCATTGTTCGGGATGGTGCTCGCGATCGGTATCGTCGTCGACGATGCGATCGTGGTCGTCGAGAACGTGGAGCGCAACATCGAGGCGGGTTTGTCGGCGAGAGAAGCGACGTATCAGGCGATGCGCGAAGTGAGCGGGCCGATCATCGCGATCGCGCTGACGCTGGTCGCGGTGTTCGTGCCGCTCGCGTTCATGTCGGGTCTCACGGGCCAGTTCTACAAGCAGTTTGCGATGACCATCGCCATCTCGACGGTGATCTCCGCGTTCAACTCGCTGACGCTGTCTCCCGCGCTCGCCGCGCTCTTGCTGAAGGGCCACGACGAGCCGAAGGACTGGCTCACGCGCGGCATGGACCGCGTGTTCGGCGGCTTCTTCCGCGCCTTCAACAAGGTCTTTCATCGCGGCTCGGATGCGTACGGCAAGGGCGTGAAAAGCGTCATCAACCGCAAGGCGCTGATGATGGTCGTGTATGCCGTGCTGCTCACCGGCGCGGTGCTGATGGGCAAGGTCGTGCCGGGCGGTTTCGTGCCCGCGCAGGACAAGGAGTATCTGATCAGCTTCGCGCAACTGCCGAACGGCGCGTCGCTCGATCGCACCGAAGGCGTGATCCGTCAGATGTCGGATATCGCGTTGAAGCAGCCGGGCGTGGAAAGCGCGGTGGAGTTTCCGGGCTTGTCGGTGAACGGCTTCACCAACTCGTCGAGCGCGGGCATCGTGTTCGTCACGTTGAAGCCCTTCAAGCAGCGCGTGCATGACAAGGCGTTGTCGGCGAATGCCATCGCGGGCGCGCTGAATCAGAAGTACGCGGGCATCAAGGGTTCGTTCATCGCCGTGTTCCCGCCGCCGCCGGTTCTCGGCCTCGGTACGCTCGGCGGCTTCAAGATGCAGCTCGAAGATCGCGGCGCGCTCGGTTACGCGGCGCTCGCCGACGCGACGCAGGCGTTCATCAAGCGCGCATCGCAGACGCCCGAACTGGGACCGACGTTCTCCAGCTATCAGATCAACGTGCCGCAGTTGAACGTCGATCTGGATCGCGTGAAGGCGAAGCAACTGGGCGTGTCCGTGACCGACGTGTTCGACACGATGCAGGTCTATCTCGGCTCGCTCTACGTGAACGACTTCAATCGCTTCGGACGCGTGTATCAGGTGCGCGTGCAGGCGGATGCGCCGTTCCGCGCGAATCCGGAAGACATCGGCTTGTTGAAGACGCGCAACGCGAACGGCGACATGGTGCCTTTGTCGTCGCTCGTGAAGGTTACGCCGACGTATGGCCCTGAAATGGTCGTTCGCTACAACGGCTACACGGCGGCGGATATCAACGGCGGACCGGCTCCGGGTTATTCGTCGGGGCAGGCGCAGGCGGCGGCGGAACGCATCGCGGCGGAAGTGCTGCCGCGCGGGATCAAGTTCGAGTGGACCGATCTCACGTATCAGCAAATCCTCGCGGGCAATGCGGCGCTGTGGGTCTTCCCGATCAGCGTGCTGCTCGTGTTCCTCGTGCTCGCGGCGCTGTATGAAAGCCTGACGCTGCCGCTCGCGGTGATCCTGATCGTGCCGATGAGCATTCTGTCGGCGCTCTTGGGCGTATGGCTCACCGATGGCGACAACAACATCTTCACGCAGATCGGCTTGATGGTGCTGGTGGGCTTGTCGGCGAAGAACGCGATTCTGATCGTCGAGTTCGCACGCGAGCTGGAAATGCAGGGACGTTCCATCGTGCAGGCCGCGATCGAAGCAAGCCGCCTGCGTCTGCGCCCGATCCTGATGACGTCGATCGCGTTCATCATGGGTGTGGTGCCGCTCGTGCTGTCGACGGGCGCGGGCTCGGAGATGCGTCACGCGATGGGCGTCGCGGTGTTCTTCGGCATGCTCGGCGTGACGCTCTTCGGTCTGATGCTGACGCCGGTGTTCTACGTGATCCTGCGCAAGCTCTCACGCACCGAACACGTGACGGACAAGCACGGCTCGCATCCGCAGATGCGCGGTATCGGTGGCTCCTACGAGGCGCAATGAGGTCGATGATGAACAAGCTACATGTTTTATCGAGTTTGATGGCCGCACTGTTGCTGGTGGCGGGCTGCTCACTCGCGCCTACTTACGAGAAGCCCGACGTCAACGCGCCGTCCGCCTACAAGGAAACGCCGCAAAAGACGCTCGACGCATCGGAGGCGGGCACCTGGAAGACGGCGCAGCCTTCCGAAGAGATGATGCGCGGCGAATGGTGGACGATCTTCGACGACGCCGCGCTCAACGATCTGGAAAAGCAGGCGCAGGACGCGAACCAGAATCTGAAGGCGGCGGCGGCCCGCGTGAAGGAAGCGCGCGCGATCAACCAGACGGCGCGCGCGGGCCTGTTCCCCACGCTCGACGCGGGCTTCGGCCCGACGCGCGAAAAGTTCTCGCCCGCATCGCAATTCCTGCCCGCCGATGGGAACGTGCCCGCGCAGACCTTGTGGCGCGCGCAGGCGAGTGCGTCGTATGAAGTGGACCTGTTCGGCCGCGTCTCGAACTCCGTGCAGGCCGCGAATGCCGATACTCAGCAGAGCGAAGCGTTGTTCCGTTCCGTGCAGCTCGCGTTGCAAGCGGACGTCGCGCAGAACTACTTCAATCTGCGCGAGCTCGATGCCGAAACGGATGTCTTCACGCGCACCGTGCAGTTGCGCGAGGAAGCGCTGAAGCTCGTGCAACGGCGCTACACCGAAGGCGATATCAGCGAGCTCGATGTGGCGCGTGCGAAGTCGGAACTCGCGACGGCGCGCTCGGACGCGATGACGGTGCAACGTCTGCGCGCGGCATCGGAACATAGTCTTGCCGTGCTGCTCGGCAAGGCGCCCGCGGAGTTCTCGGTTGCCGCGAATCCGCTCAAGCCGGTGACGGTGCGCGTGCCGCCGGGGTTGCCTTCGGCGCTGCTCGAACGTCGACCGGATGTTGCATCGGCGGAACGTGCGATGGCGGCGGCGAATGCGCGTATCGGCGTGGCGAAGGCGGCGTTCTTCCCGTCGCTGACGCTGACGGGCTCGGGCGGCTTCGAATCCGCGACGCTCGGCGATCTCTTCAAGTGGTCGAGCCGCACATTCCTGCTCGGGCCGTTCGCGGGCACGGCGCTGAACCTTCCGATCTTCGACGGCGGCCGGCGCAAGGGCAATCTCGCGAATGCGCGCGCGGTGTATGAAGAGGACGTTGCGGGTTATCGCCAGCAGGTGCTCGTCGCGTTCCGCGAGGTGGAAGACAATCTGTCGGATCTGCGCATCCTCGAAGACCAGACGGCGACACAGGACGATGCCGTGAAAGCGTCGGTGCGTGCTGCGCAGCTCTCGCGCACGCAATACACCGAGGGCGCGGTGAACTACCTCGACGTGATCGACGCGGAGCGCACCGTGCTGCAGACGCAACGCTCAGCGGTGCAGTTGCGGGGAACGCAGGCGGTATCGACGGTGAATCTGATCCGCGCATTGGGCGGCGGCTGGGGCGATGCAATGCCTAACCCGGTGCCTGAGCCGAGTCTCGCTCAGAAGTGATGGAATTGGCCCTGCGTCGAGCAGGGCCATTTTGTTGGAGCGTCTGTCGATTGTTCGCCTCACGGAACATATGTCTTCACCTGCGGAGCGTTTATCCGCAGGGCTCGGATCCTTAAAATTCTATTCATGGGATAGGGAGCCGATGATGAAAGACTTGATCGCAAGACAACTGTATCAGCCGGCGGTGGTGCTGCCACTGCTACTGCTGACGCGCCTGATGGTCACGCTCGACTTCAATCTCGCGCAGGTGATGTTCGTGATGATGGTGAAGGGTTCGCAGCACGCCTATCAGTTCGCGCTGCGTCACACCGTGGCGCGTCAGCGCAGCAATGTCGCCGTGAAGCATGTTCCGTGCAACAACTGCTGCTGACGCAATCCGCGCAATAGAAGGTCAATAAATTTCGGGAACGTACATTTCATCCGGCACGGGCTGACGCAGATAATCGGGATTGAACACGCGGTCAGGCAACTCGATCGGCTGATGCTCGATCTCGTGATACGGCACCTGGCTCAACAGGTGATGAATGCAGTTCAGGCGCGCACGCTTCTTGTCGACGGCCTGCACGACCCACCACGGCGCGTCCGGAATGTGCGTGCGCTGAAGCATGACTTCCTTCGCGGCCGTGTACGCTTCCCAGCGGCGGCGGCTTTCCAGATCCATCGGGCTCAGCTTCCACTGCTTGAGCGGATCTTCAATACGCGCTTCGAAGCGCACTTCCTGTTCGTCGTCGGTGATCGAGAACCAGTACTTGATGATCTGAATGCCGCTGCGCACCAGCATCTTCTCGAACTCGGGAACCGAGCGGAAAAATTCTTCATACTCTTCGTCGCTGCAGAAATTCATCACGCGCTCGACGCCCGCGCGGTTGTACCAGCTCCGGTCGAAGAGCACGATCTCTCCCGCCGCCGGCAAGTGCGAAACGTAACGCTGGAAGTACCACTGCGTGCGCTCGCGATTGTTCGGCGCGGGAAGCGCGGCCACGCGGCACACGCGCGGATTCAGCCGTTGCGTGATGCGTTTGATCGCGCCGCCTTTGCCCGCCGCATCACGTCCCTCGAACAGCACGACGAGCCGATGCCCCTTGTTCACGACCCAGTCCTGCAGCTTCACGAGTTCGCCTTGCAAGCGAAACAGCTCGCGGAAATAGGTCTTGCGCAACAGCCGCTCTTCTTCGGAGAACGTCGATTCGCCGTCCAGGAAGCGATCGTCGACCTCCATCTCGAACTCTTCGTCATAGCTGTCGATGATGTCGGCGTGAAAGCGCCGCTGTTTTTCTGTCTGGTTCATGAAGGACTCCGTGGGCGTTCTTGGACTGCCGCCGTCGTGACGACCGGGGCGGCGCGGGACGGCCGATTATGCCGATCTTCGATGGCGATCGTATGACACGCATCGATTCAGGCATTGTAGAAAGCGGCGCGCGCAGTCTCAAATCCGGCTGACCGCTTTGTGACGCGGCCTCGTGCGCCGTTAGAATGTTCCGGCACTTCGATGGCATGCCGATGGCATTGTCACCTCCTCAACGTCCACAGCGAGCGAACCCGATGACCGCAACGATCCAGAGTTTCGACGAAGCCCAAACCGCGCGCCTCGTGCCATATGACCGGCTCGTGGACATGCTCGCCGCGACGATGCTCGACTACGCGGCGGGCCGCATCGTGAGTCCGGAGCGCATGGTCGTGCCGATCGAGGGCGGCGTAATGCTCTCGATGCCCGCGAGCGCCGCCGATATCGCGATGCACAAGCTCGTGAACGTCTGCGCCGGCAATGGCGCGCGCGGCCTGCCGACGATCCACGGCCAGGTCACCGCCTACGACGCCATGACAGGCGTGCCGCAATTCATGCTCGATGGCCCGACCGTGACGGGGCGCCGCACGGCATCGGTGTCGATGCTCGCGATCCGCGCGCTGCATGCCGGCGCGCCGCGCGAAGTGCTCGTGATCGGCACGGGCAAGCAGGCCGCGTATCACGTCGAAGCGCTCGCCGCCGTGTATCCCGATGCGTGTATCCGCGTGCAGGGCTCGCGTCCCGAACGCGCGCGCGAGTTTTGCGCCGCGCATGCATCGGCTTCGGGCAATCTCGCCGCGCTCGAAGAGGCCACGATTCCCGATTCGATCGATGTCGTCATCGCCGCGACCACGAGCAAAACGCCCGTCTACACGATGCCCGCGCGCCGTGGGCGGCTCGTGATCGGCGTGGGCGCCTTCACCGCCGATGCCGCCGAGATCGCCGCCGCGACCGTGCATGCGAGCGAGCTGTACGTCGACGATCTCGCGGGCGCGCGTCACGAAGCCGGCGATTTCATTCTCGCGGGCGTCGACTGGAACGCGGTGCATGCGCTTGCCGAAGCGCTCGCCGCGCCTAAGGAAGCAGCGCGTCCGGTGGTGTTCAAATCGGTCGGCTGTGCGGCGTGGGATCTTGCGACCTGCCGCGTGGCGCGTGCGGTTTTGTCGGAGGAAAGCGGCGCGCCGCATTGAGTGGAGAATTCGTTTGCTTGGAACGGTACTTGCTGAGTGTCTGTTTAATGAAAGAGGCGCAACGGCGTCGCGAGATCAACGGCGCGAAACACGCGCCACAGCAATCGAGCCAGCGAACTACCCATGAAAAGTCGATACGACAGCAAGTGGCACCCGTGGATTCCCGCGCGCGAGGACGGCGGTGACAACGCCGGCGGGAACCGCAAGGCGCTCCCGCATGCGTCCGCCGCACCGCCGGCGGCTTACTTCATCTCGGTGCTGGAGCTTGCGACCGGCGAAAAACTCGGCAGTGACGAGCGCGTGCGCGCCGTCGCGATGCTCGAATCGCAATTCGGCGCGGGCCGGCCGCGCACGCTGAAAGAAGCGGTGCGCATCTGCGCGGCGGCGATCGATTCGTCGACATTGCAGCGCATGGCGCGCGGCGCGAAGGCCTGAAAACGTCGGACAAGAGCGCACGCATCGAAGCGCGTTTTTTCACACGCATGTAAAACTCGCGTGTTCGGCGAAAAGCGCGCGATCGTTCGAAAGCGCGCATCGGCGTCTTATTTGACGGTCTGAATCACCTCGAAGCCTTCGAACTCCGGATGCCCGAGATAAAGCTGCCGCGTTTCGCCGCCGGCGTTGCGATGCGCGGCGCGAAACGCATCCGAACGCGTCCAGTCCTCGAACGCTGCCTGATTCGCCCAGATCGTATGGCTCGAATAGAGCACGTGATCGTCCTTCGCCGGGCCTTTGAGCAGATGAAACTCCACGAATCCCGGCACGTCCTTGAGATGCGTGTCGCGGCTGGTCCAGAGGCGTTCGAAGTCGGCTTCGGCGCCGGGCACGATCTTGAAGCGGTTCATGGCGATATACATGTCGATGCGTTTCCTTCACCGTAAGGTCAAAAATAGAACGATCAGCCGCGCTCGAGTTCGACGAGCGTCGTGAAGCCGCCGAAGAACATGCGTTGAGGATCGAACGGCGGCTCGCCGGACTCCATCATCGACTTGAGGCGCGGGTCTTCCATCACTTTCGCGTTGACGCTATCGCGCTGCTCGCGCGACTCGTAGACGATATACGAGAACACGACAGTCTCGCCTTCCTTCATTTGCACGCTCTGCGGAAACGACGTTAGCTTGCCGGGCTTGACGTCGTCGGCGAGGGTCTCGACGAATTGCAGCGCGCCGTGCTCCAGCCAGATCTTGCCGGCGGCTTCCGCCATGCTGCGATAGGCATCGATCTTGTCGATCGGCACGGGTACGACGAATCCATCCACGTAATGCGCCATCTGAGTCTCCTGAATCGGTTCGGGGGCGGACCGCGCGTGCGGCGCGCTGCTCGTTTGAGCGCTTTGCTAGCGACGAAGTTCAGGCCGGCTCGTGCGGCAATTCGGCGGCCCATGCGTCGGCGGGCGAGGCGCGCTTCAGCACCGTAGACGAGAGCGGCGCGAAATTCATCCCGTAGACGGACTGGAGCGGCATGCCGAGCACATGCGCGAGCGCCACCTTCACGACGATCGCATGCGTGACGACGACGCAGCGCTCGTGCGCATCCGGTTCATCGATGAACGCAAGTCCTCGCGCGACGCGCGCCGCGAGCATGGCGACGCTTTCCCCGCCGTGCGGACGCGCTTGCGAATCGGCAAGCCACGCGGCGACATGCCCGGGCTCGCGTTCGCCGATCTCGCGTATCGAGCGCCCGCGCCAGTGTCCATAGTCGATATCGTCGAAGGCCGGGACGATTTCGAATTCGTCCGCGATCCATTCCGCCGTCTGACGGGCCACGCGTGAAGGGCTCGCGATGACGCGCCTATTACGTTGGTCGATTCGAAGCTGCGAACGGGCGTCATGTTCGGCGAGTTCGTCGCCGGTGGGAAAGTGGCCGGTTTTCATTGCGCGCGTGGCGGCGTGACACAGCAGAATGAGTTCCAAGGAAGTCGCCGGGCAATTCGGAATCGTTTAACTTTGCCGCCGATCGTCATAGAATGGCAAGCACTGCAGTGCGAGGAAGCCGGTGCAAACCCGGCACGGTCGCGCCACTGTATGCGTGCGTCAGCGCGAAAGCGTTGCGCCGCGAGTCAGACCCCGCTGCAGGCTCTTCGTCAATCGGGACGCGCTTTTCCCTGGAGAACCCTCATGAATGCTTCCAGCACGCCGGCCTTTCCGGTGTCTCCTTCGCTCGATGCACCCGTGCCCATTCCGGTGCGCGAAGTGCTGCCGTGGGCTGTTTTCATCGGCCTGATGCTGCTGCTCGCCCTCTATTTCGTCGGCGCGGAGCAGGGCGCGACGTCGATTTTTTCGGGCATGTACGTCCACGAATTCGTTCACGACGGCCGGCATCTGCTCGGCTTTCCGTGCCACTGAGGACGCGTCGCGATTCGGGCCGCGCTTGCTATTTCCCGCTGGCCGCGCGCCGCGCGAGCAATGCATCGAATAAATCGAGCTTCGCGGCATCGTCCATCGATCTGAAGGTCTTGATCTCTTCACGGCTTCTGAAGCAGCCGAGGCACAAGCCCGTTTCGGGATCGAGCTTGCACACGTCGGTGCATGGCGAGCCGATGGGCGTCTGAGTCTTGGCGCGCTCGATCGTGAAGGCGAGATCGAGCGGCGGGCGAATGTCTTGCGTGGTCGTCATAGTGATTCGCCGCGAAAGAGCGCGGCGGCTGCGGCCGGATTCGACGGCCAGTACGCGTGCATGTACGTGGCCGTGACCGGGCCGTGTCGATAGAGCGCTTCGCCCGATGTGCCGGTCGTCGCGTGTTTCGCTTCGAGGACCGGTTGCATCGGCGTATTCAGCGTCGAGTAATGGAACGTGTGGCCCGTCATCGCGCCGTGCTTGGTGTCCATGCGCTGCATCGCGAGGCGCGACAGCTTGCGTTGCATCGCGGCATCGCCGGGGAGCAGGCCGAGCATCGCGTGCCGTGTTCCTTCGAGGTCCGTCAGCGTGTCGAGCAGATAGAGCATGCCGCCGCATTCCGCGACGATCGGCTTGTGCTTCGCGACGTGCTCGCCGATCGATTCACGCGTGCGCGCATTCACGGCGAGCGTCGCCGCATGCAGCTCGGGATATCCGCCGGGAAGATAGAGCGCATCGGCGTCGTGGGGCGCGGGCGCGTCGGCCAGCGGCGAAAACGTGCTGACGCGCGCGCCCATCGCGACGAGCAGATCGACGTTCGCCGGATAGACGAACGAGAACGCGGCATCGCGCGCAATCGCGATATGCATGCCGTCGAGCAGACGCGGCGGCGCGGGAAGCGTTGCATCGTCGAAATGAACGGGCGGCGGCAGATCCGCGAGCGTGGTGTGTGCGATTGCATCGGCGGCGCGATCCAGGCGCGCGTCGAGGCCCGCGACTTCTTCCGGCTGCGTGAGGCCGAGATGGCGCTCGGGCAGCGCGATATCGTCCGCGTTCGACAGATGGCCGCAATAGTGCAATCCGTCGGGAATGGTCTCCGACAACATCTGCGCATGACGCGCCGACGCGACGCGATTCGCAAGCACGCCGTGAAACGGCACATCCGCGCGATAACGCGCGAGCCCGAACGCGATCGCGCCGAACGTCTGCGCCATGCCGTGCGCGCCGATCACGGCGAGCACGGGCACGTTGAACGCGGCAGCGAGATCGGCGCTGCTGGGCGTGCCGTCGAAGAGGCCCATCACGCCTTCGATGAGAATGAGATCGGCCTCGCGCGCAGCCTGCGCGAGCAGGGCGCGGCACGCGTCCAGCCCGACCATCGACAGATGCAGCGAATAGACGGGCGCGCCGCATGCACGTTCGAGGATCATCGGGTCGAGAAAATCCGGGCCGGTCTTGAATACGCGCACGTTCAGGCCACGGCGCGCGTGATGGCGCGCGAGCGCGGCCGTCACCGTGGTCTTGCCTTGATGCGACGCGCTCGCGCCGATGAAAAGAGCGGGGCAGCCGGGCATCGCGTTCAGAACTCGACGCCGCGTTGCGCTTTCACGCCCTGCTCGCGATACGGATGCTTCACGAGCCGCATCTCGGTGACGAGGTCGGCGAGTTCGATCAACGCATCGGGCGCATGGCGTCCCGTCACGACCACGTGCAGCATCGCGGGGCGCGCCTGCAGCACGCCGAGCACTTCATCGAGCGGCAGATATTCGTACTTGAGCACGGTGTTCAGCTCATCGAGCACGACCATCCGGTACTCGCCGCTTTCGATCATGCGCCGCGCCTCGTTCCAGCCTTTGCGCGCGGTGGCCATGTCGGCTTCGCGATTCTGCGTGTTCCAGGTGTAGCCGTCGCCCATCGTGACGAAATCGCAATGCGCGATCGCGCCGAGAAAATCGCGCTCGGAGGTATGCAGCGCGCCCTTGATGAACTGCACGACGCCGAGCTTCATGCCATGACCGAGCACGCGCACGGCCATGCCGAACGCCGCCGTGGTCTTGCCCTTGCCGTTGCCGGTATTCACGATCAGCAGGCCTTTTTCATGATCGGCGGCGGCCTGTTTCTTCTCGTGACCTTCCTTGCGACGTTGGGTCATGCGCAGATGCGATTCGGTATCGGTTTTCACATCGACTCCAGTGTGAACAGGATGGCGGCGCGCCGTATCGTACATCAGGCGACCGCTGTATTCGCGGCTTAATTTTGCGCTAACAGACGGCGGGCATCATGCATTCACGCATTCACCGACTTCAGGAGCAAGAACATGGACGCGCTCTATCTTTATCTGGAACTCGTGGCGCTTGCCGTTCTCGTCTGGCTTTGCCGCGACAAATTCAAGCCGCTCGCCGCGAAGCCGCTCGCCGAAACACGGCGCCCGCGTGGCGCGACGAAGCCGGTATTCATGTTCCGCCCGCAAAGGGCTCATGCGCCAGGGCGATCGCGACCGTTACGCCGCAATCGATCGTCTTTGGCACGATGAGACTGTGCGCGTTGCCCGCAAGCAGCGCGCACGGCTCGCATACGCCATCGACGTTCATATGCTTCACCGCTCGATGCGAAATCGCGACACGCGGCGCGTGCGCGATTTCATCGGCGCTATAAAAGCGCATGGGCAGGCCATGACGCTCGCAAAATTCGAGCAACCCCGCTTCATCCCTTTTCGCATCGATGCTCGCGACGACTGCGATCTCGCCGATCCGGCGCGTGCCCAGCGCGATGCGCACCGCATGTTCGATCGCATCGACGCTCGCGCCTCGCCTGCAGCCGATACCGACCGCAAGCCGCGTAACGGCAGGCGCATTCGTGCTCATGGTCAATTCGAAGAAAGCGGGCCGACATTATGACATCGCGCGCGCCGCGCCGTTTCTTGACGCTCGCGCCCCTCGGGCCTAGACTTTCACGCAGTTTTGGTGCTCGCGCGCGGATTCTCTCGCGCGCAGTTAAACGGGAAGCAGGGCGCGTTCCTTTCGATTCATCGAGCGGACGTCAACCTGCGCTGCCCCCGCAACGGTAAGCGATTCCCCCTGCGTACGATGTTTTCATCGCACGAACGGGAAGCCGGCTTCGAGGCCACTGCGCGCAATGACGCGCGGGAAGGCGAAGCGGCGTGTCGTCAGCCCGGATACCGGCCATACTTTCACAGGGATCGCTGTCGCGGGGATGCGGCGCGGCCCATGATCCACTCGGCGTGCGTTTCCCTTTCATCCCGCGGCGTTGTCACGCATTGCGCGACACGAAGCGCACGCACCCAAAGCCACGGAGCTACGATGCAAACCCGCAAGATTCCCGTCACGGTCGTGACCGGCTTTCTCGGCAGCGGCAAGACCACGCTGATGCGGCATATCCTGTCCAACGCGCAAGGAAAGCGCATCGCGGTGATCGTCAATGAATTCGGCGAACTCGGCATCGACGGGGAAATCCTGAAGGGTTGCGGCATCGGCTGCGACGACGAAGCCGGTTCAAAGGACCGCAATCTCTACGAACTCGCGAACGGTTGCCTCTGCTGCACCGTGCAGGAAGAGTTCTATCCGGTGATGGAGCAGTTGGTCGAGCGGCGCGAAAGCATCGATCACGTGCTGATCGAAACATCGGGTCTCGCGTTGCCGAAGCCGCTCGTGCAGGCGTTCAACTGGCCGTCGATCAAGAACGCGTTCACGGTCGATGCAGTCGTCACCGTGGTCGATGGTCCCGCTGCCGCGAGCGGCCAGTTCGCGGCGAATCCCGTCGCCGTCGACGCGCAGCGCAAGGCCGATCCGAACCTCGATCACGAATCGCCGCTGCACGAGTTGTTCGAAGATCAGCTTTCGTCGGCGGATCTCGTCATCGTGAACAAGACCGATCTCATGGACGACGCGGCGCTGCGAAAAGTCGAAGTGCTCGTGCGTCCCGAGATTCCGCCCGAAGTGAAGATCGTGCCCGCGCACATGGGCCGGCTCGACGTGCATACGCTGCTCGGGCTCGAAGCGGCATCGGAAGAGACGATTCATCTGCGCCACGATCATCACGGCTCGCCGGACGATGAAGGCCACGTGGATCATCATCATGACGAGTTCGATTCGGTCGTGGTTCATGGCAAGGTCGAGTCGCGCGAGCAGGCCATCGCCGTGTTGCATGCGCTCGTCGAGCAACACATGATCTATCGCGTGAAGGGCTTCGCCGCGTTGCCGGGCGCGGCGATGCGGCTCGTGGTGCAGGGCGTCGGGCGCCGTTTCGACAGCTATTTCGATCGACGCTGGCAAGCCGGCGAAGCGAAGACGCAAAGCCGCTTCGTGCTGATCGGCGAAGACCTCGACCGCGACGCGCTGCAACGCGCATTCGACGCGGCGCTAGCAAGCGTCCCCGCGCAGGCTTAACCGTCATGCATCTGCTTCGCACGACACCCGGTGGCTTCGTCGACGACGCGCAAGGCGTCATGCGCATCGATCAGACGCGTGCGCCTATCGTGGTGCTCAGTTCCGCCGACACGACGCTCGCGTTGCTCGCGAGCGTGTTTCCGCGACTGGAAGCGGGCTTTCCCGAAGTGCGGCTCGCGAATCAGTCGTTTCTGCGCCAGCCCGCTTCGGTCGATTTCTATGTCGACGATGTCTTGCGGCACGCGAAAGTCGTGATCGTCGATCACTTGGGCGGAGAATCGTATTGGCCGTACGGCATCGAGCGGCTCGTCGCGCTCGCGAAGCAGGAGCAACAGATGCTCGCGATGTTTTCGGGCGATCTCGCCGAGGATCCGAATCTCATCGGCAAAAGCACGGCGGATGCGGATTTTTGCCGCGAACTGTCGCGCTATCTGCGCGAAGGCGGCGCGCGCAACGCGGAAGAATTTCTGCGCACGATCGCGAACCGCGCCTTCGGCTTCGGGCGCGAGCCGCAGCCACCGAGCCCGCTGCCCGCGGTCGCGATCTATCATCCCGAGCGCGATATCGCGACTATCGAAGACTGGCAGGCGCGCTGGACCGAAGGCGCGCCCATCGCCGCGATTCTTTTTTATCGCGCGCATTTGCAGTCGGGCAATACCACCGTATTCGACGCGCTCATCGAAGCGCTCGAAAAAGAAGGCATGAATCCGCTGCCCATCGCGATTTCATCGCTGAAGGAAAGCGTGAGCCGCGAAGTCGTCGGGCGTTTATGCGCGGAGCATCGCGCGTCGCTCGTATTGAACACGACGGCGTTCGCGGCGAGTGTGATCGGTGACGATGAAACATTCGAAGTCGCGGGCGATGCGCCCGTGCTGCAAGTCATTCTGAGCGGCGGCAATCGCGACGACTGGCAAAAGGACAATCACGGCCTGAACTCGCGCGATGTCGCGATGCATGTCGCGCTGCCCGAAGTCGATGGCCGCATCATCACGCGCGCGATCAGTTTCAAAGGACTCGCGTATCACTGCAAGCATACGCAAGTGGACGTGGTGCGCTATCAGGCCGATGCGGAGCGCGTGCGCTTCGTCGCGGAACTGAGCCGCCGCTGGTGCAAGCTGCGTCATACACCGAACGCGCAGAAGCGCATCGCACTCGTGCTCGCGAACTATCCGGCGAGCGAAGGGCGCATCGGCAACGGCGTGGGACTCGACACGCCCGCATCGGCCATCGGCATTCTCACGATGCTCGCGCGCGAAGGCTACCGCGTCAGCGACATTCCAGAAAATGGCGATGCGCTCATCGCCGCGTTGACCGCCGGCGTGACCAACGATCCCGTCGTGCGCGACTTGCGTCCCGCGCTGCAGAGCCTTTCGCTCGATGACTATCTCGATGCATACCGCACGCTGCCCGCCGACGCGCGCGCCGCGCTGGAAGAGACCTGGGGCGCGCCCGAAGACGACCCTACGGTGAGACGCGGCCGCTTCATGATCTCGGGCTATCGTTGCGGCGAAGTCTTCGTCGGCATTCAGCCTTCGCGTTCGCGCGGGCGCAACGACTACGCGAGCTATCACGATGCCGAACTCGTTCCGCCGCATTCGTATCTCGCGTTCCATGTCTGGTTGCGTGAGCGCTTTCAGATGGATGCGATCGTGCACGTGGGCAAGCACGGCAATCTCGAATGGCTGCCGGGCAAGAGCGTCGCGTTGTCGTCGTCGTGCTGGCCCGATGCGATTCTCGGACCGATGCCGCATCTCTATCCGTTCATCGTGAACGATCCGGGCGAAGGCAGCCAGGCGAAGCGCCGCGCGCAGGCCGTCATCATCGATCATCTGATGCCGCCGCTCACGCGCGCCGAAAACTACGGGCCGTTGCAGGATCTGGAGCGTCAGGTCGACGAATACTACGAAGCCTTGATGGTCGATGCGCGCCGCGCGAAGCTGTTGCGCAAGTCGATTCTCGCGAGCATCGTCGAGAACCGGCTGCACGAAGAACTCGGGCTGGAAGCGCCACGCGATGCCGTGGGTGAAGACGCCTTGCTCACCCGCGCCGACGCGTATCTCTGCGAACTGAAGGAAGCGCAGATTCGCGATGGCCTGCACGTGTTCGGCATCTCGCCGCAAGGCGTGCAGCGCCGCGATACGTTGCTTGCCCTCGGCCGCTTTCCTGTCGGCGACGGGCAGCGCGCGAACGCGAGCCTCATCACGGCGATCGCGCGCGACCTGCAATTGCCCGCTGACTTCGATCCGCTCGACGCCGACTGGGCCGCGCCGTGGAGCGGGCCGCGTCCGCGCGCGCTCGCCGATGTGAGCGATGCGCCGTGGCGTCATCAGGGCGATACGCGCGAACGCCTCGAATCGTTAGCAATGCAACTATTATCCGAGCATGATGCCGCCGCGCCCGGTCCGCATGCATCGCTCGTGCTGGAACGCTTGCGCGGCGACGTGCTCGCACGGCTGGACGCATGCGGCCCGCAAGAGCTTGTGCAACTGAGGCGCGGCCTCGAAGGGCGTTTCGTGCCGCCGGGGCCGAGCGGTTCGCCATCGCGCGGCAGGCCGGACGTGCTGCCCACGGGCCGCAACTTCTATTCCGTCGATACGCGCGCGTTGCCGACGCAGGCGGCCTGGTCGCTCGGGCTCAAGTCGGCGAACGCGCTGGTCGAACGCCATGTGCAGGATCATGGCGATTTTCCGCGCGCGATCGGCTTGTCCGTGTGGGGCACCGCGACGATGCGCACCGGCGGCGACGATATCGCGCAGGCGTTCGCGCTCATCGGCGTGCGGCCGAAGTGGGCAGCGGGCAGTCATCGCGTGACCGACTTCGAGATTCTGCCGATATCGATCTTCAACCGGCCGCGCATCGACGTGACGCTGCGCGTATCGGGCTTCTTTCGCGATGCGTTCGCGAACCTCATTCATCTCTTCGACGCGGCCGTGCAGGCCGTCGCCGAACTCGACGACGAGACCGGCGACATCAACCCGATCCGCGCACGCATCCTGCGCGAACGCGACGAATTGATCGCGCGCGGCGTCGAAGCGAAGGAAGCGCGGCGGCGCGCGGGCTGGCGCGTGTTCAGCACGAAGCCGGGCGCATACGGCGCGGGCTTGCAGGAACTGATCGACGCAAGACAATGGCAGTCCGACGCCGATCTTTCCGCTGCGTATCAAAGCACGGGCGGCTACGCGTATTCGCAATCGGGCGACGGCGTCGAAGCGCGCGCGAGCTTCGGCACGCGGCTCTCGACGCTCGATGTCGTGCTGCAGAATCAGGACAATCGCGAACACGATCTGCTCGATTCGAACGACTATCATCAGTTCCAAGGCGGCATGGTCGCGGCCGTGCGTTACCTGTCGGGCGTGCAGCCGCAGGCGTATAACGCGGATCACAGCAATCCCGCCGCGCCGCGCGTGCGCACGTTGAACGAAGAGATCGCGCGCGTGGTGCGTTCGCGCGTCGTGAATCCGAAGTGGATCGATGGCGTGAAGCGGCACGGCTACAAGGGCGCGTCCGAACTCGCCGCAACCGTCGATTATCTTTTCGGCTATGACGCCACCGCGCGCGTCGTGTCGGATCATCAATATGCGCTTGTCACCGACGCCTACGTGAACGACGCCGACACGCGCGAGTTCATCACGCAACACAATCCGCACGCGCTGCAATCGATCTGCGAGCGCCTGCTCGAAGCGATGCAACGCGGTTTGTGGCAGGAACCCGCTGGCTATCGCGAGCAGGTCGAACGGCATCTGCTCGATGTCGAACAGTGCATCGAGGGCCGACAACATTGAACCCGCTCACTTTTCCCTTCACCGCGCTCGTCGCGCAAGCGCCCTTGCAGCAGGCGCTGTTGCTCGCGGCGGTCGATCCTTCGATCGGCGGCGTGCTCGTCAGCGGGCCGCGCGGCACGGCGAAATCGACGGCGGCGCGCGCGCTCGCGGAGCTGTTGCCCGAGGGCAAGCTCGTCACGTTGCCGCTCGGCGCGAGCGAAGAGCAGTTGATCGGCACACTCGACATTCAAAGCGCATTGCGCGACGGCGGCGTGAAGTTCTCACCCGGCCTGCTCGCGAAGGCGCATCTCGGCGTGCTGTATGTCGATGAAGTGAATCTGCTGCCGAATCCGCTCGTCGATCAGTTGCTCGATGTCGCGGCGAGCGGCGTGAACATCGTCGAGCGCGACGGCATTTCGCATCGGCATGACGCGCGCTTCGTGCTGATCGGCACGATGAATCCGGAAGAGGGCGAGTTGCGCCCGCAATTGCTCGATCGTTTCGGGCTCGCTGTGGAGATGAGCAATTGCTTCGATGCGGCCGTTCGGCAGCGCATCGTCAAGGCGCGGCTCGCATTCGATACGGACCCCGAAGCATTTCGCACGCAATACGAGCGTGAACAGACGTCGCTGAACGCACGCATTCATGCGGCGCGCGCGTCGCTATCGTCATTCGATTTCGACGACGCCGTTCATGCCCGCGTGAGCGCGCTTTGCATCGAGGCGCATGTGGATGGCTTGCGTGCGGATATCGTGATGTTGCGCGCGGCGCGGGCGCTGGCTGCGCTGGAAGGCGCGTCGAACGTGACGGTGACGCATGTCGAACGTGTCGCTGATGCCGTGTTGAAACATCGCAGGCGCGAGACCGGGGCGCCATCGCGTGAACCGGCCGGGCGTGAAGCCACGTCGCGCGATGCAGGTTCGGCCGAATCGGATTGGGGCTACATGCCGGCTGAACCGGCGGGCACCGCGAAGGTCAAGCAAGTGAGGCCGCTCGCCGCAAAAAAAGCCTGAACCATCGAAGGCGCGACGCGGATGCCTTCGACGTGGGGCGTCGCCTTCGATGGAACGAATCGCGCACGAAAGGCCGCTACGCCGCGCGCGACGGTGACGCGAGCGCGTCGATCGACTGGATGGCGACGCTGCGCGCAAAGCGTTCGATGCGGCTCGACGCGCGGCATCTTCGCTATCGGCGCACGCGAGGCGAGAGCGCGGCGCTGCATTGCTTTCTTCTCGATTGCTCCGGCTCGATGCTCGCGGGCGAACGGCTTGCGCGCGCGAAGGGCATGCTCGTCGCGTTGTTCGATCGGGCGTATCGCGAACGCGCGATGATCGCGCTCGTGTGTTTCGGCGGCGGACGTGCGGAAGTGCGCCGCCAGCCGGGCGCCGCGCACTGGTTCAACGAGCGCTGGGTCGCGCCGATCGGCGGCGGTGGCGGCACGCCGCTCGCGCTCGGGCTGTCGAGCGCCGCCACGGTGCTCGAACGCGCGGCCCGGCACAGGCCGTCGCAACGGCGCTGGTTGTGGGTGCTGACCGACGGCCGCACGAACGAGAAGCCGAACGCGCCGACATCGGCCGATGAAATCGTCGTCGTGGATTTCGAAGAGGGCGCGATTCGAGCCGGACGCGGCGAAGCGCTTGCGCGCGGCTGGGGCGCGCGATACATCACCGCCGACGCACTGAGCGCAGGCGATAATTACTCATACCATCGCGGCGTATAAACCCAATCGCCTACTATGCGCGTCGTCGATGAACCGATTATTACCATCGTCCGCATATCGACGAGTTCGCTTTTCAATTCGCCCAGCGTCACGATGCGTAATGCTTCGGCCGGACGCCCGATATCTCGTCCCAGAACGACGGGCGTGTGCGCACCGCGATGCCGCTTCACGATCTCGATCGCGCGGTCGAACTGCCAAGGCCGCGCTTTCGACAGCGGGTTATAGAACGCCATCACGAGATCGGCTTCGCCCGCAAGCGCGATGCGTTTCTCGATCACGCTCCACGGCTTCAGGTTATCCGAGAGCGACAGCGCGCAAAAATCGTGGCCGAGCGGTGCGCCCGCACGCGCAGCCGTGGCGAGCGATGCCGACACGCCCGGCACGATCGAGAGTTTCACCGCGCTCCATTCGGGATGCACCGCGTGTCCTTCGTCGAGCGCTTCGAGCACGGCGGCCGCCATCGCGAACACGCCCGGATCGCCGGACGACACGACGACCACGCGCCGTCCCTCGCTCGCCAGTTCGAAAGCGTGGCGCGCGCGCTGCAATTCCTCGCGATTGTCGGTCATGTGCACGCGCTGATCGTCGCGAAACGGTCCGGCCATGCGCACGTACGTTTCGTAGCCGAGCACGTCTTGCGCGGCGATGAGCGCGGCGCGCGCGGCCGGCGTCATCGATTCCGCGCTGCCGGGGCCGAGTCCGATCACGGTCAGCGTGCCGCGCGCACGGCCGATCGATTGCGCATCGATAGGTGCATCGCCGACGTGCAATGCAATATCTTGCGTATCGCCGGCGTCGTGAAAGCGCAGCGGTACGTTCAAAGCATGCGCGGCATCTTCGAGTGATCGCGACGTCATGTAACGCACGGGCGCTGTCAATGCCGCGAGCGCAAGCGGCGATAAACCTTGCGCGCGCATCGCGGCATGAACGCGTTCGGCGACGTCATCATCGGGCGATACGTGCCCGATCCACGCGAGCACGCAGCGCGGATGAATCACGAGACTGTCTTCATCGCGCGTGGCGAGCGGCGTGATGCGCACGGCAAGACGCGCATCGCGGGCGCGGGGCAGATCGGCATCGTCGAGCCAGGGCGCATGGCCTTCGATGCGCGTCGTTTCGCCCGCGAGCAAATCCGATACGAAGCGCTTGCCTCGCTCGATATCCGCGAGCGCATAACCTTCGGGCGGCGCGAGCAGGCATTGACCGAAGCGCAGTTCGCCGCTCGTCGTGATCGCGGGCGCGATGCCGAGCGCGTCGCCGATCTCGCGCGCCAGCACGTTCACGCCGCTCATGCCGCCAAGCAGCGGCACGACCGCGCTGCCATCTTGCGCAACGGCGAGCACGGGCGGTTCAGCGCCCTTGTCGGCAAGAGACATCGCGAGCGCGCGGATCACGATGCCCGCCGAGCACAGCGCGATAATCGGCGTACCCGACGCATACAGCGCGCGCACGTGCGCAGCGAAATCATCATACGCGATGTCCGCGTTCACGCGGCTGGCGAGGCCATGCACGCGCGAATGCGCCAAGCGCGCCTGAATTCGCCGCGCCGTATCGAGCGCGCCCGCGCCGAGAATGACGATCGCCATCGGCATGGAAGTCGTCACGCGCGCCATTTTTTCCCCGGCACGACGAGCAGCGAGAAGTAGGGCGACGCCATCGGATCGACTTCATCGAGCGGCACGATGCGCTGATTTGACATCGTCGCGCGCTCGACATACAGCGCGCGCCGATCGAGTCCAAGCTCGCCGAGCACGCGCCGCACTTTCTCGAAGTTGCGGCCGAGCTTCATGATGACCGCCGCGTCCGCCGCTTCGAGACGGCGCTTCAGATCGTCTTCCGGCAATACGCCCGACAGCACCGACAGACTCTGATTGCGGTACACGAGCGGCACGCCCAGCACCGCGACGCCGCCGAGCATCGAGCACACGCCGGGCACGACATGCGCATCGAAACGCCCGGCGAGACGGTCGTGCAGATACATGTACGAGCCGTAGAAAAACGGATCGCCTTCGCAGATCACGGCGACGTCGCGTCCGGCTTCGAGATGACCCGAGATCGTGAGCGCGGCTTCGTCGTAGAAGGCGCTGATGATCGTCTCGTAGCAGAGCGGCGGTTCGAGCGCTTCGGTCGTGACCGGATAGACGAGCGGCAGCCGCGTCTGCGTGTCGTCGAGATGCGATTCGATGATGCCGAACGCATTGCCCTTCTTGCCCTTCGCGACGAAATACGCGACCACGGGCGCGGCCTTCAGCAAGCGCAGCGCCTTCAGCGTGATCAGTTCCGGATCGCCCGGACCGACGCCCAATCCAAAGAGACGTCCGCGAATCATTCGGCCTCCGAAGCAAGTGCGTTCACCGCCGCCGCCGCCATCGCGCTGCCGCCGCGCCGGCCGAGCAGGGCGACGAAGGGCACGCCACGGCTATCGGCGGCGAGCATCGCCTTGGATTCCGCCGCGCCGATGAACCCGACCGGAAAGCCGAGGATGAGCGCGGGTTTCGGTGCGCCCGCGTCGAGCATGTCGAGCAGATGGAAGAGCGCGGTCGGCGCATTGCCGATCGCGACGATCGCGCCTTCGAGATGCGGCCGCCAGAGTTCGAGCGCGGCGGCCGAGCGCGTGTTGTTCATCGCGCGGGCGCGCTCGGGAATCGATGGATCGCTCAACGTGCAGGCGACGCGGTTATCGGCGGGCAGCCGCGCGCGCGTGATGCCTTCGGCGACCATGCGCGCGTCGCACAGGATCGACGCGCCGGTTGCGAGCGCGCGCCGCCCGGCGATGCCCGCGCCGGATGAGAAGCGCAGATCGCTCACGATATCGACCATGCCGCACGCATGGATCAGGCGCACCGCGAGCTTTTCCAGATCGGCGGGCATGGCGGCGAGGTCGGCTTCGGCGCGGATCGTCGCAAAGGACTGGCGATAAATCTCCGCGCCGTCGCGGATGTAGTCAAGCATCGGCATGGCTCCGGGCGAGCCGTTCGGCCGCCTCTTCGATGGTCAGATCGCGCGCAACGGTTCGTGCGCCGCGATGGAAGTCGTATCGGCCCGGCGCGACGGCATAGAGCGTCACCGGGACCGGATGCGCCGCCGCGCACGAACGCTCGCAGCCGCTCAGATGCACCGCGCTTTCGTCATGCGCGGGCAGCAGCGCGGCGAGGCGATGCGCGTCGGCTTTCGTGTCGGCGCGGCTTTTCGCGCAGCCTTCGGAACCCGCGCACGCGATCAGGCGCGCGAGCGGTTCGCGCGCGTCAGTCGCGAGGCCGAGCGCGTGCAGGCGTTGCAGTACGTCATGCGCGTCTTGCGCGGCGATGCCCGGTATCAGCACGCTTTGCCACGGCGTCATCGCGAGAAGGCATTCGGCGTGCGTGTCGGCGATATCGGCGAGCGCTTCGAGCGTGGTCGCGTCGAGACGCCCGAGCGGCGTTTGCGCGCCCGCATACCACGTCGCGCGATACGGTTCCGCGTGAGCGCCGAGACGCAGCGATGCATCGGCGCTTTCGCGTCGCCAGTGCTGAATGCTCGCATCGAAATCGAATGCTTCGACGAAACGCGCAATGCCGATACGCGCAAGCAGATCGCGCATGCGATGTTCTTCCGGCGCGGCCAGCGCGAGAAATCTGCGCAGCACGCTCGATACGAACGGCACCACGTCGCCGCGATCGATCGCGCCGGACGAACCTTGCCGCATCGTGCCCGCGAAGCCGAATGCGAAACGCGCGCCATCGTCGATGGCAGATAGCCACACGTCGTGCGGATGTTCGAGCATCGCGAGGCGCTCGCCGGCATCGAGCTGCAAAGCGAACTTGGGCGAGAGCGCATGGAGCGACGCGTCGGCCTGCATCGCGTCGATGATCCGGGCGGCGAGCGCGCGCGTGTCCGCGCTCGCGAGCGGACTGAGCATCACGTTGCGCAGGTCGTCGCCGCCGGCCGTCGACGGGCCGAGGCCCGCGTCGAGCGCGATGTCGATCAGCGCGGCGTGGGCATCGTCGCGAATGCCGCGCAACTGGAGATTCGCGCGATTGGTCACCTCGATCACGCCCGTGCCGCACACACGCGCCGCCCGCACGACGGCCCGCGCCGCGTGCGCGCTCAACACGCCGCCCGCAAGCCGCAGGCGCGCGAGGCCGCCGTCGCGCGCGGGCACGATGCGCATCAGGCCCGGACACGCGGAGGCGCGCGGCGCGGCGGTGAGCGATGAGCGGTCGAATGAAGTCAAAAGCGTGACCCGTTGGGCTTCGCGCATGATGAGCGAACCGGTACACCCCGCCCGGTCGGCGTCGCGCGAATGCGGTGAGTCGGCAGGTCTCTTGGCTGGCAGGTCTTCATTCGCGCCAGCCTTCCCGGTAAAAACCAGTGGCAGTGGAGCGCGGACTCGCTGCGTACAATTGCGGGGGCAGCCACAGTTTTCTGTGTTCCCTCTTAGGCCCCAGCGGGGCACCGACGGACCTGTATTATGCCCGCTTTTATCGACCATCCAGGCGCTTCCAGGCAAGCCGAAGCGCATTCCGAATCGCATGAAGGAGGCCGCCCATGTCGAACTGGCTGACCGTGGTGGGGATCGGCGAAGACGGCTGGCACGGCCTCTCGCGCGTTGCGCGCCGCGCGCTGCTCGACGCCCAGTCGATTCACGGCGGCGAGCGCCATCTCGCGTTGCTGCCCGCGCGCATCGCCGCGAGCCGCGTGCCGTGGCCGAAGCCCTTTTCGCTCGATGCCGTGCTCGCCGCGCGCGGCGACGGCAAGACGCGCATCTGCGTGCTCGCGAGCGGCGATCCGATGTGCTTCGGCGTCGGCGCGACGCTCGCGCGGGAGGTCGCCGGCGGCGAGATGCGCGTCATTCCCGCGCCGTCGTCGTTGTCGCTCGCGGCGGCGCGTTTGCGCTGGGCGTTGCAGGATGCGGTGTGCGTGTCGCTCGTCGGGCGGCCGGTCGCGTCGCTGCTCGCGAGCCTGCATCGCGGCTTGCGCCTGCTCGTGCTGAGCGCCGACGGCGCGACGCCCGCCGCCGTCGCCGCGCTGCTGACCGCGCATGGCTTCGGCGCGAGCCGCATGACCGTGTTCGAGCATCTCGGCGGGGACAAGGAGCGCCGCATCGACGAACGCGCCGACGACTGGCGCGAGCCGCTCGTCGCCGCGCTCAATCTCGTCGCGATCGAATGCCGCACGCATGCCGGACACGCCGGCCCGCCGCTTACGCCGGGTTTGCCCGACGACGCCTATCGTCACGACGGCCAGCTCACGAAGCGCGACGTGCGCGCCGTGACGCTCGCGCGCCTCGCGCCGCAGCCGGGCGAACTGCTTTGGGACGTCGGCGCGGGCTGCGGGTCGATCGGTATCGAATGGATGCGCGCGCACGCCGCATGCCGCGCGATCGCGATCGAGGCGAACGAAAGCCGGCAGCGTCTCATCGAACACAACCGCGATGCGCTCGGCGTGCCCGCGCTTCAGCTCGTGAAAGGCGAGGCGCCCGCCGCGCTCGACGGCCTGCGCGCGCCCGACGCCGTTTTCATCGGCGGGGGATTGACGGCGCCGGGCGTGCTCGATGCCTGCTGGGCGCGCCTGCGTCAGGGCGGGCGGCTCGTCGCGAATGCGGTGACGCTGCAAAGCGAGGCTGCGCTCGTCGAATGGCGCGCGCGGCACGGCGGCGAGCTGACGCGCATCGGCGTGGCGCAGGCGGAGCCGCTCGGCAGTTTCGACACGTGGCGCCAGGCGCTGCCGATCACGCTTCTGCACGCCAGCAAACCGTGACGCGAAATGCGTGAAGAACCGCCGGAAAACATGAAGCGCGTGCTGCTGCTCGGCGGCACCGGCGACGCACTCGCGATCGCGCGCGCGTTGTCCGCCGCGCATGTCTACAGTCTCGCGGGCCTCGGGCGCGTGCCGGGCGATCTCGCGTGCGCGGTGCGCGTCGGCGGCTTCGGCGGCATCGACGGGCTCGCGCGCTATCTGCGTACGGAGAACATCGCGCTCGTCGTCGATGCGACGCATCCGTATGCCGCGCAGATGAGCCGTCACGCGCGCGACGCCTGCGCGTTCGCCGGCGTCCCGCTCTGGGCGGTGCGCCGTCCCGCGTGGCAGCCGCAGCCGGGCGACGACTGGCGCGATGCGGCCGACTGGCGCGAAATCGTCGCGCGAATCGCGTTGTTTCGCCGGCCGCTTTTCACGCTCGGGCGCGAGGCGCTTGCGCATCTGCATGAAATCCCCGCGTCGCAGCACTGGACGATCCGCTGTCTGGAAGCGCATTCGGGCAACGCGCGCGCGAAGATCGTCGATGCGCGCGGGCCGTTCGATCTCGAAGGCGAGCGCGCGCTGTTCGACGCAGCGGGCATCGATGTCGTGGTCAGCAAGAACAGCGGCGGACGCGCGACCGAAGCGAAGCTCGTCGTCGCGCGCGAACGCGGCCTGCCGGTCGTGATGCTCGTGCGGCCTTCGCTGCCGCACGCCGACAAAACGTTCGACGACGCCACGAGCGCCCGCGACGCGCTCGCGCGCTGGCTCGACCGAATCCACTCATCCGAAACATGACGATCTATTTCATCGGCGCCGGACCGGGCGATCCGGAACTCATCACCGTCAAGGGACAGCGGCTCATCCGCGCGTGTCCCGTGATTCTGTATGCCGGCTCGCTCGTGCCGAAAGACGTGCTCGACGGGCATCGCGCGGAGAAATGCATCAACACGGCCGAGCTGGATCTCGATGCGATCGTCGCGCTGTTGCAGGACGCGCACGCGAACGGGCAGGACGTGGCGCGCGTGCATTCGGGCGATCCGTCGCTTTACGGCGCGATCGGCGAGCAGATTCGCAGGCTCGACGCGCTCGCGATTCCCTACGAAGTCGTGCCGGGCGTGACGGCGACGGCGGCGTCGGCGGCGGCGCTGAAGCGGGAACTGACGTTGCCCGGCATTTCGCAGACGGTGATCCTCACGCGCTACGCGACGAAAACGTCGATGCCGGAAGGCGAAAGCCTCGCGGATCTCGCCCGTCATCGCGCGACGCTCGCGATTCATCTCGGCGTGCGGCATATCGAGCGCATCGTCGCGGAACTGGTGCCGCACTATGGCGCGGATTGCCCGGTGGCCGTCGTGTTTCGCGCGAGCTGGCCGGACGAGACGCGTATCGAAGGCACGCTCGCGGAGATCGCGCCGAAAGTGCGCGCGGCGGGCATGGAGCGCACGGCGATGATCCTCGTCGGCCGCGTGCTTTCCGCCGATGGCTTCGCGGATTCGACGCTCTACGCAAAAGACTGATCACGCGATGCGCGACCTCGACACCGTGTTCGACGCGCTCGCGAAATCGGCATTCCGGCGGCGTTTTGCGCTCGGTGTGCGCGAGGGAAAATATCTGCGGGAAAAGGGCGTCGACACGGTGATCGCGCAGGCGCGCGAACTGATCGGCAAGCGGCTCGCGCCGCCCGCGCCGCTGAACGACGGCAAGCAGACGCCGTTTCGCGGGCATCCGGTATTCATTGCGCAACACGCGACGGCGACGTGCTGCCGCTCGTGCCTGGCGAAATGGCATGGCATCGCGGCGGGCAAGGCGCTCGACGACGCCGAGCGGCAACATGTCGTCGACGCGATCGCGCGCTGGCTGCGCGCGCAACCGTTGCCGGCCGCGAGTGTCGACGCGCCGGACAATCCGCAGCGCGAATTGCCTTTCTGATGCTGCGTCAGCGTGCGCGGTCCATCGCCGGATCGACGGCGACCGCGCCTGCTTCGAGACGCGTACGCCGTATCGCCACGACAATCAGCGACGCGAAAACCAGCGGCCCTAGACCGATGCCGTAATGCTTCGCGAGCAGATCGCCCATCTGCGGATAGAGCCACGCGACGCCCAGAATCGCGAGTTCGCCGCGCAGCCAGCCGTCGCGCAATGCGCGTGCGGCGATGAGCGCGAGCGGCACGCCGAGCCAGACGGCATCGTAGTTATAGATGTAGGGGCTCATCATGAAAGTCGCCGCGACGAGCGCCGTCGCGCGCACTTCCAGCGCTTTCGCGTTGCGCCATACCCACGCGACCGCGCACAGCGCGACGAACGCCTGACACGCCTGCGCGGCGTAAGCTGCGCCGACGGCGACGTGCGCCATGCGCAAGGTCGCGAAGAGGCTCGCCGTCTGGTCCCAGGGCAGCACGCCGCTCGCGATGTAGCCGTTGGCTTCGTGGAGGCCGTGCAGGAAGATCGGCACGATATCGAGACCGAATACGCCGATTGAAATCGCGGTGAAGAGGGTCGCCGTCACGGCGGCCGCGATGAACGTCGTCCACATGCCCGCGCACGCGAGCGCGACCGGAAACAGGATCGCCAGATGCGGCTTGATCGACAACAATCCGATGAATATGCCCGCGAGCACGGGCCGCGAGCGCATCGAGAGGAAAGCTGCGAGCGCGAGACTCGCGGTGAGGCAGGCGTTCTGTCCTTGCGCCGCGTTCAGCCAGAGGCCGGGAAACGCGAGAATCCACACGAGCATGTGGCGCATCGGCAGGGCGCGGCGGATCAGGAAGACGAAGAGCGCGGACGAGAGGCCGATAAAAAGCGCATACGCCATAGGCGCGGACAGCCACGCGAGCGGACGCACCAGCAGCAGAAAGTTGGGCGGATAGAACCACGGGCCCGGCCGCACGATGTTCGGCGAGAGTTGCCGCGCGGCGAGTTCGATCGCGGGCCATGAATAGGCGTGAAGCGGCGTTCCGTCGAGCGTGAGGCGCGACGCGGTCCAGAACGTCAGAAAGTCCCAGCCGCCCGGGTGGCCGTATTCGGTCCACGAATGCCACGCGTTGAAAAAGAACCCGAAGCCCTGAAAGGCGAGCAGGACGGTGGCGAAATAAGCGCTGACGCGCGAGGCGTTGAGCCAGCGCCGGCCGGGGTCGCGTGCGAGGGAAGCGGGTTGGGTCGTCATCCGTGCGATATCGGCGGATGGCGGGGGAACTTTAGCTCATCACCCGTGCTGCCCCGGCGCGCGCCGGCCCTTCGCCCGCCGCGCCAGCATGTTCAGGCCCTCGACCAGCGCCGAGAACGCCATCGCCGCATAGATGTAGCCCTTCGGCACGTGCGAGCCGAATCCTTCGGCGATCAGCGTCATCCCAATGACGAGCAGGAAGCCGAGCGCGAGCATCACGATCGTCGGATTGCGCTCGATGAAGCGCGACAGCGGACCCGCGGCGAACAGCATCACGGTCACGGCGGCGATCACCGCGACGAACATGATCGGAATGTGCTCGGTCATGCCGACCGCCGTGACGATGCTGTCGATGGAAAACACGAGATCGAGCAGCAGGATCTGGCCGATCGCCGATAGCGGCGTCAGCGCCTTGCCGGATTGCGAGCCGGCCTGCGCGTCGTCGTCGTGCGTGACGTGGTGGCGGATCTCGGTCGTCGCCTTCCAGACGAGAAACACGCCGCCCGCAATCAGAATCAGATCGCGCCACGAAAAGCCGTGTCCGAACGCTTCGAAGATGGGCGTCGTGAGCCGCACGATCAGCGCGACCGTGCCGAGCAGACCGAGCCGCATGATCAGCGCGAGCGCAATGCCGATGCGCTGCGTACGCTCCCGATGCGCCGCGGGCAGCTTGTTCGTGAGGATGGAAATGAAAATCAGGTTGTCGATGCCGAGCACGACTTCCATGACGACGAGCGTGGCGAGCGCGGCCCAGGCGGCGGGATCGGCAAGAAGGGCGACGAGATAGTCCATGGTCCGGAAGGTTTCGACAAGTGAGGGCGAGATATTAGCCTGATCGCCGCGAATAGTGAAAGGAACTTGAAAACTTCATGTGAATCGAAATGCTCGGTGGTTTCCGCTGCCCATTGCGTTGACGAAGTCGATCAATCAGTCACAAATACCGGAATTGAAACGCTTATTTGCGCTTGATCCGATGATGCGCCGCCGCATTTACGGGTAAACTCCTATGCTTTCGCGCCGCGTGTCCGTGGCCGCCGTCCAACCTCCTGCCGCCGCAGAACACCGAACCGCAACCCGCAATGCAGGGAAAATCACAACGTCTCATCGAGCTGGACTTTTTTCGGGGGCTGGTGCTGCTCATCATCGTCGTCGATCATATCGGCGGCAGCATGGTGTCGCGCTTTACGCTTCATTCTTTCGCACTGAACGACGCCGCCGAAGTCTTCGTGTTCCTCGGCGGTTTCGCCACGGCGACCGCGTATGGGGCGCTCGCGGAACGCCGCTCCGAAAGCGCGGCGCGCCGGCGCTTCCTCAGACGCGCGTTCGAGCTTTATCGCGCGTTTCTCATCACTGCGGCGCTGATGCTCGCGGCTTCGTTCCTGATGCGGCCGTTTTTCGGACACGCGCCGAATCTCGCGCTGCATGACCTCGACAGTCTGATTTCGCAGCCCGTTTCGTCGATCGCGCAGATTCTCACGTTCGAGCGCCAGCCGTATCTCGCCGCCGTCTTGCCGATGTACGCGCTCTTCGCGCTCGCCGTGCCGCTCATGCTGCCGCTCGCGCGCAGCAAGCCTTGGCTTCTGTTGGGGCTCAGTCTCGCGTTGTGGGCTTTCGCGTCGCAGATTGGCGAATTCATGCCGTCCGTCGATGACAACCTCTGGGACTTCAATCCCGCCGCGTGGCAGTTGATGTTCGTGCTCGGCGTGCTGGCGCGCTGCCAGCCGGTCTACCAGCGGGTGAGCGCGAACCGCTTCGGCTGGATCGTGAGCGCGGGCGCGGTCGCGCTGATCGCCGGCATGGCGTACTACAAGCTGCTCGTGCTGCCGCCCGTGCTGGATAGCGCATTCAAGCGCGATCTGGCCGGTCCGCGCGTCGTCAATTTCCTCGCCATCGCGTGGATCGCCGCGAATCTGGCGCGCTATGGCGTCGTGAAGGCCGTGGCGCAGCGGCTGCCGTGGATCGGCGCGCTGGGGCGTGACGGCATGGTGTCGTTCGTCGCGGGCACGGTGATCTCGCTCGTCGTCGATTCGATCCTGTTCACGCTGACCGATGGCCTCGTCAACGTGCCAGCGGGACTCGCCGCCGATGCCATCGCGATCGGTGCGCTGCTCGCCGTGCCGCATGTGCATCGGCGGGTTTCGACCTGGCTCGGTACGCGTCAGCCGGCGACGGTGGCGGTGCCGGCCGCCGCAACCGCCGATAATCGGGCGCGCTGAAGACATAACCACGCGGACAGTTCGCTGTCCGCTTTTTTATGTGCTTTTCGTGCAACTAACGGTCTCGCCGCGAGCCCGCCGTTGACGACCGCCGAGGCACGAGTTTTGCAAGCAAAGCGTAGAGTCCAACAAAAAACTGCCTGCTCATGCTCAAACTCGCCATTCTCTTCGCGATCATTTCCGTCGTCGCCGGACTCTTTGGTTTTACGCGCGTATCGTCCGGCGCGGCGGGCATCGCCAAGATCTGCTTCTTCATCTTCCTGATTCTGTTCGTCGTGTTCCTGGTCATTGCGATCACGGCGGGGTCGCTCGTCCTGTAGCGCGGCGAGACGCGCGGCCCGACCGCGCGCTTCCTCGGATCGACCCGCGCGCCGCGACAGTGTTACATTGCCGCGAGAAGCAAGCTCAAAAGGAGGAGGCGATGCAGCATGCCGTCGGCGCGGCCTTGCAGCCTGCGCAGCGCGATGTCATCCGACATTCGCACGAGCGCTCGGCCACATTCGGCCTGTTCGAGACGATGCGCCCGGATTACGCCGTGCTATCGGGCGCGGAACTCGCCGTCAAGCTCGGTGAAAGCCGCGCGCTCTTCGCGCACGCGCTTCCGGTGATGGAAACGCTGTACGCGCAGATCGCCAACACGCACAGCATGATCGCGCTCACGGACGCGAGCGGTCTCATCCTCCATTCGCTCGGCGACGACGATTTCCTCGTCCGCGCCGAAAAAGTCGCGTTGCGCGCGGGCGCGGTGTGGAGCGAGGCGCATCAGGGCACCAACGCGATCGGCACGACGATCGCCGAGCGCAACGCCGTCACCGTGCACGGCGACCAGCACTACTTGCGCGCCAATCATTTCCTCACGTGTTCGAGCGTGCCGATCCTCGATCCGCACAGCAATCTGTCCGGCGTGCTCGACGTCACCGGCGACCGTCGCGGCTATCACCAGCACACGATGGCGCTCGTGAAAATGTCGGGGCAGATGATCGAGAACCGCCTGATCGCGAGCACGTTCGGCGACGGGCTGTGCATCCGCTTTCACAGCCGGCCCGAGTTCATCGGCACGTTGATGGAAGGCCTCGCCGTCTTCGATCTCGACGGCCGCCTCCTCTGCGCGAACCGCAGCGCGCAATTCCAGCTCGGGCTCGAACTCAAGGATCTGCGCTCGCAGACACTCGAAGCGCTGTTCGGCGAACGCGTCGATGCGCTCGTCGCGTGGACGGGCGACGCACCGTGCCGGCTCGAACTTCATAGCGGCGTCGTGGTGTTCGCGAGTGTCGAATGTCATGCGCGGCCTGTGTCGAATGTGACGCGCACGGCGACCGCCATCGCCGTGCGCGAGCAGGCCGGCTCCAGCCTCGCCGATCTCTGCACCGGCGACGCGCAGATGAACGACGTCGTCGCGCGCGTGCGCAAAGTCATCGGCAAGAACATCGCGATTCTGATCGGCGGCGAAACGGGCGCGGGCAAGGAAATGCTCGCGCGCGCGATTCACAGCGATTCGCCGCGCCGCGCGGGGCCGTTCGTCGCGGTGAACTGCGCGTCGTTGCCGGAGACGCTGATCGAATCGGAACTGTTCGGCTACGCGCAGGGCGCGTTCACGGGCGCGGCGAAGCGCGGCGCGATCGGCAGGATCGTGCAGGCGAACGGCGGCACGCTCTTCCTCGATGAGATCGGCGACATGCCGCTCGCGATGCAAAGCCGCCTGCTGCGCGTGCTGCAGGAGCGCGTCGTCGAGCCGCTCGGCGCGGCGCGCGCGGTGCCGGTCGATTTCACGCTCGTTTGCGCGAGCAACCGCAAGCTGCGCGAGTGCGTCGCAAAAGGGACGTTTCGCGAGGATCTGTATTACCGCATCAACGGCCTTTCGGTCACGCTGCCGCCGCTCGCCGGGCGGACGGACCTGCGAGCGGTCGTCGACAAGATGTTGCGTCACGAGCGTTTCGCGGGCCGCGTCGTCGGCATCGGTGACAATGTGCTCGCGCTCTTCGCGCGCCATCCGTGGCCGGGCAATTTCCGGCAGTTGAGCAACGTGCTGCGCACCGCGTCCGCCATGCTCGACGATCACGACACGCATATCGGCGTCGAGCATCTGCCGCATGATTTTCTCGATGAACTCGGCGAACGCGTTCATCCCGACGACGCACCGCCGCCCGCGATCGGCGCGCGTCTCGTGGATATCGAAGCGAGCGCCGTGGCCGCGTCGCTCAAGGCGCACGGCGGCAATGTTTCGGCGACGGCGCGCGCGCTCGGCATTTCGCGCACGACGCTGTATCGCAAGCTGCGCGTCTAGGCTTCGAGCGTTCCGGTGTCCGGCGCGGCCAGCGAGCCGCTGTGATCCTTGAGTCCGACGCCGGTGAGCTTCAGCCTGCGCGCTTCGTTCAACAGCCACGTCAGCTTGAATGCCGCATGCTCGTAATCGAGTCCTTCGGGCCGCACGTTCGAGATGCAGTTGCGCTCGGCATCGTGGCGGCCGGCGCGCGGCGCGTAAGTTACGTAGAGCCCGAGACTGTCGGGCGAACTGAGGCCCGGCCGCTCGCCGATCATCACGACGACGATCTTCGCCCGTAACAGCTCACCGATACGATCGCCCAGCGCGACGCGCGCCTGCGTCGCGATCACGACGGGCGCCACGTTCCAGCCGTCGAGGTTTCCGCGCAGATGCGCGAGCAACGGTGCGACGTGACGTTGCGCGGCAAACGCCGACAGGCCATCGGCGGCGACGAAGGCAAGGTCGCTTTCCGCGGCATGGGCGGCGAGCCGTTGCGCGCTTTCATCGTCGAGCAGGCGGCCGAGATCCGGGCGGCGCAGATAATGCGCGCGATCCGGCGCGGCGCTTCGCACGCCGAGCGTGTCGAAGCCGGCGGCGCGCAGCGTGTCCGCGAGCGCAGCCGTATCGAGCGGCTGATGCACCGCGTCGCGCGCCTGCGCATGCGCGAGCTCGAATGCGAGCAAGGGCGCGGTCGGCAGGCTGCTGCCCGCGCGGCCGAGCGCGATGCGCGCGTTCGTGAAGCGCCGCAGCGCGTCCCAGGCGTCGGCGTGCGTCATGAGTCGATCCATTCGAGCAAGGCTTGCGTGGGCGCGGTGAGCAGATCGCCGCGCGCGCCGGTGACGCGCATCTTCGCGAGCCATGCTTCGAATTCCGGCGCGCGCTTCAGGTTCAGCACGCGGCGGATATAGAGCGCGTCATGAAACGACGTGCTCTGATAGTTGAGCATGACGTCGTCCGCGCCGGGCACGCCCATGATGAAGTTGACGTTCGCCACGCCGAGCAGCGTGAGAAGCGTGTCCATGTCGTCCTGATCGGCTTCGGCGTGATTCGTGTAGCAGATGTCGCAGCCCATCGGCACGCCGAGCAGCTTGCCGCAGAAGTGATCTTCGAGTCCGGCGCGGATGATCTGCCGGCCGTCGTAGAGATATTCCGGGCCGATGAAGCCGACCACCGTGTTCGTCAAAAGCGGTCTGAAGCGCCGCGCGACCGCATACGCGCGCGCTTCGCACGTTTGCTGGTCGACGCCATGATGCGCATTCGCCGACAGCGCGCTGCCTTGTCCCGTCTCGAAGTACATGACGTTGTCGCCGACGGTGCCGCGCTTCAGCGACAACGCGGCGTCGTGCGCTTCCTCCAGCAGCGCGAGCGATACGCCGAAGCTCGCGTTCGCGCGCTCGGTGCCCGCAACCGACTGAAACACGAGATCGACGGGCGCGCCCTGTTCGATCGCCGCGAGCGTGTTGGTGACGTGCGTGAGGATGCACGACTGCATCGGCACGCCGTAGCGCTGGCGGAAGCCGTCCATCATCGCGAGCAGCCTGCCGATGGCGGCGGGCGAATCGGAGGCGGGATTCACGCCGATGACGGCATCGCCGCAGCCGTAGAAGAGGCCGTCGAGCATGGATGCGGCGATGCCCTTCGGATCGTCGGTCGGATGATTCGGCTGCAGGCGCACCGACAGATGCCCCGGCAGCCCGATGGTCGTCCGAAAGCGCGTGACCACCGGCCGCTTTCCGGCGGCGAGGATCAGGTCCTGGTTGCGCATCAGCTTGGAGACGGCCGCGGCCATTTCCGGCGTGACGCCCATCGTGATGCGTTCGAGCGCGGCGGTGTCGGTGCTGTCGGCGAGCAGCCACTCGCGGAATTCGCCGACCGTCAGATGCGCGATCGGCGCGAACGCTTCGCGCGAGTGCGTATCGACGATGAGGCGCGTGACTTCGTCGTCCTCGTAGGGAATGAGCGGTTCGTCGAGAAACGCGCTGAGCGGCGCCCGCGCGAGCGCCATTTTCGCGGCGATGCGCTCTTCCTCCGTCGCCGCCGCGACGCCCGCGAGTTCGTCGCCGGAGCGGCGCGGGCTGGCGCGCGCGAGCAGCGTCTTCAGGTCGTCGAAGCGGTAGCGGCGCGCGCCGATCGTCTCGTGATAGCTCATCGCTTTTCCCGGCTGGGTCGATGGATGCACTTTATCCGCTTCGCGCGCGCCGCGCCGCGCGCTCAAAAATGCGCTGCCGGGCCGAAATCCGCCTGCATGCGATAATTTTTCGTTCGATTCAGCCAACGCCCGACCGTAGCCCCGTGAAAAACTTGCTCGTTTCCATCGATCGCCTGAGCGATTTCGACGAAATCGTCGATGTCCGCACGCCGCTCGAATTCGCCGAAGACCACGTTCCCGGCGCGATCAACGCGCCCGTGCTCAGCAACGAGGAGCGCGTGATCGTCGGGACGATGTACAAGCAGGTCTCGCCGTTCGAGGCGACGCGCGTCGGCGCGGCGATGGTCGCGCGCAACATCGCGATGCATCTCGACACGATCTTCGCCGGCAAGCCGCGCAACTGGCGGCCGCTCGTCTATTGCTGGCGCGGCGGCAAACGCTCGGGCTCGATGACGACTTGGCTCAACATGATCGGCTGGCAGGCGCGGCAACTCGACGGCGGCTACAAGAGCTACCGGCGCGACGTGATCGAACGGCTCGGCGCGCTGCCGCGGCGTTTTCGCTATATCGCGCTGCTCGGCCATACGGGCAGCGGCAAGACGCGCCTCTTGAACGCGCTCGACGCGGCCGGCGCGCAGACGCTCGATCTCGAAGCGCTCGCGGCGCATCGCGGATCGCTGCTCGGCGCGCTGCCGGGGCGTCCGCAGCCCTCGCAAAAAGCGTTCGATTCGGCGCTCGTCCACGCGCTTTCGGGCTTCGATCCGGCGAAACCGGTTTTCGTCGAGGCGGAAGGGCGGCGCATCGGCGCGATCTCGATGCCCGATGCCGTGCTCGACAATCTGCACGGCGCGTCGTGCGTGCAGGTGGAAGCGCGCCGCGAGGACCGCATCGCGTTTCTGTTGCAGGACTACGGGCATCTCTTCGACGATCCCGCGTTCTTCAAGGCGCAACTGGCGAAGCTCGTCGCGCTGCACAGCCGCGAGCGCGTCGCGCACTGGCATCGGCTGATCGATGAAAACGAACGCGCCGCGCTCTTCGCCGAACTGATCGACCATCATTACGATCCCGCTTACCGGCGCAGCAGCCAGGCGCTGTACACCGAACTGCCGCACGCGGCTCACGTGCTGTTCCGTCCGAACGACGCCGACAGCCTCGACCAGGCGAAAGCGCTGCTCGCGCAACTCGCCGAGACGATGCCCGCGCCCGGCTGACCGAATCTTCACCCCACGAAAGAAAACGATATGACCACGCTCCGACAACCGCGCGTCGCCACCGGCTGGATGGTGTTCCTGCTGATCGCCGTCGCAGGGCTCTTCTACGTGAAATGGTTTCCGTACTACAACCGCGCGTTCGTCGCGGCGAGCCAGCATTCGATCGGCAAATCCATTCTGATGGGCACGGCCGCCAGCGCGCCGGAGCCTTCGTGGCAAGCCGCGCTCGACTACGCGATGGCCTACGGCAAGGCGATCTGGCAAGCGATGGTGCTCGGCCTTCTGCTCGGCTCCGCGGTGCAGGCGCTGATTCCGCCGCGCTGGGTCGCGCGGGCGCTCGGCGAGCATAACTTCGGCAGCGTCGTGAATGGCGGCCTGATGTCCTTGCCGGGAATGATGTGCACGTGCTGCGCGGCGCCGGTCGTCGCGGGCTTGCGGGCGCGCGAGGCGGCGCCGGGCGCGGCGGTCGCGTTCTGGCTCGGCAACACGGTGCTCAATCCGGCGGCGCTGGTTTTCATGGGCTTCGTGCTCGGCTGGCAATGGACCGGTTTGCGCCTCGCGCTCGGCGTGCTGATGGTGTTCGGCCTCGGCTACGCCGTGAATCGCATGGTGACGCCGGCGCAGGCGGCGTCGTCGCGCGCGGCGCTGGCGAAGCTCGTCGAAGAGGACGAGCCGGGCACCGCGTTTTCGCGCTGGATCAAGATCCTCGGCCGCATGACGGTGCGGCTCGTGCCGGAGTACATCGTGCTCGTGCTGCTGCTCGGCGCGGCGCGCGCGTGGCTCTTTCCGCACATCGGGCCGGATATCGGCAACGGCATGCTGTGGATCGTCGCGTTCGCCGTCGCGGGCACGCTCTTCGTGATTCCGACGGCGGGCGAAGTGCCCATCATTCAGGCGATGCTGTCGCTCGGCATGGCGACGGGCCCGGCCGGCGCGCTCCTGATGACGCTGCCGCCCGTCAGCGTGCCGTCGCTCGCGATGCTCGCGCGGTCGTTTCCGCCGCGCGTGCTGGCGTTCGTGGCGGCCGCCGTGGTGCTGTTCGGCATCGTGAGCGGGCTGATCGCGGCGGCGCTGTTCTGAGGGCGCGGGCGTGACGCGTTAGTGAATCGCCGCGCCCGCCTTGATCAGTAACTTGAACGGCAGCGCGAGCAGCATCGCGCCGCCGACGCCCGTCATCCACAGCGCGACGAACCAGAACACCTTTCGCGCGCGTTCAGTGGTAGTGGTGTTCGCCATGGCGCACCTTTCCTCTGAAGACCCAGTAACCCAGCGTCGTATACGCGACGATCACAGGCAGAATCACCGCCGCGCCGACGATCGTGAAAAGCTGGCTCGAACGGGGCGCGGCCGCGTCCCAGATCGATACGCCCGGAAAAATCTCGTGCGGTGAAATGCTCGCGACAAGTCCCGCGTAGCCGAGCAGCACGAAGCCGAGCGCCATCGCGAACGGCCGCTTCTCGTGACGCGACTGAATCGAGCGGCGCATCGCCCACGCGCATGCCGCGACGAGCACCGGCACAGGCAACAGGCGATAAAACAGCGGCGAATCGAACCAGCGCGACGCGATGCCCGCGTCCTGCAGCGGCGTCCAGATGCTGACCACGGCGATCGTCGCGAGCTGCAAGAGCGTCAGCGGCCATACCACGCGATACATCCGCCGCTGCAGATCGCCTTCTGTTTTCGCGATCAGCCAGCACGCGCCGAGCAGCGCATACGTGACGACGAGCGCGCCGCCTGTGAAGATCGAGAACGGCGAGAACCAGCCGAAGGGATCGCCGGCGAAACGGCCATCGGCGACGGGAATGCCGCCGAGAAACGCGCCGAGCGCCACGCCCTGAAAGAACGTCGCGCCCGCCGATCCGCCGATGAACGCGAGGTCCCACATGGGCTTCGTGCGCTGCGCCTTCGCGCGGATCTCGAACGACACGCCGCGGAAAATCAGGCACACGAGCATCAGCACGAGCGGCAGATAGAGCGCGGACAACACGGTCGAATAGACCATCGGGAAAGCGGCGAACAGCCCCGCGCCGCCGAGCACGAGCCACGTCTCGTTGCCGTCCCAGACGGGGGCGACGGTGTTCATCATCACGTCGCGATCATGCTGGTCCGGAAAGAACGGAAAAAGTATGCCGATGCCGAGATCGAAGCCGTCCAGCACGACGTAGAGGAACAGGCCCAACGCGATGATCGCGGCCCAGGCGAGCGTGAGGTCCATATTCTTATGCTCCTTCGATGGACTGTTGCGGAAGGCTGAGCGGACGGCGCGCGCTGCCGTCGGACGGTTGCCCGGACGAACCCGGCAACGCGGGACCGTGACGAAGCAGCTTCAGCAGGTAGTAGATGCCGGTGCCGAACACGATCGTGTAGACGATCACGAACGCGAGCAGCGACACGCCGACTTGCTGCGCGGTCACGGGCGACACGGCATCGGCGGTGCGCATCACGCCGTACACGACCCACGGCTGGCGTCCGGCTTCGGTCGTGACCCAGCCCGCGAGCAGCGTGACGAATCCGGTCGGGCCCATCGCCAGTGCGAAACGATGGAACCAGCGCGCATCGAACAGCCTGCGCTTGCGATGCAGCCACCACGCGGCAACCGACATCGCGATCATCAGCACGCCGAGACCCGCCATCACGCGGAAACTCCAGAACACGAGCGTCGAGTTCGGGCGGTCTTGCTTCGGAAATTCCTTCAGGCCGCGAATTTCGCCGTCCCAGCTATGGGTGAGGATCAGGCTGCCGAGATGCGGAATCGAGACCGCATACTTCGTGGTTTCGGCTTCCATGTCGGGAATGCCGAAGAGATTGAGCGCGGTGCCGCCTTTCTCCGTTTCCCAGATGCCTTCGATCGCCGCGATCTTCGCCGGTTGATGTTCGCGCGTGTTCAGGCCGTGCGCATCGCCGACGAGCGCCTGAATCGGCGTCAATGCGAGCAGCAGCCAGAGCGACATCGAAAACATCTTCCTGATGGCCGGATCGCGCCGGCCTTTCAGCAGATGCCACGCGCCGGTCGCGGCGACGACGAGCGCCGCGACGATGAACGCCGCGATCGCCATATGCGCGAGCCGGTACGGGAACGACGGATTGAAAATAATCGCCCACCAGTCCACCGGCACGACGTGATCGCCTTCGATGCGAAAACCCTGCGGCGTCTGCATCCAGCTATTCGACGCGAGAATCCAGAACGTGGAGATGAGCGTGCCGATGGCGACCATCAGCGTCGCGCCGAAGTGCGCCTTCGGACCGACCTTGTTCCAGCCGAACAGCATGATGCCGAGGAAGCCCGCTTCGAGGAAGAACGCGGTCATTACTTCGTACGTGAGCAGCGGCCCGGTGACGGGACCGGCGAAGCTCGAAAAGCCGCCCCAGTTGGTGCCGAATTCGTACGCCATGACGACGCCCGACACGACGCCCATGCCGAACGCGACAGCGAAGACCTTCGACCAGAAGAGACACAGTTCCTTGTAGACCGGCTTGCCGGTCTTGAGCCACGCGCCTTCGAGCACCGCGATGAAACTCGCCAGTCCGATGGAAAGCGCCGGAAAAATGATGTGAAAAGAGACGGTGAACGCGAACTGGATCCGCGCCAGATCGAGTGCTTCGGGAGTCGCATGCATGATGACGTGTGCCTTGAAATTCACCCAGACGTGTAACGGGGCGGAGCTTAGCGCTATTTCGAGAAAGTGTTGCGCTGCGTCAGGGAATTTGCATTGCGCGCAAATGCCGCAGTTTCAAGGGTTTGGCGGCGCTACGAGTTTGATTCGATTCTGATTTTGGGATACGTCGATGGTGCGGTGCGGCAAGAGCGCACACGCGTTTTCGCGACAATCGACCGCACGGAACACATCCGGCGCGAGCGGCGGCCGGGAAAAGAACTTTTACGTTGCGGCAGCACGAGACGGGCGACCCGCGCGGGTACCATAATGGTTTTTGACCACGCGCGCCGCGCGGGCAGTAAGGAGAAGCATCATGCGCCTGGATGACCAGCCAGAAAGTCAGAACGTGGAAGACCGGCGCGGCGGGGGCGGCTTCCGGGTCGGCGGCGGATCGCTCGGGATCGGGACGATCATCGTGGCGCTCGCCGCATCGTATTTCTTCGGCATCAATCCGATGACGATCATCAACGGCGCGCAGGTATTGCAGGGCAGCGCGCCGCAACAGCAGGCCGCGCCGCGCAACGCGCAGCCCGCCAGCGATCCCGGCGCCGTGTTCGTGCGCCGCGTGCTCGGCAACACCGAACAGACGTGGCAGCACATCTTCCGGGCGCAGTTCAATCAGGACTATCCGGCGCCGAAACTCGTGATGTTTTCGGGCGCCACGCAGACCGCATGCGGAACGGGACAGGCGGCCATGGGCCCGTTCTACTGTCCCGGCGACCGCAAGGTGTATATCGATCTGTCGTTCTATCGCGAGTTGCGCGACCGCTTCGGCGCGGGCGGCGATTTTGCGCAGGCTTATGTCATCGCGCATGAAGTCGGGCATCACGTGCAGAACGTGCTCGGCATCATGAACAAGGTCGATCAGGCGCGCTCGCGCCTGACGCGCGAGCAGGCAAACGCGCTGTCGGTGCGCGTCGAGTTGCAGGCGGACTGCTTCGCGGGCGTCTGGGCCGCCGTCGCGCAACGCGACAACGCGAAGCTGATCGAACCGGGCGATTTCGAGCAGGGGCTGAACGCGGCAGCCGCGATCGGGGACGACCGTCTGCAGAAGCAGTCGCAAGGGCGCGTCGTGCCCGAGGCGTTCACGCATGGAACGAGCGAACAGCGTCAGCGCTGGCTGCGGCGCGGCATGTCCTCAGGCGACGTGCGCCAGTGCGACACGTTTTCGTCACGCGCGCTTTGATCGAGGTTGCGCGCGCGGCAACCCGCCTCGCCGAATTGGACTATTCTGAAACAGGCGCCGCGCGCGCCTGTCGACGATGCTTACAAACGCTGACAGTGCGTTTGTCTCAAATTCATTAGAATCGCTGGTTTTCCGGGTTTGTCCCGGCATGCCGCTGGGCCGGCACACGCACCGGAGCACTCCCGTACCCTTCATGAAGCGAATTCTGATCGTCAAAGTCACGTCGCTCGGCGATATCGTCGAGACGCTGCCGGTCGTTGCCGATCTGCGGCGCGCATTTCCGTCCGCCAGGATCGACTGGGCCGCGGACGCCGCCTTCGCCGACATCATCCGCTGGAATCCGGGCGTCGATCGCGTGCTGAGCGCGCCGCTGCGCAAGTTCAAGAAGGCGCGCAACTTGAACGATCTGAAGGAGATCGCTGGTTCGATCGGCGAGCTTCGGGCTGAAAAATACGACGTCATCGTCGATATTCACGGCGTCTACAAGAGCGCGATCATCGCGTTCATCGCGCGCGGACGGCGGCGTTACGGTTACCTGAATCAGGATCTCGGCGAGCGCGGCGCGGCCTTCGCGTACAACGCGCGCTTCGGTCCGCGGCCGCTCACCGACGCGTGGCGCGGCATGCGCGTGAGCGTCGCCGACGCGCTCGGCTATCCGCTCGACGACACGCCCGATTACAACATTCGCCTGCCGGCTGTCGCACGCGACCTGAACATCCCGCGCGACGCGCGTATCGCGATGCTGTTTCACGCGACGTCGGCGGACGTGAAGAAGTGGCCGAAGGAACATTGGGGCGAGGTCGGCCGCTGGCTCGCCGCGGGTGGCTATGCGATCGCGTTGCCGTGGGGCACGGAACGCGAGCAGGGCGAAGCGCAAGCGATCGCGGCGCTCGTGCCGGGCGCCATCGTCCTGCCGAAGCTGTCCGTCCTCGAATGTGCGCACTGGATTCAGGCGTCGGAACTCGTCGTCGGTACGGATACCGGGCTCGTGCATCTCGCGCATGCCTTGCAGCGCCGCACCGTCATGTTGTTCGCCGCGACTTCGCGCGAGCACTTCGGCGTGAACGATCCGGGGCGTTCCATTTCAATCGGCGAAGAGGGTGCGCCACCCGAAGTGCCGCAAGTGCTGGCCGCCATCGAAAGCGTGACGAATGCGCCGCCGGCTTCGATTTCGAACGCCGCCGAAACCGGCGTGACGACGATTCGCTAAACGCGTTATTTTTTCAAAAGCTTTTATGCGCATAAAACTACGGGCGGTAGGAAGTCCGCTCTGCGCTAAAAATATCGGTGCGCTAACGTAAAAGTTGCCATTCGGTACTTGACGGCAAACTCGGCAAGCATGACGATTGCGGAAAATACTTAAGAATCGTCCGATAAGATGACCGAAGAAACCGTCGAAGACGCGCGCCAGTTGCTGGTCCGCCTCCAAGCATCCGAGATTCCGCTCAACGTCGGCCTCGAATGGCCGATCGTCGCCGCCGATGGCGCGCAACTCTTCGACGCGGGCGCCGTCGTGCCCGACGCGCACTCGCTCGAATTCATGTTCCGGCATTTCGAGCCGCACCGCGCGATGCGCGAGCCGGCGCCGATCATGGCCGAAGAAGAGGGCGCGAGGGACGGTCCGCTGACGCTCGAAGATATCGGTCTCACCATTGGCGCGCGGGTCGGATTGCGCGGCACCGGCGGCACGGGTTCCGCGATGTACGCGAGCCGCGTGATCGGTTTCTCGACGCCGCGCCGCAATGGCGAGCGTTCGCTGTTCGTGACGCAGCCGTTGATGGCGGGATTCGATCCGCTCGACCTGACGCTCGGGGAGCAGGTCGATCTGGTCGCGCTCACGGGCCGGGGCGTGTTCCGTTTCGCCTGTACCGTCGATGCAACCTGCCGCGAGCCGTTCAACTACGCGGTGCTGTCGGCGCCGGGCGCGATCCGCAGATTGCGCACGCGCAAATTCGCGCGCATGCCGACGCGCCTCGCGGCACATTTCGTCGCCGATGGCGAGTCGCAAACCATGCGGCAACTCGGCCGCGTAAGCGACATCAGCCCGTACGGGATGTCGCTGACCGTGGCGAATCCGGCTGCGCACGTGGGCGAGCGCCTGCAACTCTCGTTTCAGTTCAAGACCGATGGCGTCGACGTGAAGATCGACACCATCGCGATCGTGCGTCATGTCGGCACGGTTGATCCGGTCGATGGCAGCGCGGCTTACGGGCTCGAGTTCGAATCGCTCGAACCGTCGCAGCGCATCGCGTTGAAGTCGTTCATGGCGGAGCACAGCTAGGATCGGGCTGCGTCCGGCCTCAGGATGGTTCAGACGCCCGGAAAGCCGTCCGGGAAGAGGCGTTCGACGGCCGCTTCGAAGTGCTGGATCGGCGCGGCGCCGCGCAGTGCGATCGGCGGCGGCGGTTCCTGGCCGGGCGCGGGCTCCCGCGACAACACCGCGAACGGCACGCCGGTCACGCCCAGTTTCTTCGCGAATTCTTCGTCTTCGATCACGAGATCGGTGTACGTGCCGTCGTCGAGCGCTTCTTCGAGCATTTCCGGATCGACGCCGCAGGTCGCCGCGATATCGAGCAGCGAGTCCGTATCGCCGATGTCGATGCCTTCCTCGAAATACGCCTTGAAGATCGCCCGATGCACGAGATCGAAACGGCCGGATTCGCGCGCGAACATGGCCGTCTCGAAGGCCTTGCGGCTGCGCGGCGTGACCGGCGGCATGCGCATCGTCACGCCGCGTTCTTCCGCGAGCGGGCGGACCGAGTTTTCCCAGGTTTCGACGATCTTTTCGTTGTTGGGATCGACCAGCGGCGTGGGTTCGGGGCGCAACTCGAACGCGTGCCAGCGAATCTCGACCGCATCGCCGTATGCGTTGCGGAACTGATCGAGCACGGGCGTCTCGAGATAGCAGAACGGACACGCGAAGTCCGACCAGACGTCGATGTAGAGAACAGACGTGGATGCCATGTGAGCCTCAAAAGCGAACGGCGCGAGTGCGCCGTTTGACTGAACCGGGCGGACGCCGCGCGATGGCGACGACCGCAAAACCGGTATGTTAGCGCGTGCCGACGGGCGACGCGCGCATGCGCTACATGTCGGAAGCCGCCGTCGATCTCGATCTTGCGATCGAAGAAACGCGAGCGGCGCGTCGTTCGCGACGAATTTCGCGGGTCACACAATGCTCGGTCACGCGGTTGTTTTGACCATACGAAACGACATGGCTCGAACGGCATAGGCCGAATCGCAGCCTCTCTGCGCCCGCGCCCGCGATCCGCTACGATGCAAAGCGACGCGCTCGACGCAACCGCGGGCACGGCGCATGCGGACTATCGCGACGTGCATCACGCGTGCGCCGGCGTCGTGCGGCGCCGGTCATCGCAGTTCCACTTCCTCTTCTGGAGAACTCTCGTGCAAAAGACAGCATCGGCAAAATGGAGCGGCGGCATCAAGGACGGCAAGGGTTTCATCTCGACGCAAACCGGCGTGCTCAACGAAGCGCCGTACGGGTTCAAGTCGCGCTTCGAGGAAGGTCCGGGGACGAATCCGGAGGAACTGATCGGCGCGGCGCACGCGGGCTGCTTCACGATGGCGCTTTCGTTGCAACTGGAAATGGCCGGCATGAAGGCCGAGAGCCTCGAAACGAAATCCACGGTCACGCTGGACAAGGACGGCGAAGGCTTCACGATCACCGCCTGCCAGCTCGATCTGAAAGCGAAAATTCCCGGCGCCGACAAAGCCGCCTTCGACAAGGCCGCGCAAGCCGCGAAAGAAGGCTGTCCGGTGTCGAAGCTCTTCGCGGGCAACGCGAAAATCACGCTGAACGCGGAACTCGTGTCGTAATCGATCAGGCAAGCGCGGACGGGCACTTCGCCCGTCCATTTTTTTTGAAAAACCTTCAACGCCCCGGGCCGTTCTTCCGAGCGGCCTTGTGCGCGTACATCCTGCTGTCGCTCGACGCGAGCAGATCGATCACCGATGCATGCCGCTGCGCTTCGAACTGCGTCTGCCCGACGCTGAAGCGAATCCGGTAACCGCGCGACGCCGCCGCGTCGCTCGCCGCCAGTGCGAGGCGCAAGCGGTCGAGCGCGTGACGCGTTTCGTCGTCGCCGGCATCGGTCAGAAGCGCGACGAATTCGTCGCCGCCCAGCCGCCCTATCACATCGCTTTCCCGCAACGACTCGCGCAAGGCCGCGGCGAACGTCGCGAGCGCGCGATCGCCTTCGGCGTGGCCGTAGGTGTCGTTGATGCGCTTGAAATCGTCGAGATCGAAGAAGAGCAGCGCCGCGTCGCGACCCATGCGCTTGCAGAGATTCAGCGCATGCTGCGCCAGCGCTTCGAAGCCGCGCCGGTTTGCGATCAGCGTGAGTTCGTCGACGGTCGCGAGTTCGATCGCCGCAATCTCCTGCTCGGCGATGTGAGCGAGATCGCGCAGCAAGCCGGCCTGTTCGGCGTCCAGTTCGCGCGGACGCGTGTCGATGAGGCAAAGCGTGCCGAGCTTCGAGCCATTGGGCACGGTGAGCGGCTGGCCGGCATAGAAGCGGATGCCCGGATCGCCGGTGACGAGCGGGTTGTCGTGAAAGCGCACGTCGGCGCGCGCATCGGGGATCATGAAGACGTCGTCGTGAAGGATCGCGTGTCCGCAGAACGAGATGTCGCGCGATGTCTGCTGCACGCCGAGGCCCGCGCACGACTTGAACCACTGCCGGTTTTCGTCGATGAGGCTCACGAGCGCGATCGGCACGTCGAAGAGGCGGCGCGCGAGGCGCGTCAGCCGGTCGAAGCGCTCTTCGGCGGGCGTGTCGAGGATGCCTAGCGCGCGCAATGTCGCGAGCCGGGCGGGTTCGTTCTCGGGTGTCGGTGCGACGAGCATGTTTCTCCGGTTCTTGGCATGACCGCTGAAGCCGTTATTTTCCGACAAATTACGCGATTCGTTCACCCCTTTGCGGACACGCGCGCAGCGCCGCGTTTTCGCTATCATGCCGATGGTCTGCGGCCCTTTGTCACGGCAATCTCCTCGCACGCGCGGCGCCCGAGCGGGTCCGATTCTTTCGGCGCGTTTTGCAGCGACCTTGGGCCACATCGCCTGTGCCGACGATCCCATTCACCCGATCCGCCCGGAGCGCCGATGAAATTCAAGCTGGACTGGACCTTCATAACCCCGATTCTTGCGCTTGCCGTGCTCGGCGCGACCGCGCTCATCCAGAGCGCCGTGCTGATGGTGCTCGCGGCCGTCGCGCTCGCGCTCGCGGTGTTCGCGGCCGTGCATCACGCGGAAGTGGTCGCGCACCGCGTCGGCGAGCCGTTCGGCACGCTGGTGCTGGCGATCGCGGTCACGGTGATCGAGGTCGCGCTGATCGTCTCCGTGATGCTCTCCGGCGGCCCCGAGAAAGCCGGACTGCCGCGCGACACCGTGTTCGCCGCGATCATGATCTGCGGCTGCGGCATCGTCGGCTTGTGTCTGCTGATCGGTGGCTGGCGGCATCACGTGCAGGACTTTCAGTTGCAAGGCGCGGCCGCCGCGCTCGCGATTCTCTGCGCGCTTTCCGTGCTCACGCTCGTCTTGCCGAACTTCACGAGCACGGTCGCCGGTCCGGCGCTTTCCACGTCGCAACTGATTTTCGTCGGCGTGATCTCGCTCGTGCTGTACGTGACGTTCGTGTTCGTGCAGACGATCCGTCATCGCGATTACTTCCTGCCGTTCACGCCGCCGGCCGCCGCCGGCGCGCAGGACGAAGACGACGCGCCGCACGCGCCGCCGCCGAGCAACGGCGAGGCGTGGCTCGCGCTCGGGTTTCTGATGTTGTCGCTCGTCTCCGTGGTCGGACTCGCGAAGCTGCTGTCGCCGGCGGTCGAGGCGGGCGTCGCGGCGGCGGGCGCGCCGGAAGCGGTGGTCGGCGTGGTGATCGCCGCGCTCGTGCTGCTGCCCGAAGGCCTCGCGGCCGTGCGCGCGGCGCGTCTGAACCGGCTGCAGACGAGCCTGAATCTCGCGCTCGGCTCGGCGCTCGCGAGCATCGGCCTGACGATCCCGACGGTGGCCGTGGTGTCGATCATCATGGGCCAGCCGATCGCGCTCGGGCTGGCGCCCAAGGAAATCGTCATGCTCGCGCTCACGCTGCTCGTGTCCGTCATCACGCTCGGCACGGGACGCTCGACCGTTCTGCAAGGCGTCGTGCATCTCGTCATATTCGCGGCTTTCCTGTTTCTTTCGATCGTGCCTTGACCGGCGTCGTGCGGCGAATCGTGTGCTTTTGTTACCATTCACGGTTTTTCGCGCGTCGGCGCGCGATGTTTCGCCGTCTCATCGAAAGTCCCGAAGGAAAAGCATGTCATTCAAGAAGTCCGCATCGTTTGCGATGCTTGCAGCACTCGCCGCCGTCTCGTTCTCGGCGCACGCCAAAGAGATCACGCAAATCCGCTTCGCCGTCGATCCCTCCTACCCGCCGTTCGAATCCAAGCAGGCCGACGGCAAGCTCGCCGGTTTCGACATCGACCTCGGCAATGCACTGTGCGCGCAGATGAAGGTCAAGTGCGTGTGGGTCGAAAACAATTTCGACGGCATGATTCCCGGCCTCAAGGCCCGCAAGTTCGACGCCGTGCTGTCCGACATGGGCATCACCGAAGAGCGCCTGAAGCAGATCGACTTCACCGAGCCGCTTTACGACACCCACGCGCAGCTCGTCGCGCGCGCCGGCTCGGGCATCCTGCCGACGCCGCAGGCGCTCAAGGGCAAGCGCGTCGGCGTGGAGCAGGGCACGGTGCAGGAGCGCTACGCGAAGGTGAAGTGGGAGCCGCAGGGCGTGACGGTCGTGCCTTACGGCGATCAGGAACAGGTCGAGGCGGATCTCGTCGCGGGCCGCATCGACGCGATGTTCACCGACGCCGTGCAAGCCGCCATCGGCTTTCTGAAGAAGCCGCAGGGCAAGCCGTTCGCGCTCGTCGGTCCGATCGTCGAAGACCGCGCGATCATCGGTCCGGGCACGGCCATCGGCTTGCGCAAGGGCGACGCCGATCTGAAGAACGGTCTGAACAACGCGTTCGTCGAGATCAAGAAGAACGGCACGTTCAAGCGCATCATGGCGAAGTACTTCGAGACGGATATCTCGATTCAGTAAGCGTCGTTCGACGCATCCGACCGGAAAGGCATCGCTCGCGGTGCCTTTTCTTTTCGACGAGAGATTTTCGAAGATGCAGGTTCATCACCATCCGCTCGCCGGCGCGTCGCTCGGCACCGGGCGCGCAATCACGAGCTATCGGTTCGGCCCGCCGGACGGCCCTTTGCCCAAGGTGTTCATCCAGGCATCGCTGCATGCGGACGAATTGCCGGGCATGGTCGTCGCGTGGTATTTGAAGCGGCGCTTTGCCGAACTGGAAACGGCGGGGCGTTTGAGTGGGCGCGTCGTGCTCGTACCGGTCGCGAATCCGGCGGGCCTGAATCAGCACTGGTTCGGCGCACAGATGGGCCGCTTCGAGATGCGCTCGGGCCAGGACTTCAACCGGCGCTTTCCCGAGCTCGGGCCGGAACTGGCGTTGCAACTGAAAAACGGTCTCACCGATGACCAAGCGCACAACACGCGCGCGATCCGGACTGCGCTTTCCGACGCGCTCGCAGCGCGCCAGCCCGCGACCGAACTGGAGTCGCAGCGGCTCGAACTGATGAAGCTCGCGTGCGATGCGGATCTCGTCATCGACCTTCATTGCGATTGGGAAGCCGTCGCGCATCTCTACACGACGCCCGAGGCGTGGCCCGCGATCGAGCCGCTCGCGCGCTATCTCGGCAGCGAGGCGCAATTGCTCGCGGACGTGTCGGGCGGCGAGCCGTTCGACGAGGCGTGCACGTCGGCGTGGCGCTATCTGCGCGGCGCACTGGGCGATCGTTTTCCGATTCCGATGGCCGCGAAATCCGTCACGCTCGAGCTGCGCGGCGTGCGCGACGTGTCGCACGACATGGCCGCGCGCGATGCTCGGGCGATCGTCGATTATCTGACGCACATCGGCATGATCGCGGGCGAAGCGCCGGAATCGCCGCCGCTGCGCCATCCCGCGACGCCGCTCGCCGGATGCGAATACGTGCACGCGCCGGTGTCGGGCGTGATTCTGCATCGGCGGGAAATCGGCGAGACGGTGCGTGCGGGCGATGTCATCGCCGACGTGCTCGATCCGCTCGATGACCGGCTCGTGCCGCTCGTCGCAGAAACCGAAGGCGTGCTGTATGCGCGGCACTGGACACGTTTCGCGACGGCGGGAATGCTGGTCGCGCGCATCGCGGGCAAGGACGCGGCGCGTGAGGGCGACTTGCTCGTGCCCTAGCGGCGCCGCGACACGTACCATAGACACGTCATGGAGAACAAGAAAACATGCTGAAGAACATCGATCCGCTGCTCAACGCCGACATCCTGCACGCCCTCTGCGCGATGGGACACGGCGACGAAGTCGTCATCTGCGACGCCAACTTTCCCGCCGATTCCGTCGCGCGTCAGACCGTGCTCGGCCGTTTGCTGCGGCTCGACGGCGTGAGCGCGCCGCGCGCAGTGCAGGCGGTGCTGTCGGTGATGCCGCTCGATACATTCGTCGATCATCCTGCCGAGCGCATGGAAGTCGTCGGCGATGCGGCCGCGCTACCCGCCGTGCAGCGCGAAGCCCAGCGCGAAATCGACGCCGCCGAAGGTCGCGCGGTGCCGTTCGCGCCGGTCGAACGGTTCGCGTTCTACGAGCGCGCGAAGAAGGCGTATTGCGTGATCGCCACGGGCGAAATGCGCGGCTACGGCTGCTTCATCTTCAAAAAGGGCGTGCAACTGGCGCCGGACGCGCCCCAGCAAAAGTGACCGGGCGTATAAGGGATTACCCTGTTGCTTTTTTGAGAAATTGTTGCTTCGCAGCGTGAAAAGCGTATAGTTAGGGTTATTCCCTAGCTACTTACCCTGAGGCGCTCATGAAAACCACCGCTCAACAATCCCTGCTCGTTTCGTTCGGTTCCTGGCTGCGCGCGGCGAAGGCTGCGGTGCGTCGTGAGTGGAATCGTGCGCTGCAACTGCATCTGCAAAACTGCGAGATTCTTGTCGAATCGTATCGCCGCAAGTAAGCGCGCCGCGACGGCATCCCGGTCAGGAGCATCGAACGACGCCCCGGAAGCGAAAGCTTCCGGGGCGTCGTCGTATTTGGGCGACGGGTTTTATCGAGCGAAGCCGCTTGACATGCAACCAAATGGTTGCATAATGCGTCCATGGATGACGATTCGGTTTTTCGCGCACTCGCGGACGCCAGCCGCAGACAACTGCTCGACCGCCTTCACGAAGCAAACGGGCAGACGCTCGGCGAGCTATGCGACGGCCTTCGCATGACGCGTCAGGCCGTGTCGAAACATCTCGCGATCCTCGAGGCCGCGAATCTCGTATCGGCGCAGCGTCGCGGCCGCGAGAAGCGTCATTTTCTCAACCCGGTGCCGATCCACGAGATCGCGCAACGCTGGATCAGCAAGTTCGAGCGTCCGCGTCTGGACGCTCTATCCGACCTGAAACGCACGCTTGAAGGAGACGACCATGAGTAGCGATACGTTTGTCTACGTCACATACATCCGCACGACGCCGGAAAAACTGTGGGAAGCGCTGACGACGCCGGAATTCGTGAAGAAATACTGGTTCGGCATGCACCAGGAATCCGCTTGGACCGCCGGCTCGTCATGGAAGATGCTGTTCTCCGACGGACGCGTCGCGGATGCGGGCGAAGTGCTCGAAGCCGAGCCGGGCAAGCGCCTCGTGCTCAAATGGCGCAACGAGTTTCGCGAGGATCTGAAGGAGGCGGGCTGGTCCCGCTGCACGTACGAGATCGAAGCGCTCGCCGAAGCGGTCAAACTCACGGTGACGCATGTGAGCGAGAGCAAGCCGTTCATCGAGGCCGTGTCGGGCGGCTGGCCGAAGATTTTGTCGAATCTCAAGTCGTTGCTGGAAACGGGACAAGTGGCGCTCGTCAACAAGTAGGCCGATCGGCAAGCGAGGAGTTCAAGCAGCGCGCCGACAACGTGTTCTGTCGGCGCGTTGCTGCTTGTACGCAGGCATATCGAAAAATTACATAAAGACTCGATCGTTGGGATTCCTCTCGGAGATAATTTCCCCGCTTCCGCACGAGCGGTCGATCTCTTTTCCGTGCCGTACAGCTCAGTTATCGGCACATCAGAATAATTTCGAATAATGGGGCGCACACGATGTATTTGCTTGGGAAGCTGGAAAACGGCTATCTGCAACTTGTCAGAATCATCTTTTTAGTGCTGGCGACGCTGGCGCTGATCGTCGCAATCGTAGAGGGCGTGCCGGCCGTCATGGATTACAACGCGAAGGCGGCGGCCGTGCCTTCGGACATTACAGTCAAGGCGTCGGCGTTCCGTCTGGAAACCGATCAGGCATCCCCCGATGAACAGAACGCTGACGCCGCACCGACAGACCCGGCGGAAAAGGAAAAAGCCTCACTCGTCGATGGTCTGCACACCGTGCTGCTGAAGCACGGAAAGAGTCTCGTGGGCACCGGATTCGCCTTGCAGAAGGACGACTTGCAAGGACTCGTCGGTTCATGGGTGCACAATTCCGATCGCGGCGCGGACTACGCGAAAGCGCAGACAAAGTACCTTGACGACGTGCTGTCGCGGGCGGACGTGGGCAAGAAAGTCAACGGCTCGCAAGACCAATTCTTCGCGGTAGTCAATTCCGCCATCACTCAGTTCGCAGCCGATTGGACGAAGCAGCACGCCGCCATCGCGACGAAAAAGGTCGCTGCAGAAGAACAGGCTTCCGCAAAACGTATCGGGGCACTTCAGTCGGTCAGCGTGGTCGCCGGTGCGACTGGCCTGTTCATTACGCTGGTGCTTTCGCTGATCATGTTCCGCGTCGATCGCAGCATCCGTCAGATGGCCAACGCTGGTTCCGCTGGCTGACGCTTCCGCGAGTTCAGAAGCAACAACGGCGCGCATCCGCGAGGAGCGCGCCGTTTGCGTTTCAGCCGATGCCGCCTGTCAGATCGCCCAGCCGCCGAGATAGAACACGGCGAGCACGACCGCGATCGCCACCGTGCCGACATTCAGCTTGCGCCATTCGCCCGCGACGACGCGGCCGATCACGAGCGTGGTGAAGCCGAGCATGATGCCCGTCACGATGTTCGCCGACAGCACGATATACACCGCGCAGACGAGCCCGGACATCGTGTCGACGGTATCGTCGAAATGGAGCTTGCTGACGTTGCCGAGCATCAGCAGGCCGACGTACATCAGAGCGGGCGCCGTCGCGTAGGAAGGCACGAGCGCGGCGAGCGGCGAGAGGAACATCACCACGAGGAACAGCACGCCGACGACCGTGGCCGCAAGGCCCGTCTTCGCGCCCGCCGCCACGCCCACCGACGATTCGATATACGCCGCCGCCGGCGCGCCGCCGAAGCACGCGGAGAAGATCGAGCTCAGCGAATCGGCGGTCAGCGCGCGGCCGCCGTTGACGATGCGGCCGTTCTTGTCGATCTGGCCCGCCTGACCGGCGACGGCGCGGATCGTGCCGGTCGCGTCGAACACGGCGGTCATCACGAGCGCCAGCACGCTCGGCAGCACGGCCATCGACAGCGCGCCCTTGATGTCCATCGCGCCGATCAGCGAGGTATGACCCGGCGCCGACAGCGACGGCAGCGCGAAGATGCCGTGAAAGCGCACGGACGGATCGAAGATCAGGCCGATCGCCGACAGGCCGACCACCACGAGCAGGATGCCGCCCGGCACGCGCCGGCGCTCCAGACCGAAGATCGCCGCGAGGCCGGCGACCGACATCAGCACCGGAAAGGCCGTGATATGTCCGAGCGAAACCGGCATGCCGGGCGCGGGATTCTTGATGATCAGGCCGACATCGTTCGACGCGATCAGCAGCAGAAACAGGCCGATGCCGATGCCCGTGCCATGCGCGACGCCCGTCGGCAGATTGCGCAGGATCCACGAGCGCACGCCGGTGACGGAGATCGCCGTGAACACGACGCCCATCAGAAACACCGCGCCGAGCGCAATGGCGGGCGTGAGGCCCTTGCCGAGCACGAGGCCGAAGGCCGTGAACGCCGTCAGCGAAATCGCGCAGCCGATCGCGATCGGCAGGCGCGCCCAGACGCCCATCAGGAGCGAGCCGAACGCCGTGGTGAGACACACGGCGACGAACACCGCGCTCGTGTCGAAGCCCGCCTTGCCGAGCATGCCCGGCACGACGAACACGGAATAGACCATCGCGAGGAACGTTGTGACGCCGGCGACGATCTCGCGCTTTTCCGTGCTGCCGGTTTGCGAAATGCCGAAGTAGCGATCGAGAAAGCCGCCGCCGCCAGGCTGATTGCTTTCGTCTCGTTCAGGGGACGCGATATCGATGTCGCCAAGCTGCTGGGCGGGGGATTCCATCATGAGCTGCTCCTTTATCAGCGCGCTGAAACGGCAACCGTGCGCCGCGCTCATTTGCGCGGGCACTGCGGGGCCATCGTCAGGGTCGTCTCGTATGTAGTTCTGGATGATGCCGAGTGACGTGCGCTTGCGGCTGCACTCGGTCAGGACAGAGACTAGGGGAACAGAGCGCGGGGTCCAATCCCATGAAAAACATGCCGGTCATGCCAAGGGGCTTATATGCCGCGAATCCCGCGCGGGGCGGGGCTTCGACCGGACCGTCCGGACGCCGGACTAGGGCAAACGCTAGTCCGGCCCGGGCCGCTATTTTACGTGATCGCCGTGGTGCGGCGCATCACTGGATGACGCGCGACACGCCGCGTCCACGCGGATCGGACATCGGTTCGGGCTTGTCGCCGTCGATGCGGATCGCCTGAATGTCGCCGTTGAAGCCTTGCATCGTGAACTTGTAGCCCTTGTCTTCGAGCTGCTTGATCACGCCGGCGTCGAGCTGGTGAAACGGCTCCTGGAAGATCGTGTTCGGCGGCAGCAACTGATGATGAAAGCGCGTCGCGCCCACGGCTTCGGCGAGCGGCATGTCGAAGTCGTACACGTTCGTGATGACCTGGAAGATCGACGTGAAGATGCGCGAACCGCCCGGCGTGCCGATCACCATCGCGACCTTGTCGTCCTTCGTGAGGATGGTCGGCGTCATCGACGAGAGCGGACGCTTCTTCGGCGCGATGGAGTTCGCATCGCTGCCGACGACGCCGAACATGTTCGGCACGCCCGGCTTCGACGCGAAATCGTCCATTTCGTCGTTGAGCACGACGCCCGTGCCTTCCGCGACCACGCCCGAGCCGAAGTAGCCGTTGATCGTGTAAGTGTTCGACACCGCGTTGCCCCATTTGTCGACGACGGAGAAGTGCGTCGTCTCCGCTTTCTCGGGCATCGACGTGCCGAGTCCCGGCTGCACGCTCTTCGTGTCCGAAGGCGTGTCGGGGTTCACTTCCTGCGCGCGCTTCAGGATGTAGTCGTCGTTGATGAGCTGCGCGACCGGCACCTTGTAGAAATCGGGATCGCCGAGATATTGCGCGCGATCCGCGAACACGCGCTTCTCGATTTCGGCGACGAGGTGAATGTACTGCGCGGAATCGAGCGGAACGTCCTGGAACTTGTCCTTGATATCGGCCTTCATCTTCAGCAACTGCACGAGGCCGACGCCGCCCGAGCTCGGCGGCGGCGCGGTGATCACGCGATAGCCGTTCCAGCTCGCGGTGATCGGCTGACGCCACACGGCCTTGTAGTCCTTCAGGTCGCGCGCGGTGATGAGGCCGTGGCCTTCCATCGACTTCGCGATCAGATTGGCGGTTTCGCCTTCGTAGAAGCCTTTCGCGCCTTTGTCGGAGATGCGCTGCAGCGTCATCGCGAGGTCGGGCTGCTTGAAGACCTGGCCCGCCTTCATGCCGCCGAAATAGAGATCGAAGTTGGTCTTGCCGGCGAAATCCTTCGAGGCGTCGTCGCGGCGCTTGATGAGCTGGTCGTCGACTTCGAAACCATCCTGCGCGTATTTGATGGCGGGCGCGAGCACCTGCTTCCATTTCAGCTTGCCGAAGCGCTTCTGCGCTTCCCACATGCCTTCGACCGTGCCCGGCACGCCGACCGCGCGATGCCCGTAGAGACTCATGCCCTTGATGACTTCGCCCTTGTCGTCGAGATACATGTTGCGCGTGGCCGAAAGCGGCGCGCGCTCGCGATAGTCGAGAAAGTACGGTCGATGATCGACGTAGAGCGTCATGAAGCCGCCGCCGCCGATATTGCCCGCCTCCGGATAGGTGACGGCGAGCGTGAAGGCGATAGCGACGGCTGCATCGACGGCATTGCCGCCTTGCTTGAAGATCTGCTCGGCGGTGTCGGCGGCGTATTTGTCCGCGACGGCGACGGCCGATGCCGTCAGAACGGCCGGCTGGCTGTCGGCGGTTTTCGCATAGGCGGGCGCCGTCTCGACGAATCCCGCCGTCATGAGCGCCGAAGCGGCGATGGCGCCGAGCGCGAAGGAGCGCAAGCGCGGTTCTTTAGTCAAAAGCATCTCCTTTATTCTCCTTTGTTACGTGCGACGAAAGACCAGACGCCTTATATACCACGAGCGCCGCCGTGCAACGGTCACGGCATCAGTTGGCCGCCGTTCACATCGATGATCTGCCCGGTCACATAGCGCGACATCGCCTCGGACGCGAGATAGAGGAATGCGCCGCTGCAATCGTCGGGCTCGCCGATGAAGCCCATCGGAATCGACTTGCGGAACGATTCGAGCTGTTCGGCCGAGGTGAAGCGTTCCTGGAACGGCGTCTGGATCACGCCCGGCGCGACGGCGTTCACGCGGATGCGATCGGGCATCAGTTCCTTCGCCATGCCCTTCGTGATCGTGCTGACGAAGCCCTTCGAAGCCGCATAGAGCAGCGCGCCCGGCCCGCCGCCGTTGCGCGCCGCCACCGACGTCACGTTGATGATCGAGCCGCCGCCGCCCTCGCGCAGCGAAGGCAGCGCCGCGCGCGTGAACGCGACGACCGAGCGCGCGTTGATGTGCATGATCTCGTCGAAGAGTTCGTCGCTCGCCGATGCGATCGGCTCGCGCTTCACGAGGCTGCCCGCGTTGTTGATGAGCACGTCGATCTTGCCGAAGGTATCGACGGCCTGCGCGACGGCGGCGTCGATGGCCTTCGAGTCGCGCACGTCGGCGCCGACGGTGATCGCCGTGACGCCGAGCGCGCGCACGTCCTTTGCGACTTCCTCCGCCTTGTCCTTCGAACTGTTGTAGTGAACCGCGACATTCGCGCCGTATTGCGCGAAGGCCCGCGCGGCCGCCGCGCCGATGCCGGTGCTCGCGCCCGTGATGAGGATCGATTTGCCTTTCAGATCGTGCATGAATGCTCCGTGTGGATGGTTTTGGAAGCGAAGCGACAAGCGAGAGTATGAAGCGAAGCGCGACTGCGCGTTCGCGGCGAGGCAACTGGCCGGCGGGTCAATCCGCGTTCGACGGGACGACATCCCCCGCGACGGCTTCGGGCGGCGCCTCGAACGAATAACGTTCGACCACGCGCTTGACCGAATTCCGGAACGACGCCACGAGATCCGAGCGGATGCCGCTGCTCGGATACGACAGCACGTATTCGTACTCGATGTCGGTCTCGAAGGGCCGCACGACCACGCCATGCGCGCGCCACACCTTCGCCGCGAACGGCTCGACGATCGAAATGCCGAGACCGCCCGCGACCATCGCGTAGCGCGTGTGAGCGGTGTCGGTGAAGACGGTGTAACGCGGCCGGTCTTCCGTCGACGAAATCAGCGATTGCTCCGCGTCGTAAGGCTGACGCGAATTCGGCAGCCAGCCGATGAGATTTTCGCCGCGCAAGTCGGACGGCCTCACGACCTTCTTTTTCGCGAGCTTGTGCGTGGCGGGCATCGCACAGGAAGCGCGCGCCTTCAGCAGCGTCTCCACTTCGATGCCCGCGACCGCCGGGAACGCGAGACTCAGCGCGATATCGGCCTTGTGGTTCTGAAGGTTGACGAGCACTTCGGGCACCTTCACCGAATCGACCTTGATCGGCACGCCGGGGTGACGCTCGGTGAAATCGGCGAGCACGGGCGGCAGGAGCGTCGTCGCGAGCACGGGCATGCACGCGACCGTGAGGCCATCGGACGCTTCCTCGCGGATCATGGCGGCGACCTGTTTCAGACGCTCCAGCCCGAGAAAGTTCTCTTCGACGGACTTGTAGAAGCGCAGGCCGGCGGTCGTCGGATTCAGGCGGCCGCCGATTCGGGAAAACAGGCTGAAGCCGAGATCGGCTTCGAGATCGGCGATCAGACGGCTGATCGCGGGTTGCGTCACATGGAGCTTTTTTGCTGCGCCGACACTGGTGCCGGTCATGATGAGGCTGCGAAAAGCCTCGATCTGTCGAAAACGGATCATCTCTCGGACGGCATTGAAGCGACTGTTATACGGCGACGCAATCTTATAGGAAACAAACACTTGCTGCCTTAAGCCAATTTGTGTTGAGAAACCCGAAAATTGCGCAAATCTGACAAATTGAACGACTATTCGAAAAATTTAGTGACTATAAGCACATGTGAGTGGCATCTCTCTTATTGATGCGAAATACTCGCCGCCAGCCTGAAGCGCGAATGAAAGCGTACGCGTAAGAATCGTTCGCGAAATGCGTGTTTTGTGCGTGCAATTGCCGCAACCACGCGTCGGCGACAAGAAAGCGCTTCGTTCGATTCGCCAAGTTCGAGGCCGGCTTGTTTATCCAGATTGCGATAAACAAGCCGATGCATGAAGGACTGCGAATCACCGCAAGTAAAACGAAAGAAGACAATCGACAATCGAGACAAAGAGAGGATTCCCCATGACGTTTTTTGCCGTTCCCCACGCATCGGTCCGACGCACGAAGCTCGCCGCCGCCGCGGCGCTGCTCGCCCTTTCCGCATTGAACGCGTCGGCCGCCATCGTGCCGCCCGGCGTCACGCTTGCCGCGAAACAGGAACTCGTGCGCAACAACGGATCGGAAACCGAGACGCTGGACCCGGCGATGGTGGAATCCGTCGGCGCCTATAACCTCACGACCGATCTGTTCGAGAGCCTCACTGCCACGAACAACGACGGCGCGGTCGTGCCGGGCGTCGCCGAGAAGTGGGAGCAGAAGGACGCGACGACCTGGATCTTCCACTTGCGCAAGAACGCCCGCTGGTCCAATGGCGACGCCGTCACCGCAAACGATTGCATCTACGGCATCCAGCGCTTCGTCGATCCGAAAACGGCGTCGTCCTACGCCAACGTGTTCGGCGTGTTCCTCCTGAACGGCGGCGACGTCACCGCCGGCAAGAAGCCCGTCAGCGCGCTCGGCGTGCGCGCGATCGATGCGTACACGGTCGAAGTCAAGACGTCCGGGCCGGTCCCGTTCATGCCCGAGCTGATGTCGAACCCGAACTTCGCGCCGGCGCATCGCGCGAGCGTCGAAAAATTCGGGAAGGAATGGACGAAGCCCGGCAACCTCGTGAGCAACGGTCCCTTCCAGTTGAAGGACTGGCAGGTCAACAGCAAGATCGTGATGGTGAAGAATCCGAACTACTGGGACAAGGCGAACGTTCAGTTGACGCAAGTCACGTATCTGCCGGTCGAGGACGAGAACACGGACGTCAAGCTGTTCCAGTCGGGCGAGAACGACATGACGTATCAGATGCCGACGGGAACGTATGCCAAATACGTCAAGCAGTTCCCGAACGACGCGCGCAATTCGCTGATCCTCGGCACGCGCTATTACAGTTTCAATAATCGCGATCCGCTGCTGAAGGACGTGCGCGTGCGCAAGGCGCTTTCGATGGTCGTCGACCGCGATCTGCTCGCGCAGCGCGTGACCGCCGATGGCCAGATTCCGCTGTATTCCGTGCTGCCCAAAGGCGTGTCCGGCGCGGACGTCACGACCTACGACTGGGCATCGTGGCCGATGGCCAAGCGCGTCGAGGAAGCGAAGAAACTGCTCGAACAGGCGGGCGTGAAGCCGGGCACGAAGCTGCGTCTCGCGATGAACACAAGCGACTACAACAAGAAAATGGCGATCTTCATCGCGTCCGAATGGAAGTCGAAGCTCGGCCTCACGATGGACATCGAGTCGATGGAGTTCAAGGTGCTGCTCAAGAAACGCCATGACGGCGACTATCAGATCGCCCGCAACGGCTGGGTTGCGGATTACAAGGACGCTTCGACCTTTGTGCAGCTCGTGACATGCGGCTCGGCCCAGAACGACAACGCCAACTGCAATCCGAAGGCTGACGCGCTCGTGAAGGAAGCGAGCCTGACCGAGGATCCCGCCAAACGCACGCAATTGCAAACCCAGGCCGTGAAGATGATCATGGACGATTACCCGATTCTGCCGCTGCTGCAATACGGCCTTCCGCGCCTCGTGAAGAGCTACGTCGGCGGCTATTCGCTGAAGAACCCGATGGATCACTACCACAGCAAGGACTTCTACATCGTCAAGCACTGACATCGTTGAAATCACTGCCATAAGCGAAGGGGAACGCTCATGTGGTCTTACACGTTGCGGCGCGTGTTGCTGACGCTGCCGACGCTTCTGATCGTCGTGACGATCTGCTATCTGCTGCTGCATGCGACGCCGGGCGGCCCGTTCGACGGCGAGCGCAAGGTGTCCGCCGAAGTGCTTGCGAACCTGCAGGCGAAGTACCACCTCGGCGAGCCGCTGTGGAAGCAGTATCTGCTCTATCTCGACGGTCTCTTGCACGGCGATCTCGGCGCGTCGTTCCGCTATGCCGACTGGAGCGTGAACGACCTCGTGCTGCGCGCGCTGCCGGTGTCGCTCGCCATCGGCGGCGTGTCGATGCTGCTCGCCATCGTGATCGGCGTCGCGCTGGGCGTCGCGGCGGCGCTGCGCCGCAACAGCATCGCGGACTATGCGCTCATGCTCGTCAGCAATGCGGGCAACGCGTTTCCGTCGTTCGTGCTCGGGCCGGTGCTGATCCTCGTTTTCGCGATCCTGCTGAAGTGGCTGCCCGCGGGCGGCTGGAACGACTTCCAGTTGCGTTATATGGCGCTGCCCATCGCGCTGCTCGTGATGATCAACGTCGCGACGGTCGGCCGCGTGACGCGCGCGAGCCTGATCGAAGTGCTGAACACGAACTACATCCGCACCGCCCGCGCGAAAGGCTTGCCGATGCGCACCGTCGTCCTGCGTCATGCGCTGAAGCCGACGCTGATTCCGGTCGTCTCGGTGATCGGGCCGCTCGCCATTTCGTCGATCACGGCGGCGGTCGTCACGGAATCGGTGTTCTCGCTGCCGGGCATCGGCAAGCTGATCGTGAACGGCGCGGCCAATCGCGATTACACGCTCGTGCTCGGCCTCGTCGTGCTGGTCACGGTGGTTGCGGTGCTGCTCAACCTGCTGGTCGATCTCGCGTATGCGTGGCTCGATCCGAAGATCCGTTATTGAAGGGCGCGCGATGAAATCTGCTTCTCTTGCACCCATGCTCGAAAAGGCGGTCGCGGGCCGCAGCCCGTGGCAGGACGCGCGCGCGCGTTTCCTGCGCAACAAGGCCGCCGTCGTGAGCCTGATCCTGCTCGTCCTGATCACGGTCGCGTGCATCGTCGGGCCGTGGCTTTTGCCGAACGAATTCGACTCCACCGACTGGAACGCGACGAGCATGCCGCCCGCGCTCGCGAACTGGCACCTCTTCGGCACCGACGACACCGGCCGCGATCTGCTCGTGCGCTGCCTGATCGGCGGCCGCGTCTCGCTGATGATCGGCGCGCTCGCCACACTGACTTCGGTCACGCTCGGCATCGTGTGGGGCGCGATCGCGGGCTTCGTCGGCGGACGCGTCGACAACGCGATGATGCGCATCGTCGACATGATGTACGCCATCCCGTATCTGCTCATCGCGATCCTGATGGTGACGCTGCTCGGCCGCGAGTTCTATCTCGTCGTCATCACCATCACGATTTTTTCGTGGATGGACATGGCGCGCGTCGTGCGCGGCCAGACGCTGTCGATCCGCTCGAAGGAGTACGTCGAGGCGGCGCGCGCGATCGGCGTGCCGACGCGCCGCATCATCGCGCGGCATGTGGTGCCGAATCTGCTCGGCATCGTCGCGATCTACACGACCGTCACCGTGCCCGCCGTCATTCTCACGGAATCGGTGCTGTCGTTTCTCGGACTCGGCGTGCAGGAGCCGATGACGAGCTGGGGCGTGCTGATCCAGGACGGCGTCGGCGCGATGGAATCGTCGCCGTGGATCCTGCTGTTCCCGGCTGCGTTGTTGTCGATCACGCTTTACTGCATCAACTTTGTCGGCGACGGGCTGCGCGACGCGCTCGATCCGAAGGACAGGTGAGCCATGCCGCTACTCGAAGTCAATGATTTGCAGGTCGAATTCCGGACGCACGACGCCACCGTGCGCGCCGTGAACGGCGTGAACTTCACGCTGGAGGAGGGCGAAACGCTCGGCATCGTCGGCGAGTCGGGTTCGGGCAAGAGCCAGAGCGTGCTCGCGATGCTCGGCCTGCTCGCATCGAACGGGCGCGCGCGCGGACACGCGCTGTATCGCGGCGAGAATCTCATCGGCATGTCGGATCGCGCGATGAACCGTATCCGCGGCAATCGCCTCTCGATGATCTTTCAGGACCCGATGAGCTCGCTCAATCCGTATCTCACGATCGAGCGGCAGATGACCGAAGTGCTGGAACTGCACAAGAACGTCACGCGCCGTGAAGCGAAGAAGCGCGCGATTTCGATGCTCGAGGCCGTGCGCATTCCGGAGGCGGCGCATCGTATCGGGCAGTATCCGCACGAGCTGTCGGGCGGCATGCGCCAGCGCGTGATGATCGCGATGGCTCTGCTGTGCGAACCCGAAGTGCTGTTCGCCGACGAGCCGACCACCGCGCTCGACGTCACCGTGCAGGCGCAAATCCTGCAATTGCTGCGCAACCTGCAACACGACTTCGGCACGTCGATCGTCTTGATCACGCACGATCTCGGCGTCGTCGCCGGGCTGTGCGAAAAGGTGATGGTGATGTACGGCGGCCGCGTGATGGAGCAGTGCGATGCGAACACGCTGTTCGCGCAGCCTTCGCATCCGTACACCATCGGCCTCTTGCGCGCGCTGCCGCGACTCGATCACGACGGCGGCGAACTGACCGGCATTCCCGGCAATCCGCCGAACATGGCGCATCCGCCGGCGGGCTGTCCGTTCCACGAGCGCTGCGCCGACGCGAACGAACAATGCGCCGCCGACGCGCCCGCGCTGAAGGCCGTCGAACCGGGCTGGCTTCGGGCGTGCCATCGTCCGGTTCATGGAATCACGAAGGAAGCGAGCCATGTCTGACGCGACGATTCTCTCCGTGCGCGACATGCGCGTGCATTTTCAGGTGAAGTCGAAGAACCGCCTGCCGTGGGCGCCGCGCCGTACGCTGAAAGCCGTCGACGGCGTGAGCTTCGACCTGAAGGCGGGCGAGACGCTCGGCGTCGTCGGCGAATCGGGCTGCGGCAAGTCCACCTTGTCGCGCGCGATCCTGAACCTCATTCCCGCGACGGCCGGCGAGATCGTCTGGATGGGCGCGACGCTCTCGGGCGCATCGGCGCGCGAATGGCATCGCGTGCGCGGCGACGTGCAGATGATCTTTCAGGACCCGCTCGCATCGCTCGATCCGCGCATGACGGTCGGACAGATCATCGCGGAGCCGCTCGTCGAGCATCGGCCCGGCATGAGCAAACGGGAAATCGACGAACGCGTGCGCGCGATGATGGCGAAGGTCGGTCTGCGCGAGCAGATGATCAACCGCTATCCGCACGAGTTCTCGGGCGGTCAGTGCCAGCGCATCGGCATTGCGCGCGCGCTGATCGTCGAGCCCAAGCTCGTGATCTGCGACGAGCCGGTGTCGGCGCTCGATGTGTCGATTCAGGCGCAGATCGTGAATCTGCTCAAGTCGTTGCAGAAGGAGATGAAGCTCGCGCTCATCTTCATCGCGCACGATCTGGCCGTGGTGCGTCATATCTCCGATCGCGTGATGGTGATGTATCTCGGCCGCGTGATGGAGCTCGCCGGGAAGCACGCGCTCTACGACACGCCGCGCCATCCGTACACGCGCGCGCTGCTGTCGGCGGTGCCGGTGCCCGATCCGTCGGTGGAGCGCGCCAAGACCGTGCAGATTTTATCGGGCGATATTCCGAGCCCGATCGATCCGCCTTCGGGCTGCGTGTTCCATACGCGTTGCCCGATGGCGCAGGCGCGTTGCTCGAATGAAGTGCCGGCGTTGCGCACGCTCGGCGCCGATTCGTCGGCGGCGTGCCTGTTTGCCTGAACGGCGGTACGCGCCAGATTAGAAAACCAACAATAGTCGAGGAAGACACCCCGCAATAACTCAAGTCCGATAACCGGGGCGGCCGTGCGTCGCCCGTCCTTTGCCCGGTTTGCCACGCCGCCTTTACGCCTCGACACTGCTTCGCGTTTCCGGGCAAGGTGCTTTGCAATCCTTAATTTCGATGAAAGCCGTTCGCAGTTGAATCAATACAAGTGGAGATTTTTTTCGTGAAAAAACAAAAACGTTCACTCGCGCTATCGATTTTGTTGTTCAGCGGTTTCATGGCTGCCGCAGTCGCCGCGCATGCCGATGAAACCGATGCGCAGCCGGTCTCGCGTCACACCGAAATGCCGCCGGATTCGCCGCCCAATACCGAGGCGGATGCACCGGTGAGCAGTCAGGCGAAATCGAAAGGCTTTATCGAGGATTCGCACGTCAACGTGCTGCTGCGCTCGTTCACCGAGCACGACGATTTCAAGGGCGAAGGCAAGCGGGACGCGTGGGTGCTCGGCGCGCAGGCCGTGTTCGAATCGGGCTATACGAAGGGGCTGATCGGGCTGGGCGGCGACGTGTCGCTCTTCGGCGCGTTCAAGCTGAATGGCGGCAACGGGGCGGGCAATCGCGTGCACGTTGGCACGGACGGCGGCGGGTCGAATCAACTGGCGTGGGCGTATCCGGGCGTGTGGGATGTGAAGGCGCGCGTGTCGAACACCGTGCTCAAGTATGGTCAGCAACTCTTCGACAACCCGTTCCTCTCGCCGCACGACAACCGCGCGTTGCCGCCGACTTACCGCGGCTTCTCGCTCGCCAGCGATGAGATCAAGAACCTCACGCTCAAAGCGGGCACCGTGGACGGCGTGCTCGCGCGCGGCATGACGACCGTTACCGGTCTCACGACCGAATACGCCGGCACGCACGTCTCGCGATTCACGTACTTCGGCGGCGACTGGACGCGCGGCGACGATACCGCGGTCTCGCTCTACGGCAGCGTCGCGAACGACGTTTGGCAGCAGTACTACCTGACGGCGACGCAGAGCATCGGCGATCCGAAGAGCATCCGCTGGACCGGCTCGCTGAACTACTACTACACGGGCGCGATCGGCGACAAGCGGCAAGGCCCGATCAACAACAACGCTTACTCGCTGGCGCTGGCCGGCACGCACGGCGCGCATACGGTGCAGGTCGCGTTCCAGCAGATCGTGAGCGATCAGACGTTCGACTACATGGGCCAGTCGGCGGGCGACTATCTCTCGAATTCGCTCGATGTGGACTACAACCAGCCGCACGAAAAGTCGCTGAGCCTGTCGTACACGCTGAACATGAAGGAGTACGGCGTACCGGGCCTCAAGTTCACGATGTGGAGCGCATATGGCTGGGGTGCGGACGGCAGCGCAATGGCCTACAGCGGTACGGCCAATGCGGCCAGCTACTGGTCGGGCAACAAGGTGGGCGAGGGTGAACCGCTCCACGGCACGCACTACGAATTCGGCGTGATTCCGAGCTACACGATCCCGGACGGCAAGTTCAAGAACACGTCGGTCAAGTTCTACTACATGCATCATCACAGGAACAGCGCCTACTATCCGGACGGAACCAGCGATGTGTACCGCCTGATGGTCAACGTGCCGGTGAATGTGTTCTAAAGCGTAAACCCTACAAAAATACCGGTTTACATTACGTTTAACTTTCACATATAAAGAGAGGGCGTGCTGCGGATTGCCATGTCTCGCCACGCTCATCGCCCGGCAGGCCTTTCTCTGCCGGGCTTTTTTTTGCCTGCTCGATGGGCGCTCATCGCAGCTTACATGTGCTTACGAAGACCGACTTCATAAGTGAAAACCCCGTCATTTCTTTCGCTTGACTTACTTGATATATCACATACTGTGTATATGCGACGCAGCATGAATGGCGTCGCGGGAGGCGTCGTTCGGCGTCCGCATACACAAGGCAATTGCCAAGGAGACAGGCATGGGAATGAACCAGATGGACCGCGAAGGCAAGGCGTCGCGCCTGGCGTCGCCGTGGGTGCAGTTGGTTTTCGGCGTGATTTGCATGGCGATGATCGCGAACATGCAGTACGGCTGGACGCTCTTCGTCAATCCGATCGACGAAAAGTACCACTGGGGCCGCGCGGCCATTCAGGTGGCGTTCACGATTTTCGTCGTGACGGAAACGTGGCTCGTGCCGGTGGAAGGCTATCTCGTCGACAAGTACGGGCCGCGCCCCGTCGTGGTCGGCGGCGGTCTGCTGTGCGCGATCGCGTGGGCGCTCAACTCGGTGGCGTCGTCGCTGCCGCTCCTGTACTTCGCGGCTGCTGTCGGCGGCGTCGGGGCGGGCGCGGTGTACGGCACGTGCGTCGGCAACGCGCTCAAGTGGTTCCCGCAACGTCGCGGACTCGCTGCGGGCATCACGGCGGCGGGCTTCGGGATGGGTTCGGCCGCGACCGTCGTGCCGATCGCGCACATGATCAAGGCGAGCGGCTACGAAGCGACATTCCTGTGGTTCGGTCTCGGGCAGGGGCTCGTGGTGTTTCTGCTCGGCATGGCGCTCTATGCGCCGCCCGCGCAGATGATCGCGTCGGTGAAGAGTGCGGTCAAGGCGGCGGTCTACAACGCGAGCCCGAAACAGGTGCTGGCATCGCCGATCTTCTGGGTCATGTACCTGATGTTCGTGATGATGGCCGCAGGCGGATTGATGGCGACCGCGCAGCTCGGGCCGATCGCGAAGGACTTCGGCCTGCACGATTCACCGGTGTCGCTGCTCGGACTGACGCTGCCCGCGCTGACCTTCGCGCTCACCATCGACCGCGTGCTCAACGGCCTGACGCGACCGTTCTTCGGCTGGGTCTCGGACCGCATCGGGCGGGAAAACACGATGTTCATCGCGTTCGCGATCGAAGCGGTGGGCATCGTCGCGCTCTCGAAGTACGGGCACAACCCGGTGGCGTTCGTCGTGCTGACCGGCATCGTGTTCTTCGCGTGGGGCGAAATCTACAGCCTCTTCCCGGCGACGTGCGGCGATACCTTCGGCCCGAAGTTCGCGGCGACCAACGCGGGCCTGCTCTACACGGCGAAGGGCACGGCGGCGTTGCTCGTCCCGTTCTCGAGCGTCATCACGACGATGACCGGAAGCTGGCATGCCGTGTTCATGCTCGCGTCGGGCATGGCGGCGATATCGGCGCTGCTCGCGCTTTTCGTGCTGAAGCCGATGCGCAACGCCCATTCGCAGAAGCACGCGCGCGCGGCGTCGCTGGACATGTCGTACACGCCCGTGAAGGAATAATGGGTAAGGCGTAATGTCGGCTGGGCGGGCGACCCGGCGTGTCGCCCGTTTCTAGTTATCGAGCTCGCGCTTTCCGCCGTTGCGACTAGTGACGCGGCTCGGGCCGCGTTGCGGATGCGCGTTTTGTCTTGCCGCCGGCAGGTGGTCTCCTCGCTCCCTTATCCCCGTGATTCGAGCGATCCTGCGGCTGCAGGACGGGCGTTCAACGCCGTCGCGGACTAGGGCGACGCGCGAAATGAAAGCAGATGACGTCGCGGATTCGACACACCGCGAAGCGCGGCGCAATACGCGAGACCTGCGCGTCCGTGAGCGTTCATGCTGTCTCCAGTCGATGTCGGCTTCAGCTATCGCCGACGGTTGCCCAATGAACGTAGTGTCGTCGCGAAGGATGCGCCCGCAAACCCGGCTCGCGCGGGGAACGCGCGCTTATTCGGGAGATAGACGAAGCGAGCCCCGCCTGCGGAGGGAAAGCGAATCCGCCGCAGCCGGAAAGCGTGAGACGAGCGTCGCCGCTCCGAGAATACGAAGGGGCTTCGTGGTGACATCGGAATCGAAAGATGTCGCCGGTTCAGTCCGGCTTGCCATCCGCACGCGGCTTCCAGAGCGGCACCGCATAAGCCGCGACGTACAGCCCGAACGCGAGCACCCAGCAGATGCCCGCGGCATCGATCCACGTCGAGTGCCAAGCGGGCGCGGCGAGCGGCCCGAACACGCGCAGCGCGCCCGCCGCGATCACGAGCGCATAGCACGCGATGTCGCGCTTGTCCGCGACGAGCGGCCGTCCCGTATGTCCGCGCGCGGTGCGGGTGATCATCGCGATGATCGCGCCGCCGATAGCGCCGGCTGCGAACGCGTGCATCGCGAGGCTATGGGGCACGCGCGTCCATCCGAGTGCGGACAACGCGAGCAGCGCGAAGCCGAGCGGCAGCCACGCGTAGGCGACATGCAGGATCGAGAGAATCGGCCGTCCGCGCACCGCGTACGAGCGCCAGCCGATCATCCGCGCGACATGCACGCCGCAGGCCAGCAAGGCGAGCGGGGCGACGACCGCGCCATCGAGCGCGAAGGCATCCGCGAAGAACGCCGCGAGCGTGACGAGCGCGACCGTCGACTCGACGATGCGCCAGCGCCGCGCGACGAAGCCGGGAATCGCGTTGGCGGTGAACATCGGGATGACGCGTCCGCCGATCACGCTGACGAGCAACACGACGATGCCCGCCGAGGCATACACGGCGCGCATCGAGAGATCGGCGCGGGCGTCGATCGCAAAGGCATGAAACGCCGCGTTCAGCGCGCCGAACGCGAGCAGCACGGCGGCAAGAAAATAATTGCGCCGGTTGCCCGCGTTCACGAGCACGCGCAGCAGCAAAAGCGCCGCGACGGGCAGAAACGCGCTATCGACGATCGCGGCCGGCAGCGCGGGGCCGCTCCATACGAGCACTCGCGCGGCGAGCCACAGCAGCGCGAGCGCGGCGAGCATCGCGCCCTTGGCCGTGTCGCGGCCGGTCCACGCGCGCACGGCGGTCAGCAGAAAGCCGACGATGATCGCCGCCGCGAAGCCGAACACCATTTCGTGCGCGTGCCAGCCGATCGGATCCGCACGCAGCAGATAATCGCCCGAAAGCGGCACGCCCGACAGCACGAGCAGCCAGATCGTCAACGCGAGTGCGCCGAACGCCGCGCCGCACAGATAGAACGGCCGGAAGCCGAGATCGAGCAGCGCGACGCGCCGCCGATGCTTCGGATCGCGCCTCTGCGGCGCCGCGACGAAAACGGTATTGGGTTCCGCGATCTTCATGACGTCCTCAAGATGAAGCGGTCGTGCGCGCGAGCGCGAGGCACGCGAGCGAGCGCACGCACAAATAACCGATGAAAAGATTCGCGCCGACGAACATCGGCAATGCGAGCGCATGCGCGACGCTCACGCCTGCAAGTGCGAGCTTCGCGCACGCAAGCGTCCCCGAAGCCACGCCGAAGCTGTACGCCCACCACGAATACGCGAACGGCTGCGCGCCGAGCCACGATTTCAGCCGCAAGCCGACGAGCAACTGAAAGAGGCCGTAGCCGAGCAGCATGACGAGCCAGCGATCCGTCGAATCCGGCGCGACGGCGAGCATTGCCGCCGCGCACACGAACGGCGGCGCGAACTGAATGCCGACGAGCGAGCGCTCTGCGACAGGCATCGGCTCGCGATGCCACAGCCTGCGGATCACGAGCGGCTCGAGCGCGAGCCACGAGAAGACGCCCGCGCCGAGCAGCAGCCACGCCCAGTCGGCGGCGCCGAGTGCGCCGAGCGCCGCCGCGCCGGTGAAGTTGCCGGCGACCGTCGGCAGATAGATCGTCGGCGCGGTATCGGCGATATCGCGGCCGCCTTGCCACAACCGGCCCGTGTGCCACACGGCGAACGCGAGATGCCACGCGATGCCCGCGATCGTCAGCAGCCACGCGAGCGCGCGCGAATACGGCAGCACCGCCTGCGCGACGAGGAACGTCGAAATGCCGATGAGCGCGGGCGTCGCGCCGCCGACCGGATGCGCGAATTCATCGGCGACGCGCGCCGGATCGCGCAACGCATGCGCGCCGTACGCGAGCACGAGCGCGCCCCAGACGAGCGTCGCGGCAGCGAGCACCGCTTCGCCCGCGAGCGCCGGCGCGTGCCACAGCCTCACCGCGACACGCCACGATTGCCCGAGCCCGGACAGACCGGGCACGATGCTGAAAAGCGAAGCGGGGACGCGGGAGCGGTTCACGATGTCATCGCCTCGGTCAGTGCGGAATCGGCTGCTTGACCGGATCGTTTTCGCCGACGATCGCGAACACGAGCAGCTTCGCGGGTTTCGTCGCGCTCGCATTCTTCGACACGATGTGATGCGCGCCCGGCGGCTCGTACCACGATTCGCCGGGGCCATACGTCTTCGCGGCCGAGCCTTCGAGCTGCGACGTCACGTGGCCTTCGAGCACGTAAGCGAAGATCGACCCCGGATGCATGTGCGCTTCCGACGCCTGTCCCGGCTTGTACGAGACGGTCGCCATCAGCACGTTCTTGCCGGCGGCCTCGGGAATGGCCTGCTTCATCACCGGCGCGACGACCTCCTCGCCCTTCGTGTCGTGTGCGCCGGCATGCGCCGCGCCGATCATCAGCGCGGCGGCCAGCACGAGAGACTTGCGCATGCTCATGTCGATGTCCTCACGCGGGCGTCTTGCGGAACGCGATCGCGAAGCGGTTCCAGCTATTGATCGCGCAAATCAGCAGCGTCAGGTCGACGATTTCCTCGTCGCTGAAGTGCGGCTTCACGGCTTCCCACACGCTGTCGGGCACGTGATCGTGCGACACCAGCGTCAGCGCTTCGGTCCAGGCGAGCGCGGCGCGTTCGCGGTCGGTGAAGAACGGCGTTTCGCGCCACACGACGACCGTCGCCAGACGCCGGTCCGTTTCGCCGCCTTTGCGCGCATCGGTCGTGTGCATATCGACGCAGAACGCGCAGCCGTTGATCTGCGATGCGCGCAGACGCACCAGTTCGGTCAGCGATTTTTCGAGCGCCGACTTGGCGATACGCTCCTCCACGCCGACGAGCGCCTTGATCGCGGCGGGGCTGGCCTTGTAAAAGTCGAGACGGGGTTCCATGGTCGTATCCTCTTTGCTTGGGTTTGGAGCGTGCGCCACAGCGGCGCGACAAGAGAAGATTAGGCTTCGTAGTGGCGTTTTTGAATGACCGGTTTTATGGAATTTCAGGTGACCACTAAAATCGCTTTCCGCTGCTCCGGTGCGCGCCAAAAACCCGCGGGCGAACGCGCCGCGGGTCGAAGAAGACAATCTCGGACGCGGAATCAGTCGAGCGCCGCGGCCGGGCCGAAGAACTCGTAACGGCTCTGCGCCTCGGGCACGCCGAGCGCCTTCAGATGCTTTTTCACCGCCTTCATGAACGCCTTCGGGCCGAGGAAATACGCGTCGACATCGCGGTTCCTGGGCAGCCACGTGTCGAGCAGCTTTTCGTCGACGAAACCGATGCCATGCGCTTCATGATCGCCGTCGCGCGGGTGCTCGTAGCAATAGAAGCGCTTGAGCTGCGGATGACGGGCCGCCAGTTCCTCGATGACCGCACGGAACGCGTGCACGCCGCCGTGCCGCGCCGAGTGAATGAAGTGGATCGGGCGCTTCGTCTGGAGCGCGGCTTGCAGCATCGCGAGCGTCGGCGTGATGCCGACACCGCCGCTGATCAGCACGAGCGGCTTCTCGCTGTGTTCGAGCCTGAAGTCGCCGGAAGGCGGAAAGAGATCGAGCACGTCGCTTTCGCGCACGTTCTCATGCAGGAAGTTCGACACCTTGCCGTTCGCCTCGCGCTTCACGCTGATGCGATATTCGCGTCCGTTCGGCGCCGCGGAAAGCGAATAGTTGCGGCGCAGTTCGTCGCCGTCGATCGTCACGCGCAGGCCGATGTACTGGCCCGGATGGAAGTCGAGCAGCGCGCCGCCATCTTCCGGCACGAGATAGAACGACGTGATCTCGTCGCTTTCCTGTTCCTTGCGGGCGACGACGAAACGCCGCGTGCCGCGCCATCCGCCCGGCGCGTTTTCGCGCTCGCTGTACATGCCTTCCTCTAGCCCGATCAGCAGATCGGCGAGTTGGCCATAGGCGGCGGCCCAGGCTTCGATGACGGCGTCGGTGGCGATCTCCTCGCCGAGCACTTCGCGGATCGACGCGAGCAGGCAGCTTCCGACGATCGGATAATGCTCCGGCAGGATGTTCAGCGCGACGTGCTTGTTGATGATCTGGCCGACGAGCCCGCCGAGCTTCTCCAGTTCGTCGATATGCCGCGCATACATCAGCACGCCGTTGGCGAGCGCGCGCTGCTGTGCGCCGCTTGCCTGGTGCGCCTGATTGAACATCGGGCGCACTTCGGGATACTCGGTGAGCATCTTGTTGTAGAAGTGCGTGGTGAGCGCCTCGCCGCCGCTTTCCAGCAGGGGGACGGTTGCCTTGACGATGGCACGGTGTTCGGCTGACAGCATTCTTCGGTTCCTCGTGTGATGAAAGGCGGAAGCGGGGCGCGTCCGCGTCGAAAATCTTCGGGTAGTCTTCATACAGGAACCGTGCCAGAGTAGAATCGTCGATAAATCAATTGCTTATTTCAATTCATGGTCGATTCGACTCTAGTCAAAAAGACTGCCGAAGTAGTCGCAATGACTTCGCGCGTGCTGCTCGACGCTCTCGTTCCGCTGATCGAGGACCTGTCGAGCGAGATGCCCGAGGCCGAGCGCTATCGCCGTTTGCTGCACACGCTGCGCGCGCTTTTTCCGGGCGACGCCACCGCGCTCCTGCGGCTCGACGGCGATACGCTCGTGCCGCTCGCCATTGACGGTCTCTCGGGCGACACGCTTGGGCGGCGCTTTCGCGTCAGCGAGCATCCGCGATTCGCGCGCATCCTCGCGCACGAGTCGCCGACGCGTTTCGCCGCCAGCTCCGATCTGCCCGATCCCTACGACGGTCTCGTCAAGGGCGTGAGCGGTCATCTCGAAGTGCACGACTGCCTCGGCTGCCCGCTCATCATCAACGGGCGCGCGTGGGGGCTGCTGACGCTCGACGCGCTCGATCCGGCGCGCTTCGACAACATCGACATGGCGTCGCTGCAGGCGTTCCTGAGTCTCGCGGCGGCGACCGTGAGCGTGGCCGAGCGCATCGACACGCTCGCGCGACGCGGCGAGGCCGAACGTCAGCGCGCGGAGGTTTATCGGCAGGCGAGCGGGCCGCGCCGGCGCGAAATGATCGGCAGCAGCGCGCCGCATCATCGCTTGCTGGAGGAAATCGCGATCGTCGCGTCGAGCGAACTGACCGTGCTCGTCACCGGCGAGACGGGTGTCGGCAAGGAACTCGTTGCGAGCGAGATCCACGCGCTGTCGCCGCGCGCCGACAAGCCGCTCATCAGCCTGAATTGCGCGGCGCTGCCGGATACGCTCGTCGAAAGCGAACTCTTCGGGCACGTGCGCGGCGCGTTCTCGGGGGCGTCGTCGGACCGGCGCGGCAAGTTCGAACTCGCCGACGGCGGCACGCTCTTTCTCGACGAAGTCGGCGAACTGCCGCTGCCGGTTCAGGCGAAGCTGCTGCGCGTGCTGCAGAACGGGCAGTTGCAGCGCATCGGCTCGGACAACGAACACAAGGTCGATGTGCGGCTCATCGCCGCCACCAATCGCGATCTCGCCGAGGAAGTGCGCGAAGGGCGTTTTCGGGCGGATTTCTATCATCGGCTGTCGGTGTATCCGCTCGTGGTGCCGCCGTTGCGCGAACGCGGACGCGACGTCCTGCTGCTCGCGGGCTATTTCCTCGAACAGAACCGCTCGCGTCTGGGCCTCCTGAGCCTGCGTCTTTCCGCCGACGCGCAGGCCGCGCTGCTTGCGTATCGCTGGCCCGGCAACGTGCGCGAGCTGGAGCATCTGATCGGGCGCAGCGCGCTGAAGGCGCTCGCGGCGCATCGGGAGCGTCCGCGCATTCTCACGCTCACCGCCGCCGATCTGACGCTCAACGGCGATGGCGCGGCCGCCGCGACGAGCGCGCCGCCGCCGCAGGCATCGGCATTGCCCGCGCCGGGCACCGACTTCCGCGACGCGGTGACGGGCTACGAGCGCACGCTCATCCTCGATGCGCTGAAGCGCCACAACCAGAACTGGGCGTCGGCGGCCCGTGAGCTCGGTCTGGATCGCGCGAATCTCAATCGGCTCGCCAGGCGGCTCGGTCTAAAGTGACTGGCGCTTGTCTTGAAATAATTCCTCGGATCATTGGGAGCCGCTCTCAGCACGCCGCAACCGGAAAAACCGAATTCATTGCGTATCTCAAAAAAATGCGTTTCATTGTTCGAACGCAAAAAACGTTGAGTTGTGTCATGCGTATCGACATCGTGGATTGAGACAATCTCCAAACTGGGAAAAACGGGCGGTCTCTTCTAAGATCAGAAAAGCCTAGCGGAACCCGTCGGCACCAAGAACATCGCAGCGCCCTGAAGAACCGCGTCGGATGCGCGCCTCATGCGCCCGGCAAATCGAACACGGCAGATCGACAACGGGGGTTACGTGCGAAACGTGGCAAAGCTCTGCGCTTTCTTTTTGTCCGCGTTTTTCAGCTTCGGCGCGTTCGCGGCGGATTCCCCGAAGGAAAGCCCCGCGGGGAGCGCGGCGCTCGAACGCGCGCCCGATACCATGCAGGCCCGCGTGATGGGCTGCGCAGCCTGTCACGGCGCGCACGGCGAGGGCACCGACAACGACTATTTCCCCCGCCTGTCCGGCAAGCCCGCCGGTTATCTGTACAACCAGCTTCTCGCGTTCCGCGACGGCCGGCGCAAGTATCCGCCGATGAACTACCTGCTCGCGTATCTCCCCGACGCGTACCTGAAGCAGATCGCCGATTACTTCGCGGGCGAACGCCCGCCGTTCCCGCCGCCCGCGCCCGTCAAGGTCGAGGCGAAAACGCTCGATCTCGGCAAGACGCTCGTCACGAAGGGCGATGCATCGCGCCGCGTGCCTGCCTGCGTGAGCTGCCACGGCGCGTCGATGACGGGCATGGAGCCCGCGATTCCCGGCCTGCTCGGCCTGCATGCCGACTACCTCAGCGCGCAACTCGGCGCGTGGCGCTACGGCACGCGCTCGACCGTCGCGCCGGATTGCATGGCGCAGGTCGCGAAGCTGCTGAACGACCGCGACATCACCGCGATCGCCGCTTACCTCGCGTCGCTGCCCGCGCCGGCGGATCCGGTGCCGGTCGCGGCCGGTTCGCTCAAGATGCCGCTCGCCTGCGGCAGCGTCCATAACTAACCGAGGACCGACGTGCTCCGATTTCGACATTTCCGAGCGCTGACCGTCGCGGTCTTCATGGCGGCGTGCGCCGCGCCGATCGAACAGGCCGTGGCGCAAGGCGCGGACGCCGCCACCGTCAAGCGCGGCGAATATCTCGCGCGCGCGGGCGACTGCATCGCGTGTCACACGCTGCCCGCGGGCAAGACGTTCGGCGGCGGCCGCCCGATGGACACGCCCTTCGGCACGCTCTACACGCCCAACATCTCGTCGGACAAGGACACGGGCATCGGCAAATGGACCGCCGAAGAGTTCTTCACGATGATGCACACGGGCAAGTCGCGCGACGGCTCGCTGCTCTATCCCGCGATGCCGTACACGTCGTACACGAAAGTCACGCGCGCCGATTCCGACGCCATCTACGCTTTCCTGATGTCCACGCCGCCGGTGCATCAGCCGAACCGGCCGCACGAGCTGCGTTTTCCGTTCAATCATCGTGAGCTGTTGCTGGGATGGCGCTCGCTGTTCTTCCGGGAAGGCGTCTATCAGCCCGATGCGTCGCAATCGGCCGAATGGAATCGCGGCGCGTATCTGGTCGAAGGTCTCGGACACTGCTCGATGTGCCATACGGCCATCAACGCGCTCGGCGGCAACGTGAAGTCGAAGGCGTTCGAAGGCGGCCTGATCCCGATCCAGAACTGGTACGCGCCTTCGCTCACGTCGAACCGGGAAGCGGGTCTCGGCGACTGGAGCCTCGACGACATCGTCGGTCTGCTGCATGCGGGCGTGAGCCATCGCGGCGCGGTGTACGGGCCGATGGCCGAAGTCGTCTACGACAGCCTGCAATATCTGACCGAGGAAGACGTGCGCGCGATGGCCGTTTATCTGAAGGCGCTGCCCGCGCGTTCCGGCGACAAATCCGCGCCGCCGAGCCAGGCGGTCGTCGAGCAGAAGACGAGCCTTTCGCCGCTCGGCAAGAAGATCTACGACGCGCAATGCGCCGAATGCCACGCCGCGCAGGGCCAGGGAAAGCCGCCTGACTTCCCGCCGCTCGCGAACAATCAGTCCATCGTGATGAGTTCGGCCGTGAACCCGATCCGCATGGTGCTGAACGGCGGCTATCCGCCCGGCACCTTCAAGAATCCGAAGCCCTACGGCATGCCGCCGTTCGCGCAGTCGCTCTCGGATGTCGAGATCGCGGCGGTGGTCACGTATATCCGCACCGCGTGGGGCAACCACGGCGCGCCGGTCAGCGTGAAGGAAGTGAACGACCTGCGTTCGGCGCCCCTTTATTGAGCATCGACGACACCATGAACGAAGACCCGAATGAAGCGAACGAGGACGCGCAGCTCGACGAGATCGTGAAGCGCGGCCCATCGGGCGCGATTGCGCTCGCGGGCATCTCGACGGCGATCGTCATCGGCATGTGGTTCATCTTTTACTTCGCCGTGTTCCTGCCGCGCGGCGTGATCCAGTGATTCGCAAGGTTCATTAAGGCATCGCATATGGCCATCAATCCAAGCTCGCACGACGTCGCCGAACGGGTCGAACGGCGCTGGGCGATTCTCATGCTCGCGATCGTCGTCGTGCTGGTCGGCATGGTCGTCTACACCGGCTTGCACTGGGCGATGATGCCGCCGTCGCGCGTCGAGACGGTTCGCCCCGAAACGCTGCATGTATCGGGCGAATTCATCGAAAGCAATCTCGGCACCGCGCCCGAGACGGACGGCTCGGTGACGGTGCGCATCGTCGCGCAGCAGTATTCGTTCACGCCGCAATGCCTCGTCGTGCCGGCGGGCGTGCCGGTAACGTTCCGCGCGACGAGCTCGGACGTCGTGCATGGCTTTCTGATCACCGACACGAACATCAATTCGATGCTGGAGCCGGGCTATGTCTCGACGTTCAAGACGACTTTCGACCAACCCGGCGAGCATTTGATGCCTTGCCACGAGTACTGCGGCACCGGGCATCAGAACATGTGGGCGCACGTGAAGGTGGTGGACCGCGCCGAATTCATGCAGATGGCCGAGAAGCTGCCGGCCGATTCGCGGAGAGTGTCCTGTGTTAAATAGCAAGCGCCTCGTACTCGCGCATTTCTGGCTGGCGTTCATCGCCTTCGGCGTCGCGCTGCTGCTCGGCGCGTGGCAGATGTTCGTGCGCAGCCCGCTGCATCCGTGGCTGCAGAATCCCGAGCTTTACTATCGCTCGGTGACGGAGCACGGCACCGTGATGGGCTATGCGTTTCCGACGCTCGTCGCGATGGGCTTCGGCTACGCGGTCAGCGAGCTTGCGCTGAAGCGCCCGCTCGTCGGACTGCGTTTTGCGTGGCTCGGCTTCTGGCTCGTGGCGATCGGCGCGGTCACGGCGACGGTGCCCGTCGCGATGGGCCTCGCGTCCGTGCTCTACACGTTCTATCCGCCGATGATCGGCAACGTGTTCTATTACGTCGGCGTCGTGCTCGTGGTGGTCGGCTCGTGGGTGTGGGTCGCGCTGATGTCGGTGAATCTCGCGTCGTGGAAGCGCGAGAACCGTGGCAAGCCGGTGCCGCTCGCGATGTTCGCGACCGTCGCCGGTGCGTATCTGTGGGGCTGGACGGCGGTGGGCGCGGCGATCGAAGTGCTGTTCCTGATCCTGCCCGTCGCGATCGGCTGGAAGACGACCATCGACGCGGGCCTCGCGCGCGTGTTCTTCTCATGGACGCTGCACGCGATCGTCTACTTCTGGCTGGTGCCCGCGTATATCGCGTATTACACGATCATTCCGCGCGCGATCGGCGGCCGTCTTTATAGCGATTCGATGGCGCGCATCTCGTTCATCCTGTTCCTCGTCGTGTCGATGCCCATCGGCATTCACCACCTTTTCGCCGATCCGCAAGTGGGCTCGGGCTTCAAGTTCATGCACTCGGTGTTCACGACGCTCGTCGCCGTGCCGACGCTCCTGACCGTGTTTACGATCAGCGCGTCGGTGGAGATCGCGGCGCGGCTGCGCGGCGGGCGCGGGCCGCTCGGGTGGATCAAGGCGTTGCCGTGGGACAACCCGATGATGCTGGCCGTCGCGTTCTCCTTCGTGATGCTCGGCTTCGGCGGCGCGGGCGGGCTCATCAACATGAGCTATCAGCTCGACTCGACGATCCACAACACGCAATGGGTGACGGGCCATTTTCATCTGATCTTCGGCGGCGCGATCGTCATCATGTACTTCGTGATCGCCTACGATCTGTGGCCGCATCTGACCGGCCGCCCGCTACAGAGCGTGAAGCTGATGCGCTGGCAGCTGTGGCTGTGGTTCATCGGCATGATCGTGCTGACGTTTCCGTGGCACTACGTCGGCATTCTGGGGATGCCGCGGCGCATGGCGTTCTACGACTACAGCGATCCGGCGATCGCCGCGCAGGCGGTGTACGTGATGATGTCGGTGCTGGGCGGGCTGATTCTCGTCGTGTCGGCGGTGCTGTTTTTCATCGTGCTGATCAATGGGCATCGCGCGCCGCAGACGGCGATCGAGGAATTCCGCTTCAGCCGCGCGGTGCATGAGCCGCGCACGCTTCCCGTGGCGTTGAACAGTTTTGCGCTGTGGCTCGCGCTGATGATCGGGCTCACGCTCGTCAACTACGGCTATCCGATCGCGCAGTTGATCGCGCGCTCGGACACGTCGGTGCCCGCGGTGCCGATCGGAGCGCAGCGATGAGCGACGAACGCCTCTTCACATTCCGCAACCGCTGGTTCGCCGTCAGCGTATTGGGGACGATTGCGATCGCGGTGGTATCGGCGCTGATCGGTTTCGTCTGGCTGCCCTCCGCGCACCGCGACGCGCCGTTCACGGGCATCTGGAATGCGATCTGCAGCGCGGCGGGCGTGCCGCGCGACTGGTACGCGGGCGGCACGACCGTGGAGCCGAAGGTGAAGCTCACGAGCGTCGAAATTACGCCGCAATTGCTCGTCGACGTGAGTGCGAATTCGATCGGGCGCGGCGCGACGCTTGCCCTGCGCTGCACGATGTGCCACGGCGAACGCGGCATGAGCGACGCGAATTCGCCGAACCTGGCGGGACAGTATGCGTCGGTGATCTACAAGCAGTTGATCGATTTTCAGAAGGGCGCGCGAACCAATGCGGTGATGTCGCCGATGGCGATGAATCTTTCGGATCAGGACATGCGCGATCTCGCGGCGTATTACTCGAATTTGCCGCGACCGCCGGCGCAGCGCAAGGTGAGCGATGCGCTCGCACCGCCGATCGTGGCGCATGGTTCGCCGATGCGCAATATCGCGCCTTGCGCGGTGTGTCATGGGGGAATCGACAGCAAGGCGGGAAGCCCTTGGCTCGATGGCTTGCCGGCTGCTTATACGAAGTCGCAGTTGATCGCGTTTGCTCGCGGGGCGCGTACGAATGATATCGATGGGGTGATGCGCAATGTTGCGCGCAATATGACTCCCGAGGAGATCGATGCTGCGGCGATGTATTACGCGAGGGAGTTGAATGCGGGGAGGTGATTGGCTCGGGGCGGGTGGATTGGGCTTTTGTGGAATCCTGAATTCGTGTCGGTCTATTAGCGTTGCCCCTGTGCGGGGCGGCAGTCACTTTCTTTGCTGCTGCAAAGAAAGTAACCAAAGAAAGCAGCTCTCCCCAGCCTAAGCACTTCACGCCGGCCGCGGCACAGGCGATTGGCTGAATGGCCCCCAGAGTAGCGAGTGCCCCCACAAAACTCGCGCGGCTTGGCTCGCGCACGGTCCGCCATCACTCGCCACACAACAAACTGGTTCAGCACCAAATGGCTCCGTCCCGCTTCGCGGCCGACCGGTCAATCGGGTCGGTGCGTGCTTCCGTATTATCGCTGCCATCTCACTGTGGTCGTGGTCGTGTTCGTGGGTTTCCCTTGAATACCCGGCGGCAGCGCGCAGCGCTGTGCCGATGCTATTTCATGCTGAACCAGCGCCCTAAAACATGTGGTGCGCCGGACCGTGCGCGAGCCAAGCCGCGCGAGTTTTGTGAGGGCACTCGCTATAGCCGTTCCATTCAGCCAATCGCCTGTGCCGCGGCCGGCGAGAGGCACTTTGGATGGGGATAGCTGTTTCTTTGGTTACTTTCTTTGCAGCAGCAAAGAAAGTGACTGCCGCCCCGCACAGGGGCAACGCCAATAGACCGACACGAAAGCAGGATTTCACGCAAGATCACAGAAATCCAATCGCCGCTAAGCCAACAGGGACTTCATTGCCCAATAAAAACGCTTTCTGTATCGTGGCCCAAAGAATGCTGAAAAAAAACATCAGCAAGCCAAGGAAAGCCCCCGAAATGGAACCAAAAAGCGAAGCGATCAAAACCGATGTGCTCATCGTAGGCGCAGGCCCGGTAGGGCTATTCGCCGCCTTCGAAGCCGGCGTGATCGGCCTCACGTGCCAGATCGTCGATACACTCGGCCGCATCGGTGGGCAATGCATCGAGCTGTATCCCGACAAGCCGATCTACGACATTCCCGCCATCCCTTCCTGCACCGCGCGCGAACTCGTCGATCGCCTGCTCGAGCAGATTCGTCCTTTCGACGTGCCGATCCACCTCGATCAGCGCGTGCAATCCGTCACGCAGCGCGAGGACGATCATCGCTGGACCGTGACCACCGAACGCGGCATGACCTTCGACTGCGCCGCGATCCTGATCGCGGCGGGCAACGGCGCGTTCGTGCCGCAGCGGCTGCAATTGCCCGAAGCCGCCGCGCTCGAAGGCAAGGACGTGCACTACAGCGTCTCGCGCGTGGCGGATTTCGCGGACAAGGCAGTCATCGTCGCGGGCGGCGGCGATTCGGCGCTCGACTGGGCACTCGCGTTGAAGGGCATCGCGAAGAAGCTCACGCTCGTGCATCGGCGCAACGGTTTTTCGGCGGCGGCGAACTCGGTCGCGACGATGAAGCGCGCCGTCGAAGCGGGCGAAATGGAATTCGTCGTCGGCATGATCGAATCGCTCGATGCGCCCGATAACACGCTGCGCGGCGTGCGCATCAAGCAAGTGGAAGGCTCGACCGATCTCGCCGCGGACAAGATCGTCGCGCTCTACGGGCTCGTCTCGGAACTCGGACCGATCGCCACGTGGAATCTCGATGTGCACGGCGGGCGCATCGAAGTGGATACTTCGAACTACGAATCGTCTCGGCCGGGTATTTTCGCAGTCGGCGATATCGCCAATTATCCCAACAAGCAGAAGCTCATCCTGTCGGGCTTCCATGAGGCGTCGCTCGCGTTGCGCAAGGCCTATTCATACGCGTATCCCGAGAAAAAGCGCGTGCACGTGCACTCGAGCTACGACGCGAAGCTCGCCGAGCGCGTGAGTGCGGCGCACACGGCCGATAACGCGTGATCGTGCGCATCGTCGCGTGGCTGCTGCTGGCGTCGCTCGTCGGCGCGGCGCTGTTCGGCTATGCGGTTTATTCGAAGCGCATCGCGCTGCCCGAGCGCTACGATCCGTTCGCACCGCTCGACGTGCGCGCGCCACAAGGTCCGCTCACACGCTTCAAGTTATGGCGCACGATGCGCGACGCGCCACTCTGCGATGCTGCACTCGCGCGTTCCGGTCTCGTGTATCGCGCAATGGCCGATGCGACCGGCCCCGGCGGTTGCGCGCTCAAGGACGTGGTGCGCGTCACGCAGACGGAGAACCTTCGTTTCAGCGCGCCGTTTCTCGCGACATGTCCGCTTGCGCTCGGCATCGCGTATTTCGAGCATCAGTATCTTCAGCCCGCCGCGCTTGAACTCTACGGCGAACGCGTCGCGCGCATCCAACATGTCGGGAGTTACGCGTGCCGCAACGTGAATCATCAGCAGGACGCGGCGCTGAGCCAGCATGCGAGCGCGAACGCCATCGACCTGACAGGCTTCGTGCTCGATGACGGACGCCGCATCACGCTCGCGCGCTGGAGCGACGCGTCCTCGCCCGATGGGCAGTTTCTGCGCCGCGTTCACGAAGGCGCGTGCCGTGCGTTCGCAACCACGCTAGGCCCCGACTACAACGCGCTGCACGAAACGCACTTTCACGTCGACATGGGCTCGTATCGAATCTGCCGCTGAATTACGCGTGACGATGCGCCGGATCGCGGCACGTCGCGTGATCGTGAGGCTGATCGTTCCATGCCGAACCGAGGATGATGCTGCAGAAGTTCAGCCGTTTATAGTTCGGGTCCTTCAGCGCGAGCACATCGGCCTTGACGTTGCCGAAGGTCGATTCAGGTTTTTTGATCGTGCCTTGCGCGAAGGCGTCGATGATGCCTTCCTTGAAGTTCGCCTCGCGCGGATGCGCCGCGACCACGAGCCGCCGCTGGTCCGCGCTGAACTCGTCGTAGGCGAGACCGAGCACGTCCATCTCGACGCCCGCCGTGACGAGCGCGACCACCGGCTTCTTGTACTGCGGAATGCCGGGCGTCGTATGCAGCGCGATCGCGTCCCACACTTGTTCGATCTCGTATTCGCCGATGCCATGCCGACGCAGGAAATCGCGCGCCGCGTTCGCACCATCGACTTCGAAGCGGTCGTGCTTGCTGCTGTACGCTTCGGTGAGCCCCATGTCATGGAACATCGCGCCGATGTAAAGCAGTTCCGCATCGTACTTCAGTTGCTTGCGTTCGCCCGCGAGCGCGCCGAACAGGAACACGCGGCGCGAATGGTTGTAAAGCAGATCGGGCTCGGTATCGCGCACGAGTTGCGTGGCTTCGCGCGCCATGTGGCTGTCGGGAATCCTGATGCCTGCAATGATTTCGCTCATGAGAAAAACTCCGTGATGTGGGTCGATGAAAGACGCGAGTGGCAGTGCGTTGCTAAAATCGCGCAGCGCGCCGGATGCCTTTAGTCTCGTCAAAACGCCTTCACGTCTCAATCGAAACGGCGCGTCGAACCCTGCCAAGCGCACGCCGTCTTCTGCCATGCGCGCTCATCACGGACCTTCCATCCGATGCCTACCGTTGCAATCGCAATCTTCCAGGGCGTGCAGGCGCTCGATGTCGCCGGTCCCGTCGATGTCTTCGCTGAAGCGAACGGCTTCATTGCGCGATCGAACGCGTATGAGATCGCGCTCGTCGGTCCGGAAGAGCGCATCGTGCGGGCATCGAACGGCACGCGCCTCGTCGCCGATTTGTCTTTCGACGAAGCGAATCGGCGCTATGGCACCGCGCTCGTCGCGGGCGGCCCGGCGCTGCCGTTCGATGATCCCGATCCGCGCCTGACGGCCTGGCTCGCCGATGTCGCATCGCACTGCGAGCGCTATGGCTCGATCTGCACGGGCGCATTCGCGCTCGGACACGCGGGCCTGCTCGACGGCCGCAACGTGACCACGCACTGGCAGAACGCGCCGCGCCTCGCCGAGCGCTTTCCGCAGGCACGTGTCGAACTGGATCGTATCTATATGCGCGACGGCAGGCTCGTCACGTCGGCGGGCGTGACGGCGGGCATCGATGTCGCGCTCGCGCTCGTCGCCGAAGATCACGGCGCGCAGGTCGCGCTCGCGGTCGCGAAGCGCCTCGTCGTGTTCGCGCAGCGGCGCGGCGGCCAGTCGCAATTCAGCCCGTATCTGAGCGCACCCGCCGACGAGACGTCGCCGGTCGCGAAAGTGCAGGCGTACGTGATGGAGCACATCGGCGAGCGGCTTTCGGTCGCGCAACTGGCGAACGTCGCCGGCATGAGCGAACGCAACTTCGCGCGCGCTTTCGTGCAGCTCGCGCAGATGACGCCGCACGAGTTCGTCGAACGCGCGCGCGTCGATGCGGCCCGCAACGTGCTCGAACGTAGCGACACGCCGCTGAAAACGGTCGCCTACGACTGCGGCTTCGGCACGGCGGATCGCATGCGGCTCGTCTTCACGCGACGGCTCGGGGTATCGCCGAACGATTATCGGCTGAGCTTTCGCACGAGCTTCACGAAGTGACCGACGTGTCATGCCGAGTTCGTTAAAATTCGTCATGAACGCGGCACGTGCAACCGTGTGCGCGCCGCCGAATCCACCCTCGACATATCGGAACAGCGAATGACGAAACAAGAGACCGCCACGCAAGATCCCTATGAACGGCGCGCGTTGCTGCTGCATCTCGGCGACGTGCTCGAGTCGGTGTTTTGCCTGAGCCAATGCGCCGACGAATACGCGAGCATCGGCGAAGCGGTGAAGGGCAACGAGGCGCTTGCGGGCTTCACGCTCTTCGGCTTCATCGACGCGCAGATGGCGCCGCGCGATTTCATCCGCCGCGCATCGGGCGCTTTCTTTGTCTGGCCGAAAGCGCTCCTCGACGAAACGCTGAACCGGCCGCTGCTCGCCAACACGGTCAGGCACGATCTCTTCGCGGACAACGCAAAGGGCTGGGATGCCTATGTGAACGAGCGGCGCGCGGACGTGCCGTGGTTCGGTGAAGAACTGCCCGAGACGGCGAAAAGCGCGGAACCGGCGCACGCTGCGCAGACGCAAAAGGGCAAGAACAAGTCCGAAAAAGCATCGCGCTACTCGACATGGCCGTGGCCCGACAAGACCACCGGCGCGTAGTCCTATTGCTTCTTGCTCATGCCGCTCGCGCCCGCATCGAAGCCGAGTCCGTTGGGCCGGTCGGGCGCGGCGCCTTTCCCCGATGACGTCTTGCCCGGCCGCGTCTTCAGCGCATCGCTGGCATTCGCGGCGGCGGCCGCGGGCGGCGTGACGTTTTTCTCCTGATACGCGGGCGTGCTGTCGTATTCGAGCTTGTTGGGTTTTTGCGGCGCCTGCTGCGCGCTCGCCACGACGGCCAGCGTGCCACCGAGCAGTATCCCCGTCATGCGCCCGAGTGTGCCGAAGGTGGGTCTCATCTGCTGCCTCCCTTTGTAGCTTGTACTTTCCCTTTCTCTAGCAAAGCGCGGACCCGCAGTTTGCGGCGTTCGATCGCAGGCTTGTCGTTGCGCAAGCCTTGTCGGCGTTGACTGCGCAGGCACGCTCACGTGTTGAGCGCGGTCAATGGCGCGTGCGTTCCCGCCCGGGACAATCCCGTTTTTAACGAGGGAAAGATAGAAATGAAGCAAGTCTTCGGGGCAATGGTGATGGCATGCGCGTCCTTGTTCATGGGCGTGGCACACGCGGCGGGCGATGCCCCGTCGACCGATTCGCCGGGCGGCATTCACGCCGGCGACGTGCTGGTGCGCCTGCGCGCGATCAGCATCCAGCCGGACGTGAAAGCGGGCGGCGCGCTCGGCACGCTCGGCGTCGATGTGAACAACGCGATCGTGCCGGAACTCGACTTCACCTACATGATTCGCGATCAGATCGGCGTGGAACTGATTCTCGCCACGTCGCGGCATCAGGTGACGTCGAGCATCGGCGGGCTTGGCGGCGTGGGCGTACTGCCGCCGACGCTGCTCCTGCAATACCACTTCAATCACGCGGGCCGTGTGCGTCCGTACGTCGGCGCGGGCCTGAACTACACGGTTTTCTACAACGACAAGCTGAAGGCGGGCGACACGCCGGTGTCGATCAGGCACAGCAGCTTCGGTCCGGCGCTGCAGGCGGGCGTCGACGTGCAGGTGGCGAAGAACCTCTTCGTCAACGCGGATCTGAAGAAATTTGGATGCGCACGAGCGCGTCGGCGGATGGCGTCGATCTCGGCTCGCTCAAGATCGATCCGTGGGTCATCGGGATCGGCGTCGGCATGAAGTTCTGACGCGCGCGTTTCCCCGGCGAGTGTGCGCCGCCCCGCGTTCCGTCTGGAAATTGGCGGAAGATACCGGTGCTTCTGGCGTGGACGGTCTCGCGGTCGCTGTATCCTTGGCAGCAGGCCCGGCGCAGACTCGCGCCGCTCGCGCATGCGCGCACGGCGTGCGGCCTGCAACGACTAATAAAACCGCATCGGGGAACTGCAAGCCAATGAGACCTTCCACTTACGCGGGAATCGCCTTGCTCGCGGCGTGTGGCGCCGCCTTCGCGCAACAGCCGCTCGCCCTGCCCGGACGCAGCCAGAGCACGTGGCAGCAATCGGTCGATAACGCCGCGTGCTACGGCTACGCCAATCAGACGACCAAAGTGAACATCGCGCGCGAGCCGCAGACGCCGCCGCGCGACGCCCAGCGCGACACGCGCGTGCTGACGCCGCCGCGTCCGGTCGAGCCGCCTTTGCCAGCGGGCGCGTCGGGTGCATCGGGTGCGCTGGCGGCTTCGGCTGCCGCGCCGGCATCGGGCGCTTCGGCGGCGATCGCGGCGTCGGGCCTGCCGCCTGGGCGGGTCGCGGGTCCGGCCGGACTGCCCGGCGCGTCCGGCCCGATGCCCGGTATGCCCGCGGTGCCCGCATCGATGGCCGCCGGCGCGTCCGGCGCATCGGATGCGATCTATGGCGGCGACCTGAAGATGCCGCCGCTGCCGCCGCCCGAACCGCCGATGACGCGTTACTGGCGCGCCTACAGCGAGTGCATGCAGAATCGCGGCTACTTCACGCGATGAACCCGCAGCCGATTCACGAAGGCGGATGCGCATGCGGCGCGGTGCGGGTGCGCGTCGCGGGCGATCCGAAGGAAGTGAATCTGTGCCACTGCATGACCTGCCGTCGCATTCACGGCGCGCCGTTCGGCGTCTATGCGATCTTCACGCGCGACGCGTTTCAGCTATCGGGCGACACGGTGGCGTGGGAGAGTTCGGCGACAGGCAAGCGTCACCATTGCCCGAGGTGCGGCTCGCCGATCTATCTGGCGTTCGACGGCATCGACGAAATCGAAGTGCCGACCGGGATCTTCGACGAAACGGGACTTTATCCGCCGCAGTATGAAATCTGGTGCAAGAGCGCCGAGCCCTGGCACGACGCCCAAGGGCGGCCGCGCTTTGCACGCGGCGCGCCCTGATCAAGCCATCAGCATTCGACGATCGCCTTCACGACGCCCGCCTTCGGATCCAGCAGCGAAGAGAATCGCTCGGGCACGTCGCTCAGCGTCAGGCGATGCGTGTTGAGCGCATCGGTGGGCACTTCGCCGTTGCGCATCGCCGCGAGCACGGTCTCGAAGTCCTCGGGCGTCGCGTTGCGGCTCGCGAGCAGCGTCGCTTCGCGCTTGTGGAATTCGGGATCGGCGAACGAAATGCGATCCGGCACGATCGATACCAGCACGTACTTCCCGCCATGCGCGATGAACTCGAAGCCGCGTTCCATCGCGCGCGAGTTGCCGGTCGCGTCGAACACCACATCGAAAAATTCGCCGTTCGTGAGCGCCGACAGTTCCTGCTTGTCGTGCTCGCCGATCTGCACGGTCGCATCCACCTTAAGTTCGCGCTTGCAGAAGGCGAGGCGGTCTGCGCGCGTGTCGAGCGCGGTGACGTTCGCGCCGCGCAGCCGCGCAAACGTGATGGCCGCCATGCCGATCGGCCCCGTGCCGACCACCAGCACACGCTGTCCCGGCCGCACATCCGCGCGGCGCACGGCGTGCGCGCCGATCGCGAGGAATTCGACCATGGCGGCCTGATCGAGCGTGACGCCCTCGGCCTTATGGACGAATTGCGAGGGCAGATTCAGATATTCCGTGAACGCGCCGTCGCGATGCACGCCCAGCACCTGGATGTTCACGCAGCAGTTGGTCTTGCCCTGACGGCACGCGATGCATTCGCCGCACGAGAGATAGGGCATCACGTAGACGGTGTCGCCCGCCGCAAGTCCGCTCGACGGATCCGCTTCCTCGATCACGCCGGACAACTCGTGGCCCATCACACGCGGATACGAGAGATACGGCTGATTGCCGGTGAAGATGTGCAGGTCCGTGCCGCACACGCCGACGCGCTTCACGCGCAACAGCACTTCGTTCTCGCCGCGGCGCGGCTTCTCGCGCTGTTCGGCTTTGAGGGTTCCGGGCGTTTCGCAGATGACGGTCAGCATGCTTTTGTCTCGTGGAGTCTTTGGAGTGGGGCGTTCGACAATCTAACGATGTGCGCCGATTTGGTCAAGCCAATTCAAATATTGTAAAAGTGGTAAGGCCAGCAGCGTGTTCAGTTTCGCCTTATATTTTCATCACGGCAGACCCCGCAAAACGCGCAAAAAAAAGGATCACACGTGCAGCAGCTTCATGAATTCGTCGAACGGCATCCGCGGCTTTTCGTGCTGTCGGGGGCGGGCATCAGCACGGAGTCGGGCATTCCCTGTTATCGCGATCGCGAGGGCCAGCGCACGGGCCGCGCGCCGATATTGCTGAAGGATTTCCTCGGCTCGGACTACGCGCGCCGGCGCTATTGGGCGCGCAGTCTGATCGGCTGGCCGGTGGTGCAGAACGCGCAGCCGAACGCCGCGCATCACGCGTTGAGAGCGCTCGACGCGCGCTCGCGCGTGCATCGGCTCGTCACGCAAAACGTCGACGGGCTGCACACGCGCGCGGGCAATCCCGATGTGATCGAACTGCACGGCAATATCGGCCGGGTGCGCTGCATCGAGTGCGGCGAGCGGCATACGCGCGCGGCGGTGCAGCGCATGCTCGAAGCGGCAAATCCGGATTTCGTCGGTCATACGGCGCCCGCGGTGCCTGACGGCGACGCACAGATCGAGGATCTCGACTTCGCCTCGTTCGATGTGCCCGGCTGCACGCGCTGCGGCGGCGTGCTCAAGCCCGACGTGGTGTTCTTCGGCGAGAGCGTGCCGCGCGCGCTCGTCGACGACGCGGCGCGCTCGCTCGAAACCGCCGACGCGATGCTCGTCGTCGGCTCGTCGCTGATGGTGTACTCGGGCTACCGCTTTTGCGAGTGGGCCGCGAGGAGCGGCAAGCCGATCGCGGCGATCAACATCGGCAAGACGCGCGCCGATACGCTTCTCGCGCTGAAGGTCGAAGCGCCGTGCTCGGAGGCGCTCGAACGATTGATCGAGCGCCTCGACGCGCGGCCGGTGGCGGGCTAGCGGCTACTTCAGTTCGCGCGACAGCGTTTCGATGCCTTCGAGCAGGCGCTCGACGTCCGACATACGCGAGAAGAGAGCAGGCGTCACGCGCACGACTTCGCCCGCATCGGGACCGGGGCGCGTCACCGTGAACACGCCGAAGCGGTCGCGCAACGCGGCGGCGATCGCATCGCAGCTTTCTTTCGTTGCGTGTCCTTTCAGCCGGAACGCGGTGATGCCAGCGGTCATCGACGGGTCATCCGGCGTCATGATCTGCACGCCGGGCAGCTCGCGCGCCGGTTTCGCCCACGCATCGCGCAACGCGCGCAGACGCGCTTCCTTCGCTTTGACCCCGATCGAGCGATGCACGTCGAGCGCCGCCGGCAACGTGAACCACGCGGCGAAATTCGGCGAGCCGGTGTGCACGCGCGCGCGGATGTCGTCGGCGGGCCAGGTGCGGTCGCCGAAGTACGGATCGATCGACGCGACGTGTCCCTTGCGGATATAGATCGCGCCGCAGCCGAGCGGCGCGCCGATCCACTTGTGCAGATTCAGCGCGGCGAACGGCGCGTTCAGATCGGGCACGTCGAATTCGAGTTGCCCCCAGGAATGCGCCGCATCGACGATCACGTCCGCGCCGGCTTCCTTCGCCATCGCCGATATCTCCGCCACCGGCAGCACCAGACCCGTCGCGAAGCACACGTGCGAGAGCAGCACGAGGCGCGTGCGCGGGTGCGCGCTCAACGCCTTCGCGTAGGTTTCCAGGACCGCTTCGCGCGTCGCCGGCTCGGGCATCGTGATGCGAACGGGCGTGACGCCGCGCCGCTCGCGCAGCCATTCCATCGCGTCTTTGCCGCATGGGTAGTCGAGATCGCTGTAGAGCACGGTGTCGCCGGGCGCGAGGCGGTTGTAGCCGCTGATGAGCGCGAGCAGCGCTTCGGTTGCGTTGCGCGTCAGCTCGATTTCCTCGACCGCGCAGCCCATCTCCTTCGCGACGCGCTCGCGCAAGCCCTGATACAGCGTCATCAGATGCGGGCGGATCAGGAGCGTCGTCTCGCGGTTCACGCGCTCGGTCCAGTAATGGAACATCGCCTTGACCGGCTCGGTCATCGCACCCCAGAAGCCGTTCTCCAGATTGATCAGCGCGTCCGACGGCCGCCACAGGCCGCGCACCGCGCTCCAGTACTGTTCATCGGAGGCGAGGCCGGTCGATGGCGCCGGCGGAAGCGCCGCGAGCGCGGCGTCGAATTCGGGTGTGCGGTAGTCGAGGATGTCGGGCATCGATATCGAAATCAGGTTGAAGTAAAGGAAATAATTACTCAAAAACCGAGCGATAAATAGTAACCAAATTACCGGTCAAATTGGACAAAGTGCGGACTATTTGCACTTTTTGCCCTTCAGACGCAAAACGGCGGGCCGTAATCAGAAAGAAGAGCGTTGCGCTTTCCAGTGCACTAAAACGCTCGCTCGTGCGGCCACGGACCGCGCGAAGCGGGCACATCACGCCACAAGTCCCTTGAACGGACCCTGAGAGAAACTAGAACATGAACCTCAAGAACATCACGATCAAGAACAAGTTGATCGCTGGCTTCGGTATTCTGGCTGTGCTGGTCGTGCTTGTGGCAGGCATGTCCCTGCGCGCGTTGTCCACCGCGACGGAGGGCTTCGCGCACTATCTCAACGGCATCAACGCCCGCGCCGACGTGGCCACGCAAATCCGCACGGCCGTGGACCGGCGCGCGATCGCCGCGCGCAATCTCGTGCTTGTCTCGAAGCAGTCCGACCTCGATCTCGAAAAGGCCGACGTCACGCGCGCGCACGAAGACGTGAAGGCGCGCCTGAAGCAACTGGGCGACATGATCGCCACCGCGACCGACACCAGCGAAAAGGCGAAGAGCCTCGTCGCGGAAATGGTACGCGTGGAAGCGCTGTACGGACCGGTCGCGACGAATATCGTCGGGCTCGCGCTCGCGGGCAAGCGCGACGAGGCGATCCAGAAGATGGACGACGAATGCCGTCCGCTGCTCGCGCAACTGGTGAAGGCCACCGACGATTACGCGACCTTCACCGCCGCGCGCCGCGAGGAGATCGTCCGCCAGGACGCAGCCAGCTATGAGATGCAGCGCAACGTGCTGATCGCGCTCTGCACGGCGGCGGCGCTTTTCGCGATCGGCGCGGGCGTCACGGTCACGCGCTCGATCACGGCGCCGATCGGCGAGGCGGTCGGCATCGCGCAGACAGTGGCGCGCGGCGATCTGACGAGCCGCATCGTCGCCGACGCGAAGGACGAAACCGGCGACCTGTTGCGCGCCCTCGCGACGATGAACGCGCGTCTCACCGAGACCGTGGGCCGCGTGCGCGAAAGCAGCGGCGCGGTCGGCGGCGCGGCGAAGGAACTGGCGAGCGGCAACACCGATCTGAGCCAGCGCACCGAAGAGCAGGCCGCCTCGTTGCAGGAAACGGCGGCGAGCATGGAAGAACTCACGTCCACGGTGCGCCAGAACGCCGAGAACGCGCAGCAGGCGAGTTCGCTCGCGTCGAATGCATCGGATATCGCGAAGAAGGGCAGCGATGTCGTCGGCCGCGTGGTCGAAACGATGAACGGCATCAGCGACAGCTCGGACAAGATCGCGGAGATCACCGGCATCATCGAAGGCATCGCGTTCCAGACCAACATTCTCGCGCTCAACGCGGCCGTGGAAGCGGCGCGGGCGGGCGAGCAAGGGCGCGGCTTCGCGGTCGTCGCGAGCGAAGTGCGCAGCCTCGCGCAGCGTTCGTCGACGGCGGCCAAGGAAATCAAGGAACTGATCGCGGATTCGGTCGGCAAGGTGCGCGACGGCTCCACGCTGGCGGGCGAGGCGGGCACGACGATGGCCGAAGTGACGCAGGCCGTCGCCCGTGTGACGGACATCATGCAGGAGATCGCGGCGGCGTCGGCGGAGCAGGGACGCGGCATCGAGCAGGTGAATCAGGCGATCACGCAGATGGACGAAGTCACGCAGCAGAACGCGGCGCTGGTGGAAGAAGCGGCGGCGGCTGCATCGTCGCTTGAGGAACAAGGACGCAGGCTCAACGAAGCGGTCGCGTTTTTCACGGTGGATTCGCACGCGTCGATGTCGGCGCCGGCGGTCACGCGAGCCGCGCCGGCCGTCGCGCGCAAGCCGGTTGCGAAGCCCGCGCCCCGCGTGGCTCAGGTCGCGGCCGCGAAGCCCGCGTGCGCCGACGGCTGGAGCACCTTCTGACGCCGCTTCAGGCGTTCACATCGACGATCACGCGCCCCTTCACTTCGCCGCGCAGCAAGCGTTGGGCGACCTCGGGCGCGTCGGCGAGCGGAATGGCCGTCGCGACGCTTTCGATGGTCGCGACCGGCACTTCGTCGGCGATCGCCCGCCACGCCGCGATGCGCCGCTCGCGCGGCACGTAGACGCTGTCCACGCCCAATAAAGCGACGCCGCGCAGGATGAACGGCGCGACCGTCGCCGGGAAATCCATGCCCTGCGCGAGCCCGCACGCCGCGACCGCGCCGCCGTAGCGCAGGCCCGCGCAGACGTTCGCGAGCGTATGACTGCCGACGCAATCGACAGCCGCCGCCCAGCGCTCTTTCTGCAGCGGCTTGCCCGGCTCCGAAAGCGTCGCGCGCTCGACGATATCCGCGGCGCCCAGCTCGCGCAGCCGCGCGGCTTCCTCCGGACGGCCCGTCGATGCGATGACGCGATAGCCGCGCTTCGCCAGCATCGCGATCGCGAAGCTGCCGACGCCGCCGTTCGCGCCGGTCACGAGCACGTCGCCGTCTTTCGCGCCGATGCCGTGCTTCTCCAGCGCCTGCACGCACAACATCGCGGTATAGCCCGCGGTGCCGACGGCCATCGCCTGGCGCGTGGTGATGTTCGCGGGCAGCGCGATCAGATGATCGCCCGGCACGCGCGCCTTCTGCGCGAGCCCGCCCCAATGCGTTTCGCCCGCGCCCCAGCCGTTCATCACGACGGCGTCGCCGGGTTTGTACTCCGGATGCGAACTCGTTTCGACGACACCCGCGAAGTCGATGCCCGGCACCATCGGCCAGGTGCGCACGACGGGCACCTTGCCGGTGATCGCGAGGCCGTCCTTGTAGTTGAGCGTCGAGAAGTCGACGCGCACGAGCACGTCGCCGCCATTGCCGGAAGAAGCGAGGCGCGATTCGTCGATCGACTGAATGGACGCGACCGTGCGGTCGTCCTGTTTGTCGAGCATGAGGGCTTTGAACATCGCGAACTCCGGTTGAGGTCGGGCGAGAGAGGCGGCGCGCGGCCGCCTCGGACCTTGCTTAATGATGCTCGAATTGCGAGCGCGGAATCGGCGCGGCCTTCACCTTGTTGTACTGGAACTCGGGCAGCGCCTTGATCGCGTCCTTCGTGGCGCCCGCGAGCACGAACTGGCCGTTTTTCACGTCGAGCTGCTCGATCGGAATCGCGACGTCGTGGCGCGCCACGCCGAGGAACTTGTTCGCAGCGATGATCGCGAACGAAACGGACTTGTCCGGCGCGACGATGATGTCGTTGATCACGCCGACGCGTTGTCCCTGATCGTTCACGACGGGCTTGTTGAGGATGGATTTCTTGATGCTCCAGCCATCGATGATGGCCGTCGAGACCTCGACCGATACGCCGAGCGGTTGCGCGCCTGCGACCTGGGCGAAGGATGCCGTGGAAGTCAGGCCGAGTGCCGACGATGCAACGAGCAGTGCCACGAGTTTCGATTTCATTGTTCGATTCCTCAAAGGATTGGGCATACCGGTTTCAATGGAAATGCGCGATTCAAGCTTCCAGCGCGGTAGAAGTTTGAACGTTAATCGTGGTTTCTGCAGGAACGGTGTCTGGTTGCGCCGCGCGCACTGCATTAGTGCGAACGTGCGGCGCGCGGCGCGTCAATGCGAAAGCCGCGTGAGTGCGTCGGCCTTGTGGACGGCGCGCTTGCCGCTCTTGTCGCTTTCGACTTCGAAGTGCGGATCGTCGTGCGATGCGTTGACGGTGTGGCCGTCGAGCGTCGTGCGCCCGGTGACGATGCGCACGATATGCCCGGTCGTCTCGCCTTGCGGCGTGTTCCAGCGGACGTGGTCGTGCAGCTTGAAGGACTTGCTCATGGCGTTTCGCTCCTGATGAACGTGGACGTTTCAGAAAGCGCAACCGCCATGCCCGTCATTGCAGGCGCGCGAGCGTGGCTTCGTCGTCGCGGGCTTCGAAATAGCGTCGCAGCGCTTCGTGGAAGACGGCGGCATCGTCGGCGGCGTGCGCGAAAAGCGTCATCGACGAATGAAATTTCATGTCGTCCGGATAGCCGAAGATGTCGCCGGCGCTGCGTCCCCGCACGCCGTTGACGATGCCCGTCAGCTCGACGAGCCGCGCGCCCAGCACGGGATGCGCGAGATACGCCCGGGCTTCGTCGCGCGACGAAATCGCGTAGCGCTGCGCCATCGCGCTGTGCCCGAGGCCGGCGATCTGCGGGAACACGAACCACATCCAGTGCGTGCGTTTGCGGCCGGCCGCGAGTTCGGCGCGCACGTCGCCGATGACGCTCTCCTGCGCGTCGACGAAACGCTGAAGGTCGAAGGAATCGCTCATGGTGTTCTCCTTACGCGACCGCGCCGGCGATGCGCTGTTTCATCGCCGCGTCGGGATAGATGCCGATGCCCGCGTGCGCGTTGTCGATCATGTATTCGCGCCGTCCGGTGCCGGGAATCACGCAGGTCACGGCGGGGTTGCCCAGCACGAATTTCAGCAGAAGCTGTGCCCACGATGCGCAACCGAAATCCTGCGCGAACGCCGGCAATGGCCGGTTGCGCAGGCTCGCGAGCAGCGAACCGCCGCCGAACGGCTGATTCACGATCACCGCGACGCCGCGCTCGGCGGCGAGCGGCAGGAGGCGCGCTTCGGCGTCGCGGTCGTTGGCGGCGTAGTTGATCTGCACGAAATCGACGCGCTCCGAGCGCAGCACGGCCTCGACCTGGGGAAACGCGCTGGACGTGTAGTGCGTGACGCCGATGTAGCGGATCTTGCCGGCGGCTTTCCAGTCGCGCAGCGTGGCGAGATGCGTGCGCCAGTCGAGCAGGTTGTGAATCTGCATGAGGTCGATGCGGCCGGTCTGCCAAAGGCGCATCGATTGCTCCATTTGCGCGATGCCGGCCTCGCGTCCGTCGGTCCAGACCTTGGTGGCGATGAACGCCTTGTCGCGCGTGTGCGATTCGGCGAGCAGCGCGCCCGCGACGGCTTCGGAGGAACCGTACATCGGCGACGAATCGATCACCGAGCCGCCCGCCGCGAAAAGCACGCGCAGAACGTCGGCGAGTTCGCGGCGTCGGGCGGTGTCGTCGCCGACGTCGAAGGTTCGCCAGGTGCCGCAGCCGACGACGGGCAATTGTTCGCCCGTCGATGGGATCGGGCGTGTGTGCATGGGTTGGGCGGGCGGTTCGGCGGCTTGAACCGCTGGTGTGGCGAGCGCGGCGGCGCTCAGGCGGAGGAAATCGCGGCGGGTGGTCATGTGCGGTGAGCCTTCGAGGGGTGAGGGCTTTTGAATTCTGCACAATCGGCATCGGTCCTGCTCGCGCAGACATGCGCTTCACGCCGTGCCGATGCGTCGCTATCGCCCGACCGAACCGGGTAACTGCACGCAGCCGCCCGCCAACCTCACCGCGCTCAGTGCTTCCGTAGCGCCGGCGCCCGCCGAAAGCCCCGGAATCGCTCGCGCCGATGCTCCTCGTCGAAGTGCGCGCGCGCGGGCTTCACGAGATCGCTGCGCGAGACGATGCCGACGAGCCGTAGCGACGCCTTGTCCGCGACCACGGGCAGCCGCTCCAGTTCGTGTACGGCGAGGCGCGTCGCGGCGAGCCGGCACGGTTCGCCCGGCAGCGCGAAGGCGGGCGCGGCGGGTTGAAGGCGGTCCAAAGCCTCGCCAATACTCGAAAACTCCGCGTGCGCCATCGTCGCCAGCGCCGTCCGGTCCAGCATTCCGACGAGCACGCCGTCACGCACGACCGGATACGCGCGATGCATCTGATGCGGCCCGAAGTGCTTCGCGAGCACGTCGCTCAAGGGCGTGGCGGCGTCGATCGTCAGCACGTCGCGGGTCATGACTTCATCGACGTGATGGCGCTCCAGCGGGTCCACGCCGTATTCGCGATAGATGTGATAGCCGCGCCGCGCGATCTTCTCGGTCATGATCGAGCGCTTCATCACGACGGTCGCGAAGCCGTGCGCGACGAGCGTCGCGGCGAGCAACGGCAACAGCGCGTTCGCATCGTGCGTGAGGCCGAACGCGAAGACGATCGCGGTGAGCGGCGCGCCCAGCGTCGCGCCGAGCGTCGCGGCCATGCACACAAGCGGCCAGAGCGCGGCGTCGTGGCCCGGCAGGATCGCGCCGAGCACGGTGCCGAGGCCCGCGCCGAGCATCAGGAGCGGCGCGAGCACGCCGCCCGACGTGCCCGAGGCCAGCGCGACGACCCAGATGACCGCCTTCACGGCGAGAATCGACAGCGCCACCTGAATCGCGATGTGCTGATGCAGCAGGTCGCCGATCACGTCATAGCCGACGCCGAGCGCGCGCGGCTCGACATATCCGCCGATGCCGACGAACACCGCGCCGATCGCGGGCCACCACATCCAGTGGATCGGCAGCTTGTGAAACAGGTCTTCGAGCTTGTAGAGCGCAGCCGACAGCCCCGACGCGAGCGCGCCGGACAGCAACCCGGCGGCGAGGCACGAAAGCAGCGAAATCATCTGCGGCGCTTGGGTGTCGAGCGGAAAGAGCGCGCCCGTGCCGAACACCGCCGCGCGCGCGAAACCCGCGACGGCGCACGCGAGCGCAACCGGCAGAAAGCTGCGCGGCCGCCATTCGAAGAGCAGCAATTCGACCGCGAGCAGCACCGCCGCGACCGGCGTGCCGAACACGGCGGTCATGCCCGCCGCCGCGCCCGCGACGAGCAGCGTCTTGCGCTCGGCCGCCGTCACGTCGATGCATTGCGCGATCAGCGAGCCGAGCGCGCCGCCCGTCATGATGATCGGGCCTTCCGCGCCGAACGGCCCGCCGCTGCCGATCACGATGCCCGACGACAACGGCTTCAGAATCGCCACCTTGGGCGACATGCGGCTCTTGCCGAACAAGATCGCTTCGATCGCTTCGGGAATGCCGTGGCCGCGAATCTTCTCCGAGCCGAAGCGCGCCATCATCCCGACGATCAGTCCGCCGATCACCGGAATCGCGATCACCCAGTGCCCGAGCGTGTTGAGCGCGGGCGAGCGGTCTTCGATCGAGAACGTGCCGAAGAAAAACAGGTTCGTGAAGAGATGGATGAGCCCAAGAAGCACGACGGCCGCGAGCGTCGCGATTCCCCCGATGATCGCGGCGAGCCCGCAAATCCTGAGCAGCCGGTCGTTGACCGAAAAGTCGCGTTTGTGATGGTCCATGCTGAGCGCTCCGGGAAAATTCAAAGATCGATGCGCGGCACGCGGAACGCGCCTTCGAGCGACTTCAATTCCGCGCGATGCAGCGCCGCGAGCCGTTCGAGCACCTCTTCGCCGCGCGCTTCGAGATGCACCCGCACTTGACGGCGATCCTCTTCGCTCGGCGCGCGGCGCACGAGTCCGGCCGCCTCGCAGCGCGTGACGAGCGCCACGACGCCGTGATGATGCGATTGCAGCCGCTCGGCGAGTTCGCCGACCGTCGCCCAGTCGCGGCCGGGATAGCCCTTGATGTGCAGAAGGAGCAGGTATTGCAGCGGCGTGATGCCTTCGTCCTGCGCGGCGCGCTCGGAGAAGCGCTCGAAGCGCCGCATCTGATAGCGGAATTCGGACAACTGTTCGAAGTCCGGCTTGTCGAGCGTGCGAGGCGTGTTCATGGAATTCCCGTCGGCGCGACGCGGTTCAGGCGCTTTGGCGCTCGCCCGCGAACGATTGTCGATAAAGGCCGGAGATCAGGTCGGTTTCGGTGATCATGCCGGCAAGCTGATCGTGCGCGCCGATCACCGGAACGTGGTGATGCCCGAAGTGCGCGAACATCGGCACCAGATCGGCGATGGCGGTGGTCGTTTTCACGGTGCGGACGTCCGTCGTCATCAGCGCGGCGACGAGCGGCGGTGTCGTCGCAGGGCCGCGCATGAGCCGCCCGATCGCGTGCCGCATTCCCTCGACGATGCCGCCGCGGCGCACCGGTGCCAGGTCCGCGCGCGTGACGATGCCGCACACGCGGCGCGTCGCGTCGATCACGGGCAGCGCCTTCACCTGATGTTTTTCGATGAGCGCGAGCGCCGCCCGCGCGCTGGCATCCGGCGTCACCGAAACGGTTGCGCGCGACATGATGTCCGCGCACGTGAACTCCGTGAAACGGCGCGCGTAGGCCTGCAATTGCGTCTCGCGAAGGAGCGCTTCGAGATCGTCCGGATCGACGTCGAGCATTTCGCTGCGCCGCGACAGCACGGCTTCGAGATCGGCGCGCGTGAACGAGGCGGCGTCGGGCGGCGCGCTCGCGGGCTGCGGCGCGGCGTGGCCGTGCGGATAGCGATGGCCCGTCAGCGCATGAAACACGATCGCCGACGAGAGCAGCGCCGCCGACTGAATCGCCACCGGCGCGAACACGAAGCCGTAGCCGAGCGCGTGAATCGACGGCCCGCCGAGCACGGCGGTCAGCGCGACCGCGCCCGAAGGCGGGTGCACGCAGCGCAGCGCGAACATCGCGCAGATGGCGAGACAGACGGCGAGCGCGGCGGCGCCGACGGGATCGCGCACGAACAGCGCGCAGGTCACGCCGACCGCCGCCGACACGATATTCCCTCCGATGATCGACCACGGCTGCGCAAGCGGGCTCGCGGGAACGGCGAAGAGCAGCACGGCGGAAGCGCCCATCGGCGCGATGAGGAAAGGATTGGCCGATGCATCGCCGGCCACGAGATGCGCGAGCCCGCCCGTCAGCGCGATGCCGATCAGCGCGCCCAGACCGGCGCGCAGCCGCTCGGTCCACGCAAGCGTGACGGGAGCGGGGAGAAAGCCATTCAGCCAGCGAAGCAATGCGTTACGCGTCACGTTTGCAGCGTTCCGGAAAGAGTCAGTGGAAGGTCACACGGGCCGGTGTGCGAAAATCGCAAAAGTATATCGCAACGTGATACAAATTGTCGCGCGCCGCGTTTTGTTGCGGTTGAACGTCCTCCTGTACGATGACTTTTCCTTCGCGCCGCGCGGACACTTCGACATGGCTCGTCGCTTCATTTCCCGGATGGCGTGCGTCATCGCCGGCGTGTGCGCGTGGTCGTGCGCCTTTGCCGCAACGGACGACGATCCTTCGACCATCGTCAGCGACGATCACGAGTTCGTCGTCGCCGCCGACGGCTCGCTGACCGAAGACGACACCGCCGTGCTGCGCGCGAACACGTCGGCGGGCGTCGACGAGATCGCGCAGCGCTACGTCTGGTACGACAAGAGCGTGTCGAAGGTGGATATCGTCGAGGCGTATTCCGTCGATGCGAACGGCGCGCGCCACGACGTCTCGCCCGATCAGATCCGCGACATTCAGGAGCCGCGCTCGGCGGGCGCGCCGACGTTTCAGGACGCGAAACTGCGCGCGATCATCTTTCCGGCGGTGGGCATCGGCTCGACGGTGCATCTGCGCTCGCGCAAGAGCCAGGCGGCGGCGGTGATTCCCGGGCAGTTCAACTATTACGTCGATCCGGGGCAGCGGCCCGTGCTGCAGCAGCGGCTCGTCTTCGATCTTCCTGCCGACAAACCGCTTTATGCCGATGCGCGCGGCTATGTCGCCGAGCCGCCCGTCACGGAAAACGGGCGCACGCGCTACGCGTTCACCTACCGGCGCGAACGTATCGCGCGCATCGAAAGCGGCTCGGTGGGCTATGCGCAGTACGGGGATCGCCTGCTGGTCACGACCTTTCCCGATTACGCGAGCTTCGCGAAAAGCTACCGCGACGCGGCCGCGGATCCGGGCGCGAGCGATCCGGCCATCCGCGCGCTCGCGCAATCGCTCACGCAAAACGACCCCGACGATCGCGCGAAAGCCAAAACGCTCTATGACTGGGTGCGTCATTCGATCCGCTATGTCGCGATGTTCATCGGCCAGAGTCCCGCCGTGCCGCATCGCGTGACGGACGTGCTCGCGAACCGCTACGGCGATTGCAAGGATCACGTCGCGCTCTACGGAGCGCTGCTCGACGCCGCCGGCATTCGCAACGAGCCCGCGCTGATCGGCCTCGGCTCGGTCTATACGCTGCCTTCGGTGCCGGGCTACGGGGCGGGCGCGATCAACCACATCGTCACGTGGCTGCCGGACCTGAACGTGTATGCGGACAGCACGGCGTCGAGCGTCGAGTTCGGCTTTCTGCCGCTCTCCGACATGGATCGCCCCGCGCTGCTCGTGAACACCGGCGTGCTCGCCCGCACGCCCGCGACCCAGCCGCTCGCGCGCACGGCGCGACTGCAGATCGAGGTCGCGCCGCAAGGCGAGGCGAGCTTCGCGTACTGGGTCGAGGATGCAGGATGGAGCGCGGAGATCGAGCGGATGAACCTGCGGCTCGCGAATGCGCAGCGGCGCGACCAGATCGCGGCGGACCGGCTGCGCTTCACGAACCTGCGCGGCGCGGGTGCGCTGACCACGAGCGATGTCGATGCGAGCGGCGGCCCGTTCGCGACGACGTTGCGCGGCACGCTCGACGATGTCGTCTGGCCGACCGGCACGACGGCCTTGCCGGCGCTGTCGAGCCTGTCGGGCGGCATCGCGACGGCGACCCGCACCTGGCTCGCCGAGCGCACGCGCACGCAGCCGTATCTGTGCATCGGCGGGACGTTCGACGAGGTCTCGCAGATCACGCTGCCGAAGACGATGCGCGTGACCGAAGTGCCCGCCGATCAGGATCTGACGGGCGCTTTCTTTCGCTACCGCTCGCGCTATCTCTTCGATCCGTCGACGAACGTCGTGCAGATTTCGCGCACGCTGGACGCGCGCTTCGGCAAACAGGTCTGCACGCCCGACGATTTCCGGGCGGCGCTTCCCGCGCTGAAGCAGATCGAGCGGGATGCGCAGGCGCAGATCATCGTGAAGGCCGCCGGCCGGTGACGCTCACTCCATGTCCCGCGCGACGCGAAAGCCGTTCTGCGACTGCCGCACGCTGGAACTGTATTTGAAGCGCGTCGCCGACTGCATGTAGGACGCGCCTTCGCGCCACGAGCCGCCGCGAATCACGCGCACCGAGCAGGATGGATCGTCCCACGCGCGGCCATCGACGGGCGCGCTCTTGTACGAGCTGTGCCAGCAATCGGCGACCCATTCCCAGACGCTGCCGTTCATGTCGTAGAGGCCGTAGGGATTCGCGGCGAACGAACCGACGGTGGTCGGCGAATCGGGTTTGTACGGATCGCCGCAATCCTTGCAGTCGGCCGTGCCCTTTTTCATCTGATCGCCCCACCAGTACGTGGACTGCGTGCCGCCGCGCGCGGCGTATTCCCATTCCGCTTCCGTCGGCAGGCGATACGGCTTGCCGCCCACCTTGCTCAGCCATTTGACGTAGACCTGCGCGTCGTCCCAACTCACGTTGCGCATCGGCGCGTTGCCGGGCGGCGTGGCCGACTCGCCTTCCGGCGCGACGCGCGTGCACGCGCCCGCGTCGGCGCAGGCGTTCCATTGCTCGACCGTGACTTCGTATTTGCCGATGGCGAACGCCCGTCCGATCGATACCTTGTGCGGCGGCTTCTCGGCGGGATCGTCGTTGTTGCTGCCCATCGTGAAGCTGCCCGACGAGAGCGGAATCAGGATCGGGCACGCCGGGCAATCCTTGATCTCGCCGCCGCTTGCCGTCTTCGCCGCGGGCTTGCTGGTGATGGCGGCGGGCGGCGCGGTCACCGCGGCGGCGGCGGGTGCGGCCGGCGTGGTCGGGCGAGGCTTTTCCGGCGCGGCGGCGGTGGCCGGCGCGGACGGCGCCGGCTTCGGCGCCGGTGCGGCGGGCGTCGCGGTTGCCGCCGGTGGCGCCGTAGTCGACGATGCCGCCGGTTTCGCATTGCCCGCCGCGCGAAGACGCTCGATGCGCGCCTTGGCGAGCGCGGCGAAACGGCCGTTCGGATACGCCTTCAGATACGCCTCGTAGTCGCTCGGATAATTGCTGTCCTTGATCGATTCCCAGAACGTCAGTTCGTACTGCTCGTTGCTGTCTTTCGGGAGGATGCCGCGCGTGCGCACGATATCGGCGGAATCGGCGGCCGCGATACGCACGCGCGCCGCTCTATCTGCGATGGGGACGCCCGCGTCGAGCGTCGATGCGATCCACGGCCTTTGCGCGCCGCGCGATGCCTGCGCGACATCGGACGCCGCCGCCGCGAATGTCGCCGGCGTCACCGGAGAGCCTGTGCCCAGCGCGCGCAGCAGCGCTGCGGTGTAACGCCCGTTGCGATCGCTTTCGGCGGCGGCATCGCCGGGCGCGGCGGCATACGCGACGAGCGTGCGCGGCGGCAGCGTCCACGTCCGCACGTTCGTTTTTTCGAAGGGATCGGTGAGGCACATGTCGAGCACGACGATGTTCGCCGCGTCCGGCCGCGCGCGCGTCATGCGCTCGACGATGTCCTTCGCGGAGAGCGTGTCGCGCACGAGCGTCGCCGGTCGTTGCTCGCTTGCGTCGAGCGGCATGAGCCGCGCGTCGCCGCCCGCCTGAAGGCCGTGGCCCGCGAAATAGACGAGCGCCGTATCGTCCGGTCCGAGACGCGCGGCGAATGCGTCGAGCGCCTGGCGCATGGCCGCTTCATCGAGATTCGTGCGGCGTGTGACGTCGAAGCCGAGCGCGCCGAGGGCCGTGCTCATGTCGTCGGCATCGCGCGATGCGCTCGCGAGCGGACGATCGGCATAGTCTGCATTGCCGATCACGAGCGCGAGATGCCGGGGCGCGTGCGCGGTCGTCGTGCTTGCAGAAGAGATAACCGACGGGATGACCGACGCCGCGCTCGCGGGTGCGGGCGCGAGGCCGATCGTCAGCAACACGCCCGCGATGAGAAGAGTTCGCCACATGTTCACACCCTGTCCGTCCGGCTTTGAGTGGAGGGCATCGCGTTGCATACGCGCTCGATGCCGAGGCTTTGGGGCGAGGTCCGCGCCCTCAGGCACCAACAACGATAGCACGCACTCACGCGCCGCTTAATCCCCTGAAGGGAGGTATCCGTGAAGAGGGCCGAAGCACCGCCCTGTGTACGTATCTTTTTTAAACGTTACGTCCTAATCTAAAAGCCAACGACGGTGCATCACACAACCCGCGTCACGCTCCGGGCACGAGCTTTCGCGCGTGCAAGGTGCGATTCCCTGGCCCATCCAAGAGGCCTTTCAACGAGAGAGGCGTGCATAACATGCTGAGAAGAACCGTGCTTGGCGCGCTGGCTTCCCTGGCCGCGCTGGCCGCCGATTCGTCGTTTTCCGCCGCCGCGCGTGCGCGCACGCCCGCTCCGCCGAACGCCGAGGCGTACATCATCTGGCCGCCGGACGGCGCCGTGATTTCGGGCGGCAAACTCTGGGTGCGCATGGGCCTGCGCAACATGGGCATCTGTCCGAAGGGCGTCGATCTGCCGAACGTGGGTCATCACCATTTGCTGGTCGATGCGGATCTGCCGCCGCTCGATCAGGAGATCCCGTCCGATCGCAATCACCTGCACTACGGCGCGGGCGAAACGGATGCGCGCCTCGAACTGCCGCCGGGCAAACACACGTTGCAGTTGCTGATGGGCGATTACAACCACGTTCCGCACGATCCGCCGGTGTATTCGAAGAAGATCACGATCACGGTGAAATGAGCTGTGCACTTGCCGAGGGCACATGACATGAAAAAACGATCCGCTGACGCGCTCGCGCTCGCGCGTTCGCTTCTGTTCGCCGCCACGCTCGCGACGGCCATCGCCGCACCGTGCGCGTACGCCGGGCCGACGCCCGCGCCCGCGAACGCCTACGCGTACATCGGCTATCCCAACGACGGGCAGACCATTCCCGCGGGCAAGCCCTTCCGGGTCTGGTTCGGGCTGCGCTTCATGGGCGTCGCGCCGCGCGGCGTGAAGTTTCCGAACACGGGGCATCATCATTTGCTGATCGATGTCGATTTGCCGCCGATGGATCAGGAGATTCCATCGGATCGCAATCATCTGCACTACGGCGCCGGCGAAACCGAAACCATGCTCGAACTGCCGCCGGGCAAGCACACGCTGCAACTTCTGATGGGCGATGACAAGCACATACCGCATAACCCGCCCGTCTATTCCAAAAAGATCACGATCTACGTCAAATGACGCCGGGCGCCGCGTGAGGCACTGAGCGGCGCCTTTCCCGATCGCTTATATCGAATTCGAATCCGCGCATAGTTCGCGGAAGGGGAACGCTCGTGCGTGCATCCGTGTGCGGTGTCGTTTGCGAACCGACAGTGTCGGCGGCAAGTGTTGGAAGTTCGGCGTCATCAAGGCTGGCCCGACGACGCAGCGCAATTCGACGAAAGGCTTGCGCAGCAACGAGTTCAACGAAATACAGCCGATGCCCGACGTGATTGGCACACGCCATGCATTACAGGGTCGCGAGCCGGACACGTTGCTCGAAGCCACCACCGAATGCGCGACGCGCACCCAAGGAGAGCGGAAATGAAGACGCTGATCATCAAGGACCTTCCCGTCACCGAAGCACTCGACAGCCGCGCCATGTCCGCTGTCCGCGGCGGCTATGCGACCTTGTTTCCCGGCTATATCTCGATGAACGGCGCGACGCTCTCGATGCCGTTCAATCCGCAGCAGATCATCAACCAGACGCAGACCACGTTCAACCAGAACGGCAGCAACGTCGCGTTCGCCGAGGCGCTGAAGTCGCAATCGACGGTTTCGCCGACGCAAAACGCGAAGAACATCGCCAACGTCAACTTCGGTGTGGCGGGCAATCTCGCGTGAGCATGTTTCGCAGCAGGCGTTCAAGCAGTCAGCAGTAAAGGCGGGGCACGGGGAGCTCTGCTGTAACACCGCCCGCAGCATCCCGGGCGTTGCGGTTCGGCCGGGGTCGCATCCTGCCGGACCGCGTCACGAAAGCGCGACGTGCCACAGAGCACGCGCGCGCCACGTGACTTACCCCGTATGGAGTCGCGGCGCGCCGTGTGATTTACTTGAAAGACCGACGGCCGGCGCCGTGCTTCTCACCCATCAAACCGACCGTCGGTGCGCGTTCACCGGGAGCGAGATCGTGCGAGCCTTGTTGCCATCGTTGCGCGTCATCAGCAGGCGCGAATGGGCCGTGCTGCCGGGGCTGATTGCCGCTGCGTTGCTGTCCGGCTGTATCGACGTGAAAGTGCCGACGTATCAGCGGCCCGATACGCCCGAGAAAACGTCCTTCACGAAGATCGACACCGCGAAGGTCGCCGCCTCCGACACGATTCAGCCCGACTGGTGGAAGCAGTTCCACGATCCGACGCTCGACGCGCTGGTGGAGAAGGCCATCAACGGCAACTTCGACATCAAGGTGCTGGCCGCGCGCATTCAGGTGGCGGGCGCGCAGATCGGCGAGGCGCGCGCGGGCGCGTTGCCGTCGATGGATCTCGGCGCGGGCGCGAGCTTCGAAAAGACGACAGGCCAGAAGTTCTCGAAACAGTACAACCTGGCGACGCAGGTGAGCTGGGACATCGACATCTGGGGTACCGTCGAAAAGGGCGTGCAGGCGCAGAAAGCCGAATTCCGCGCGACCGAAGCCGACTGGCGCGCGGGCTATCTCGAACTCGTCGCGCTCGTCTCGACGACGTATTTCCAGATCCTCCAGTTCGACGATCAGATCGCCCAGCAGCAGCAGACCATCGCGACGAACCAGCAGATCCTGACGATCTTCGAGGGCATGCAGAAGAACGGCCTCGTGCCGAAGACGCAGGTGCTCACGCAGCGCGCGGAACTCAATCGTCTGACGCGCGAACTGCTGGAACTGCGCCGCTCGCGCGATCTCGCGAACAATGCGCTCTCGACGCTGATCGGCGTGCCCGCGGGCGAATTCAGGATGCCCGACGGCAAGCTGCAAAAGCGCGTGCAGGTTCCTCCGGTGCCGGGCGGACTGCCGTCGCAGTTGCTCGCACGCCGTCCCGATCTGATCGCGGCGGAGTATCGCGTGCTCGAAGCGTACGACCTCGTCGGACAGGCGAAACTCGCGCAACTGCCGACGATCAACCTGACCGGGCGTGGCGGCACGGCGAGTTTTCAACTGACCGATCTGCTCAAGATGTTCACGCTGAGCTTCGTGCCGAGCATCAACATCCCGATTCTCGATCCGTCGGTGCGCGCTCACGTGAAGACGACCGAAGCGCAGACGACCGTCGCGGAACAGCAATATCGCAGCACGGTGATGAACGCGTTCGAGGAAGTGGAAAACGCGCTCGTCAATCTCGATTCGCACACGAAGCAGCGCGTCGAGTTGCAGCAGGAAGTCGATCAGTTGACGGTGGTCGCCGCGCAGATCGACGCGCAACTGAAAGAGGGCGTGATCTCGCAGCTCGAAGTGTTCGAGACGGAGCGCACGCTGCTCGCCGCGCAACTTGCGCTGCTCGCGAACCATCAGCAGATTCTCTCCGACACCGTGACGCTCTACAAGGCGCTCGGCGGCGGCTGGCCGATGGTCGACGTGCAAAGCGCGAGCAAGGACACGACGAAGTGAAGCGCTCAATTAATATCGCCGGGCGCATTCATATGAATTACTAACGATCGTTCAATATCGATGGCTATTTGCGTGACCAACCGCTGCCGCACGATTGACTACGACGATGCGTGACTTAAACTCTCAACAGCCGCCGGTGACGAATGACATTAACAACGGCGCGACCCAACCTGTCCATGCGCCCGACGTTGCCGGGCATTCCTCTGGCGCGTCGGCGGCAGCGGCTGGACGTACCGCGTGACATGGACATGGCTCAAGGCTTTTCCGTTGCGGAACAACAGCCGGGCGTGGGCGAGGCGTTCGACGTCATCCTGAAGCCCGCGCCGCATCCCGAGCTTGCCGGCGAACTGGCGGACAGGCTCACGGAAATCCGCATCGACGAAAATCTCTTCGCGATCGGCCGTGCCGAAGCGCCGTTCGATACGAGCCCGCCCGAAGCGGTCGCACAACTTTCGCGCCGTCACGCGCGCATTTTCGTCGAGCACGGTTTCGTCTATATCGCCGATCTCGCGAGCAAGAACGGCACGGCGGTGAACGGCACGCCCGTGCGCGATACGCCTGCCCGCGTGCGAAGCGGCGACGTCATCTCGTTCGGCAGCCGGCTGTCGTATCGCGTGCAATTCGCGCCGCGCGCGCGGCGTTCGAACGCGCCGAAGCCGATCGGCATCACGCTCACGCCGCAGCGCGACGATCTCGGTCTGCATCCCGTCGAAGTTCCGCAATTTCCGTTTCTCGTCAGCAAGACCGACGAGACCTTCGCGCGCTATCGCGAGCAGTATCCGCATCAGGTCAACTACGTGTCGCGGCGGCACGCGCATGTGTTCATCAAGGGCGGCGCGCCGTTCGTCGAAGATCTCGGCAGCACGAACGGCACCTTCGTGAATGGCGAGCGGCTCGGGGCGTCGGCGGTCGAGCTGAAGAATGGCGATATCCTCGCGTTCGGCGGCACGCACTTCGCGTACACGGTGCATCTGCACGGCGAAGAAAGCGAGTCGACGCTCACCGAAATGGTCGCGCAGGTGCAAGCGCCGTCACTCGACGATGAACGGGACAGCGACAAGACGACCTTCGTCGGCTCGGCGCATTCGTTTCTGGATATCTTCTGCGTCGATCAGGCCGCCGCGCGCGAGGACGAAGTCAACGAAGAAGCGCAGCCCAGGCCCGCGCCCGAAAGCCGTCATGACACGCGCGCCGCGAAGCGCAGCAAGTTCGCGCTCTTCGTGGGCGAATTGCATCGCGCGCTCGCCAGCGACGATAGACAGGCCGCGCGCCGCACGCGCATCATTCTCGTGTGCGTGCTGGCCGCGCTCGTCGCGGGCGGCGCGGTGCTCTTCTATAGCGGCTCGCCCGAGCGTCACGCGAAATCGCTGATGGCGCACGGCGAGTTCGGCGAAGCGGCGACCGTCACGAACGACTATCTGAAGCGGCATCCGCAAGACGCGCAGTTCACGTCGATGAACACCGAAGCCGTGCTCAAGTCGAACGTGCCGCGCTGGCTCGCCGCATTGAAGAAGGGCGATTTCGCAAGCGCGGATGCGATCATCGCGCAGATGCGAACGCTTGCCGAGCATAACGCCGATGTGCATTCGCTCGTCGATGAACTGGAGTGGATCGGCAAGCTGGAAAGCTTCGTGATGAGCCGCGGCGGCTCCGATGCGCCGATCCGCATGTACGGCGACGAGTCGCGCATCGGCGCGATCCTGAAGCACTGGGAGGCGGACGCGGCGGGGCATCAGCGCGATCTCGACCGCATCGCCGGCTACGTGCCCGAGTTCCGCGATCCGTATGCGCTCGCGCTGAGTCATCTGCGCAAGCTGCAAAGCGACGATTCCGTGTATCTCGCAGCCATCGACAGGCTCGATGCGAGCATCGTTAAAAGTCTCGGTCAGGACGATACCGATGCGATCGGCGCGTCGCTGAAGGAATACGCGGACAAGTATCCGCGCCTCGCGGGTCTCGATCGCGTGCGCGCCGATCTCGATACCTACACCGGCTTGCGCCGCAGTCTGACCGCGCCGAGCCTCGCGCCGCTCGCGGGATCGGTGAGCAAGGCGAACTTCTCGACGCCGCCGTTCCAGGCGAAGTTCAGGCAGATGGGCGCGAGCCAGTTGCCGCCGCACGACGTGCTCGCGCAATACGGGAGCGTCGCCGATGCATGGAATCGCGGTCAGAGCGCGCAGGCGATCGACGGTCTGCAAAAGCTGCCGCAAGGTTCGTGGTCGCCGACGGTGCAGAAAGAACTCGCGCACAAGAAGGCCGTGACCGCGCAGTTCGCCGACTTGCAGAAGGCGCGCGGCACGAAGGGCTACGAAGAAGCGTTGCTGTCCTTCTATGAAACGCTCGATCTCGATGCCGACACGTTCTATGCGAAGGCCGTCGCGCCCGATCTCGCCTCGCTGAAAGACAAGGCGACGGCCCGCGCGCAGACGCTGATGACGCAGGCGCAGACGCTGTGGCAGCAGTATCGGACGAACGGCGGCATCGGCGGGTCGCAGCGGCTCGAATCGGGCGTGTCGGATACGTTCAAAACGCAGGCGCGGCTCTTGTCGGACGCACAGGATGCGGCCACGCGCGGCATGCGCATTTTCAGGCAGGTGAAGGCGGACAGCGCGACGGCCAAGTGGACCGCGCTCGCCAGCGAGATCGGCACGGAAGCGGATTTGCAGCGGCGCTCGCTGCAGGATCTGCGGATGGTGCTCGAACCGGGGCTTCTCAATACCAAGCTGAGTCTGATCAGCGGAGGCACGAGCAGTGAAGAGAGACACACACCTTAAGCCGCTGTCGCAGGCGCTCGGCGAGCACGGCGCCGAAGGCATCGCGATTCTCACGGCCGAGCCGCTCGGGTTCACGCAGGGGCTCATCTTCGCGATGGTGGCGCTCGTCGCGTCGGCGCTCGTTTGGTCGTTCGTCGGCCATGCGGACGTGATGGTCAGCGCGCAGGGCACGCTCGCGCCGGAATCGGAAGTGCGGCGCTTCTACGCGCCGATCGATGGCGAACTCGCCGATCTCTATATCGCCGAAGGGCAGCCCGTGCGCAAGGATGACGTCGTGGCGCGGCTGAACGCACGCGGCGCGATCGAGGCGGCGAGCAACGCGCTCGAAGCGCAACTGAAGCTCGACGACGCCGAGCGCGAATGGAAGCAGTTCCCCGAGAAAAAGCTGCTGATGGAGCGCAAGATCGCGGCGCTCAAGGATCAGATGGATGTGGAGGAGCATCAGCATCAGCAGCGCGTGGCCGAGGGCACGAGCAAGCTCGCGGAAGGCCAGAAGGCGCAGTTGCAGGAAGCGCGCAGCACGCTGGAAAACGCACGCCGCGGACGCGACGCGGCGAAGGTGGAACTCGACCGCTTCCAACGCCTGCTCGCGCTGCCTGGCGGCGGCGGCGTGGCCGAGGCGCAGGTCGATGCGAAACGCAACGCATATCTCGAAGCGGACGGCGCGTATCGCGTGGAGCAATCGCGGCTCGCGGAACTCGACTTTCGCCTGAGCCACGATTTCACGCAGGCGAAGCGTCAACTGGAAACGAGCGGTCAGGAAGCGACGAGCCTGCGGCTGCAATACGAAGCCGCGATGCGCGAAGTGGCGAGCACCGAAGACAAGTTGCGTTTGCAACTACAGACGGCGCGGCTCGTCGCGGATGCGGCCGCGCGCATCAAGTTCGAGAACATCGACAAGGATAATTTTCTGCTGATTCTCGCGCCGGTGTCGGGCGTGGTCACCGACGTGACATCGACGCAGCCCGGCGACAAGATCCAGGCGAATACGCCGCTCGGCGGCATCGCGCCGGCGAATGCGAAGCCGGTGCTGAAGATCGAGATCGCGGAGCACGACCGCGCGTTCCTGCGCGAAGGGCAGCGCGTGAAGCTCAAGTTCAACGCGTTTCCTTATCAGCGCTACGGTGTGATCGACGGCACGCTCGCGTTCATCTCGCCCGCGACCAAGCCGAGCCCGACGACCAAGCAGCCCGTCTACGAAGGACGCGTGACGCTCGATCGCGATTTCTATCAGGTCGCGGACACGAAGTATCCGCTGCGCTACGGCATGACGGCGACCGCTGAAGTCGTGGTGCGCGAGCGGCGCCTGATCGATCTCGGGCTTGATCCCTTCCGCAATGTGGCGGGATAGGAATGGAGGGTTACACGAGCACCGCAACGCGGACATGATGCGCAAGTTCAACAGAACCGAACGGAGAACGACATGACGGCGATTGTGCGTATCGACGACGAAGTGGTCGACGTCGGCGAGTTTGTCAGGTTATTGAAGCTGAACGGCCAGTTCGACGGTCTCATCGAGCAACTCGTGCGCGACAAGCTGACCGTGCGCGCGGCGAAGAAGTCGGGCGTCGGCGTGAGCGACGACGAAATACAGAACCGCGCCGATCAGTTCCGCCGCATTCGCGGGCTGCATCGCGCGGCGGACATGAATAACTATCTCGATGCGTTGCACGTGAGTCTCGACGAGTTCGAGGTCTTCATCACCGACACGCTCTATCAGGAAAAGATGCTCGACAGAGTGGGCACGGAACGCGAGATCGAAGAGTACTTCCAGCTCAATTCGCCGAAGTTCGACAGCATCGAAGTCAGTCACATCCTGCTCGATACCGAAGGCAGCGCGAAGGAAATGATCTCCTATCTCAACGACGATCCCGACAGCTTCGCCGAGATGGCGCGCGAGCATTCGCTTGCGGATACGCGCGACGCGGGCGGCGTGATCGGCCGCGTGATGCGCGGGCAGATGAAGCCGGAAGTGGAGGCGAAGGTGTTCAACGCGGAAGTCGGCGATCTGCTCGGACCGTTCATTTCCGCGGATGGCGCGTCGTATGAAATCTTCGCGGTGACGGCGAAGTATCCCGCGAAGCTCGACGAAGACGTGTCCGCGGAAATCCGCCGCCTGCTGCGCGAAGACTGGATGATGGCGCGCGCGCAGGAGCACGTCATCGAAGCACGCTGACCGACGGGGAAAGCGATAGAACATGGACGCTCCATCGAACCTCGATTCGCCCGCCGACTTTCTTTCGTCGGTCGAGATTCTTTCGCCCTTCACGCGCGAGGAGATCGAGCATCTGGCCGCGAACGCCGAGTCGCGCCGCTTCGGCTTCGGCGAGACCGTGTGCAACGCGGGCGATGCGGCCGACGGGCTCTATATCGTGAAGGCGGGGTCCGTGCGCATCTTCACCGAAGAGCACGGCAAGGAAATCAGCATGGGGGTCAAGAAGGAGCGCGAGTCCTTCGCCGATATCGCGATGCTGCGCGACTACCGGCACGAGTCGTCGGTGCGCTCCTCCGGCAAGACGGAGCTGCTGTATATCCCGCGCGTCGCGATCGATCCGGTCATCGCGAAGAATCCCGCCGCGCTCGCGTTCGTGACGAGCTATGTCGCGATCAATTCGGCGGGCGGCTTCGTCGCGAAGCTCTTCGATCTGCGCGGCAAGCTCAACAAGGCGGAACTCGAAGAGTGCGTGCGCAGCGTCGGCGTGAAGCGCGTCGGCGAGGGCAAGGAGATTCTCAAGCAGGAATCGCGCGACGACCGGCGTCTCTATGTCGTGCGGCAGGGCGAAGTGCGTATCGTGCGCGAAGAGGGCGGCGAGAAGCATGTGCTCGCGACGCTCGGCCCCGGCGAGATCTTCGGCGAAAAGGCCTGCGTGATGCGCCAGGAGCAGATGGCTTCGGCGATCGCGAGTGCGGATACGCGCCTGCTCGTGATCCCTGAAAAGACGGTGCATTTCATCATCGAGCGCAACGTGAAGCTGCGCGAAGTGCTCGAAGAGCGCATCCGTTTCACCGAACGCGAATTGCAGCGCCAGAAGAAACTCGCCGAGCGCCGCAAGCTGCCCGCGATGCTCGATCTGCACACGAAGCCCGAACTGGGCGAGCGCGTCATCAAGCGCTTCGCGTGGGTCGAGCAGGCCGAGGAGATGGATTGCGGCGCGGCCTGTCTCGCGATGATCTGCCGTCACTACGGCATCAACATGACGCTCGGCAAGCTGCGCGAGCTCGCCAACGTGACGACGTCCGGCGCGACGCTCGATTCACTTGCGCGCGCGGGCGAGTCGCTCGGTTTCACGACGCGCGGCGTGCAGTGCACGTTCGAATCGCTGCGTGGCTTCGAGATGCCGTTCATTGCGCACTGGGAGGGTTATCACTACATCATCATCTACGGTGTGTCGAGCGAGAACGTGTGGGTCGCGGACCCGGCGATCGGCTTCAGGAAGATGACGGTCGGCGAGTTCGAGCGCGGCTGGAGCGGCACGTGCCTGCTGTTCACGCCGGGGCAGGATCTCACGCAGAAAGCGGTGTCGCGCTCGCCGTGGCTGCGGTTCGTCGGCTATCTGAAGCCGTACAAGAAGATCCTGCTGCATCTGTTTCTTGCGACCTTCGTGATTCAGGTGCTGGGCGTGATTCCGCCGCTCATCATCCAGAATATTCTCGACGGCGTGATCGTGCATCAGAACGTCAACCTGCTGCATGTGCTGATCGCGGGGCTCGTTATCGCGAGCCTGTTCACGCAACTCATGACGACGATACGCGCCTACCTCGCGAACTTCATGGTCCGCAACATGGACTTCGCGATGATGTCGCAGTTCTTCAAGCACACGTTCTCGCTGCCGTTCGGCTTCTTCGCGAAGCGCAAGACCGGCGACGTGTTCGCGCGCTTTCAGGAGAATCACACGATCCGCGCATTCCTCACGGAATCGACGGTATCGACCGTGCTGAACCTGCTGATGCTCTTCATCTACTTCACGATCATGTTCCTCTACAACGTGAAGCTCACGTTGCTGCTGATCGCGTTCGTGATTCCGATGATGGTCCTCACGATCGTCGCGACGCCGCGCATCAAGCAGAACGCGCGCGAGACGTTCAACGCGGGAACGGATGCGCGTTCCTATCTGATGGAAGCGCTCGGCGGCGTGGAGACGGTGAAGGGCATGGGCATTGAACGGCCCGTGCGGTTGAAGTGGGAAAAGAAGTACGCGAAGTCGCTGGAAGTGCAGTACAAGTCGCAGCGTTTCAATATCGCGGTGGGCTTGTGCAGCCAGTTGCTGAATGCGGCGACGACCATCGGCGTGCTGTGGGTCGGCGCGAATCTCGTGCTCGAACGCGAGCTGACCATCGGGCAACTGATCGCGTTCAACGCATACATGGGCAGCGTGCTTGCGCCGCTGATGGGCCTCATCAACCTGTGGAGTCTCCTGAACGACGCAGGCGTCGCGATGGAGCGGCTCGGCGACGTGCTCGACATCGAGCCCGAGCAGAAGCCCGAAGACATGCAGCAGCGCGTGATGCTGCCGGACCTGCAAGGCGACATCAGCTTCAACGGCGTGTACTTCCGTTACGGCGACGGCGACGCGCCCTACGTGCTGGAGAATGTCAGCTTCGATATCAAGCCGGGCGAACTCATTGCGATCGTCGGGCGCAGCGGCTCGGGCAAGACGACGCTCGCGAAGCTGCTCGTCGGTTTCTATGCGCCGAGCGAAGGCAAGATGACCGTCGATGGCTACGATATCAATGTCGTCGACAAGGGCTTCTTTCGCGCGCAGATCGGTTACGTGATGCAGAGCAATCTGCTGTTCTCGGGAACGATCGCCGAGAACATCGCGAGCGGTGATGAAGCACCCGACAGGCGGCGCATCGAGGAAGTCGCGAAGATGGCCGATGCGCACGCGTTCATCGTGAAGATGCCGCTCGGTTATGAGCAAGTGGTGGGCGAGCGCGGCGTGGGCCTTTCGGGCGGGCAGATTCAGCGGCTATGCATTGCGCGCGCGCTCTATCACGACCCGCGCCTGCTCGTGTTCGATGAAGCCACGTCCGCGCTCGACACGCAATCGGAAAGCAATATTCTCGGCAACATGCAGGAGATATTGAAGGGACGCACGGCGGTCATCATCGCGCACCGGCTCTCGACGATTATGCGCGCCGACAAGATTCTCGTGCTGTACGAAGGCGGCATCGTCGAGCAGGGCAAGCACGACGAGCTCGTCGCGAGAAAAGGTATGTACTACCAACTCGTGCAAAAGCAACTGAGCGCAGCATGAAAATACTCGACCAACCCGAAAGCGACACCAGCGCGCCCGCGTCATCGGCGATTTCGTATGCGGGGCTCATCGAGAAGATCGAGATTCTGCGCTCGACGCTCAGATGGACCTCGCGTCTCGAACGGCCCGAGATCGAAAAGCTGCTGCGGCAGGCGAGCACCTTGCGCGACGAAGTCATGCAACTGTCGCACAAGGAGCGCTTCGTGCAGGCGGCCGCCGCCGAACCGAAGCGCGACCTGCCGCCGGGCGCGCGGCGTCAGGCGCTGATCGAACGCAGCTTCGTGTTCGAAGGCACGTTCGGCGATAACCCGAAGCTGCTGGAAGCGCTGGAAATCGCGGAGAAAGCTGCACCGACGGATCTGCCCGTGCTGATCGACGGCGAGAGCGGCACCGGCAAGGAACTGATGGCGAAGGTCATTCACGCGAACGGCTCGCGCGCGGACAAGCCGTATATCTCGGTGAACTGCGGCGCGATTCCGGATAATCTGCTGGAGTCCGAACTATTCGGGCATCGCAAGGGTGCGTTCACGGGCGCGTCCAACGATCGAAAAGGCAAGTTCGAAAGCGCGCATACGGGCACCATCTTTCTCGATGAAATCGGCGAACTGCCTTTGTCGGGGCAGGTGAAACTGCTGCGCGTGCTCGAAGCGCACGAGATTCAGCGCGTCGGTTCGGATGAGCCGATCGCGGTGGATACGCGCATCGTCGCGGCGACGAATCGCAACTTGCGCAAGTTCTGCGACGAAGGGCGCTTTCGCGAGGATCTGTTCTATCGGCTGAGCGTGATTCATCTGACGTTGCCCGCGCTGCGCGAACGGCGAGACGAAATTCCGCTCTTGCTAGCCTATTTCGGCGATGAAGCCGCCGCGACCTTGAAGCGCAGGCCGGTGAAGCTGTCGCCGAGGCTGCGCGATTTTCTGCGCAATTACGACTATCCCGGCAATATCCGCGAGTTGCGGAACGTGATTTACCGGCTCGCGTGTCTCGCGGGCGATATGGCCGACATCGATCATCTGCCGGTCGATATCCGGCCGAAGTCGTCGCTCTCGCTGGCGATGGGCGGTCCCGCCGCGGGCGGCAACGGCATCGCGACGGCGAGTTCGCTCGCGGAAGCGAAGCGCGTCGCAAGCGACGAGGCGGAGCGTGCGTTTCTCGAACGCGGCTTGCAGGAAACCGGCGGGACGGTCGCCGAACTGGCGAGACGCTATGAGATGAACCGCTCGCATCTGCAGATGCTTCTGAAGAAGCACGGGCTGCATTCGAAGGAGTTTCGCGCGGCGGCGCAGAAGAACAAGGAAGCGGGCGGATGAAACGTCTCTAAACCGACGGATTCACCTGCGTCTTGTCCGGCGCCATCAAATCCTCCGCGTGCGCGACGACCACCGAAATATTGTCGCGTCCACCGCGCGCCAACGCGATCTCCAAGAGCCTTTGCGCCGCCATGTCGCAATTGCCCGGCGCGAGTTCGTTGATGATTTCCGCTTCGCTCACCTCGTTCGACAATCCGTCGCTGCATAGCAGAAAGGTATCGCCATCGTTCAGCGCGAGCGTGTTTTCGTCGAGTTCGAGCACGTCGAGCGCGCCGACCGCACGCGTGATCAGATGCTGCGCCGGATGATGCAGCGCTTCCTCCGCCGTGAGCTGGCCGCGCGCCTTGAGTTCTTCCACATGGCTGTGATCGCGCGTGAGCTGCACGAGCCGTCCTTGCCGGAACAGATAGATGCGGCTGTCGCCGGCCCACAGGTAGCCGCACGTGCCATCGCGCGCGGCGAGCAGCACCACCGTGCTGCCGATGCGCGAGACCATCCGCCGCGACGCTTCCGCGCGCAACTGGTCGTTCACGTCGAGTAGCCGCGTGCGCGCATCGGCGATGACGCCCGACAGGTCGTTCGACGCCGACACCCTGGCGAGGCTCTCGATCACGAGCCGGCTCGCCAGATCGCCGACCGCGTGTCCGCCCATGCCGTCCGCGACGGCCCACAGGCCGCGCTCGGGCGCGTCGAGCAGCGCGTCTTCGTTGATCTGCCGCACGCAGCCTGTGTCGGTGCGGGCGGCGGAAGTCCATCGAAACTCGGTGTTGAAGGTCACGTCAACCTCCGGAATCCTGGGTGGCGCGGCGTCGGGCGCATGTCGCGGACTGTCCCGCTCATTGTGAACCAACGCGCGCCCGAAGCGAATCTTGATCTGCACCGTTCAACCCGCGCGATTCCCCGCGACCGAGTTCGGATTGACCGTGAGCGTCGCGCCGTTGCCCGTGTTGCTGACCGCGACGTTCTGAAACTGATTCACCATCTGGCCGACCGTGATGTTGGTGATGTTATTCGTGACCTCGTAGACATTGTTGGTGACGTCGATGAGGTTCACGATCGCGCCGCCGCCGCCCGCCACGCCGCCGCCCGAAGGACGTTCCACATAGGGCGTGATCCAGCCGTACACCCATGGCGCACCGCCTCCGCCGCTGATGGCCGACATCGCCGCGTGATCCAGCTCGCGGTCGTATTCAAGATCGGTGACGGTGAGAGCGCACATGTCGTTTCTCCGGGAAGGGCCTGTGAGCAGGACGCACGGAGTGAATGCAAGGCTCATGCCGACGCGCGCGCTCTTGCGAGTTTTTCTGCGCGCGCCTGATCGGGCGGCGTTCTGAAGCGACATGCCGAATCGCGGCCGATGAAATACGTTGGGCCGTCGCCAACATGCGATGTCGGCGCAACGCCGAACAACCAACATTCGCGGATGCATCCGGCGCACGAAGGCCAGTGCGCGTTCTGACGCACGGAGCCCAACAGACACGTCGCGAAACTGTCTGCCGATCAAAAACACAATGCCGTTGAGAATCGCTCGTAAATCGTCATTAACCAAGCAAATTCAATGACTTAAGTAACCTGGCAAGGAAGATGCAAATGACATGGCAACCCGGCACCAGACAAACACCTGGCGCCAGCAAGAAAAACTCGGAGCCAGCCATGTCAACCAACCAACAAACCGGACTGATCGACCAGCAAGCCGCCGCGGGCGTCTTCTCGCTCGACGACGAACCGGCGCTCGGCACCGAACTCGTCACGCGCCGCTCGGGTTACGAACATCACGGCATCTACGCGGGCAACGGCATGGTCATCCACTATGCGGGCTTCGCGAAGTCGCTGCATCGCGGTCCGGTCGAGGAAGTCAGCGTCGAGCAGTTCGCCGCCGGCCACGAAGTCACGATCCGTCAGAACCCGGCCGCGAGGTTCGTCGGCATGGAAGCGGTGGGCCGCGCGCGCAGCCGCCTCGGCGAAGACAACTATCACCTGCTGACCAACAACTGCGAGCACTTCGTCACGTGGTGCCTCGACGGCCGCGCCCGCAGCCGTCAGGTGCAAGCGTGCTTCGCGCATCCGCGCGCCGCGCTTCGCGCCGTGTCGGGACTTTTCCGCGCCTATGTCGCCGCCGAGCGCCGCCGCCGCATGAACGCGGCGCTCGCAGCCTGAACCGCATGTCTTGCCGATCGATACCGAGGAGACCATCATGCAAACCACCGAAAACTCGCTGCACTGGGCCGTCGACAAATGGCTCGCCCCGACACCCGCGCGTCCGGCACGTGTCGTGCGTCTGTGCCGCTCGCATGTCACGGGCGCGCGCTATGTTTGCATCGAGGCGCAGCATCCGGGCGGCCCGCTCGCGATCATCTTCTTCCGCCACGACGACGGCACCTGGAACGTGTTTCCGCCGCAGGCGAAGCGGCCGTCGATGAGCGCGCAGCGGCTCGCGGCGTAATGCGCGCAGCGAATGCGTACGATGAGCCGGGGCGCGTCGGGCTGCCCCGGCTTTGACACGGCAATCCCGCTGCCGCTACTCTAGGTGTACGGAACGCGGCCGTTCGATGAAGCCGCCGGGTCGCACGGATGCGTCAAGTCGTGGTAGTTTTGCGTCCGTGAACCAGATCGTACATTTTCGAGGTATTGCCGATGACCCAGCCCGACTCCTCTTCCTCCGCCCGCGCGACGCCCGATTCGACTCTCGGCGACAATCCGCTCGGCATCGCGGGGCTGGAGTTCGTCGAGTTTTCCAGTCCCGATCCGCAGGGGCTCGCCAGGCTCTTCGAAACGCTCGGCTTCGTGCCCGTCGCGCGGCACGTCAGCAAGGCGGTGACGCTGTTTCGCCAGGGCAGCATGAATTTCCTGCTGAACGCCGAACCGGATTCGTTCGCCTCGCGCTTTGCGGAGTCGCATGGCGTGGGTATCGCGGCGATCGGCATTCGCGTGCTGGACGCGCAGGTCGCCCATGAGCGCGCGCTCGAATACGGCGCGTGGGATTTCGAGGGCGAGAAGATCGGCCCGAACGAACTCGCGATTCCGGCGATTCAGGGCATCGGCGACTCGCACATTTATTTCGTCGATCACTGGCCGGGCAAGAACAGCGGCGAGACGTCGATCTACGACATCGACTTTCGTCCGATTCCCGGAGCGAGCGCGGATCTCCACGGCACCGGCCTGCTCGAAGTCGATCACTTCACGCAGACCGTCGGCGCGGGCCGCATTCAGGAATGGCTCGATTTTTATCGCGAAGTGCTGCATTTCTCGGAGATACATCAAGTGCATCCGGACTGGCATGTGTCGCAGGATTCGGCGGTCACGCTGTCGCCGTGCGGCTCGATCCGCATTCCGGTCTACGAGGAAGGCACTTATCGCACGGATCTGATGCAGCAGTATCTGCCGGATCACGAAGGCGAGGGCGTGCAGCATATCGCGCTCGCCTCGGCCGATATCTTCGCTTCCGTCGATGCGCTGATGGCGCGCGGCGTGCGCTTCCTGCAGCCGCCGCCACGCTATTACGACGAAGTCGGCGAGCGGCTTCCGGGCCACGGCCTCGACATCGGCAAGTTGCGCACGCGCGGCATTCTCGTCGACGGCGAGATTCTCCCCGACGGCACGCCGCAGCTTTTCCTCCAGACCTTCGTCGAGCGCCGGCCCGGCGACATGTTCTTCGAGATCGTCGAGCGGCGCGGGCATCACGGATTCGGCGAGGGCAATCTCGCCGCGATCGCGAAGGCGCGGGGCTGAATCGGCACGCCTTCGCGCGCGGCTTCATTGCACGACGATCGTCCCCGTCATATGCGGGTGCAGCGAGCAGAAGTACTTATAGGTGCCCGGCTTGTCGAACACGTGCGAGAAGCTCTCGCCGCTGTCGAGCGGATCGGACTTGAAGCTCTTTCCTTCGTCGGTGACGGTGTGCAGCATGTCGTCGTGATTCACCCACGTCACCTTCGCGCCGACCGGCACGGTGACCGACGACCGGCTGAACGCGAAGTTGTCGATGGAAATGGTCGGCGCGCTGGCCGCCGCGAGCTGTTGCGCGGGCTCCTCTGCGCAGGCCGCGGGAATGGCGGCGCTGACCACACCCTTCACGACGAGCGCGAACGCGGCCTTGCGCAGGAACTTGCCGGCGAGCGGGCGGAGATTGGCGGGCGAGACGTAGCTCGCGATCATGGCGGCGTTCATGATTGCGCGGCGGCGAGCGCCGTGTCGGTGATGGCCAGTTGTCCGCGTCCCGCGACGTGCGTGACTTCCCGCAAGCCGAGCATCGTGCGCAGTTGCTCGGCGGGCACTTTCATCGGGCCGGGCCCGGACGGCGCGCCCGGCGCGGGTTGCGGAAACGCTGTCGACATCGCCGAATAAAAACGCATTTCGCCTTCCACTTTTTGCGCCACCTGATGTACGTGGCCGTTCAATACCGTCACCGAGCCGAAGCGCTTCAATAGCGCGAGCGCCTGCGCGCTGTCGTCGGTGCCCCAGCCCCACTGCGGATACAGCGCCCACAGCGGAATATGCGCGAACACGACGATCGGCGTGCTGCTCGATTTGCCCTGCAAGTCCGCCTTGAGCCACGCGAGCTGCGCATCGCCGAGAAAGCCGAGACCGCCGCCCTTCAGGTCGATCACGTTCGTGAGGCCGATGAAATGCACGCCGCCCTGATCGAAGCTATACCAGTGGCGCGTGCTGTCCTTGCCGTATTGTCCGGAAAAGCGCTCGAAGAACGGATTGCCGTCCTCGACCAGCACGTCGTGCTCGCCGGGCACGTAATGCACGTCCATGCCCGCCTTGTTGATGATCTGCGTCGCCGTGTCGAACTGCCCGGGCTTCGACGTGTGCGTGATATCGCCCGTGTGGATCATGAACGCGGGGCGCGCGTTCATCGCGCTCACGCGGTTCACGGCTTCTTCGAGCGTGCTCGCCGGCTCCGTGTTCGGATCCTTGTTGAAGCCGATATGGCTGTCGCTGATCTGCACGAAGCTGAACGAACTCGTCTTCTCCGCAGCTTCCGCCGATGAAATCAGGCGCGACACGGGCACGCCGCCGCTCACGGTCCAGATGACGCCCGCGCCCGCCCAGGCCATGCAGGAGAGGGCGGTGCGGCGGCGTTTGCCGTGCTCGTCGAGTTCGTCGCGTTGCTGTGCGGGCAGTGCGTTCGGGTCGGGGTTCATGATGGTTCCTCTGATGATCGCGGCCGCGGTTCTTGTCATTCGAATCGGCAAAGTCGCGCCCACGGCGGCTCGATGCATGGGCGCGACACCCGCGACGTCCGCTCGTTGGGGGCGAGGTCGCTTGGGCATCCGTCTATCGAACCGGCGAAGGCGGCCGGATATTCCCGCTATATTTTTCTTGAGTCGCTGCTGCAAACGGGAATAAACCGTCCGCGAGAGGAGTAACGGATGGGAAGGCGCGAAAAAGCGGAGTCGTGCGCGCCCGAACGATGTTTTCCGAACGTGGATGTCGAAAGGAGACCCGCGCGATGTGGCCAAGCAGGTCGAAAGAAGACAAGTCCGGGCGACGCGGCCAGGCGGGCGCCGAGGCGGCGCATGCGCGCTTCGAGGCGACGGTGATGCCGCACCTGGACGCCGCGTACAACCTCGCGCGCTGGCTGTCGGGCAGCGCGAGCGACGCCGACGACGTCGTGCAGGAAGCCTATCTGCGCGCGTTCCGTTTTTTCGGCGGATTCGAGGGCGGCGAGGAAGCCAATGCGCGGGCATGGCTGCTCGCGATCGTGCGCAACACGTGGTTTACGGAATGGCGGCGCCGCGTGCAACTCGCGGACGCGACGCCCTACGACGAGGAACTGGGCGGCGACGAAGCGCTGCCGGGCTGGTCGGAGGAAGGTGCGGCCGATCCGGAAACGCTCGCGGTGCGCCGCGACGAAGTCCATCTGGTGCATCGCGCGCTGGAGGCGCTGCCGATCGCCTTTCGCGAAGTGCTGGTGTTACGTGAGCTGGAAGACATGAGCTACAAGGAAGTCGCATCCGTGACCGGCGTGCCGATCGGCACGGTGATGTCGCGGCTCGCGCGCGGCCGCAAGATGCTGGCGGGGGCGGTGCGCGCGGCGCAGGGCGGGCAGGACAAGCCGAGCGTGCGGCTCGTGCGCCGCGCGGGACCGGGACATGCGGAGGAGTCGGGAAATGGAAAATAACGACACCGCCTCGCTCGATACGAGGCTCACCGATGGTTCGCTCTATCAGCGCGCACCCGTGCATCTGCGGGCGCAAGTGCTGGCGCGCGTGCGCGAGGAAGCCGAACGCGACGCCCGCACACGCTTGCCGGAGCGCTCCGCGAAGCGCGGCTGGCGCAACGTGTTCGCGGCGCCCTGGCCGTTCTTCGGCGGCGCGTTCGCGGGCGCGACGCTCTCCGCGCTCGTGCTCGGCACGATGCTGTGGTTCCAGGCGGCACCGCTCGTGACGGGCGTTTCGGGCAGTTCGCCCATCGCGCAGGAAATCGTGTCGAGTCATGTGCGCGCGTTGATGTCGGACCGTCCGATCGACGTGCTGTCCAGCGACAAGCACACGGTGAAGCCCTGGTTCAACGGCCGCATCGACTATGCGCCGCCGGTGATCGATCCGGCGGGACCGGGCTTCGCGCTCGTCGGCGGGCGGCTGGATTACATCGATCATCGGCCGGTGGCGGTCGTGGTGTATCGCTACCTGAAGCATCCGATCGACGTGTACGTGTTTCCCGAGCGCAAGGGCGACATGAAAGGCGAAGCCAGCGACAAGGACTTCTCGCCGGTCGTCACGCAGTCCGACGACGGTTACGCCCTCGCACGCTGGAATCACGACGGCATGACGTTCTGGGCCGTCACCGATGCATCGGGTGCGGTGCTGCGTCAGTTCGCCCACGCGATCGAAACCGGCGCGCCGCGCTAAAGAGGTGCATGACCGAAACATTCAGCCGATAAAAGAACCTAAGCGTGCGCAAGGTTGCGCGCGGCGATCCTCCGGGGACGCCGCGCGTTTTTTTACGTGTATACCCGCTGTCTTTTCGCTTTCCCAAAGCTGAAAGAAACGCTTCGGGATGCTTTATTCCGCGCTCTGCACAATTACGATGCGTCAGGTGTGGGCTAACGCTCGTGCTGTTCGGGTATGTCCGAATATGGTCATATCCTTACATTTTTCTAAACTCGCTCACAGCCTATGTAATCGATAACGCGCAATGCTTTTAAAAGCACTGCAGGCCTTTTGCGCGTTGCATGGGACTTTCAAATAAACGAAACAGGCGACGGAGACACACATGGGTATGAAGATGAAGCTCATCGCGAGCACGCTCGCGTTCGGCGTTTTTTCGATGGCGCATGCGGCGGACCCGATCAAGATCGGCGTCGATGGTCCGTTCACGGGCGGTTCGTCTTCCATGGGTGTCAGCATGCGTGATGGCGTGCGCCTCGCGACTGCGGAGATCAACAAGTCGGGCGGCGTGCTCGGCCGTCAGATCGTGCTCGTCGAACGCGATGACGAAGCGAAGAACGAGCGCGGCGTGCAGATCGCGCAGGAGCTCATCAACAAGGAAAAGGTCGTCGCGGTTGTCGGCTATATCAATACGGGTGTCGCGCTCGCGTCGCAGCGCTTCTTCCAGGAAGCGAAGATTCCCGTCTTCAACAACGTTGCGACCGGTTCGGTGGTCACGAAGCAATTCGACGATCAGGCCGATAACTACGTGTTCCGCAATGCCGCCGCCGACCGCATCCAGGCGCCGATGATCGTCGAGGAAGCCGTTGTCAAACGCGGCTTCAAGAAGGTTGCGATCCTCGCCGATTCGACCAACTACGGACAGCTCGGCCGTGAAGATCTGGAAAAGGCGCTGGCCGCGAAAGGCGTGAAGCCGGTGGCGGTCGAAAAATTCAACATCAAGGACGTCGACATGACGGCCCAGTTGCTCAAAGCGAAGGAAGCGGGCGCCGAAGCCGTGCTCACGTATGGCATCGGACCTGAGCTTGCGCAGATCGCCAACGGCATGGCCAAGCTCGGCTGGAAAGTGCCGCTGATCGGAAGCTGGACGCTTTCGATGGCGAACTATATCGACAATGCCGGCACGAACGGCGAAGGCGCGCGCATGCCGCAGACCTTCATTCAGGAAGCGAACACGCCCAAGCGCAAGGGTTTTATCGATGCGTACCTGAAGGAGTTCAAGCCGAAGAACGATCGCATCGATTCGCCGGTGTCGGCGGCGCAAGGTTACGACTCGGTGTATCTGCTCGCGGCGGCGATCAAGCAGGCCGGCACGACGGATGGTCCGAAAGTGAAGGAAGCGCTTGAAAACCTGAACACGAAGGTCGAAGGCGTCGTGATGGTGTATGACAAGCCATTCACCAAGGCCGACCATGAAGCGATTTCACCGAATGTGCCGGTGATCGGTGAAGTGAAGAGTGGCCGTGTGATCTATGCGTATGACGCCGACAAGAAAGGCGGCGGGACTTTGCGTAGCAAGCAGGCTACTACTGCTTCTAATTGACCGTTTTGTTGGCCGGATCCCGTTTTGCTGTTGGTTTATTGGGGTCGCCCCTGTGCGGGGCGGCAGTCACTTTCTTTGCTGCTGCAAAGAAAGTAACCAAAGAAAGCAGCTCGATAGGCCCGCGGTCACACGCAAGTTGGCCATGCTTGCCCTGTGATCGTGGGCTGCCTGAGTGTCGCCCTCTTAGGACTTACCGGACCTGGATCGCGCACGGTTTGACGAGCCAAGTGTTTGAGCGCGCGGGTTCAGCACGAAATAGCTTTGGCACGGCGCTACGCGCTGCCGTTGGGTATGCACACGCAGACCCGATTGACCCATCGGCCGCGAAGCGGGCCGGAGCTGTTTTGTGCTGAACCAGTGTGTCGTGTGGTGCGATGTGTCGGACCGTGCGCGAGCCAAGCCGCGCGAGTTTTGTGGGGGCACTCGCTACACCGGGGGCCATTAGATCGATCGCCTGTGCCGCGGCCGGTATGAAGTGCTTAGGCTGGGGATAGCTGTTTCTTTGGTTACTTTCTTTGCAGCAGCAAAGAAAGTGACTGCCGCCCCGCATAGGGGCAACACAAATAGACCGACACGAAAACAGGATTTCATAGAAGCACAAGCCTCCCATGATCCTACTGCAACTAATCTACAGCGGCATAGCCCTCGGCATGATCTACGCCGTGATCGCCTTCGGCTATCAACTCACCTTCGCCACATCGGGCACGCTGAACTTCGGTCAGGGCGATGCGCTCATGCTCGGCGCACTCGTCGGCCTCACGCTCGTCTCCGTCGGTGTCAACTACTGGCTGATGATTCCGCTGGTATGCGTCTTCGGACTCGTTCAGGGCGCGTTCGTCGAGCGCATCGGCGTGCGTCCCGCGATCAAGATAAAGTCGGAGTTCGGCTGGATCATGTCGACGATCGCGCTCGGCATCATCTTCAAGAACGTCGCGGAGAACGTGTGGGGCCGCGACGATCTGCGTTTTCCGTCGCCGCTGCCCGAAGCGCCGCTTAAGATACTCGGTGCAAATGTCTTGCCGATGGAACTGCTCGTCGTCGGCGGCGCGCTCGTGATGATGCTGGCGGTCGAGTTCTTCAACCGCAAGACGATCTTCGGCAAGGCCGTGGTCGCGACCGCGAACGATCGCGATGCGGCGTCGCTGATGGGCATCAACACGGGGCTCGTCATCACGTTCTCGTACGCGCTTTCATCGTTGACCGCTGCATTTGCAGGGGTTTTGATCGCGCCGCTCACATTGACGGGCGCGACGATGGGCGCGGTGCTCGGCCTCAAGGCGTTTGCCGTGGCGATCATCGGCGGCTTGTCGAGCGGCATGGGCATCATCGTCGGCGGGATGATCCTCGGCATCGCGGAGACCACGACCGGCTTCTACATTTCCACCGGATACAAGGACGTACCGGGGCTCGTGCTGCTCTTGATCGTGCTCGCGGTCAAGCCCGCAGGTCTCTTCGGCAAGATGGCGATCAAGAAAGTCTGAGGCGGCGACGATGAAAGCAAAGAACTGGATCGCGGCGCTCATCGGCGTTGCCGTGCTCGCAATATTTCCGGTGATGTCGGGCAATCCGTACTACATCCACCTCGTCGAAACCATCATGATTTACGCGATCCTGTTGTTCGGGCTCGACATCGTGGTGGGTTATACGGGCCAGGTGTCGCTCGGTCATGCGGGCCTCTTCGGCGTGGGCGCGTACACGGCGGGCGTGCTGTTCATGAAGCTCGGCATGCCGTTCTACGTGACGGCGCCGCTTTCGATTCTCGTGACGGCCGGCTTCGGCGCGATTCTGGCGTTGCCCGCGCTGCGCGTGTCCGGCCCGTATCTCGCGATGGTGACGCTCGCGTTCGGCACGATCATCCAGATCCTCATCAACGAGATGGATTTTCTGACGAACGGACCGATGGGTCTCAAGATCCCGAAGCCGATGTTCGCGGGTCACCGGCTCGACGAGGTGCAGTATTACTGGCTCGTCGCGGCATTGCTCGTCGTGTCGCTGATCGTGGTGCATCGCGTGCTGAAGTCGCATCTCGGACGCGCGTTCGAAGCATTGCGCGACAGCCCGATCGCATCGGACTGCATGGGCGTATCGGTGTATCGCTACAAGGTGTATGCGTTCGTGATCAGCGCGGGCTTCGCCGGACTCGCGGGCTGTCTTTATTCGTATTCCGAACAATACATTTCGCCTAACACGTATAACTTCGAGCTGACTATTTTGTTCCTGCTCGCGATCATCATGGGCGGGCGCAAAACGCGCACAGGCGCGCTCATCGGTTCGACGGTCATCGTGATGTTGCCGAAGCTGCTCGACGATATCGCGAACTTTCGCGTCGTCGCGACGGCGCTGGCGGTGGTCGTCGTCACGGGCGCGGTGCTCGCGCTCGCACGCAAGACCACGACGCTGCAACGCGCGGCGGTGCCGATAATCGGCACGGCCGGACTTGCCGTGTTCTCCTTCTGGATCGATGCATTGACCGACTGGCGCCTCACCATTTTCGGTCTGATGATCCTGCTCGTCGTGTATTACCTGCAGGACGGGATCGTCGGCTTTGTGCGCAAGACGCTGAATCTGGGCCGCGTGCGTGTGACGAAGGTCGATACCGAAGCACTCGCGACCCATACGCGCGAGGACGATGCGGTGGCGGCGGTTCAGGTGCAAGGCGCCGACGCGATCCTCGATGTGCGCGGCGTGCTGATGCAGTTCAGCGGCCTGAAGGCGTTGAACGATGTGAACCTGACGGTGAAGCGCGGCACGATTCACGGCCTGATCGGTCCGAACGGCTCGGGCAAGAGCACGATGATGAACGTGCTGACGGGCATCTACGTTCCGACGGCGGGGGCGATCGAATACGAAGGACAATCGCTTGCGGGGCGGACGTCAGCGAAGATTGCGCTGTCGGGCATTGCGCGGACGTTTCAGAACGTGCAGCTTTTTGGCGAGATGACGGCGCTGGAGAACGTGCTCGTCGGATTGCATCATACGTTCAGGTCGAATGTCGCGGATGTCGGTGTGATGAGTCCGCGGTATCGGCGTGAAGAACGCGCGGCGCGCGAGCGTGCGTTCAATATGTTGCGCTTTGTCGGGCTGGAGAATGCTGCGGCGGAGGAAGCGCGCAATCTTCCTTATGGCAAGCAGCGCCTGCTTGAAATCGCGCGGGCTTTGGCGCTCGATCCGCAATTGCTTTTGCTCGATGAACCGGCGGCGGGGTTGACCGCGCCGGATATCCGCGAGCTTGTCGCGATCATTCGCAAGGTGCGGAATCACGGGATTACGCTCGTGTTGATCGAACATCATATGGATGTGGTGATGAGTGTTTGCGATACCGTTTCTGTGCTCGACTTCGGTCAGAAAATTGCCGAGGGTAAGCCTTCCGAGATTCAGGCGAATGAGAAAGTCATCGAGGCTTATTTGGGTGGGCAGGCTGCCCAAGTGGCTTGATTTTTTTGTCGCTGGATCCCGATTTGCTTTTGGTTTATTAGCGTTGCCCCTGTGCGGGGCGGCAGTCACTTTCTTTGCTGCTGCAAAGAAAGTAACCAAAGAAAGCAGCTTCTCCCATCCAAAGTGCTTCACGCCGGCCGCGGCACAGGCGATTGGCTGAATGGAACGGCTATAGCGAGTGCCCTCACAAAACTCACACGGCTTGGATCGCGCACGATCGGACGAGCCAGTAGTTTTAGCGTGCTGGTTCAGCACGAAATAGCTCCGGCACAGCGCTGCGCGCTGCCGTTGGGTATGCGAGGGAAACCGTCGAGAAAGAAGCACACGCCGCCCCGATTGACCCATCGGCCGCGTAGCGGGCCGGAGCTGTTTTGTGCTGAGCCAGTGTGTTGTGTGGTGCGATGTGTCAGACCGTGCGCGAGCCAGGCCGTGATCTGCTTGCGAGGGCACTCGCTACTGCCGGGCCATTAGGTCGATCGCCTGTGCCGCGGCCGGTATGAAGTGCTTAGGCTGGGGATAGCTGTTTCTTTGGTTACTTTCTTTGCAGCAGCAAAGAAAGTGACTGCCGCCCCGCACAGGGGCAACGCTAATAGACCACTAAGAAAACGGGACTTCATAGAAGCACGAGCAAACACGACGACCCTCAAAAATCATGCTGACGATAAAAAACCTCCACGCCGGCTACGGCAAAGTGAAAGTCCTCCACGGTATCTCCCTTGACGTGCCGAAGGCGAAAGTGGTGACGCTGATAGGCTCCAACGGCGCAGGCAAGACCACGACGATGCGCGCCATCTCCGGCATGATCAAGCCGACGGAAGGCGAAATCACCATGGGCGTGGGCAGCGACAAAAAGCGCATCGACTCGCTGGAGTCGCACAAGATCGCGCGTCTGGGACTCGCGCACTCCCCCGAAGGACGCCGCGTTTTCGCGACGATGTCCGTCACCGACAACCTGCTCCTCGGCGCATTCCCGCGCCTGACCTGGTCGCGCCCGAAAGGCGATATCGACGCCGATCTCGAACGCGCGATCGACCTGTTCCCGCGCCTGAAAGAACGGCGCAATCAGCTAGCGGGCACGCTATCCGGCGGCGAACAGCAAATGCTCGCGATGGCGCGCGCCATCATGCTCAATCCGGATCTCGTGCTGCTCGACGAACCATCGATGGGCCTTGCGCCCATTCTCGTCGACGAAGTATTTCGCATCATCGAGCGTCTCAAGGCGGATGGCGTCACGATGCTGCTCGTCGAGCAGTTCGCCGCCGCCGCGCTCAATGTCGCGGATTACGGCTACGTGCTGGAGAATGGCCGCGTCGCGACGCACGGACCGGCCGAGCAGTTGCGCAACGATCCATCGGTGAAAGCCGCGTATCTGGGCGCGAGTCATTGATTGCCGCACTGCCGCAGAAACAATCCGCTCTATCATGATCGGGTCGCCACCGCGCGTCCGACATCCTGAAAGGAGCTGCCATGATCAGCGGCAAGACCACTCTGATTGCTCACCTCGGCTACCCGACCGAAGCGTTCAAGGCGCCGATGATCTACAACCCCTGGTTCGATAAACAGGGCATCGACGCGGTCGTCGTACCGATGGGCGTCAAACCCGAGGATTACCTCGCGTTCCTGCCGCATCTGTTCAAGCTGACGAACATTCGCGGCGCGCTCGTCACCATGCCGCACAAGATCACGACTGTCGGCCTGATGGACGAAGTGAGTCCCACCGCGCGCATCGCCGGAGCCTGCAATGCGATCCTCAAACGCCCGGACGGCACGCTCGTCGGCGATCAGTTCGATGGCGCAGGCTTCGTGCGCGGCGTCGAGCGCAAGGGCCGCAAGCTCGCGGGCACGCGCGTGCTCGTGCTCGGAAGCGGCGGCGTCGGTTCGCCGATCGCGGCATCGCTCGCGGCGGCGGGCGTCGCGGAACTCGCGATCTTCGATACCAACACGGCGTCGGTCGAAGGGCTCGCGTCACGCTTGCGCGAGCACTATCCGAAGCTGGTCGTCACGACCGACACGAAAGATCCCGCCGGCTTCGACGTGATCGTGAACGCGACGCCGCTCGGCATGAAGGACACCGACCCCTTGCCGTTCGATATCGACCGCATCGCGCCGGGCACGTTCGTCGGCGAAGTGGTGATGAAGTCGGAGTACACGCCGCTGTTGCGCGCGGCGAAGGACAAGGGCTGTCCCGTGCAGGTCGGCACGGACATGCTTTTCGAAATGATTCCCGCGTATCTGGAGTTCTTCGGCTACGGCACCGCCACCGCCGACGAATTGCGCGCGGTCGCACAGATCCAATACGCGTAAAGACGCCTGCGCGGACATCGCCGCGCTTCGTTTCTATACTTTGATTGAAATCGCAAAGCAGACGCTCATCCTCTGACAAATAGGCCGCCCATGCGCGGCGGCCCGGAAAAAGGCAGGGAGGAATCATGGGATCGACTGCACCCGGCGTTCCGGCCGACGACAAGCACGCGCCCAAGCCGCAGGGCCATCCGGCGCTGATGGGACTCTCGCTCGCGGCGCTCGGCGTCGTCTACGGCGACATCGGCACGAGCCCGCTCTATACGCTCAAAACCGTGTTCGATCCCGCGAGCGGCCTGCCGTTGCAGCCCGCGAACGTGATCGGCATCGTGTCGCTGATTTTCTGGTCGCTCACGATCATCGTCTCGCTCAAGTACGTGACGCTGATCCTGCGCGCCAACAATCACGGCGAAGGCGGCATCATGGCGCTGCTCGCGCTCGCGGCGTCATCGGTCGAATCGAAGAAGCGGCTGAAGCACGTGCTGCTGCTCGTCGGCGTGATGGGCGCGGCGCTCTTTTACGGCGATGGCGTCATCACGCCCGCCATCTCCGTGCTAAGCGCGGTGGAAGGGCTCGAAGTGGCCGCGCCGGGCTTGCAGCCCTATGTCGTGCCCGTGACGCTCGTTGCGCTGATCGCGCTCTTCGTGATGCAGAAGCACGGCACGTCGGGCATCGGCGCGGTGTTCGGGCCCGTGATGGTGCTGTGGTTCGTGATACTCGCCGTGTCGGGGCTCATCAACATCAAGGACGGGCCGCAGATTCTCCTGGCTCTCAATCCGCTCGCGGGGCTGGAATTCTGTCTGCATCATCGCTGGCTCGCGTTCGTCGCACTCGGCGCGGTCGTGCTTTCGCTGACGGGCGCCGAAGCCCTTTACGCCGACATGGGCCACTTCGGTTCGCGCCCGATCCGCCTCACATGGTTCGCGGTCGTCTTTCCCGCCCTCGCGCTCAACTATCTCGGTCAGGGCGCGCTCCTGATCGCAGACCCGGCCGCGCTGCAAAATCCGTTCTATCGGCTTTTCCCTTCGTGGATGCTCTATCCGATGGTCGTGCTCTCGACCATCGCGACGGTGATCGCGTCGCAGGCCGTGATTTCGGGCACGTATTCGATGACCAAGCAAGCGATGCAGCTCGGCTTCCTGCCGCGCATGAGCGTCGTGTACACGTCGGCGAAGGAGATCGGGCAGATCTATGTGCCGGGCATCAACTGGACGCTCCTGCTCGCGGTCGTCGCCGCCGTGCTCGGCTTCGGTTCCTCGACGGCGCTCGGCTCCGCATACGGCATCGCCGTCACCGGCACGATGCTCATCACGACGGTGCTGACCTTCTTCGTGATCCGCTATGCATGGCACTACAACTGGGCGCTGTGCCTCTTCGCGACGGCCTTCTTCTTCGTGATCGACGCGATGTTCTTCTCGGCGAATTGCCTGAAGATCGCGGAGGGCGGCTGGTTCCCGGTCGCCATCGGCCTCGTGATGTTCACGATCATGGCGACGTGGGGACGCGGCGCGCAAATGATGATCCAGGAAGCGCGCGTGCGCGCCGGCGCGATGCCGCTCAAGCCCTTCCTCACGAGCCTCATCGCGCGTTCGCCCGCGCGCGTGGAAGGCACGGCCATCTTCATGTCGAACGATCCGAGCGGCGTGCCGCATTCGCTGCTGAACAATCTCATGCATAACCGCGTGCTGCACGAACACACGGTCTTTCTGACGGTCACGACCGAGCCGGTGCCCTGGGTCGACGAATCGCGCCGCATCCGTCTCGAAGCGCTCGGCGACGGCTGTTTCCAGTTGACGGTGAACTATGGCTTCAAGGACGAAGTCGATCTGCCCGCTGCGCTGGAGAAGTGCCGTCCGTCGGGACTCAAGTTCGATCGCGCGACGATTTCGTATTTTCTTTCGCGCGCGACCGTGGTGCCGACGCCGGGCACCGGCATGGCGTTATGGCGCGAACGGCTCTTCGCGATCATGCTGCACAATGTGGGGAACGTCGCGGCTTATTTGCGATTGCCGGCCGATCGCGTGATCGAACTCGGCGCGCGGATCGAAATATAAAGAGCGAGACTCACCAAAAAATTGCGGCCGAAAGGAGACGCCATGACCGCCAGCAACACGCCGACCCGACATCCGTTTCCCTCGAGCGCGCGCCTCGTCGAGCGCGGCAAGATCGTATCCGCGCGCGAGGCCGTGCGCCTCATTCGCTCGGGCGATACGCTCGCGACGAGCGGTTTTGTCGGCATCGGCTTCGCGGAGGAAGTGGCGATCGCGCTGGAGGAACGCTTTATCGAAGGCAGCGATCCGATCGCGAATCTCACGCTCGTCTATGCGGCGGGTCAGGGCGATGGGCGCACGAAAGGCCTCAATCATCTCGCGCACGAAGGTCTCGTCAAGCGCGTGATCGGCGGTCACTGGGGACTCGTGCCGGGCCTGCAGAAGATGGCGATCGAGAACCGCATCGAAGCGTATAACCTGCCGCAAGGCGTGATCTCGCAACTCTTTCGCGATATCGCCGCGCATCGGCCGGGCCAGCTTTCGACGGTCGGCCTCGGCACGTTCGTCGATCCGCGCAACGGCGGCGGCAAGCTCAACGCGCGCACGACGGAAGATATCGTGCGGCTCATGCCTATCGACGGCACGGACTATCTGTACTACAAGACCTTCCCGATCGATGTCGCGATCGTGCGCGGCACCACCGCCGATCTGAACGGCAACATCACGATGGAAAAAGAAGCGCTGACGCTCGAAGCGCTGGCCATCGCGATGGCCGCGCGCAATTCGGGCGGCATCGTGATCGCGCAGGTCGAGCGGCTCGCGGAATCGAACACGCTCAACTCGCGTCAGGTGAAGATTCCCGGCGTGATGGTCGATTGCGTCGTGGTCGCGAGGAGCGATCATCACTGGCAGACCTTCGGCGAGCCGTACAACGCGGCGTTTTCGAGCGAGTTGCGCGTGGCCGCGAGTTCGGTGCCGCCGATGGCGCTCACGGAACGCAAGATCATCGCGCGGCGCGCTGCATTCGAACTGATGGCCAACAGCGTCGTCAATCTCGGCATCGGTATGCCGGAAGGCATCGCGAGCGTCGCGAACGAGGAGCAGGTGATCGATCTCTTCACGATGACGACCGAGCCCGGCGTGATCGGCGGCATTCCGGCGGGCGGCCTCAACTTCGGCGCGGCGACGAATACGCAGGCGATCATCGATCAACCTTATCAGTTCGATTTCTACGATGGCGGCGGCCTCGATATCGCATTCCTCGGTCTCGCGCAGGCGGATCGCGAAGGCAATCTCAACGTGAGCAAGTTCGGGCCGAAGCTGGCGGGCGCGGGCGGCTTCATCAACATCAGCCAGGCCGCGAAGAAAGTGGTGTTCGTGGGCACGTTCAACGCGGGCAAGCTGGACGTCGCGATCGATGAAGGCAAGCTGAGCATTCGCCGCGAAGGCGATTGCCGCAAGTTCGTCGATGCGGTCGAGCATCGCACGTTCAGCGGCCGTTATGCGGCCGAGAGCGGAAAGACCGTGCTCTATATCACCGAGCGCTGCGTGTTCGAACTCACGGACAAGGGCCTCGCGCTCACGGAAGTCGCGCCGGGCATCGATATCGAGCGGGACATCGTCGGGCAGATGGGTTTCGAGCCGATCATGGATACGCCGCCGCGCCTGATGGACGAACGCATCTTCCGCGATGCGCCGATGGGCCTGCGCAACGTGCTGCTAAGGCTCGATCTTTCGGAGCGCTTCAGCTACGACGCGGAAAAGAATCTCTTCTTCATCAACTTCGAAGGCCATGAAGTGAAGAGCCTGAGCGATGTCGAAGCGATACGCGTCGAAGTCGAAAAGCAATTGGCCGCTATGAAAGCGAAGCCGCACGCGATCGTGAATTACGATAACTTTTCGATTCGCCCCGATATGCTCGACGCCTATTCGGAGATGGTGACGAAGCTCGTCGATGGCCTTTACGATCGCGTGACGCGCTATACGACGAGCAGCTTCCTGCGTCTCAAGCTAGGCGACGCATTGAAGCGCCGCGGCGTCGCGCCGTACATCTACGAAAGCCCGGAAGAAGCGCGCGAACACGAATCGAAGCGCGCGTCCGAATAGCGGAAAACAAGAAGGGCCGCGTTGAGAGCGGCCCTTTGGCATGTCATCCGCGCGCGGTGCGTTCCGGCGCGTTGTCGCGCTGATTGCGCAGCCTGCTATGACGTATGCCATAGCCGAAGTAGATGACCACGCCGATCGCCATCCACACGATGAGCCGTATCCACGTATCGGCGGGCAGACCCGACATCAGGAAGAGCGAGGACAACGCGCCGAGCGGCGCGACCACATACACCGCCGGCGTCTTGAACGCGCGCTCCAGATTCGGCTGCGTGATGCGCAGCACCAGCACGCCGATGCACACCACCATGAACGCGAACAGCGTGCCGATGCTCACGAGCTCGCCGACGAGTCCGATCGGCAGAAGCCCCGCCAGAATCATCACGATGACGCCGGTGACGATCGTCGTGATATAGGGCGTGTGAAACCGGGAATGAATCTTCGATGCGAACGGCGGCAGGAGGCCGTCTCTCGCCATCGAATAGAAGATGCGCGGCTGCGCGAGCAGAAGCACGAGAATCACCGACGTGAGACCGAAGATCGCGCCCAGCTTCACGATGGGCGAGAGCCAGCGCATGCCGATCGCATCGACGCCGACCGCGATCGGATCGGACACGTTGAGCTTGTCGTAAGGCACGATACCCGTCAGCACATAAGACACGAGCACATAGAGGATCGTGCAGATCGTGAGCGAGCCGAGCAGGCCGATCGGCATGTCGCGTTTCGGATTGTGCGTTTCCTGCGCCACGCACGACACCGAATCGAAGCCGATATAGGCGAAGAACACGACCGCCGCGCCGCGCAGCACGCCGCTCATGCCGAACACGCCCGATTCGCCGGTGTTCGGCGGAATGAACGCGCCCGTCGGATTTTGCGCGGTGACCCAATGGCCTCTGTCCACGAACGCGATGCCCGCGCCGATGAACGCGAGCACGATCAGCACCTTGATGATGACGATGAAGCTGTTCACGCGCGCCGACTCGCGTATGCCGATGACGAGCAGAATCGTGATGAGCCCGACGATCACCATCGCGGGCACGTTGAGAATCGCGCCGACGTGGCTCCAGCCATGACCGGGATCGTACGCGAAGGGCGCTTTCGCGAACTGCTCCGGTATGTCGACGCCGAGCGAATGCAGAAAGCTCACCACATACCCCGACCAGCCGATAGCGACCGTCGTCGCGCCGACCGCATATTCGAGGATCAGATCCCAGCCGATGAGCCATGCGATCAGCTCGCCCATCGTCGCGTAGGCATACGTGTACGCGCTGCCCGATACCGGCACCGTCGATGCCATTTCGGCATAACAAAGGCCCGCGAGCGCGCAGACGATCGCGCCGAGCACGAACGAAAGAATGATGGCGGGGCCCGCGTTGGCCGCGGCCGCGTGGCCCGTCAGCACGAAAATGCCCGCACCGATGATGCAGCCGATGCCGAGCATCACGACATCGAGCGCGCCGAGCGAACGTTTCAGCGAATGGCCGCCGTGTTCCTGAAGTACTTCCTCGCTTTCGGCCGCTTCGCTTTGCAGCGTAGCAATGGACTTTCTTTGCATGACGGTCACGATCGCCTCCTGTGCGGCGGCAGCGAGACCGCGCCCAGTGGCGCGGCGAGGTCTGTCGCCCGTTCGAGTGCGGGATGATGCACACGCGTGCTGCTTCACCTGCACGTTCGTTCTGACTTATTGCCGTTTCGTGATAGCAGATTTTGCCGGGGAATTCGAGCGTTGCTAAGCGGCGAGCGTGTAACGATGCGTTTTACAAGCACACTCGTTCATGGCGTGCGACTGCCAGCAGGAAACGTGCCGCGCACGCGGCGAGCCTCGGAACATGCCGCCGCGCAAGACCCCACGGAGGTCAAGGACATAATCGAGCCGGCCGAGGCCCGCATGCCGGCGCACTATAATCAAAAGCACAATTGCGATTTTCAACCCGGAATCCGTTCTCGTTGCATGCGGAACGTTCACCGGACTTTCTTCACGTGGAGATTTGATATGGCTATACGCATTGGTGATGAAGCCCCCGATTTCACAGCAGAGACGACCGAGGGCACGATTCGCTTTCATGAGTGGATCGGCGACCAATGGGCGATTCTGTTCTCGCATCCGAAGGACTTCACGCCCGTCTGCACGACCGAGCTCGGCTACATGGCGAGGCTCAAGCCGGAGTTCGACAAGCGCAACACGAAGGTGATCGGCCTCTCGATCGATCCGGTGACGAATCACGCGCAATGGGCGAAGGATATCGAGGAAACGCAGGGCACGGCGGTCAACTACCCGATGATCGGCGACGCGGATCTCAACGTCGCGAAGCTCTACGACATGATCCATCCGAACGCGAGCGGCGGCAGCCCGCGCACCGCGAACGACAACGCGACGATCCGCGCCGTGTTCATCGTCGGACCGGACAAGAAAGTGAAGGCCACGTTCACGTATCCGATGAGCGCGGGCCGCAACTTCGACGAAGTGCTGCGCCTGCTCGACGCGCTGCAACTGAACGCGAAGCACACGGTCGCGACGCCGGTGAACTGGAGACCGGGCGATGACGTGATCATCCCGACGTCGGTGTCGGACGAGGACGCGAAGAAGAAGTATCCGGACGGCTTCAAGACCTTGAAGCCGTATCTGCGCACGGTGGCGCAGCCGAAGTAACGTGCGCGTTTTCGCGCGATGAAACGCCGGCCCGCGCAAGCGGACCGGCGTTTTCATTTCCGCTCGGTTCAGTTGTGACCCGTGCGGCGTTCGGGAGTGGTTTCGACTTCGCCCGGCCTGCGCAGCATCTTGTCCACTTCGCCCGCGTGCAGCTCCTCGGTCTGGATCATCTGCCGCGCGTATTCTTCCAGCGCGACGGAGCGATCTTCGACGAGCGTCAGCAGATCGCGATAAAGACCGAGCGCGACGTTTTCCGCCTGCAAAGATTCGCGCAGGATCGTCGCGATGTCGAAGGTGTGATTGTCGAGCAGCGGGCCAATTTCGAGCGATGGATACGCGCCGAGCGTCGTGATCCATTCGCCGGCCTGATGCGCATGCAGGAGCGATTCGTCGGCCTGTGCGCGCAGCCACGACACGATGGGAATGCGGCCGAAGCCGAACACGAGAAACGAATAGTGCGTATAGCGCACGACGCCCGCCAGCTCGGATTCGAGAATCCTGTTCAGGACGCCGACGACCTTTTCCTTTTCGAGCTCTGCCATTCTTGCCTCCGTGTTTCCAACGCCAGGCGCTCCGTAAGACGGCGAGGCCATGACTCGTCGCATGTCGCGGCATCACTCATTGTAGTCACGCGGACCGCGCATGCGAGGCGAAACTGCGGCTTCGGGTGCGCAAGATACGCGCCCGGAACGGCGGTTCGGGCGATGCGGGCGGCCTCGCGGCCGCGGCACCGATATGGCGGAAAACCCTGCGTTCAGGCGATTTCCTCGATCCAGAGCGAAGCCGTGCGCGCGAGCACCTGCGACATGGCCGTGCGCGCGCCGTCGCCATCGGCGGTTTCGATGGCCCGCACGAGCCGGCCGTAGTCGCCCAGTTGCGAATCGGGCACGCGCGGCAGCGCATGCGGCTGCGCGCGTAAGGCGGCCTTCAGCGTCCGGATGCCGACGCGCACGACGCTGCCCATCTGGCGCAGCACTTCATCGCCGCTGGCATCGACGATAGCGGCCTGTAGCGCCTCTTCTGCGGCCGACTGAAGGGGTTCGGAAGGGCTCGCATGCAGAAGCCGCTGATAGGCCGCGTTGATGGCGATACGCTGATGCCGGTTCGCGCGCGTCGCGGCGAGCCCGGCGGCGGGCGGATCGACGAGCGCGCGAAACTCGATCAGCCTGCGGATGCAGTCCGGATCGTGCAGCGCGCGCATGCGCCATTCGGCAACTTCGGGATCCATGATGAGCCATTCGCGCGCGGGCTTGATGCGCGTGCCGGTCTTGGGCCGCACGTCGAGCATGCGCCGCGAGATGAGAATGCTCAGCGCCTCGCGCATGATGGTCCGGCTCACGCCGTGCTGCTTCGAGAGGATGACTTGCGGCGGCAGCACGTTGTCCTGGTATTCACCGCTCACGATGCCCGCGACGAGTTGATTCACCACGCGTTTGACGAGCGATGCTTCATAGCCATGATTCATGTTTTTGTTCTCGTGATAACGCCCACGCCTGTGGCTACGCGCCCCTCGTCGCCGAGCGGCAAAGCCAGCGCTTGTCTAAGTTCACGGCGTGCCGGTGCACCGCGCGGCGGAACGCCCGCGCGCAGCGCTTCCCCCCCGGCACGTCGTGTATTTGGTCCCCGGATTCAGCTATTGGTACGGCTTGAGCCGCATACCCCGCAGCGGTCGGCATTTGTTTGGACAGCATCGTCGATCCGCTGAAAGAAGCGTATCCCCGCATGACCTGTTTTAACAATATGGTGCACTGTTAATTCGACTGACTATCGTGCGTCCGCCCACAAAATTGCGCGGGCACGCAACAGGGCGTGAATCCTTCGAAACGCGCAAGCGTTTGCGCGTCGTCGGTTATGCGAAGCATCGAACACAGCGGTCTGTGTTATTTTTGCGAGCCAAAGCAACGCAACGAAGCAACGAGGAGAAACGAACATGAAAGTCGCCGTCATGGGTGCGGGCGCGGTCGGCTGTTACTACGGCGGCATGCTCGCGCGCGCGGGTCACGAGGTCGTGCTGATCGCGCGGCAGCAGCATGTCGAAGCGATAGAACGCGACGGCTTGCGGCTCGATACTCAGCATTTCGACGAGCGCGTGCGCGTGGCCGCGAGCACCGACGCGATCGCGGTGAAGGGCGCGCAGCTCGTGCTCTTCTGCGTGAAATCCACCGATACCGACAGCGCGGCAAAAGCGCTCGCGCCGTATCTCGAACAGGACGCGTTGCTGATGTCGTTGCAGAACGGCGTGGAGAATGCCGAACGTCTGCGCGGACTGTTGCCGCAGGAAGCGGCGGCCGCCGTCGTGTATGTCGCGACGGGAATGGCGGGGCCGGGGCACGTGAAGCACAACGGACGCGGCGAACTCGTGATCGAGCCGTCGACGAAAAGCGAGGAGGTTGCACGCGCGTTCGTCGAAGCGGGCGTGCCGACCGAGATTTCAAATAACGTGCGCGGCGCGCTATGGGCCAAGCTCGTATTGAACTGCGCCTACAACGCGCTGTCCGCGATCACGCAATTGCCGTACGGCAAGCTCGTGCAAGGCGAGGGCGTCACGCGCTCGATGCGCGATGTCGTCGACGAATGTCTCGCGGTCGCGAAAGCCGACAACGTGACCCTACCCGGCGACGTCGATGCGGCCGTACGCGGCATCGCCGAGACGATGCAGAACCAGTATTCGTCGACGGCGCAGGATCTGGCGCGCGGCAAGAGGAGCGAGATCGATCACCTGAACGGGCTGATCGTGCGGCGAGGCGAAGCGCTCGGCATTGCGACGCCCGCGAACCGCTTGCTGCACGCGCTCGTGAAGGCGATCGAAAGCAAGGCGTCATAGCGCGCGCTCGATGCCGGGCACGGCCGATGCTGTGTTATGGAGCACGCACAGAAAACACCGTGCGTAGCCCAACACACCGGAGGTTCACCATGAAATCGTTCGTCAAGGCCGTGGCCGTCGCCGCTTTAGTGGTGGCGCCGGCGCTCTCTTTCGCGCAAGCCGATTCGTCGCTCACGCGCGCTCAGGTCAAGCAGGATTTGCGGCAGGTCGAAGCGGCCGGCTATGATCCGTCGCGCTCGGATCAGACTTCGTACCCATCGGATATTCAAGCCGCTGAAGGCCGTGTGGCGCGCCAGAATGGTGCTTATGGCGGCACGGCTGACGGCAGGTCGGCCTCAGGCACGCGCAACATGATGCCGCCCTTGAACGACGACGGCACGAAGCCCGTCTATTTTGGCCGCTGATCCGGAGCGGGGCTGAGTTCTGCACGTTCGACACAACGGCGCTACCATGGGTTTTCCGTTCGTTCGCAGGAAGACCCTCATGGATAAAGCTGTCAAGATTCCCGGCCCCGATCATCCGATCACCATCGAACGCAGTCCGTTACGCGTGATCGTGAAGGCGGGTGGACGCGTGATCGTCGATACGACAGAGGCGTTATCACTGCGCGAGGCCTCGTATCCGGAAGTGCTTTATGTGCCGCGCAAGGACGTGGACATGACGCAACTCGAGCGAACCTCTCACCAGACCTATTGCCCTTACAAAGGCGAATGCAGCTATTACAGCATTCCGTCGGGTGGACAAAAAGCGGCCAATGCAGTGTGGTCGTACGAGGCGCCGTACGATGCGGTGGCTTCGATAAAAGATCATCTCGCGTTTTATCGCGATCGCGTCGATTCATTCGAAACGCCCAACGCATGAGGCTTTAGTCGAGCGACGTCTTGGCGCGGTGCTTCAGCATTGCGCTGAAGTCGTCGAGCCAGCCGAGCGACAGACGCCAGCTTTGCCAATATAAATCCACGTCGAAGCGCGAGCCGGGGTGTATCTCCACAAGTGCGCCGCTGTCGAGTTGCTGCGCGACGAGCCGCTGCGGACACATGCCCCACGCAAGCCCGGACGTGCAGGCGCGCACGAAGCCTTCGCCATGCGGCACGACATGCGCGGGCGGTTCGATGTCCGCGCGGCTCATGCGCTTCACGAAGCGCTTCTGCAATTCATCCTTCTCGTTGAAGTTGACGCATGGCGCACGACGCAGCGCATCACGCGTAAGGCCGTCGGCGAAGTGACGCGCGAAATACGCGGGTGAGCACACGGCACGATAACGCATGCGCCCGAGCTTCATCGAACGCCAGCCGGGCACGGCTTCGGCCTGCGTGGTGATCGCGCCTTGCACGTCGCCTTCGCGAATGCGTTGCGCGGTGTGATCCTGATCGTCGACGACGAGATCGAGCATCAGTTCGCGCTCGATGCAGAAGTCCGCCGCCGCGTCGATGAACCAGGTGCTCATGCTGTCGTCGTTCACGGCGATGCGCAGCTTCGCGCGCCGCTCGCTCGGCGCGCCCGGCAAAGTCGGCATGCGTCCGCCGAGTTCCGCTTCGAGCAACTGCACGCGCTCGGTGTGCCGGCACAGCAGCGCACCCGATGCCGTTGCTTCACAGGGCTGGCCCCGTTTGACGAGCAGGCTGCCGACGCGCTCTTCCAGCAGCTTCACGCGTTGCGAAACCGCCGACGGCGTGACGTTGAGATCGCGCGCGGCGCGCTCGAAGGAACCCGTGCGCACGACGGCAAGCAGCGCATCGAGCAGAGCATAGTCGAGCATTAGCGTTCCTTAATCGAAATTAGAAAGTTTAGCTGTTTGAATGCGCTGTCAAAGCGCAGACTACGGCTTTCTTCGATTCCGATCAAGCGACGCCATGAAACCGAATCCATTCAAGCTCGAACGCTATTTCGCGCGGCACGAATTCACTGCGCGCCATCTACTGTGCAGTTCCGATCCCGAGTCGATGTCGATTGGCGAACTGCTCACGTACGAACCCGATGCGATCGACGGCTTGCGCGATACCTGGCTCGGCTATACCGAGTATCCCGGCGCGCCCGCGCTACGACGCGAAATCGCGACGCTGTACGAGCACATCGACGAAGACGAAATCATCGTGCACACGGGCGCGCAGGAGGCCATCTATTCGTTCATGCACACGATGCTCGCGCCGGGCGATCACGCGATCGTGCATATGCCCGGTTATCAGTCGCACTATTCGGTGGCCGAGGCGATGGGCGTGAGTGTGTCGCCATGGAAAGCACGCGAGGAAGCGGGCTGGGCGCTCGATCCGGACCAGCTCGATACGCTCGTCACGCCCGCCACGCGCGCGCTCGTGATCTGCGCGCCGCACAATCCGACCGGCTATCTGCCGTCGCGCGACGTGTTCGATGCGATCGTCGCGTTTGCGCGCAAGCATGGGCTGTGGCTCTTCAGCGACGAGGTGTATCGCGGGCTGGAGCACGATCCTGCGGATCGGCTGCCGGCCGCGTGCGATGTCTACGAGCGCGCGGTCTCGCTCGGCGCGCTATCGAAGACGCACGGGCTCGCGGGTTTGCGGCTCGGATGGATCGCGACGAAAAGCGCGCAGGTGCTCGAACGCATGAGCGCGTTCAAGGACTATCTCACCATCAGCAATAGCGCGCCGAGCGAGTACCTTTCGACGATCGCGGTGCGCCATACCGATGCGCTCATCGAACGCAATGTGTCGATCGTGCGCGCCAATCTGCGCGTGCTCGACGATTTCTTCGCGTGTCACGCGGATCGCTTTGCGTGGCATCGTCCGCGCGCAGGCACCATCGGCTTCGTGCGCCTTGAACGCGGGCACGCCGGGCAGTTCTGCGCGGAACTGCTCGAACGCACGGGCGTGCTGCTGCTGCCTTCCACGCTGATCGATCATGGCGACGGGCATGTGCGGCTCGGCTTCGGCCGGCGCAACATGCCCGAGGTGCTCGGGATGCTCGACGCCTATCTCGACGCGACCGTCACGAGCACCGCATCCTGACGATACGCGGCCGGAAACATCTGCTTCAGATTCGCGACTTTAGGCAGATCGTTGATCGCGATATACGGGCTTTCCGGATGTTCCGTCAGATAGTTCTGGTGATAACCTTCGGCCGGATAAAAGCCCTTGTAGTCCTCGACCTTCGTGACGATCTTGCCGCTATACACGTGCGCCGTGTCGAGTTGCGCGATATACGCCGTGACGATATCGCGTTGCGCCGCATTCGTCGGGAACACGGCCGAGCGATATTGAGTGCCGTGATCCGGGCCTTGATAGTTCAGTTCGGTCGGATTGTGCGCGACGGAGAAGAAGATCTGCAAGAGCTTGCCGTAGGAAACCTGTGCAGGATCGTAAGTGATCCGAACCGATTCGGCGTGACCCGTATCGCCTTCGCTGACGCGATCGTATTGCGCGGTGTTGGCCGCGCCGCCCGCATAACCCGACATCACTTCCTTGACGCCGCGCACGTGCTGAAACACGCCTTGCACGCCCCAGAAGCAGCCGCCTGCGAACACGGCGGTTTCCGTGTGCACGGCGCCTGCCTTTTCATCCTGCGCGGGCGGCGGGATCTTCACGGCTTCCTCGCTCGAGTGCGCGGCGCGCTGCAAGGCGAACGCGCCCGCGAACAGCACGGCCACGCTCGCGGCCTTGAAGGTCTTGCTGGTGGTCTTGAACATCTTTGCTCCTCGATGAGTCTCGTTCAACCGAACGTGAACGCGTAGGCTTCGACACCAGGGTCGAGAAATTCGATCGTGAATGTGCGATCCGCGACGGGGCCCGTCTGCCGCACGAGTTGATAGAGGCGCTGCTCGGTCACGGTGCCGCTTCCGTCGGACTGCACGTCGCTGCCGCGCGAAGCGCCCGGCGCCGCGCCATCGATGCTCACGCGAAAGCGCACAGGCTTGCCGTCCTTCGACGGTCCGAGCACGAGATGCAGATCGCGCGCATGAAAGCGATAGACGATGCGCCCCGTCGCGCCTGCGAGCGTTGCGTGTTCCGCGCCGACTTTCCACGCGCCCGCGAGAGCCCAGTCGTTGACGTCGAGCGCTTTGGGCGCGGCATAGTCGTGAAGCCGGTCGGGCGTTTCGCCGCCCGGCGACATGAACTGCTCGGCGCGCTCGTAGCCGATGTACGTCTCCGGCGAACGCATGTCCGCGTTGTCGGCCTGCATCATCGCGCCTTCGCCGATGGCATCGTCGCCGCTCTTGGCGGTCATCGCCAGAGGCGCGGCTCCGTGGCCCGCTTCGGCGAGCAGTTGCTGGATCACTTGCTCGGAGTGCGCGTAATCGCCTTCGCCGAAGTGGTGATAGCGGATGTTGCCTTCCGCATCGATGAAATAATGCGCCGGCCAGTACTGATTGTTCAGCGCGCGCCAGATCGCGAAGTTGTTGTCGATGGCGACAGGGTAATCGATACCGAGATCGTGAATCGCCTGCTTCACGTTGTCGACGTTGCGCTCGAACGCAAACTCCGGCGCATGCACGCCGATCACGACGAGCCCTTGATCGCGGTACTTCTGCGCCCAGGTCTTCACATACGGCAGCGTGCGCAGGCAGTTGATGCACGAGTACGTCCACACATCGACGAGCACGACCTTGCCGCGCAGCGCTTCCTTCGTGAGCGGCGGCGAGTTGAGCCATTGCACCGCGCCGTCGAGCGGCGGAAGCGTGCCTTCCACGGGCAGCGACGAGGTGCTCGCGCGCATCATCGCGGGCTTATTGTTGCCCGCGTTCGCGGACATCATCATCGCGCCGTTGTTCTTATTCGAGAGCTTGTCGACAAGCTGCTGTTCGATGCCGGAGGTCGCCACCGTCGATACGCGAGCGAGCACGCCGGTGTCGAGCCCGAGCGCGATCGCGACGACGCCGAGCAGCATCGCCGCGCCGATGCCGCGCCGCACCCATTCGCCCGCGCCGAGCGAGCGCTTCATCGCGGTGAACACGCGTCCGCCGATCAGCAGCGCAATCGCGAGCGATGTCGCCGCGCCGGCCGCATAGGCGAGCAGCAGCAGCGTGGTGCCGACGCTCGCGCCGTTGAGCGCCGCACCCGTCAGCACGAGGCCGAGGATCGGGCCCGCGCACGGCGCCCAGAGAAGCCCCGTCGCGATGCCGAGCACGAACGATCCGCCGAAGCTCGGCTTGCCGTCGCCGCGCTGCGCGAACGCGGTGAGACGATTGCCCGCGCTGACGAGCGGATGCATCACGCGCTCTGCAACGCTCGGCAGAAGCAACGTGAGGCCGAAGACCGCGAGCAGCACGATAGCGGCCCAGCGGCCGTATTGATTGGCCTGCGTGACCCATCCTCCGCCCACGGCCGCGAGCGTCGCGACGACGGCGAACGTCAGGCCCATGCCCGCGAGCAGAGGCAGGCCGCTCTTCACGAACGGCTGATCCGCGCGCGAGAACACGAAAGGAAGCACCGGCAGGATGCACGGACTGAGAATCGTCAGCGCGCCGCCGAGATAGGCAAGGACGATAAGCAACATGATGGTGTCGGGTCGAGGTTGATCGTGGTGTGAACGCGGTTCAGGCTGCGCCAGGCGTAAAGGTCATCGCGACGCCGTTCATGCAGTAGCGCAGTCCCGTTGGTTTCGGTCCGTCGTCGAACACATGGCCCAGATGCCCGCCGCAGCGACGGCAATGCACTTCGGTGCGCTCGATGCCGAACGAGCCGTCGATACGCGTCGCGACCGCATGATCGAGCGGCGCCCAGAAACTCGGCCAGCCCGTGTGACTGTCGAACTTGGTGCGCGACGAGAACGCCGCCAGCTTGCAGCCCGCGCAACTGAACGTGCCCGTGCGATGCTCGTCGTTGAGCGGGCTCGTAAATGGGCGCTCGGTGCCTTCGCGCCGCAGCACGTCGAATTGCACGGGATTCAGCAGGCGGCGCCATTCGTCATCGGTATGGACGATTTCGAAGCGTTCTGGCGACATCGCTTGCGGTTCGGCGCCGGCCGCGAACGCGCGCAGACGTCCGCCCAAAGCGAACGCGGCGGCTGCGGCAGCGGTGCCCGTCAGGAGAAAGCGGCGGCGGGTTGGCATGATGCGTTCCTCGTTTTCGAGTGGGATGGACGCATCGTAGTCGCGCGCGTATCCCCGAGTCCTCACCGAAAGTTAAATTAAATGTGATACTTCGGCGCGCGCTTTTCTGCACAATGGCACAGACGCGCGTCGATTTCCTCTGCGGAAAGGGCGCGCATCATTCGATATTCGCTCATGGATCATCCGAAACGCATTCTGATCGTCGAAGACGACATGCATATCGCCGATGTGCTGAGTCTCAATCTGCGCGACGAGCGCTACGAAGTCGTGCATAGCGCCGATGGCGCCGAAGGGCTGCGCTTGCTGGAGCAGGGTGGCTGGGACGCGCTGATTCTCGATCTCATGCTGCCCGGCGTCGATGGCCTCGAAATCTGCCGCCGCGCGCGGGCCATGACGCGCTATACGCCGATCATCATCACGAGCGCGCGTTCCAGCGAGGTGCATCGCATACTCGGCCTCGAACTCGGCGCGGACGACTATCTCGCGAAGCCGTTCTCGGTGCTCGAACTCGTCGCACGCGTGAAGGCCTTGCTGCGCCGCGTCGATGCGGTCGCGAAGGACTCGCGGCTCGACACGGGGCGCATCGAGGTTGCCGGCATCGCGATCGATCCGCTCGCGCGCGAGGCATGGGTCGATGGCGCGCGCATCGAGCTCACGCCACGCGAATTCGATCTGCTTTATCACTTCGCGCGTCATCCGGGCAAGGTGTTCTCGCGCATGGATCTGCTCAACGCGGTGTGGGGCTATCGGCATGAAGGCTATGAGCACACCGTCAACACGCATATCAACCGGCTGCGCGCGAAAGTGGAGAAGGACGCCGCCGATCCAAAACGCATTCTCACGGTATGGGGCCACGGCTATAAGCTCGCGGCGCAAGCGCCCGACGGCAAGGACATCGCGCCGTGAAACTCACGCTCTCGCAACGGCTTTTCGCGGTGTTTTGCGTGCTGCTGCTCGCGTGCTGCGGCGCGTCGGCGTGGCTGCAGATCCGCGCAAGCGATCTGCGCGAGAAGGAGGTCATTCAAAGCCTGTCGCGCGGGCTCGCGGCGCATATCGCACATGACGGCGCGCTCGCCGATGTCAACGATTTCGACGCGCCCGCCGTGCGCCGTCTCTTCAGCCAGTTGATGGTGGTGAATCCGAGCGTCGAGGTGTATCTGCTCGACGATACAGGCCGCGTGCGCGCCGACGATGCCCCGCCCGGACATGTGAAGCGCAATCGCGTCGATCTCGCGCCGGTGCGCCAGTTCCTCGATGGCGTTCCCTTGCCGATCCTCGGCGACGATCCGCGCAGCGACGACAAGCGCAAGGTGTTCAGCGCCGCGCCGCTCGCCGCGCCCGGCAAGCCGCCCTTCGGCTATGTCTATGTGGTGCTGCTCGGCGAGGAGCACGACGCACTGGCGGCGAAGGCATCGGCGAGCGCGGTGTTGCGCACCACGCTCGCGTCGATGGGCCTCGTCACCTTGCTCGGGCTCGTCGCGGGTGTGGTCGCGTTCGGCCTTGTCACGCGACCGCTGCGCCGGCTCACCGAAGCGATGCGCAAGTTCGACGCGCGCGGCGTGCCCGCCGAGCCGCCTTTGCCTTCGATGCAGAAAGCGAGCGCATCCGATGTACGCGAGAACGAACGCGACGAGATCGTGGTGCTCGAAAGCGCGTTCGCGCAGATGGCCGAGCGCATCGGCGAGCAGTGGCGCGCGCTCGGCCGGCAGGATCGCGAGCGCCGCGAGATGGTCGCGAATATCTCGCACGATCTGCGCACGCCGCTGTCGTCGCTGCATGGTTATCTGGAAACGCTGTCGCTCAAGTCCGATACGCTGCCCGATACCGACCGGCGCCGTTATCTGTCGATCGCGCTTGCGCAGAGCGCTAAGGTGGGCCATCTCGCGCAATCGCTGTTCGAACTCGCGAAGCTCGAACATGGCATGGTCGCGCCGGAAGCCGAACCGTTCTCGCTGACCGATCTCGTGCAGGACGTATTCGAGAAGTTCGAGCTGCCCGCGCAGTCCAGAGGCGTGCGCCTGAATGCGCAGATCGCGCCGCGCTTGCCGAGCGTCATGGCGGATCTCGGCATGATCGAGCGCGTGCTCACGAATCTGCTCGACAACGCGATCCGTCATACGCCCGCACAAGGCACGGTGGAGGTGACGCTTGCGCATGCGCCAGAACATGCCGGGCGCGTCGAGGTCACGGTCAGCGACACAGGGACGGGCATTCCGCCCGCGATGCGGGAAGCGCTGTTTCAGCGTCCGTTCGCATCGGGCGGCGCGCATCGCGGGGGGCTTGGCTTGCTCATCGTGCAGCGCATGCTGCAATTGCACGGCAGCCAGATTCGCATGATCGACAAGGAAGGCGCGGGCACGACGTTTCGCTTCGACTTGCCGGCCGCCGTCGCGCAGACCGGCGACGGTGCATCGCACGCACGCGGATGGCACGAATAAAAAAAAGCCCGACATTCCTGCCGGGCTGAATGGGATGGTCATCGCCTGCGCCAGCTTACGCCGTTGGAAGGCGTGTGCGGCGTTGCCCGGTCTGACCATCCGCGTGGACGTTCGAGTGAAAGCCGATTCGCAGTGGACTGCAAGGAAGCGGTATCGAACCGCGATCCTGCCTGCGTCATGTGACATGTTTTAGTCGTTCAGGCTTAAACCAATCTTAAGGACTAAGCCGGTTGCGGTGGCGTGCGTCGCGATCGAAGCAGGACGGTCGAATCTCGGTGCATTCGCTTTAGCGCGTTGGCTAAAGCCGGTTAATCGTTTCTTTAGCGTAGGCTTCTTGCAGCATCGTGAATATGCGACGCTGAAAAATATGCCGAATGACACCCGCGTGAATAAACGCGGTGTTCCTTGATGCGGAAACTCTTCTTGGTTTCCCGCGATATGTTTGCTAGCATGTAATCGGATCGCAGCTACCGCCTGATCTTTCGCCCAGAAGGTGCGGCGCTGTGGCGTGAACTTCAATAGAGCCCATCGAGGCTGATAATAAGCGAAGCGCTCACGGCAGGCGCTTTGCGTTGTGTTGTCCGTGTCGGATGTGTTTCGCAAGCTCACCGCCGCACATGCGGCCGCGTGGCTCGTGCGCGGCGTCGCAGTGCATAACGCAAGACCTGATAAGCATCGACGTTTATTGCATTTCGCGTTCTTCATTGCTTTCGCTTGGTCTTTCGGCGCGAGAAATAAAGATCACGCCGCTTTCATAAAACGTATTTAACAGAATTTTCGAAGACAGTGTGCTCCAACGTAGCTGTTTTGCGCAGCGCGTTTCCAGCGATGTACACGAAGCGACGTGGCCCGGTGGCGGGCGTCGCGCCTATCTCTTGGCATGGCAGGTGATTTCCAGGCAACCGGTTACCGTCATCGATTTTCCATGACGGTGGAATGTCGCACGCATACGATCCGCGCATCATGCGGGAGGAAACGTGGAAACGGAACTCAGTCAACGGCTTGCGAAAGTGTTATGGCGTTGTGCGTCGCATGGGCAGGTGCTGACCTATCAGCGATTTCATGCGCAATGCGACAAGGGCGTGCCGCTGCCGCAGCGCTATGCCGCTTTGGAATCTGCGATCAAGACCCTCGCCGATGTCAGCGTGATCGACTACGGCGTGCTCATGGCGCTCGACAATGGCTTGCCGGGCGCGGAATTCTTCCAGCGCTATCTGCGTTATCGTCATGGCGAATATGTATTGCAGATGGGCGATCCGAAATATCATCGGCAGACGCTCGCGCGCAAGCGCACGCTTGTCGCGCGCGAACGCGATCGCGTGTATGCGCATGCACGCGTGATTGAAGAGGAAAGGGCGAGACAGGCGGCGTGAGCCGGATTCAGGCTTCGGCCTCGTCTGTTGCTTCGAGGCCGGCCTTCGCCAGCACCCAGTCGCAAAAGCATTTCACTTTTTCGACATTGCGTTCATTGACGCGATAAGAAAGAAAGTGCGTCTCCCTTGCGAGCGGCGCGAACGCTCCCGCGCCCAGCTCGATCAGATCGCCGCGCGCAAGCTCGCGCTCGGCGAGGCGCGTCGTTTCCAGCGCGACGCCCATGCCATCCACCGCCGCCGATATGGCGAGCGCCGCACGGTCGAACGAAGGGCGCGGCCCGCGCGGCATCTCGAGGCCGTTGAGCGCGAACCAGCCGGGCCATGTCACGCGGCTCAGTTGCGAGTCGATCAAGGTCATCTTGGCGATCTGCTCCGCAGCCGGCACACCGTCCTTCCATAACGCAGGCGAGCACATCGGGATGATGCGCTCCGTGCCCAACGCGCGCGAGACGACGCCCGGCCGATCATGCGCGAAGCCGTATGAAATCGCGACATCGACTTCACGCGCGCGCGCAAGATCGGCGGGCTCCGCGTCCGATGACAAACGGATCGTCACGTTCGGATGCGTCTGCATGAATTCGGGCAGACGCGGCCCGAGCCATTTCACCGCGAAACTCGGCGCGCAATGAACGGCGAGCACTTGCGCGAGCGGATCGAGCGTCACCTCGGCGCATGCGGCTTCGATGACATCGAACACGCGTCCGAGGCTCTCATGCAGGCGGCGTCCTTCTGATGTCGTCTCCACACGCCGGTTGCGCCGATGAAAAAGCGGCCTGCCGAAATACTGTTCGAGTTCCTTCACCTGATGGCTGATCGCCGATTGCGTGAGATGAAGCTCGCTCGCGGCAAGCGTGAAGCTCTCCAGCCGCGCGGCGGCTTCGAACGCGCGCAGAAGGACGAAGTTCGGGATGCGCCTCATGGAATCACCCTATGCATGAGCGTCTGTCATGTTTCTATGAACAGGCATCGTTTGCCTTTCGCGCTTGGTGTGACGAACATGTGAGCGAACAAGACGCATCACATATCCAGGAGACAGAAGATGAGTTCCCACAGTCCGGTTGCGTATCTGACGAGCGATGAATCGTCCACCTATGCGAAGGTGACATGGCGTCTGCTGCCATTTCTCTTCGTGTGTTACCTCTGCGCGTATCTCGATCGCATCAACGTGAGCTTCGCCAAGCTGCAGATGCTCAATGACCTGCATTTCAGCGAAGCCGTCTATGGCGCGGGCGCGGGCGTGTTCTTCGTCGGTTATCTGTTGTTCGAAGTGCCAAGTAATCTGATTCTGTTGCGTGTGGGCGCGCGGCGCTGGATCGCGCGCATCATGGTGACGTGGGGCATCATCTCCGCAGCGATGATGTTCGTCACCACGCCAACGAGTTTCTACATCATGCGTTTTCTTCTCGGCGTGGCCGAGGCCGGTTTCATTCCCGCGATCCTGCTTTATCTCACGTACTGGTTTCCCGCGTCGCGACGGAGCAAGGTCACGGCGCTCTTCATGACAGGCATTCCGATGTCGGGCGTGGTCGGCGGTCCGCTTTCGGGCTGGATCATGACGCACATGAGCGGCGCGCACGGCGTAGCGGGGTGGCAATGGCTCTTCCTGCTCGAAGGCATTCCGACGGCGATCTTCGGCGTGGTCGCATACTTCTATCTCGACGATAAAGTCGCCGATGCGAAGTGGCTCAGCGATTCGCAAAAGGCCATGCTCGAAGCGAATCTGCGCGATGAAAAGCCCACGCATGCGCTGCATTCCGTGAGAGACGGCCTGCTGCATCCCAAAGTTCTCTTGCTCTCCGTGACGTACTTCTTCTTCACGATGGGCCTCTACGGCGTGAGCTTCTGGCTGCCGACGCTCGTGAAGGCGAGCGGCGTCACCGATCCGCTGCATATCGGCCTGCTCGCGGCGATTCCTTATGGAGCGGGCGCGATTGCGATGCTCGCGGTCGGCCATAGCTCCGACAAACATGGCGAGCGCCGCTGGCATCTGGCGGGCGCGGGCTTCGTCGGCGCGATCGGGCTTTATCTGAGCGTGGTCTATGCGCACTCGACGTTCTTCGGCATGATCGGCCTCACGCTCGCGACGATGGGCGTCGTCACCACCATCTCGCAGTTCTGGGTTCTGCCGCCCGCGATACTCAGCGGCGGCGCGGCGGCTGCGGGCCTTGCGCTCGCGAATTCGGTCGGCAGCATCTCGGGTGTCGTGAGTCCGTGGATCATCGGCGTGATCCAGACGCATTCGGGCTCGACCGGCAGCGGCGTGCTGGGTCTCGCGGCGAGTTGCGTGATCGGCAGCCTGCTCGTGTTCACGGTGCCCGCCGCGCTCGTGAACAGCCGACGCCGCAACGATTGACGAACCCGAGTGAAGAGAGACGGCTCCGTGAAGGCGGGGCCGTTGATGCGTTATCACGTGGCGCCCGCTTCGCGGTCGCGCTGTTCGCTCAACACGAGGCCGAGCCGCTCGACGAGATTCTTGCGCGCATTCGCGGTGTGCAGATCGGTGAGCTCGGCGGCGCGCTGTCCGTCGCCCTCGGAGATGGCTGCCGCGATTGCCGCATGCTCGTCCCAGATCGATTTGCGTTGCCCCGATGCCTGCAGCACGGCGCCCATCACGCGGCGCAAATGGACCCAGTGCGTCTGCGCAGTCTCGGCGATCAGGGGATTGCCCGATGCCGTATAGATTGCCTGATGGAAGGCCATGTCGGCGTCGATCATCGCTTTCACGTCGTCGCTCTTCGAGGCACGCCGTCCGTTGACGATGACCGCTTTGTCGATCTTCGCGCCGCGCTCGGCGGCAAGGCGCGCGGCGAGCGAATCGAGCGCGCCGCGAATCTCATAGAGATGGCTGATCCACGCGGGATCGAGCGGCGTCACGAGCAGGCCGCGTCCGGGCGCATCGACCACGAGGCCGTCTTTCTTCAGAAGACGCAGTGCCTGAAGAACGGGCGAACGCGAAACGGCGAGCTGCTCGGCGATCTCTTCCTGCGTGATGCGCGTGCCGGGCGCGAGCGAGCCGGAACTGATGGCGTCGAGCAGCACCTTGTAGACCTCGTCCACGTAATCGGTGCGGGCCTGAAGCTTGAGAAGTTTGGCGGGCATGATATCGACGGTAGTTTCTGGATACAGAATACGGCAAGGTTACAGCGCGCCGGTGCGACGCGTCAACGCGCGTCGGCGACATGCCAGGTTGCATCCATGTTTACCCATAGAGACAAAGCGGTTTCGCGTCGATAATCTTTGTATACAGAGTTCGGAGTTCGGTAACCGGAATTCAGGTCTCGGCATCAATCCATTCACCCCCACTCGAAACAGGATTTCTCATGACCATCAAATCGGACAAGCTGGAAGGACAAAAGAGCAGCGGCGGCGCGGCCGCGACAGTCAAGAAGCTCGTGCCGTATGGCGGTTACTACGTGAACAAGGTGCCGGGCCACGATCCTGAACTGACGGAAACCGGACCGGGCACGCCCATGGGCGAATACATGCGCGCGTTCTGGCATCCGGTCTGCATGTCGATCGAGCTGACCGATACGCCGCGCTTTCTCAAGATCCTCAACGAGGAACTGGTGGCGTTCCGCGACGGCAGCGGGCGCGTCGGCTTGTTGCATGCACATTGCGCGCATCGCGGCGCGTCGCTCGAATACGGCGCGATTCAGGAGCGCGGCATCATGTGCTGCTATCACGGCATGGTGTTCGACGTGGACGGCGCGTGCCTGCACGTGCCTTTTCCGAAGGGCGAAGAAAAGGAAGCGGAAAAGTACGGCTGTTCGATTCGTCAGGGCGCGTATAAGGCGGTCGAGCGCCATGGTCTCGTCTTCGCCTATATGGGGCCGCCTGAGAACGAGCCGCCGTTCCCCGAGTGGGAAGGCGATTACACGGTGATGCCCGGCGACGAGCTCGTGCCCTATAGCAACTTCCAGCATTGCAACTGGCTGCAGGTGCAGGACAACGCCGCCGATAACTTTCATCCGACCGCGTTGCACGCCGCAAAGAACGTGGTGAAGGGGCAATTCCAGGGCACGACGTTCGATGAAGTCGGCGCGGCGTCGATGGAAGTCGCGCCCGACATGCACTTCCAGCCGGTTCAGCAAGGCCGCAGCCTCGCGTGCGCGGGTGCGCGCCGCGTCAACAAGGATCGTCTGTTCATTCGCGTTCAACATCAGGTGCTGCCGAATCTGAGCCTGCATGCTTATACATCGGAAGATGGCTCGAAGAAAAAGCTCTTCAGCCGCTTCCATATCATTCGCTGGACGGTTCCCGTCGACGATCAAAACAGCAAGATGATCGGCTGGCGTGTGATGGGCCCGGGCATCGATACGCGCGGCATCGGAAAGAAAGAACTGGTGGGATACGAATCGATCGACTTTCTCGACGGTCAGGTTGCAATGCGTCGACCCGAGCGCTTCGGCGATTACACGATCGACGACATCGTGCCGATTCCGCCGAATCATCGCGAACGCGCGAACTACAAGCAGGCGCAATACGCACCCGGCGACTATGAAGCGATCATCAGTCAGCGGCCTATCGCGGTGCATTCGCTTGAAAATCCGACGAAGTTCGACGCCGGTCTGTTTCTGTTTCGCAAGATGCTGCGCGATGCATTGCGTGGTTCGAACCCGGCTGCCTCCGCGCATAACTTTGCGGAATGGTTCCGCGAGAACGCGGGCGCGCCGAACAGCTTTTGCTCCGGCAACGTGTTCGAGATTCCGGAAGGCGAAACCGTCGAGGACGAAGTGGTGCGCCGCCGCAAGGTGACGAAGCAGATCGTCGCGATTCTCGCGGAAAGCGAGCAGTACAAGGGCGAGGCGCGCGCCGCATTCGTGCGCGAGCGCTTCGAAGAACTCGAGCAATCGATGAAGTAATAACGCAGGCAACGCGCGGGCGCGCTTTGCGCTCGCGATGCCGGATCATCGATTCGAGGAGCACGACATGTCGACACAACCCATCTCAACCGAAGCACACGAGCAGACGCTGAAACTGCTCGTGCGTCAGGTCCGGTTCGAAGGCCGGGGCATCAATTCATATGAACTCGTCGATCCCGATGGCGCGCAATTGCCGCCATTCACGGCAGGCGCGCATATCGACATTCATCTCGCGGACGGCGTCGTGCGCCAGTATTCGATCAGCAATGCGCCGCGCGAACGACACCGCTATGTGATCGCGGTATTGCGCGACGAACGCGGACGCGGCGGGTCGAAAGCGCTTCACGAGCAATTGCGCGTGCAGGATATCGTGCGCGTGAGCCGGCCGCGCAATAACTTCCATCTCGTCGAGGGCGCGCGTCGCGTGCTATTGATAGCGGGCGGCATCGGCGTTACGCCATTGAAGGCGATGGCGCATGAACTCGACGACGCGGGCATCGACTACGAAATGCATTACTGCGCGAAAGATGCGCGCAGCGCCGCGTTTGCCGAGGAATTCGAGCCGATGCGCGCGAGTGGGCGTCTGCATTTTCATTTCGATGGCGGCGATCCATCGGCGGGCCTGGATATCCGCGATTTATTGAACACGCCGCGCGAAGGCGAGCACGTTTATTACTGCGGCCCAGGCGGTTTCATGAAAGCATGCGCGGACGCGGCGCAGCATTGGCCGACGGGCACCGTGCATTTCGAGCACTTCAAGGCGCCCGAACGCAGCCCCGGCGAACAGGCCGCCAACGATGCAAGTGACAGCTTCATCGTGCGAATCGCGAGCACGGGACAGGAGATCGAAGTCACGAAGGATGAAAGTATCGCTGAAGCACTCGCCGGGGCGGGCGTGGCGCTGGAGACGTCGTGTTGCGCAGGCCTGTGCGGAACATGCAAGGTGCGCTATCTGCAAGGCGAGGTCGAGCATAACGACTGCATCATGAGCGACGAAGAGAAGACGGAATATCTCACCGCATGTGTATCGCGTGCGACGAGCAGCGTACTCGTTCTTGACCTTTGACCAACGGAAGCCGGCGAACCTGACGTCATGCCGACGAATCTTCCAAAAGGAAATGAGCGGCAGCCAACACAAGCCTTGCCTCATGCGCCAATAGATAGCTTGTTTGCACCTGTTCGCTTATGGGAGCCGCGTTACGGAGGGCCTGCTTAATATAATCATCTCAATACCTCGACACGAGGATGAGATCGCACGAGACCGGTCGTATTCGGGAATCGCTTCGGATGGCTGCACGCGGGAAACGGCACGCGCGGCGTGGTGCTGTGCAACACGTATGGCCACGAATATGTGTGGACCTATAGCGGCATGCGCCATCTCGCGGATGCGTTATCCGCGCGCGGCATCTGGGTGCTGCGCTTCGACTATCGCGGCACGGGCGACTCGACAGGCGCCGATCTCGCACCTGATCAATTCGAATCGTCGGTCGAAGATATCAACGCGGCCGTCGAATATTTCAAAGCATCCGCTGGCATCGAACATGTCACGTTGTGCGGTTTTCGCGTCGGAGCGGCGTTCGCGCTTGCTGCGGCACTGCGTCATCCGGTGGACGAACTCGTGCTGCTCGCGCCCGTCGCGAGCGGCCGCGTGTACATGCGCGAATTGAGTATCGTGCGCAAAACATGGCTCGAACTGCTTGCGCCGCCTTTGCGCGAAATGCAGCAGGACGATGTTAGGCTCAACGTGCTCGGCCAGGTTTATAGCGACGAATTCAGGGACTCGCTGCAGGCAATCGACCTTGTCGCGAGCGTGAACGGCGCAACATTGGCGCCCGCACGACGCGCGTTGATCATGAACGTCAAGGCAGGCGGAACGGACCCGTTACGCGACGCTCTTGCTGACAAAGGCGTCGAAGCGGAGTCGCGTCCATTCGAAGATCTGACGGGCTTCATTCAGGAAACCGCCTTCAATGTATTGCCGCGCGCCGCATTCGCCGAGGTCGTCGCGTGGATTGCGGGCGATGCTTCGCCGGTGACACGCGTCACGTCTATGGTCGATGCCGATCATTGGCCCGCGCTGCAAATCGAAACGCCCGAGGCGATCGAGCGTCCGGTGCGCATCGGCGATGAAGGGCTCTTCGGCATCTTGTGCGAGCCGCGCACGGGATCGAGGCGCGGGCCGGTGTATCTGATCGCGAATACTTCGGCGAGCTCGCGTGTTGGCGATAGCAGGTTATCGGTGCGCGTTGCGCGTGAGCTCGCGCGACGTGGCGTGGCATCGCTGCGTTTCGATGCGCGCGGTCGCGGCGACAGTCCGGCGGCGCCCGGCAAGGTGCAATCGGACACGGCATTCGGCCGCATCTACAATCAGATCGCCACGGAAGATACCGCAGCCGCCGCACGCTGGCTCGCGCGGCAAGGTTATAAGTCGATATTCGCGTTCGGCGTTTGCTCCGGCGCTTATCATGCGCTGAAGGCGGCGGTCGTCGAAAAAGCGATTAATGGCGTCGTCACGGTGAATTTGCCGACGTTCAAGCGGCCGGCGGACGTCGCGCCCGATGGCTTGCGTCAATCGACGCGCAATTCCATGGCGGGCTACGCATTCTCGATGCTCGATCCGCAGAAATGGAAGGCTATCCTGCGGGGCGAAAAGCATTTGATGCGCGTATTGCGCTTCGTGCTCGGCTATGCGATGACGCGCGCACGTTCACGTATTGTCAATATGCTGAAGCTCGATCGACTGAACCCGACGCCGCCTGAACTCGCGACCGAACCCGCTCCGATCATTCGCGCACTCGATGCAAAAGGCGTGAAAACAGTGCTGATTTATGGCGCGTATGATGCGGGCATGGACCTGATCGCCGCGCATTTCGGCAAGCACGGCGCGCGACTGTCGCGCTTTGCATCCGTGCGCCTGATGATCTATCCGGATCTCGATCATGCGCTCTTCATGCCGGCCGGTGCGGCGCACGTCGTCGCGCTGTGCGAGCGTATCGCCAAGGAAGTGCATGCGCCCATCGCGGATTCGGCGTTTCCGCATGAGGAACCTGTCGTGTTGTGAAACGCAATACGGTGTGTCAGCGAGCTCGCCGTGTCTTGGGTATCCTTCGACATGGGAACACGTCCCTTCGCGGGCAGTGTCCCATCGGGAATCCATGACAGCGGCGTTCGAACGGCGCGCTCGCGTCGCGAAGGCCGCTCAACACAATGCACAGGAGTCTGGCGATGTCGATTGAAAAGGTTCTATACCGTGCGCATGCTCATGTCACCGGCGGGCGCGATGGCCGTGCGACCGTGCCCGAAAGCAATCTCGATCTTAAGCTGACGACGCCGAAAGAACTCGGCGGCGGTGGCGGCGATGGCACGAATCCCGAGCAACTCTTCGCGGCAGGTTATAGCGCATGCTTCATCGGCGCGATCAAGTTCGTGGCCGCGCGCGACAAGATCACGCTGCCGAAAGATGTCGCGGTCGATGGCAACGTAGGGATTGGACAAATCCCGAACGGCTTCGGCATCGAAGTCGAACTGAAGATATCGCTGCCGGGCATGGATCGCGGCGAGGCGCAGGCATTGGTCGACAAGGCGCACATCGTGTGCCCTTATTCCAATGCGACGCGCAATAATATCGACGTCAAATTGACGCTGGCATAGGAATGTCGAACGTTCGAGCGTTCGTTTGAACGGACGCTCGAACGTCGATCACCATGTTTGGCGCATCACCATCAGGCGCGCTTCGGTCATGTCCTCGATCGCATAGCGAATGCCTTCCCGGCCGAGTCCCGAATCCTTCACGCCGCCATAAGGCATGTTATCGACGCGGAACGAGGGCACGTCGTTGATCACGACGCCGCCGACTTCGAGCGAGTCCCACGCCTCGTGCGCATGCGCGAGCGAATCCGTGAAAATGCCCGCCTGCAAGCCAAAATCGCTGTCATTCACGGTGTTCAGTGCTTCCTTGAAATCATCGAACTTTTCGAGGATCGCGACAGGCCCGAACGCTTCCTTCCGATAAAGATCCGAATCTCGTCCGACGTTTTCCAGCAGCGTCGCTTCGAACATCGCGCCATCCACCTTGCCGCCCGCGATGATCTTCGCGCCTTCCTTCACGGCGTTTTCCATCCAGTCTGCGAGACGTTTAGATTCCGACTCGGAGATCATGGGGCCGACGAAGGTCTTCTCGTCCTTCGGATCGCCCATTTTGAGCGACTTCGTTTTCTCGATGAGCTTTTCACGCAAGGCATCGTAAAGCGACGCGTGCACGAGAATTCGCTGCACGCCGATGCAGCTTTGCCCGGACTGATAGAACGCGCCGAACGCGAGCCTGTCGACGACATAATCGAGCTTTTCGCGCTGATCGCTATCGACGATTGCAGCGGCGTTTCCGCCCAGTTCCAGAATCACCTTCTTCTTGCCCGCTTTAGCCTTCAAATCCCAGCCGACAGCGGGCGAACCGGTGAAGGAGAGGAGCTTGAACCGCTCGTCGGTCGTGAACAGATCGGCGCCGTCGCGGTGCGCTGGCAGTATCGAAAACGCACCTTTGGGCAGATCCGTTTCCGCAAGCACTTCACCGATGATCAACGCGCCGATCGGCGTGCGGCTCGCGGGTTTCATGACGAACGGCACGCCGGCGGCGATCGCCGGCGCGACCTTGTGCGCAGCAAGGTTCAAAGGAAAATTGAAAGGCGAAATGAAGGAACAGGGACCAATCGGCACGCGTTTCACATAGCCGTGATAACCCTTGGCGCGCGGCGAGATTTCCAGATTCAGTATTTCGCCGTCGATGCGAACCGACTCTTCGGCCGCGACCTTGAATGTGTCGATAAGACGCGTGACTTCGCCGCGCGAATCGTTGATCGGCTTGCCGGCTTCGATGCACAAGGCCATCGCCATTTCATCTGCGCGTTCGCGAAAGCGCTTCACGCAATGTTCGAGTACGGCCTGGCGTTTGAACGGAGGAAATGCGCGCATTTCAGGCATCGCGGCAACCGCGAGGCCGATCGCCTTGTCGATGGCTTGGGCATCGGCGAGCGCGACGCGTGTCGCGACTTCGCCGCTGAACTTGTCAGTCACTTCCAGATCGGTATTGGCGGAAATCGGCTCGTTGGCGAGGTAATACGGGTAAGTTGGCTTCAGCATGAACGCTCTCCTGTCGGGACGCGTTGTCGATGTCAGCCAGATTACCGCTTAAATGCAGCACGTGCAGGAGAGCACGAACCGCGGAATGAGATAGCATTCGAACGGAAACGAACGAAGCGTGCGGTCACGCTTCACATGCCCGACATTCGGAGGAAACGATGCTGACATCTGGAATCGATCACGTGGGACTCACAGTACGCAATCTTGACGCGACGCGAGAGTTTTTCGTCCAATGTCTTGGTTGGCAGATCGCCGGCGAGCGGCCCGAATATCCGGCCGTGTTCGTATCGGATGGAAAGCTGCTGGTTACGCTATGGCAGGTGAAAGACGAATCAGCGCCAATTGCATTCGACCGGCGAAAGAATATCGGGCTGCATCATCTCGCGTTGCGTGCGACGGATGAAGCCGCGCTCGCGACGATTCTCGAACGCGTGTCGGCATGGCCCGGCGTGACGGTCGAATTCGCGCCGGAAACGCTAGGTGCGGGGCCGAAGCGCCATATGATGATTTATGAACCGGGCGGCATTCGGATCGAATTCGATTTCGATCCTCGCGTTTAGACCAAACGCGGCCGAAAAGAAACGGCGAAGTTGTCAATGAACTCCGCCGTTTAAGAATCTGGTGTCAGGCGATCAGGAATGGCGTGCGATCTTCGACGGATGCGAGCCACGCCGGTGCACGACCGCGACCGCTCCACGTTGCGCCCGATTGCGGATCTCGATAGAGCGCGGGTTGCGGACCGCGCGGTTGGCCTTTTCGCTTTCCATTGCCCTTGACTGCGGCACCGGCCTTTCCTTTAGCCTTGGTTGCCGGCGCACTTGCGCCGACCGCGAACTTGCTGCGGTCTTTCGCATTGGCGATCCAGCCGGGTGCGCGACCGCGCCCGCTCCAGGTAGCGCCGGTTTTCGGATCCTGATAAGCGACCGTGCCTTGCTTCTTTGCAGCGGTCGATTTGCCTGCTTTCTTGCGCGTACCCGAATATTGTTCGATGTCCGAGATGGTCAATCCATGGCTCGACATCAATTCATGAATCTTCTGCAGCACGCTTTCAGATTTCCTGGCGATGAGCGCATCGGCTTTCGCTTGAAGTGCTTCGATACGTGCCTGAATACTTTCTAGCGTCGACATGACTTACCTCTATTAGATTGTCGCTTGCACTATGCCACGTACATGCGCAAGACGCTAGAGGAAATTCGTGTCAATACATCGCAAAAGAGATTCAGAAAAAAGCGCTTTTAAGGAGATAAGCGGTGTGACACACATTGCGGACTTTATTGCTGTCTCGTCAAGAAAACTCAAAGTTGCTTTCAAATTTTCTTTAAAACGCTCGCCTGTCCGAGTTCCGTCCGCGTGTGTAGCGCAATCCCGCTCACGACGATTCAGCTTCCGCGATAAGTCCCGAAACTCCAGGGCGAGCAAAGCAGCGGCACATGATAGTGCTGCGTCGCGTCGGCGAGCGTGAAGCGCACCGGGACGACATCAGCAAATACATCCGGTGTCTTGAAGTAATCCGCAACCCAGAAACGCAATTCGAAATCGCCTGCGCGCGCTTGTGCGGCCGGCAGGATGGGTGAATCCGTGCGTCCATCGCGATTGGTGCGCGTGCGCGCAAGCAGCGTCGGCGGTTGGGTGCCGACGTCGAACAATTCGATCTGCATGCCGGCAGCGGGTTTGCCGAGCGCGACGTCGAGTACATGCGTGGTGATGCCTGCGGCCATGATATGTCTCCTGATCTCGCGTTTTGTTTGCGTATCGCTCAACTGCCGCGATAGTAGTTATAGCTCCACGGCCCGAATAACACCGGCAAGTGAATGCGCTGATTGACGTCGATGATGCGAAAGCGCAGCGGGATCTTCGAAAGAAACAACGGCTGCGGCAGATTCGCTTTCCGCGCGGCGAAGTATTCGTCCGCATGCAGCAAAAGCTCATACGTGCCCGCGCGATAGGTATCGCCGATCAGCAGCGGCGGCTCGCTGCGGCCACTCGCTGCGAGGGTGGTCGTTTGCAGGAGCTTCGAGCGTCCGTCTTCGATCGCGAACAAATCCACGCGCATGCCCGCAGCGGGCGTGCCGTGCCATGTGTCGAGGCCGTGCATCGTGAGGCGCGGGCTCAGGCCGTCTTGTTGCACCGGACCGGTTGTCTGGTTCGGCGACGTCGGTGCATCGGCGGCCAAGGCCGTCTTCGCGATCAGCATGCTTGTGCCCAACGCGACCGATTGCAGGGCGAATCGGCGGCGGTTCACATCGAAAGCCGGGGAGGTATCTTTGTCGCGCATGTCAGGCCTCTTGTTGGTTGCCGAGCTTGCGAATGCCGATGATGACGAGCACCGCAGCCACGATCTCGATGACGGCGACGAGATAGAGACCGGCCGTCAACTTGCCCGTCGCGTTCTTGACGAGTCCCATCACATACGGCGCGCCGAAACCCGCGAGATTGGAGACTGAGTTGATCAGCGCCACGCCGATCGCCGCGGCGCTGCCCGCGAGATAGCGGTTGGGCAATTGCCAGAACACGGGGATCGCGCTCATCGTGCCGATCAGCGATGCCGTCATGGCCAGCAGCGCAATGACCGGCGAAATCTTGTCTAAGCCCATCAGCACGGCGAGCGCCGCCATGGAAACACCGCCGACGATCGCCGCGCCGCTGAAGTGCCAGCGCACTTCGTTGCTGCGGTCCGAGTGCGCACCGTTGATGATCATGCCGGCCGCGCCGCACAGATACGCGATTGCCGCGATCCAGCCGACGGCCATCGGCGTGCTCACGCCTACATCCCTGATGACGGTCGGAATCCAGAAGGTCAGTGTCGAGTTCGCGCACAGCAGGCAGAAGAAGATCGCAATCAACAGCCACACTTTGCGATTCGTGAAGAGCGAGCGCCAGTCGTGGCCACGTTCGCCCATCGCGGCGTTATCGCGTTGCAGGGCATCGAGCACAACGCGCTTTTCATCGTCGTTGAGCCAGCGTGCCTGCTCGGGCTTGTCGGTCATGTAGAAATAAGCGAACACACCGGCGAGCACTGACGGAATACCTTCGATGATGAAGAGCCATTGCCAGCCGTGCATGCCATGCACGCCGCCCATCGACGTCATGATCCAGCCGGCGAGCGGGCCGCCGAGCACGCCCGCGATCGCCGATGCCGACATGAACGTGCCGAAGGCCCGAGCGCGCCGCTGCGACGGATACCAGTAGGTGAGATAGAGAATGACGCCCGGATAAAAGCCCGCTTCGAAAGCGCCGAGCAGGAAACGCAGGATATAGAACTGCGTGGGCGTGGAGACATGCGTTTGCAGCATGCAGATGATGCCCCAGCAGATCGTGATGCGCATGATCGTCTTTTTGGCGCCGATCTTTTGCAGCAGCATGTTCGACGGCACTTCGAACAGGAAATAGCCAAGGAAGAAGATTCCGGCGCCGAGTCCATAGACCGCTTCGCTGAAATGCAGCGAGTCCAGCATCTGCAACTTGGCGAAGCCGATATTCACGCGATCCAGCCACGCAAGCACCCAAAGCACGCCGAGAAACGGCAGCAAGCGCCACGAGACCTTGCGATAGACGCTCGCTTCGGCGCTTTCGGCCTCGCTCGCGAAAACCGGCATCTCCTGTTTGATGAGCGACATGGTTTCTCCTTTCCAGTCGGTTTGCGTCGCACGACTGCGCTCGTGCGTTCGGTTGGAAGCAAGTATAGAAACGGCCAAAAAATCGGGAACGGGGGACGGGCCAATAAGCCCCATAGCAACGCGTATATGGGTTGCAAATCCTTATCCGGCGCGGCTCACCGCCTTTTCGACCGGCGCTTTCCCGAACCTATGGATTACCCTAGCGCGCCTTGTATCAAGCGGTTCCGGCGATGCCGGCTGGCAAAATAGCGGCGCGGCCACGCGAACCATAGAATCACGGAATGCACCATGAATCGCACCGACGATCCATTCGATACCTATTTGCTGCGCGTGCTATGCACGCTGATCGGCGAGCGCAGCGTGTCGCGCACGGCCATTCGTATGAACCAGTCGCAACCGGCTATCAGTTCTGCGCTCAAGCGGCTGCGCGCGATCTTCAACGATCCGTTGCTCACGCGCGAAAAGAATGCGATGGTCCCGACCGAGCGCGCCATTCAATTGGCGCAGAGCGCGCAGGCCGCATTGAGCGCGCTCGATAACCTGCTCGTATCGGACGATCATTTTGATCCCGCGACCACCGAGCAAAGCTTTACCGTGGGCATGCCCGACTATCTGGCGCCGCCCTTTTTCGCGCATGTCGTGCGCGAATTCAGGCGCGCTGCACCGCATGCGCGCATCGTCGCCGTGCCGCTCTCGGCTGCATTCAACTATGAACAAGGGCTCTCGGAAGGATCGCCGGATATCGTGATCGGCAACTGGCCCAATCCGCCCGAGCATCTGCATTTGTCGGTGTTGCTCGAGGACGATGTCGTATGCGTCGTCGCTCGCGACAGCGTATACGCGCAATCAGGCAAGTTCGATGCCCAGGACTATCTGAGCGCGTCGCATATCGTGCCGACGCCGTATTCGCGCGATCAGCGCGGCGTCGTCGATACGGGGCTCAGCACCATGCGTGTACATCGCGACAATCGCGTGAGTTGCCCGTACTTCAATCTCGCGCCGAGCCTGATTCCCGGCACCGATCTCATTCTCACGACAGGACGGCATTTCGCCAATTATCACGCGCAACATCTGCCGCTTGCGGTGCTCGATCCGCCAATCGAATTTCCTTTCATGCGGTTTTATCAATTGTGGCATCCGTCGCGGCATCGTTCGGCTTCGCACGTCTGGTTGCGCGGCATGTTGACGGCCGCCGCGCAGGAGTTGCGCGCGCTGCGCGACATGCATCGAAATTAGCGCTTTCGCAATTTGTTATGTGGCCAATAGGATCGGGTGTCTCGCCGCCCGATCGCGCGCTTTCTATACTCGGCACGAATCGTTATCGATGCCTTATAGGAGAGCCGTCATGTCACAGTCGATCAATCTCGAACAAGTCAATGCCTTCGATCACACAACCTTCGTCGGCGCCTTCGCGAGCGTGTTCGAACATTTCCCGCAGGCTGCGGAGGGTGCGTGGACTGTGCGTCCATTCGCGTCCGCCACGGCATTGCACGACGCGATGATGGATATCATCCGCAGTCTTGACGACGAGAATCAGCGTGCGTTCCTGAACCTGCATCCGCTGTTGTCAGGCGCGAACATTCGTTCGGGAACGATGACCGCGGATTCGGATGCGGAGCAAAAAAGCGCTGGCCTCGATGCGATGTCGGCCGAGCAGGAAGCATCGCTCGACCGACTGAATGCCGCGTATCTCGAACGGCACGGCTTTCCGTTCATCATCTGCGTGCGGCACTACACACGCGAGGGCATCTTCAGCGCGCTGGAGCGGCGTATCGGGCGCAGCACGCCGCAGGAGCTGGATGAGGCATTGGCGCAGATCGCGTCGATCACGCGGGCGCGGCTGAATGCGCGTCTCGGCGCGCTTTCTCTATAACTTCTCACTGCGTGGCGCACACTCGCGGCACGCGATGAAAGTTGCGATCGAAATAAATCAGGCTGTCGCCATCGTCGCGCACGCGGATCGCAGTCGTTTCGACGAACATCACCGAATGCGATCCCACTTCCTTCGCCTCGACGATGGTGCCTTGCAGGCTCGCCAGCGCATCGCGCAAGACCGGCACACCGTTCACGCCCTCGTCCCACACGGGCAACGAGAAGCGCTCTTCCATCGAGAGTTGCGTGAGGCCGGCGAAGTGGCGCGCGATCTGTTCGAGATGACCGGGCAACACGTTCACGCACACATTGCGATTATTCACGAACGCGGCATGCATCGCGCTCGACCGGTTGATGCAGACGAGCAGCGTCGGCGGCGCATCCGTGACCGAGCACACGGCGCTCGCAGTGATGCCGCAGCGGCCATGCGTGCCCGTCGTCGTGATGACGTTCACCGCGGCGCCGAGATGGGCCATGGCCTGACGGAACTGCTTGCGCACCTGATCGATATCGGCAAAGTCGGGGCGTGGCAGCGCGGACATAGGAGCGTCTCCAGTTCGTTTCATGTTTAAGGTTGTATATAGCAAACCGTGAATCAAGCGTACGCGCTGAACCGCACAAAGAACATCGGCACGATCGGCCGACATGCCCGGCGTGGTTACCGAACGCACTAAAGCTTTTACCTATCTCGCACAATCGAGGTAAAGAAGGGACTTTCGCGGCGAATTTCGGCTGGTTATCATTGACGCTCCGAAAAACGAGACCTTGCGACGAGACCGCCGAATTCCCCGGCGCGCACGGTCCCCGAAGCCCGCATCGAAAGAACGATCGCAATGAAATCTCCCGCTCCCGTGGTGTATATCGTCGACGACGACAACGGCATGCGCACCTCGCTCGCGTGGCTGCTCGATTCCGTCGGCGTGAAGTCGGAAGGATTCGCCAATGCCGCGGAGTTTCTGCGTGCTTTCGACGTGAACCGTCCCGCGTGCCTCGTGCTCGATGTGCGCATGCCCGAGACGAGCGGCTTCGACGTGCAGGCCGAGCTCAACCGTCGCGGCGCCACCTTGCCGATCATCTTCGTGAGCGGTCATGGCGATATCCCGATGTCGGTGCGCGCGCTTCAACATGGCGCGATCGATTTCGTCGAGAAGCCCTATAACTCGCAACAGATGCTCGATCGCGTGCAGCGCGCCATGAAGCTCGCGACGCAGCGCCACGCAAAGGACCAGCGGCAGCGCGAATTGCGCGAGCGCGTCGAATCGCTGACCGCGCGCGAGAAAGAGGTCTTGCGCGGCGTGATCGAAGGCAAGGCGAGCAAACGCATTGCCGCCGATTTGTCGATCAGCGTAAAGACCGTCGACGTGCATCGTGCAAGCATCAAGGACAAGTTGGGCGCGGCATCCATCGCCACGCTCGTGCGTGACGTGCTCGAAGTATGGAGTCCGCCCGACGACGAGCGCGCATGACGCGCACGCTAACGCATGTACAAGCCGCCGTTCACGTCCCAGCATGCGCCGTTGGCGAAATACGCATCGGGTGATGCAAGCAGCACGGCAACATCGGCAATGTAATCGGCCGAGCCCAGACGTCCCACCGGAATGCCCGCGATAACCTTGTCGAGCTTGTCGGCGGCCACGCTCTCATGCACGATGGCCAGATCGAGCGGGCCGGGCGATATCGCATTGACGGTCACGCCATACGCGGCGAGGTCGCGCGCGAAAACCTTGGTCAGTGTGATCGCGCCGCCTTTCGCGGAAGCATAGTGCGCGCCGGTCGCCGAGCCGCCGTTTTGACCCGCGAGCGATGCGATATTGACGATGCGTCCCGCGCCGCGATCCGCGAAATAGCGGCCCAGCACCTGACAGCCGAAGAGCACGCTGCGCAGATTCACGTCGATGACCTGGTTGAACTGCTCGGCGGTGATCTGCATGACCGGCACGACCTTCGATGCGCCCGCGTTGTTCACGAGTACATCGATACGGCCCCAGCGTTCGTGCACGGCGTCGCGCGCATGCTCGAAGTCTGCTTTCGATGTGACATCGAGCTTGAGTGCGAAAGCGCTGTCCAGATCTTCGCTTAACTCTCGCGCGAGCGATTGAGTTGCCTCGATAGCGATATCGGCCAATGCGACCTTGTAGCCTGCAGCATGAAAACGGCGCGCGACCGCAGCACCGAGTCCGCGCGCTGCGCCCGTGATGAGCGCGATTCTGTTCGACATGTTCGAGTTCCTTTGTTGAGCGAGCGCGGCTTCGACATGCGCGGCGACCGCGCATAGCTTTTCGTCCGCGCCTTTGCGGCCGACGATCTGCAAGCCCGCCTTGATCGATGAACCTTCGATTGGAAGAGGAAGACTCAACGCCGGATGTCCGCTCAGATTGAACGGCCTGATCAACGACGACATCGCAATCACCGACGTTCCTGTACGCGCGGCTTCGAGCGTGATCGGAAACGCGGGCAGAGTGGGAAGCAGGAGTACGTCGATATCTTCGAGCGCGCGATCCACTGCCGCTGTGAAGACGCGCCGCACGTTCTCCGCTGCTTCGAGATCGGCGGCCGTGGTATTCGACGCAATACGCAGGCGCGCGTCGAGATCCGCGCCGAGCTTGCCCGTTTCGACGAAATGACCGAATGCATGCCACGTCTCCGCGTTGATGATCGCGAGACCGGCGCAGAAGGCATCGGCCATCGACGTCAGTTCGATCTTGCGTGATGCGAATCCCGCGTGGTGCGCGGCATGATCGACCGCTATGCGGATACTCGCATCCGCATCGACGGCGACGATGCCCACACGCGTCTTCGATGCCTCCCGTCGCGCGATGCCTGCATCGAACGAAGGATCGATGGCGGCCATCGCATCGATCAGCATGCGCATGTCGCGCGCGAAAGGGCCTACGCAATCGAGCGTAGTGTCAGTCGGCGCCACGCCGCGACGCGACACGCGACCGAAAGTCGGCTTCAATCCGATCACGCCGCAGCATGCCGCGGGACCACGCACCGAGCCGCCCGTGTCAGTGCCGAGCGCGGCATCGACGAGGCCGAGTCCGACAGCCGAGGCCGAACCGCTCGACGACCCGCCGGGAATGCGCGTCGCGTCCTGGGGATTCTGCGGCGTGCCCGTGAAGTCGTTGATCCCGGTCATGCCGAAAGCCAGCTCGTGCATGTTGGCCTTGCCCTTGATGCGCCAGCCCGCGTCGAGCAGACGCTGCACGACCTCGGCATGTTCGACGGCGGCGGGCGCATCGGCGAGCGCGCGGCTTGCCGCCGTGGTCGGATAACCTGCGATATCGATGCTGTCCTTGATCGCGATGGTCGGGCCTTCAATAGCATCTTGTGCGTGCAGATCGAATTCGCGGATGAATGCGCTCATGCGTGCGCCTCCTTGCGAGGATTCACATGCCAGGGCGCGTCGAAGAGACGCTCTGTGCGGAAATGTCGAATCAGCCACGCATTGTTTTCATCGTGTGGAGAGGGTGCGAAATCTATTTCCAGCCGCGCAGCGATGAGCTCGGCCTTTGTATCGACATAACCTGACGCTTGCAGCATGATCCACCGGCCTTTGGCGACATCGCCCATAACCTCGATATGCTCGGACGTCAGAAAATGCACGTTGCTGGCGAAATGCGGCGTGGGCGGAAGATAACGTTGCAGCATCTCGACGATCGCCGCTCGTCCTTGCAGACGCCCGAACTTCCGCGCATAGTGCGGGCCGATGCCTTCCCACACGGCGTCATCGGTGAACAGTGCGGCGAGCGATTCGCCATCGAGCGGCGCACAAGGCACATCGCATAGCGCCATATAACGCGCGATGGTCTTGCGCACTTCGTTCTGCGCTTCCAGCGCGGCAACGCGAGTGAGCAATGCGTCGATGTTGGTTTGCGTCATGGCGTCATGCGTTATTGGCCGCGGCGGGCGGGACCGTCAATGCACGTCCGACGCGCGCCTCGATCTTTCCATAACGCCACAGGTTGTATTCGCCGACAGGCGTCGTGCGATAAAGATTGCACACGGCGACGGCTGCATCGAAGTCGGCGACATCGGCCATGATGTAGAACGTCCACGGCGCGCCGTCGGATTGTCCGACGACGAGGCGGTCGTCATCCATCACGCCGAGCACGCGCACGTTCTCCATCGCTTCGATGGCGGCGAGCATCTTGCCGTAGGCTTGCCATACTTCGCCGATCTTCTCGCGCGGCAAGTCGAAGAAGTTTTGGGTGACGCCACAGCAGAACAGCACGCGCAAAGGCAGATTTCGGTTATCGGTCATGAAGCGTTACTCCTGTTGTTATGCGATAGAAATGGATCAGAGATAGCCAGGAATCGGCGGTACGCCGACGAATACCGCGCCCGCGCCGTCGTAATTGCCTTCGCCAAGAAACGCGTGTTGCGTGACGACCATCGCATCGCGCATCAGGCGTTGCAACGGGTGCGTGCGATAAATCGCCATCGTGCCGCCGAGGCGATAAGCACGATTCACGACGTCCGCGCCTTCGCGCGCAATCTGGGTTGCGGCGAGGCGCAACAGGCTGACTTGCTCCGGCGCGACTTCATTGCCGGCGAGAATCGCCTGCCATACGCTGTCCGTCGATTCGTAAAAGAACGCGCGCGCGGAGCGCAATTGCGCTTCGGCTTTCGCAAGCTCGATACGGTAATAAGCGCGATCGGCGAGTTGCGGTGCGCCGGTCGTCGTCTTGCGTCCACCGGCCATCTGATTCGCGACATCGAGCGCGGCGCGCGCAAGACCCAGATTCACGACGGCGAGCACTTGCGCCGCATACGCGATGGTCGGATAGCGATAGAGCGGTTCATCGATCGTCGATGCACCACCGCGCACGAAGGTCCAGTCTTCCGCGACGAACTGGTCGGTCACGCGCAAGTCGTGACTGCCCGTACCCTGCATGCCGACGACGTTCCAGTTCTCGACGATCTCTACTTGCGCGGGACGAAACACGGCGGTGCGCGGCTTGCCCGGCGCTTCGCCCGGCTTGCCGGTGCCGATGCCGACACCAAGCCAGTCCGCGCCCTTGCAGCCGCTCGCGAACTTCCACGTGCCGTTCACGCGATAGCCGCCCGGCGCAGGTTGTGCGTTCTGCACCGGAAAAAGCCCGCCTGCGAACACCTGATCGGGCCCATCCGCATAGATCGCCGCTTGCGTCGCGACTGGCAGCGCCGCGAGATAGAGATTCGCGGAACCGAAGCTCGCGACCCACGCAGCCGAGCCGTCGGCGACGGCAATGCGCTCGATCATCGCCAGGAATTCGCCGGGCGCGCGTGCATCGCCGCCGAAGCGCTTCGGGGTCGCCGCACGATAGATGCCCACGCGCTTGAGCTGTTCGATGACATCGCGCGGTACGTGTGACAGCCGGTCGAATTCATCGCGGCGCCGGGCGATTTCGGCAATCACATCGTCGAGTGTGACGGCATCGGTTTGATTGGACGGCTCGTCCTGGATAGCGAGGGCAGTCGCGGAAGCTGACATGGGTACGTCTCCTTTTCGTTCGTATGTCGTTGATGCCAGTCTAGAAACGCAAAAAGACCGAGACAATTGGGAAGGCGAGTGCGCGATTCAGTGAAGCATCCCGGTCTTCTAAAGAAATCTTTAGCGACGCGCTGCACGCGCCGATGCTATGGTTAGCGTTGCAACTATTTCTGCCTCGCATCTGGACATGAACTTTCCCGCCGAAGACGATTTCCACCGGCTGCTCGATGCATTGACGCACTGTGTGCTCCTTCACGACGCGCAAACGAAGGCCATTGTCTGGGCGAATCGCGCGGCTTGCGTCGCGCTCGGCTTTTCGGTCGAGGAATTGCTGCCGCTCAAGGCGCACGACATGACGCGCGACGACGTCAAATACCGCCGCGAAATCGCTGTGGATGCGATGGACCGCTCCATTCTGGAAGGCCCGCAAAGCTATGAATGGTGTTATCGCTCGCGCGCGGGTGTCGACATGCTGTCCGAGGCAATCGCGACTTATGTGCCGCTTTCCGGGCACGCAGTGGTGATGGTGCAGTTCCGCGATATCAGCGCGGAACAGGCGATGCGCGAGAAGCTGCGTCGCTATGAAACGCGTCTGCGCGAGTACATGCAGGATTTGGGCGAGGGCGTCGCGGTGCTCACGCCGCGCGGCAAAGTGAGCTTCATCAGCGAATCGGGACGGCGCGTGTTGGGCATCGCGAGCGATGCGACGCTGGGTGTCGCGCTCGACTACTGCACGAAAGAAGATCGCGACCGGCTGATCGCGCAGGTGCGCAGCGCGACGCGGCAGCAATCGACGCCCGCGCAACGCTATGCGATCACGCGTCGCGATGGCGCGAAACGATGGCTGCGCATTACGTGCAGGCGAATCGATGTTGAAGATGGCACGCTGGTTCATTTCCGCGATATCAGCGATGAAGTCGCGATCGAAGAAGCGCGCCGCAACGAAGCGCGTATGCTCGAACATGCAGGGCGCAACAACGCAATGGGCGAGATGGCGACAGCGATCGCGCATGAACTGAGCCAGCCGCTCGCCGCCGTGCGCAATTTCATCGAAGGCGCGATTCAACGGCTTGCTCAGCCGAATTCCATCGATAGCGCGATCTGGGGTCTGCGCGCAGCGGATCGCCAGGCCGAGCACGCGGCGCAGATCATCAAGAGCGTGCGCGAGTTCATCGTGAAGCGCGAGCCTGTCGAAGCGGAGGCGGACCTTCGTGAGGTGCTCGCGGATGTCGCTTACTTCATCCAATGGCGCGCGCAAGAAGAGGGCGTGACGCTCAAGATCGAGCAATGGAGCGCGCCGTTGCCTGTCCGCTGCGAACGCGTGCTCATCGGTCAGGTGATCCTCAATCTGGCTTTCAATGCCATTGAAGCATTGAGCGGCGCGCAATCGTCGATGCCAACCGTCACGCTCGCCACGACGATGAACGGTGACGTCGCCGAACTTCATGTGATCGACAACGGACCAGGCGTGCCCGACGATGCGCTCGAACGCCTGTTCGACGGCTTCTCGTCGTCGAAAGCAGGCGGCAACGGCATCGGCTTGTCGTTGTGCAAGAGCATCGTGTCGCGACACGAAGGACGCATCCGGGCGCAACGCGCAGCGAGCGGCGGTCTCGAATGCCGCGTCGCGTTGCCCCTGTCTCATCGGGATTGAGAGATCGATGCGTGCGCCACGCTCAAAGCAGGAAGCCGATTGCGCTCAGCGCTTCGGTCGAATCGATCAGACGAATAACTTTCTCGAGCAGCTTCGGCTCGCCGCTCGCCATGCTGATCTTGTGCGTGAGATCGGCGGCGAAGATCGTCGATACACCGCGCTTATACGCGACGATGACTTGCGACGATTTCACTTCGACGATATCGGCGCTATCGCTCGACAGCGTGAAGCGCGAAACGGTGCGGACCGTTCGAGCCGCATCGGACGCGGACGCCGAATAGCCTGACGTCATGCGTTGCACGCGCAATTCGCGCATGTGCTGATCGTCGTAAGCGTAGTTGAGGGTGGCGGCAAAGTCGGTCGCGTTCGGATCGATCGGCACCACATAGAAGCCTTGCGGATCCCACAGATCGAGCCACGCGCGATAGTCGCGCCGATCCAGCATGTCGGCTTCACGCCAGATAAATTCGATCGCGCGCGCGAATGTCTGTTGAGAGAAGAGTGCGTTGCGATCGTCCATCATGCCTGCTCCATCATTGCGCGCCATTGTTTGTAGGCTTCGCGCATGCCGGTTTCGTCCGTTGCGTGCGCGGTTTTTTCTCCATTCGGTGCGGTCGTTTCGCGATTCAGGCCGCGATTGACGAGAATCGGCACGTCGGGGCCCGCGTGCGAGCCGCGCTGCACGCGTTCCCACGCTTCGGCGTCGTCGGGGCTGCCGAAACCGAACGGGCCCTGGAAGTGTTCGTGAATCCGCAGGCGCACGCGATTCGCTTCTTCCGGGCCGCCGTCCATTGCGAGCGCGACGTGGCGAATTTCCGTTTCCTCGGCGGAAATGGGCCGCAGCACGCGAAAGAACGCCATCGACAGCGCGAGGTTCGGAAACAGATTCAGATTGAAGCCGACGCCCATCAGCGAGCGCACGATACGGCGCACTTCCTCGGGCGCATGTTTCTCGGCCAGCTTGGCCGCCAGATCGTTGAAGCGTTCGGGCAAGGGCGCACCGTCATCCTTGTCGAGATCGACGATTTCAGGCACCAGCACGGCAAGGCTATGACCATTGCCGAGCGAGCGGCAGAACGCGTCCTCGCTCGTCATGAAACTCGTGATGGCCGCGGCCGTTTCTTCGTCGATCGATTTCATCCACGATTTATGCACGACGGGAAAGTGATAAAGATCGGTCGTGTTTTCGAGCTGGATTTTCCAGTTCCCTTTGAACTTGAACTTATGCTCGCCGTTGGCCTTGATCGGATAACCCGCGCCTTGCTTCATGAAGAGATCGATCCACGGCTTCGCGCCGCCGAGAAAGTCTTCGAGCGGTTCGATCGCTTCATTGAAGCTCGCGAAGATCAAGCCCTGATAAATCCCGACGCGCAATTTCTTCAGCGGCAGATCGCCTTTTTCGCAGACGCCTTCATAACCGTCGCCATAAGGCAGGGCACGCAGCGTGCCGTCGAGCGCATAAGACCAACTGTGATATGGGCACGTGAAGCCCTTCGCGTTGCCCTTATGTTCTTCGCAGACGGTCGCGCCACGATGACGGCAGCGGTTTTGCAACACATGCACCGCGCCGGTCTTATCGCGCACGACGATGACCGGCTGGCGGCCGATGGTCGTCGTGACGAAATCGCCGGGTTTCGGCAATTCGCTTTCATGCGCGACCCAGATCCACGTCTTATAGAAAATGCGTTCGAGTTCCGCCTCGAAAAGATCGGGATCGTAGTAGAGCGAAGGCGCGATGCGGTCGGCTTGCGCGCGGCGGCCGAGCGCGCTCGTGTCGATGATTTGGGTAGTCGGCGTACTCATCGGTTCGATGTGGGGTGAAGTTGATCGGCTAACACGAGGACGGCGATGAAGATCGGCACATCCTCTCGTTGACATCAGTCTCGCTTTGCGAAGATCATGCGTCAAATCGATTAAAAAACGGGTGCTGGATAAATCCGGCCGATATCTCGAGAGCCTCCAATGAATTCCCTCGACCACGTCGATCTCAATCTGTTGCGTGTCTTTCAGGCGATCGTGGAGGAGCGCAGCCTCACCAAAGCCGGCGAACGGCTCGCGCTCTCTCAGCCCGCGGTGAGCTATTCGCTGGGCCGTCTGCGCACGCTATTCGATGACACGCTCTTCATCCGCACGCGCGCGGGCATGCAGCCGACGCCGGTCGCGCTGGAACTCGCCGAGATCGTCGGACGCGCGCTCGACACCGTGCGCGAAGCGTTGCGCTTCGCCGAGCGTTTCGATGCATCGACGAGCAATCGCACGTTTCGTCTGTCTCTTTCGGATGCGGGAGAAATGGCGTATTTGCCCGCGATCTGCCAGGCATTGCATGAAGCGGCGCCGCGCGTGAAGTTGCTGGTCGAACCCTTGCCGGTCGAAGAAATAGAGGAAGCGTTGCGTTCGAGCCGGCTCGATTTCGCGATCGGCAATCTGCCTTCGCTGTTATCACGCACGCGGCACGCACTGCTTTTCGAGGAAGACTATGTATGCATGACGAGGAAGCGCATTGACTTGCCCGCAGGGGAAACGCTGAATCTCGAGGAGTTTCTTTCGGCTTCGCATGTACAGGTGCGATCGCTCGAACATAGTCATCACGCGCTCGACGACGCATTGCGGGCGCAAGGTGTCGGGCGCAACATCGCGCTTGCGCTGCCGCATTTCGTGGCCGTTCCCGGCGTGCTCGCGGTGACCGATCTGTTCGCGACATTGCCCGAACGGCTCGCGCATATCCTCAATCGCAACGATGCGTTCAGGATTTATGCGTTGCCGGTTCAATTGCCCAAGGCCGCCGTGACGATGCACTGGCACGAGCACTTTCACGAGGACGAAGGCATCGCGTGGATGCGCGGGTTGATGACCGACATCCTCGCGGGTTTCGACAAGCTATGAGTTCAGAGGTCGAGCACGAGCACGGGCGAACGCGAACGCGACACGCAGCAGCAGATGACGCTGTTGCTCGCGCGTTCGGCCTTGCTCAGACAATGATCGCGATGTTCGGGCTCGCCGCTCACGACATCGACCATGCAGGTGCCGCAGACGCCTTCTCCGCATGACGTATCGACTTCGATGCCGATCGATGCAAGCGCATCGACGATGGACGTAGAGGCATCGACACGCACGGTCTGTCCGGTGCTCGCGAGCTGAACGTCGAAGCTATCGAGTGATGAATCGGTCAGGGCTTGCGGCTCGGCCTTGAAACGTTCGAGATGAACGGCATCGGCGGGCAGGCGCTTTCGTGCGGTATCGATCACGACGTCCATGAACGGAGCGGGGCCGCAGGTGTAGACGTGCGCGTGCCTGTCCGCATCGCGAAGACAGGCATCGAGTTCATTCGCCAGCGCGTCGCGTTCCACGCCGAAATGCAGCCTGACGTGACGGTCGAACGGCGCGCGCGCAAGGAGTGGCAAAAACGCCGCATGCGTGTCGCTGCGCGCGAAATAATGCAGCGTGAAGGACGCATCGATCGCGACGAGACGATAAGCCATCGAAAGCAAAGGCGTAATGCCAATGCCAGCGCCGATCAGGATATGCTCGCTCGCGCTTTCTTCGAGGCGAAACAGATTGCGCGGCGCGCCAATCGACAACTCGCTGCCCACGCCGACTTCGTCATGCAGCGAACGCGAGCCGCCGCGCGATTGCTCTTCTTTTTTCACCGCGAAGACATGCGAGTCGCGGCAAGCCGGATCGCCGCACAGCGAGTACTGGCGCGTGATGCCGGACGGACTCGTCACGTCGATATGCGCGCCGGGCTCGTAGGCGTCGAAGGGCAGGCCGTCGAGACGCGAGACGCTGAACGAGCGCACGCCGTGAGCTTCTTCGCGCAATGCGTGGACGCGAACTTTGAAGGTTTGAGCTTGCATGATGCTGCCTTTCCAATGTGTTCAAGGGGACGGTGCATCGAGCGTAGCGCCCCTTGTCGGATAAGCAAAATAGATTAAAAAGCGCGAGTCACATCAATTTGACGGATATCTTCAAGCCGTTGTCGTGGCGCCGGATGGCATGGCCCCGGTTGCGATCGGCGTGTCGAGCGTGACGCGGGCTTCACGAGCTTCACGCTCGAGACTCGCCCGATACTTGCTGCATCCGATGTAGAGCAGCACGGCTGCCAGCACGATCGCGACAGCGTTGATGATCGCCATCGAATGGCCGACCGCGAGTGGCGAGCCGAACACCTTGTCGGTGACGAGCGCGACGAGCGTCGTGCCGAGACCCAGTCCGATCAGATTCGACACGAGCAGGAACATCGCTGAAATCTGCGCGCGCATCTGATTGGGCGCGAGCGCCTGCATGGCGGCGGCGGACGTCGGCAGCGGAAAAGATGCGAAGAACATGGCTGCGACGAGCCAGGCGAGCGATGCGCCGAGGCTCACGGTCTGCGTGAACGCGATAGCCGGAACGAACATGCATGCCGCGCCGATCCATGCGGCGCGCATGGGCGCATCGCTGCGGCCGCGACGCAGCAGCCAGTCGTTGAGCCAGCCGCCGCAGAATACGCCGGTCGTGTTGGCGACGAGCATCACGATGCCGAGCATATAACCCGTTTCGACAGGCGTGAGGCCGAAGCGGCGCATATAGAACGCGGGCGTCCAGCCCATCAGGCAATAGAGACCCATCGCATAGAACGAGAAGCCGATGTAGTGGCAAAAGAACGTCTTGCGATGGCTTGCGATAAAACGCAGCGCATCGCTCATTGCGACGCGTTTCACGTTTCCCGCTCCGTCTTGCGCGAGTCCTTTGCGCGCAGGATCACGCACTGTCAGCACGAACACGAGCGCGACGAGAAGACCCGGCAATCCGACGATGAAGAACGTCAACTGCCACGCACGCAATTCGCCGATGAGCGGCAACGTGAACACGCTCGCGTGCTTGAGCAGCGCAATCACATAACCGCCGACGAGAAACGCAATGCCGCCGCCAATGAACGAGCCGAGCGAATAAATGCCGATCGCGCGGCCTATCTTTTCCTTGGGAAAGTAATCCGCGATCATCGAATAAGTGCCCGGTGAAAGCGCGGCTTCGCCCACGCCCACACTCATGCGCGAAGCGAACATATGCGTGAAGCTCTGACTGAGGCCGCATGCCGCCGTCGCGACGCTCCACAGCGCAATGCCCGCCGCGATGATGCGCGGACGCGCGAAACGGTCGGCGAGATACGCGATCGGCATGCCCATCACCGCGTAGAAGAGCGAGAACGCGAATCCATGCAAGAGGCTGAATTGCGTGTCGGTGAGATGCAGATCGCGCTTGATCGGCTCGATCATGAGCGCGAGCACCTGGCGGTCGATGAACGAGAAAACATACGCCAGTATGCAGATCACGACGACATACCATTCGTAGGTATGGCGTTTGTTTCCTGGCTTCATGGTATTTGGGGAATGCATCGTGTGTCTCCGATGACTTTTGAAAGGCTTCGCGTGGCAGGCAGTGTCGGTGCGGCAGATATGCGCGTCAAATTCGCCGAAAAGGGAGTCCGCTATCAGTGCGGCAAATATGAAAACATCACAGCCCCGTCCGAATTGGCGCGCGGCACAGCTTCTAAAGTAATGTCTGAAGTTCAAGCGCGATCGCCTACGCATGCGCGCGCCGGTTTTTCAATCGTGCATTCCTAGAATTGCGCAACAAGCGAAACACGAGAAGAATTGAAAAGCTTGACGCCAAAAAATCGAAAACCTATAAGCAGTCGCATCGATGTCGACGCAAGTAGCCGGAGGAGGGATGTACGCCAACTATGAAATCTTCGAGGACGCCGATCAGCACGCGCATGCGCTGACAGGCTGGGAACAGTGCTACGACCAGGTGGGCGAGGGCGCGTTTCGAAGCACGGTGAAGCAGGTTTCGGTGGCCGGCGTGCAGGTCTTTCAGGAATCAGCGAACGTTCGTATCGTTCAGCGCGGGCATCTGCCGGCGGGATTCGTCACGTTCGGACTCGTGCTCGGCGGCGGCGCACCGTTCTCGTTTCAGGGCGTGCGGGTCGATGAAAACGCGCTCGTCGTCGCGCCGGGCAATAAGGAATTCCTGCTGCATTCGCCACCCGACATGTCGATGCTCGGCGTCGCCGTCGATACGAAACTGCTCGAATCGGCGGCGGATGTTGCGGGCGTCGATGTCCAGGACGAGATTCTCAACCGGCACGTGTTGAGCATTCCCGGCGCGGCCGGCGCGCGCGCGGGAAAGCGCATCATCGCGGCGGTCGAGGCGGTGCTCGCGGACTCGAATCCGTTTTCTTCGGGCGACGCCGCGCATCGTTTCACACATACGGTGACAGAAAGCATTCTGGATCTGCTGACCTTTCATGTACCGACGCGCGAGGACCGGCTCACTTATGCATGCCGTGCCGATGTCGTGCGACGCGCTCACGATCTGGTGCTCGCACGTCCCGAGCAGCCGATTTCAGTGCTGGACCTGTGCGAGAAACTGCGCGTGAGCCGGCGCACGATTCAAAACAGCTTTCAATCAGTCACGCAAATGAATCCGGTGAGTTATCTGCGAGCCGTGCGTCTTGCGCAAGTCAGACGGCTCCTGACAACGACATTGCCCGGCGAAATACCGGTACGCGAAGCCGCGATGCGCTGGGGATTCTCCAATCTCGGCCACTTCGCGAGCGACTACAAAAGCCTGTTCGGCGAACTTCCTTCTCAAACGCTGCGCGCCCGTTGATCGAGGCGTAGCAATTCCCTCACGCCGATTGAAAACTGCATTGCCGCAGTTTTCAATCGGCGTTTGCTTTTCTTCGACGCTGACTTCGCAAGCGGTGTGAGCGCGTCTCTGTCGGCTCCCTTTCGAATGCTCCATTTCGGCACGCACGCGCTGCCGGTTCCGAAGTGCTCTTTTTTATTGTCGTCTTTAGAGTCAATTCGACGATAAACAAGGAGGAGCGCAGATGAAGCTGAGACGGCTGGCCACCGCCATGGGGGCCTTGTTCTATGGACTGCTTGCGTGTCAGTTGCATGCGAGTGCGGCGGAGAAGCCGGAAGAACTGACGGTGGCGAAGGTGCCCCCGTATAGCCCGCATCGCGTGTTCGTAACGGATGTCTCGTTCGCGAGCATGACCGATGCGCGTGTTCATGTATTCGATGGCGACACGAAACGCTTCGTCGGCGAGATCGATGCCGGCTTTGCGCCGGGCTTCACGATCTCGCCCGATCACAAGACGAGCTATGTCGCGACGACATACTTCGCGCGCGGCAGCCACGGCGCGCGCACGGACGTGGTCGAGATCATCGATAACACGACACTCGACGTGACCGGCGAAATCGTGATCCCGTCCAAACACGGCCAGACCGTGCCGACGCCCTACAGCACGATTCTTTCGGAAGACGGCAGTCGCTTGTACGTGTCGAACATCACGCCGTCGACGTCGGTGACCGTGATCGATACGGCCGCAAAGAAGGTGCTCGGCGAGATCGATACCGATGGCTGCGTGCTCGCGTATCCGAGCGGCAACGACCGCTTCTCGTCGCTGTGCGAAAGCGGCAAGGCGCTCACCGTCAAGCTCGATGCCACCGGCAAGGAAGCGAGCCGCAAGCTCTCCGATGCGTTCATCGACGTCGATCACGATCCCGCGTTCGTCAACGCCGTGCGCGACGGCAACAAGTACGTGTTCACGACTTTCCACGGCAATGTGCGCACGGCCGACTTCTCGGGCGACGCGCCCGTGTTCGGCGCATCGTGGTCCTTGCTGAGCGATCAGGAGCGCAAGGCGGGCTGGCGTCCGGGCGGTTTGCAGCAGACCGCGCTGAGCACCGCGAGTCATCGCCTTTACGTCGCCATGCACAAGGGCGCGGACGGTTCGCACAAGGACCCCGGCACGGAAATCTGGGTCTACGACACCGGGAGCAAGAAGCGCGTGGCGCGCTGGGACCTCGCGAAGCAGAAGATCGATCCGCTGCTTGCGATCCAGGTCAGCACCGATGACAAGCCGCTCTTCTACGGCCTCACGCCGACGTCCGATCTCGTGGTGATGGATGCGACGACCGGCAAGCGCCAGCATGTCGAAAAGCAACTCGGCACGACGTCGACGCTGCTGCTCAATCCGTGAGGTGACGCGATGATCGATCCCGTCATTCTCATGGTGTGCATCGCGTCCGCGACGATCATCACACTCGCGAGCGCCGCGCCGAAGTGGCGCGAGCCGGCGCGCTTTCGCGCGTCGCTCGAAGCGTTCGCTTTGCTGCCGTCGTTCGCACTGACGCCTTTGTCGTTCGCGTTTCCCGCGATGGAAGCGGCCGGCGCAATCGGCTTGTTGTTCGCCGATACGCGCACGGTCAGCGCCATCGTGTTGATCGCCTTGTTCACGCTCTTCGGCGCGGCGCTCGCGATCAACGTATTGCGCGGCCATACCGATATCGATTGCGGCTGCTCGGGCTTCATCGCCGCGCGCACAACGGAACGCGCGCCGAAGTCGATCGGCTGGTGGCACGTTGCGCGCGCCCTGATGCTGGCCGCGCTCGCCGCCGCTGCGCTCGTCCCCGCCACCGCCCGCGCGCTCATGGCGTTCGACTATCTGAGCGCCGGCGCATGCACGCTTTTTGCCGTCGCCGCGTGGTTCACGCTCGACGTGCTGCTGATCAATCTCCCGAAGCTCGATTCTCTGAGGAATTCATGATGCAAACCGCCCTGATGATTTCGGCCGCACTGTCGTGGGCCGCTTTGCTCGCGCTCGGCGCGATCTGTCTCGCACTCGTTCGCCAAGTCGGCATTCTCTATGAACGCATGATGCCGGCGGGCGCGCTCATGATCGACAAGGGCCCGGCAGTCGGCGCCATTGCACCCGTATTCGAACTCGGCGATATCGCGGGCCGCGCGGTGAAGGTCGGCGGCTTGTCGAACTCGAAGCGCAACACGCTGGTGTTCTTCCTCTCGCCTACGTGCCCCGTGTGCAAGAAGCTCTTGCCCTTGCTGCCGTCGATTCAGGCGCGCGAAGGCGCGGTCGACATCGTGCTCGCAAGCGATGGCGAATTCGATGAGCACTCCGCTTTTTATCGCAAGACTGGTCTTTCGCAATATCCGTATGTGCTGTCGCAGGAACTCGGTCTCTCTTATCAGATCGGCAAGCTGCCTTATGCCGTCTTGCTCGACGAAGAAGGCAAGGTTCGTGCGAAAGGTCTCGTGAATACGCGTGAGCATCTGGAAAGCCTGTTCGAAGCGAAGGAACGCGGTGTCGCTTCGCTGCAGGAATTCGTGCACGGCAAGCACGACGACCACGCGCATCACGAACACCAGGGCCAAGTCGGGCAGCACGCCTGAAGACGCCAATAAATCATTCATTCCTACAGGTGAGCGTCCATGAAATGGCTGGATTCATTCTTCGAACATAAGGCGCGCGGCGTCGCCCAACGCAGTTCGCGACGCAGTGCGATGGCGAAACTCGGCAAGGTGCTGGTCGGCTCGGCGATGGTGCCGTTGTTGCCGGTGGATCGCACGGCGTATGCACAGGAGCCGAAGAAGCCGGGCGCATCCGCGAGCGACGATCCGACGAGCTGCGACTACTGGAAGTATTGCGCGATCGACGGCTGGCTTTGCAGTTGCTGCGGCGGCACGTCGAGCAGTTGCCCCCCGGGCACGACGCCTTCGCCGATCACGTGGATCGGCACATGCCGCAATCCGCACGATGGTTCGGACTACATCGTGTCGTACAACGATTGCTGCGGCAAGACGAGTTGCGGACGTTGCTTCTGCAATCGCAATGAACGCGAGAAGCCGCTCTACAAGCTGTCGCTGAACAACGACATCAACTGGTGCATGGCGAACGGCAATTCGAATTACCACTGCTCGGTATCGGTTCTGTTGGGAGCGGCAACGCAATGAAGACGGCACGTGTTTTGATGGCGGCGCTCGCCGCTTGCGCGATGAGTCTTGCGCCTCAGGCGTACGCACAGACGGTGCATTATCCCGGCGGCAAGTCGACGTTCGACGGCAAGTGCGCCGTCTGCCATCAGGCCGGCGGCAAGGGCATGGATGGACTCGCGCCGCCGCTCGTCGAGTATCCGGGCAAATATGCGGGCTCGCCCGATGGCCGCGCGCAATTAGGGCATACCGTGCTCTATGGCATGTTCGGTCCGATCAAGGTCAAGGAGAAGAATTACAACTTCAAGATGCCGAGCTTCGCATCGCTTTCCGATGAAGAGATTGCCGACGTGCTGAACTATGTCGTGTTCGATCTGAATGCGCAGCATGGTTCCGCGAAGCCTTTCGACGTCGCCGAGGTCAAGGCATGGCGCGCGGGGCCGCTCGATCAGACCGCCGTGCATCAGCATCGTGAAGCGGTATTGAAGGGTCTCGGGCTATGAAGCCGCGCGCTGTGCTTGCCGCATTCGCTCTGGTGGCCGCGTCGCAGGCACAGGCATACGACGAGGCGCGCGCGCGTCAGGACTGGGTGCTCAATTGCATGGGATGCCATACCGCCGATGGTTCGGGCATTCCCGGCAAAGTCCCGGCCTTGCGCGAATCGCTCGGCCATTTCGTTTCGCTTCCGGATGGGCGCCGCTTCGTGATGAGCGTGCCCGGCGCGTCGAACTCGGCACTCAGCGATGCCGAACTCGCGAACGTCCTGAACTGGCTGCTCGCAACGATGAACGAGCATTCGCGGCCCACATCGTTCAAGCCGTACACGGCGGAAGAGATCGCGGCGCATCGCCGTCCCGCGCTCACCGATGTTGCGCGCACACGCATGAAGCTCGTGAAGGAATTGCAGGAGAACGGCGTGAACGCCGTCCCCGAACATTACTAGGAGACACCTTGATGAATAATAACCAGCATCCCGCGATGCTCGATTCGACGCGCGCATTCATCGCGTCGGCGAAGAGAATGTTGATCGACGGCGCATGGGTCGAAAGTGCGAGCGGCGCGACACTCGACGTGATCAATCCCGCCGATGGCGAACTGCTCGCCCGCGTACCGAGCGCCGACGAAGCCGATGTGGATCGCGCGGTGCTTGCCGCGCGCCGCGCATTCGACGACTCCGCGTGGTCGCGCATGAAGCCGACCGATCGCGAACGCCTGTTGTTGCGCGTTGCCGATCTGATCGAAGCCAACGCACGCGAGCTCGCAGAAATCGAAGCGCTCGACAACGGCAAACCGGTGACGGTCGCGCAAGGTCTCGATGTGTCGATGGCCGCGCAATGCTTCCGCTATATGGCCGGCTGGGCGACGAAGATCGAAGGCAGCACGGTCGAAGCATCGATTCCGTATAGCCCGTCGAATGACTTCTTCGGCTATACGCGCAAGGAAGCCGTGGGTGTCGTCGGCGCGATCATTCCGTGGAATTTTCCGTTGCTGATGGCCTCGTGGAAACTGGCGCCCGCGCTCGCAACGGGTTGCACCGTCGTGCTGAAGCCTGCGGAAGATACGCCGCTTTCCGCTTTGCGCCTGGCGATGCTGATCGAAGAGGCGGGCATCGAGAAAGGCGTCGTGAATGTCGTCACGGGTCTTGGCCGCACGGCGGGCGCGGCGCTCGCGCGTCATCCCGGTATCGACAAGATCGCATTCACGGGTTCGACGCCGACCGGCAAGGCTATCGGCCATGCGGCGCTCGATAACATGACGCGCATGTCGCTCGAACTCGGCGGCAAGTCGCCGGTGATCGTGCTGCCTGATGTCGATATCGACAAGGCAGCGGAAGGCGTCGCCAATGCAATCTTCTTCAACTCGGGACAAGTATGCACCGCGGGTTCACGCGTCTATGTACACGATAAGGTATTCGATCGCGTGATGGAGCGCGTCGCGGCGATCGCTCAATCCTTGCCGATGGGACCGGGCCTCGACGCATCGACGCAGATCGGTCCGCTCGTGTCGGCGCGGCAGATGGATCGCGTGCTGGGTTATATCGAAGCGGGACGCGATGAAGGCGCGCGTGCGATCGCGGGCGGTGTGCGCAAGGAAGGTGCGGGCTTCTTCGTGAAGCCGACCGTCCTCGTCGATACGGATCACTCGATGAAGGTGGTGCGCGAAGAGATCTTCGGACCGGTGCTCGTCGCGATGCCGTTCAACGATATCGACAGCGTGGTCGCAAAAGCCAACGATACGCCGTACGGACTCGGCGCGAGCATCTGGTCGAATAACCTCTCGGCGATTCACAAGCTCGTGCCGCGCATCAAGGCGGGCACCGTGTGGGTCAATTGCCATTCGCTGCTCGACAACGCGATGCCCTTCGGCGGCTTCAAGCAATCGGGTTTCGGCCGCGAACTCGGACGCGCGGTGATCGACATGTACACCGAAACCAAGTCGGTGCTGATCAATTACGCGTGAGGACGCTCGCATGACAACTAAAACAATCGCGCGGCAACTCGTTTCGACGGCGGCGCTCGCCGTGTGCGCGAGCGCATCGGCGCAAAGCACGGTGACGCTGTACGGCACCGTCGATGCCGGGCTGACCTACACGACCAATCAGCAAGTCACCAACGCCGACGGCAGCGTCGGCTCGGGGCATAACTTCGCTTTTTCGGGCGGCAATCTCGTGCCTTCGCGCTTCGGCTTGCTCGGCGTGGAAGATCTGGGCGGCGGCCTGCAAGCGAAGTTCAATCTGGAGAACAGCTTCTATACGGGAACGGGAGGCTTTGTTCAGGGTGGGGCGCAATTCAATCGTCAGGCCTGGGTTGGGCTGGCGCATGAGCAATTCGGCACGTTGTCGCTCGGGCGTCAATACGATTCGTATTCCGACTTCCTCGGCCTATATGTATCGAGCAATTCATGGGCGACGCTTTATGGCTCGCACATCGGCGACGTGGATAACCTGAACGAAGCGTTCAACTTCAATAACTCGATCAAGTACACGAGCCCCGACTGGAATGGCTTCTCGGTAGGCGGCACATATAGCCTCGGCGGCGTGGCCGGTGATTTCGGGCAACGTCGCGGCTATTCGATCGCGGCAGCTTATACGCGCTTGCCGGTGTCGATCAGCGCGGGTTATCTGAACCTGCACAATCCGCTCGATGCGGCATTGGGCGGCGCTAACGGTTATATCGGCGATTTCGCCTGCTCGAATCCGTCGGCGCTCTATTGCCAGTTGCAGAATGCGGAAGCGTTGAAGGCGTATGGCGCGGGCGCATCGTATGCAATCGGACCGGCGACGATCGCGCTGACTTATACGCATAGCCGCCTGGAGCATAGCCAGTATTTCGCCGATAGCGCCAATCCGCAGGGCCGCAACATCGCGTTCGATATTGGCGAAGTGAATCTGACTTATGCGGCCACGCCGTTTTTGCAACTGGGTCTCGCCTACATCTATAACAACGCGAAACCCGATGGCAGTTCATCGACGCGCTTTCATCAGGTGAACCTCGGCGCGAACTACGCGCTTTCGAAGCGCACCGCGTTGTATGGCGTCGCGATCATGCAGAAGGCGGTGGGCGCGGGACTCGGAATCGATCCCGCGACGGGCGGCCCGGCGAACTATGCGCAGATTCCCAATCTGCCCAATTCGAACAGCGATCGTCAACTGTCCGTGACGCTCGGCATACGGCATAACTTCTAAGCATTTCCGAGGGCGTGCATTCACCCGGCCGGGATGATTCCCGCCGGGTCTTTTCTGCTTGCGTGTTCAGTCTTCACAGCGCATCCGCGATCGTTGCTACGATTGCAGCATGAACAACAAGCGCGCTGTAAATACCGATCTGTTCGGCATCGATGGTTGCAAAGCGGGCTGGTTCGTCGTGAGGCAATGCGGACGTAGCGGAAAGATCACGACAAGCGTGATCAGCCGTTTCGAAAACCTGCTCGATTGGGAGCGGGCACATGCCATCGTGGCCGTCGATATTCCGATCGGCTTGGCTGCGGATGGCACGCGCACGTGCGACACGCTCGCCCGCAAGCTGTTAGGGCGTCCGCGCGCAAGCTCGGTATTTTCGCCGCCGACGCGTGCGGCACTGGCCACATCGAGCTATGAAGAGGCGTGCGCGCTCAATCACGCGGTGTCGGGAAAAAGAATTTCCGTTCAGGCCTTCCACATTCGCAACAAGATCGCCGAAGTCGATGAAGTGGTGCGCACGCGCGCGGGTGCGGCGACGCGCGTGTTCGAAGTGCATCCCGAGTTGAGCTTCATGCAGCTTCGAATGGAACAGGGCGGACCAGCGCACGGCTTGCGTGAAAGCAAGGCACATGCGCCGGGATTCGCGTTGCGTCATGCGTTGCTCGTGCAATGCTTCGGCAGCGCAATCGACGCGGCGCTCGCTGCGCGCAAACCCGCGCAAGCTTCGCGAGACGACGTGCTCGACGCCTTCGCCGTGCTGTGGAGCGCGCGCCGCATCGCATCGGGAAAAGCATTTTGCTTACCCGAACCGGTCGAAACCGATGCGGCGGGCGTTCCCATGACGATCTACTGCTGAGCGCCGGCCTTGCGATAGTGCGCCACGTGAAGCGCCTTGATGCGTTCGGCGAACTCGTCGACGGGGCCTTCGATCAAAGTGTCGTCGATGACTTCCTGTATCGCCAACGCGCGGACACGCCCGGGTTTCGCGCCGAGTTCGGCACGCCAACGCGTGAACTGCTCCGCCGACGCCGCATAAACGATGCGCCCCAGCCCGACCCACGCATGCGCCGCCGCACACATCGGACAATGCTCGCCCGACGTGTACACGACCGCGTCCCGGCGTTCGGCTTCGGGCACATTCTGCGCCGCCCATTTCGCAATAGCGAATTCCGGATGCCGCGTGTGATCGCCGCCGCTCACGCGATTGCGATCTTCGAAAAGCACGCGCCCGTCCTTCGCGACGAGCAGCGAGCCGAATGGCTCGTCGCCGTCGTCGAGCGCTTCCTGCGCCAGTGCGATGCAGCGGAGCAGTTGCTTCTTGTCGATATCGTCGATCATGCCGTGTCCTCCGTGTATTACCGCGCAATCGCGATATTAACGGACGAACTGAAGCGATCCAAAGCCGGGAAACGATGCACCGCGTCGGGCAGGGCGGTATAAAATCCAGTTGTACTTCTCTCGCGCTCGAATGCGCCCGCCGCCATGGAAACTCCTTCGGGCAAACAAACTTCCCGCAAGCGGATGTCGCCCCGCACGCTCAACGTGCTGACGGCGCTCATCGGCATCGCCACGCTGGCGCTCGGCGTGGCGTGGCTCATCTATACGTGGATCGTCCATCTGGAAATCCCGTATTTCGCGATTCCGCTCGTGCTCACCGTGCCCGTGATCGTCGCGGTGGCGTTCCGGAATTGCTGGGACTGACGCGCCGCCGGATCGCGGACGGCTTGCTGAAAGCCGTGCGGAAATGAAAACGCACCGCGGCGATAAAAATCGCGGCGGTGCGTTCGAATGTCGTTGGTAGGCTCGATTGGACTCGAACCAACGACCCCCACCATGTCAAGGTGGTGCTCTAACCAGCTGAGCTACGAGCCTACGGAAGCCGCGAATTATAGGGGAAACTTTCGCGTTGTGGGAGTTTTCGGGCGAAATTTTTTGGCCGATGTTCCGTGGCGTCGATTCGGCCACTTTTCCTTAACTCGCGACCGCACCGATCCCCCGCTTTTTTCCATACCGAAGCCTGCCGCGCCTCTCCAGTCTCCACGCCCCGCCGCTTAACCATTCGCTCAACGCGAAGGCCGCTTTTTTCAATTTACTTGCGGTGCCGCGCTGTCAGAATTTGCCTGCGTTACAAATAAACATAGCTGGGTGTTCACGATAAAAGCGACGGCGGGTTTCGACTTGCCATCGATACGAATCGTGGGTCACGCCAAGGAGACAGAGACGTCATGAAATACAAGGCCGTCATGTGTGCTTGCGTCGCGTTGATGTACGTGGCGTCGGCATGGGCGCAGGATGAAGAAGAGGGCACGCCGCCCGAGAAGCCCGCTGGCGCAAGCGCCGTCACGCTATATGGTTTGATCGATCAGGGCGTCGAGTTCGTCAACAACGTGGCCACCGGCAAGAACACCACCGCGAACGGCTGGCGCACCGGCGACGGCACCGCGACTTCGTACTTCGGCATTCGTGGCAGCGAAGATCTCGGCGGCGGCATCAAGGCCATCTTCGACCTGCAAGGCGGCTTCAGCCCGACCACCGGCGCATCGCGGCAGGGCGGACGCCTGTTCGGACGGCAATCCTATGTCGGCATCGATGGAAAGTACGGACGACTAACGTTCGGTCGGCAATACACCATGCGCTTCTTCGGCATCTCGTTCATCAACCCGTTCGGCACAGGCGCGCACGGTCTCACGACACTGGACAACGGCATCGCCAACGCGCGTGCCGATAACGCGGTCAGCTATCGCTATTTCCTCGGCGATTTCGAAGCAGGCGTGAACTACAGCTTCGGTCGCGATGCCGTCGCCGGCAACAGTTCCGTCGCGACGAATTGCCCCGGACAGACCTCGCCGTCCAATCAGTGCCGGGAGTATTCGGCGTTGCTCAAATACGATGGACACACTTGGGGCGTGGCCACGTCCTACGAGCGCAATTACGGCGGCACATCCGCGACGTGGGGCGGTCTCACATCGCCGGACCTCACGGACAGCCGCTTCACGCTGGGCGGCTATTTCATGATCTATAAAGCGAAGTTCGGCGTGGGATGGATCAGGCGCGTGAACGAAGGCATCGCCACGCCGCGAAGCAATTTGTTCTGGCTGACGGGCACGGTGCCTGTCACGCCTTTCTTCCACGTCGATGGCATGCTCGCGCAAATCAAGTACGAGCACTCGCCCAACAAGGCGCTGATCGAAGTATTGCGCGGCGAATATCTGCTGTCCAAGCGCACGCTGCTGTATCTGACCGGCGAGCACATTCAGAACTCCGGCAATCTCGCTTTCGCGGCGACGACGCTTTCGCCCGTGCCGACGCCGCCAGCGGGCGGGGCTCAGATCTCCATCATCGCGGGCATCAGGCATACGTTCTGAATCGCTCGCGATGGGTCAACGCCCCGAACGGCTTCGGGGCTTTTCTGCGCGTGGATGCTCAGGCGATCAGCTTCGCCGCGATGTTCGCCGCTGACATATCGGCGACTTCGGCGAACGGCTGCTTCCGTTTCAGGCTGCCCAGGCCGATGAACATGTCCTGCTGATACCCGATGTCCGCACGCGTTAAAGACAGGTCTCTCGAATAGGGCCGCTGTGTCTGATTGAAGTCCCAGATTGCCCGGGCCGACGCCGTGTCGAATTTTTTCTGTGCGCGCTTGCGTGCTTCGAAGAATGCATCATGCGATGCCGGCGACATCAGATACGCGTAGAGCGCGCCATAAGCGGCCATCACCGCCACCATGCCTTCGTGCTTCTCGCTGATCGCGGAATCGGACGCGTAGGCCGTCTGAAAAACGCAGTGCGGCAGCGACCGCCACATGTCGCCTTCGCTGACGACCACGAGGCCGTGCTCGTCGTTCAGATGCGAGATGCTCGAACAGCACGCGTCGGCTTCGCCCTTGACGACCGATTCATAACACTGGTCATTGCTTCCCTTGTCGATGAAATTGATCCGCGTAGCGTCGATACTTTTTTCTTTCATCAATTGCAGCATCAGCGTATGCAGAAGACCCTGGCGCGGCCCGACCGCGACCGTCTTGCCCTTGAGATCATCGAGTGTGGCGATTCCGTTTGACCGTGCAAATACGGCCAGCGCGCATTTCTTCATTCCCGCACCGACGATCTTCACTCTCGCCCCTTGCGCGATGCGCGCCAGCACCATGTTGTAGCCGGAGACCATGCAGACATCCGCTTCACGCGACGCAATCGCATCGAACGGGCCTGTCGTGCCCGGCATTTCGACGATCCGCGCATCGACGTCGAATGTTTTGAAGTAGCCGAGTTCGTCCATCAGCGCGTTCAGTGTCGCGTTTTCCAGTCCCGGGTTGCTGACGATCCGGATCTGGCTTGCGGCCGCACGTGCGCGATACGGCACGGCGAATCCGCCCGCAGCGACGCTCAAACCGAGCGCGCCTGCGCCACGCAGAAAGCGTCGGCGGTTGAAGCTGTGTGTCATCGACTGTCTCCATGGGTTCTTTGAACGCTTCGCGCATGCGGATTCTGCCCACGCAACGCGCGACGGTCGATTGAGTAAAATAGCCGCAAGCTTAACGAGTTGGTAAAACCCCTTCGGAGAGGTGCACGACGTGTCGGAACTCGATTGGTACCTGCAGATCAACCTGAAGGCCCGACACCTGCGACTGCTCGTCACCATCGACACGTATCGCAATCTGAGTCAGGTCGCCGAAGTCACGCACGTGACCGTGCCGGCCGTGTCGAAGTCATTGGCCGAACTCGAACGAGGGCTCGGGCTCACGCTCTTTTCGCGCACCACGCAGGGACTCGTGCCCACGCCCTATGGCGAATGCCTCGTGCGTCATGCGAAATCGATGCTGACGATCCTCCATCAGGCCCGCGACGAACTGAAGGCGCTGAGTTCGGGGACGGAGGGCAAGGTTCATATCGGCATGTTGCCCGCGTCGGCGTCGGTGCTGCTGACGCGAGCGCTGAGCCTGCTCAAACAGCGCTCGCCGGGCACGAACGTGACGGTCATCGAAGGCACGACGGGATCGCTGCTGCCCGAGCTCTGGCAAGGGCATCTCGATCTGGTCGTCGGTCGTCTGCCTCCGCCCGACACGCTCGGAAGCTTCGAAGAAAAGGAACTTCTCGAAGAGCCCGTGACGCTCGTGACGGGCCGGCATCATCCGCTGGCGCGAAGGAAAACCCTGACATGGGCGGACCTGCATCCCTTTCCGTGGATACTGCCGCCCGTAGGCTCCATTCTTCGCGATCCGCTGGAACGGGCGCTCGAAGCGCACGAAGTTCCGCTCACCAACAACTACATCGAAACGCTTTCGGTCCACGTGGTGCGCGCGCATCTGCAGGTCTCGGACTGCATCGCCGTGATGGCCGATACGGCCGCCAACGACACCACCCAGCCGCAACCGCTGCATACGCTTCCACTGAGCCTGCCGCGCCTGTTGCGGCCAGCGGGCGTACTCTGGAATCGCGTGCGCGGCCTGACGCCGAGCGCCCGCCTGATGATCGCCTGTCTCGAAGAAACCGCCCAGCGTCTCGCGCAAGAAGGACAGGGCACGCGCTGACACCCGCGCGCCGAGCGCGTTCCGCTCCGCTTAACCGTTTGCTCAACTCGCTGGCGTTTTTTCTCAATTGATTCGTTTTGCGGCGCTGGCAGAATTTGACTGCGTTCACTCGAATACGAACGTCAGCGCGATCCACCATCGGGGACAGATGCGTCTCCGGCGGGCCTCGAGCACGGATGGCGAATCAAAACACGGAGACAGGACGACCATGAACTACCGGACCGCAATCTGCGCTTGCGCGGCGCTGTTCAGTTTTGCCGCGACGGCGCTTGCCGGGACCGCGTCCGATCAATCGGTGGAGCAGTTTTACAAGGGCAAGGCGCTCACGCTCGTCGTCAGCGCCGATGCGGGCACGCCGACCGATATCATCGCGCGTCAGTTCTCGCGCTTCTTCGTCAAATACGTGCCCGGTCATCCGAAAGCCATCGTGATGAACGTGGTCGGCGCGGGCGGCATGGTCGCGGCCGCGTCGCTCCAGTCCAGACAGGCGAGCGATGGCACGGTCATCGGCTTTCTTCAGCGCAACAACCTCTATCTTCCGCTGCTCGATCAGCGTCAGAACCGCTTCGATCCGCGTCAGGTCCGATGGCTCGGCAGTCTCAACAAGGTCGAATATTGCCTGGTTTCGATGACGCGCTCGGGCGTCACCTCCGCCGACGATCTCACCAGAAAGAAGATGTACATCGGCGCGACCGGCTTCGCGAACGAGGACAGAACGCTGCCCGCGCTGCTCGACGAATATCTCGGCGCGAAGATGAGCATCGTGCCCGGCTACACCGGACGCGGCGAAGTTTATCTGGCGATGCAGCGTGGCGAAGTCGATGGCTGGGCTTCCACCATCGACGGCCTGCAGCAGGGCGAACCCGTGCGGATGCTCGCCAACGGCAAGATGAAGGTGTTGCTGCATCTCGGCTGGAAGAGTCCGGCCGCCTACGCCGACGTGCCGAACCTGAGCGCCTACATCACCGATCCCGACGTCAAGGCGCTGTTCAACCTCTTTCTGTTGCCGTTCCAGGCGGGCCGTCCGATCGCGGTGCCCAAGGGCGTGCCGCAAGCCCGCTTGGATGCGTTGCGCGATGCTTTCGCGAAGACCATCGCGGACCCGGACTTCATCGACGCGATGAAGCAATCGGGCTATCCGATCGATCCCATCGACGGCAACGCGGTGGAACAGATCGTGACCAAGCTATACGCGACGCCCGAGCCGCAGCTCGCGGATGCGCGAAAGCTCATCTTCAGTTCTCACTGAACCGGCTGAAACACGACGAACGATCCGCGTGCCGTCGCACCGATGCGCGGCCCGGCGGTTCTCGTCCGAACCCATCACCAAGAGGTCACCTCACATGACGCCTGAAATCATCGACATTCATCCGCACATCATCTCGACGGACACGGTGCGCTATCCGATTGCGCCGCAACACGGACATCGCTCGAAGTGGTCGGCCACGCGTCCCGTCACGTTCGAGCAGATGATCGCGGAGATGGACGAAGCCGGCGTCGCGAAGGCCGCGATCGTGCATTCGTCGACGACTTACGGCGCCGACAACGCCTACGTGGCCGACAGCGTGGCGCAGGACCCGAAGCGCTTCACGGGCGTCTATTCGTTCGACCTTCTGGCGCCGGACGCGCTGAAGACGTTCGACTACTGGCTCGCGCACGGCATGGGCGGCATCCGGCTGTTCACGGGCGGCGCGACGCATCAGAGCGACGGAAGCTGGCTCGTCGATCCGGCGACCTTTCCGGTCTGGGAACGCTGCGCCGAAATCGGCATGACGATGGCCGTGCAGACGACACCCGATGGCCTCCCGATGGTCGCGGAACTCGCCGGACGTTTTCCCACCGTGAAGATCGCGCTCGATCACTGCGGCCGCCCCGACATCGAAGACGGACCGCCGTATGCGCGCTGCGCGGCGTTGTTCGAGTTGTCGAAGTACGACAACGTGTACATGAAGATCACGCCGCGTACGTTCGATCTCGCGCAGGCGGCGCCGGGCGGCGCGGATGCTTTTTTCCCGCAACTGGTGACAGTGTTCGGCGCCGATCATCTGGCGTTCGGTTCGAACTATCCGGCATCCGCGGGGCCGTTGAAGAAGCTGATCGAACAGGGACAGGCGTGCTTCGCGAGCCTGAGCGACGACGAGCGCGCGTGGGTCTGGGGCCGCACGGCGAAGGTGCTGTATCCGATGCTCGCCGGCTGATTCAGGCTTGAAGCGCTCGATTTGTGTTGGACCCACTACAGCGTGAGCCTACCGAGCTTGCCATTTAATCAGGATGACGCATGGAATTCTTCAACGATGCAACGCTGTTGGCAGCAGGCCATGCGCTGTCGACGCTCTTGCAGTTCAACCGCCTGATCTTCCTCGTGTTCGGCGTGGTGGTCGGGCTGGCGATCGGACTGCTGCCGGGCATCGGCGGGCTGACGGGCTTCGCGCTTCTCGTGCCGTTCACCTACACGATGGACCCGTATGCCGCATTCGCGATGCTGCTCGGCATGGCGTCGGTCATCACGACTTCGGACGTGATCCCGGCGGTGCTCTTCGGCGTGCCGGGTCACGCGGCATCGCAGGCGACAGTGCTCGACGGCCTGCCGATGACCAAACGCGGAGAAGCATCGCGCGCGTTGAGCGCTTGCTACATGTCGTCGCTGATGGGCGGGCTGATCGGCGCCGTCATCCTCGCCGTATCGCTGCCGCTCGTGCGGCCTTTCGTGCTGTCCATCGGCACACCGGAAATGCTGGGGCTGACGATCTTCGGCGTCTCGATGGTGTCGGCGCTCTCGGGCAACGCGCCGCTGCGGGGCGTGGTCGCGGCGTGCTTCGGCATCCTCGTCGGGATGGTGGGAACGAATGTCGCGACGGGCCAGATGCGCTGGACCGGCGACATCCTGTATCTCCAGGACGGGATTCCGCTCGTGCCGATCATCCTCGGCATCTTTGCGCTGCCCGAGTTGTGCGAGCTCGCCATCCGCCGCACGGCCATCGCGGAAAACATGCAGTTCACGTCGCGCCAGGGGATGCGGCAGGGCGTCGTCGACAGCCTGCGCAACTGGTTTCTCGTGCTTCGCTGCGGCGGGCTCGGGGCGGTGCTCGGGGCCGTTCCGGGCATCACCGGCGCGGTGACGGACTGGATCGTCTACGGTCACGCGCTGCAGACCGCGAAGGGCGCGAAGCAGACCTTCACGACGGGCGACGTGCGCGGCGTGATCGCGCCCGAAGCGGCGAACAATGCGAGAGAGGGCGGCAGCCTCGTGCCGATGTTGTCCTTCGGCGTGCCGGGCGGCGCCGCGCAGGCCATCCTGCTCGGCGCGATGATGGTTCACGGCTTCATTCCCGGACCCGACATGCTGACCAAGCATCTCGACTTCACCTATTCGATGGTGTGGTCCATCGCGCTGGCCAACATCTTCGGCGCGGGCTTGTGCTTCCTGCTCAGCGGGCAGTTCGCCAAGATTTCGACGCTGCGCTACACGCTCATTTTGCCGGTCATCATGCCGGTCATCTATGTCGGCGCGTTTCAGGGCTCGCGCAGTTGGGGCGACCTTTTCGTGTTGCTGATCGCCGGGGTGATCGGCTGGACGATGAAACGCCTGAAGTGGGCGCGGCCGCCGCTGATCCTCGGTCTCGTGCTCGGCGTGCTGATGGAACGCTACATGTCGATTTCCTTCGTGCGCTACGGGACCGACTGGCTCACGCGCCCCGTCGTGATGGTCCTTCTGATTCTGGCGGCGCTCGTCTTCTTCAAGCCGCTCTTCAATGCGCTGCGCACAGGCGGTTTTGCACGGCTGCGCCCGAGCGGAAAGATCGCGTTCGAGCGCGAGGATCTGGTTTATGTGTTCTTCCTCGTCGTCGGCGTCTATATGCTGTTGACGGCGCAAGGCTGGCTCCTCATGGCGCGAATCGGGCCGACGGTCGTCGCGAGCATTCTGGTCATCGCGGCGAGCGTGAGCCTCGCGTACAAGATCTTCATGATTCCGGCGCAGGCAGGCGCGGCGCACGCGGGCGCCGGCATCCACATGGACGTGGCCGCCGATCACGGCGAAAAGCTGTCGAACAAGGTCACCCTGACGCGCGCGGCAAGGTTCTTCGGGTGGTTTGTTGCGTTTCTCGCGTGCATGTCGGTGATCGGGATGATCCCGACCGTACCGCTGATGATCGTCGCGTACATGCGGATCGAGGGACGCGAGTCGTGGCGTCTGAGCCTGATTCTCGCGGCTTGCGTGACCGTTTTTCTCTATCTGGTCTTCGATCGGATCATCCACATTCCGTGGCCGGACAGCTTCCTCGGGCAATGGTTTCCCGCCCTGGGCGGCGGTGCCTGAGCCGTTCAGTCTCTCTCAATGGAAGGAAACAGCATGGCGGACAATCGACTCGCGCATATCGACGCCGGGCAGGCGAGCGAAGAACAGAAGAAGGTCATCGCGCGACTGGGCGAAGGGCGCGGGCGCATCCCGACGCCGTTCAACATCTGGCTGCACAATCCGCGTCTTGCCGAAGGGATGGAAATCATCGGCACGCATGTCGACGCATCGCCCGTGTTGAGCGAAGCGGAAAGCGAAGTGGCGATTCTCTCGACGGCGGTCTTCTGGAATGCGCCGTACGTCATCGCGAACCATCGCCGTCACGCGCTGAAATCCGGTGTGCCGGAGGCTGTGGTGACGGCCATCATCGACAGGCGGCGTCCCGAAGGAGTTGGACGACTTGGTCTGATCTGCGACGCAGTCTCCGACATCCTCGCGGGCGGCGCGATCGACGATGCGCGTTTTTCCCGCTACGAGACCGGCCTCGGACGCGCCGTGATCGCCGAATTGCTCGTCACGATCGGCTACTTCACGTCGATATCGCTCGGCATGACCTTGCACGCGCTCGAACCCAAGGACTGACGACATCGTGCTGCGGCAAACGTGACCTTGGGAGGAACATGACGTGTCAGGGCTCGACTGGTATCTGCAGATCAACCTCAAGGCGCGCCATCTGCGCCTGCTCGTGACGATCGATACATATCGCAATCTGACGCAAGTGGCCGATGTCACGCACGTGACCTTGCCAGCCGTATCGAAGTCGCTTGCCGAACTCGAACGCGGCATCGGACTGACGCTTTTTTCGCGCACCGCGCAGGGCCTCGTGCCCACACCTTATGGCGACTGCCTGATTCGCCACGCACGCGAGATGCTGACGATTCTGAATCAGGCGCGCGACGAGCTTAAAGCGCTCAGTTCGGGAACGGAAGGCAAGGTTCATATCGGCATGTTGCCGGCGTCGGCGTCGGCGCTGCTGCCTCAGGCGCTGAGCCTGCTCAAGCATCGATCGCCCGGCACCAATGTGATGGTGATCGAAGGCACGAAGGCGTCACTGCTTCCGGAGTTGTGGCAGGGCCGTCTCGATCTCGTCGTGGGCCGGCTGCCCGCGCCGGATACGCTCGGCAGCTTCGAAGAAAAAGAGCTTCTGGAAGAACCTGTCACGCTGATGACCGGCCGTCATCATCCGCTGGCGCGCAGAAAGAGCCTGTCGTGGGCGGACCTGCATCCTTATCCGTGGATACTGCCGCCGCCCGGCTCGATCCTGCGCGATCCGCTGGAGCGGGCGCTCGAAGCGCACGACGTGCCGCTGACCAGCAATTACATCGAGACGCTTTCCGTGCACGTCGCGCGGGCGCATCTGCAGATCTCGGACTTCATTGCGGTGATGGCCGGCACGCCCGCCAGCGATACTTCCCAGCCGCTCCATACGCTTCCCTTGAGCCTGCCGCGATTGTTGCGGCCGGCGGGCGTGCTGTGGAATCGCAACCGGACGCTGTCGCCCAGTGCGCAACTCATGATCGCGTGTCTCGAAGAAGCGGCCCGGCTTTTGGAGCCGGGTTCCGAGAGGTCGAAACGCCTTCAGCAACCGTTGGGCGCCGAGTAGTTAACCAAACGGTAATGCCTTTACCAAATGGTTAAGTGACGCGCGGGTTAATTCAATAGACGTCCGACGGGCACGGGAAGATCATGTTGTCAACGAGATCACCCGAGCCCGGCAACCGCCGCCGAAGCCCGCACGAGCCGCACAAGCGACTTTCCCAAGGAGACTAAGTTGACCAAGAAGGTTCACCTCACGCTCGCCATCGCCGAGCACCCGCACACTGCCGCGATTCGCGATGGCTCGATTCCGATCGAAGGCGTCGATGCCGAGTTCATCACGGTTCAGCCGCAGATCGGCGCGTTTCGCCGCATGGTTCGCGACGTCGAGTTCGACGTGTGCGAGCTTGCGCCGACGACGTACATCATCGCCCGCGCGTATGGCGCGCCGTTCGTCGCGCTGCCCATTTTCGTGGTGCGCCGCTTTCACCACTCGGGTTTGCTGGTGCGTCCGGACGCGGGCATCAAGACGCCCAAGGACCTCGAAGGCAAGAAGGTCGGCGTGCGCGCGTACTCGGTCACGACCGGCGCATGGACGCGCCAGGTGCTGATGGATGAATTCGGCCTCGATCCGTCGAAGGTGACGTGGGTCGTCGATGACGAAGAACACGTCACGCAACTCGAGCTGCCGCCGAACGTGATTCACGCACCCGAAGGCAGCTCGCTCGCCGAGATGATGGAGAAGGGCGAACTGGTGGCGGGGATGCACGGCAACGCGGGCATCGGCCGCACCGGCGCGCCGACGGGCGGCTGGAAAGAAGTCGAAGCGGATTATCCGGATCTGTTCCCGAACGCGGAAGAACTCGAAGCCGAATACTACGCCCGCACCGGCGTATATCCGATGCACGGCACCATCGTCGTGAAGGATTCGGTGCTGGCCGAGCATCCGTGGGTGGCGAAGTCGATCTACGACGCGTTCGATAAAGCCAAGCAAGACTGGCTCAGGAAGCTCGACTCGGGCGAACTGAACGACAAGAAGAACAAGAAGTATCTGGAACTGCGCAAGATCGTCGGTCACGATCCGCTGCCCTATGGCATCGAGGAAAACCGCAAGACCATCGAAGCGCTGGAAGCGACCGCCTTCAAACAGGGGCTGACGCCGCGCCGCATGTCCATGAGCGAGCTGTTCGTCGATCCCCGCGTCTAAATCTCACACGGAAAGCCAGGAACATGATCATCGATTGCCACGGTCACTTCACGACCGTTCCCGCTTCGTTTCGCGACTGGCGCGCGAAACAGATCGACTCGGCCAACGATCCGGCCAACGCGCCGCCGCTCACAGGCGCCCACGTCAGCGACGACGACATCCGCGAAGGCGTGGGCAACGGCCAGTTGCGCCTGCAGCAGGAACGCGGCGGCGACCTGACGCTGTTCTCGCCGATCGCCGGTCTCATGAGTCATCACCTCGGCAACGAGCGCACGAGCCTCGAATGGGCGGAAGTGTCGAACAATCTCGTGCGGCGCGTGTGCGACCTGTATCCGGACAACTTCGTGCCCGTGTGCCAGTTGCCGCAGTCGCCGCTCGCGCCGCCGAAGAACTCGGTGGCCGAACTGCGCCGCTGCGTCGAAGAGATGGGCTTCGTCGGCTGCAATCTGAATCCCGATCCGAGCGGCGGCTACTGGACCGGCAAGCCGATGACCGATCGCGAGTGGTATCCGCTCTACGAGGCGCTGTGCGATCTCGACGTGCCCGCCATGATCCACGTCGCGGCTTCGTGCAATCCGTGTCATCACGGCACCGGCGCGCACTATCTGAATGCCGATACGTCGGTATTCATGCAACTGCTCCAGGGCGATCTGTTCAAGGACTTCCCGACGCTGCGTCTCGTCATTCCGCACGGCGGCGGCGCGGTGCCGTATCACTGGGGCCGTTATCGCGGCATGTCGCTGGAGATGGCGAAACGTCCGCTCGAAGGCCTGCTCAACAACATCTATTTCGATACCTGCGTCTATCACCATCCGGGCGTGGAACTGCTGACCAAGGTCGTGCCGACGAGCAACGTGCTGTTCGGCTCGGAGATGATCGGCGCGGTGCGCGGGCGCGATCCGGACACGGGCGAGTATTTCGACGACACCAAACGCTACATCGATGCATGCGAAGCGCTGAGCGAAGCCGATCGCCATGCCATCTTCGAAGGCAATGCGCGGCGCGTGTATCCGCGGCTGGACCAGCACCTCAAGGCCAAAGGACTGTGATACGGCGAGAGCCGGACGGACACCATGAATATCATCGACATTCATCCTCATATCGTCTCGGATGACGAGACGCGTTATCCGCCCGCGCCGCTCTTCGGCAAGCGCTCGGACTGGTCGCAGGAAAGACCCAACACGGTCGAGTCGCTGATCGCGGCCATGGACGAAGCGGGCGTCGCCAAGGCGGCGGTCGTGCATTCCTCGACCACGTACGGTTTCGACAACCGCTATGTCGTCGATGGCTGCAACCGGTACAAGGACCGCCTCGTCGCCGTCGGTTCCGTGGACATGCTCGCCGACGACGTCCCGGCGGTCATCAAAGGCTGGGCCGATCAAGGCCTTGCCGGCCTGCGCATCTTCACGGGCGGATCGACGAAAGACTTCGATCCCAGCGAACTCGACAATCCCAAGTCGTTCAAGGCGTGGGAGATGCTCGCGGAACTGAAGCTGCCGATGTGCATCCAGACCGGACCGGTCGGCCTGCCGCAAGTGCGCATGCTCGCGGAGAGGTTTCCGGCGGTGAACATCATCCTCGATCACCTCGCGCGTCCCGACGTGCTCGACGGCCCGCCGTATGCGAACGCCGCCAGCCTGTTCGAATTGCGCGACCTGCCGAACATCTACATGAAGCTCACGCCGCGCATCTTCGGCGACGTGAAGAAGGACAAGGCGAGCGCCGGGACGTTTTTCCCGCGCGTGGTCGAGGCATTCGGCGCCGGGCGTCTTGCGTGGGGTTCGAATTTCCCGACATCGCCCGGCACGCTCGGCGAGATCCTCGCGACGGCCGAGCAAGGGCTCGCCTGCCTCGACGAAGACGACCGCGCGTGGATCTTCGGCAAGACCGCGCAGAAGCTCTATCCCGCTTTGCGCTGAGCGCCGAAGCATCGCGAATCCACTCGAATCCACTCGAATCCTGGCAACCGCGCATGCCGCCGACGAGACTGCGGCCGCGCGAGACAGAGAGATCACCATGTCCAACATCCGCCTGAACAGCATCATCCGCGCCTTCGAGTCGGGCAAGGCCGCGCACGCCGCCTTCGCCAAGCTCGACAGGCAGACCGCCATCGAAATGAGCGATTCGCCCTATGACGGCATCGTGTTCGAGATGGAGCACAACCCCTATGACGTGAGCGCGCTCGGCGATGCATTGCAGTACATGTTGAGCCGCAAGCAGATTGCCGAATCGGGATCGGTGGCGCCCAAGGTGACGCCGATCGCGCGGATTCCCGCGAACGGCGTCGAGATGAACCAGAGCTTCGCCAAGCAGGTGCTCGATCGCGGCGCGTACGGCGTGATCTGGCCGCACGTGGCGACCGTCGAGCAGGCCTACAACGCGGTCGCGTCCTGCCGCTATGCGCGCCCGAAGCACGCGCCGCTCTACGAACCGAAGGGCGTGCGCGGCGACGGCCCGGCGAACGCGGCGCGCTATTGGGGCCTCTCGATGCAGGACTACTACGAGAAAGCCGATGTCTGGCCGCTCGCGCCGCAGGGCGAAATCCTCGTCGGGCTGATGTGCGAGAGCACGCAGGCCATCGACAATCTCGACGATATCCTCGCCAATGTGCCGGGCATCGGCTTCATTCTGATCGGCGAGGGCGATCTCAGCCAGGAACTCGGCTTGCCGCGTCAGTACGAGCATCCGGAAGTCGTCGCCGCGATGCGGCAGATCGCCGATACCTGCCGCAAGCACAAGGTCGTCGTCGGTAATCCGCATGTCACGGCCAAGAACCATCGCCGGTTGCAGGAGGAAGGTTATCGCTTCCTGATGTCGGCGCCGGCGCGCACTTACGGCGTGGTCGGACTCGCACGCGAACTGGCAGGCTACTGATGAACGGCGCCGACAGTCTCGTCGCGACCCTGGTCGGGCAGGGCGTGGACATTTGCTTCGCCAATCCGGGCACGTCGGAGATGCATTTTCTCGCCGCGCTCGGCAACAACCCGAAGATGCGCAGCGTCCTGTGCCTGTTCGAGGGCGTGGCCACCGGCGCCGCCGACGGCTGGTATCGCATGAAGGACACGCCCGCTTCGACCCTGCTGCATCTCGGTCCGGGTCTCGCCAATGGCCTCGCGAACATCCACAACGCGAAGCGCGCGTCGTCGGGCATGGTGAATGTCGTCGGCGAGCATTCGGTGTCGCACCTGAAGTACGATCCGCCGCTGACCTCGGACATCGAGGGCCTGGCGCGGCCGCTGTGCCATTGGGTGCGCCGCGCGGAGTCGCCGGACACGATCGCGTGGGACGCGGCTCAGGCCGTCGCGAAGGCGAGCGAGCATCCGGGACAGATCGCCACGCTGATTTTGCCCGGCGACACATCCTGGCAGGCCGTGAGCGCGACGCCCGCAGCGCCGCCGGTTCGCACCGCTGCGCGCAAAGCGCCGGGCGCCGCACGCATCGAGCATGTCGTGCGCGTGCTGCGCTCGGGCGAGCCGGCGCTGATCGTCCTCGCGAACAAGGCGACACGCGGCGGCGCGCTCGAGAAGGCCGGCCGCGTGGCCGCCGCGACCGGCGCGGTGCTGGGCTCGCAATTCTTCACCGCGCGCCTGGAGCGCGGCGCGGGGCGTGTGCCGATCGCGCGCATTCCGTATGCGGTCGCGCAGGCCACGGCGTTCCTCAAGGACTTCAGGCACATCATCACGGTCGAGACGCGCGAGCCGGTGGCGTTCTTCGCGTACCCGGACAAGCCGAGCCTGCTCAAGGCCGAAGGCACGCTCGTGCATACGCTCGTCGAGGCCGACGAAGACAGCGAACTCGCGTTCGACATGCTGTTGCAGGCGCTCGGCGCACCCCACGTTGCGCCGGTTCTGCAGCCGCGCATCGAGACGCCGGTACCCACGGGCGCGCTCAACCCGGCGAGCATCGCGCACGCACTGGCGGCGGCGTTGCCCGAGCATTGCATCGTCGTGGATGAGTCGCTGACGACGGGACGCGAATCCATGAGCCTGACGATGGGCGGGCTTCCGCACGATCTCATCAACAACATGGGCGGTTCGATCGGTTACGCGACACCCGTGGCGACGGGCGCGGCGCTGGCGTGTCCGGACCGGCGCGTGTTCTGCATGGTCGGCGACGGCAGCGCGATGTACACCATTCAGTCGCTCTGGACGCAGGCGCGCGAAGGGCTGAACGTGACGACCATCATCTTCGCGAACAACAGCTACGCGATCCTCAAGGCCGAGTACGCCAACATGGGCGCGGGCGCGCCGGGCGAACGCGCGCTGTCGATGATCGACATCGACAAGCCAAGCATCGACTGGCTGGCGATGGCGAAGAGCATGGGCGTGCCGGCCGTCGCGGTCGATACGGCGGAGCGCTTTTACAAGGCGCTCGTCGATTCGACGCGCGAGCCGGGGCCGTGTCTGATCGAAGTCAGACTTTAAATTGGTAGTCCGAATCGAAAAGAGCAAGCAAAAGGAGTGAAAACCATGACAACGACGCAGACCGAAGCGCCGACCTTGCGCGTCAACCTGGCCGAGTATGCGGTGACGAAGGCCATGCGCGACTCGCGCGTGAGCTCGGACCTCGTGACGCTCGACTTCTGCGGACCGACGCCCGCGCACAACGGCTTCAAGGCGATGGTGCGCGAAAACAAATTCGATGCCGGTGAGCTCGCGATCGTCACGTTTTTGCAGGCGAAGGCGTATGGGAAGCCGTATGTCCTGTTGCCCGCGCCGATCTCGGGGCGCTTCCAGCATCATTGCGCCGGCTACAACATCGACTTCGGCCAGCTCGATCCGAAGGACATCGAAGGCAGGAAGGTCGGCGTGCGCACCTACACGCAGACCACGGCGCTGTGGATTCGCGGCATCCTGCGTCACGAATACGGTGTCGATCTCGACAAGGTCACGTGGATGACGCTCGGCGACGGTCATCTCGCCGAGTACAGCGATCCGCAGAACTGCCAGCGCTTGCCGGCGGGGTCGTCGATACCGCAGATGATGCTCGATGGCGAACTCGCCGCCGCGCTGCTCGGTGAGGACATGCCCAAGGACGAGCGCGTGCGCACGCTCGTCCCCGATGCGCAAAACGCCGCGAAGGACTGGTTCGCGCGCACCGGTGTCGTGCCGATCAACCATATGTTCGTGGTGCACGAGAAGCTGTCGAAGGAGCGGCCCGATATCGTTCGCGAGCTGTATCGCATGGTCGTCGAGAGCCGGTCGCGCGCCGAAAGCGTTCCGGCCGTGTTTCCGCCGATCGGGCTGGAAGCGAACCGCAAGGGGCTGCAACTGGCGGTCGACTGGGCGCTCGATCAGAAGATCATTCCGCGTCGTCTGTCCGTCGACGAGCTGTTCGACGACGTAACCGGTTCGCTCGGATAACCGCCTCGCGAGAAGCGTGATCTCGACAATAAAAAAATCGGAGACGAAGTCATGGAGATCACTCGACGCACTCGGGCGCGGCCCGGGCGCCGCTGGGCCATTCTCGTGTTGCTTGCGCTCGGGCTGATGATTGCTCAAGTGGATCGCACGAGCATGTCCGCCGCGTTCGCGGATCACCGGTTCGTGCACGAATTTGCGCTGACGCATGTCGAACGTGGCTGGCTCGGCTCGGCGATGTTCTGGTCCTACGGGCTGCTTCAAATGCCGATGGGCTGGCTCGTCGATCGCTACGGCGTGAAATGGCCGTACGCGATCTGTTTCCTGTTGTGGTGTCTCGCGGCGGCGGTGACGGGCATCGTGACCACGCTGTCGGCGCTGATCCTCGTGCGCTTGCTGATCGGCGCGGCGGAATCCGTCGTGGTTCCGGCGACTTATCGGTACCTCGCGAATCACTTCGATGAAACGTGCAAGGGCACGGCGCTCGGGCTCTATTCCATTGGCGGGAAGATGGGGCCGGCGCTCGGTGCGCCGATCGCGGCATGGCTGATCGCGATCGGTTCGTGGAAGGGCATGTTCGTCGTGACGGGTCTGGCCGGATTGATCTGGCTGATCCCCTGGCTGCTCATTCTCGATAACGATTTCCCGTCGAAGGCCGAGCTTGCGGTTGCAAGGAGGAGGGCGGCGTCGGTGCCGCTCGGCAATCTGCTGTCGAGCCCGGTCGTGTGGGGCGGCCTGGTCACCAACTTCTGCTATAGCTATTTCGCGTTCTTCTGCATGACGTGGATGCCGGCTTATCTCGTCGAACAACGCGGCCTTTCGTTGCAGGAGTCCGGCCTCTACACCTTCTTCAGCTTCGCGGGAATTGCCATCGTCGCGGCCTTGGCGGGATGGGCAGCCGACCGGCTCATCGCGCGTGGACACGACGCCGTGCTGGTGCGCAAATCGTTCATCGCAGGCGGATTCGTCGGCGGCACGACGGTGTTGCTCGGCGCCTTGAGCCGCTCGCCGCAGATGGCGTTGTTCTGGAATGTCGTCTCGCTTTCTCTGCTCGGCCTCGTCACCGCGAACAATCTGGCGCTGGTCAAGCTCACGTTGATTCCGAAGCAGGCCGTCGGCCTGAATACGGGCTTGCAGCAAGTGGCGACGAGTCTCGCGGGTGGCGTCTCGGCGAGTCTGTCCGGCTGGCTGCTGCATGTGGGGCACAGCTATACGCTGCCGATGCTGGCGATTTTCGCGTTTCTGCTGCTGGGCGCGACGAGCGCCATCGTATTGCTGCGGAGAAAGTGGGCGCCACGCGTCAACGACATCGCATACGCGCACACACTCGATGACAACGCGGCCGATACGGCACAACGAATGACTGTCGAGCGGTGACGTCACACATATGACGCCCTCACGCAATGCATCGCTGACGCGGTTTCTGGCCGCGCGCGCCGGTTCGATCATGGCCCGGGACATGTTGATGCCATGGTGTTCATCTGATCATTTTCGGCCTCGAAGCACCGTTCGACCGATGCTGCATCGCATATCTGGCATGAGTATTAACCCTGAATTTATGGGGCTGCTAGACTTAGCGATGCAGCTACACACAGCCGTGTCGTAGCGCTATCAAGCAATGCTGGGAGGTGTTGCGATGAAAGCGATCGTCGGAGCAGTCGTAGCCTTGTCCCTTGCCGTGCCGGTCGTGTCGTTCGCTCAGGCCAGCGGGCAGTCTCTTACGCGCGCGCAGGTTCGCGCAGATCTGATTCAGGCCGAAAACGCCGGTTATAGCCCGACTGCATGGGCGGATTTTCCCTACGGCGAAGTGCAGGCGGCCAAGTTTCGGCTAGCGGAGCATAAGGCGGCCAAGGCGGAGTCGTCGGGGTATGGGTCCAGTTCGGGCGGCAGGTTTCAGGCTGGGGATATCGCTAGATAGGACTGGATGTACGGTTCTGGTTCAAGAGGACTCGCGTTGAAGAGTTTACATAACATAAATTATCGAAGTTAAATCGTGAACCAAACCCCAGATACCGCAACGCCACACCCAGCCAAACTCACATCTCCCAACGCAAGCCCGCCGTATGCACCGGGCTGTCCCAATGCCTCATCATCTCGTCATCGAGTGCGCAGAGTGTGATCGACGCGCCCGCCATCTCCAGCGATGTCGTCAGCGCACCGACCTGCGACCGCGCCACGCGCAACCCGCGTCCATCGAGCCAGATCCGCGCCGCGTTGTAGAGCAAATAAAGCTCCGACAACGGCGTGCCTCCCAGCCCATTGACCAGCAGAAGCAACGGCGCATCCGCCGCGGGCTTCAGGTCATCGGCGATCGCCGCGAGCAATTCATCGGCAATCGCGTTCGCCGTCTCGAACTTCGCCCGCCTGCGTCCCGGCTCGCCGTGAATGCCCACGCCGATTTCGATTTCATCGTCGCCAAGCGTGAAGGTCGGCTTGCCCGCGGCGGGCACCGTGCAGCTCGAAAACGCCACGCCCATCGACGCGATCCGTGCCGTCACGCGCTCGCCGAACGCCCGGCACGCCTCCAGATCGGCGCCGGTTTCCGCGAAGCTGCCGACGAGCTTCTCGACGATCACCGTGCCCGCGACACCGCGCCGTCCCGTCGTGAAGCTGGAATTCTCGACGGCGACATCGTCGTTGACGATCACCGACGCGTTCGGCATCTCGCACAGCTCGGACGCCATCTCGAAGTTCATCAGGTCGCCTGAATAATTTTTCACGATGAACAATACGCCCGCGCCCGTGTCCGCTGCCTGCGCGGCGGCCAGCATCTGATCGGGCGTCGGCGACGTGAAGACCTGGCCGGGACACGCGGCATCGAGCATGCCGTGTCCGACGAAGCCGCCATGCAACGGCTCGTGCCCCGATCCGCCGCCCGAGATGATCGCGACCTTGCCCGGCTTCAGCGCCTTGCGCACGATATACAGCGGATCGAAACTGACCGTCACGAGATCCGCATGCGCCGCCGCGAAACCCGCGAGGCTTTCGGTCAGATAGTCATCGACGCGATTGACGAACTTCTTCATGTCCCCTGCTCCTTTTGTGTTCACGCATCGCCTTGCGCGAGCCGCGCGCAAACGGCTTCGATCATGAGCTGGCTCGATCGCGCGCCCGGATCGATATGACCGCGCGAACGCTCGCCGAGAAACGAAGCGCGTCCCTTCGTGGCGAGCATGTCGCGCGTCGCGAGCATGTTGTCTTGCGCGATGCGCGGCAGTGCTTCCAGAACCTCCTGCTTCGAAGCGCCCGCATCGGCCATTGCCGTGAAGTGTTCGGCGACGGGAATGAGCACGTCCATCATCGTCTTGCTGCCGGTGCCCGTCTTGCCGCGCTGTCCGACAGCCTCGACGCCCGCCGCGAACGCACGCGCAAATTCGACGACGCCGTCATCGCCGGTCGATGTCTTCGCCATGCCCGTCATCATCGAAAAGAAGAGCGGCCCCGACGAGCCGCCGACCGTCGACAGCACTTTCGTGGCGGCGAGCTTGAGCGCGGGCGCGAAGGCTTCGGCTTCGATCTGCGCGCGCATGGCGGCGAGCGCGTCCATGCCGCGCAACAGATTGATGATGTGATCGCCGTCGCCGATCGCCTGATCGAGTGAGGCGATTTCATCGGCGTGTTCCTCGAGCGCCGCATGTGCCGCGTCGATGCACGCCATGACCGTCTTGCCGTTCATCCGCCCGTCCTCGGTTCGCGCTTGACGTGAACAGAAAGAATACAGCGTCGCGATGGCTCATGCAGATTGATCAGGTCCAGGGCACGTGCACGCGATCGAGATTCCTGTCGAGCTGATACGCCGCGCTGATGAGCGCGAGATGGGTCAGCGCCTGCGGAAAATTGCCGAGCGCCTCGCCGTTCGTCGCCACTTCCTCCGAGAACAGCCCGACATGATTCGCATACGCCAGCATCTTCTCGAAGACGAGCCGCCCTTCGTCCACACGCCCCGCGCGCGCGAGCGCTTCCGCATACCAGAACGAGCACGCGGAGAAACCGCCTTCCGTGCCGGGCAAACCGTCGAGCGTCGAGCCGCGCGTATAGCGGAAGATCAGCGGATCGACGCGCAAGTCGCGGCCGATCGCATCGAGCGTGCCGATCCAGCGCGGATCTTTCGGGCCGATGAAGCGCACGAGCGGCATCATCAGCGCGGAGGCGTCGAGCGTGGCCGAGTCCGGCGTCTGCACGAAGCTCTTGATGTCGTCGTTCCAGAACCGTTCGTGGATGTCGCGATGAATCTCGTCGCGCGTATGGAACCAGCTCGCGAGCGGCGCCGGCAGCGAGCGCTTCTCCGCAAGCCGCAGCGCGCGATCCAGCGTCACCCAGCACATCAGGCGCGAATGCAGCAGCGCACGCGTGCCGTTGCGGAATTCCCAGATGCCGTTGTCGGCTTCGCGCCAGTGTTCGACGACGTAATCGACCGTGCGCGTGACGTGCCGCCAGCCTTCGTAGGAAATGGCGGCGCCGTACTTGTTGTAGAGATAGACCGAATCGAGCAGCGCGCCGTAAACGTCGAGCTGGATTTGTTCGCGCGCCTCGTTGCCGACCACGACGTGTCCCGGCACGTCGCCCGCGAGGCTCGTCAAGGCGCTTTCCGCGAGCGCGTCGGTGCCGTCGACGGAATACATCACGCGCAACTGGCCGTGCGAACTGCAGTCGCGGCTGCGCTCGGCGATCCATTTCATGAAGCGTTCCGCCTCGCCGGTGTAGCCGAGGCGCAGCAGCGCGTACACGGAGAACGCGGCGTCGCGTATCCAGGTGAAGCGATAATCCCAGCGGCGCGAACCGTCCTGCGCTTCGGGCAGGCCGAAGGTCGGCGCGGCGACGATCGCGCCGAATTCCTCCGAACTCAGTATCTTCAGCGTCAGCGCCGAGCGCAACACGACTTCGCGATAGCGCCCGCGATACGTCGAGTGCGACGACCACGCCTTCCAGTAATCGATGGTGTCGGCGAGCACCGCTTCGTGATTCGCTTCGACATCGGCGAGTCCGTCCGCTTCGCCGAGCGCGAAGCAGGCATTGTCGCCCGCCTCGAAATCGAGCGTGGCGCGCGCGCCGTGTGCTTCGATCGTCATCGGCACGCTCGCGATGAGACGCACGGGCGGCGAGCCGTCGGCGCGGATGAATTCGATGCCCTTTTCAACCGTCCGCGCCGTGTGCTTCGCGCGCGCGTAATCGAAGCGCGGATCGCAGCGCACGTCGAGCGTCATGCGCCCGAACACGACCCGCACGATGCGCAACACGCAGTTCGGCAGTGCGTCGGCGCGCGACGCGTTCGATGCGACCGCCATCAGATCGAGCAGTTCGCACACGCCTTCGTCGGTCATGAAACGCGTGAGCAGCACGTTCGTTTCGGGCAGATACATCTGCTTGACGTTGGCGCCGGGGGCGCGCGGCGTGATCGAAAAGGCGCCGCCGCGTTCGCGATCGAGCAGTCCGGCGAACAGCGTGGGCGAATCGATGCGGGGAAAGCACATGAAGTCGATCTCGCCGCACAGCGACACGAGCGCCGCCGTCTTCATGTTGCCGATCATGCCGCGCCCGTCGACGGGCAGCGCGGCGGGCGGAACCTGCTGGGGATGGTGTCCCATGGCGATTTGCTCCCGACGAGCCTGCATTGGCATCGTAAGGCGGGGAGCAAGGCCTATTCCTGTCGCGCGTGACAGATTCGTTACGGCGACAAAGGCTGGACGCTGCGGATCAACGCGCGGCGGTCCGCTCGCCCTGCGCCGCTTCGGGATGCTTCGGCGCAGCGCCGAACGCCGCGCTCGCGGCGCCGTCCTGCGCGGCGAGCGCGGAAGGCGTCGGCACGGGCGCATCCGCATGACGGGACCGGCCGAAGCTCGCGATATACAGCACGGCCGCCACCGCGACGCCCACCAGCACCGCCGCCACCGCGAAGCCCGACGACTTTCGTCTCATTTTCTCTTCCTTTCAGATACGATGACCCCGGCTCGCGGCCCGGCCCCGCATCGATCGTAGCAGCGCGATGCGTCGCGCCTACGTGGGCCGCCGCGCATTCCGGCACGAGAACCCACCCTAATCCGAGGACAATTCATGCACGCCGCCACGGCCTTCAATCTGGTGCTCGTCTCGCTGATCGCGATCATCGCGCTCGAAGTGCTCGCCAAGCGCCTCAAGTTGCCGCCCGCGGCCGCGCTCTTGGTCGGCGGCGTCGCGATGGCGTTCGTGCCGGGCCTGCCGCATATCGAACTGGACCCGGAGCTCGTGCTCATCGTGTTCCTGCCGCCGCTCCTCATGTACGGCGCGTACTTTTTCGTGTGGGACGACTTCAAGCGCAATCTGAGCGGCATTCTGCTGCTCGCGATCGGCGCGGTGGCTTTTACGACGCTCGTCGTCGGCATCGCGGTGCATCTCGTCGTGCCCGAACTGCCGTGGGCCGCGTGTTTCGCGCTCGGCGCGGTCGTCTCGCCGCCCGACGCCGTCGCCGCCAAGGCCGTGCTCGAACGCGTCGCGCTGCCGCGCCGGCTGATGGTGTTGCTCGAAGGCGAAAGCCTGCTCAACGATGCGGCGGGCCTCGTGCTGTTCCGCTTCGCACTCGTCGCCGCGATGAGCGGCGTGTTCAGCGCGCCGCGCGCCGTCGCGAGCTTCGCGGGACTGGCGGTCGGCGGCGTGGTGGTCGGGATCGTCGCGGGCTTCATCGCCGTCAGGATCATGCGCGCGCTGGAAGACGACTATCTCGTCATCACCACGTCGATGCTCACGTCCTGGGTCAGCTATATCGCGGGCGAAGAATTGGGCGTGTCGAGCGTCATCGCGACGGTCACGTGCGGGATGGTCGTCGGCTGGCATCAGCACGAAGTGTTCACGGCGGCGCAGCGCATGCGCGGAACGGCGTTCTGGCAGGTCGTCGTGTTCGTGCTGGAGGCGCTGGTCTTCGTGCTGATCGGCTTGTCGCTGCGTGGCATCGCGGTGAAGCTCGGCGGCGTCGGGGATGCGTTCTCGCTGCTCGGACCGGCGACGGCCGCCGTGATCGCCGTCGTGATCTTGTCGCGCTTCGTGTGGGTGTTCGGCGTCGAAACGGTGAAATGGATCGCGTGGAGCGTCACCGGACGCAAGCGCGCGAGCGTCGACGAAACGAGCGTCGCCGTTCCCGACTGGCGCGCGGCCACCGTCGTGAGCTGGGCCGGCATGCGCGGCGTGGTGACGCTCGCCGTCGCGCTCTCGTTGCCCGAGACGATGCCGGGCCGCGATCTCATCCTGTTCGCCGGCTTCGCGGTGATCCTCGTCACCGTGCTGCTGCAAGGCGCGACGATCGGGCCGCTCATCGCGCTGCTTTCGCTGACGCGCGGCCATGAGCGCTCGTCGCGACATCTGAGCGAACCGCAGGCGTGGGCGCGCATGGAATCGGCGCAACTGGCGGCGATTCAGCCGCTCGTGCACGACGCCGACGGCAAGGTGATTCATCCGCGTCTGCTCGAACAATACAGCTATCGGGCGGGACTCACGAAGCGCTTCGAGGACATGGAAGCGTTTCCGACGGACGCGCGCCACGCGCATTACGACGTCGTGCTCGCCGCGATCGCGGCCGGTCGCGCGGAACTGCTGCGCATGCATCGCGCGGGACAGATTCACGACGAACTGCTGCATTCGCTGGAGCACGACCTCGATCTTCAGGAGATCATCGCGCTCCACTCGCGCGGCTGAGCGCGCTTACTTGCCGCCCTCGCGCGAATGCGACGGAACGACGAGCGGCGTCTCGTCGGAGGATTCGTCGCACTGCATCCACGCGTGGGCGGTGATCTTTGCGCGCGCGTTGTTCCTCAGGCGAATGAGCCATTCGCCCGCCGCCGCCCGACGCATGCCGCTGCGGGCCGCGGTCGGCGCGAGCGCGACGAGAATCATGTGCCCTTCGCCGCGCGCGCCCCGGCCGAGATGCACGACGGTGCAGATCGCGTCGCCGCCACGCGTGTACGTGCCGATATCGCCGAGCGTGAGCCACGCGCTCGCGAGCCCTTCGGGCGGCACGATCTGCACGTCGATGGAAAGCGTGCCGCCCTCGCCCGAACACCAGATCTCCGCAAGACTCGGCGATGCAAAATGCGCGCGCACGGGCCAGCGCAACGCCGACTCCGCGCGCGCCGCGATCGTCAGCGCCCCGCGACAATGCGACAGATCGACATTGCCCGACGGAAGCACGACGGAGCACGCGCCGGTGTCCATCAATTCGTCGAGCGCGCTTTCGATGAGCGAGCTGCCGTCCTGCTGCCACGCGACATGGCCGGCGTTCAGGCTGACGAGCGCGTGACACCCGGCCCCGCCGATGTCCTGCGCGCGCTGCACGACATAACGCACGGCGTCGAGCACTTCGGCATCGGGACAAGGTCCGAACGCGTCGCGCATCGTGCGGCAACGTCGTTTGAGCTGCACGCCGATCATCGGCAAGGGCGCTTCGTGGGTGTTATCGCTATCGGCGGGATCGGCGTGGTGCAACGCGCGCGAAGGATAACGGCCCGCAAGCTCGGCTGCCGCCGGGCCGTGATGCGCGAAACCGTAGACGCGCGCGCCGCCGGCCGCCTGCGCCGCTTCGGCATGAAGACGCGCATCGTTGAGCAACGCGTCCATCTGATGTTTGAGCAACTCGCTTCCGTAGCCGAGACCGGCTGCCGGTTCGGCCGCATCGTTCTGATTCCAGAAGCATTGAAAGCGCGTGCGCGTGCCGGCCGCGTCCTCCGAGAAGCGCGCGTGCCCGAACGCGACATCTTCGTCGCAGACTCCGACGATCGCGTTGCCCAGACCTTCGCGCATGGGCGCATGTCCGGCCGGCTCGCGATCCACGCGAGCATCGATGTGCGACGTGATGACCAGCGCTTCCGTGAAGCGTTCGAACCGGCCCGCGAGGTCGGTGTTCAGATGTTCGTAGAACGCGCGCGTGACGTGCGCCGTGCAGAAACGCGTCGCTTCGAGCGCGGCGGGCGGATCGCGATACAGCGCGGACATCCAGATCCAGTCCTGCCAGCCGTTGCGCTCGATGCTCCGCGCGAACGCCTGCGCGGTATCGCCGCCCTGTTTCATCTCGATGGCGATCGGCACGCGGCCGCGCGGCATGCCGCCCAGGTCGCGATAGTGCGTCGCGTTGGCCCACACGATATATGGATCGATCCGCGCGACGGATGCGAGCGCTCGCGGCGCGATGGGCTCGAACCCGCCGCGCGCCGTGCCGATCTCCCAATGCGGGCTCATGCTTGTCTCCTGTCGCCTGCGTTTCGACCTGTCGTGCGACGGTTCTTCGTTTCTATTCTGTCGACGATTTGATCGCGGTGCGCGACGCGCGATTTCATCGGTAGATAGTTCGGGAACCGAAAGGAATCAGGCGTGCGCTATCGCATAACGTAGCCACTTGCCGGGTCGGAAGCAAGCGGAATCGCCGCCTGGAGACAGTTGAACTGCGGGGCCGCGCACGGTGAGCGCGAGGCGCGCGAATGTTCGTTTCATAGCGACGATGCGCGGCTCCACGATTCATCCGAAGACTTTTGCACCGAAACCGTGGATAGGCAAAGCACGCGCACCGTTCGAAGGTCAGCCGGAAACGCCGTCCAGACCCGCGCGATTTCCGGCCTCCCGCTTGCCCTTCCCTCGCCGCGCCAGCAGATTCAATCCTTCGACAAAGCCCGCAAAAGCCATCGCCGCATAGATATAGCCCTTCGGCACGTGCGTTCCGAAACCCTCGGCGATCAGCGTCATCGCGATCACGAGCAGGAACGAGAGCGCGAGCGTCACGACCGTCGGATTGCGTTCGATGAAGCGCGAGAGCGGTTGCGCGGCGAACAGCATCGTCGCGACGGCGAAGATGACGGCGATGAACATGATCGGCAGATGATCGGTCATCCCGACCGCGGTGATGATGCTGTCGACCGAAAACACGAGATCGAGCAGCAGGATCTGGCCGATCGCCGACCACGCCGTCATGCTGCCGATACTCGACGCGACACCGGGCACGTCGTCGTGATCCTTTCTGACGTGATGATGCATTTCCCTCGTCGCCTTCCACACGAGAAAGAGCCCGCCCGCGAGCAGGATGAGATCGCGCCACGAGAACGCGTGATCGAACACGGAGAACACCGGCGCCGTCAGTTGCGCGATCCACGCGACCGTGCCGAGCAACGCGAGCCGCATCACGAGCGCGAGCATGATGCCGATGCGTTGCGTGCGCGCCCGTTGCGCCACGGGCAGCTTGTTGCTGAGAATGGAAATGAAGACGAGATTGTCGATGCCGAGCACGACTTCCATCACGATCAGCGTGACGAGTGCGGCCCACACGGCGGGATCGGCGGCAAGCGAGAGAAGATATTCCATGAGCGGGGAAAGGTTTGATTGACTGGATGGATCGCGCCATGTTCGTCTTATTCCGTAATCGGAAAAATCAGCGATAATCGAACACTCACTTCGGTTTTTTCGAACCCGCGAGGACACACGGCATATGCTCAACTATCGTCATTTGCATTATTTCTGGGTCGTCGTGAAGGAAGGCGGGTTCGCGCGCGCGGCCGAGCGGCTCGATATGGCCGTGCAGACCATCAGCGCGCAAGTGCGCGAGCTGGAGAAATCGCTCGGGCATCAACTGCTGAAACCGGCGGGACGCGGCGTCACCATGACCGAAGCGGGACAGGCCGCGTTCGCGCGCGCCGAGGAAATCTTTCAGCTCGGCCAGTTGATTCAGGACGAAGTGCGCGAGGCGGCAAGCGGCACGCTCGCTCGTCTTGCCGTCGGGTTATCGGACGGCATCTCGAAGCTCGCCGCGCACGCGCTGCTGGCGCCGGTGCTCGGCAATCCATCGCTGCGCCTGCTCTGTCACGAAGGCGAAACGGACGAACTGCTCGGCGAACTGGCGCTGCATCGGCTCGATCTGGTGCTCGCAAGCCATCCCGCGCCGCACAATCAGAATCTGCGGCTGACGAGCGAGCGGCTCATCGCCTCGCCGGTCGATTGGTACGGGCCTGCTTCCATCGTGCGCAAGAACGCGATCGACCATTTTCCGGAGAGCCTCGCCTCGCTGCCCATTCTGCTGCCGACGGGCCATTCGTCACTGCGCGCGCGGCTCGATCGCTGGCTGGAAACGCAAGGCATCACGCCGCGCATCGTCGGCGAATTCGAGGACAGCGCGTTGATGGCCGTGTTCGGGGCGCGCGGCCTCGGCGTGTTTCCGCTCGCGGAATTCGGCGCGGGCGATGCGCCGCTGTTGCGCGGGCTGCGCTGGCTCGGCCGTTCGCCGGACGTGAAGGAGGAAGTACACGCGATCGTCTCGCGGCGCGGGCGGCATCATCCTTTGACGCAGCAAGTGCTCGCACGGGCCGGAGCGTAACTTCGGTTTTTTCGAAGTTCCTGTTCCGTTGCTTCTGCTTTTTCGCAATGCGCCGACGCCTTACGCTGATCCCATGTTCAACGAGGAGGCGTCAATGAAAGTCATGTTCAAGTCCCGCGATCCCGAAGCCATTGCGATGCACGAGCTCGCGAAGGCGCGCAGCGAGTTCGTCTTTCGCCGTCTCGCGTGGCTGATCTCGAAGGCGACGGTCAGCCTGTCCGACATCAACGGGCCGCGCGGCGGGGTCGACAAGCGCTGTCAGGTGGAAGTGCAACTGAACCGGGAACACAAGGTCGTGGCGACGTCCATTGCGCGCGACTGGCGCGGCGCGATCGATCTCGCGCTCGCTCGCGCCGTGCGCACGCTGGTTCGCCGGCGTCAGAACATCAAGCCGGCACGCCGGGTTCGTGCGCGCGGCCTCGCGTGGAATCTCGCTCCGGAGCCGGCGCTACAGGAGGCGGCGGATCCGCGCGAGCTTCTCATGAGGAAGCTTTCCGGCGCTTAAGCCGGTTCCGCGTCGATTCGCTAGAAAGAGGCGCACGCCGTGTGTCGCACGCGCAGTGTCGATTCCTGTTCGAAGCGCTGGCGATAGTGCTCGCGAAGTTCGCCGATGGCCCTGTCGCTCGCTTCGTCGTCGGGATGGGCGAGGCTCAGCACCCAGGTCGGTTCGCGCACCGTCGAGCCGTCCGCCGCGCGCCATTGCCCGCGCGCGCGCCAGGTCGTGAAGCCTTGGGGGAAACGCGGCGTGACTTCGGTGCGCAGGAAGTCGTCGAATTCCGCGGGCGTGACGAAATCCGCCGGCTTCGCGGTGCCGAAATAGATGAGGTCGTTCACGACGCGCTCCTCGCCCTTCGCGCAGGTTTCCGTCGTCAGCGTCGTGCACGCCGACAGCAGCGTCGCGAGCATCGGCAGCAAGCGCGAGACCGTCAACCCGACACCGCAACGCGCGGCTCACGTCCCGGCGAGCGCCCGTCGAGTTCCGCCTTGCCGCATTCGATAGCGAAGTTCGCGGCGGCCTGCGCCGTCGGAAACGCGCGGAGCGGTCCGATCGCGCGCCGCACGCCGCCGGGTCGCTCGATCAGCAGCGTCGCCACGAACTGCCCGGACACGTGCCGGACGATAACCGAGAGCTCACAGCCTCGATATTCAATAGGAGTGGAGTCCACCGCTGACCTCGCTTGCTCGATTCACCGATATGGAATCAATCTACGCAAGCTCGACGAAAGACGTAACCCCGCGTGTGAGTGCCTGCGAACGTAGGCAGAGCGAATGTCCGGAGCGGCGCGCGCGCCGGATTCGCGCAAACGTTTGACGTCGAGATCGGCGGAAATAAGAATTGGTCAGATTTCTGCACGAACTTTCTTAAGTCTGTATGCTGCACGAACAGGCTCCATACGAAAGATGCCGGACCCATACGAATCCGACCTCGCCGATGACAACCTCCAAGAAAGCACGACACGGCAGAACCGCCGCCTGGGTGATCGCCTGCGCAGCGCTCGGCGCCGCAGCCCAGGCGGCTCACGCCCAGGAATTCTCCTTCCTCGCCGGCCCGCTCAAGAGCAGCAGCCAGAACACCTATTCGTGGGAAGCCAATTATCGCGAAGGACTCGGGCGCTACGCCGCCTGGAGTTTTTCGTGGCTGAACGAAGGCCATATTCCCGATCATCACCGTGACGGGCAAGCCTTGCAGATCTGGGGACGCATGCCGCTCTGGAACGACCGGCTGGAGTTGTCGGCGGGCGCGGGGCCGTATCGCTATTTCGATACGAGTCAGGCGCGGTCCGGCGGCGACTATTCGAACACGCACGGCTGGGGCGGCATGTTCACGCTGCGCGCGGCCTATTACTTCGACAACCGCTGGATCGCGGAAATGAAGCTCAACCGCGTACAGGCGTTCGGCGGCCCCGATACAACCGCGCTGCTCTTCGGCATCGGCTATCAGCTCGACGCGCCCGATGGGCGCGGACCGCGCGCGCGTCCCGTGCCGCGCACGACGAACGTCACGAACAACGAAGTCACCGTGTTGCTCGGCACGACGATCCTGAACAGCCCCGACTCGGAAACGAATCTGTCGGAAAGCGTCGAGTACCGGCGCGGACTGTGGCATTACGTCGATTTCACCGCGTCGTATCTGCACGAAGGCGGACACGTGCAGTCGCGCCGCGACGGCATCGCCGCTCAGATCTGGGCAACGCGCGCGTTCTTCGACGACAAGCTCACGCTCGGCGTCGGCGCGGGGCCGTATCTGTCGATCACGCAAAACGACGATCTGCCGCAAAACCGCACCGGCGATGGCCGCTTCTCCGGACTCGTATCGGTGTCGGCGAGTTACCGGCTCACGAATCGCTGGCTCGCTCGCGTGACGTGGAATCGCATGGTCACGCGTTATGACCGCGATGCGGACATCATCGAAGCGGGCTTCGGCTTGCGCTTTTAGAACAGTTCCTTCTGACCGGACATCAGCGCGGTGAAGTCGTCGCGCAGGAACGGCAGGATGCCGTCCGCGACCGGCTGAAGCTGTTTGCTCACGTAGTGCTCGTAGTCGATCGGCGCGTGCCGCGCTTCCACCGGCTCGGGACCGGCCGTCGTCATCACGTAGCTGATCCAGCCGCCGTTCTGATATTGCAGCGGACGGCCGGCGCGCGCGTTGTATTCGTCGGCGATACGCGCGGCGCGCACATGCGGCGGCACGTTGCGCTGATAATCGCCGAGCGTGCGGCGCAGTCGCTTGCGATACACCAGCAATTCGTCCAGCTCGCCGCGCCGCGTACTGGCGACGTAATCGCGCACGTACGCTTCATACGCCTCGCCTTTGAACACGCGCATGTAGAGCTCGCGCTGGAAGCGCTGCGCGAGCGGCGTCCAGTCGGTGCGCACCGTTTCGAGACCTTTGTAGATGATTTCCTCGCTGCCGTCGGCGCGCGCCGTCAGTCCCGCGTAGCGTTTCTTGCTGCCCTCTTCCGTGCCGCGGATCGTCGGCATCAGGAAGCGCTTGAAATGCGTTTCGAACTGCAGTTCGAGCGCGCTGTCGAGTCCGAAGGTCTCGCGCAGATGCTCGCGCCAGTATTCGTTCACATGCGCGACGAGTGCGCGGCCGATGCGCGCCGCGTCTTCCTCGTCGCGTGCGCGCCGCAGCCAGACGAAGGTCGAATCGGTGTCGCCGTAGATTACGCTGTAGCCGCGCGCTTCGATCAGTTCGCGCGTGCGATGCATGATTTCGTGGCCGCGCATCGTGATCGACGACGCGAGACGTGGATCGAAGAAGCGGCAACCGCTCGATCCGAGCACGCCGTAAAACGAGTTCATGATGATCTTGAGCGCCTGCGACAGCGGCTTGTTGTGCTGGCGTTTGGCCGCCTCGCGCCCTTCCCACACCTGCGCGACGATCGCGGGCAGGCAATGCGTGTCGCGTGAAAAGCGCGCGCCGCGAAAACCGGGCACGGTACCGGCGTCGTCCGGCGTGGCCGTGCCTTGCGCGAGCCCGGCCGGATCGATCAGAAACGTGCGGATGATCGACGGATACAGGCTCTTGTAGTCGAGCACCAGCACGGAATCGTAGAGGCCGGGGCGCGAGTCCATCACGAAACCGCCGGGGCTCGCTTCCTCGGGCACGTCGCCGAGATTGGGCGCGACATAGCCAAGCCGATGCATCCGCGGCATATAGAGATGCGTGAACGCCGCGACCGAGCCGCCGCTGCGGTCGGCCTGCAATCCGGTGACGGTCGCGCGTTCGAGCAGGAACGACAGCAGTTCGGTCTTCGCGAAGACTTTCGTGACGAGTTCGCAGTCGCCCAGGTTGTAATGCGCGAGCGCGGGCTTGTCTTCCTGAAAGCGCCGCTCGATCTCGTCCATGCGCGCGTACGGACTGTCGATCGCCTTGCCTTCGCCCAGCAGCGACTGCGCGACGTACTCCAGGCTGAACGACGGAAAATTCCACGTTGCCGAGCGCAACGCCTCGATGCCGTCGATCACGAGCCTTCCCGCGATCGAGATGAAGAAGTGATTGCGCTTCATCCCATGCTCGCGCCATTCGACCGCGCTGCCGTCGCGGCCGAGCGTGAGGGGCACGCCGTAATCGTCGGCGTGCCGCTGGAGGATGCGCATGTCGAACTGCACGACATTCCAGCCGATGATCGCGTCCGGATCGTGTTGCGCGATCCACGAATTGAAGCGTCGCAGCATGTCGGCGCGGGAGTCGCAATAGTCGAGCGCGAAATCGGTCTGCGCGTGCTCGCCGTTCGGCGGGCCGAGCATATAGACCTGGCGCGCGCCGCAGCCTTCGAGCGCGATCGAATAGAGGTCGCCTTTCGCGCTCGTTTCGATATCGAGCGACACGACGTTCAGCGACGGCCGGTAATCCGGCGCGGGCTTCAGTTCGCTGGAGATGTAACCGTCGCGCGCGTCGCCTTCGAACGACACCGGCGCCGTGATGAAGCGCTCCATCAGATAGCGCTCGTGGGGACGGATATCGGCTTCGAAGACGTTGACGCCCGCGCTTCTCAGATTCTTTTCGAGCGCAAGCAACGGCCGATACTGCGGGCAATAGACGCCGAGCACCGGCTTCTGGCGAAAATCCCTAAGCGGCAGCTCGCGCAGATACGCATCCCGCACGCCGGCGACGATCGGCTCGGCCTTCGCGCGATCCTCCGCGCGAATGAACGCGACGCTCGTCTGTAACGCGATGCGGATTTTTCTCGCGCCGTCATCGGTGGCGAGCCAGAAATCGACTTCCGTCCCGGCGGCGGTGTCGCGCCAGTGACGCGTCAGCAGGAAACCCTGTTGTGCGGAAGCCAAGCCGATGTTGTCGAGAGCGCGTGCCATCGAAGCATTTTACTTGGCGCCAAAACAAAAGAGCCCGGCGCATCGAGTTGCGCCGGGCTCCGGAATTCGGGACAAAAAAGTAAAACGCGGTAACGGCAAGCCGGTCATCCACCATCCTCGCGGACAGTCCCCGGAGGATGGCCGGAGGCCGTTACCGCCTAAGCAGCCTGTGCGACCAGGCCCGCCCGTTGCGGCTGTAACGCCGCGACGTTACCGAGTACCGTGTGCTCCGCATGCTCCGGCACTTCGTTCTTCGACATCACTACCTCCAGAGCGGCTTCTTGACTGGCCTGTCGTGCGGCCGCCGCTTTCTTGGTCTTCCCCGCGCGTGACGGCGGCTGGCAGGCCCCGCACACCACGTTGTTCTGCAAATCATGTTTGTGTGCGACGAACTTCCCGGTGCAGCGGCAGCACGGCGTCATCTGCAGCATGCCCGCGTCGAAGAAGCGCACAAGAGTCCAGGCCCGCGTAAGGTCGAGTACCGCCTCGGCGCCGCTATGGTTGCAGTGCTCGAGGTACAGCCGATACCCTTTGGTCAACGCATCGAGATGCGAACAGCCGGCTTCGTTCTTCAGGAACGTATAGGTGTTATAAAAAAGCGATGCGTGGATATTGGCGAGCCACGTCATGTACCAGTCGGCCGAGAAAGGCAGCATGCCCTTCGGCGGCGATACGCCCTTCACTTCGCGATACAGGCGGATCATGCGGTCGCGCGAGAGCGTGAGTTCGCTCTCCAGCACTTGCATGCGCGCGCCGAGCTCGATCAGCGCGATGGCGCGGAACACTTCCTGGGCGTCTTCGGTGAGGCTCTTTTTCAGCATGGCTCGCTCCGTCATCACTTAAGCGAACTGTTCAGCCGGCTGGCCGGCCAGCAGGATTGCCGCGTGCGTCGGCGCGATGTCCGCGTTCTTCGCAGGTTGCGTCAGGGCCGACAGCATCGTGTGATCGTTGAAGCGGAAAGCGCAGAGCAGGTTATCCGACGACGCGAGCTTGACGACCTGTGCGAGCGTGAGGCCCGACAGCAGATCGGCGAGCTCCGCCGACAGACCGAGCCGGAACATGCCGATGGCCCGGTCTTCGCGCAACAGACGCTGCGCGAGCATGATGTACGACAAGTTGATTTCCCGGATCGATTCCAGCGTTTCGCGACCGTTCATGGTTGCAACTTCCAGTAAATCCCCGAATTTCCCGCCGGCTTTGTGCCGATATCTTTTTGTGCCTCACCGGACTCGTTCCGCCCGGCTACGTACTGCGTAATCTTTGTTTCAGCGCGTTACATCTTGTAACAACCACTGTGAAACGGATTCTAAGTACGGTCTGAATCTAAAGCAAGGGCATCTCAATAATATTTTGTTGCAAACAACACTTTCGATCGGTAATTTTTTCGGTCTGGTAATTTCAGCCGGATTTACGACCGCCGCCCTATTCTTCTTATGTTTACGGCGTTTTACCGGGGCGGTTTCTTTTTGTTCGTAATAATCGCCTACCGCCAGCAATAACGGGGGATTGCGGGATTCGGTTGACGATCTTCGAAGCTATTTTTGAGACGATTCATCTGATGAAATACGTCAAAAATAGCCGCTTAAACCGCCTTTACCGATCCGCCGAGATTGAGGTAATAATTACATCATACGTGTTACGCAGATGTTACGGCCCGTGTTACCGGTTTTGTAACGTCGCTTGTTACCTTTGCGGGACGCCTTTACTCCATGCGTCCCAATGTGTAACAACCTCCTGTACAAAAGGATTGCCGCTCCGGTACAGATTTTCGAGCGCCGGTGCAAAGCCGCCCTGCGCCGCGTAGTTGAGCAGATTGTCGACGGCTGTTTGTCCCTTGTAGGGGCGATCGAAATCCGAACCGGCGCGCAGCACGGCCACGCGCGACAAATCCACCCGCTGCACGCTCGCCGCCCGCTTGAGCGCCTCGTAGGTCGCGTTGTCCTCCTGTTGCGTCGTGCAATAGACGCCGCGACCGTCCGTCATGAGCCGCGTCCACGCGCGCGCCCGCTCGCCGATGTATTTGCCCGACCACCATGTATCGCCCGCAAGCGTGTCGCACTGGATCACGCGCGGCGGACGGTTCGCCGGCGCGTAATTGAATTTCGCGCGCGCGGCTTTGGCCTGATCGCTGTCGGAAAGCGCGACGTTGCGCGAGAGCGCGTAGGCCGTGTCGGCGAGCGCCGCGTTGAGCGCGAACACTTCCGTGCGATAGTCGGGCGCCGGCTTCTCGTTCGGCCCCTTCGTGTTGATGCCGATGAATCCGCTCGGCCAGCGCGCGGGCTTCTCGCGTGCGTCGAGTTCCCATTGCGGGCCGAAATCGACGAGATACTTCGCCCACGCCGCCGAGCCGACCGTGCCCTGCGCCGGGTCGATGCCCGCGATGCCCGCGATCAGAAAGTACGCGCGGCGCAGGTCGAAGCGCTCGGAGAACGCAAGCGCCATCATCGACGCGGCCGCGTTGCTATGACCCATGCCGGTCGTGACGACGCACACGTCGTCGCGATTGCAATGCACGTCCGGGTAATCCGGCGACAGTCCCGCCACCTTGATCGCGTCCCATGGGCCGAGCTTGTCGAGCCACACTTTGCCTTCGGGCGCGAACATCGTGACGATCATCACCTTGACTGCGCGCGGTCCGCCCGCGTGATCGGACGCGCGCGGCGCCGACGCGCATCCCGCGAGGCCCGCCGCACCGGCGGCGATCGTCATGGCGACGACCGCCCTTCCGAACTTGTTCGATGTCTTTTCGATTCCGATGCGGCGGCTCTCATGGCAAGCGTGATCCTCGTAAAAGTTCGACCTTCGAAAAAAAATCGCGCCCGGCAGAGGGCGCGATCGGGGCCGAACGATTATAGGTTCACGTGCCGCTCTGCGAGGACCGCGGCGGCGGCGCATTCGATGCGACATTCGGGGAGCCCGCCGCTTCGCTCGTCGGATGCTGCGCGGCCTTCGACGGCTCGCCGCGCTGATCCGCGCCTGCATCGTCCGCGTCCTGAACGCCTTCCGCGTTGCCTTCGGGATTGCCGCCGTTCACGATCACGAAGTTGCGCTGCGGATTCGCGATCTCGATGCCGCGCGCCGTGAACTCGTTCAGGATGCGACGGTTGAACTCGCGCTGCACCGGCCAGCGCGCGCTGTCGCGGCACTGGATCTGGCCGGCGAGCGTGACGGTCGAACCGTCGACGGCATCGACGCCCCAGAAGCTGAAGTCGGAGAGAATGCCGTCGCGGAAGGCTTCGTCCTCGCGCAGCGCGGTGCCGATTTCCTTCAGCGCGGAGATCGCGAGATCGACATCCTGACCAAGCGCGATCGACACGCGCACGGCCGCATTGCCGATGCCGCGATTCGTGTTGTTCACCGTCGAAACCGAGCTGAACGGCACCGTATAGAGCGAACCGTCGCCGCCGCGCAGACGCACCGTGCGGATCGACAGATACTCGACCGTGCCCGAGACGCCCGCGAGCGTCACCCAGTCGCCGACCTGCATCGCGTTTTCCATCAGCAGGAAGATGCCGGTGATGAGATCCTGCACGAGCTTTTGCGAACCGAAGCCGAGCGCCACGCCGAAAATGCTCGCGCTCGCGAGCAGCGGCGCCGTGTTCACGCCGAGTTCGGAAAGGCCCGTCAACACGACGACCATCGCGATCACGATGAAGAGGCCGGAGCGCATCATCGGCAGCAATGTGCGCAGACGCGCGGCACGTAGACGCTCGCCGCTCGCGGTCCATTGCTCGAGCCGCCGCTCGACGACGATGTTCGCCGCCTCCCACACGAGCACGGCGAACACGGCAGCGATCAGAATCGTGAGCAGCGCCGAAGCGAGCCGGTTGCCGACGCCGCCCGAGGTGAAGAAATGCAGAATGTTCACGTGCCACACTTCGAGCAGCGCGATCACCGTGACGATCGAAATGAGCGCCTGCACGATGCGCCGCAACGCCGGGTAATAGCGATACGCGCGGCGACGCACGATCGAATCGCTCGTGAGATCGTCCTCGTCGCCGTGATGAAAGACGCGGCCGAGCGCACCGAACGCGACGATCGCCAGCACGCGCGCGCCGACGAGCACGAGCAACGAGACGCCGCCCAGATGGAAGAGCGTTCTGTAGCCGTTCTGCACGTCGAGCGCCCACACGAACCACAGCGCGATCACGAAGAAGATCGCGACGCCCGCCCAGACATCGGCGACCCAGTTGCCGAAGAGCTTCACCGAGCGATTCGTCCGCGCGCGCTCGCGGATGCGCTCGGCCACCGACGTGCGGCTCTCGAAGATCACGAACGCGATCATCAGATGCACGATCAGCAGGACGAACTTGAGGATCGCGATGCGCGCGTCGGCGGAAAGACCGAGCGGCTCGGCGGCATTGGCGAGCGCAATGCCCGCACCCGCGATGCACACGATGCGCTGCACCCAGCGATGCAAATAGGCCGCATAGAAATCGCGCATCTGGATCAGGCGCAGGCCGGGCGCACGCGGCGCGACGAAAAATCCGCTCACGATCACGACCGCGCGGCACACCAGATAGACGTCGATGAGCGTGCCCGCGACGCGCGCTTCGGGCGTGTTGTCGTCGATGAAAATCGACATCAGCAAAGTCACGACGCCGATGAAGACGGCGAGCGGAACCAGCGCGAGAAAGCCGTACAGGAGCGCGCTCGGCAGACGCTGCAACAGCGTCCAGTGACGCGCGGCGTGACGCTGGCCGCGCGCGCTGTCGGCCTTGCGTTCGGCGAGATGCATGGCGGTCGCGTCGCCGTTGCGCGCCGCGGCGTCCTCCGCGCGCTCGGCCGCGCGTTGTTCGCGCACGAGGCCGGGGTCCTGCTCCTCGGCATCGGCGACGCCGCGCGCCGCGATCCGCGCACGCGGCCGCTTCAAAAGCCGCAAGCACAGGAATTCGAGCAGCAACGCGGGCACGAGCGACGCCAGCACGGTCCACACGACATGGCCGACCAGCGCACGCGCTTGCGCATTCGACGTCCGGTCGCGCCACCACGAAACGACGGAGCCGAAATCGAGCAGCGCGAGGGTCGAATGCCGCAAGCCCGCGCCGATCTGCACGAGCCAGTGCCCCGCCTGCCGCGACAGTTGCGACGCGAGACCGTTCGCGGTCAGCGAGTGCGCGAGCACGCTCGACGCGCCCGATGCCGGCGCCGCGCTCGCCGCCGACGCGGCCTGTGGCGCGCTCGCGGGCGCGGCCAGCGCGCCGGCCGCCGCGATCGCGCGCAGCGTATCGGCGACCTGCGAGCGGCGCGCGGGATCGTCGAGGACCGAGAGCGCGTCGCGCGCCTGCTGCGGCGTCAGCGCAACATGCGCCTGCGACGCATGCTGCGCGGGATCGGCTGCGGCGAAGGAGGATGGGGAATAGATCGGAAGAACGCTCGACACGACGACGAGCAGCACTGCAAGGAGCAATTTGCGCATGGGTCGGATGAAGATCACGAAATGTCAGGGACTCGATGCGGACGACGCGCGCACCACGTATGTTAACGCGATGCTGTCGATACGGCAGAAGCGGCCCTCGACGACCTTTGTTCCGGTAGCACGCGGCGCTCCTGCCCTTCCCGACCCGTAAAACTTACAGTCCCGGCGCCTGCCCGCGATCCCGCGCGATATCGGGTTCGAAGAAAACCCAGCGCACTTGCGGAAACGCACGTTGCAAATCTTCCTCGACGAGGTTGATCGCATCGATCATCGCGCGGCCGCTCGCGTAGTCGATCATCTCGGCCTGCACCGCGACGACCACATGCTTGCCCCATTGCAGCGTGATGAGGCTGATGATGCGCGTGATCTCGGGACGCGCGCGCAAGTGCGCGTCGATCGCCTTGCGCACTTCCGGGCTAGCGGATTCGCCGACGATCATCGACTTCACTTCGCGCGCGACGAGAAACGCGATGATCATCAGCAGCACGCCCACGCCGATCGAGCCGGCGGCGTCGTAGGCGGGATTGCCGGTGAGCATGGTCATGAGCACGGCGGCGAACGCAATGGCGAGGCCGAGCAGCGCCGCGACATCCTCGCCCGCGACCACCAGCAGTTCCGATTCGCGCGTTTCGCGGAACCATCGCCACAAGGTCTTGTTCGGCGCGCCCTTGCGGATCTCGCGTATCGCGCCAGCGAGCGAGAACGCTTCGAGCACGACCGAGACGCCGAGAATCACCAGCGCGACGACCGGATTCGACAAGGGCTCGTGATGCATCAGCCGATGCGCGCCCTCGTACACCGAAAACGCCCCGCCGACAAAAAACAGCAGGAGCGCGACGATCAGCGCGTAGAAATAAATCTCGCGCCCCGAGCCCAGCGGATGCAGCGCGTTCGCGGGCGCCTGCGCGCGCTTCAGGCCGAACAGAAGCAGCAGCTGATTGCCGCAATCGGCGGTGGAATGGATCGCTTCGGCGAACATCGCGCCGGAGCCGGTGAAGGCGGCCGCGCCGAACTTGCAGACGGCGATGCCGAAGTTCGCGGCGAGCGCGTAGAAAATGGCTTTCGGGGATTCTTCCTTCATGCGGTCATTTGTGTGGGTTCAGATCACGTCGACGCGGCCCGCGCCGTCCACCATTTCGCCGATGACGGCCGCATCGTCGAAGCCGTCCGCGCGGAAGATCGCGAGCACGTCGTTCACCGCTTCCGGCGCGCACGACACGAGCAGGCCGCCCGAGGTCTGCGGGTCGGTGAGCAAGGCGCGGGCCTCTTCGCCCGCGACGTTCAACGTGATGTCGTCGCCGTATGCGTTCCAGTTGCGTCCCGATGCGCCCGTGTAGATACCATCGCGCACGAACTCGCGCACTTGCGGCAGCCACGGCAGGTCGGCGTAGCGGATGCGCGCCGTGAGCCGTGCGCCGCGTGCGAGCTCGAGCGTGTGACCGAGCAGGCCGAAGCCGGTCACGTCGGTGAGCGCGTGCACGCCGTCGAGTTGCGCGAGCTCGGCGCCGGGACGATTGAGTTTGGTCGTCGCGTCGATCATCGCCTGGTAGCCGGCCGCGTCGAGCTTGTCCTTCTTCAGCGCCGCCGAGAGCACGCCGACGCCGAGCGGCTTGCCGAGCACGAGCACGTCGCCCGCGCGCGCGGCCGCGTTGCGCTTCACGCGCGACGGATGCACGATGCCGATCGCGGCGAGTCCGTAAATCGGCTCGACGGAATCGATCGAATGCCCGCCCGCGACCGGGATGCCCGCTTCCGCGCACACCGCTTCGCCGCCCTTCAGCACTTGCGCGATGACTTCGTGCGGCAGCACGTTGATCGGCATGCCGACGAGCGCGAGCGCGAGAATCGGCTTGCCGCCCATCGCGTAGACGTCCGAAAGCGCGTTGGTCGCGGCGATGCGGCCGAAATCGAACGGATCGTCGACGATCGGCATGAAGAAGTCCGTCGTCGCTACGATCGCCTGCTCGTCGTTGAGCTTGTAGACGGCGGCGTCGTCGGCGGTGTCGTTGCCGACGAGGAGATTCGGAAACGCCGGCAGCGGCGCGGCGCGCCTGAGCAGATCGGCCAGCACGCCGGGCGCGATCTTGCAGCCGCAGCCGCCGCCGTGGGAAAGGCTCGTGAGACGGGGGGAAGTCATATCGTTCATCGTTTGAAAATGGGCCAAGGCGATAATGACCGGCATTATCGCCGGTCTTACGCGACGCGCTTGTAGAGTCCGGGATAGTCGAGCACGAAGCCGTTCTCGTCGACGGTGATGTCCGCCGTGAAGCCCGTGTCGAGCCCTTCGTAACGGTAGCGGTGATCCGGCTCGATGCACGTATACGCTTGCTCCACCGCGCTCACGCTCAGTTGCGGCACGCGCACGTAAGCGACGCGGATCACGCGGCGCTCGCCGCGCGCCAGTTGCAGACGGCGAATCGGCAGCGTGTTCGTGAAGGGTGTCGCGGTGATGTCAACGTCGATGCAGCCGCGAAGTTGCTCCAGCAGTTCGCCGTTCGCGCCGGTCCACGCGTGCGCGTCGCCGTTGTCGCCGTCCTTGCGGTGCAGATCGAGCGATGCGCCGCCCGCCAGCTTCAGCGCGAGACGCGTGACCTGCCAGCGCGCATCGCATTCGATGCGGTAGACGAGGCCGAACGCATGCGTCTCGTCCTCACCCACGACCGCGCTCTCGACCACGATGCCATTGTCGGTCGCGTCCAGAACGAGATGTTCGAGCCCGGTGCCGTCCTGTTGCGACCAACGCATCGTTTTCATCGCGCCTTCTCCCGTGAGTTCGTCCTCAAAGGATACAGCGCGCGGCGCGAGGCTTTCGGTCGGCATTCGATATTCGCGACCTGCTCGACGTCACAAAACTTCACACGGTATACTTCGCGCCATCCCGCGCATCGCACTCACAGCGCCTTCCATGATCCGCGCTCTGCACGAACCTCTCCATTCATCGCCCATCGCATGAAGACCATTCTCGCTCCCGCACTGCTCGCGCTCGCGCTGTCGGCGTCGATGTTTCAGCTCGCCCTGGCGCAGGAAACGCCGGACCTGCCCGAGGATTATTCGTATCTGACGCGGCTCCACGTGCCCGACGCCGTCGCGCAATGCGTCGCCGCGTTCGACCGTTGGGTGGAAGACGCGCCGAAATACGACACGCTGATCGTGCCCGATCGACGCGTGCTCTCCGCGAAAATCGACGACGATACTGCGATCTTCAGTGTCGGAAACCCGATTCCGGTGGACAAGGTCATCGTGATGCGCGCGTTCGCGAAGGCGCGCGGCAAGGCGCAATGGATGCGCGTGGACAGTCGCTGCGGCGTGCGCGACGGCCACGTGGTCGGCGTTTCGCTCACGCCGAACATGAAGCCGAAGATCGTTCGCTGAGTGCTCTCAGCTCTTCGCGGCGCGCCGTTGCGTGGTGCGCTCGTCGAGCCACTTGACGACCTGCGGCCCGAACGTGCGCGGCGCCTTGGCGTGCACGCGGCCCGCGAGATCGGCCAGCCGGTCTGCCGCGAGCGCCTCGCGCATACGCTTCTCCGCGTTCTTCATCACCGCGTGAACGGCGCACACGCCGCTCGTCGCCCACGGCGGCGCGTCGTCGCCGAACACGGCGCAGCGCGCCCGGATTTCCCTGCAATCGAAGAGCGGCTTGTCGCCGTCGATCGCATCGACGACGTCGAGCACGCTGATTTCCTTCGACGGCCGCGCGAGCGCAAAGCCGCCCCGCGCACCTTCCGTTGCGACGACCAGCCCCGCCTTGTGCAGCTTCGTAAAGAGCTTCGCGACGTACTCCGCGGGCACGCCCTGCAATTCCGCGAGATCGCGCACGCTCGCCTCGCGCACGCCATGCGGCGGCTCCGCGAGATAGAGCATGCAGTGCAGCGCGTACTCGACGCCCGTGCTGATGTGAGACATGGCCACTCCGACATTCTGAATCGTAGTTCAGGATAACGCGTCATGCGCCCACGTGCAACGGCGAGCCGCGCGCCGTAGCGCCTTTACAGGGCGCCGTCGCGAATATTTCAGGTTACACGTTTGCTTACAAACGAACACGGCTTGTCATTTTGCGAACCGCTAAATTGATCTCCATGGATTCACACGGAGAAACCCATGAAGAAACTAGCGATCCTTGCAGCGTTGGGCGTGTTGCTGAGTAGCGCGCTCTCAGGCTGCATCGTCGTGCCGGATGGCGGCGGGTATCACCACCATCGCGACTACTACCGCTACTGAACCCTCGCGCAAGCCTCACTGAACTAAAAACGAAACTGCTACCGCACGACTCGCGGTTTAGACCGCAAGCAAACGACCAAGGAGCAAACATCATGATCGACAAGACAAAGAAGAGCCTGCTTATCGCCTCCCTTGCCGCCGCGCTCGGCATGGGTCTCGCAAACGTCGCTTCCGCCGAGGTGCATCACTATCCGCCGCATCACGTGACGGTGGGCTGGCACGGTGAGCGCTACTGGGACGGCCATCGCTATTGGCAGCGCCAGGAGTGGGAGCGTCATCATCATGTTGCGCCGCCTCCGCACCGTTACTACTAATCCGGTTCAGGAATGACAAAGGCCGCAGCGAGAACAATCGCTGCGGCCTTTCTTTTCGATCGGCGCTTCACCAGCTTTTCGGATCGCCGCCCAGCTCCTTGCATGTGTCGTAGGCGATCGCCTGCAGTTTCTCCTCGCCGATCTGACCGGAGAGCGCATAGCCGACACGATCCCACGCCCAATAGAACGTCGTGCGCTGCCCGTCCTTGAGCGTTCTGATCTTGCTGTCGTTGCGCCGGATCGTCGCCGTCGTCATGTAAAGCGTGAGCCGTTCGCCGGCCGCGTTCTGGTACATGAACTGGGCGGCCGGCCCTTCCTCGTCGGGCAACAGGCGTCCGCCGACGAGCTGAAAGCCGTATTCGGCCAGCGACGGAATCGTCACCGCGCGATTCAGCCGCTTCGACAGCCACGTGACGAGATGATCCTGTTGCGACGCGGCCACCTCCACCGCATGCCGCTGCTCGGGCGCGTACACGGCATAGGCGATATCCGCGCGCTCCGCGAAACGCGGACTCTCGCCGAGCGACGGCAAGAGCATGTGCATCAGGAACCCGCACGCGGCACCGACGACCAGAAAGCACGCCGCGATCAGATAACGCTCGCGGGCGCGCGGCCGCAAGCGCACGACCTGCGGCTCGTTCTGATCGGCGAAGAGCGCACGCAGCGCATTGTCCTGCGCACGATAAGCGGCGGCGGTCGCCTCGCTCGCGGGATCGTTCGCGATGCGCTGTGCGACGGCGTCGCGTTCGTCGCCGTGCAATTCGTCGTCGATGAAGGCGGACAGCGCCTGCAGATCGCGATCGGGTTTCGGCGGCCCCATACGATCGCCGCCTTCGGATGGACGGTCTTGGTTGGTCATGATCGGCTCACCACTTTCAGCGACGACGGCGACGTCTTGCGGCCGGGTTCCTCGCCGAGCAGAACGCGCATGTGCTCCCGCGCTCTCGACAAGCGCGACATCACGGTTCCGGTCGGCACGTTCAACACCACGGATGCCTCCTGATAACTCATTTCCTCGACGCACACGAGCAACATCACTTCGCGCTGCTCGACCGGCAGACAATAGAGCGCGCGCTGCACGTCGCGCAGCACGAGACCGTCGACTTCGCCGCGCGGCGCGGCCATCTGCCGCCAGGGCGCGGTTTCGTCGTCGACGGCGATGTCGCGCCGGCCGCGCAACTGGTCGATATACAGGTTGCGCATGATCGTGAACAGCCACGCGCGCAGATTCGTGCCGGCATGAAACGATTTGGCGCGATTGAGCGCGCGCTCGGTCGCGTCCTGCACGAGATCGTCGGCCCAGGCGCGATCGCCCGTCAGCGCGCGCGCATAACGGCGCAACTGCGGCAAATGCGCGAGCAGATCGCCCTCGAAGCTCACGACCGTGCGCCTGCGTGCGTGACAGGCGCGTGAGAGGCGTTCGCCATCAGTAGCTGCCCCCTCCGGCCGGCCCGCTCGGCGCACCCGACGAATTCGGCGCACTTTGCGGGCCGCTTGCGCAACCCGCCGCGCCGAGCGCGAGACCGAGCGCGATCAGGAGCGCCGTCACGCCGATCGATCGTTTCATGATCGTTACCCATTGATGTCATAGACCGGCGGGCCCGCCGATTTATTCCGCGAACCCGCCTGTTTCGATGTGTCGCTCAGACCGCGCGTCTTACGAAGCTTAGGGCTTCACGACGTGCCAGACGTCGCGGAAGTTGTCCCCGTTCTTGTCGCCGGGCTTCGTGTCCTTCGCGAAGCGATAGACGCGCTTGCCGTCGTAGGCCCACTGTTTGCCGCCGTCGGCGGCTTCCATGGTCCATTTGCCGCTCGGCTTGTCGGCGTCGGTCGCCATCGCCGCCGGCCACGCCTGCGCGCAGCCGCCGGAGCAGGCGCTCGCGCCGCCCTTCGTGTCCTTGTCGAAGGTGTAGAGCGTCATGCCGTTTTCATCGACGTACATGCCGTTCGCTTCTTTCGGCGCCGCAGCGTAGGCGGATGAAGCTAGTGAAGCGAAAGCGGTGGCGACTGTTGCGGCAGCGGCGAACATCTGGATGCGCTTCTTCATTTCATCTTTCCCTTTTTGTAGAAGTATCCGTAGAACGTTCGGAAGCGCTGCACTATTCCGCGGACGATGAAATAAATCGATGCGGCAGCGCCGTCGCATCGGCAGTCGGCAATCCATTCAAGACCATTCGCGCGCGCTCGGCCAGTGATTCATCGAAATTTCCCTACCGGGACCGCGAAATCGCGCTCAGGCGCCAACTGCGGCGGCGGTCGCATCGCGCCAGCGGCGGGTATCGCGCAGCGGCGGCGCGCCGAAGAGCCGGCTGTACTCGCGGCTGAACTGCGACGCGCTTTCATAGCCCACGCGATGCGCGGCCGTGGCGGCATCGACGATATCGAGCATCATCAGGCGGCGCGCCTCCTGAAGCCGCAACTGCTTTTGATACTGCAGCGGGCTCATCGCCGTGACGGCCTTGAAATGGTGATGCAGCGACGACACGCTCATGTGCACGTCGCGCGCGATATCCTCGACGCGCAGCGGCTGATCGAAATGCTGGCGCAGCAACTGGATGGCCTTCGCGATGCGCTGCGTCTGGCTGTCCTGCAGCGCGATCTGGCGCAGCCGCGCGCCCGAGCCGTTCATCAGCAGCCGATAGAGAATCTCGCGCTTCACGAGCGGCGCGAGGATCGGCACGTCCTCGGGCGTGTCGACGAGACGCAGAAGGCGCAGCACGGCGTCGAGCATCGAGTTGCCGAGGCGGTTCACGTAGAGCCCGCGCGAGGCGTCGGCCGACATCGCGGGCGGCAGGCTTTCGTCCTGAATCAGCGACGTGATTTCGTCGACGTCGAGTTCGAGCCGCATGCCGAGATACGGCTCCGACTCGCTCGCCACCGACACCTGTCCGCACACGGGCAAGTCCACCGACGACACCAGGTAGTGCATCGGATCGTAGATATAGACTTCGTCGCCGACCATGAGCCGCTTGCTGCCCTGCGCGATCAGCGCGAGCGCGGGCGTCTGGATGCCGTGCTTCGGGCCGCCCGGATTCATGATGCGATGCAGGGCGAGCCCCGGCACCGGCGTTTCGACCGAGCCTTCGCAGCCGGCGGTGAAGCGGTCGAGCAGCGCAACCAGATCGAGCCGCGCCTGATCCAGCCCGTGATCGGGCGCGCCGTCGTGGCGCATCTCCTTCGACTGGTCGTGACTGTCTTTTCCGGCGAGGCCGGGCGTGTCGTTCAGAGCCATGATTAAAGGACGATTTTCGATGGAGAAGTGAGTTCGACTAGCTTACTCGCGCGGGCGCGGGATTGCTCGACGCCCACCCCAGCGTTTGCAGGAAAAGGCAAGGATTGAACAGGATCAGGCTATGAACCGGCCGCGCGCCGGGACGATACTGCATTGCCGGCCGGATCGCTCGTGAAGTTCGGGCGATGCCGCGCCTTTCCAGTCAATCGGGAGCAACCATGCGCTACAGGAAATTCGGCAATACCGGTCTTTTCGTCTCTGAACTCTGCCTGGGCACGATGACCTTCGGCGGCGGAACGGGCGGAATCTGGGACAACATCGGCCAGTTGCAACAGGCGGACGCGGACAAGCTGATCGGCCGTTCGCTCGATGCGGGCATCAATTTCATCGACACCGCCGACGTCTACGCCGACGGCCAGTCGGAGATCATCACCGGTCAGGCGCTGAAGAATCTGAAGGTGCCGCGCGAGAACGTGGTCGTCGCGACGAAGATCCTCGGCGAAACCGGAACCAAGGGCACGAATTCGCGCGGCGCGTCGCGCTATCACATCATCGATGGCGTGAAAGCCAGCCTGAAGCGGCTGCAACTGGATCACGTCGATCTGTACCAGATTCACGGTTTCGATCCGGCAACGCCGATCGAGGAAACGCTGCGCGCACTCGACAACCTCGTGCAGCACGGGCATGTGCGCTATATCGGCGTGTCGAACTGGGCGGCGTGGCAGATCATGAAGGCGCTCGGCATGTCCGAGCGGCTCGGGCTCGCGCGCTTCGAGTCGCTGCAGGCGTATTACACGATCGCGGGCCGCGATCTCGAGCGCGAGATCGTGCCGCTGCTGCAAAGCGAGAGCGTCGGACTCATGGTCTGGAGTCCGCTCGCGGGCGGCCTGCTTTCGGGCAAGTTCACGCGCGAAGGCGGGAAGGAAGAAGGCAGCCGGCGCAGCAAGTTCGATTTCCCGCCGGTCAATGTCGAGCGGGCGTATGACTGCGTCGACGTGATGCGTCACATGGCCGAAGCCAAGGGCGTGTCGGTCGCGCAGATCGCGCTTGCGTGGCTGCTGCATCAGAAAGTGGTGTCGAGCGTGATCATCGGCGCAAAACGCATCGAGCAGCTCGACGACAACATCGCAGCGACGAAAGTCCGGCTGAACCAGGACGAACTCGCGGCACTCGACGAAGTGAGCCAGTTGCCCGCCGAATATCCGGGCTGGATGCTCACGCGGCAGGGCGAATATCGGCTCAAGCAATTGAAGGAAGAGTCGGCGGAATAACGCCACGGGGACGTGCGAGCGGTTTCCTGACGCTCGCACGCCGTAGGGATTTTCCCGTAGTTCGAGTCCTTTTCGGCCCATTTGAGGCCCTTTATCTCGAAATTAGATAGACCGTATCCTCCGTATCGCGTTGCGGCATAACGCCGCTCTGCCGACACTGTACGCACAACATCACCACTGCCTCACGGAGACATCATGCGTACTCAAGTCGGTATCGTCGGCGCGGGCCCCGCCGGACTTCTTCTTTCTCATCTGCTGCATTTGCGCGGTATCGAATCCGTCGTGCTCGAAGCGCGCAGCCAGAACGACATCGAATCGACGATTCGCGCAGGCGTGCTCGAACAAGGCACGATGGACACGCTCAATCATGCCGGTCTCGGCGCGCGCATGCAGGCCGAAGGCGCGCTGCATCACGGTTTCGAACTCGCGTTCGAAGGTCAGCGCCGCCGCATCGCGCTGACGGAGCTGACCGGGCATTCGATCACGGTCTACGCGCAGCACGAGGTCATCAAGGACCTCGTCGCGGCGCGCCTCGCGGCGAACGGCGCGTTGAAGTTCAACGTCTCGAACGTGTCGCTGCACGATTTCCAGGAAGGCAGCGATCGCAAGCCGCGCATCAAGTATCAGCACGAAGGCCGCGACGAAGAACTCGAATGCGACTTCATCATCGGCTGCGACGGCTCGCAGGGTGTCGCGCGCCAGTCGATTCCCGAGGCGGTTCGGCAGGACTATCAGCGCATCTATCCGTTCGGCTGGTTCGGCATTCTGGTCGAAGCGCCGCCCTCTTCCGACGAGCTCATCTACGCGCGGCACGACCGCGGCTTCGCGCTCATCAGCACGCGCTCGCCGGGCGTGCAGCGCATGTACTTCCAGTGCGATCCGAAGGACACGGTCGACGCCTGGTCCGACGACCGCATCTGGGCCGAACTGCATGCACGCGTGGATAGCGCCGACGGCTGGCAGATCACCGAAGGCAAGATCTTCCAGAAGAATATCGTCGGCATGCGCAGCTTCGTGTCCACGCCGATGCAGTCGGGCAAGCTCTTCCTCGCGGGCGACGCGGCTCACATCGTGCCGCCGACCGGTGCGAAGGGCCTGAATCTCGCGGTCTCGGACGTGCGCGTGCTGAACGCCGCTCTCGCCGACTTCTACCAGGAAGGCGGCACGGAAAAGCTTGCGCGCTACACGGAGACGGCGCTCAAGCGCGTCTGGCGCGCCGAGCATTTCTCGTGGTGGATGACGCGCATGCTGCACAAGCTCGACGACACCTCGCCCTTCGAGCAGCGGCTCCAAGTGGCGGAACTGGAACACGTGACGACGTCCCGCGCGGCCGCCACCGCGCTCGCCGAGAACTACGTCGGCAGCGTGGCGGTTTAAACGCGCATCGCACGCACAGCGCCGCCATGGCGCTGTGCGCTCCCCGCATCAAAGCACCGCGACCACTCGCACATCCCCTTCCACCGACGGAATCACCTGCCCGCCGACGCGGCGGAACGTGATCGTCGCGGTCTTGTCGCCGAGACGCAGATCGCCGATTTCCAGCCAGTCGATACCTTCGGGCAATGCAGGCCGGTCGATGCGCACTTCATCGTTGACGGCATCGACGGTCACGCCCAGACACGCTTCCAGAACCATGAAAGGCGCGCCCGCCGCCCACGCCTGAGGCAAACAGGCGACGGGATAAGCGATCGGCCGTTCGCCGCGCTGACGCGTGAATCCGCAGAACAGCTCCGGCAGACGCATGTCGAACGTGACGGCCGCTTCGAACAACGATTGCAACAAGCCCACCGTCGCGCTGCGGTCGCCGTAACGCGCGAGACCGCGTGCGCACAACGCCGTGTCGTGCGGCCATACGGACCCGTTGTGATACGACATCGGATTGAAGCGCGGCTGCCCCGCCGCCAGCGTGCGCACGCCCCAGCCCGTGTGAAAGAGTGTCGATTCGAGCTGACGCGCGACGGCCTCGCCGCGCTTGCGATCGACGAGTTCGAACGCGAGCAGATGCCCCGCATTCGACGACAGCACGCGGCACAGTTCGCCTTTGCCGTCGAGCGCGATGCCGTAGAAGTCCATCTCCGGCATCCAGTACATTTCCTCGACGCGTTCGCGAATGTGATTCGCGCGGCGTTCGTAGTCGGATGCACTCTCGTCTTCGCCGCGCTCGCGGGCGAGCCGCGCCATCGTGGAGAAAGCCGTCGACGCATAGCCTTGCACTTCCACGAGCGAGATCGGGCCGACCGGAAATTTCCCGTCCGCGTGGAACACGGAATCCTGGCTGTCCTTCCAGCCTTGATTGGCAAGGCCGTGCTCCGACGCCCGCTGATAGTCGAGCAGGCCGTGCGGATTCTTTTCGCAATGGCGCGCGACCCATTGCGCCGCGAGTTGCAGCGCCGGCCAGATTTCGTCGATGAGCGCGGTGTCGCCGGTGCGCTCGGCATAAGCGCCCGCGAGCACGATGAAGAGCGGCGTGCTGTCCACGCCACCGTAGTACAGCGCGAACGGCACCTCGCCGGTCGCGGCCATCTCGCTCTTGCGCGTCTCGTGCATGATCTTGCCGATTTCGGCGTCGCGGAACGCCGAGTCTTCGCGCGCCTGATGCGCGGCGAGGAAACGCAGCACGCCGCGCGCAAGTGTCGGGTGCAGCCACAGCATTTGCAGCGACGTGATGATCGCGTCGCGGCCGAATGCCGTCGAAAACCACGGAATGCCGGCGTAGGGATACGGGCCGGTTTCGAGATCGGTGGTGAGCAGGCCGAGATCGGCGAGCGAACGGTCGATCCATTCGCTGAAAAGCGGATTGCTCGAACGCACGCGCGCGCTCGCGCGGCGCCGGTCGCGCATGCGGCGATGCGCTTCGACGAGCGCCTCGCGAATCGCGGGGCGGCCCGACTCGGGCGCGCATTCGGCGGCTTCGGCGGCGTTGCGCTTGCTTTCCTCGCTCGCGTCCGAGAGCGCATGCGTCACCGCCGTCACCGACAAATACACGGAAATCGCCGTCTCCGACTGAATGTGCAACGCGTAGTCCGCGCGCGTGGGCGACAGCACGTCCGGCGCGGGCGTGAACTGGATGCGCGCCGTGCGCTCGACTTCGTCCAGGCCGATATAGCGCAGCACGACTTCGCCGTTCTCGATTGCCGGCGGCCGCAAGGCGCCGCGCTTGCCGCGTTTCGCGCCGCGCACCTCGAACATGTCGAGAAAGTCCGCCTTGAAGGAAATCGAAAGCGGCACGGTGGACGGCTCCGTGCCGTAGTTCGTCAGCACGATGCTTTCGTGCAGCACGTGTCCCGACAGCACCCGCTTGCGCTCGACGTGGATCACGCCTTCCGGCGTACGCGCCCCGCCGATAGGCGGCAGCGGGCGGTTGGTCAGATGCGCCGTAAAAACGGCGTTGTCGCTCGATACGCTGCCGGAAAGCAGCGACGGCGCCCGCCCGCCGAACGTCAGCACGAGTTCCGAGAGCACGCGCGTGTCGTTGACGAACAGACCGTCGTCGCCGCCCCGGATGTCGCCGTTCGCATCGTAGACGGCGAATGTATTCCCCGACTTCAGCACGAACTGGCGTTCGCTCGCCATGTTGGCGTGCTCGGTCGGAATGAACGCTTCGTCCGCGAGCCTGGGCCGCGACTCCTGCGCTTGTTGCTGCTGTTGCTGCTCTTGCGACTGTTCCTGTGTTTTCATTGCACCTTCCTGAAAGTAATCTGAAGGGTTTTCTGAACCGTTTCCGGAACGCGCCCGACGCTCCCGGCATGTCGCAGTCGCCCGGTCGAGCGTTGGCTCATGCAGCAAGTGAGCCGCTTACCCGCTATCATCGACGGTTTTTCGACCCAACCACGGCTGACGGGTTCTCCGCGCGCAATGTCATTTCCGCATATCGACTTACTTTATTCTGCCTCAGGGCTCGCGGTGGGCTTCCTCGTCGGCCTGACGGGCGTGGGCGGCGGCTCTCTGATGACGCCGCTGCTCGTGCTGCTGTTCGGCATACACCCGGCGACCGCCGTCGGCACCGACCTGCTGTACGCGGCCGCGACCAAAACCGCCGGCACGCTCGTGCACGGCCTCAAAGGTTCGGTCGACTGGCGCATCACCGGCCGTCTCGCCGCAGGCAGCGTGCCGGCGGCGGCCATCACACTGTACTTCCTGCACTCGCACGGGATTGAATCGCCCGGCACCGCGCGGCTCATCCAGTTGATACTCGGCACGGCGCTCCTCATCACCGCCATTTCGCTCATCTTCCGGCCGCAACTCGCGCGCCTCGCATACAAGAAGGGACAGGGTCGAACCGAGCAACCGGTGCGCACCGCCGCCTGGACCGTTCTGACCGGCGCGATTCTCGGCGTGCTGGTTTCGATCACGTCCGTGGGCGCGGGCGCGATCGGCGTGACGGTGTTGCTTCTGCTGTATCCGCGTCTCGCGACGGTGCGCATCGTCGGCTCCGACGTGGCCCACGCGGTGCCGCTCACGCTGATTGCCGGCGCCGGCCACTGGATGCTCGGCTCCGTCGACTGGGGCTTGCTCGTCTCGCTCCTCGTGGGCTCGATTCCGGGCATTGCCATCGGCAGCACGCTGTCCTCCCGGGCGCCGGAAGCGCTGCTGCGCCACGTGCTCGCCGCGACGCTCGTTCTCGTCGGAGTAAAGCTCTTGTTCAGTTGATGTTAGTCACGCTCGTTCACGCTTTCCAGTCGGCCGAAAGACATAGGCCGATTCGCGCGACATTCCATTGTTTCTCCTATGTCGTTTGGCCGGGTTTCGCACAGCATTGCAATGCGGCATTATTCCCGCTCAGTCGAGCCGCGAGTCGCATAGCGGCCAGACCGGGCGCCGGGTAATGGGCGCGTCATCTTTCGGCGTCGATAATGCAGGCGCGCGTCATCGGACGTGTGTCGCATCTACACGAGGAGTCAGGCGATGAGTGAGAAGGACCATCCGCAGCACGAGCTTCCCTCCAGCATCGACACGCCAGCCGGCGACGCGCCGGCGGACCCCGCGCGGCGGCGGCTGCTTGCGGCTGGGGTAGGTCTCGCAGGGCTGTCGCTCGGCGGGTGCAATCTGTTCGAAAACAAGCCGTCTCCTCCGAAAACCGCAGCCGACATCGCACTCGACCGCACGCTCGCGGCGAAGGTTCAGCACATCGTCGTGATCTACGCGGAGAATCGCAGTTTCACGAATCTCTACGGCAACTATCCGGGCGTGCAATATCCGCTCTCGGCCGTGCCCGCATCGCATTACACACAGCTCGATCGCGACGGTCTTACGCCCATGCCCACCCTGCCGAAAATCTGGGGCGGGCTCGTGCCGCAGGCGCAGGAAGTCGGCGGCAAGCGCTTTGCCATCTCGGAGAAGCAAATCAGCGATCTGCGCAACGCGCCCTTCCAGATCGTGGACGCGAGCGGCGCGCCGCTTCCCAATTCCGTCATCACGCGGGATCTCGTGCACCGGTTCTATCAAAACCAGATGCAGATCAACGCTGGCCGGAATAATCAGTTCGCGGCGTGGGGCGATTCGGGCGGACTCGTGATGGGCCATTACCAGAACTCGCCCGAGACGCTCAAGTTGTGGGGGCTCGCGCAGCAATACACGCTCTGCGACAACTTTTTCATGTCGGCGTTCGGCGGCTCGTGGCTGAACCATATTTTCCTGATCTCCGCGCAGGCGCCCTTTTATCCGGACGTGAAAGGCAGCCCGGCAGCGAAGCTGCTTGCGGTCGTCGAAGGCGACGATCCCACGGGCTCGCGGCTCAAACTCGCGCCCGATTCACCGAAGTCCGCACTCGAAGGCCCGCCGAAGTTCGTGCGCGACGGCGCCCTCACCGCCGATGGCTACGCGGTCAACACCATGTTTCCGCCTTATCAGCCGAGCAACGTGCCGCCTCCGCAAGGTGGCGATCCGCAATACGCGGACCGGTCGAACACGCTGGTGTTGCCGCCGCAGACGTACGCGACCATCGGTGACCGCTTGTCGGACAAGAATATCGACTGGGCGTGGTACAGCGGCGCCTGGCAATACGCGCTGGAGCATCGCGACACCGGCGCGGTGCCGGATTTCCAGTACCACCATCAACCGTTCAATTACTTCGCGAACTTCGCACCGGGCACAGCAGCGCGCGCCCAGCATTTGCGCGATGCAGGTCTGGGCGACGACCCAACGACGAACAAGCTGCTCGCCGACATCGACGCGGGCCGCCTGCCCGCCGTCGCGTTCTACAAGCCGCAAGGCAATCTGAACATGCACGCGGGTTATGCGGATGTCGCTTCGGGCGACAGGCATATCTCGAACGTGATCGAGCACATCCGGCGCGGGCCGCAGTGGGAAAACACGGTGGTGATCGTCACCGTCGACGAAAACGGCGGCTGGTGGGACCACGTCTCGCCGCCGAAGGGCGATCGCTGGGGGCCGGGCTCGCGCATTCCGGCCCTCGTGATCTCGCCGTTCGCGAAGCAGGGTTACGTCGATCACACCGTCTACGACACCAACTCGATCCTGCGCTTCATCTCGCGCGTGCACGACCTGACGCCGCTCGACGGCGTGGCCGCGCGTGATCGCGCGTTCGCCGCGAACGGCCAGGCGCCGCTCGGCGATCTGACGAAATCGCTGGACCTCGCGTAACGGCTAGCCGCGCTCGATCCACGCCCGCGCGGAGATTTCCAGCAAATAGCCGTAATGCAGCGCGCCGACAGGCACGACGGCGCGCGCCGGCTTCCACGCGCCGAAGTGGCGCGCGTAGATCTCGTTGAACGCCTTCCAGTGTTCGACGCCGACGAGATACACGGTCACTTCGATGCAATCGGCGAGACTCGCGCCCGCCGCTTCGAGCACGGTGCGCAGATTGGACAGCGTCTGTTCGGCCTGCGCCTCGAACGGCAGGTCGCCGGTATGCGTGCCGTCCGTACGAACCGGCAACTGGCCGGACACGCAGACGAGATTGCCGGCGCGCGTCGCGTGGCTGTAGTGTCCCGCCGGAATCGGCAGGCCGGGAGCGTTGATGGTTTCGATCGGTGGCATCGTCGGTTCGGGTCGAGTGAAGCGCAGTTGGTGGAGTCGAGTTTCATTCGAGACTATCACCGTTCTTGCGAAACTCGGCGCGGCTCATTCTGTGCTCGTCGTAGCTTGAACATTCAACGGAGCACGAACATGAACATCTTCATCACGGGCGCGGGCGGTTTCATCGGCGGGTCGATCGCGGCGGGACTCGCGCGTGACGGCCATCGCGTGCGCGGGCTCATCCGACGCGCGGAACAGGCCGACGATCTGAAGCGCCTGAACATCGAACCGGTGATCGGCAGTCTGGAGGACACGGACCTGCTGGCCGCCGAAGCACGTGCCGCCGACGCGGTCATCAACGCCGCGAGCAGCGATCACCGCGAGGCGGTCGAGGCGCTGATCGGCGCGCTCGAAGACACGAACAAGCCGTTCCTGCACACGAGCGGATCGAGCATCGTCGGCGATGCGTCAGGCGGCGAGGCATCGGACGACATTTTTACCGAGGACGACCTGCCCGAGCCGACGCCCGACAAGGCGCCGCGCGTCGCGATCGACAGACTCGTGCTCGATGCCGCCAATCGTGGCGTGCGCTCGGCCGTGCTTTGCAACACGCTGATCTACGGTCACGGCGCCGTGCCGAACGCAGCGAGCGTACAGTTGCCGCGTCTGGAGCGTCAGGCGAAGAAGAGCGGCATCGTGCGTCACGTGGGACGCGGGTTGAACATCTGGTCGAACGTGCATATCGACGATGTCGTCGAGATCTATCGGCTCGCGCTCGAAAAATCGCCGGCGGGCACGTTTTACTTCGTCGAAAGCGGCGAAGCGCAGTTTCGCGACATGACCACCGCGATGGCGCGCGCGCTCGAATTGCGCGGCCCGGAAGACTGGCCGCTCGAAGACGCGATCAAGGAATGGGGCTATGAAATGGCGTCGTACGGACTCGGCTCGAACAGCCGGGTGCGGAGCAAGCGCACGCGCGAGATGCTCGGCTGGCAGCCGAAACGCACATCCGTCATCGAATGGATCGAGAAGGAAATGGCCGTGTGATCGCGGACAGCGCGGCGAACTGGCTTGACCAATTTGCCGCGCAGACGGCCTCGGGCTTTACTTCAGCGCAGCCGCAAACTTCTCGATTTCCGCTTCCGGCATGCCCGAAGTCGCCGCCGAATCGCGAATCTGCTTCCACGTCGTCGGATCGATTGCGATGCCGTTCGCCGTGCGGTCCGCGCGACGCGCTTCTTCCGGCTCACCCGGCGCATGGATCGCGCCGACGCCTTCCGCGCGCGGCGAAGCCTTCATCCATTCGAGGAACGCTTCGGCCTCGGCTTGCGCGGCGGGCGCATCGAAGGCGTTCGGATCGACGATCACCGAGGTCATGCAGTTGATGATCGCGCTCGATTTCTCCAGCGTGTCCTCGTGCGTCGTATAGCCGCCCGAGAGCGCCCCGCCGAAAATCTCGCACAGCGCGGCGAGCCCCGAACCCTTGTGCAGCCCGAACGCCGTGAGCGAGCCGAACGGCTCCTCGTGCATGACCTTCGGCTCGATGGTCGGCCGGCCTTCGTGATCGAGCAGCATGCCCGGCGCAACCTTCACGCCCTTGTTGTACGCGACCCGCGTCTTGCCGTACGCGATGCCGGCCGTCGCGAAGTCGAGCACGAGCGGGCTCTTGCCGTCGCGCGGATAGGCCGCGCAGAACGGATTCGTGCCGAAACGCCGGTCGATGCCGCCGAACGGCGCGACGAGCGGATCGCCCGCGACGTTCACGAAATGGAACGACACGAGTCCCGCCTTCGCGCACTGCTCCGCCCAGTGGCCGATGCGCCCGATGTGATGCGCATTGCGCAGGCCCACTGCGCAAACGCCGAGCTTTTTCGCGCGTTCGATGCCGTGCTCCATCGCTTCATACGCGACGACTTGCCCGAAACCCTTGCGGCCGTCGATGGTCAGCACCGCGCCCGCATCGCGCACGATTTCGGCGTGCGTGTTGAGCTTCAACTGCCCCTCGCCGAGCGACGCGACGTAGCGCGGGATCATCCCGACGCCGTGCGAATCGTGACCCGACAGATTCGCCATCACGAGATGATCCGCAACCAGTTCCGCCTCGCGCGGCGCGCTGCCGGCTGATTCCCAGATCGCGCGGACATAGGCGTGCAGCGTGTCGGCGGCGATGCGCTGTTCGGTGGCGGAAGGGCTGGACGTGGGGGATGCATTCATTGCGACACTCGTCTCCGTAGTTGATGGCTCGCGCGTCCGATTTTTCCGGCACGCGCGGGCTTATCACTTTACAGACGATCAACTGGCCTTACCAGTTCGTTTTACAAAATCGCTGAAAACGGACGCAAAAAAGCCCGGACGAACCGGGCCTTTCGCAAGACCGAAACGCCGAGCGTCGATCAAGGCGCCGCCGCAATCACCTCCGCGACCGACGCCGTCAGCTTCTTCGCATACGGAACGTGCAGGAACTCGTTCGGGCCGTGCGCGTTCGATTTCGGGCCGAGCACGCCGCACACCATGAACTGCGAGCGCGGGAATCCTTCCTTGAGCGTGTTCATCAGCGGAATCGTGCCGCCCTGCCCGATGTACGCGACATCCGCGCCGAAATGGCGTTTCGACGCTTCGTTCAGCGACGAACGCAGCCACGGCGCGAGGTCCGGCGCATTCCAGCCCGTCGCGGCGCCCGCTTCCGGCTTGAACGTCACCTTGGCGTTGTAAGGCGGATCCCTTTCGAGCAGGCGCTGCAACTGCACGACCGCAGAAGCGGCGTCGACGAGCGGCGGCAAACGAAGCGACAGCTTGAACGCGGTGCGCGGCGCGAGCACATTGCCCGCGTCGGCAAGCGGCGGCAATCCCGACGCGCCCGTCACCGTGAGCGACGGACGCCACGTGGAATTGAGGAGCGCTTCGCGTGGATCGGTCGTCGTCGGCAGGACGCTGCCGCCGTCCGCGCCGCAACTCCACGGCAGCTTCTTCCAGACATCGTCACCGAGGATACGCGCGGTCATTTCGGCTTCGCGGCGGCGCAGCATCGGAATCGGGCAATGAAAGCCCTCTGGCAGCAGATTGCCGTTGCTGGCGTCTTCGAGACGCTCGAACAGTTGTCGCATGATGCGAAACGTCGATGGCGCGATGCCGCCGTAGCCGCCCGAGTGGATGCCCTCGTCCAGCACCTGCACTTCGAGATCGCCGGCGACGAGACCGCGCAGCGACGTCGTGAGCCAGAGCTGATCGTAATTGCCCGCGCCGGAATCGAGACAGATCACGAGACCGACGTCGCCAAGCCGGACGCGCAACGCGTCGATGTAAGGCAGAAGGTCGTAGCTGCCCGATTCCTCGCACGTCTCGATGATGCCCACGCAGCGCGGCCGCTCGACGCCCTGCGCATCCAGCGCCGCGAGCGCGGTAATGCTGGCGTAGGTGGCGTAGCCGTCGTCGGCGCCGCCGCGTCCGTAGAGCTTGTCGTCTTCGAGCTTCGGCGTCCACGGGCCGAGGTCGCTGCGCCAGCCTTCGAACTCCGGCTGCTTGTCCAGATGGCCGTACAGCACGACCGTTTCGGTGCTGCCGCCGCGCGTGGCGGGCGTTTCGAAGAAAATGACCGGCGTGCGTCCGGGCAGGCGCACGATTTCGACCGTGAGACCCTTGACCGGCTGTGTTTTGATCCAGTCGACCGCATCCGTGACCACGCGCTCGATGAAGCCGTGGCGCGCCCAGTCGCTGTCGAACATCGGGCTCTTGGCGGGCACGGCGATGTAGTCGGTCAGCGCGGGCACGATCTCGTCGTTCCATTTGCGATCCACGAACTCGCGCAGCGCGGCGGAATCGAGCCGTACTGCTTCGTCGTGTTGCGTGCTGTCGCCGATAGTCATGACCCTGTTCCCATTCGAGGCAAACTTCCATCATAGACGGGATTTGCGCCCGGCTTAAGCGACTGCGGGCCGTCCATGCGCCTTTTGCGTGATTTTTTAGCGCGCTGGCGCGTTCGCTGCGCCATCGCGCGTGCTCGACACGACGACGCGCGTCACCGCCGGATCGGAATCGATCGACTGTTCGGTAAACGGAAAGCGCGACCAGCGTTTCGCGGCGAACGCGCGCGTCGCGTCGCCCGAATGCGGCGAGGCCGGATCGTCGGATTCGGAATGCGAAAGCATGGTGTCGGCCTCCACGCCGTTCTCGCCGAAGGTGACGACCTGCACGTAGCTGTCGCCCTGGCCGCTTATGTCCATCGGATAACCCTTCGTGTCGAGCGGACGCCGCGCGCAGACGACCGCGAAGTAGCCCGCTTCGTCGCAGCCGCCGTAGAGCGGCACGCGCGTGCCGTTGCGGGTCGTGTAGAGAATTTCGCCGCGCCGCGAATCGAGCGCGAAACCGTTCAGATTCAGCGCGAGCGCCGCGCCGCCGAGCGCCTGGCGCAAGTCCTGAACCACCGCGGGATTGCCGGTGTTGAAGCCTGCCGGCGTCGCGAGCGGCTTGTCAGGATCGAAGCCCGACTCGAACAGACGCTCCGGCGCGAGACGCGTCGCGCGCTGCCAGAACTCGTCCCACAGATTCGCGCCGCGCGCATCGATATCCGCCGTGCCGTTCCAGTTGCGCAGGACTTCGCAGGCCTCGTGCAGCGGGCCGGCCGCTTCGTCGACGGTGCAAACCGCGTCGAGCAGCGGCTTGCGGTAGAGCCGCTCGGACATCGAGTGCGTCTCCAGCACCGCCGATTCGAGCGCCTCGCGCGTGACGCCGCCGCGCTCGCGCTGCAGGCGCGCGGCGAGCAGATGGCCGTATCGCGTGCGCAACGATTGTTCGACGCGCGTCGCGCCCGCGATGCGCGGATAGCCCGACATCGGCGCATTCGCGTTCGTGAGCCAGAAGCTGTCGTTGAAATTTCCGACGTAGTCGCCGCGCAAGGTGTTCGGCAGTTGCTCCAGCGGCAGCGCGCCCGGCTGCACGCTCGCCGCATCGACGCGCCACGCGCACGCGCTCTTCGAGCCGTCGAGGAACGGCACGCCCGGCACGCGGCCCGCGAACGCGCGACCGGCCGGCGTCGTGCATGCCTCCGCGAGCGCGTCGGGCACGTTCGGGATCGGGCCGATGTCGGCGAACCAGACGCGCGCATCGCCGCGCCCGATCGCGAAGGTGTTCGTCCACGGCATGGCGGCGTAGCGTTTCTGGATCGCCATGAAATCGGCGAGCGAGCGCGCCTGATCCCACGCGAAAAAATTCTGGAACGCGCGGGCGTTGTCGATGTTCACGTCGGCGAGCGCATACGCGCGCTGCGCGCTCCAGCCGAGTCCCTGCGCCATCGGCGACAGATCGACGACCGGACCGAAGCGCGTCCTGTATAGCGTGCGCGACACGGTTTCGTCGGTGCCATCGGTGCGCCGCGCGCGCACCGTGAGCGGCACGGGCGTCATCGCTTCGCTCTGGCCATCGACGAGATAGCGCGTCGGATCGGCGGGATCGAGCGTCAACTGGAAGATGCCGAAGCGCCGCGCGCTCGACACCGTATGCGTCCACGCGATGTTCTCGTTGAAGCCGAGCACGATCAGCGGCACGCCGAGAAACGACACGCCCGCGACGTTCACCTGACCGGGAATCGTCAGTTGCGCCTGATAGAAACGGTCGGGGCCACGCCAGAACCAGTGCGGATTGCCGAACAGAATGCTGCGTTTGTCGCGTGTGATCGGCGCGCCGAACGCGAGCGCGTTGCTGCCGATGCCCGCACTCTCGCCGATGGGAAAGCGCAACGATTCGAGCGTGGTTTCCGATGCCGCCGCAGCCGTCTTCGGCGGATGCGCAATCGCGATGGGCGTCAGGAAGCGCACCGAGCCGCCCGCGAGATTGGCCGCGATCAGGCGCCGGTAGATGTCGTCGGCGCTGATCTTGCCGACCCACGGCTTGCCGCGGCACGCCGCGTGCGCGTTCGGAAAGTTGCCGGCGTTGAGATCGGCGAGATAGCGGTCGTAGCCGTTCGCGAAGCCGTCGATCAGACTGCGCAGTTCGGCCGGCTGCGCCTGACGGTAACGCTCGACGGCCGCCTGATCGCCGACGAGACGAAAGAAGAAATCCGCGTCGATATTGCGCGGCTGGCCGAAGGTCGCGGTGGAAGTCGGACGGGCGTCCGGGCCGAACCACGCCGAGCGCTCGCCGCGATACGTGACGAAGCCGTCCGCGAGCGTGCACAGGTTGTCCTGCGCCTGCGCATAGCCGAAACCGAAGCCGAGGCTGCCCCAGTCGGTTGCCCGAATATGCGGAATGCCGTCCTGCGTGCGGCGGATTTCGGCGCTCCAGGCGGTCTGCGCGCCCGGATTCGTGTCGCCGGGGCCGCCCGACGTTTCCTGCGGCGCGACGCAGCCGGTCAGGAAGGCGCTCAGAAGCGCGCCGGAGATCGCAAGGCTGACGATCTGTTTCATCGCGTGAGTTCCTCGGTCCGATCGACGCGCGCAGTATCGCATTGTGCGTCACGCGATTCGTCGCCAAAGTCTAGCCGGTCGCGTGCGCCCGGCGAAGCCGATGCACAATGACGCGATGAACGAGCCGCCCACTCACACCGATGATCCGCGCCCGACGCCGCCCGAGCGTCCGTTGCCGGAAGACTGCTGCCAAAGCGGCTGCCATCCGTGCGTCTTCGATTTGTATCAGCAGGAGTTGGAGCGCCATGAGGCGGCGCTGCGCGCGTGGGAAGCGCGGCATGCGGCGCGGTGAATGGTCCCGGCCGATTCGAGCAGGCAAATGGGCGCGGCGCTATGCTTGTGTCCCCTGCCGCTGTCGAAACCATCACTCAAGGAGCGCAATCCCATGTCTCTCACGATGTATCGCGCATCGATTCCCGTCTTCATTCGCGGGCTCGAAGTGTGCGCGGATCTGCTGAACAAAGGCGCCGCCTTCGCCGACGAAAAAGGCCTCGCCCACGCCGACGTGATCAACGCGCGCCTCGCGCCCGACATGCTGCCGCTCGCCGCTCAGATCCAGCGCGCGAGCGATACGGCGAAGCTCTCGGCGGCGCGTCTTGCCGGCGTCGAAGCGCCGCGCTTCGAAGACGACGAAGACAGTTTTCCGACGCTGCAGGCGCGCATCGAGAAGACGATCGCGTTTTTGAAGAGCATCGACAAGGCATCGTTCGCCGGCTGCGAAACGCGCACCGTGACACTGAAGTTTCCGGATTTCTCGCCGTCGTTTTCGGGCGACGATTATCTGTTCGGCTTCGGCCTGCCGAACTTCTATTTCCACGTCGTCACGACGCACGACATCCTGCGCCATCTCGGCGCGCCGATCGGCAAGCGGGATTTTCTCGGCCCGCTGAAGTGATGTTCAGCAATTGCGGCTTTCGATGAAGCCGCGCGAGCCGCTCGATCGAGCGGCTCGACAAACGCTTGGCGCTTACGAACGCGCCGCGATCTGTTTGCGCCAGCCGGCGAGAATCCGTCGCGCGAGCGCATCGTAGTCGCCGCCGAAGTGATGATCGCCCGGCAGCTTAACTACTTCGATGCCGGTCTTCGTCAGTTGCGGACACAGCGTGTCCTCTTCTTTCTCGCCGTAAATGCATTGCACCATCGACGGCGGCAGCTTGTTGAATTCCGGCCGCACCTTGAGCGCCTGTTCGCTCGCGCGCATGCCGAGCCAGCCGGTCACGCGAATCTGAAAATCCGCATCGGGCGCGAATCCCATCAGCGAGATATACGACACCTGCTCGCGCACCGCGTCCGGCAGACGGTTGTACGCGAACGGCATCACGTCCGCGCCGAACGAATAGCCGAGGAGCGCGACATGGCTCGTATGCCAGCGCGCGTTGTAGGTGCGGATCACGCGTGCGAGGTCGTTGGCCGTTTGCTGCGGCGTCTTCTCGCTCCAGAAGTACCGCAGCGAGTCGATGCCGATCACCGACACGCCATCGCGTTGCAGCGCGAGCGCCATCGTCTTGTCGAGATCGCGCCAGCCGCCGTCGCCGGAAATGACGATCGCGAGCAGATCGGTCGGTTGCGCGGCGCGCAGTTCGATCAGCGGGAGATCCGAGACGTCGTTGTCGGACGCGGGTTCGGCTTTCTTCAGATGTGGCGCCGTCATCGCGACGAGCGCGGCGGCCTTCGAGCGGCCCGCTTCGAGCAGCGCCGTGTACTCGAAGAAGCCCGGCAAACCCTTCGCGTGGATGATGGTCGAATCCGGCGCGCACGGATTGAAACGCGCGTCGAGCATCGGGTCGGCCGCAAGCGAGACCGCGCCCGCGACGGTATTGTCGGGCGCCTGCTTCAGCGCGCTTTCCGCGACCGTCGCGCCCTGGCCCGTGCCGATGAGAATCGGCGAAAAATAATGATTCGACTGTACGGTGCGTTCGAGCTGATGGCTCATGTTCTCCGCATCGCCGACGAGGTTATGGCAGGACGTCTCGCTCTTGTCGGCCGCGAGCCGCGCGGCGTAACGGGGCGTATCGACGCCGATCACCATCGCGCCCTTGGCGGCGAGCGCATCGGCCGCTTCCTGATCGGACGATGTCCAGCCGCTCTTCGCGGAGAACAGCACGACGAAGCCGGTCATGTCGCCGGTGGGTTTCGTGAGCGTCACCTGGCCGTACCGTCCGCCGGGAATCGATTCGGCGGCATGCGCCGCATTGAACGAGGACATGCCACAGACGGCGGCCGCCACGAGCGCCGCCGCTTTCTTGCAAAGGAATTTCATGAACGCCAGCCGCCCGCGAGGAGCGAAAGATCCGCCAAAGTGAAAAATACGCCGACCGAGCCGGACGCCGCCAGATAACGCGGCTCCCAGCGCGGCTGGAACTTGCTTTTGAATCCGCGCAATCCGCGGAAGTTGTAGAAACGGCCGCCGAAACGCCAGACGAGCCCCGCGAGCCGATGCCAGTGCGATGCCAGCGGCGTCGGCTCCATGCCCGACAGCGGCGCGATGCCCAGCGACAGCGACTTGAACCCCGCCTCCTTCAGATGCAGCGCGAGCTTGGTGAAGAGGTATTCCATCGCGTAAGACGACGCGGCCGACACATGGCGCATCACGCCGACGGTCGCTTCGGTGTTCATGTCGGTCGTCATGAAGGTGACGAACGCGACCGGCTCGCCCTGCTGACGCACGAGCAGCACCGACTGCGCCGCGAGATATTCCTCGTTGAACGCCGCGACCGAGAAGCTCTTTTCACGCGCGGAACGGCTTTCGAGCCAGTCGTCGGAGATCGCGCGCAGCATCGGCATGCTTTCGGCGATCTGATCCGGCCCGATGACTTGCGTATCGAAGCCGTCGCGCTCGCCGCGTTTCAGCGCATAGCGCAAATGCGATCGGTGCGAGCCCTTCAGGTCGAAGTCGGAGAGCGCGACGTGCGCTTCCTCGCCGAGCTTCATCAGCGTGAGACCGGCGTCGAGATAGAGCGGCAGCGCGTCGGCGCGCACCTGATAAAACGCCGCCCGGCCGTTGTGCGCGTGCGCCAGCTCGACGAACTTGCGAATCAGTTCCGCCCATTCGCGGCGCGGACCGACCGGATCGTGCAGCGCGGCCCACGTGCGGCCGTGTTTCGCGTACATCAGGAAAGCTTCGCGCGACTCGGAGAAGAGGAAGCTCTTGTCGCCCATCATCGCGAGGCCCGCGTCGCTGCGTTCCTGCGCGCGGAAGATGCGCGCGGCGTCGGCGAGATCTTGAGGCGCGGGCTTCACGAAACGGCCCGCCGCCGGACGCAGCAGTTGCCACACGCCGAACGCGAATGCGAACACCGCCGCCGCGAGCGTCGCGCGCAGCGCACGCGGGGCGCGCTCGTCGAAGGCGAACTGCCACCAGAGATCGCCGCTGTAGGGCACGTCGCGGAAGGCGAAGAACATGATCCATACGGCGAGCGCCATCACGACGCCGACCGAAATCAGCCATGTCGCGGTGAAACGCTCCGCGAAAAGCGACGAACGGCGGTTGAAGCGCTCGCGCGTCAGGACGAGCAGCACGACGAGGAATGCGAGCACGCCGGCTTCGACGAACGCGAGACCTTTCGCGAGCGACAGCGCCAGGTTCGTCACCGCCAGCGCCAGCGCGAGCCACCAGGCGGCGTCGAGGCGGCGCATCAGGCCGCGGGCGACGAACAGCAGCAGCACGCCGAGCACCGAGCCGAGCAGTTGCGAGCTTTCCAGCACCCACAGCGGAACGATGGTTTGCAGCAGCGCGATGCGCATCTTGAAAGCGGGCGTCGCGCCGGAGATGACGAGCATCGAGCCCGCCGCGAACGTGACGATCGACAGGAACAACGGCGCGAGCTGCGACACGTGACGCGGGCTCAGGCGACCGAAGCGACCCTTGAGCGCGCGGCCTTCGAACGCGGCCATCACGCCGGCGGAAAGGATCAGCGGAAGGCCGAAATAGATCGCGCGATACGCGAGCAGCGCGGCGAGCACGTCCGGCGTCTGGGCGCTGTTGCCGAGCGCGAACACCATCGCGGCCTCGAACACGCCGACGCCGCCCGGCGTATGACCGATCATGCCGAGCAGCATCGCCGCCGAGAAAACGGTCATGAATTCGCCGAAGCCGACTTGCGGGTTCGGCAGCAGCGCCCACAGCGCAAGCCCGGCGCCGAATACATCGACGACGGCAAGCGCGGTTTGCGCGACGAAATCACGGCGCGCCGGCACGGTGAACGAAAGCCACGTCCAGCGCGAACGCAGGGTGCGCGGCGCGTCGCCGCACACGACGACCATCGCCGCGAACACGGCGAGCAGCGCCGCGCCGATCACGCGCAGCACGGCCGGCGGCACATGCATCATGGCGGAGAGCGTGCCCGCGCCGAGCAGCATGCCGGCGGCGGCCATGAATGCGAGCGACAACGCGAGCGTGACGCTCGTGAAAATCGTCAGGCGCCCGACCTGCGCCGGCGTGACCTCGGCCGCGCCGTACACGCGGCAGCGCACGGCGCCGCCCGTCAGCGCACCGAAGCCCGTCACATTGCCGAGCGCCGAGCCGACGGTCGCGCCGACCCACAATAAGGAACGCGGCATCGCGACGCCGATGTGACGCAGCCCGACCGCGTCACGCCCGACGAGCGCGGCGAAGCTGAGCGCGGTCGCGAATAGCGCGGCCGTCCAGGCTTGCGGCGTCATCATGCGCAGCGAGTGTATGACCGACTTGTAATCGACCGAGCGCGAAAGATGCTGGAAGACCACCAGCAGCAGCACGCAGATGACGACCGTGAGCACGGGCGCAGCGAACCGCTGGAGATTGACGCCGCCGGACGAACGTCCGATCGGGGAAATGGCGCGAAGCCGGGCAAGCAACTTTGTGCGAGACATGCGTTCTATCAAACTGGCTCCCGCTGCGCACCAACCGCAAGCGATCGATGGCAACGGTACAACACGGTTATCGGGACCCGCGCACCACACGCGGTCGGAGAGCGCCACTTCGGCTCTCCCGCCGCCCGCGCTCGCGCCATACAAAAGGCTTCAGGGCATGAAACGCCTATATAACGGCGGTGGTTGACCCGACTTGACTAATATTGGGAAAACTACGGATCGAAAGCTTCGCAAACAGATCTGGCGCGGTTTTCCGGATGGCTCGACCGGCACGAATGACCGATCGCGCGCGCTTTACGGTTTGTCAGGAGAGCGGTTAGGATCGACGGCCACGCAGCCTGCCGGCGTCGAACGGGCGCGGAACGGTAGCTTAAGCGGATACTACAAAAAAGGCATCGGAATCATGAGAAAAAACATCGCAATCTTGTTTGCCGCCGTGAGCGCATCCGCGTTGAGCGCGTGCGTTTCCACCGACGACGCCCTGCTCAAGACCGTGCCCTTCGGCTCCGGCACGTCGCAGTCCAAGCCGTACGACTTCATCCGGTGCGTGAAGGAAAAATGGACGCCGATCGCGCCGCGCGTACGCGAATACTCGCCGAGTTCCGACACGCTGGCCGTTTCGGTGCCGGGCGGCGGCATGACGAGTCAGTCGGTGGTGCTGGTGATCGCGCAGGCGTCGGCGAACGGCACTGGCTACACCATTTATGGCGATGTCGCCGCCGCCGGCCGCTACGTCACGGCGACGCACACCTGCGATTGAGCCCCGCTTTCGGGATCAGGACGGCTTGCCGTTGCGCATATCGACGCCGGCGAGATGCGTCCCGACGACGCGCCCGATCAGATAACCGTCCGATGCGCACGCGTTGACGCGTTCCTTGCCGTCCCACTGAATCTTGTACTGATCGTCGAGGGAATGAACCGTCGATGCGTCGAACTTGCGCCGGGCTTTGCCGCCATTGCGCACGTCTTCGCCGACGAGGCGGTTCCAGGTCAGCGCGTAGCCGTAGCGCACGCCGTCGGCGAACGCGCTGTCGTCGCAGACTTGCGACGGAGGCGTCGTTTTGAGCATCAGATGGTAGCCGTTCGCGGAGCCGACCATGATGCGCTGCTCGCCCGGCGGCGCCGGCGGTGCGGGCGGCCGGGCCGCCGCCTGAGCCGCTTGCGCGGCCGAGGCCGCCGAAGCCGCCGCGGCTGCGTCGGTGTCGTTCTGCTGCGGAAGCGGCGCGCATGCGCCGAGAAGGAGCGCCGCCGTCGCCGCGATCGCCGTGCCGGCACCTTGCATTTTTATGAACGTCATCCTGCGAATCACCTGCGCTGACCCCATCTCAAATTTAGTCCGGGCTCTACCTTACCATCCTCGTGTGTATTCCTCGGATCGATGAGAAAAAGGCGGCGCAGATGCGACAACGCGGGCGCCTGTTGGGGCCGCCCGCGTCGAAAAGAAGGATGACTGCAGCGCTCAGGACGCCGACGACGTATTGCTCATCGGCATTTCGATCCCGCGCCGCGCCATCTCGACGATCAGAAAAGTTCGCCGCGTGACGTGAAAACGCGCGAGCAGATCGCTCGAATATTCCTTGGCGGTGTTCTCGCTGATGTTCATCTTGCGCGCGATCGCCTTGTTCGACAGTCCCTGCAGCAGATAGCGCAGCGTCTCGGTCAGGCGCGGCGGCAGATCCAGCGATTCGACCGTCACGCCCGCATGCGGCGAAACCGGCTTCGGGCTGTGGCCGCCCTTGCCGAGCACCGTGTTCGGCAAATAGACGCGCCCGTTGAGAATGGTTTTGAGCGCTTCGCGGAAGACGCCCGCGCCCTGCTCGCTGCCCTTCGAGATGAACCCGCACGCGCCATTCTTGATGCATTCGAGCACGGTGTCGCGGTCGTCCTGCGCGGACAGCATGATCGTCTGGATTTCGCGCTCTTCCTCGCGAATCCAGTTGAGCAGGTCCATGCCGGTGGCCTGGCCGCGCAAGTGGTAGTCGAGGAACATCAGATCGTAGGTATTGGCGGAAAGCTTGACTTTCGCCTGCTCGAATCCGTCGGCTTCGTCGATTTCGAGCAAAGGCTCGTTCGCCAGAATGAGGCTTTTCATGGCGCTCCGGGTGAGCCCTTCGTCCTCTACCAGCAACACAGTTTTGAAATAGCCATTTTCCATTGCGACGCTCCGAGAACGGTTTCGATATTACGCGCGCCCTGTCCGACTTCCACCCTCCTTTCGCAGGGATACATTCGGCAGTCCCCCAAAATCTCCCGCATTCCCCTCCCGTGCCGGGTTTGGCGATCGATACGTTCAGTCGAAACTGGTCGCAGTCGAATCGCTCACGTCACGCAATACGAGAATGGAGGATGAGATGTCAAGCCGTCTGGCCGACAACGAACGCGAATTCGCGTTGTGGCGTATCAAGCGGGCCCGCAACGGGGACGCCTCGCGCCGAGTGCTGATCGCCCACAAGGACAAGTCGATCGGCGATTCCCTCGCCGTGCAACTTCGGCTCAAAGGCTTGCAGGTCATCCATTCGCAGGATCTGAAATCCGTGCGCGCGCTCGTGCATAGCTGGCAACCGCAGGCGTTGCTTCTCGACACGAGCCTCGACAACGATTCCGGCTACGTCTTTCTGCGCACGCTGCGCATGGACGCCGAAGTCACCGGGCGGCTCCTCGTCGCGATGAGCAACGTCTGGCCGGCCGATCCGGTTCAGACGCTCAAGGAAGCCGGTTTCGACGCCCACTGCCGCCGGCCTTGCGCGACCTGGCGCATCGTCGATCTGGTCGAGTCCTTCTTTTCCATGCCGCTCACGCGCTGATACGCAAATCTGGAGGTGCCGCCATGAGCAGGGACGCTTGCCTCGTCGTCGGGAGCCGGTTGCCGGCGAATGCGTCGCGCTTTTCCGCGATGCGCGAGCGCGCCTGCGTCGAGGCGCGCGTCAGGCGGCGTCGCCGTCGCGTGGGACCGGGTTCGCGCCGGCTGCCATCACGAGCGACGCCCGTATTTCACTACCTGGCTCGATGATCGCGATGCCGGTTCCGGCCAGCCCTCGCGCCGCGAGGTTGAAGCCGTCGCTCACATGCGAAACCGGCTCGACGCACAGATAGCCCGCGCCCGCCGGACAATGCACGACGACGTGATTCAGTGTGTCGTCGGCGCGCAGTCCTAGCGTGCGGCCGTCCGCGTAATGCAGCGTGGCGCGGCCGTCCCAGCCGCTCAGATAACGCGTGTAGCCCTCCGATTCCCGCACATGCCGACGCGCGGGCGATTCGATCGTCGGCTCGATCGCGATTTCGGCTTCGTGACGCCAGTGCGTCGTCGCATGAAGTTCGGCCTCCTGCGCGCCGAAGTAAGGGTGAAAGCCGAGGCCGACCGGCATCGGGCTCAACGACCGGTTCGCGATTCGCATCGAAAGACGCGCGCCCTCGGCATTCGCTTCGATCAGTTGCACGGCCTCGAACGCCCACGGCCAGCCGTGCTCGCCTTCGCCGTGCACGTAGCGCAGCACGGCGCAATCCGCCTCCTGAAGCTCGACGCTCCACGCCGCGAACTGGCCGAAGCCATGCAGCGCGTGCGCCATGCCCGGAAACGTCGCGAGTTCGACGACGGCACCATCGGGCGCGGCAAAGCGCGCATCGCGCACGCGATTGGAAAACGGCACGAGCGGATAGCTGCCGCCTTTGGGCCATGCGTCGCACGGCCAACTGGCGGCCGTCACGGGCACGAGCCAGTCCTGCAATCCGCGCGCGCCTCGCGTGGCGAAACGCGTGATGCGTCCGCCCGCCGCCGGCGCGATCTCGACGACATGCGGCCCGCTCGATATGCTCAGGCGCGGCTCCGCGCTCAGCGATACGACTTCACGAAATTTCGTCACGACACGACTTCAGTATGAAAAGAACCCGCGCGCAGCCGCGCGGGCGAGACGTCACTGCTTCTGTTCCTTCACGCGCGACACGAGTTGCGTCGGGCTCACGAACTGCAGCGCGATCAGCACCCAGACCATCGTGATGGCCATGTAGATCATCGCCATCGCGTCGATGGACTGCGGCGCGCGCACGCCCGTCGAGAACACCGCGTAGTAGAGCGCGACGACGAGCGTCTGCGTGGTCGGCCCCGCGGTGAAGAACGTCAGCTCGAACATGCCGATGGTGCGCACCAGCACGAGCAGCCCCGCGGCCAGCATGCCGGGCACGAGCAGCGGCAGCAGCACGTAGCGGAAATAGCGGAACGTGTTCGCGCCGAAGATGCGCGCGGCCGATTCCAGATTCGGATCGATCTGCTCGATGAAAGGCGTCATCACGAGAATGACGAACGGCAGCGCAGGCACCAGATTCGCGAGGATCACGCCGGTCAGCGTGCCCGCGAGATGGAACTTGTACATGACCGTCGCCATCGGGATGCCGTAGGTCACGGGCGGCACCATCAGCGGCAGCAGAAACACGAGCATCGCGAAACGCTTGCCGGGAAACTGCACGCGGGCGAGCGCGTAAGCCGCCGGCACGCCCAGCGCGATCGACAGCAGCACCACCGCGCCCACCACTTCGAGCGTGACCAGCAGCACGCTCGAAAGCTGGAAGTCGCTCCACGCCTGCGCGTACCAGTGCAGCGTGAAGCCCTGCGGCAACAGCGTGCCGAACCAGCGCGTCGCCACCGAATTCACCGCGACGGTCGCGATCAGCAGCAGCACGTTGACGAGGAAGAAGCCCATCGTCGCCCAGACGAAGCACTTCCACAGCCTGTCGCGCAGGCTCGACTGTTGTTTCATGACCTTGCCCGCGTTGTTGCCGGGCGATGCCCAGGCCGGCGCCGTTTGATTATCGAGAGCCATTATCCCTTGCCTCCCGTCACCGGACCCGTATAGAAGAAGCGGCGCGCGCCGAGCATGCCGCCCACGACGAGCAACTGCACGAAGCCCATCACGATCGCGATGGTCGAAGCGAGCGCGTAGTCGTAGTTCTCGAACGCGGCTTCGGACGCGGCGATCGAAATCACGCGCGTCGGACCGGCCGGCGCGCCGAGCAGCACCGCCGACGGAAACACCGAGAACGCCTGCACGAACGAGAGACAGGCGGTCATCGTCAGGCCCGGCAACAGCAGCGGCAGATAGATCTGACGGAACTGCTGCCACGGACTCGCGCCGAGCGTCGCGGCGGCGCGCGCGAGCGTCGGGTCGATGCCGGTCACGTACGACAGCGTCAGCAGAAACGCGAACGGAAAGCCCGACACGATCAGCGAAATCAGCACGCCCCAGTAGTTGTGCGTGAGGCGCACTTCATCGCCGTAGAGATGCAGCGCCTGCAACGCCTGCGGAAACCAGCCGTTCGGGCTGAAGTACGTCAGCATGCCGTCGGCGATCAGCACGGTGCCGAGCGTCACCGGCACGACGAGCAGCGTCGTCACGAACTTCTGCCACGGCGACGTGCGGCGCAACGCGAACGCCACCGGCACCGACACGCCGACGTTGATGATCGCCGCGGGCACGGCGAGCTTCAGCGTGACGATGATCGTCGGCCACATCGACGAATCGGTGAAGAACGTGATGTAGTTCGTCCAGACGCTGCCGCCGTTCATCGGACTGAACGACAGCCTCAGCCCGTAGGCGAACGGATAGATGAACAGCGCGAGGATGAAGACGAGCGCCGGCGCGACGAGCCAGCCCTTCGGATCGCGCGGCTGCGCGGGAAGCGCGATCATTTTTCTTCTCCGTACACGAGCGTTTTCGACGGCGCGACGCGCAGCGAAATGCGCTCGCCTTCGGCGCATTCGCCCGCGATGCGCGCCCACAGCTTGCCGAACGCGGTATTGACGATGATGAGCGAATCGCGGCCGCCGTATTCGACGACTTCGACGTGCGCATCGAACGCGTTCTCCGCGCCGGGCGTCGTGCGTTCCATGTCTTCCGGGCGCAGCGCAACGGCCACGCGCTTGCTGTCGAAACCTTCCATCGGCGTGCCGAGGAGGCGCACGCCGTTCGCGTTCACCGCGACTGCATCGCCCTGCGTGCCTTCGAGCGTCGCCGCGACGACGTTGCGAAAGCCCATGAAACGCGCGACGTGCAGATTCTTCGGCCGCGAATAGACTTCCTTCGGCGAGGCCACCTGCTGGACGACGCCCTCTTTCATCACGACGATGCGATCGGCCATCGACAGCGCTTCGTCCTGATCGTGCGTCACGTAGATGGTCGCGCGCTCCAGCTTGCCGTGGATGCGGCGAATTTCGGCGCGCATCTCGATGCGCAGCTTGGTGTCGAGATTCGAGAGCGGTTCGTCCATCAGCACGAGCGGCGGCTCGATGACGATCGCGCGCGCGATCGCCACGCGCTGCTGCTGACCGCCCGACAACTGGCCGGGCAGCTTGGCGTCGTGGCCGATCAGTTGCACGAGCTGCAACGCGGCCTTCGCGCGCTTCGTCGCTTCCGCCTTCGGCATGCCGCGCATCTTCAGGCCGAAGCCGACGTTGTCCAGCACCGACATATGCGGAAACAGCGCGTAGTTCTGAAAGACCATGCCGAAGCCGCGCTTTTCGGGCGGAAGCACGTCGATACGCTGGTCGTCGAGCCAGATGCCGCCGCCCGTCAGCGGCTGCAATCCGGCGATGCAGTTCAGCGCGGTCGACTTGCCGCAGCCCGAAGGCCCCAGCAGCGCGATGAACTCGCCGCGCTGGATGTTCAGGTCGAGTCCCTTCAACGCCGCCAGTTGCTGCCCTTGCGCGTTGGTGAAGCTGCGCGAGACCGCGTCCAGACGCAACTGCTCAAATGTGTGCTTCATGACAATTTCCTGCGCTTTTTTGTAGAAGCGGCGACGCGTCCTGACCGGAGCGCCGCCGTCTCATGACAGCCCTACGCCGACTCAGGCCGACTTACTTGGTCTTTGCCGCGCCGATTTCGCGGTCCCATTTCTGGAACGCCGCGACCATCGACTGTGCATTGAGCGGCAGCACGTGCGGACGATCGGCGAGCAGCTTCGCGTACTCGGGCCGGCCGAACTTCTGGATGACTTCCTGACTCTTCGCGGGCGCCATCGAGAGCGGCACGTCCTTCACCGCCGGGCCGGGATAGAAGTAACCGTCGTCATAGGTGAGCGCCTGCTGCGCCGGCTCGAGCATGAAGTTCATCAGCTTGTAGAGCACGTCGAGCTTTTCCTTCGGCACGCCCTTCGGGATCACCATGTAGTGGGCGTCGTTCACCCAGGTCATGTTGTCGAACGCGCCGACCTTGAACTCCGCGGGCACGATGCCGAGCGCGCGCGGGTTGATGTCCCAGCCGGTCACGGTGACGGTCATGTCGCGCGTGCCTTCGCCCAGTTCCTTCATGACCGCCGACGTGCCGCCCGGGTAGTACGGAATGCAGTCGTTCAGTTGCTTGAGGAACGCCCAGGTCTTGTCCCAGCCGTTGATCGGGTCCATCGGGTCCTTGTCGCCGAGCACGTACGGCAGGCCCATCAGGAAGGTGCGGCCCGGACCGGAATTCGCCGGACGCGCGTAGATCAGCTTGTTCGGATGCGCCTTGCACCATGCGAGCAGTTGATCGGGCGTCTTCGGAACGTCGGTGACCTTGGCCGGGTTGTATTCGAGCAGCGGGCCGGCGGGCATGTAGGTCACTTCGAGACCGTAGCCCTGCGCGATGTCCTGCATCTTGCGCGGGCCGGGCGCGTATTTGTCGAGCACGCCGGGGAACGCCTTCGCGTTGTCGGGAAGCAGCTTCTCCCACAGGCCTTGCTGGATGCCGGCCGCGAGCGCATCGGTGCCGGTCACGACGAGGTCGATGTCCGAGCGGCCCGCCGCCTGCATCGCCTTGATCTTGCCCGGCAGTTGCGGCGCGGGCGCGTTCGTGAAGGTGATGCTGGAAACCAGATCGGGATATTTCGCCTTGAACGCCTCGAAGCCCTTTTGCGTCAGTTGCAGATTGCCCGCAACGTCGACGATGTTGATCGATACGGGATCGGCCGCGTAGGCCGCGGTCATGCCGAAAGCCGCGCCAACCGCGACGCAAACTGCCGCCAGTTTCACTGACAGTCCTGCCTTGAAAGCCATTTTGTCTCCTCACTTCTCTCGCAACCGGTGGTCGGGAAAGGTCCGGTCATATCGTCGATGTTGTCGATTCGTGTCGATCGCCGGCCTGTTTGTGCTTCGTTCTGATTCGTTCGTGCGCCGCTTGCTGGCACCTTGAATGTAGCGTGTCTCTGTGCGCGTGCGTCCTCATGGCGACCGGATGCTGAAAAATAGCTAACGAGGTCATAGGATGTCAAGCAAATCGACGGCTCCGGGCGTGTTACCGAAACGTCGCCACACCCGTTTTTCTTCTGGCGATAGCGGTTTGCTGCGTGTCTCGGGAGATACCCGAAGGGGTTGTTACCTGACCGTTTAACTTGTGTTTCCTGCGAAATTACTTGATGTTTCCCCGTGGCTTGAATGAGGCGTTACTCGTCCGCCCAATCGCCGCGCAGCGGGGCGCGACGGCGGTCGTGCTTCACGACGGCCAGCTTGCCAATCGCGCAAAGTTGTCAAACAACTCACTCAATCGACGACGATTTTTAGCCTGCGAACGCCAAGGTTGTGTGACAACTGCGCGCGTGGCTAGTCGCCGAACATGCGATCGAGCGTGTTTTGCAGATGCGCCTTCATCGCTTTTCCGGCCCGGGCGGCGTCACGCGCGCGAATCGCTTCGAGGACTTCGAGATGTTCGCGCTGAACGACACGCTGTCGTTCGAGCGTCATCACGAACGACAGATTGCGCGACAGGTTCATGCTGACTTCGATCTGTTCCTCGATGAACGACAGCGCGGTAATGAAAAACTGATTCTTCGACGCGCGCGCGACCGCGAGATGGAACGCGAAATCCTCTTTCGCGCCGATGCCCTGCGCCGTTTCGACGACGCGCTCCATCTGATCCCAGGCATCGCGAATCGCGTGGATATCGTCGTCTTCGGCCTTGCTGGCGGCGAGTTCCGCCGCGCCGGACTCGGTCACGATCCGAAACTCGTAGCAGCGGCGAATATCCGAGAGCGTTTCGAGCGGCGCGAAACGGCGCACGTCCGGATCGGGCCGGCGCCCGACGACCGTTCCCGATCCGCGCCGCGTCACGATGATGCCGTCCGCGCGCAATCGTGCAAGCGCTTCGCGCACAGTCGGGCGTGAAGTCGCGAAGCGTTCGGCCAGCGCGTGTTCGGTGAGCAGCCGGTCGCCCTCCTTGAACTCGCCTTCCACGATGCTGTTGAGGATGTCGCTGTAAATCCGGTCGGCGAGCCCGGATGACTTACGCTCGTTCATGTGCGCGCTTGCCGTGCTTGTCAGGGTGGAGACCGATTGTAAGACAGATTTTCGGACGCAAAAACAGAAAGGCGCGTCGCCGGATACCCCGGCGACGCGCCTCCGAAAAAATACGTCAAACGAATTTACAGCGACAACAACTCCCGCGCTTCCTTCGCCGTCGCCACCGGCCGCCCATATTCCGCACACAACGACGCCACCCGGCTCACGAGTTGCGCATTGCTCTTCGCGAGCGTGTCCTTGTCCCAGCGCACGTTGTCTTCCAGCCCCGTCCGGCAGTGCCCGCCCAACTGCAGCGTCCAGTGATTCACTTCGAGCTGATGACGCCCGATGCCCGCCGCCGTCCACGTCGCATCGGGCAAATTCTTCTTCAATTGCTCGACTTCGAACTCCAGAATCTCGAGCCGCGCGGGCAAGGCGTTCTTCACGCCGAGCACGAATTGCACGTGCACGGGCGGCTTCAGCAAGCCCTGATTCACGAGATCGACGGTGCTATAGAGCATCGCCAGATCGAAAATCTCGATCTCGGGCTTCACGTTGTGATCGAGCATCGTTTGCGCGAGCGAGCGCACGAAATCGGGCGGATTCTCGTAGACGATCGTCGGAAAATTGACCGAACCCGTCGCGAGCGACGCCATGTCGGGCTTCAGGTCGAGCATCGCGCCGCGCTGCTCGAACGAACGTCCGCGGCCGCCCGTCGAAAACTGGATGATGATGTCCGGACAATGCTTGCGAATACCCTCCTGCAATTCCGCGAAGCGATGCCGGTCCGAGCTCGAGCGTTCATCTTCGTCGCGCACATGCAGGTGTACGAGCGTCGCGCCCGCTTCATACGCTTCGTGCGTGCTCTCGATCTGCTCGGGGATCGTGATCGGCACGGCGGGATTGTCCTTCTTGCGCGGCACCGAGCCGGTGATCGCCACCGATATCACACAAGGTTCTTTCGTAGGGGATTGGGTCACGCTTCGCTCCTTGACGGCGCCATCCTTGCGGGAACAATTCGGGGATCGCGAACGGCGCTCACTTTTGAACTAACTAGTACGTTCCAATAATGCGGCATTGTCCGCTGCGCGGCAAGCCAAACAAACCCTGATGCGCCCGCCGTTCGTACGAAGAATCGGGCGCGTGTTTCGTCTACTGGCGCTCCGCGAATTCCACGAGCATTTTTCCGACCTGCTCGTCGGTCATCGCAGGCTTGATGTCGAACATGAAGAGATCGGCCCATTCGTGCGCCCAGCGCGCGAGCGGCTCGATGTCCTCGCATTCGCAAACGGCGACGCCCCAGATGGAGCCGATCGCATGCCAGCGTCCCAGCAGTTCGATGCCGTCGGGCGGCGCGCCGCGGGTCTGAATGAATCGCTCGGCGGCCTGTCGTTCGACCTCGGGCTGCGCACTCCAATTGACGATGAATAGCATGGCACGATCCTCCTGTTGGAACGCCATGAAACGGCGCGATGCGCCGGGTCGCCGCCGCATCGGCATATCGGGCGAACGCGGTTCATCCAGTATAGGAGGCCGCGATCGATCAATGCATCACGACGACGGGTGCCGCCAGCACCGGCTGCGCATAAGTGATCCTGACGCCCGGCATCACCGCGTAAGGCGACACGACGACCGTCGGTCTCGGCGGCGAAGGCGGCGGCACGGCGACCGCCACCGGCGCGACGACCACGGTGCGCGCGGGCACGTAGTAATAAGCCGGCCTCGGCGGCGGCGCGTAGTAGTACACGGGAGGCGCGACATAGGAAACCTGCACGCTCGTTCCAGCCGACGCGGATTTCGCGCAGGTCAGACTGATGGCGGCAACGGCGGAAACGCTGAGCAAACGGATGTTCATGTTGAAGTCCTCATGCATCGTGAGAGATGAATCTCGGCAGCGCGAATCGAACACGTCTGCCGGCGATGAGAACGATAGCCAAGCGTCGCTGAAAGCGTGAGCCGTAACTTGTGTCGCCGTGTGTCGGCGCAAGCGCGCGTGAGATCTGGCGACATGATTCGTAGCATTCACCAGATTGCGTTCGCCGCGCGGCTCAATAGAATGACATCACCGATCACCGCTGACATGCATCCGTATCCGGAACAGGGAGAAAGCCATGCGAAAAATTCTTGCCGCCCTTGCTGCCTGCGCGGCGTGCGCCACGTCGGGCGCCGCGTTCGCGCAAACCGCCACTCAGCCGATGGGCGCAAGCCCGCGCGTCGAACGCGCGCTCGGGCAGTTGCAGACGCGCTTTTCGAACGCCAACACGACGCACGACGGCAAGCTCACGCGCGAACAGGCATCGGCGGGCATGCCGATGGTGGCCAAACACTTCGACCAGATCGACACGCAGAAGAACGGTTACGTGACGCTGCCGCAGATCGAAGCCTTCATGCGCGAGCACGCCGCACAACGCTGATCCGGAGCCTCCATGGAAACCCTGCCGAAGATCGTCGTGCTCGACGACGAAGCCGAGTTGCGCAACATGCTGCAGCGCTTTCTGAGTTCGCAGGGTTTCGAGGTGCGCGTCGTCGAAAATGGCAAGCGGCTCGACCGCTACCTTCAGCGCGAGCCTTACGACCTGCTCGTGCTCGACTGGATGATGGAGCCCGAAGACGGCCTCTCGGTCTGCAAGCGCCTGCGCGCCGAAGGTCAGACGCTGCCTATCCTCATGCTCACGGCGAAGGGCGATCCGGTCGACAAGGTGATCGGCCTCGAAACCGGCGCCGACGATTACCTCGCCAAACCGTTCCTGCCACAAGAACTGGTGGCTCGCGTGCGCGCGCTGCTGCGCCGCCAGAAAATCGCCGCCGGCGATCCGACGCACACGCAGCACGTCGTCCGCTTCGGTGAGTTCCGCCTCGATCTCGCGAAACAGAAGCTGTATCGCAACGGCGAGCCGTTCGACATTCATTCCGCGCAGATGCAACTGCTGCACGCGCTCGGCTCCTCGCCGAATCGCGCGGTGAGCCGCGACAATCTCATCGCCCGCACGCGCGGCCGCGATCACGACGCGCTCGATCGCAGCATCGACGTGCAGGTGCTGCGGCTGCGCCAGATCGTCGAGGAAGACCCGGGCAAGCCGCGCTTCATCAAGACCGTCTGGGGCGTCGGCTACATGCTGCTCGCCGAAATCGAATCGTGAGCCGCGTGCCGCTCGTGCCGCGCTCGCTCTTCGCGCGCAACGTCCTGCTGCTGGTCGCGCTCGTCGCGGTGAGCCAGATTTGCGCGATCGCGGTGCTGCTGCACTTCATCCAGACGCCGCGCATCGAGCGTGCGGCCGCGACGTTCGCGAGCTACATCGTCACGCTCGACACGCTGCTGCAAACGACGCCGCCCGAAGCCGCGCAAAGCGTCGGCGCCCATCTCGACATCCACGCCGAACTGCCCGCCGGCGCGCACGAGACGGCGCCGGGATCGCGCTTGCGCTTCTATCAAACGTATCAGCGTCAGACCTTCGTCGAGAGTCTGCGGCGGCATTTGCCCGCCGACATGCTCGTGCGCTGGCAAGGCGGCGATTCCGCCGACGACGGCCAGCAACGCCTGTGGATTCGCGCGCATTTGTCGGGCGAGCCGCGCTGGCTTGCGCTGCCGGTCCCCGAAGCCGCGCACGACGACGGCCTCGTGACCGCCCTGCTCCTTTCGCTCGGGCTCGGCGCGCTCGCGTTCGCGACGGCGTATGTGATCCAGCGCCACCTGAACCGTCCGCTCTCGCATCTCGCCGATGCCGCGCGGCTCGTTTCCGCGGGCGGCGAGCCGGGCGTTCTGCCGACGGACGGCCCGACGGAAATCGCGCAGGTGAGCGGCGCATTCAACCGCATGACGGCCGCGCTGAAGGAAGCCGAAGCGACGCGCGCGCTGATGCTCGCGGGCATCTCGCACGACATCCGCACGCCGATGACCAAGCTGCGCCTCGCCATGGCGATGTCCTCCGTGCCGTCGACGGACGCGACCTTCACGGCATCGGCGGAAGGTTATCTCGACACCATCGACACGATTCTTCAGCAGTTCATGGATTACGCGGGCAGCGGCGCGAAGGAGACGCCCGTCGTCGGCGATCTCAACGAACTGATCGCCAATCTCGCCGCCGATTTCGCGGGACTGGGACACGAGTTCGCGCTCGATCTCGGCGAGATCGAACCGTTTGCGTTTCGCCCCATCAGCATGATGCGCGTGCTCATGAACCTGATGCAGAACGCCGTGCTGTACGGCGTCGTCGGGCTGGAAGTGCGCACGTGGACGGACAAGCGGGCGAACGCCGCGTGCGTCGTGATCGCGGATCGCGGCAAAGGACTTGGCGGACAAGACCCGGAAGCGCTCAAGCAGCCGTTCAAACGCGGCGGCGGCGAAGGCCAGCCGAAGGGCACCGGTCTCGGTCTCGCGATCGTCGAGCGCATTGCGCGGCTGCATGGCGGCACGCTCGAATTGCGCGCGCGCGAAGGCGGCGGCGCGGAGTCGCGCCTCGTCCTGCCACTTTCGGGCGTGGCGACGGGCTGACGCTATTCGGTTGCGCGTGCGTCGTCGGGATCGGCGATCGCCTGCTTGCCGCCGCTCTGCTGCGCCGCCTGCGCCTGCTCCTCCGCAACCGTCGATTCACGCGCGAGCGGCGCGATCGCCTGCAACGGGACCATCGGCTGCGCGCGCGCGTTGACGCCGGCCGGGCTCGGTTCGTTGTCGTGTATCAATGCGCGGATTCGCGGATAAATCTGCCGCTCCCAGCGCTTGCCGTTGAAGACGCCGTAGTGCCCGACGCCCGTCTGCACGTGATGCGCCTTCAGATAAGGCCGCAGCTTGTCGCACAGATCCTGCGCGGCGAGCGTCTGCCCGACAGCGCAGATGTCGTCGCGCTCGCCCTCGACGGTGAAGAGCGCGGTACGCCGGATCGCCGACGGATCGACCTTCCGGCCGCGCACTTCGAGTTGCTTCAGCGGCAGCGCGTGACGCTGAAAGACGGTATCGACGGTTTCCAGATAGAACTCGGCGGTGAGATCCATCGTCGCGAAATATTCCTCGTAGAAAACGCGGATCGCGTCCGCCTGCGCGGGGTCGCCCTTCGCGCGCTGACGATACATGTCCTCGAACGATTCGAGATGGCGCGCGAGATTCATCGACATGAACGCGCCCAGTTGCACGAAGCCCGGATACACGCGCCGCATCGCGCCCGCGAAGCCGAACGGCACCATGCCGATCAGATTGCGCTCGAACCATTCGAGCGGCTTGCTCTTCGCGAGCTCGTTCACGCGGGTCGGATTCACGCGCGTGTCGATGGGGCCGGCCATCAGCGTCATGCTCGCCGGCTCGGCGGGATGCCGGTCCTCGGCCATCAACGCAACCGCCGACAGCGCCGCGACGGTCGGCTGACACACCGCCAGCAGATGCGCCCCCGGCCCGATCGTTTCGATGAAATCGACGATGTGCTGCACGTACTCGTCGAAGCCGAAGCGGCCGTGCATCAGCGAGACGTCGCGCGGATTGCGCCAGTCGGTGATGTAGACGTCGTGGTCGGCGAGCATCGTGCGCACGGTGCCGCGCAAAAGGGTCGCGAAGTGGCCGGACATCGGCGCGACGACGAGCACGCGCGGCTGCGCGACGGATACACCGTCCTTGCGGAAATGCAGCAGGTCGCAGAACGGCGTGCGCGCCGCAACCTCTTCCGCGACGCGCATCGGCTTGCCTTCGACGTCCACTTCCGCGATACCGAACGACGGCCGCGCGTGCGTCAGCCCGGCGAGTTCGATCTGCTCGCAGATCGCCGCGAGGCCGCGGCCCTGCGGCGTCGCGCCGATCTCCGGCCAGACGCGCAGCGCGCCGCCGACGAGCGCGGCGGCGTGACGTATCGGCAGCATCGAATCGGACCAGGCCTGATAGCCCGCGTAGGCGAACGGATTCATCTCTCTTGCACGCGGGCGGCGCATGCGTCGATGTGGAGCGTCGAAAGAGGCAATAGACATGCCAATCGCCCGAACGATTGGCATATCCTTTGCACGGCTACCATCCACGAGCGCGTAGTGCCGCCTTTCGGTGCCTGCACGCACCGCGCTCGATCCGTCTTGGTGCACGACGCGCGAGGAGAAGCTCATGGCGAAGGCCACGCTCACCATCAGCAGCAAGAACTATTCGTCCTGGTCGTTGCGCGGCTGGCTGCTCGCGAAGTTCAGCGGACTGCCGTTCGAGGAAGCCGTAATGCCCGCCGACGATCCCGGCGCGCGCGCCGAACTCCTTCTGCTTTCGCCGTCGATTCTCGTGCCCTGCCTCTTTCACGACGGCATCAAGGTCTGGGACACGCTCGCGATCGCCGAGTATCTGAACGAAGTGCGCCCCGACGCCGGGCTGCTGCCGAAGGAACGCGCCGAGCGCGCGCATTGCCGCGCGATCTGCGGCGAGATGCATTCGGGCTTCGCCGCGTTGCGCTCCGCGTTGCCGATGAACCTGAAAGCGCACTTTCCCGGCTTCAAGGTGTGGGCGCGCGCGCAGACCGACATCGAGCGCATCGTGGCGATCTGGCACGAGTGCCTTGCGCAATACGGCGGGCCGTATCTCTTCGGCGAACGCTCGTGCGCGGATGCGATGTTCGCGCCGGTCGTCACGCGCTTCGTCACCTACGACGTCAAGCTCGACGCGGATATCGTCGCGTATGGCGAGCGCATTCTCGCGATGCCGGAAATGCGCCAGTGGATCGCCGATGCGCAACAGGAAGCCGAAGAGATCGACGAGCTGGACATCGAATTCTGAACGCCGCGCCGGGTTGTCCTTTCCTTAGTCCGTGAACCATACTGATCAGTAGGGGGAAACCGCTCATGGAACCTTCAGCCAATTCGGGCGCTTCGGTCAGACACGCCGCGCCGACGCTGCACGTGCGCCTCTCGGACGCCGACGCCATTCCGTTTCCGACGCGCACCGTCGAGCGCGGCGATGCGCTTTATTGCATGGGCGAGCCATTGCGCAGCCTCTATACGGTGCAAAGCGGCTGCTTCAAAACCGTCGCGACGTATCCGAGCGGCGACGACGACAGCGCCCCGCACATGCAGGTCACCGGCTTCCATTTCACGAACGAAACGCTCGCCCTCGACGGCGTGTGCACCGGACGGCACGAAAGCGACGCCATCGCGCTCGAACCGAGCATCGTGCGCATCATGCCGGTCGGCATACTGGAACCTTTGTGCCGTGAATACGCGGCGATGCAGCACGAACTGCTCGCGATCATGAGCGCTGAAATCGTGCGCGCGTCGCGGCTTGCGCTGATGCTCGGCACCATGCCCGCGCGCGAGCGCGTGGCCGCGTTCCTGCTCGATTTTTCCGAGCGTCTCGACGCGCGCGATGCGTCAACCGGCGATCACGCGAACGAACTCATCCTGCCGATGACCCGCGCGGACATCGGCAGCTATCTGGGCCTGGAACTGGAAACCGTGAGCCGCACGCTCTCGAAGCTGCAACGCGAGGGCGCGATCGGTCTCAACGGGCGACAGGTGCGCATCGTCGATCGGACGATGCTCGAACATCACTGACGAACGTTCGCGCGTATCGTGGGCGCCGCCGCGTCGATATTGCAGCGCAGCGCTTCACGCCCGAAACGGCCCGACTTGCTCACAACCCTCTGCAACGCGTTGAGGCGCGCAAAGCCGGCGTGGTGCACACATGCACGGCGAGCGAGCGTCGACGTAACGTGACATCGCACGACGATGCGCCGCGTTCGTCGCGCCCGCATGCGGCGATATGCCCGCGATGCCTGTCGCTGAAGCGTCAGATTGTCGTACTAAACTAAAGCCGCACGGTCACGAAGCAAGGGCATGGTTCGGCATCGGACTTGCTTGATGCTTTAACTGTTCTGTCTGTTGCGGCGCGGCGCGCTCGAGCGACGTCTCTGCGATGGAACCCATTACATGCGTCGCGTTAAAACTTATTTGGCGCACGCCGTTCGAACCTCTTATCGCGGCCTCACATGAGCCGTGTAGCAACGCCTTAACAATACGCGCGGCGCAAGCCGCCATTCAATCGACGACGCTCATGGCCAGTGCGGAAGTGCTGAGCGTCTCGTCCATCGAATCGTTTCATGGAGGATGACATGCGTATCACGGTCAAGCTGGATGGCTTCGAAGGCGCTCCGTCGGCGGCCTACGCCATCCTGTGGCTCGACAAGGAAACCCGCCGATGGTCACGCGAAGGACATCAGGCGGTGGAAGTGCCGGACTGGGGCGGCCTGCGTTCGGGATTGAACGGCACGATGATCTGCGACCAGCACGTCGGCGATCCCATCTGCGTGCTGGAACGCCTCGACGTCGATGCTCCCGGCGGCCCATGTGAAGGCCTTGCTGGACGCGTGCTCTGGTATGTGGACGGCGCAACGGCAAAAAGCACCGGACGCTGGCACGTGCAGTGCATCGACCGCGAACAGATCAGGGCGGAGCGCGGCGTTTTCGCGGGCGAGGAGGGAATCTGATCGAAGGACGCGATCTCAGGGCTCGTCGCCCGGCAACGGTGTGAGCATCACGACGAACGACGCAGCGCCGATCAGAATCGCGAGGACGCCGTAGTACATCACGGCCGTCTCGTCGAAGAGCAGGCCGCGCAACGCGGCATTGATGCCGCCCAGCGTCACGAACACGGCGCCCAAGGCCGCGACGATGCGCCCTTCACCCCTGATCATGATCTTCTCCCGACCGTCGGGCGGCCTCGGCCGCCCGCGCTGCACGCCGATATTGCGCCGCCATAATTCATGGTCGTCGGCCCGGCGCGGCGAGCGTTGACCTGCATCAATCGCGAGAAAACGCGGCCGCGACACGATCGCTCGTTCTGGTGTTTTCCCTTGCCCCATTTCCGGCGCTTATATTGGTAGTATCAGGTGCTGGCGCGCGTTGGCATGATTTCGCGCACACGGCGCATGCTGCCCGGGCCATCCTCGCCTTCGCCCGCAAGAATGGCTCGCATTCGACCAACAGAACCCTGGGGAGGCACCATGAATCAAAATTTCAGCGATCCGTTCAGCCAGTTTGCCGCCATGTTCCAGCAGTATCAGCTTCCTGGGTTCGACGTCACCGCGATCATGGAATCGCGGCGCAAGGACGTCGAAGCGCTCGCGGCGACCAATCGCGTCGCGTTCGGCGGCATGGAAGCGCTGCGCGACAAACAAGTCGAAATCCTGCGCCGGACCTTGAGCGATCTGGAATCCATCGCGAAGCAATTCGCCAATACGTCGACGCAACCTCCATTCAACGCGAACGAAGTCGTGCAACGCGTGCTGCACAACGCGCTCGCCGACATGCAGGACATCGCGCGCACGACGCAGCAGACTCAGGCGGAAGCGTATGCGCTCGTCAGCAAGCGCATGGAAGACGCCCTGAAGGAACTGAAAGCGACTATCGAGAAGCCCAAAACCTGACCTCGCTTCTTCCCGACAAGGCCCGGCCTCCCGCGTGGATGATCCACATGCGCGGGACGGGCCTTATTTCTTGCCCTGCGTCGTGATCTGAAAAATATCGACGGCCACGCGGTCGTGGCCATACTTGCCCGCGAGCGCGGTGAGGCGCTTCTCGACGGCGCGCAGGTAGTCGGGCTTCGCCTCGCTGTCGGGGCGCGCCGAATCGAAGAGCGGCGCGGGCGTGACCGTCAGCACGATCATCTCCGAGCCGAACGGCTTGCCGACGACCCAATCGCCCATGGTGCCGATGGTGGCCGTGTAGTTCGCCGGCGCCTGGTTGTCGCGCGAGCGCGCGTTGGGCAGCAGATGCACGACGCTGCCGTCGAGCATGAAGTAATCGACGTTGACGTACGACTCGAACGCCGGCGTCATCAAGTCGATGATGAGCGGATCGCCCTCGGTGAGGCGCGTCGCGCGCGAACGCGTGTGCACCGACGCCGGCCTGCCCGACTGCCGGTTGGCCGTCCAGAACGGCGCGAATACCTTGAGCAGATCGCATTTGTCGTCGGCGACCTGCTGCACGCCGAAGTTCGTGGTCTTCACGCCGGGCACGCGGCCGAGCGCATCCTTCAGCCGCGCGAGCCCGTATTTCTGCGATACGAAGCCCTGCACGTCGACGGTCTGATCGTGCACCGAAGCGACCAGCGCCGAACACGGCACGCTCGCGAGCACGGGCGTGACGGCGGCCATCGTCAGTTCGGGAATGGGCCGCGGCGGCACCGCGGGCGTGATCGCCACGGCGGAAGCCGGCGCGGCTTTTTCCGGCGCGTGCTGGGTCACCGTGCCCGTGGCGCTGCCTTCGGATGAGGACGGCGGCGCTTCGCGCGCGGTCTCCTCGCCGCGTCCCGACTGCTCGTAGAAGTAATAGCCCGCCCCGGCGATCAACGCCGCCACGACCGCCGCCGCGCCGATCGCGAGCTTCGGCGCGGCGCTCTTTTTCGCCTTGCGGCCGGTGGCGGGCGCGGCGTGCTCCTCGGCGATTTCCTCGAGGAATTGCACGACGCTCGGCGTGCGCGCCTCGCGCTCGAACGCGAGCGCGGCTTTCAGCGCTTTCCACTGCCGGTTGCCGAGATGCTCGGGGCGCTGCGGCTTCATGCCCGCGCTCCTCGCCTGCAACGCGGGCACGCGATCGAACGGATGTTTGCCGGTCAGCAGTTCATACGTGATGCAGCCGAGCGCGTAGATGTCGTCGCGCGGATCGGGTTCGCGATGCTCCATCATCTCCGGGCTCGCGTACGCCGGGGTCATCGCGCCGAGACTGCCGGGATCGAAGACGGTCGCCTCGGTCTCTTCCTCGGGCCGCTGAATGACGCGCGAAATCCCGAAATCGATCACTTTCACTTCCGACGTATCGGTCAGAAAAACGTTGGCCGGCTTGAAATCGCAGTGAACGAAACCGCGCTCGTGCGCGTAGGCGAGCGCGTTGGCCATGCCCTTGAAGATCGGAAAGACTTCGGCGAACGGCATGCCCTTGAAATTCGGGTTCCGAAGCAATCGGGACAGCGGCTGGCCGGAGAGATATTCCATCGTCAGGTAGACGATCTGGCCGTCGCGGTCGAAATCGTAAACAGTGACGATGTTCCGGTGCGCAAGCTGTTGCGCCTTGCGCGCCTCGCGCTGCAACGCGATCAGCGACTTCGGATTGCCGCGAAACTGGAGATTCAGCACCTTGATCGCGACATACGGGCGCCGGTCCGACGCTTCCAGCTTGCGCAGGTCGAGCGCCTTGTAGACGGTGCCCATCCCGCCGATGCCGAGACATTCTTCCAGCACGAAGCGGCTGTTGAGCGTGTCGCCGACGCCTTTCATCTGCTGATCGTGATCGACGATCACCTGCGTCGCCTGGCTGCCGGTGCCGCTGCTCGGATCGCGCGAGGGCGGCGGCGCAAAGCCCGGCGCGGTCTGCAGACGGGTTTCGTCGCGGCTCGCGGGGCCCGTGGGGGAATCGGCGTCCGGGCGCATGCGCGCCGCGTGCTCGATGCGGCGGCGAATGGCCGCATAGATGTCGGGAGGCAACGGTTGCGCCGCATGCTCCTCGTCGAGGATTTCCATGAGCCGCTTCGCCGGAGTCTGCTCGGTCGCCAGTGCGCCGTCCACTCCCGCGAAGAACTCGTCGCGCGACCCGCCGTCGCCCCGATAAGTACGAATCGCTTGCGCAAAACTTGTCATCTGTGCGTCGCGATGCGTCTCCAATCGAACGAAAATACTTGTCGTAACATAAGCCCGGTGCTCGTTCGATACTAGCCTTCACATCACGCTTTCGCAAATGGCGTTTTCGATCATGAGCGGTATCGCGCACATGTCGTTCGGAGACCGACACATCGACGGCAAGTGTTGGCGTCGCAGCGGCTAAGCGTGCGCAGCGGTTCGATCAAAATTCAGCAAAATCAACGGCTTGCGGAATCGCCCAAGCCAGGCACGGCTTTCGCATTAGATGATGCGAACGTCCTCGCGGCAGAAGGCTTACGCTTTTGCCGCCATCGGCGTTTGCCATCCGATGTATGGGCGGTGCGGCAAGCACATTGTCTATACTCGACTACGACTCCCCTTTCTGGAGGAAACATCCATGGCTGTCCTCAAAATCAGGGATCTCGCCGACAGCGTCGAACTCGACAGACAGGCGATGCATACGATCGTCGGCGGCGCGCGCGATGGCGTGCGGGCGTCGTTTCGCATCCGCCCGGCGTCGAACACGAATCGTGTCGTCGACTATCCGGGCGTGCCGGTGAAGGACGTGCCGGCCGCGCAGACCGGGCCGTTCACGACCAAGATCGTCACGAAGAAGTAGCGTCTGCCTTCAGCGAGGGATCGCGTCCCTCGCTGCTTCAATCCCGCGTCCAACCGATGTCCCGAGCGAATGCGCCGTGCGCTTGACGAGCGCGAGCCGAACGCGTTCGCGCCCTTCCCCTTCGATATCGCCGAAATAGCGCGTCTTGCCCGCGACCACCGCGCCGACAGGCACGCCGTCGAGATACAGCACGCGATTGCCCGCGAGCGCCGGCACTTTCTCGCCCGGCAGCAAGGTGCCGGCGAGATTGAGCGGATCGACCGCCGAAAGCGCGACGAACGCGCCGTCCTTCGGCCGTTTGCGCATGTCGCGCAGGAGCGGCACCGCGTCGGGCAGCGCGAACTGCTCGCCCGCGAGCCCGGCGACGAAACGCCCGCCGCGAATCTCGCCGCGCGCTTCCAGCCGGTGAAACACGCGCAGCAGGTCGCGCCACGGCGGCAGCCATTCGGCCTCGCGCTCCAGGAGCCGCCAGAACACGACGCCATAGCGCCGCAACAGCGTCAGCGCGACGTGCTCCAGATCGCCTTCGCCGCGCGCGTCGTCCGGCTTCGCGCGGCGCAGGAGCGCCCAGCGCCCGGCGTCGTCCATTCCGCCGATGAACAGTCCGCCGCGCCGCGGACGGCGCGCGAACGCGTTGCGCTTCGCCGCCGGCGCGAGGAGCGCGCGCAGGCCCGCGAAGCTGTCGGCGTTGACGAGCCCGAGCGCGACGAGTTCGCCGAGCGCGTCTTCGAGTTCGGTCCGCAAGAGCCGCACGTCGGCGAGAAGCTCGTCGAAGAACATCGCGCCGTGGGCGTTCAGCGCATCGAACACGCGCTCCGCGCGCGACGACAACTGCGGCGCTTCGTCCGGACGCATGAGCCCGTTCCACGCGTCGAGGTGACGACGCGGCAACAGCACGATCGGCGTGCCGCGCACCGGACCGCCCGACGCGCGCGAGCGTCCCGCCGGGCGCGTCCACACGAGCTTGCCCGCGCGGCAGAGATCGTCGAGCCACATGCCGGAATAATCGGCGATACGCGCCGGCAGAATCTCGTCCTCCCACGCGACGGCGGGCGCTTCGAATCCTTCGAGCTGCTCCAGCACGGCGGCGAGCGCGTCGCGGCCCTCGCCGTGGGATTCGGGCGCGACGCGCTGCCATTCGAGCAGAAAGCGCATGAAGTCCTGCCGCTCGACCGGCTCGATTTCGCGACGCAGCCGCCGCACCGTATAGCGATGAATCCGCGCGAGCAGATGCCGCTCGCACCATTCCTCGGCCTGTGCGCCGGGCGTGAATCGGCCGCGCATCACGTAGCCCTGCGCTTCGAGCCGCGTCAACGCGAGTGCGATCGCCGATGCGGGCAGCGCGAGCGGACGCGCGATCTCCGGCACCGTCAGCGGCCCAAAGCCCGACAAGCGCGCGCGCACGATTTCGACGAGCGCATCGTCGGGCGACCAGGCGTCGTCGAAGCCGGGCGGCGGATGCAGCGCGGGATCCATCGGCGCGTGCTCGTAGACGGCGCGCACGCAGGAAAGACGCTCGACGGGCGTCCACAGCGCGTCGCGCTCCGCGATCCTCAGCCGCGTCGCGCGGCCGGAGCGGGCCAGCGAATCGAGCCATGCGGACCATTGCGGGCTGCGCTGCGCTTCGCTTTCGGCGATGCAGGCGAGCGTCGTCAGCGCCTCGTGCATTTCGTCGGCGCTGGTGACGTCGGGCCACGCCTCGTCGCGCACGCTCGCGATCGCTTCGGGATCGAGCGCGCCGAGATCGCCGGCGGATTGCGGATCGGTCCAGCGGCGCGCGAGCACGGCCTGCGTGCGGCGCTCTTCGATCGGCGCATCGTCGAGGAACGCGTAGGGTCGCGCCGACAGAATCTCCGCGGCGAGCGGCGACGGCGCGGGCAGTTCGCGCGTGACGAGCCGCACGCCACCCGCTTCGATGCGTCGCAGAAGCGCGAGCCACGCGTCGCTGTCCATTGCGTCGTGCAGACAATCGTCGATGGTTTGCTCGACGAGCGGATGCGCCGGCACGTCGCGCTCGCCCGCGATGTTCTCCGCGCACGCGACCTGATCCGGAAACACGGCCGCGAGCAGGTCCTCGCTTTTCATGCGCTGCAGTTGCGGCGCGACCTTGCGCCCGCCCGTGTAGCGCGGCAGCGCAAGCGAATTGGTCGCGTTCCAGCGCCAGCGCACGCCGAAAAGCGGCGCGTCGAGCAGCGCCTGGATCAGCACGTGTTCCGCCGTCGCGGACTTCAGATAGCGCCACACGTCGTCGAGCGCGAAGCTGTGGCTGCCCGTCAGAGAGAGCACGATCGCGTCTTCGGTCGCCGCCGCCTGCAATTCGAAGTTGAACGTGCGGCAAAAGCGCTTGCGCAGCGCGAGGCCCCACGCGCGATTCACGCGGCTGCCGAACGGCGCGTGGATGACGAGCTGCGTGCCGCCGGATTCGTCGAAGAAGCGCTCCATGACGAGCGTGTCCTGCGTCGGCAGCACGGTGAGCGCGGCGCGCGAGCGCGCCAGATAATCGACGATCTGCCGCGCCGCTTCGAGCGCGATGCCGCTTTCCCGTGCGAGCCAGGCGACGGCGGCATCGACGCCGTCATCGAGGCGCGCGTCGATATCCGCGCGCAGACGCGAGATCGCGTGAGAAAGCTCGTCGCTGCGGCCCGGCGCTTCGCCGAGCCAGAACGGGATGTTCGGCGGCTGGCCGTTGGCGTTCTCCACGCGCACGCGCCCGCCTTCCACCCGCATGATCCGATACGACGTATTGCCCAGTTGAAAAATATCGCCCGCGAGGCTTTCGACGGCGAAATCCTCGTTCACCGTGCCGATCTGCAAGCCCTGCGGCTCGAGGATCACGGCGAAATCGGCGTTGTCGGGAATGGCGCCGCCCGATGTCACCGCCGTCAGCTTGCCGCCGCGCCGGCCGCGCAGCGTGCGCGAGACGGCATCGCGATGCACGTAAGCCGCGCGCACGCCCTGCCGCCCGGTATAGCCTTCCGCGAGCGTGCGCAGCACCGCCTCGTAATGGGCGCGGTCGAGCGTCGCGTACGGATACGCGCGCGTGATGCGCTCGAAAAGCGCGTCTTCGCCCCACTCCCGGCACGCGACTTCGGCGGTGATCTGCTGCGCGAGCACGTCGAGCGGCGCGCGCGGAATGGTCAGCGCGTCGAGCTCGACGCGCCGCACGCAATCGAGCAACGCCGCGCATTCGATGAGATCGTCGCGCGACGTCGGGAAAAGCCGCCCTTTCGGCGTGCCGCCCACGTGATGCCCCGAGCGCCCGACGCGCTGCAGGAACGCGCCTATCGAACCGGGCGAGCCGATCTGGCAGACGAGATCGACATCGCCGATATCGATGCCCAGTTCCAGCGAGGCGGTTGCGATCAGCACGCGCAATTCGCCGCGCTTGAGCCGCTGCTCCGCGTCCAGCCGATGCTCCCGCGCGAGACTGCCGTGATGCGCCGCGACCGCGTCCTTGCCGAGACGCTCGGTCAGATGCCGCGCCGCGCGCTCGGCCATGCGGCGCGTGTTGACGAAGACGAGCGTCGTGCGATGCTGCCCCGCGAGTTCCGCGAGGCGGTCGTAGACGCGCTCCCACGTATCGTTCGACATGATCGCTTCGAGCGGCATCGGCGGAATGTCGAGCGCGAGATCGCGCGCGCGCACGTGGCCCACGTCGACGATTTCGCACGGCTCGTTTTCACCGACGAGAAACTTCGCGACCCGCTCGATCGGCTTTTGCGTCGCCGACAATCCGACGCGCACCGGCCGCTCGCCGCCCGCGTCCTCGCACAGCGCGTCGAGCCGCGCGAGCGAAAGGCTCAGGTGCGAGCCGCGCTTGCTGCCCGCGACCGCATGAATTTCGTCGACGATCACGGTGCGCGTGGCCGACAGCATCGCGCGTCCCGAATCCGACGAAAGCAGCACATAGAGCGATTCGGGCGTCGTCACGAGAATATGCGGCGGGCGCTTCTTCACCGCGTTGCGCTCCTGCTGCGTCGTGTCGCCGGTGCGCACGGCCGCGCGGATCTCGGGCGCGGCCACGCCGGCGTCGCGCAGCGTCTGGGCGATTCCCGCGAGCGGTTCCTCCAGATTCACGTGAATGTCGTTCGACAGCGCCTTCAGCGGCGACACGTACACGACGCGCGTCTCGTCCGGCAGCGTCCCGCCGAGCGCGACGCCGTCGCGCACGAGTTCGTCGATGGCGGCGAGAAACGCGGTCAGCGTCTTGCCGGAGCCCGTCGGCGCGGCGACGAGCGTCGAGCGGCGCGCGTGGACGAGCGGCCATGCGCGCGCCTGCGCGGGCGTCGGCGCGGGAAAGCGCGAGCGGAACCAGCCGGCGACGGCGGGATGAAAGCCCTGGAAGGCGTCGGTCGCAAAAGCGGATTTTCGGGTCATCCGGACATTTTATGAGCGCTTGAGAAATGACGTATTGCGTAAGAATTTCTGTGCAGGCGCCCGCCGAAGCGTCCGGGCGACGTCGCGGGCGTCGATGCCGCACCGCCCTGCCAACATAACGCCACAAACATTTCCGATCATTGCACCACGCGCGGGACTCTGTCTTGCGCCAATCCGCACGCGCGACGCTCGACCGATCCTTCCACTTGTCAAGGAGAAGCAATTGAACGACGACGTCTCTCGCACGACCGCTCTCGACACGCCGCTCGACCCCGACCTCCTCGCGAACATCGACGCCTACTGGCGGGCCTGCAATTACCTGTCGGTCGGCATGATCTACCTGCGCGCGAATCCGCTGCTGCGCGAGCCGCTCAAGCCCGAGCACATCAAACGGCGTCTGCTCGGCCACTGGGGTTCGGATCCCGGCCAGTCGTTCGTGTGGGTGCATCTGAACCGGCTCATCAGGCGCGACGACCTGAATGTGCTGTTCGTCTCCGGCCCCGGCCACGGCGCGCCCGCCACGCTCGCCAATTCCTGGCTCGAAGAGCACTACTCGGACATCTATCCCGATCGCAGCGCCGACGAGCGCGGCATGCTCAGACTCTTCCGGGCGTTTTCGTCGCCGGGCGGCATCGGCTCGCATTGCACGCCGGAAACGCCGGGATCGATACACGAAGGCGGCGAACTCGGCTACAGCCTCTCGCATTCATTCGGCGCGGCCTTCGACAATCCGGATCTGATCGTCGCGACGGTCGTCGGGGACGGCGAAGCGGAAACCGGCCCGCTCGCCACGTCCTGGCATTCGAACAAGTTCCTCAATCCCGCGACCGACGGCGCCGTGCTGCCGATCCTTCATCTGAACGGCTACAAGATCGCCAATCCGACGATCCTCGCGCGCATTCCGCACGACGAGCTCGAAGCGCTCTTCAAGGGCTATGGCTACGCGCCGCATTTCGTCGAAGGCGACGAACCGGAAGCGATGCATCAGCGCATGGCCGCGACGCTGGAGCGCTGCATCGCCGATATCCGCGCGATCCAGGCGAACGCGCGCGCCCATCCGGAAGACGTGACGCGCCCGCGCTGGCCGATGATCGTCCTGCGCACGCCGAAGGGCTGGACCGGGCCGAAGGAAGTGGACGGTCACCAGGTCGAGAATTTCTGGCGCTCGCATCAGGTGCCGATCGCCGATCCGGCCAGCAATCACCGGAATCTCGCGCTGCTGGAAGCGTGGCTGCGCAGCTACCGGCCGGAGGAATTGTTCGACGAAAACGGCCGCCTGATCGAGACGCTGCGCGCGCTCGCGCCCGAAGGCGCGCGACGCATCAGCGCGAATCCGCATGCGAATGGCGGCGCGTTGCGCCGGTCGCTCGATTTGCCCGACATTCGCGAATACGCGTTCGAATTCAAGCGCGCGGCGAGCGTCTATCAGTCGCCGACAGCCGTGCTCGCCACCTTCCTGCGCGACGTGATCCGCCGCAACATGACGAGCTTCCGTCTCTTCGGCCCGGACGAAACCGCCAGCAACAAGCTCGACGGCGTCTACGAAGCGTCGGGCAAGCGCTGGCTCGCGCAGACGCTGCCCGAAGACGCCGACGGCGGCGCGCTGTCCATCGACGGCCGCGTGATGGAGATGCTCTCCGAGCACACGCTCGAAGGCTGGTTCGAAGGCTACGTGCTGACCGGCCGCCACGGCCTTTTCGCGACATACGAAGCGTTCGTCCACGTGATCGACTCGATGTTCAATCAGCACGCGAAGTGGCTCGAAAAGGCGAAGAACGAGCTCGACTGGCGCGCGCCGGTGCCGTCGATCAATCTGCTCATCACGTCGCTCGTGTGGCGTCAGGATCACAACGGCTTCACGCATCAGGACCCCGGCTTTCTCGATGTCGTCACGAACAAGAGCCCGGGCGTCGTGCGCATTTATCTGCCGCCCGACGCGAACTGCCTGTTGAGCGTCGCGGATCACTGCCTGCGCACGCATGATTACGTGAACGTGATCGTCGCGGACAAACAGCCGCATTTGCAGTATCTGAGCATGAAGGACGCCATCGTGCATTGCGCGAAGGGCATCGGCATCTGGGATTGGGCGTCGACGGATCAGGGCCAGGAGCCGGACGTCGTGATCGCGTGCGCAGGCGATATCGCGACGATGGAAGCGCTCGCGGCCGTCGAAATCCTGAAGGCGAATTGCGCGGATCTGAAAATCCGCTTCGTCAATGTCGTCGATCTCTTCAGGCTGTTGCCGGACACGGATCATCCGCACGGCCTGTCGCATCGCGATTTCGATTCGATCTTCACGCGCGACAAACCGGTGATCTTCAACTTCCACTCGTACCCGACGCTCGTGCACAAGCTCACCTATAACCGCACGAATCACGCGAACATGCACGTGCACGGCTATCGCGAGCGCGGCAATATCAACACGCCGTTCGAGCTCGCGATCATCAACGGCGTGGATCGCTATACGCTCGCGATCGACGTGATCGACCGCGTGCCGCGCATCGCCGGCAGCGGCGCGCATACGAAGGAATGGCTCAAGAATCAGATCATCGAGAGCGTGCGGTACGCGCACGAGGAAGGCATCGACCGCGACGAGATTCGCGAGTGGACCTGGAAGGATTGAGGCACAGGCAAACGCCCGGCGGGAAGGCATTCCGCCGGGCTTTTTCTGTCAGGCCTTGTGCTCGGAATGATCGCGCTGCCGCAGCGATTGCGGCAAGCCGAACAGCAGCAACAGCGCGCACACCACGCTCATCGCGCCGATCGCGTACAGCGCGGGCGTCGTGCTGCCCATCGTGTCGCGGATACGGCCGACCATCACCGGACTCACGATGCCGCCGAGCTGCCCGAGCGTATTGATCAGCGCGATGCCGCCCGCCGCGCCCGCGCCGGTCAAAAGCTTCGGCGGCAGCGCCCAGAATGCCGGGATCGACGCGATCACGCCCGCGCCCATCACGCCGAGCGCGGCGATGAGAAGCGTCGTCTGCTTGTCGAAGATGCCTGCCGCGAAGAAGCCGGCCGCCGCCAACACGAGCAGTAACGCGACGAACTTGCGGCGCTCGCCCGAACGATCCGACATGCGGCCGACCACGACCATGCAGATCGCGCCGCAGATGTACGGCACGGCCGTCAGGAGCCCGATGATCGTCGGATTCTGCGTGCCCGCCGCGCGAATCAGGTGCGGCGCCCAGAAGTTCAGCCCATACGATGCGATCTGAATCAGGAAGTAGATGAAGCCGAGCATCAGAAAGCCGGGCGTCCTGATCGCGCCGAACAGCGAATGGCCGGTGTCGGTGTGCTGGCTTTGCGTCGAAATCCGGCTCTTCAGATACGTCTTCTCGGATGCCGAGAGCCACGCGGCGTCATCGATGCGATCTTTCAGCACCTTCAGCACGAGCACGCCGAGCAGCACGCACGGCAGGCCGCCGAGCAGGAACAGCCAGTGCCAGCCGGCAATGCCGAACACGCCGTTCATGTGCCCGAGCACGAGACCCGAAAGCGGCGCGCCGACGAGCCCCGAAAACGCCGACGCCAAAAACAGCAGCGACGTGATGCGTCCGCGATAGCTCGCCGGAAACCACAGCGTCAGGTAATACAGCACGCCCGGCGCGAAGCCCGCCTCCATCGCGCCGATGATGAAGCGCAGCCCGTAGAACTGCCACTCCGTCTGCACGAAGACCATCAGCGCGGTCGCGATGCCCCACGAAATCATGATGCGCGCGATCCAGCGCCGCGCGCCGACCTTATAGAGCAGCATGTTGCTTGGCACTTCGAACAAAACATAGCCGATCACGAAGAGACTCGCGCCGAGGCCGTAAGCCGTGTCGGAAAAACCGAGCGAGCTTTGTAGCTGAAACTTCGCGAAGCTGATGTTGATGCGGTCGAAGAACGCGAAGAGATAACACAGCATGATGAGCGGCATCAGCCGCCATGCCACCTTGCGGATGATGTCCGCGGTGTTTTCGCTCGTCTGCGGCCCGTTGGCCGCGCTTACGCTCAGATCGCTCATGATTGTCTCCAGTGTGATTTTGTCTTTTGAATTCAAAGTGCAAGAACGTATTCGGGGACGGGATGCAGATCGCAATTGCGTCCCGCCTTCGCGACTTGTCCCGACACCTCGTGTCCGACGAGCGCGGGCAGCGTACGCGATAGCGCGATGAGCTTTTGCAGATCGATGCCCGTCGGAATGCCCATCTCGTCGCACATGTTCACGAGGTCTTCGGTGCAGATGTTTCCCGAGGCGCCCGGCGCGAACGGACAACCGCCGAGACCGCCGAGCGCGGCATCGAAGCGGCGCGCGCCTGCGTCGTACGCGGCGAGGACATTGGCGAGACCGAGGCCGCGCGTGTTGTGAAAGTGCAGCGTCAGATCCGCGGCGGGCACGTCTTCGAGCACGCGCGCAACGAGGCGCGCGACCTGGCGCGGATTCGCCATGCCGGTCGTATCGGCGAGCGTGATGCCGGTGATGCCCATCTCCCGATACGTCCGCACGATCGACACGACACGGTCCTCGTCGATGCGCCCTTCGAACGGGCAGCCGAACGCCGTGGCCACGGTGGCGTTCAGTGAAACCTTCGCCGAGGCGAGGCGCACGACATCGCCGAAACCGGCCAGCGACGACTCGCAACTCATGCGCATGTTCGCGCGGTTGTGCGTCTGGCTCGCGGACATCACGAGATTGAGTTCGTCGGCGCGGGCGGCGAGCGCGCGTTCCGCGCCCTTCACGTTCGGCACGAGCGCGACATAGATCACGCCCGCTTCACGCCGGATTCCGCCGAACACCGCGTCGCCATCGCGCAGCGCGGGAATCGCCTTGGGCGACACGAACGAGCCCGCCTCGATGCGCGTGAAGCCGCAGGCCGAAAGGCCATCGATCAGCGCGATCTTGTCCGCCGTCTCGACCCATTGCTTTTCGATCTGCAAGCCGTCGCGCGGCGCGACTTCCTGAACGATCAGCGGTTCTTTGTATGCATGATTCATTGCACCGCTCCTTCGGCACGCAGCCGCTGCACTTCATCGGCGTCGAAGCCGAGCGATTCCAGAACCGCTTGCGTATGCTCGCCGAGCGCCGGACCTTGCCAGTGCACTTCGCCCGGCGTGTCGGAGAGCTTCGGCACGATGCCCGGCATCTTCACCGATGCGCCGCCCGGCAAATCGGCCTTCAGCAACATGTCGCGCGCCTGGTAATGCGCATCGCCGACGATGTCCGCGACCGAGTAGATGCGGCCCGACGGCACTTCCTCGCGTTCGAGCGTCGCGAGCACGTCGTCCATCGAGTGATGCGAGGTCCACGCGGTGATCGCTTCGTCGAGCATCGCGCTTTGCTTCACGCGGCCGTCGTTATGGGCGAGCGCGGGATCGTCGGCGAGATCGGCGCGGCCGATCACGTGCATCAGGCGCCGGTAGATCGGATCGCTGTTGCCCGCGATCACGACGAAGCCGCCATCCTCGGTGCGATACGTATTCGACGGCGCGATGCCCGGCAGCGCCCCGCCGCTGCGCTCGCGCACATGGCCGAGCAGGTCGTATTCGGGCACGAGGCTTTCCATCAGGTTGAAGACGCTTTCGACGAGCGACACATCGACGACTTGTCCATCGCCCTGACCGGTCTTCACGCGCAGCACCGACATCAGCGCGCCGATCACGCCATGCAGCGACGCCAGCGAATCGCCCAGGCTCACGCCGACGCGCGCCGGCAGGCCTTCGGCGTCGCCCGTCGTGTAGCGGATGCCGCCCATCGCCTCGCCGATCGCGCCGAATCCCGGCCGGTCGCGGTAAGGGCCCGTCTGGCCGTAGCCGGAGATGCGGACCATCGTGAGCTTGGGGTTTATTGCATGCAAAATGTCCCAGCCGAGACCGAGCTTTTCGAGCGCGCCGGGACGCATGTTTTCGATGACGATGTCCGCATCCGCCGCCAGCCGCTTGATGACGTCCGCGCCTTCTGGCGACTTGAGATTCACGCACACCGACTTCTTGTTGCGCGATTGCAGATACCACCAGAGCGACGTGCCCTCGTGGAGTTTTCGCCATTTGCGGAGGGGATCGCCGCCATTCGGCGCTTCGATCTTGATGACTTCCGCGCCGAATTCGGCCAGCATGCGCGCCGCGAACGGCGCCGCGATCAGCGTGCCGATTTCGATGACGCGAATGCCCTGAAGAGGTCCGCTCATGTTGCCTGTCTCCTGTTTTGTACTGTGGAGACAAGCTTATTGGCGAACGCTGAGCCGCGTCCAACCGCATTTCGGCAAGGATCGTTCGCGAACCGCGAACGCTCGCTGGTTTTTTGAATTCTAAATGCGCGCTTCGACGGTCCGCAGATGATCGAACAGCAGGCGGCTCACGGGCGAGAGCGCATCCGAATCGCGCACGACGATCACGAGGCTGCGCGCGGCCCATTCGTCTTCGAGCGCGACGGCCGCAAGCCCGAGCTGGCGGCCCATCGCTTCGAACACCTGCATCGGCAGCACGCCGACGCCCATGCCCGCTTGCACCATGCGGCACACGGCATCGAAGCCGGGCACGTGGATGCGCAAGCGCAGCGCACGGCCCGCCTGCCGCGCCGCGAGATGCGTGCGCATGTTGATGGAGCTCGCCGAATGCAGGCCGATATGATCGAAGTCCAGCGTCTCTGCAAACGCGACGCTCGCGCGCCGCGCCAGCGGATGATCGCCGGGCATGACGATCGCGAGCCGGTCGTGACGGTAGTGCGCGCTTTCGAGTCCGCGCGTGTCGGCGTCGCCGGAACAGATACCGAGATCGACGAGACTGTCCGCCACGCCTTCCACGATGCCGCCGCTCGGCCGTTCTTCGAGATCGATCTTGATCTGGTCATGGACGGACGAAAACGCGCGCAAATCCTCCGGCAGAAATTCGACGATCGCGGACAGGTTGGCCATCATCCGCACGTAGCCGCGCACGCCGCTCGCATGCTCGGCGAGTTCGATGCCGATGTTCTCGACATCGCGCAATACGCGCCGCGCGTGGTGAAGCAGCGTTTCGCCCGCGGGCGTCAGCGCCATGCCGCGCGCCTTGCGCTCGAAGAGCACGGCGCCGACCGCCTGCTCCAGTTCGAGCAGCCGCTTGCTCGCCGCCGACACCGCGATCGCCTCGCGCTCGGCCGCGCGCGTGAGCGTGCCCTCCTCGAAGACCGCGAGAAAGAGTTGCAGCGTCGTGAGATCGAGGCGTCTGAGGAGATTTCGATTGGCCATCGTGAGACGCGCCGCGATCAGCGCGCGTACTTGAACGTGCCTTGCGCGCTCGCGATCATCACGCGATCGTCGACCCACGCCTCGCCGCGCGCGAAGTAAACGGAGCGTCCCTGCCGTTCGAGAAAGCCCTTCGCGACGACCTTGTCGCCGATGCCGCGATCGAGATAGTTGACCGTGAGGGAAAGCGTGAAACCGTGCACGGGCGCGACGTCCGTCGTGAAAAGACCCGCGTAGCCGCACGCCGCGTCGAGCAGCGTGGCGATCGCGCCACCCTGGAGGATGCGCTGGCGGTTCAGATGTGCCGCGCGGATCGGCATCGTGAATTCGGCGTAGCCCGCGTCCCACTTGGTGAAGGTCGCGCCGAGCGCTTCGAGAAACGGATTGTCCAGATCCAGATTCGCCACCGGCTGCTCCTGATATGCGGGCGTTGCGAGCGATTGTGCCATCGGCGGGCGCGGTCTGCCGGGCGGTTCGAAGAACCTTCAGAACGCGTCATGCATGAAAAAACCCGCTCGCGGCGGGTTCTATTTGCACACTGGCGATAAACGACGACCTTCTGTTTGACAACGCACACAAAATTCATAATGCCGGTTTATTTCAGCCGGCATTATGCGTTTCATGAAGTCTCGTCATGAATCGCCGAATGCGCATTCTCACGCGTTCAAATAAGCACGGTCACAAACCGTGTCACGCGCGCAACACACTGCGTTAAAGATCGTCAGTTATATCCGCGAATGACGCAGGAATTTTTTTCCTCTTCGGTCTTTGCGAAACGTCCGCAAATTTCGGTGACATACTCGGGCTCCGCCGATACCTGACTGGAACGATGCGACACACTGACGCTCGTGTCCGGCGGCAGCTCGCCGTCGTCGATCCAGGCATAGAAATGGGCGCTCGTATTCGCTTCCATGTTTTGTCTCCTTTCTATGAAGCGCAGAAAAAACGTTTTTGACGCTTCCAGAATGCGCTTCTCGAAAGCGGCTGGCCCTAGTGGATTTCATTGATGGACTTCGCACGTCAGCGTGACGATGATGATAAGAATGCCTGTCCGAAACCCTGTCAGACCAGTTTCAATCCGCTTGTCTATTTCCGTAGCTAAAAAAATGCCCGGTGAAAAGTACCGGGCATTCTTAAGTCATCGGTTATGAAAGCGGCGGCTGTCGGTCATCTATCAGTTATACGACATTCTTTTCGACGATCGGGCGGCCTTCCAGAACTCGCGTCCAGTCGAGCGGCGATAAATCGATCGTTTCGTAGCGTCCGCGCAAAATCAGCTCGCTCACGCCGCGCCCCGTCGCCGGGCCTTGTTGCAGGCCGTGTCCGCTGAATCCGTTGGCGAAGATGCAATTCTCCACGTCCGGATGGCGGCCGATGATCGCGTTTTGATCAAGCACGTTGTATTCGTAATACCCGGACCAGCAGCGCTCCACGCGCAGCGCCTCGAACGCCGGCACGCGGTGCGCGAGCGTCGGCCAGATTACGTCGTCGAAGAGCGCGTGATCGACTTCATCGAGCGGCAAGTCGTCGGGATCATTGTCCGCCGAGGGCGACGTGCCGCAGATATACGTGCGCCCTTCGGGACGGAAATAGACGCCGGTCGGATCGATCAGCAGCGGCGCGCGTTCGAGCTTCGCCGGCGACGACACGTTGAAGATGCTGCGCCGCCGCGCATACACCGGAATGTCGATGCCGAGCATGGCCGCGATCCCGCGCGACCATGCGCCCGCCGCGTTCACGACGACATCGCACGCATAGGTCTCGCCGTTGGCCGCGCGCACGGCCGTCGCGCGCCGTGCTTCCCGCTCGATGCCGACGACTTCCGTCGTCACATAGCGCGCGCCGAGCGACTGCGCCTTGCGCCGCAGCGCCTGCACGAGACCGTAGCCGTCGAACCAGCCTTCGCCGCTCTCGCCGAACGCGCCCGCGGCGAGATCGTCCGTGTTGAGCCACGGAAAACGCGCACGCAGTTGCGCGGAATCGAAGAGGCTGATGTCCGCGCCGAGTTCGCGCTGCAGCGCGTGATTTTCGCGCAGCGTCGCTTCGCCGGGCGACGTCGCGAGGAAGAGATAACCGCCTTCGTGCAGATCGATCGACGGACGTTCGCCGTTCACTTCGAGCCGTTCGCCGATCGAGCGCAGGAACTCGATGCCGAAGAGCGACATGCGCACCGAAAGCGGCGTCGAGAACTGCTGCCGGATCGATGCCGCCGACAGCGCCGACGACGAGCGCGCGTAAGTCGGATCGCGCTCGATCACCGTCACCTGCACCGTCGGGTCCGCCGCGCGAAGGAAATACGCGACCGAACTGCCGATCACCCCACCGCCCACGATCACCACTTGAGAAGCCACGCCGCCTCCATTCGCCGATGAATTCCCGCTACGTCACGCATCGCTCGCCGATACGGACATCGCGCGTTTGCATGCAACAGACAAAACGCAAAATGCCAACGCGGCGCGCAGAACGCATGCGTCAGCCGAGATTGAAGTCGATGCCCTGCGCAAGCGGCAATTCCGACGAGTAGTTGATCGTGTTGGTTGCACGGCGCATATAGGCCTTCCATGCATCCGAGCCCGATTCGCGGCCGCCGCCCGTTTCCTTCTCGCCACCGAATGCGCCGCCGATCTCCGCGCCGCTCGGCCCGATGTTTACGTTGGCGATGCCGCAATCGCTGCCCGATGCGGACAGGAAGCGCTCGGCCTCGCGCAGGTCGGTCGTGAACGCGCACGACGACAGGCCATGCGCGGCGGCGTTGTTCGCGGCGATGGCTTCGTCGAAATCGGAATAGCGCATCACGTAAAGAATCGGCGCGAAGGTTTCCTTCAGCACGACATCCGTTTGCGACGGCATTTCGACGAGCGCCGGGCGCACGTAGTAGCCGCTTTCATGGCCCTTCACGGTGACGCGCTCGCCGCCGGACACCTTGCCGCCCTCGCCCTTCGCCTGTTCGAGCGCATCCTGCATGCGCGCGAATGCCTGCACGTCGATGAGCGGGCCCATCAGCACGCCTTGCTCCAGCGGATTGCCGACGGGCACCTTCGCGTAGAGATCTTTCAGGCGCGCGACGGTTTCGTCGTAAATGCTGTCATGCACGAAGAGACGCCGCAGCGACGTGCAGCGTTGCCCCGCCGTGCCGACCGCCGAAAACAGGATGCCGCGCAGCGCGAGATCGCGATTGGCGGTCTCCGAGACGATGCCCGCGTTGTTGCCGCCGAGTTCGAGAATCGAGCGGCCGAAGCGCTCCGCGACGGCGACGCCGACCTTGCGGCCCATTTCCGTGCTGCCCGTCGCGCTGACGATGTCCGACCGCTTGTCCGCGACGAGCGCCGCGCCGACGTCTCGTCCGCCGATGATCACCGACGCGAGGCCCGCCGGCGCGGCGCCGAATTCGTCGATGGCCTCGCGCAAGATGCGATCGACGGCGAGCGCGGTGAGCGGCGTCTTCTCGGACGGCTTCCACACCACCGCGTTGCCGCACACGAGCGCGAGCGCCGCGTTCCACGACCACACCGCGACCGGGAAATTGAACGCCGAGATGATCGTGCACACGCCGAACGGATGCCACGTCTCCGCCATGCGATGGCCGGGACGCTCGGACGCGATCGTCAGGCCGTACAACTGGCGTGAGAGCCCGACGGCGAAATCGCAGATGTCGATCATTTCCTGCACTTCGCCGAGACCTTCCTGGAGAATCTTGCCCGCCTCGAGCGACACGAGACGGCCGAGCGCCTCCTTTTTGTCGCGCAGCCGATTGCCGAGCAGACGCACGAGTTCGCCGCGTCGCGGCGCAGGCACATTGCGCCACGCGGCGAACGCGGTGCGCGCGGCGCCCAGGGCAGCATCGACGTCGGCGGTGGTGTTCTGCTTCACCCGGCCGATGACTTCGCCGGTAATCGGTGAAGTGACGGCGATGTCGCCATCGGTGACGAGGCTCGCGATGCCGAGGTCGGAGAGAATCGATTGTGCGTTCACGATGAGGTCCTTTCGAAGCGGGTTCGTTCTGCAAGCGAAGTTTCTGATAAGAAACTTTCGTGAGTCCGGCCACTATACGCGCTGCCGCCTTTGCTCACAACAGCGGACAATATCGGGGTTGTCCCCCATGCGCACGGCCTTGTGCGGCGGTAGATTCGGCTTGTCGACGGGATCTTTCGCCAGCCTTCGCGATGTTATGATCGGAAACTAAACGCTTTTCCTATGCCCAGCCTCAGCACAAAAAATTCACCCGAACAATCCGCATCCGATCTCGGGCGCCGGGTGAAGCGCGCACGGCTCGCGCATGATCTGACGCTCGAAACCGCGAGCCGCCTGTGCGGCGTGTCGCGTTCGGCGCTGTCGAAAATCGAAAACGGGCTGATGTCGCCGACCTTCGACGTGTTGCAGAAAATCGTGCGCGGCCTGCGGATCGATCTCGCCGAATTGTTCGGCACCGCGCCCGCGCCGAACGCCAGCGGCCGGCGGGCGCTCACGCGGCGCGACGAAGGGCAGCGCCACGCGTATCGCGGCTACCAGATGGAACTGCTCGCCACCGAACTCGCGCACAAGGCGATGCTGCCGTTTCGCATCCGCATTTCGGCGCACACGCTCGATGCCTTCGACGACTGGGGCCGTCACGAGGGCGAAGAATTTCTCTACGTGATAAGCGGCAGCGTGTGCCTCTACTCCGAACTCTACGCGCCAACGCATCTGAACGCCGGCGACAGCATCTACTTCGACAGCCGCACCGGCCACGCGGCCATATCGACGAGCGAGGATGACGCCGAAGTGCTGTGGATGGCGACCGGCGGCGTGCCGGCACCCGCTTCCACCGCCGCCGATGCGCTCGACGCCGGCTGACGCGGCTATCGCAGCGCGAGGCGCATCGGCATTTCGCTCGGAACGGCGGTGAACGTGCAGATTTCGCGGATATCGCCGGGATTCGTGGCAAGTTGCGCGGTGAAGTTCGCTGTCAGCATCGATATGACGAGCCGCATCTCCACCGCCGCCAGATGCCGCCCCGGACACACGCGCGGCCCCGCGCCGAATTGCAGATAGGCGCGCGGTTCATGTGCGCCGCGCGGCGACGCGTTTTCCTGCCGATGGTCGTGCAGCCATCGATCGGGATCGTAACGCTCGGGATCGGCGTAATTGTGCGGGTCCAGCATCGCGGGGCGATGCAGCATGAAAATCTTCGTGCCGGCGGGCAAGCGCACGCCCTGCAGCCGCACTTCCTCCAGCGGCTCGAACGACAGATACGGCGCGACCGGATGCAGCCGGCTCGCTTCCGTGCACACCGCTTCGCACAGATCGAGCTCACGCATCGCGCCATAGCTCGGGCATACCACCGAGCCGCCGAGCACGCGCCGCGCGCAGGCGGAGACGCGCGCCTGCAATGCGTCGTCGGTGCCGAGAAAAAGCAGCGCCCACGCGATCGACGTCGCCGTCGTCTCCTCGCCCGCGACGAGCATGGTCAGCACGTTGGCGGCGACTTCGTCGTCGGTGATGCCGGAGCCGGGCGCGTCGCGCAGGGCAAGCATCGCGTCGAGCAGATTGCGCGGCGCTTGGGGCGTCTCGTGCGCTTGCGCAGCCGCTTCCTCGCGCATGCGGGCGCGCGCCCTCGCCATCAGTTCGCGGATATGACGATGCACGTCGATCATCGCTTCGTCGAACTTGCGGTCGCGCGGAAACTTCACGTAGTGCCAGTAGGCGAAAGGCGCGTTCACGCGCGCCATCAGCGTCGGCAGGAGCATCGCCAGTTGCTCCTGGATCAGCACGCGCTCGTTCTCCAGCGTGTTCGGATCTTCGCCGAACGCGAGCGCGCTCGTGACATCGACGGTGAAGCGCTTCAGATCCTCGGTCATCTCGACCACGCGCCCCGCGTGCGCCGCCGCTTCCCAGCGCCGCCGCAGCCGCTCGGTGATCGCGGCGAGCGTCGGATAGAACGCCTTGATGTGCGGAATCGACAATGCCTGCATCACGAGACGCCGCTGCGGTTCCCAGGCGGCGCCTTCGATCGAGAAGAGTCCGTTGCAGCCAAACTCCTTCAGGATATTTTCGATGGGCGCATAGCGACGATACCGATGCGGCCGCTCACGCATCACGGCATGCGACAACTCGATGTCGTTCCACACCGTGACGGGCGTCGCGCCGAAGCGGAACACGTACGGCGTGCCGAGTTCGGCGGCCCAGCGCTCGAGCGTCAGATGATGCGTGGCGGGCGGCAACTGGTGCAGGTTGCCAAGCAGCGGCAGGCCGCGCGGCGACGGCAAATCATTGATTTCGCGCAGGGATGGGGTGACAGACGCCGCGTTCATGATCCGCCTTGCGAGGGCTTGATCTGTGGAGGATAGTGCAGGAGCGGACGGTCGGCTTGGAAAGTGAAAGGCGCCGCGAGGTGCGGCGCCAGGCATTCGCCCGTCGAAACTTTATCCGGGATACCGTTGCCGTGCGTGAACGACGCCCATCACCTGTATCCAGCCATCGACGATTTCATAAACGACGATGTAGTTCGGATGAGCGACGATCTCGCGCGTTCCGGCGACGCGTCCTGGACGGAAAATGTAGGGATGAGTCGCGGCGGGGATGATAGAGTTTTGAATCAGCTCGAATATGTCGACTGCGGCCCAGATACTATCTTCGGCAATGTGATCGGTCAGTTCATCGAGGTTGTCGAGCGCTTTGGTGGACCATCGAATCGGCAACATTACTTTCGCGCTTTCTCCTGCTCTTTTATTCTCGCCTGGAGCTTGTTGCGAATGCGCGCCATCGCTTCATCGTGGGGGATGAGCGGACCGGGATTCGCGCGTGCAGCCTGGATCTTCTCCCGGAACCACTTGTCATAAGCCTCGGCTTCTTCGACGGTAGCGAATTCGGACACGATCGGATCGAGTGGGGTAGGCATTTCAATTTCTCGCTTCATGATGAAAACGATGATAACGCAGGCGTTTCTCCCGCGTCACCTCGGCCATTCGGCCAATTTAGCGCGTCTTTAAACGGCCTTCGTCTTCCCGGCCGTCATCGCCGCCGCTTCCTCCGCCCTCACCACCGACCGCTTGAAATAAGGCGAACTCAACGTCGCCGCGCCCATATCCGATGCCGCTTCGAGCAGCGCCGGCGCCAGTTCCTTCAGGCGCGCATCGGGCAAGCGGCTCGTCGGCCCGGCGAGACTCACGACGCCCACGACAACCCCCGTCACCGGATGATGAATCGGCGCGGCCATCGACGTCATGCCGGCCTCGTATGTCTCGCTCGCGATTCCATAGCCGCGCTCGCGCGCCGCCTGCAGGTCCGCGAGAAATTGCTGGATCGTCTTCGGCGCCTTCGGACCGCCCGCGCCCGGCTTGCCCAGCCCGCCCTGCTTCGACACGAGTTCCAGCGCTTCCTCGTCCGTGAGCGACGACAGCCACGCCTGTCCGCTCGCCGTGCAGTGCAAGGGCGGCTGGCTGCCCATGTCGGGGTCGTAGCGCAGCCCCGATTTCGCGCCCTGCGCCTTGCCGACGAACGTGATGTGATCGTCCTCGACCACGCCGAGGCGCGCCAGTTCGCCCGACTGCGCCGCGAGCCGGTCGAGCACGGGCTGCGACACGTCGAGCACGCCGCCCGTCGACAGATAAATGAGCGCGAGCGATACGAGCTTCAGCGCGAGCATGTACTCGCCGTGATCCTCGTCCTGCCGCACGTAGCCTTCGTCGATCAGCATCGCGAGCAGGCGGTGCGTGCCGCTGCGCGGAATATTGAGCGTATCGGCGATGGCGGCGAGCTGCATCCGCCCGCCGTTTTTCGCCAGCAACTCAATGATCGACAACGCCCGCTCAAGATTTCCTGCCATCTTTCAGTCTCTCGAAGTTCCGATGCGGCATGAGTAGAACACGATTCCACCTCGGAATTCAACCGGCGCGGGTCAATGTTCGGCGTATGCCTCCTGAAGCACCGCGAGCGTCGCCTCGCGCAGACGCTTTGCGCGCGTGAGCGCGTTCGCGGTTTTCGCCCATGCGTTCATCGGCACTTCGATCGACAGCGGCAATCCGTCCGGCAAAGCGCGCAGGATGCCCGCGAGATCGATGCCGCCCTCGCCCGGAATCATGCGCTCGGCGCGCGCCTGATACAGCAGCGTGTCGAGATCGGCCGGGCGCTCGGCGGGCGCATCGCAGAACTGCACGTAGCCGAACCATTCGCGCGGCAGTTCGCGCAGCGTTTGCGTCGACGATCCCGCGCGGTCGAAATGAAGCGGATCGACGATCAGCCCCGTGTTCGCGCGCGCCGCCGCCCGCACGATGCGCGCGCCCTGCACGATGTCCTTCGCGTCGGTCCACGGCATCGGTTCGAGCGACGGCGACAAGCCGTACGGTTTCGCGAGATCGCAGAGCGCCGCGAGCCGTTCGGCGGCGCGCGCCTCGTCGGGATCGTTGCCCGCGACGAGCACATAACGCGCGCCCAGCGCCGCGGCGGTTTCGAGCATCGGTTCGTAATCGGCGACGTTCGTATCCGGCTTCAGACGCAGGATTTCGGCGTCGAGCACGCCGATTCCCGTGTCTTTCAGCGCCGCGAGCGTTTCGCGCCGCAACGGCGTCGCGCCGACGATCTCGTGCCGCACCTCCGTATCGGTCGCGGGCACGAGCCGCAGGCCGACGAAGTCGTAGCCCGCCTGCGCCGCGCACTCGACCATCTGCGGCGGCGTCAGTTCGAGAACCGTCAGCGCGGACAAGGACAGCTTGCGTCGTGACATCGATGTCTCCGGTTAGCGCAGCGGCGAGAACGGCGCGGGCATGTAGATGGTCGATTCCATCGTCGTCAGATGCGCCGGTCCGCCCTTCGGCGGCCAGATGCCGTCCTTCACGGCTTCGGCGCGAATGCGCGAGCGCTCGTCGACGCTCTTGTACGGCCAGATGTTGAGAAAGCGCGGCACGGTGCCGTCGAGCGCGTACATCGCGCCGATGAGCGGCGAGCGCTTCGTGCGTTCCGGCACGGCGTTCTGCCATGCGTCGATCGTATGTTGCAGGCTCGCGAGCTTCGTGCCGTAGACGCGCATCTCGTAGATGCCGCCGTGCACGGCCGGCTCGACCGGCGGGAGAAACGGAAAGAGCGCGTAGCCGTTCACTTCGACATCGGTGACGAATTCGCCGCAGCCGAACGGATTGCCTTCGAGCAGCAGACGCCGGCGTTCCCCGATCAGCGCCGCTTCCGATTCGAAACCGCGCAGCACCATGACCTTGCCGAGCGCGCCGATATCCGAATACCAGCAGCCGAGCAGCTTCGAGCCGGGCGCATCGCCGCTCGCCTTGATGTTCTCGAAGACCTGCGCGTTCGCGCCGATCTTCACCGTCAATGTGACTGTGTCGTACAGAGTCATTGCAGCGTCCTTGCCTGTTTGAAGTTGGAGAGATTGGTTATGTCTTCGCGTGCCGGTTCGGCCAGTTCGAGGCCCGCGAGATAGCCGAAGGTCATCGCCGGTCCGAGCGTGATGCCGCCCGCGGGATAGTGGCCGCCCATCATGCTCGCGGCGTCGTTGCCGACCGCGTAGAGGCCGGGAATCGGCGCGCGCGATGCGTCGAGCACGCGGGAGCGCGCATCCGTCGACAATCCGGCGAAGGTGCCGAGGCTGCCCGGCACGATTTTCACGGCGTGAAACGGGCCGCCGGCGATCGGCGCGAGGCACGGATTCGGCCCGTGCGATGGATCGCCCTGCACGCGGTTGTACGGCGTCGAGCCCTTGTGGAATTGCGGATCGAAGCCGTCTTTCGCGTAGCCGTTGTAAGTGGCGACGGTATCGGCGAGGCCGCGCGCATCGATGCCGCATTGCTGCGCCAGCGCGTCGAGCGTCGGCGCGGATTTCAGATAGCCCGAGCGTTCATACGGACCGAGCGGAAACGGAAACGGCTTCGCGAAGCCGAGTCCGTATCGGCGCTGGAACCGGTGATCGCAGACGAGCCACGCGCAGGCTTCCTCGCCCGGCGGCGTCGTGCCGAGCAGCGCGCAAATGAAGTCGTAGTACGACGACGCCTCGTTCGTGAAGCGCCTGCCCACGCGCGTCACCGCGATCACGCCCGGCTTCGCGCGCTCGATCAGATGCGGGAACGCGGCCGCCTCGCCCTTCTTCTTCGGCACGAGCGACACCGGCGCCCACGCGGCGGGCGCTTCGAGCGAAGCATCGAAATGCGCGCCTGCCGCTTCGCCGATACGAATGCCGTCGCCGGTATTGCTCTTCGGCGCCGCCGACCAGTGCGGCGCATACGGAAACGTCTGTGCCTGACGCCTCGCGTCGTGCGGATAACCGCCGCACGCGAGCACGACGCCGCGCCGCGCGCGCACCGCGTGCATCACGCCGTCGATCTCGACGCGCGCACCCGTCACGCGATTCTCCTCGCGCATGAGCGACACGGCCCGCGCGCCGGTGCGCAGATCGACGCCGCGATCCGCCGCCGACTTCAACAGACGCGCGACGAGCGCATTGCCATTCACGAGATGCATCGAACGCCGATGACGCAGCATGTGCCACGCGAACGCCGCGAAGCGCTTCGTCACGTGCCATGCCGATTTCGCGTTGCGCGTCGCGTTCAGGAAATGCGCGAGGTCTTGTCCCGACGCGATCGCCATGCCCTTGATCGTCACTTCCGCGAGCGGCGGGCGCAGCTTGCCGATCAGCGGACCGAGCTCGCGCCCGTCGAACGGCATCGCGCAGACCGAGCGGCCGCCGGTGGCCGCGCCTTGCGTCGTGTGGAAATCGGGAATGCGATTGCCGTCGACGAAGCGCATCGACGTATTGCGTTCGAAGAATTCGACCATGCGCGGCCCGTGGTCGATGAGCGCGTCGGCCTTGGCGGCATCGAAATGCGCGCCGAGCTCGCTCTTCAGATACGTGCGCGGCGCGCGCTCGTCTTCGACGATGCCCGCGCGCGTCGCGAGCGGATTGCGCGGAATCCACATCCAGCCGCCCGACCACGCGGTCGTGCCGCCGAAGACGTCTTCCTTCTCGCAGACGAGCACGGACAGACCTTGCGTCGCCGCGGTGACGGCCGTCGACAAGCCGCCCGCGCCGGAACCCAGCACGAGGACGTCGCATTCGAGAATCGGTTCGAGCTTCATTTGGCGTGTGCGAGCGTTTCGTCGCGTGCGTCTGTCGGCGCAACGTGCGATGTCCGGCCGCGCGTCACAGCATGCCGCGCCGCCAGATAACCGAAGGCGAGACCCGGACCGAGCGTGATGCCGGGGCCGGGATAGACGCCGCCCATCACCGATTGCATGTCGTTGCCGCACGCGTAGAGGCCGCCGATCGGCCGATCGTCGCGATCGAGCACGCGCGCGTGCGCGTCGGTGACGAGGCCGGTCGCCGCGCCGATGTCGCCGGGATAGAGCCGCACCGCATAGAACGGCGCCTGTCCGATCGGACCGAGGCACTTGTTCGGGCCATGCCAGTTGGCGTCGCCATTGGCGTTCTGATAATCGGTCGTGCCGCGCTGAAAGTCCTCGTCGATGCCGGTTTGCGCATAGCGATTCATGCGCGCGACGCTATCGGCGAGACCGGTCTTGTCGATGCCGAGCTTCGCCGCCAGTTCGTCGAGCGTCTTTCCCTCGACGAGATAGCCATCGGCGAGAAACGGCGCGAGCCCCTTGCCGCCCGGACGCACCATGCCGAGCCCGTACTTGCGCAATCCTTCGGAGTCCGTCACGAGATACGCGGGCACCGAAGGCGTCGTTTCGTTCGCTTTTTGCATGGCGATGCCGAACAGGTGATACGACGTGTTTTCGTTGAGAAAGCGCCTGCCCGTCTTGTCGACGGTCATCATGCCCGGCTTGCCGCGATCCATGATGAAGTGCGGGAACACGGCGGTCGTGCCGTCGGCGCGCTTGCGCACGGAAACCGGCGCCCAGAACGCATTCGACAACGCGCCCTCGCCGAAGCGCGCGCCCACGGCCAGCGCGAGATCCTGCGCGCTGCCGGTGTGGCCGGGCGCGCCGGGACACCATGACGGATCGGCGCCCGGCAGCATCTCGGCGCGCCGCGCCGGATGACGGTTGAAGCCGCCGCTCGCGAGAATCACGCCGCCGTTCACGTTCACGCGGCGCCGCTCGTTGACGTGGCTGAGCGTCACGGCTTCGATGCCGTTCGCGCCGCGATGCAACGCATCGACTTTCGTGTTCGTCAGCACCGTGACGCCGCGCTGAAGCAACGAATACAGCAATCTTCCGATCAACGCGTTGCCCATCACGAGCCGCGTGCCGCGCGGCGCGCTCATGCGGTCGCGCGCGTGACGCGCGAGCAGCTTCGCCGCATGTCGGAACGACGCGAACAACTTCGTCATGTCGAGCAGATGCCCGACGTCGTCGCGATCGACCATCATGCCGCCGAGCACGGTGAATTCGGGAATCGGCGGACGGATCAGCGAGAACGCGCGGCCGAGCTTGCGGCCGTCGAAAGGCAGCGGCTCCAGCGCGCGTCCGCGCAGCGTCGAGCCCTCGATCTCGGACAGATAGTCCGGATGAAACGGGCGCGCGCGATATTTCACGTCGGAGTTCGCTTCGATATGCGCGACCGCTTTCGGGCCGGCATCGAGAAACGCGCGGCGCATCGTGGCGCTGCTGCGCTCGCCGACCGCGCGATCCAGAAAGCCTTCGGCGTTCGCGGACGTATCGTCGCGATTGACGCCTGGCGCGTGCATCGACGCGGGAATCCACGTCGTTCCGGCCGAAAAGGCCGTCGTGCCGCCGACGTATTCCGTGCTTTCGACGAGCAGCACACGCGCGCCGTCGATCGCCGCGACGAGCGCCGCCGACATGCCCGCGCCACCCGCGCCGATCACGACGACATCGAACGTTGCGTTCTGTCCCAGATTGTTTAGTGTCTCCACCATTCGTCCGCCCGCCTCAGTAGAACTCGCTTTGATATTGGAATAGTATTCCACAAACACAAGCGAAGCCAAGCTCTTTTTCGGGACGTGACGATGGATTGCGGCAAACCGTGGCGCGCCACCAAGGACGAAGCGGGCCTTGGCACCGCATGTTCCTTGGGGCACGATTCGCTACTTCAGGAACACGGTGCCACGCATGCAAGACACGACCCGAACGCCCGCGACGCCGGCGAAGCTGCTCAAAGGCATCCTCCCGATCAATCGCGCCGCCGTGTTGCGCGACGCGCTCGCGGGCATCTCGCTTGCGTCGATGGACATTCCGCAGGTGCTCGGCTATGCGCGCATCGCCGGCATGCCCGCGGTGACGGGCCTCTACACGGCGTTCCTGCCGCTCTTCGCGTTCGCGCTCTTCGGCGCGTCGCGGCATCTCGTGGTCGCCGCCGACTCCGCGACGGCAACGATCTTCGCGAGCAGACTCTCTTCGATGGCCGCGATGGGCAGCCCGGAATACGTCGCGCTCGCCGGCATGGTCGCGCTGCAGACCGCCGCGCTCCTGCTGCTCGCGCGCCTCTTCAAGCTCGGCTTTCTCGCGGACTTTCTGTCGCGCACCGTGCTGACCGGCTTTCTCGCGGGCGTGGGCGTGCAGGTGTCGATCGCGATGCTCGGCGATCTCTTCGGCATGACGGTGCCGTATCCGTCCTCGCGCAGCCTCGCGCAACTCTTCTACGTGGCCGGGCATGTCACGCACGCCCATGCGCCTACGCTCCTGCTCGCGCTCGCCGTGATCGTGGCCATTCTGGGCTGCAAGCGCTTCGCGCCTCGCCTGCCGATACCGCTCGTCGCGGTGATCGGCAGCATCGTCGCGAGCGAGATGTTCGACTTCGCCGCGCGCGGCATTTCGGTGCTCGGTCCCATCGACGGCGGCTTGCCCGCGATCCGCTTTCCCGATGTCACCTGGCAGCAATCGCTCGATCTCATGCCCGTCGCGGCGTCGTGCTTCGTGATGATCATCGCGCAGAGCGCGGCCGCGGCGCGCGTGTTCGCGCAGCAGTATCACGAGGACGTCGATACCAACAGCGATATCCTCGGCCTCGCCGCGGCGAACGCGGCAGCGGCGCTGAGCGGCACGTTCGTCGTCAACGGCAGCCCGACGCAGACCGCGATGGCCGAGCGCGCCGGCACGCGCAGCCAGTTCGGGCAGCTCGCGTTCGCGGCGGTCGTCGCGGTCGTGCTGCTGTTTTGGAGCGGCTATCTGCGCTATCTGCCGCACTGCGTGCTGGCGGGCATCGTGTTCACGATCGCGATCGGCCTCATCAACGTGCAAAGCCTGAGAGACATTCGCGCCGAAAGTCCCGGCGAATTCGCGCTCGCGCTCATCACGGCCGGCGCGGTGGTCGTGGCGGGCGTCGAGCACGGCATTCTGCTCGCGGTCGCGCTCTCGCTGATGCGCCACGTGCGCCACAGCTATCATCCGCACACGATGGTGCTCATGCCCGTCGCGCCCGGCAAACCCTGGCAATTCATGCCGACGACACCCGGCGCGATGACCACGCCGCAACTCATCGTCTACCGCTTCGGCGCGGATCTGTTCTACGCGAACGATCATTTTTTCGCGTCGGAAGTGACGAAGCTCGTCGATACGGCATTCGACAGCTTGCGTCATCTCGTCGTCGATGCCGGCGCCATCACCGATCTCGACTACTCCGCGGCCCGCACCATCGGCGCGCTGGTGGAAACGTTGCGTGAGAGGGACGTCGCGGTGAGCTTCGGTCGCGTGAACCGTTTCCTGCGCAGCGACATGGACCGGCACGGGCTCACGCCGGTGCTTGGCGCGTCGAACGTTTTCGATACGTTGCATGAGGCGCTTGCGGCCGCCGGCGTGAATGCGGGCGCGCACGAGCCCGGCGCTCTGTAAATCGTGGGCGCGAGCCCAACTCGATGGCGTCCGAAAAGTTTGACCGTTAGTTGCTGGCGATGCCAAGAAATGATTTTGTTGAACACAATTCCATTTTCAACTAGCATTCACATAATCTGCAATTCAGGAGGCGACAAGGGCATGGCGCAGGACACTTCGTTTTCCGCATCGCTCGATGCGGGCTTGAGCGGCGCGACGCGCGTCTATTTCATCGTCGGCGATCCTATCGCGCAGGTGCGCTCGCCTTCCGGCGTCACGGCGGCGCTGCGAGCGACGGGCCGCGACGCGATCGTGATTCCGGCGCACGTCGCGCCCGGCGATCTCGACGCGTTCTTCGCGGGCATTGCGCCCTTGCAGAACTGCGACGGCCTCATCGTCACCGTGCCGCACAAGTTCAGCGCGACGGCCTTTTGCAAGTCGCTGACCGACGAAGGCGCGTTTCTCGGCGCGGTCAACATGCTCAAGCGCAACAAGGACGGCACGTGGCACGGCGGCGCATCGGACGGCATCGGCATGGTCGCCGCGTTGCGCGACGCGGGTTGCGAACCGAAGGGCAAACGCGCGCTGCTGATCGGCGCGGGCGGCGCAGGCTCGGCGATCGGCCGTGCGCTCGTCGATGCCGGCGTGGCGTCGCTCGCGATCCGCGATTTCGATGCCGAACGCACGCGCGCCCTCGCCTCGCGCCTCGCCGCGCTGGGCCGTGGCGCGGTGAGCGTCGCCGACGATGCGCCCGCCGAAAGCTACGAGCTCATCGTGAACGCGTCGCCGGCGGGCATGCGTCCCGGCGATGCGCTGCCGATCGACGTTTCGCGCCTGCCTCCGACGACTTTCGTCGGCGACGTGGTGACCAAGCCGCCGCTCACGCCTTTCATCGAAGCGGCCCGCGCGCGCGGTTGCAAGACCGTCACCGGCACGCAGATGTTCGGCCGCGTCTGCGACGCAATCGTCGCGTATTTGCTGAAGGACTGAGCGGTCTGCTTCGTTCGCGACGCGCGCCGGCCTGCTTGAACAGACCGCGCGTCTCATCCGCTGCGCCGCGAATCACAACAGTCCGGTCGATTCATTTGCATATCGAACGAATCACGCGATTCATCCTGAAATGCAGTGATTCACCCCGGCGGTTGTGCGGCCTGCAGCGCTTTGCCATACTGAACACAGTTGTCCTGTCTCCTCGCGCGTCCACTCTCGACTATCGAGCCCACACACGGACGCACTCCCGCCGCCCCTCCAGGCGGCGTTTTTTTGCACGCGGCCTATTACCTTCGGCGTAATTGCCCGGCTTGCTTCCTCCTGCGACGATGCAATCACACTGACCATCGACAAGGAGCCGGACATGCCCGCCAATCATCGCGTCCACGGAGCAATCGCCCGCCCGAACTACATTGCGACAAGCGGCGGCGTCGAGCTCTTCTATCGCGACTGGAGGCCCGAAGGCACGCCCGCCAACGGCAAAACCGTCGTGTTCGTCCCGAGCTATTCGCTGTCCGGCGACATGTGGGCGTATCAGATGCTGCCGCTCGCGCGCCAGGGTTTTCGCTGCATCGCCTACGACAGGCGCGGTCATGGCCGTTCCAGCGATCCGGGCGGCGGCTACGACTACGACACGCTCGCGGACGATCTCGCCGCGATCATCGACGCGCTCGATCTTTCGAATGTCACGCTCGTCGGCTATTCGATGGGCGGCGCGGAAGCCGTGCGCTATCTCACGCGTCACGGCAGCGCGCGCGTCGCACGGCTGGCGCTGATCGCATCGACCTTGCCGATGCTGGCGAAGACGCCGGACAACCCGGACGGCATCGACCGCGCCTACGCCGACGCCTTCCATCGCGACCTGATGACGGACTACCCGCAATGGCTCGCCGACAACGCGCGGCCGTTCGCCGGGCCGGGCGCATCGCAGGCCATGATCGACTGGATCAGGGAAATGGCGTTGCGCACGTCGCATCAGGCGCTTTTCGCGTGCAACGAAACGGTGAATAGCGGCGATTTCCGCGACGAGTTGCGCGACATCGACGTGCCGACGCTCATCGTGCAAGGCGATTGCGACGTGTCGAATCCGCTCGAACTGACCTCGCGACGCACGGCGCGCCTGATTCCGAACGCGCGGCTCGTCGTCTACGAAGGTTCCCCGCACGGCGTTTTTCTGAGCGACGCGGCGCGACTGACTGCGGATATTGGCGCGTTTGCATCCGCGTCATGACGCGCCGTATGGGGCAGCGACTTAATAACGGCGAGGATCAGCGTTTGTCGGATAATCGCTGAGTCCTGACGCGTTTGAAAACACTCATAACAATAGACTCTGGAAGAATGCCGGCAAAACCATAGCAATGCGAATCGACACCGCAACGCGCGACATGCGAGCATTGCCGCGCAGTCCTCCCCAACTCCATCGGAGTCCACCGCGATGATCTTCCACGCCTCCATTCCCGCCCACGACCCGAAGCATGTCGCGCAGGTGCTCGCCGAATTGTGGGACGGTTTCGCCGCGCCCTTCTCGCCATTTCCCGACGCGTGGATGGCGGTCGCGGGCGACGATCGCGGCAGCATCATCGAGGTCTATCCGAGCGACAAGGTGATCACGCCGGGCGGCGGCCACGAGGAAAGCGTGAGCTACGGCGCGGATACGTTGAAGCGCCCGCAGTACAGCGCGTTCCACATGGCGATCGCGACGAAGCTGAGCGCGGAAGACGTGATCGCCATCGGCGCACGCGAAGGCTGGCGTGCGGTGCGCTGCACGCGTGGCGACAACTTCTTCCACGTGATCGAATTCTGGATCGAAAATTCCACGATGCTCGAATTCCTCACGCCCGAGATGCAGGCCGAATACCTCGCGTTCGCCACGCCCGAAAACTTCAAGGCGATGGCGGCCGCCTGACCTCACACGCGGCGCCGCAAGCCGAAAAATAGCGCGGCGCCGCTCGCAAAGAGCAACAGCGCGAGCAGATGCACGGCGAGATCCATGCTGCCCGTCGCGGTGCGAATCTGGCCGATCACCCACGGACTCACGATGCCGCTCGTGATCCCGATACTGCTGATGAACGCGATGCCCGCCGCCGCGCTTCCGCCCGGCAGATGACTCGCGGGCACGGCCCAGAAAATCGGCAGCGCGGCGAAGATCAAGGTCGCGGCGAGCGAGAGAATCGCGAGCATCAGCGGGAAGCTCGGGAAATGCAGCGTGAGCGCCGCGAGCGCGATGCCGCCGCCGATCGTGCAGCACGCGAAATGCTTGCGCCGCTCGGCCACGCGATCCGAATGGCGCGCGATCAGAATCAGCCCCACCGCGCCGATCGCGTTCGGCACGACGGTGTAGAGGCTGACGGACACGACATCGGTGATGCCGAAATCGCGGATCATCAGCGGCATCCAGAAACTCAGCGTCAGCGACGCGCACGTCAGCGAAAAATAGATGAACGCGAAGAGATAGAGGCGCGGGTTGCGCAACGCGTCGAGCAGACTGCGGCGATCGTGCGCGTCGGTGCCGGCGTTCGTTTCGAAGCACAGCGCGGCCAGGCGCTGCTGTTCCGCCGGCGCGAGCCAGCGCGCATCGCGCGGCGTATCCACCAGCAGCCGCAATGCGGCGAGGCCGAGCAGCACGGCGGGCGCGCCTTCGATCGCGAACATCCATTGCCAGCCGTAGAGGCCCATGACGCCCGCCATGTCGCGCATGATCCAGCCCGAAACGAGCCCGCCGAACACGCCCGCCACCGCGACGCCCGCGAAAAACACCGACATCACGCCCGCGCGGCGCTTCGCCGGAAACCAGTACGTCAGATAAAGCACGATGCCCGGAAAGAAGCCCGCTTCGAACACGCCGAGGAGAAAGCGCAGCAGATAGAAATGCCCGGGCGTCGAAACGAACATCATGCCGACCGACGCCGCGCCCCACAGCAGCATGATCCGCGTGAACGTGCGGCGCGCGCCGAACTTCGCGAGCAGCAGGTTGCTCGGCACTTCGAAAAGCACGTAGCCGACGTAGAACACGGCGGCGCCGAGGCCGTACATCGCATCGGAGAAGCCGAGATCGTGCTTCATCTGCAACTGCGCGAAGCCGATATTGATGCGGTCCAGAAACGACACGACGTAGCACAGAAACAAGAACGGGATAATGCGCCACGCGATTTTGCGAAAGAGCGCGTCGTCCGAAAGGGCGTGCGTTGAGGCGTCGGCGCTCGCGCTGAGCGCCGCCGTGCTGATCGACTTCGACATGTCTCGCTCCAGATGGGCGTGAGAAGGCCGGCGTCTTGAGCGCGCCTTTTTTCCCTGAAGAGGTGAAAGCGCGGCGCGTTTCAGTACGCGCCGCGAGAGATGAACGTCAGTCCTGCAAGGCGGCCCACATGTCCTTGTCGCGCTGGGCCGTCCAGATGCGCGGATGCTTGATGCCGCTCGCCTCGTCGTACGCGCGCGACACGTCGAACGGCAGGCAGTGCTCGTAGATGAAGACGTGGCCGAACTTCGGGTCCATCGCCTTGCGGGTATGCGCCATCGAGCGCTTCAGATCGAGCTTGTCGGCGACCGCCTCGCGGCCCGCCTGCAGCAGTGTCGTGACGAAATCCTTCGTGTAGTCGAGACCCTTGTCCACGTCCGCCGGCGACAGCAGCGCGGGGCCGCGGCCCGGCACGAGCTTGTCCGCCTTCAGCGCGCGGAGCGCTTCGAGCGTCGCGGGCCATTCCTCGAGCTGGGCGTCGCCGCAATAGCAGGCGGCGTCGTACTCGACGAGATCGCCAGAAAACAGCACTTTCTGCGACGGCAGCCAGACGACCGTATCGCCCTTCGTGTGTCCCGAGCCGAGATGCGCGATCTTCACTTCGAGCTTGCCGAGGAAGAGCGTGATTTCCTTCTCGAAAACGAGCGTCGGCCACGTGAGGCCGGGCACCGTCTCGACGCCCGCGAACAGGCGCGGAAAGCGCTCGATCTCCGATTTCATGTCCTGCTCGCCGCGCTCGACGATCATTTCATACGTGCCGCGGCTCGCGATGACCTGCTGCGCGCCTTCCGCGAAATACGCCGACGCACCGAGCACGCGCACGGCGTGATAGTGCGACAGCACGACGTATTTGATCGGCTTGTCGGTGACGCTGCGGATCTTCGCGATGAGATCCTGCGCCATGGCGGGCGTGGCGGTCGTGTCGACGATCAGCACGCCGTCGTCGCCGATGATCACGCCCGAGTTCGGATCGCCCTCGGCCGTGTAGGCGTACGCGTTCTCGGAAAGCTGCGTGAAGGTGATCTTCTTCTCTTCCAGATCGGCCTGCGATGCGAATGCTTTTGCCATGGTCGTGTCTCGGTTCCATTCTCGTGGGGATGGGTGGATGATCGGCGTGACGCTGATTTTTGTCAACAGCAAGTACGCTTGCTATTTGCAAATTACGGGTAAGTACCGAATCGGTTCATCGGACGCTGCCTGCTCGGCTAACATCTGCGGTTCGTTCATCCTTTCCAGATTGCGGAGTGCTTTTGGCTCGTTCCGAAACCGGCGAAGAAAAAAAACAGCGCGGCATCCAGAGCGTCGAAGTCGGCGCGCGTCTGCTCGATGCGCTCGCCGCAAGACGCGAGCCGCTCGCGTTGAGCGCGCTCGCCGAAGCCGCCGGGCTGTCGTCCGCGCAGGCGCACACGTATCTCGTGAGTCTCACGCGCCTTGGACTCGTCAAGCGCGACGCGCTCACCGGCAACTACGAGCCGGGCCCGCTTTCGCTGCGTCTCGGTCTATTGAATCTAGAACATCAGCCGGCGTATCGTGCGGCCGCGTCGCGCGTGCCGGCGCTCGCGCTCGCGACCGGAATGAGCGTCGCGGTCAGCGTCGCCGGTCCGCAAGGGCCGACCATCGTGCGCTACGAGCGCGGCGGCTATCCGTTGCATGTCAATCTGCATGTCGGCACGGTGATGTCGCTTTCGTCGACATCGACGGGACGCGTCTTCCGCGCTTTCGACGACGACACGCGCGTCGCCGCGATGCTCGCGCATCAGGCCGAAGCCGACGCGCCGGAGATGCGCGAGCGTATCGGCGAGATTCGGGCGCGCGGCATCGAACGTAGCGTCGATGCGCCGAGTCCGGGCGTGAGCAGCATGAGCGTGCCCGTGTTCGACGCCGCGCACCGCATGCAGCTTGCGCTGACGGCGATCGGCCCGACCGGCCTCGCCGACGTCGGTTGGGACGGCCCGCTGACTCGCGCACTGAAGGATGCGGCACGCGACATCACCGGACTGCTTTCATGACGATGTTCGACGAAGACATCAAGCCGCAGCGCGGCATCAACGCGCTCGACGCGACCGGCGATCTGTTGCGCGCACTGGTCGCGGCAGGCCAGCCGCTCACGCTGCGCGATCTTGCCGCCGCCGCCGGCATGCCGCCCGCGAAGGCATTCGCGCATCTGGTGAGTCTCGTGAAGGTCGGCCTGCTCGCGCGCGACGACGCCGGGCTCTTCCACGCGGGCCCGCTGAGCCGCGAGCTCGGCCTGATCGCGCTGCAACGCCTTTCGCCGATCCGCGACGCGGAAAGCGAGATCGTCGCGCTTGCCGCGAGCACGTCGATGACGGTCGCCGCCGCCGCGCTCGGACCGCTCGGCCCCACCGTGATCCGGCTGGAAGAATCGGCGCGGCCGCAGCATGTGAGCTTGCGCGTCGGCACGGCGATGTCGTTCGTCAATACGGCGATCGGGCGCGTCTACGCCGCGCATCTGCCGGCGGACGTGCTCGCGTCGCTGATGGAGCAGGACGGCATCCGGCTCGCGGGCGCGGCGCCGGATGCGGCGCTGGAGGCCGCGTATCGCGCACGGCTCGACGGCATCAGGGCGCGCGGCCTCGACACCGCGCTCGGCGCGCCGGTGCCCGGCATTCATACGCTGGCCGCGCCGGTGTTCGATCACACCGGCAGCGTGTGTCTCGTGATCGCGTTGATCGGCTCGTCGGGCGGCTTCGACAGCGCCGCGGACGGCCCGCTGGCGCGCGCCCTTCTCGCCGCGACGCGGCGTCTGTCGTGGCGTTTCGGCCTGATGGAAGCCGGCGACAAGGCAGGCTAGCGGCCCCTTGCCGTCTGCGTGCCGGTCACGCGGATCGCGGGAAAGCGGTCGGTCGGCTTCGCGATCTCGTCTTGCGACGCGACGATTTCCAGCTCGTAGCGCCCCGCGTCGTAAGTCGCCTTGACGACCGCGTTCACCGCTGCGAGCGTGTGCTCCAGCGCGGTGCGCAACGAATCGCCCTGCAGCGTGCGCGCGACGAACACCGCGCTCGTCAGATCGCCGACGCCCACCGGCTGCCGCGCGAACGGATAGAGCGGGCGCTGCGCGAACCACGCTTCGCTCGGCGTGACGGCGAGCATGTTGAAGGTGTCGGCGCGGCTGTTGCGGTCGAGCAGATGCTTCACCAGCACGATGCGCGGGCCGCGCGCGATCACTTCCTGGCATGCATCGACGGCTTCTTCCACCGTCTCGATGGCGCGCCCGACCAGCTTTTCCAGCTCGACGTGATTGGGCATGATCGCATCGGCGATCTCGGGCATCGTTGTGACGAGGAAATCCTCGATGCCGGGCGCGACCGTGCAGCCGCCCGTCTGACCCATGACCGGATCGCAGAAATAGAGGGCGCGCGGATTCACCGCCTTCACCATCTTCACGATTTCGACGACCGCGCGCGCCTGCTCCGGCGCGCCGAGATAGCCGGACAGCACCGCGTTGCAGCGCGCAAGCACGCCGATCGCGCCGATGCCCTCGATCACGTTCTGCAACTCGTCGGCGTCGAACGCGCTGCCGGTCCAGCGGCCGTACTGCGTGTGATTGGAGAACTGCACGGTGTTGAGCGGCCAGACGTTGACGCCGAGACGCCGCATCGGAAATACCGCCGCGCTATTACCGGCGTGGCCGAACACCACATGCGATTGAATGCTCAGGACGTTGTTCATGTTCTGATTCCCGATTGATCGTGTCCGGTCGGATAAAACGTTTTGTCGTACCGATGGTCGTGCGGCGCAGCGCGGCACCGGCCCGACGAAGAATGCCCGTGGACGCCGTCAGCGGGCGTGCGCGGGCATCGCAATCTTCGTATTGTGCCGTGCCTCGACGCACTGCGGCATGGCGTAATCGATATAAATCCGCAACACGCGTTTTATCAAGCGATCCGATCGATCAGAAGCCCGGAAGGTCGCGCGGCTGCAACACCGTCGCGGTCAAAAGACGCCGCGCAGCACGTCCGTACGCGATTCGGCATGCGGTTTGCTCGATCCACGCGGCGGCATCGGCGCCCGGCATCGAGAAAATCGCATCAAGAAAAAATGAGCGACTTCAGCACACGGAGTTGAATGCCCGCCGGATAATGCTTCATCAAAACTCAGCGAAAGCACACGAGGACGAATACACGGCAATACATCAATCGTCGCAGGTCAAATCAGGAGGCTGGCATGGAGACGCTGTCCAAGAATCGCACCGATTTGCAGAAGTCGACCCTCGCAATCGTTCTCGCCGGCGGGCGCGGCACCCGCCTCGGCCCGCTCACCGACAAGCGCGTGAAGCCGGCCGTTCACTTCGGCGGCAAGTACCGCATCATCGACTTCGCGCTGTCCAACTGCCTCAATTCCGGCATCCGGCGCATCGCCGTCGTCACGCAATACAAGGCCCATTCGCTCATTCGCCATCTCCAGCGCGGCTGGGGTTTCCTGCGTGGCGAGTTCAACGAGTTCATCGATATCTGGCCGGCGCAGCAGCGCGTCGATTCGAGCTGGTATCGCGGCACCGCCGACGCGGTCTATCAAAACCTCGACATCATCCGTTCGATCGGGCCGCAATTCGTCATCGTGCTGGCGGGCGATCACGTCTACAAGATGGATTACACGCGCATGGTGCTCGACCACGTGGAGAGCGGCGCGGACTGCACGGTCGGCTGTATCGAGGTGCCGCGCATGGATGCCGTCGCGTTCGGCGTGATGCACGTCGACGAGAACCGCCGCGTCACCGATTTTCTCGAAAAGCCCGCCGATCCGCCCGCGATGCCCGGAAAGCCCGACATCGCGCTCGCGAGCATGGGCATTTACGTGTTCAGCGCGAAATATCTCTACGAGATGCTGCAGGAGAACATCGAGACGTCGAACACGGATCACGACTTCGGCAAGGACATCATTCCGCGCGTCGTGACGACGGGCAAGGCGATCGCGCATCCGTTCGGCATGTCGTGCGTCACGTCGAGCACCGATCCCGAGGCGCCCGCGTACTGGCGCGACGTCGGCACCGTGGACGCCTACTGGTCGGCGAACCTCGACCTCGCCTCGACGATCCCCGAACTCGATCTCTACGACCGCAACTGGCCGATCTGGACCAACCAGGAACAGTTGCCGCCCGGCAAGTTCGTGCGCGACCTGAACGGCCAGCAAGGCGCGATCACCAATCTGCTCGTGTGCGGCGGCTGCGTGATCTCGGGATCGCAGGTGTCGAAGTCGGTGTTTTCGTCGGCGGTGCGGGTGCACTCGTTCTGTAACATCAATGAGGCAGTCTTGTTGCCTCAGGTGACCATCGGGCCGAGTTGCAGATTGCAGCGCGTCGTGATCGACCGCGGTTGCACGGTGCCCGAGGGTCTCGTGGTCGGCGAGGATCCGGACGACGATGCCGCGCGCTTCTTCCGCACGGACTCGGGCGTCACGCTCATCACGCGCGACGCGCTGGCGCGATTGCCGCAAGGTTAGCGAGCGGCGCGCCGGACGGCCACGACAACACGAATCCACTCGACGGGAGCGCCGATGACCGTATGCGTGCTGCATGCCGCAGCAGAAATGTTTCCGCTGTTGAAAACCGGCGGCCTCGCCGATGTCGTCGGCGCGTTGCCGCCCGCGCAGTCGCAACTGGGCACGCATGCGCGCGTCGTGCTGCCGGGCTTTCCCGCCGTGCTCGCGGGTCTCGACGACCTTCAACCCGTCGCCGGTCTGGGCGCGGCGTTCGGCGCGGGCGACGTGCGGCTCGAGCGCGGCGTGCTGCAGCCGCACGGCGTGGTGGTGTACGTCGTGCGCGCGGATCAGTTCTACGATCGCCCGGGCAATCCGTATCTCGACGCCGCGCATCGCTCGTATGCCGACAACGACCGCCGCTTCGCGCTGCTCGGCTGGGCGGCGGCTCGCATCGCGACGGGCGCCGATCCGGCGTGGAAGCCGCATATCGTCCATGCGCACGACTGGCACGCGGGGCTCGCGCCCGCGTATCTGCGCGCGTTCGAGCGCGGCGGCGCGGCGAGAGTCGCGAGCGTGATGACCGTGCACAACCTCGCGTATCAGGGCACGTTTGCTGCGTCGGCGTTCGGCGCGCTGCAGTTGCCCGGCGACTTTTACGCGGTCGATGGCGTGGAGTTTTACGGCCTCGTCTCGTTTCTGAAGGCGGGTCTCTATTACGCGGACCGCATTACGACGGTGAGCCCGACCTACGCGCGCGAAATCCAGACGCAGGCGCACGGCGCCGGGCTGCACGGCCTGCTGCAAACCCGCACGCACGACATCACCGGCATTCTGAACGGCGTCGATTATTCGATCTGGAGCCCGGCGGCCGATGAATCCATCGCGTCGAAGTACACCGCGTCGAAGCCTTCGGCCAAGTCGAAGTGCAAGGCGGCGTTGCAGGAGCGGATGGAACTCGCGCGCGACGAAGACGCGCTCCTCTTCGGCGTCGTCAGCCGGCTGACCGAGCAGAAAGGGCTGGATCTGCTGCTCTCGGCCGTGCCGGATATCGTGCAGCGCGGCGGCCAGCTCGTCGTGCTCGGCACCGGCGATCCGGCGCTCGAAACCGGCATGAAGAACGCGGCGGCGGCCCATCCGGGCGCGGTCGCGGTCGAGCTCGGTTTCGACGAGACGCTGTCGCATTCGATCATCGCCGGCAGCGACGTGGTGATGGTGCCGTCGCGCTTCGAGCCGTGCGGCCTCACGCAGCTTTATGCGCTCGCGTACGGCGCGCCGCCGCTCGTGCATCGCGTGGGCGGGCTGGCCGATACCGTCGTCGATTGTTCGCTCGAAAATCTCGCCGACGATCTCGCGACCGGCTTCGTCTTCGATACCTTCGATCGCGCGGGCATCGTCGGCGCGATCCGGCGCGCGTACGCCCTGAAAGCGCGGCGCTCGGACTGGAAAGCCGTCGTCAAGCGCGCGATGAGCCAGAGCTTCAGTTGGGAGGCGGCGGCGCTCGAGTACGCCGAGGTGTACCAGGGATTGCTTCGGGCGTGAGGTTCATCGGGCGCGCAACTTGCATCGCCGACGAGGAAACTTCACACGGAAACGCACATGCACAAACCCCTCGCAGGACAGATCGCGCTCGTGACGGGCGCGAGTTCGGGCATCGGCGCGGGCGTCGCCACCGCGCTCGCCGATGCGGGCGCGCACGTCGCCATCAACTATCACGCGCACGCCGAACCGGCTGAAAAGCTCGCCGCCGCGATCACGGCCAAAGGCGGCGAAGCGTTCGCCGTCGGCGCCGACGTGTCCGACGAATCCCAGATCGACGCAATGTTCGATGCCGTCGTGAAGTGCTTCGGCACCGTCGATATCGTCGTCGCGAATTCCGGGCTGCAAAAGGACGCGAAGCTCACCGCGCTCACGCTCGCCGACTGGAACACGGTGATCGAAACCAATCTCACCGGCCAGTTCCTCACCGCGCAGCGCGCCGTGCGCGCGTTCGAGCGGCGCGGCATGCGCGACGTGTCGAAGGCGCTCGGCAAGATCATCTGCATGAGCTCGGTTCACGAGGTCATTCCGTGGGCGGGACATGTGAACTACGCCGCGTCCAAAGGCGGCATTCAGATGATGATGAAAACCATCGCGCAGGAAGTCGCGCCGCAGCGCATCCGCGTGAACGGCATCGCGCCGGGCGCGATTCGCACGCCGATCAACAAGGACGCGTGGGACACGCCGGAGAACCTCGACAAGCTTCTGACGCTGATTCCGTACGGGCGCGTCGGCGAAGTGGAGGATATCGGCCGCGCGGCGGTCTGGCTCGCGTCCGACGACAGCGATTACGTCGTCGGCACCACGCTTTTCGTCGATGGCGGCATGACGCTTTATCCGGGATTCGCGGATAACGGCTGAAGCCGCATCGACAAAAACACGGGGAGCGGAATGAACGAACTCAAGGTGGACGTTGCCGTGATCGGCGCGGGCACGGCCGGCCTGGCCGCGTTTCGCGCGGCGCGGCTCGCGGGCGCGAACGCGGTGCTGATCGAAAGCGGCGAGCTGGGCACGACGTGCGCACGCGTCGGCTGCATGCCGTCGAAGCTGCTGCTCGCGGCGGCGAACGGCTTGCACGACGCGCATTCGTTGGCCGCGCGCGGCATCGAAGGCACGCACGCGCTCGACGCGAACTACGCGCACGTGCTCGACTACGTGCGGCGCGAACGCGATTACTTCGTCAAGAGCGTGATCGAAGAAGTGAATGCGCTGCCCGCCGGCGTGCTGCTGCGCGGCGAGGCGCGCTTCGAAGCGCCGACGTGGCTCGTCGTAGGCGGCGAGACGCGGGTCGAGGCGAAGCGCATCGTGATCGCGACGGGCGCGGCGCCGAGCGTGCCCGACGAACTGAAGGTGTTCGGCGACAAGCTCATCACGAGCGACGATCTTTTCGAACTGCGCACGCTGCCCAAACGCATCGTGGTGTTCGGCGCGGGACCGATCGCGCTGGAACTCGGGCAGGCGCTCGCCCGCCTCGACATCGAAATCTTCATGTTCGGCAAGGGCGGCAACGTGGCGGCGCTCACCGACAAGCCCGTGCGCGATGCACTCACCGCCGCGCTCGCCGACGAGTTCTATTTCGATCCCGACGCGAAGTTCGACGACATGTCGCTCGAAGACGGCATGCCTGCGCTGCGCTTCACGACGCCGGATGGCGACAAGCACGTCGAGCGCTTCGACCTCGTACTCGCCGCGACGGGCCGCAAGCCCAATCTGAAATCGCTCGCGCTCGAAAACGCGGGCATCGAACTGAATGAAAAAGGCGTGCCGCTCTTCGACGAAACCACGATGCAATGCGGCGAAAGTTCCGTTTTCATAGCAGGCGATTGCGACGGCACGCGCCCCTGGCTTCACGACGCCGCCGACGAAGGCAAGCTCGCCGGCGACAACGCCGCGCGCTTCCCCGACGTGCAGAGGGTCAAGCGCAAGGTGCCCTTCTCGCTCGTCTTCAGCGAGCCGCAGGTGGCGATCGTCGGCGCGTCATACGACGATCTCGACAAGCAGATGACGGTGACCGGCGAAGCATCGTTCGAGAATCAGGGCAGAAGCCGCGTGATGCGGCAGAATCGCGGCCTGCTGCACGTCTACGCCGACGCGAAAACCGGCAAGCTGCGCGGCGCGCAAGGCTGCGGCCCGGCGATGGAACATCTCGGGCACTTGCTCGCGTGGGCGCTGCAACTGGAACTGACGCTCGACGAGGCGCTCAAGCTGCCTTTCTATCATCCGGTCGTGGAAGAAGGTTTGCGCAGCGCGCTGAAGGATGCGGACCGAAAATGCTACGAGGAACGTTCGGAGACGCCGCCGGCGCTACCGGGCGCAGCGGGTTGCTAGGCTCATAAAACAAAAACGCCGGTTGCGGGCAACCGGCGTCTTAGTTTTCCGAATCAAATTCGGGCACTGCCCGCGATTAACTTCCGCTCAGTCCATATTGCAGTGCAAGATCGAAACCCAGCACCACCAGCGAGCAGAACAGACCCAGCGACAGATTCGCCAGCCGGTGGCCGACGTCCTTGTGCTTCGTCAGAACGGCCCCCGCGAGGAACGCGATTTCCACGATAACCTGCATACAGAACACGGCGATCATCAACGCGAACTCGTAACCCATCGAGTTGAAGTTCATGAAATTAAAGCCGTTCACCGCGACCCAGGAACCCACTCGCCAGGCTTCGTATGCCAATAGCAGCAACGGGAAGAAATAGCTGGCTACATAAGTCGGCACCGTGGCGTGCCGCAATTCCATATTTAAGTGACGTGTTACTTGCATCGCGTACTCCTCATCTGATTGCCCGAAAATGACGGGCGTTCTACCAGCACCGTGGCGCAACCGGAGCGTTCTGACCGAACGGCAGACGGGCGTCGTGCTTTCAGAATAGGACAATTTTTGGGAAAGCGAATCATCGTATTCCCGATGATCACGCCCAGTAAGAGATTGCGCGATGTATTGTGCAGTGCAACTGAACAACGCAGTTATTTAGACGTTTGAATTCGGCACGTGCGTACGTGCCGAATTCATGACTCGTTTGATTCGCTACTGGCCGTTTTGTTGCTTCGCGTACAGCTTGATAATGCCTGAAAAATCGAGTCCGCCGAGTCCTTGCTGGCTCATCGACTGATACAACTGTTGTGCCAGCGCGCCCATGAAAACGGGCTGCTTAGCGCCGCGCGCCGCATCGACCGCAAGGCCCAGATCCTTCAGCATCAGATCCGCGCCGAAACCGCCTAAATATCCGCGCGAAGCGGGCGCCGTCTCGATAATGCCGGGATAGGGATTACACGTATCCGAACTCCAGCAACGGCCAGTCGATGTATTGACGATACTCGCCAGTTTCGTCGGATCGATGCCGAGCGTTTCGCCTAGTTTCATCGCTTCCGCAACGCCGATCATGGAAATCGCCAGCAGCAGGTTATTGCAGATTTTCGCGATCTGACCGGTGCCCGTTTCGCCGCAGCGCACCATGTTCTTGCCCATACCGGAAAGGACGGGACGCAGCGTTTCGAAGAGCGCTTCATCGGCGCCGACCATGAACGTCAGCGTGCCCGCTTGCGCGCCGACGACGCCGCCGGAAACCGGCGCATCCGCGAAGGGATTGCCCTGTTTCGCCGCCGTTTCGCCGATGAGTTTCGCGGTGGCCGGATCGATCGTGCTGCTGTCGACGAGCGGCACGCCTTTCGCGACACCGGCGAGCACGCCGTCGTCGTTCAGATAGACCGCTTTGACATGCTGCGCCGCGGGAAGCATGGTGATGACGACTTCCGCGCCCCCGGCCGCCGCGCGCGGCGATGCGGCCAGCGTCGCCCCCGCCGCCTTCGCCGCGTCGAGCGCCTCGGGCACGAGATCGAACGCCGTCAGGGTGTGCCCGGCCTTCAGGAGATTGGCGGCCATCGGACCGCCCATGTGACCCAAACCAACGAAGCCGATTTGCATGAGAACGCTCCCTCAGCGCAGCGAGATGGTCGTGTTGACGCCGTCGTTCACGGTGGCGTCGTCGAACCAGCGCGCGGTGACCGTCTTCGTCTGCGTGTAGAACTGCACGACCTGCTTGCCGTACGGCCCGAGATCGCCGAGCTTCGAGCCGCGCGAGCCCGTGAAGCTGAACGCCGGCACCGGCACCGGAATCGGAATGTTGATGCCCACCTGGCCGATATCGATCTCGCTCTGGAACTTGCGCGCCGCCGCGCCGCTCTGCGTGAAGAGGCCGACGCCGTTGCCCATCGGATTGCGGTTGACGAGCGCGATCGCGTCATCGAGCGTGTCGGCTTCGACCACGCACAGCACCGGGCCGAAGATCTCGGTCTTGTAGATCGACATGTCCGTGCCGACCTTCGTGAAGATCGTCGGACCGATGAAGTTGCCGCTCTCGTAGCCCTTCACGTCGATCTCGCGGCCGTCGAGCGCGAGCGTCGCACCCTCGTCCACGCCCTTGCCGATCAGCCCGAGAATGCGCTCCTTCGCCGCCTTCGAAACGACCGGGCCGACATCCGTATTCGGCTCGATGCCCGCGTTGACCTTGAGCGTCTTCGCGCGCTCGACGAGTTCCGGCACCCAGTCCTTCGACGCCCCGACGAACACCGCCACCGACGTCGCCATGCAGCGCTGGCCCGCCGCGCCGAAACCCGCGCCCGCGAGCGCGTTGAGCGTCTGTTCCTTGTTCGCGTCGGGCAGCACGACGGCGTGATTCTTCGCGCCCATCATCGACTGCACGCGCTTGCCGTGCTGGCTCGCGAGGTTGTAGACGTGCGTGCCGACGGCCGTCGAGCCGACGAACGAGATCGCCTTGATGTCGGGATGCGTGCAGATCGCATCGACGACTTCCTTGCCGCCATGCACGACGTTGAGCACGCCCGCCGGCACGCCGGCTTCGATCGCCAGTTCGACGAGTTCCATGGTCGAAAGCGGATCTTGCTCCGACGGTTTCAGCACGAAGGTGTTGCCGCAGACGATCGCCATCGGGAACATCCACAGCGGGATCATCGCGGGGAAGTTGAACGGCGTGATGCCCGCGCAGACGCCGATCGGCTGGCGCAGCGTGTAGGTATCGACACCGCCCGCGACGTTTTCGGAGAATTCGCCTTGCTGCAGGGTGCTGATCGAACAAGCATGCTCGACGACTTCGAGGCCGCGAAAGATGTCGCCCTCGGCATCGGCGAGCGTCTTGCCCTGCTCGGCCGTGAGCGTCCGCGCAATGCGCTTCTGGTTCTGGCGCACGAGGTCCTGGAACTTCAGCATCAGACGCATGCGCACGCCGAGCGGCGTCGTGCGCCACGTCTGAAACGCCTTCTGCGCGGCGGCGACGGCGGCGTTCACTTCGTCCATCGTCGCGAAGGGCACGCAGCCGACCACTTCCTGCGTCGCGGGATTGACGATGTCGCGCCATTCCGTCGTCTTCGAATCGACGAACTGGCCGTCGATGAGCAGCTTGGCCGTACGGACGGATGCATTCTGCGCCGGATGTTCAGCAGCGATATTCACGAGTCACTCCTTGTCGGGAAAGTTTCAAACGCGGGGTTGGGAGGAAAGGCGAAGACGCGCGGACGGGACGCCTTGGCGGCGCCGAAGGGAAAAGGCATGTCGTCTCCGTTTATATGAAATCGGCCTGCACTGCTGCACGCTCGTTTCCTTGAGTATAGTTATGCAAAAGTCCATCATGGCACTATAAAAACACCCGATCGATATGCAAAAAAAGGCCATGCAAACCGGCAAGCTCGACCTCTCCCGGCTCAACTGGGACGATCTGCGCTTTTTTCTCGAAGTTGCCCGCACGCAGCGCGCGAGCGGCGCGGCGAAGCGCCTGGGCGTCGACTACACGACGGTCGCGCGGCGCGTGCGCGCGCTCGAAGACGCGCTCGGCACCCTGCTGTTCGACAAGTCGCGCAGCGGCGGATTCATTCTGACCGCCGAAGGCCAGCGCCTGCTCGGTTTCGTCGATTCGATCGAGACGACGGTGCAGTCCGCCACCGAGCAGATCGCCAATACGGGCCACGCGCTGTCGGGACATGTGCGCGTCGGCTCGACGGAAGGCTTCGGCTGCTTTTTTCTCGCGCCGCAACTGGCGCGCTTTCAGGACGCGCATCCGAACATTTCCATCGATCTGTTGCCGGTGCCGCATTTCGTGAGCCTGTCGAAGCGCGAGGCGGACATCGCCGTGACGCTGGAGCGCCCCGAGCAGGGCCAGTACGTCTATACGAAGCTCTGCGAATACCGCCTCAAGCTCTACGCGACCGCCGAATATCTGAACGCGCACGAGCCGATCCGCACGACCGACGATCTGCGGCATCATCGCTTCGCGAGCTATATCGACGACCTCGCGTTCAGTTACGAACTGCTGTATCTCGAACGCGCGGTGCCGGGCGCGGTGTCGCGCTGGCGCAGCACGAGCGCGATCGCGCAATACTTCGCGGCGCTGCAGGGCCGCGCGCTCGCAATCCTGCCGTGCTTCATGACCTCGCCCGATCCGCGCTTCGTGCCGGTGCTGCCGGACGAAATAGTCGTGACGCGCGCCTTCTATCTGTCGTGCCGCGAAGACCTGCGCAAGCTCAAGCGCATCACGGCCGTGTGGGACTATCTGCGGGCGGCCGCCGAAGCGAACCGCGCTTTCCTGATGGGCGACGGCACGCAGATGGCGTGGGTCGACGTCCAGTCATCCTGATCGAGTCACGGTTTTTGACAGCGAGATCAAGTCGAACGTGGTACCCATCTACTCGCGTCCAAGCGACACAAAATTTGACTCAATGGAATTCGTGTAATTTTGCTTCGATATCCTCTCGAACCGTCATTTGACGCATCGAGTCGGGCATAATCGCCGGCCAGTCTTTTCGTTTTTTGCCGTGAGAATCGCGGCGCACTCCATCCCCTTGATTATTCTCTCTTCCGCCGGCCGTAAGGGCTGCCACGCGCGCTGATGGCTTTCGTCATCTGGTCACGGCGGACCATGTCCCGCCAGCGCATACGCTTCGTCGAGGCACGAACCGCGCGCGCCATCGCCATCATCGGCGCGATCACGCTTCTGATCGCCGCGCTGGCGCTCGGCATCGCGATCGGCACGTTGTTCGCCCGCAGCCATCTCGGCGAAGAGCAGGCGCTGATGTCGCGCCGTTCGTACGAGATCGAAGCGCTCGGCCGCATCAATGCCGCGCTGATCGAACTCGCGCCGCGTGTCGAAGGGCTTTCGGCGCAAGTGAACGAACTGCACGATTTCGACGCGCATCTGAAGGCCGCGCACGGCCCGGGCAACACGACCGGCGTGCACGATGTGCCGCCGCTGCCCGACAGCGAAGGGCCGGCATCGTCGCTCGACGGCGCCGGCGGCCCGGACCTGGCGCCGCGCCTGTGCGGCACCGGCCGCGGGGCGTCCGGCACGCCGCGCCAGCGTCTGAAGAGCGCGCAGCGCACCGTCGATTGCCTGAACGAGGCAATTTCGCAACTGCAGACGCAAACGCTCGCGCACTATGCCTCGTACATGGCGTTTCCCGGCCGCGATCCGGCGCCCGGCGCGCGCAGCGGCTCGCCTTACGGCAATCGTATCGATCCGTTCACGGCGCATCTGAGCTTTCATCCGGGTGTCGATCTCGTCGCGCCGACGGGCACGCCGATTCTCGCGAGCGCAGGCGGACGCGTCGTGCAGGCGGGCGAACACGGCGGCTACGGCAACGCGGTCGATATCCGTCACGCCGACGGCATGGTGACGCGCTACGGACATGCGTCGCGCGTCCTCGTGAAAGCCGGCGACTACGTGATGCCCGGACAGGAAGTCGCGGAAGTCGGCTCGACCGGGCGCTCCACGGGCCCGCATCTGCATTTCGAAGTCATCGTCGACGGCGCGCAGATCAATCCGTTTCCCTATCTCGCGCTCTTCAGGCGCAAGCCGAATGCGCAAAGTTGATTCGAAGCGGCTGTCGCTGCAACTCACTCGCCAGTCCTATTCGCTCACGCCCAAGCGCGGCGCGGGCATCTGGATCGGCCTGATCGCAGCGACGTGCGCGATCGCGGCGCTCGCCGCCGCGGGCTACGCGCTCAAGCGTTCGAACGAGGACGCGCGCAAGCTGGACACGCTCTGCGCGCCGCCCGCCTCCGAGCAGACGCTGCGCGATCAGCTCGCGCACGCGCAACTCGCGCTCGAACAGGAAACGGCGACGCGCGCAGCGCTGGAGCAACGCGTGACCGATGGCACAGTCGAGATCCAGCGCCTGCAGACCGATCTCGCTTTCCTTAAAAAACAGCACAAACCCGACTGAGCGGCACGCGTGACGCGCTCGCTTCGTGCAACTCTTTACCGCATCGCAAGGACTCGACATGTTTTCATCGAAGAAGGATTCAAACGGCGTCAAGATGGCCAAGCTCGCGACGCTCGTCGCGCATAACGTTCACATCTCGGGCGATCTCGAATTCAGCGAGGGCCTGCGCATGGATGGTCAGGTCACGGGCAACGTGAACGGCCGCCCCGGCGAAGAGACGCTGCTCGTCGTGAGCGATCAGGGCGCGATTCGCGGCAACGTGAGCGCCTACGACGTCATCATCAACGGCTCCGTGACGGGCGACGTCACCGTCGCGCATTTCGTCGAACTTCAGTCCAACGCGCGCGTTCTTGGCAACATCTATTATCAGAAGCTGCGCATGGATATCGGTGCGACCGTCGAGGGCAAGCTCACCAAGTTCGATTCGCAGTCCACGTCTGTTCCGACGCTGCCCGCGCCGCCGGGATATGCCGTCGAATTCGACGCCAACTGACGCCAGGCAACGAGCGCCGCAGGTTCGGCGCTCGTTGGCAACAGCGCGCATGTCCAGCTAAGATTCAATGGATGGAGGCCACGCGCTCGCGCCCCGCGCGAATCACGCGACTTCGAGCGCCCATCGACGCGTGGCCGGTGACATCGAAATAACTATAAGGGCGCCCCATGCTGGTCAATTGCGCGGCTTATCAAAACGGCCGAAAACTCGCGGACGTCAATATCGACGATATCAACGCTTATCGCGATATGCCCGACTCTTTCATTTGGGTTGCATTGAAGGAGCCCGGCCCCGGCGAGCTCGCGCACATGACGCACCAGTTCGGTCTGCACGAGCTGGCGGTCGAAGATGCGCAGCACGGTCATCAGCGGCCGAAGATCGAGGAATACGGCGATTCGCTATTCGCGGTCTTCCACACGGTCGAGTTCGATGAAGAAGGCGAAGTGCTGGTCGGCGAAATGAACGTGTTCGTCGGCAAGAACTACGTGCTCTCGGTGCGCAATCGGACGACGCAAGGCTTTCAGGAAGTGCGCAAGCGCTGCGAGCGCGAGCCGCATCTGCTCAAGCACGGGCCGGCCTTCGTGATGTACGCGCTGCTCGACGCCGTCGTCGATCGTTATTTTCCCGTGCTGGAAACGCTCGGCGCGGAAGTCGACGAAGTCGAAGAGCGCATCTTCGAACAGAAGGGTTCGGTGGAATCGCGCGAGATCATCGAGGATCTGTACTCGCTCAAGCGTCGCATGACGATTCTGCAGCATCACACGGCGCCGCTGCTCGAAGCCGTCAGCAAACTGTATGGCGGGCGTTCGCCGGGCGTCTGCTCGGGCATGCAGGAATATTTCCGCGACGTGTACGACCACCTGCTGCGCATCGTGAAGACCATCGAAGGGCGCCGCGAAATGATCGTCACGGCGATTCAGGTGAACCTCGGCCTGATCGCCCTTGCGGAAAGCGAAGTGACCAAGCGCCTCGGCTCGTTCGCGGCCCTCTTCGCCGTACCGACGATGATCGCCGGCATCTACGGCATGAACTTCAAGTCGATTCCGGAACTCGACTGGATCTACGGCTATCCGACGTGTCTCGCCGTCATGCTGCTGGTGGACCTCGTGCTCTACTGGCGATTCAAGAAGGCCGGCTGGCTGTAGCGAAAGCGCGTCTTTCAGGAACCTTCAGGCGAAATTCATTGTCTAATCAAGCGATTTGCGCGAGAATGTGGGGCTGGCCTTGCAAACCGGCCAATCGACCTTACATGACGTGAACGCACGTCGCACTTTCATCGCTTTTCGTTTCACACCCGCACGTCGGCACTGCTGTTCGCCGATGTCGCCGTCCCGGTCATGCCGGCCACGGCGCGCCGCCATCGCGGTTTGCCCGGTTGTCCGGCCTATGCCGTCAAGCTCACAATGAGCCTGAAATCGAGACGCGGCGCGCTCCGGTCGCACGTTTGATCGTGCCGGACGTGCCAGGCCACGCTTTGCTCGCCTCTTTCGTTTCGTCGCGACGCCGCCCGTGGGCAGCGCCGCCCGACACTTCATCGGCGTTTAATGCGCGTCCCGCAGGATGCGCGGCAGCACCTACAATTTAATGACCACAGGAGCCCCATATGGCGAAAGAAGAACTCATCGAACTCGACGGCATCGTTGACGAAGTGCTTCCCGACAGCCGCTATCGCGTGACGCTGGACAACGGCGTTGTCGTCGGCGCGTACGCCTCGGGCCGCATGCGCAAGAATCACATCCGCATTCTGGCCGGCGACCGCGTGACGCTGGAACTGTCGGTGTACGACCTGACGAAGGGCCGCATCAACTTCCGTCACAAGGACGAGCGTGCAGGCGGCGGCGCCCCGCGCGCACCGATGCGCCGTCGTTGATGCTTCACCGTTTCATCTGATTCATCCGCAACGAGCGTGAGCCTGATCCGCCGCGCACGCTTTTGAACCATCCGCGGATCACCTGTACTTCGACGCGGCCGCGTGCCCCGCGCCTGGCCGTTCAAGGCTGCGCGACGCGTCGATGCCCCTTCCCGCAAGCCTTCAAGCCGCGCCGCGCGCCGCCAGCAGCGCGTCGACGCCGATCGCGAAGCCGTCCTCGTCGTTGCTCTTCGAGACCAGGCTCGCGCGACGCTGCACGGTGTCGGATGCCTGCCCCATCGCGATCGATACGCCCGCGATCTCGAACATCGCCATGTCGTTGCCCATGTCGCCGAGCACGGCCACGCGTTCGAGCGGCACGCCGGCGAGTTGCGCGAGTTCGCGCACCGCCGTGCCCTTGTTCGCTTCCAGGCTCGTGATGTCGAGGTAGTACGTCTGCGAGCGCGCCGCATGGCCGCGGCCTTCCAGTTGCCGCTGCAGATCGCTTTCCACGCGCGCGAGCAGCGCCGTGTCGGCAGTCGAGCCGACGATCTTGTCGACCGCGCCGAGATCGACATCGTCGAAACGCGCGACGCGCACGCCCTCATAGCCGACCGTGCGCGTTTCGAGCGGCACGTAGGTGCCTTCGGGATGCGTCAGATACCATGCGTCGTCGATGAACACCCACGCGTCGATATTCGCGGCGGTGAGCGCTTCGAGCGTGGTCTGCACGACATCGCGCGGCAGCTTGTGCGACGACAGCACTTCCCACGTGCCCGGCCTCACGAGACTGCCGCCGTTGTACGACGCATAAGGCATGTCGACCGACAGCGCCTCCACGATGTGCCGCATGCCCTTGCCCGGCCGGCTGCTGGCGACCGTGAAGCGCACGCCGGCTTCCCGCAGGCGGCGCACGGCGTCTATCGCGGGCTGGCCGAGCGCCTTGTCGGTGTAGAGCAGCGTGCCGTCGCAGTCGGTGACGACGAGCTCCGCTTTGGCGAGCGCTTCGAAGGCCGCATCGGCGTCGCCGGTCGCGCTGTGGAGGCCGTATTTGCCTTGAGCGTTCATCACTGCACCCCTTCACGCTGATTGAAGTGCGGCAACTGCCGCGTCTCGCGCACCGAGCGCGGATGCCACAGCCGCGCGCCGCCTTCGATGCCCGCCGCGTTCGACACGATCGCCACGTTATCCGGCAGCTTGAACTTGACGTGCGCCGCGTTGCCGCCGCCGATCCAGAGCCGGTCGTAATTCACGAGCGTCGCAAGGATCTCGATGATCTTCTCCACGCGCCGGCTCCAGCGTTTCTTGCCCGCCTTCTCGCGCGCCGCGTTGCCGATATATTCGTCATAAGTCTTGTCCTTCGCGACCGGATGATGCGCGAGCTCCAGATGCGGCATCAGTTCGCCGTCGCGAAAGAGCGCGGTGCCCGCGCCGGTGCCGAGCGTCAGCACCATTTCGATGCCGTGTCCTTCGATCGCCGCGAGCCCCTGCATTTCGGCATCGTTGATCATGCGCGCCGGCATGCCGCCGAGACGATCGGAAAGCAGTTGCGCGAGCGGTGTGCCGCGCCAGGCCGGCGTGCCGAGATTCGGCGCGGTCAGCACGACGTTGTCGCGCACGACGCCCGGAAAGCCGATGGAAATATGCGTCGGCGGCTCCGCGACGATCGGCGCGACCAGTTCGATGAGCGTCTCGACGACCACGTCGGGCTTCGCCGGATGCGGCGTCGCCACGCGCACGCGATCGCTCTTCATCTCGCCATCTTCGGAGATGACGGCCGCCTTCAGACCGGTCCCGCCGATATCGATCGCGAGAATCCGTTCGGCCTTGATCGCGAGTTTGTCCGCTGAGACATGCGTCTTCTGCTTGGCTTTCGATTCAGTGCTCACGCTCGTTGTCCTTATGGTTTGCGTTGTCGTTGGATGAGTTCAGTCCTTCTTGCGCGTATCGGTCAGCGCGCGCCACGTGCGGCCGTCCTGCGCCAGCAATTGATCCGACTGGGCCGGTCCCGCGCTGCCCGCCGCATAGTTGTGCACGGCGAGCGGGCTGTCCGGATGCAGCACGCGATCCACCGCCGCCCACGCCGTCTCGATACTGTCGGCGCGCTGAAAGAGCGTGGCGTCGCCGAGCATGCAGTCGTAGAGCAGCGTCTCGTAGCCGACATTCGCCCGCTCCGCGAAGAAGTCCGCGTAGCTGAAGGCCGAGCGCACCTTGCCGATCTGCATCACCGGTCCCGGCACTTTCACGTTGAAATCGAACGTCGTGCCGTGCGCCGGATCGATGCGCAGCGTGAACACGTTCGGCGTGAGCGCATCGACGGGCGTGTCGCGGAATAGCAGGAACGGCACGGCCTTCAGTTGCACCGAAATCTCCGTGCGCCGTTCGGTCAGCCGCTTGCCGGTGCGCAGATAGAACGGCACGCCCGCCCAGCGCCAGTTCTCGACATAGACGCGCGCGGCCGCATAGGTTTCGGTGCGGCTGTCCTTCGCGACGCCGGGCTCTTCCTTGTAGCCCGGCCCCGCCGGTCCGGCTTCGTATTGGCCGAGCACGACGTCGTTCGCGGTGAGCGGCCGGATTGCATCGAAGATTTCGGCTTTGCGGTCACGCACGGATTCGGCATCGAAGGAGTTGGGCGGCTCCATCGCCACCATGCCGAGCAACTGGAAGAGATGGTTCGGCAGCATGTCGCGAAACGCGCCCGTCTGCTCGTAGAACTTGCCGCGCCCTTCCACGCCGATCGTCTCGGCCGCCGTGATCTGCACGTTGTCGATGTATTCGCGCCGCCAGATCGGTTCGAACATCGCGTTGGCGAAGCGCACGGCGAGAATGCTCTGCACCGTGTCCTTGCCGAGAAAATGGTCGATGCGATACACCTGCGACTCGCTCGCAAAGTTGAGGATGCAGGCGTTGAGCGCCTGCGCCGACGCGAGATCCGTCCCGAACGGCTTCTCGACGACGAGCCGCCTGAAGTTGCCGTCCTTCTCTTCGAGCAGGCCCGCCGCGCCCAGATGCTCGATGATCGGCTGGAAAAAACGCGCGCCCACCGCGAGATAGAACACGATGTTGCCGGACTTCGCTTTCGCGAGCCGCGCCTTGAGCCGCGCGAAGGTTTCGTCTTCCTCGAACTCGCCCGCAAAGTATTCGAGCCGTCCGACGACCCAGTTCCACGCCTCCTCGTTCAACTGCGACGTGTGAAACGTGGCAGCCTTGTCGGCGGCGAAGCTGCGCAGCGACTGCGTGAGCTCGTCGCGCCATTCGGAGGTTTCGCGCTCGCCGTGATTCACGCCGATGATTTCCATGCCGTCGTCGAGCAGCTTGTCGGCGGACAGGTTGTAGAGCGACGGCATCAGGAGACGCTTGGTGAGGTCGCCGCCGGCTCCGAAGATCACGAGCGTGCAGGGTGGCGCGGGATGCTTGCCGGCGCACGTCTCACTCGCCGGGTTCGCGGGTTTCGCTTCGTTCGATTGATTCGCTTCGTTCGATTCTTTCGGCATGGCGTATCGACCCTTGTCAGTTGCGCTTGAACCTGGAAAGACCTGCATCGATGCGGCACAGTTCATTTCGATGACGCACTCCGAACCCGCGCACCAAAAAACGTATGCTTATTGTAATTTTTAACCTTTCGTGTCGTAAAATATGCGCGCTTGCGACCGCGCTCGCCGACCTTGCGACATCGAAGCCGACCCGAGGCCTGGACTCCACATGAACGCACACGACACTGCCATCGACCTTGCCGCGTACTTCGAACGCATCGGTTTTTCAGGACCGGCGCGGCCCGCGCCGACGCTCGACACATTGCGCACGCTGCATCTGCTCCATCCCCAGGCCATTCCTTTCGAAAACCTCGACGTGCTGATCGGCAATCCGGTCAGGCTCGATCTGGCATCGGTCCAGCGCAAGCTCGTCGAAAACCGGCGCGGCGGCTATTGCTACGAGCATAACCTGCTGTTTCGCAGCGTACTGCAGACGCTGGGATTTCGCGTGCGCAGTTTCGCGGGCCGCGTGCTCTGGGGCCGCGACGCGCCCGAGATGCCGGCGCGCACGCACATGCTGCTGCTCGCCGATCTCGACGAAGGCACCTTCCTCACCGATGTCGGTTTCGGCGGCATGACGCTGTCCGCGCCGCTCGCGCTTGAGACCGGCCTCGAACAGATCACGCCGCACGGCGCCTTCCGCCTCGACGATGCCGGCGGCGAACCGCATGCGTATGTCCTGCAGGCGCTCGTGAACGGCGCATGGACGCGCGTCTATCGCTTCGATCTCGATCCGCAGTATGACGCCGACTACGCGATGTCGAACCATTTCGTGTCCACGTACCCGCAGTCGATCTTCCTGCACAACCTGCTGGCGGCTCGCCTCGCGCCGGGCAAACGCATCGGCCTCTTCAACCGGAGCTTGTCTACGCACGATGAACGCGAAGGCACCGGACATCGCGAGCTCGATAGCGTGGCCGACTTGCGCCGCGCGCTCGAAAACGAGCTCGGCATTCGTCTGCCGGATAACGCCGGTCTCGACGCCGCCCTCGCCCGCCTGCCCTGAACCCAGCTTAACCACAGGACCACGATGTTCAAGAAGAAGACGCGCGGCGGCCGCGATTTCCAGACGCATCACCGCAGCACGGTGCTCGTGAACCCGCTGCCCGCATGGCGCTCGCGCCTCGTTCTCATCGGCGTGACGGTGGCGTTCCTGTCGCTCGCGGGCCGCGCGCTGTGGGTGCAGGTCATCGACCACGAGTTCTATATCGGCGAAGGCCAGAAGCGCTATCAGCGCACGCTGGCGCTTTCGGCGACGCGCGGGCGCATCGTCGATCGCAATGGCGCGATGCTCGCCGTGAGCCTCGCCACGTATGAAGTCTGGGCGACGCCCCGGCTCTTCGACGGCGATCACGGCAACGAGATCGCGCGCCTGCTCGACATGCCACCGAAGGACTTGCAGCGGCGCATCGAAGGGAATCGCGCGTTCGTCCTGCTCAGGCGTCAGGTGGAAGCGGAAACGGCCGAGCGGATCGCGACGCTCGGGCGCGCGGGCATCACGCTCGTGCCGGATACGAAGCGCTTCTATCCCGAGGGGGAATCGGCGGCGCATATCGTCGGCTTCACCAATAACGAGGATCACGGGCAGGAAGGCGTCGAGCTTGCCGCCGATACGCGTCTCACGGGCGAAGCCGGCCAGCGCGAGGTGATTCGCGACCGGCTGGGGCGCGTCGTCTCGCAGATCGGCGAGCCGGCCATGCCGCAGAACGGCGAGACCATTCAACTGACGATCGACCGGCGCATCCAGCAACTCGCGCATTCGCAACTGAAGGCGGCGATCGCGAAGCACAAGGCGCGCGCGGGCAGCGTCGTCGTGCTCGATGCGAAGAATGGCGAAGTGCTCGCGCTCGCCAACTATCCGAGCTTCGATCCGAACGATCGCGCGCGCCTCACCGGCGAGCAGTTGCGCAACCGCGCGCTCACCGACACCTTCGAGCCCGGCTCGACGATCAAGCCGCTCGTCGCCGCGCTGTCGATCGATCTGGGCAAGGTGCGCCCGGACACGCGTATCGACACGGCGCCGGGAACGTTCAAGCTCGGCCCGAACGTGATCCACGACACGTCGAACCACGGCGTCATCACCGTAGCCGAGGCCGTGCAGATGTCCAGCAACGTCGCGCTCACGAAGCTCGCGCTGCAACTCCCGGCACAGACGATCTGGGACAAGTATCGCGAATACGGCATCGGCCGCGCGCCCGAACTGACCTTTCCCGGCGCTGCGACCGGCCGCCTGCGCGCGCCCGAGCGCTGGAAGCCGATCGAACAGGCGACCATGGCCTACGGCTACGGCCTGTCGCTTTCGCTGTTGCAGATCGCGCAGATCTATACCGCCTACGCCGGCGACGGACGCTTTCATCCGGCGACGCTGATCCACGACGAAGCCCGCCGCGACGCTTTGCAGGTGACGAAGCCCGCGACCGCGCAAGCGGTGCGCAACATGCTCGAAAACGCGACCGGCGACCACGGCACGGGGCGCGCGGCGGCGGTCGAGGGCTATCGTGTCGGCGGCAAGACCGGCACGGCGCGCAAGCAGATCGGGCGCGCGTATGCGGCGAACAAGTACCGCGCGTCGTTCGTCGGCATCGCACCGATGAGCGATCCGCGCGTGATCGTCGCGGTGATGATCGACGAACCCACGGGCGGCACCTACTACGGCGGCACGGTAGCGGGGCCGGTGTTCTCGGGCATCGTCGGCGCGACGCTGCCGCTGCTCGGCATTCCGCCCGACGCCTGAACGCAGGCGGGCGCGGGCCTTGCTGCACCGACCATGCCCGCCCCGCCAACCTGACCGGACTGTAAAGGGCTTGTGCTCTAATGGCGTGTTCGGCACGAAGAGATCAAACGGGAAAGACCATGAAAAAACTCGCCGCGGCGCTCGCGTTGCCTGTGCTTTTCGCCGCTTGCGCCCAGTTTCATAACGAAGACGCGGGACAGCCGGAAGTCGAAAAGTCATCGACGGAAAACAAGGTGAACGGCATCGTGCAATGCATCGCCGGCGAAGCGAAGAAGCACGACGCCCAATACAAACAGACGGCCATCCCGCAAGGCGTGATGCTCGAATTCGGCGATTCCAACGTCATCAAGGTCCGTTACGACAACGGCGAGACCACGTATCGCTTCTATCCGGGGCAGCGTCATCCGTCGAATCTGTGGATCGAGGGCGCGGGCAAGAAATGCGCGCCCGCGGACGCGACCGCCCACGACGAGCCACAGAAATAACAGGCACATCATGCGCTCGACCAAAGCCATCAGCGCCGTCGAACGGCTCAAGACGCGCAGCGGCAACACCAGTTACGCGGCCATCTCGATGCCGGGCGGCTACTTCTATCTCGCCGAGCGCTCGGCCGAAGGCTCGAAGAAACTCTCCGATCCCATGCCGATGGACGACTTCGTCGCGTTCGTCAACGCGCGCGAGCCGGCCAAGCCGCGCAAGGTGAGCAAGCTCGATCTCGCGATGGAGGAACAGATCGGCCGCAGCGGCAAGCGCACCGGCGGCGAGTAAGCCGTTCACGCGTCACCTTGGCGCGGCGCAGCATCGAAATCCCCGCCTCCCCAGCGCATGAATGTGCGATGACAGACGGAGCCAGCAGGCTTGCGTTGCGTACATTTTTGCTAACGGTCGAACTCGCCGAGACGGGCAACGATCGGTCTACCGAAGAAAAGAGCAAGGGCCACCCGCAGCGGTACAAAAATATGCGCGGGTGAACGGGGTGCCTCAACGGCGCGCGTGTCCGATGTCCGGACCCAGGCGCCGTATGGCCGAGAGGAAGACCACAAAATGAAGAAGAAGAGTGAGACCAGGGGCAGCCTGCTGCCCTCGGCGTTGGCGGACGTCGAGCTTCAACACATCGAGCGCGCACTCGCGCAACTCCGCACGATGAACAAACAGTCTTCCGGCACGCTCAACGTCGAATACTGGCGCGAGCGTCTCACCGCGGTGATGAAGGGTTACGCGCTCGTGCCCGCGCAGAAGCAGCGCATCGAAGCGCTGCGCATCGCGCTCGACTCGGTGGACAGCGGCCCGCGCGACGGCTCCGGCAGCCGAAAGAAGTCGACCAACAGGCTTTGGGCGAAAGCGGCCTGACGACCGCTTTCGCCGCTCGCGCCTCGGCGCGAATCTTTCGTTCGCGCCCGCGTCTCGTGACGAGCCGGGCGCGCAACGGCTTTCCGAATTTCCGACATTTCACGACACGCGTGCATCGTCAACGCGTCCAGCCGGCGCGCCGGGCACCGTTCATGCTCGAAAGCAATACCTTCGATCATGCCGGGAGCCGTCATGTCCACACATCGTCACGACCTCACGCGCAGTTCGCGCCGTCCCTGGGCGATGCTCGCGAACGCGATCCTCGCCAGTCTTATTGCAACGTTCAGCACGAATGGCGTCGCGCAGATCACGAACGAAGGCGGCGCCGGGCGTGAGAACAGCCGACAGTCCGATTCGACATCGCGCGCCGATCCGTCGGGCGCCGCGATGCATGAATCGCAAAAGCCGCAATCGAAGGATGCCGCGAAGGGCCGCGCCGCCACCGCCGGCAAGAATCACAAGCCCGAAGGCAGCGGCGGCTTCAACAACGGCTTGTACGGCACGGGCGCCGGCAACAACAAGTAGGCGCGCGCCCGCGTTCAGTCGTCGCTATCCCGCCGCACGCCCGTGATTTCCGGTGCGATCGCCGCATGATTGACGATCGCGACGAGCGACACCCCGCCGATCACGTTGCCGATGAACGTCGGCACGAGGAACACGAAAAAATAGTCCGGAATGCTGCCCGCGCCGATCATCACCGCGTACGCCGCTTCGACCGATCCCGCGATCACGTGCGTGAGCTTGCTCACCGCGACGGTGTAGGTCACGAGCAGGATCGTCAGCAGACGCGCCGAGCGCGCGCTCGGCAGCAGCCACACCATCAACGCGATGAGCCAGCCGGAGAACACGCCGCGCACGACGGTCACGCCGAAATCGGCGGAAAACGGCGTCATCGCGACTTCCGCGAGCGCCTCGGTCACTTCCGGCGAAAATACGCCGCGAATTTGCAGGATCGCGGCGAAGATCGTCGTGCCGACGAGATTGAAGAACAGCACGATCGCCCAGACACGCAGCGCCTTGAACAAGGTCGCCAGATCGCGGCGCGTGAGCACGGGCAGCACCGCCGTCAGCGTGCTTTCCGTGAAGAGCTGCTGACGTCCGAGAATCACGAAGACGAAGCCGATCGTATATCCCAAGCTCGATACGAGCCCGCTCCAGGCCGCCTTCGGCAGCGCGCTTTCGAGGATCGACTGGACGAGAAAGGAGAAGCCCATCGACAGCCCTGCGGCGAGCGCCGACGCCATCAGCGCGACGAAGGTGCGCTCCATCGCGACTTCGCCTTCCTCGCGCACGATTTCGTGGATGACGAGCGGATGCGGCGCGGAATGCTCGGCGGCCTGCTCCTGCTCGGCGCTATCGAGGTGCGGTGAATCCGCGCCGGCTTGCGGGTCGTTCATGATCGTTCTCCCTGAACGCCGCTCGATACGGAAAGTGGATGAGCGGCTGGCGCATCCACGAAGCAGGAAGAGTGCCCATGACCCTAGCGGGCGATGGTGGCGTCCAGAGCGTCGTATCCACGCCACTTGTAGATGAGCGCGGAAACGAGCCAGCACGCGGCGAAGATCGCGACGATGCCATAGCCCAGCATCCCGAAGTGCCCGGACAGCGACGCGCTCGCATCCCACAGTCCGCCCTTCAATTGCAGCCGGTCCGCGATCAGCCCCAACGCCTCGATGCCGCCGACGAGCACCGCGATCAGCACCGACACGAACGTGACGGTGAGGTTGTAGTAGAGCTTGCGGATCGGCTTCATGAACGCCCAGCCGTAGGCGCCCGTCATCAGCAGGCTGTCGGCGGTGTCGACGAGCGACATGCCGGCCGTGAAGAGCGCCGGAAACACGAGAATCGACCAGACCGGCATGCCGCGCGCGGCTTCGGCGGCGGCGACGCCCATCAGGCCGATTTCGGTGGCCGTGTCGAAACCGAGCCCGAACAGGAAGCCGAGCGGAACCATGTGCCAGCTCTTGCCGATCAGCCGGAAGAGCGGCCGCGCGATCCGCGCGAGCGGCCCGCCGCCGACCGCGAGCATGTCGATGTCTTCGCCGCTGCACGATTCGCCGCGCCGCACGCGCCTGAAAGCGCGCCACACGCCGCGCAGCACGACGAGGTTCATCGCCGCGATGAGAAACAGAAACAGCGACGACACCGCCGTGCCGATAATCCCGCCGATCTCGCGAAACTCGGCGAAGCGGCCCTGCACGGCCATCGCGGTCGCGGCGATCAGCGCGGTGGCGGCGACGACGATCGTCGAATGCCCGAGCGAGAAGAAGAAGCCGACGAAGAGCGGCCGCTTGCCTTCGTGCATCAGCTTGCGCGTGACGTTGTCGATGGCGGCGATGTGGTCGGCATCGACCGCATGGCGCAGCCCGAGCGAATACGCGAGCAGCGACGTGCCGAGCAGCAGCGGATAGTGACGGAACGCGACGAGCGCCCAGAGCCACGCGAGCACATTGAACGCGATCAGGCCGGCGATGAGCCGCGCGGACTTGCGCGGCCGTTTTCGATGCGTCGGACTCGACGCGGAAGCGGGCTCGAAGGGTTCGGTCATCTGCGCGCGCGGGCGGTATCGAAGGGATCAAGGATACCGTGCCTGCGCGCTGCGCCAATATTGAGCGCCGCGATACGGAGGAACGCGGCTACGACGCTCGATCAGATCATGCCGCCGGGTTCCAGCACGCTCAGCATGCCTTCGCCCGTTTCGGGTTTGGGCAGCGTGCTTTGATGGAGCGAATCCAGATCGATCTTGCCCGTCACGACCAGGTTATCCGCCGTGAAGCGCAAGCTGCGTTGCAACGCGAGCGGAAAGCCGAAACCCAACGTGCAAATGATGAGCAACAAATTGCCGAGAATCAGCTTCATCAGGCTAGCCGTTGTGACACGGCTGCCGAATTGGAGCAGCCCGCCGAAGCTCGTGTTGTTGACGACGTGCCGCGTGACCGTCGCGAGGTAATGGCAAGCGATCAGCCATGCGCCGAGAAGGTACACGATGTAAGCCGCGCACAGGTGGAGCACAAAGCTCGGCGTGAGCCCGGATTCGCGAAGCGGCACCGCCTGAGCGGACAGTTCCTGAATCTGGTCGAACGTCGGCTTCAGCATCAAGAAGTACAAGGCGATCATCAGCACGACACTGCCGACCAGCGACAGCAGGAACGAACCGTAGATCTTGCTCGCCTTCCCCTCGAAGTGAAAAGACCGGTCGCCGAAACTCGCCGAGTTGATGCGCCGCTCCGCGAGACGCATCGACATCCACGGAATGAGTTGATAGAGCGAAAACACACACAACACGCTGTAGAGCAGCACCTTGACGCCATAGCTGAAAGCGGAGCCCGTCATGCCGCCGTGAATCCCGCGCCACGACGTGCGGCTCAGACGATAACGTTCCGCGCTGTAGAAAGCGCCCGCGGCCCAGATCGCGAGCAGGCACGACACCGCGATCGTGGGCAAGGCGCCGAGCAGCTTGCTGCCCGTCGCGGCCTGTAGCACGACCCCCACGACGACCGCCCCCCCGATTGCGCCGATCACCGCTGCGAGCGCGATCACGAAGCCCTTGAACAGTTCGCCGCCCGTGCCGGTGTAGGTGAACCGTTCTCCCTGAAACCGCATATGCGACCAGACGTAACGGCGCAAATTGGACGTGCCCCAGAACCGATAAATACCGAACGTGAGCAGTGTGAGCAGCAGGTTCTTGAAGAAGATGGCGAAGAGTTCGCCGGTTTCGCCGTCATAGTCGAGCAGACGGCGGGTCTGGTCTTGCGTGTTATTCATGTTGGCTTCGATGTTTGTGTTGATGCGCTGACTCGTCGGCCGGTCGTGCCTGACCGGACCATCAAATACCGAGGAGCCCTAAGATATAGCACGGTCGGACTATTCGACGCGGTCAAGATTTGCAAAAGTCCGTACCACGCGAGGGTGCGTGCTTTGCGCCAGCCGCGAATTCCTTAGCCGGATTCCTTCGTTGGGACGAAGCGGGCGCGCCGCTACGATGGCGCTTCGCCTTCATCGAAGTCCGCCATGCCCCGCTATCTCGACGACGCCCAACGCCAGGAACTCCAGCGCCAACGCAAAACCCTGCGCTGGCGCAGCGAATGGCCGACGTGGACAGTTATCGTCGCGATCTACGGCGGCTGGTTCGGCGTCGCGCTCAGCGCCCGCACGATCGGCATCGTGCCCGCCGTCGCGCTGCTCGCGCTGTTGTCGTGCTGGTACATGTCGCTGCAACACGAACTGATGCACGGGCATCCGACGCGCTGGCCGCTCGTCAACATGCTCTTCGGCGTTGCGCCGCTCGCGGTGTGGTTTCCGTACGAGGTGTATCGGGAATCGCATCTGCGTCATCACGACGACACGCATCTGACCGAACCCGGCCGCGATCCCGAAAGCTATTACGTGAGCCCTGAACAGTGGGCGAACGCGGGCCCGGTGCTGCGCGCCGCGCTCGCCGCGCGCAATACCTTCGCGGGCCGCATGCTGATCGGGCCGTGGTTCTCGATCGCGGCATCGTGGCGCGAGGCGGCGCAGGCGGTCGTCGAACGGCGCGGGCGCATCGTCGCGAGCTGGGCCGCGCATCTCGCATCGCTCGTGCTGCTCGCAAGCTGGCTCGACACGCGATGCGGCATTCCGTGGCGCGCGTTCGTGTTCGGCGTCGGTTATGCGTCGGTGGCGCTGGCCTCGGTGCGCTCGTTTCAGGAACATCGCGCGGCGGAGGCGGAAAGAGAACGGACGGTCGTCAACGAAGCCGCGTGGCCGTGGCGTCTGCTCTTTCTCAACAACAACTTTCACGCCGTGCATCACGATCTGCCCGGCGTGCCGTGGTTCGCACTCGGCGAAATCTATTCGCGCCGCCGCGACGCCTATTGCGCGAGCAACGGCGGCTTCGTCGTGCGCGGATACGGCGAATGGGCGCGCCGCCACGCGTTCGCACAGGCGGCGGAACCGGTGCATCCGTTCGTCGCGCGGCAATCGCCGGCCGGCCGACGCCGCCACGCGCGCAGCGGCGACACCGCCAGCCTCGCGAGCTGACGCGCCGCGCTGTACGATTCGACATCGTCATTCGTTATCCGCTCGCGATGCAATGGCTCGCCGCCCTGCCGATGTACAACGTCTCGCCCGCGCTCGCCACTGACTGGCGCACGCTGCTCGCTCACGTCGGCGAGCGTCTCGCGGACTGGCTGAGCGCGCGCGGCGATACGCTCGAAATCGTCGATCCCGGTCCCGATCTCACCGCCTTCTGGCTGCGCGACGAGGTGTTGCTCTCGCAGACCTGCGGCTATCCGCTCGTGCATACGCTTGCGAATCGCGTGCGGCTCGTCGGTGCGCCCGACTTCGACGTGCCCGGATGCGAGAACGGCGCCTATCGCAGCGTGATCGTCGCGGGCGGGCATGTCGCGGCGCAATCCATCGAAGATTGCCGCGGCCTGCGCGCCGCCTATAACGACGACGATTCCAACAGCGGCATGAACCTGTTCCGGCACGCCGTCGCACGATTCGCGCACGGCGGACGGTTCTTCGCCTCCGTGACGAAAACCGGCGCGCATCTCGCCTCGCTGCGCGCGCTCGCCGAGCGGCGCGCGGATGTCGCCGCGATCGACTGCGTCACGTTCGCGTTCGCACAGTCGCATCTGCCGGAACTGACGGCCGGCGTGCGCGTGCTCGGCGTGACGGCCAGCGCCGGCGCGCTGCCGTTCATCGCGTCGATGCGCGTGCCGCACGATTCCATCGACATCGTTTTTCAGGCGCTCGCCGGTGCGCTCGACCAGGATCGCGCGCTCGCCTCCCGGCTCAGGCTCAAAGGCGTCGTACGGCGCACGCAAGCGGATTACGCGCCGATTCTCGACTACGAACGCGACGCCATCGAACGCGGCTATCCGCGGCTCGCTTGAGCGGAACGCGCCTGCCCGATCCGGCAGGTTTTCCGGAGTTTCGGCACAATCGGTTTTTTCAGCGCGTGTCCCGCGGTCTCGATGTTTCGCGATCCGCCACGTTTTCGGAAAGCCGCAATGATCCCCTTCTCGCTACTCGACCTTTCTCCGGTTCCGCTCGGCTCGACGCCCGCCGACGCCTTCGCCCATTCCCTCGATCTCGCCCGGCACGCCGAGCGCTGGGGCTATCTGCGCTACTGGCTCGCCGAGCATCACAACATGACGGGCATCGCCAGCGCGGCGACCGCCGTGGTGATCGGGCATATCGCGGCGGGCACCAAAACGATTCGCGTCGGCTCGGGCGGCGTCATGCTGCCGAATCACGCGCCGCTCGTGATCGCCGAGCAGTTCGGCACGCTCGCGTCGCTGTTTCCGGGACGCATCGACCTCGGGCTCGGACGCGCGCCCGGCACCGACCAGACCACGGCGCGCGCGTTGCGCCGCGATATGCACGGCAGCGCCGAATCGTTCCCGGACGATGTCGTCGAATTGCAACGCTATTTCGCCGATCCGGTCGAAGGCCAGCGCGTGCGCGCCGTGCCCGGCGCCGGGCTGCATGTGCCGATCTGGCTGCTCGGCTCCTCGCTCTTCTCGGCGCAACTCGCGGCCGCGCTGGGGCTGCCGTTCGCGTTCGCATCGCATTTCGCGCCGGATTATCTGCTGACCGCGCTCGAGGTCTATCGCAAGCAATTCCGCCCGTCCGCGACGCTGCAAAAGCCCTACGCGATGGTCGGCGTCAACGTCTTCGCCGCCGATACCGCCGAGGAAGCGCGCTTTCACTTCACGTCGCTGCAGCAGCAGTTCATCAATCTGCGCCGCGGCACGCCCGGCCAGTTGCCGCCGCCGGTCGAATCGATCGTGTGGAGCGAGGCCGAACGCGCGGGCGTCGAGCAGGCGCTCGCGTGCTCCGTCGTCGGCGCACCCGCCGATGTCGAAGCCGGCCTGCGCTCGGTGATCGACCAGACGCAGGCCGACGAGCTCATCATCACCGCGCAGATTTTCGATCATCGGGCGCGCCTGCGCTCGTTCGAGCTCGCGCGCGAGGCGCGGGACGCGATCGGCAAAAGCGCTTGAACGCAAGCGTCGCCTGAACAAAATAAGGGGTCACACGATTCCGGCGCGCCTCCCGCTGGACGCGCGCACTTTTGGCAGGCAATAATGAGATACCGGAGGACGGCGCAGGCCGCGCCGTCTTTCGCGTCCGCCTCGTTCGTCAATCTGAATCCCAATGTAGCGCGCCCGATTTTCGTGCACGCCGGTGGATGACGCGGTGAAACAACAACAACGACGTCGCAAGACGGGAGGAAGAATGTCGATGCCGAGAAGCGCCGCCACCGGCGCCATGACGCTCCTGACGGAATATGACGATGCCAGCGGACAGGAAGTGCGTTCGCTGCGCCTCGAACCCGCGGCGGATGGCAAAGCCGTACTGCTGATTGAAATCGACGAGCGCAAACCCGGCATTCACCGCGAAGTGCGTTATGAAATAACGCCTGCGGAGCTGATTGCCGCCATTCGCGCGCATGGTGCGGAATTACCGGGGGAACAACACAGTCGTTAAAACGTTTTAATAGTCGCCGCAAGCAGCATACAATAGAGACGAGCGAGGTTTCGGCGCCGTGTTGCATGGCGGCGCGGGCTTCGCCATCGGTTCGTGGCTCCCCGACGTGACTTTCCGCGCACATTCGATTCGCGCGTCCGTCACGGCGATGTCCGGGGCAGGCGAACGTTCGCATTCGGTGCAATGCCCGCATTAAAGGCAAAGTCACCGGGCGAGTTAATCGAAGTGCGGTAAATACACTAATTGACGCGAGGCAAGCGCTGCGTCACGCTTCATAAAACACTTATATTCGAGTCTTCGAACCGCCCCGGTCCGCGCGGGGTTTCGGTTCGTCTTCTGAAAATCAAAAGTTGAATCAGGAAAGCCGTGGACGAAAGAAAGCGAGACAGCATCATTGCGTATTTGCGCAGCCGAATGGCTGAGTTCGGGATAACGGAAAGAGCGTTGGCTGAAGCATTGGCCGAAGCGCCGGTGGTGCCCCCACCGCCCTCCTTCACCAAGACCAACGGGGCTCATGGCGCGCCCAAGGCAAAGCGGCCGATGCCGCAATTGCCTTTGTTTCCGCATTCGGCGGATGGCGCCGGGCCGATATTCCGAAACGCGAATGGCGATACGTGGGACGGCCTCGGCGATATGCCCGAGTGGCTCAAGCGCGCGGTTCACGCCGGTCAGGACATCGAGTTCTATCGCGTTTGACGCCTGGCCGATCATCCGACACGCGTTGAAACGGACGCGCGCGGCATTGCACGCCGCGTCGCGCGTCGTCGGTTGCGTGTTCGTTGCTCATCGGCAGTCTTCATAGGCAATTCGCCGGAATTTATCAAGCCCAAAAAATTTTCGCCGATGGTTGCCCGTCGAGCCTGAAAACGTTTATTGGTACTTCTCTGTAAGCCGGCTCAGATATATGAGCCGCGCATCGTCCAACGTCAAGCACCCGATCAAGTCCCGCCGTCTCCATTCGACAAGGGGGCAAGCATGAATGCGCACGGACGCCGCAACGTTGCACCCATTGCCCGAGTGCATCGGCGGGCACAAGGACGAGCATCAGAGGCGGCTTCGCCGGGCGCGGCCGTGCGTGACGTCGCGGGCGATCGCACGTAATCCGAACGATCGAGCGGCGCGCGCCATGCTCTCCCGTCCCGACACCCTGCCGAGCGTCGTGCGACGCATGACGGCCGGGCGCATGCTGCTCGATGGCGCGTCGGTCGAGGCGGTGGCCGAGCAGTTGCACCTTTCGGTGCAGACGGTGCGGCGCTACAAGGCCATCGTCGCCGAAGGCGGTCTCGACGCGCTCGCGAAAATGGGCGTCGGCGGGCGTGCGTCGGTGCTGGATCGCGAGGCGCTCGACTGGATCGCCGCCGCGCTGCGAGGACCGGCGCGCGAGCATGGCTTCGCGAGCGACACGTGGACCAATGCGCGGCTGCGCGAGCTGATCGAGCGGCGCTACGGCGTGCGTTATTCGCGCGTCTATATCTGGCAGATCGCCACGAATCTCGGGCTGGGACATTTGTTGTCGAAGTCGCGCCGCTGAGGGCGGCTTTGCGGCGATCGACGGGAAATCAACTGAGGCAAGGAGACTACGCATGATTCGTTCGTCAAACCCATGGCCGCATCGCTCCGTTACGCTGTTCGCGACCTGCGCGGCCCTCGCTTTAGCGGGGATCGGCAGTTCATCGGCTCAGGATGCGGCCTCGGCTCCGGTGGCACGCGGCGCGGCGGCGATTGCGCAAATTCAGGCGCGCGTGGTCGGCATCGATCCCGTCACCAACAGCGTGTCGCTGCAAGGCCCGGCCGGCCGCGTCGTGGAAGTGGCGGTCGATCCCGCAATCGGCGATGTCAAGAAGTTGCAGTTGGGCGATGTCGTGAACATCGAATATCGCGCCGCGGTGCTCGTTCGCGCGACGAAGGTGAAGTCCGATGGCATACGTCAGCGCATCGATACCGAAGCGACGATCCCGGCGTCGGGCGGCGTGATGGCGCAGGCGCGCACCGTGGAGGTGATCGGGACGATCGAGCGCATCGATACGGCGAAGCGGCGCGTGACCCTGCGCGGGCCGAGCCGCACGGTGACGCTCGATGTCGCGCCGGATTTGTCGCTTGCAGGGCTGAAGAAGGGAGACGCGGTGCATGCGCAGTTCGAATCGGCGACGGCGGTGCAGGTTTTGAGAGGCGGGCAGGCGGTTAAGTGAGCCATGGCCTGGACTGTCCTGCCACGGTTGTTTACCAGCGCGTGCCGTGGTAGTCACGCGTTCACTCCGTGGCTTGCGTGCTTGTCTCGCTCATGCCGTGATTCTCAAAGCTAAAAAAAGCCCCGCACAATGCGGGGCAAATATCCAAAGGGCGTTGCCGGATAGCCCCAACCCTCTGACCGCAAAGCCGATTTCCGCACGCACTCACAACACAGCGGCCTCAAGAAAACAAAACGCCCCGAAGGGCGTTTCGTCATCCGCCCGGCTTCCCGTTGACTCTAAAAATTAAAGTTATCGATATTTGCCGCATCGAACGTCGTCGGCGGCCCGAGAATCACTTCGCCGCTCTTGCCCACGGTCCGCTTGCCGAGCTTGCCCGCATCGAACGAATCGCCTTCCTTGCCGGTGATCGTCCCCGATGCGAGATTGGCCGCCGCGAACGCCGCGAGATAACCCAACTGGCCCGGATCCCACAACTGGAACGCCTTGACCGTGCCGTTCTTCACGAACGCGCGCATCTGATTGGGCGTGCCCAGTCCCGTCACGACGACCTTGCCCTTCGACGGCGAACTCGAGATATAGCGCGCCGCCGCCGCGATCCCGACGGATGTCGGCGCGACGATGCCCTTCAGATTCGGATACGCCTGCAGCAAGCCCTGCGTCTCGACGAACGACTTCTGATCGTCGTCGTTGCCGTAGGCGATCTTCACGAGCTTCATCTTCGAATACTCGGGCTTCTTCAGTTCCTCCTGCATCCACTTGATCCACGTGTTCTGATTCGTCGCGTTGGGCGTTGCCGAGAGAATCGCGAATTCGCCCTCGCCGCCGATCAGCTTCGACAGCAACTGAATCTGCCCGCGCCCGATCGCTTCCGATTCGGCCTGATTCACGAAGATCTGGCGTCCGTCCGGCGCGGTATCGGAGTCGAAGGTCACGACCTTGATGCCTTGCGCCATCGCCTTCTTCAGATACGGCACGACCGCGTTCGCATCGTTCGCCGCGATCACGATCGCGTTCTGCCGCTGCGTGATGAGCGTGTTGATATAACTCACCTGCGACGACGCGCCCGCATCCGACGGCCCGACCACCTTGCCATCGCCCTTCATCTCCTTGATGGCGGCCATGCCGCCGTCGTCGGCGATCACTTCGTACGGGTTGTTGATCTGCTTCGGCAAAAAGGCGATCTTCAGACCGCTCTTGATGTCGGCGGCGCTCGCCGTCAGCGCGACGGTCGCGGCCAGCAACGCCGCCGCCAGCGCCGGGCCGCGCGGGAATCGAATGGGCTTTTTCATGTCGTAAAGTCTCCTGTCATTGCGCATGGCTGCGCTGGTTATCAACCTCAACGGACAACGTACTCGATCAAAGCGCCTGCGTCATCAGACGTTTCTCGCGCGCAGCCCGCCAGCGCGCGACGAGATTCGGTATCAACACCGACGAGAGCAGCAGCGCGCCCGTCACGATCGTGAGCGTTTCGCTCGATACATCCGCGAGCGTCAACGCATTGCGCAACACGCCGATGATCACGAGCGACAGCAGCACGCCGATCATCGAGCCGCGTCCGCCGAAAATGCTCACGCCGCCGAACAGCACCGCCGCGATCACCGAAAGCTCGAAGCCCTCGCCGTTGTCGCCGCGCGCGCTTGTGAAGCGCAACGTGTAGACGATGCCCGCGAGCGCCGCCACCGCGCCCGACATCATGAAGAGCTTGAGCTTCGTCTTCGCGACGTCGATGCCCGAGAACTGCGCGGCCGTCGGATTCGCGCCGATCGCGAAGAGGCTGCGGCCGAAAGGCGTCGCCTGCAGCAAGATCGTGAAGACGATCGCGCCCGCGATGACCAGGACGAACGGCATCGGCAGGAAGGTGCCGCCGACCGTATCGATGCCGAACGCCGTGTACGACGCCGGAAAATCCGCGATCGCCTGATCGCCGAGCAGCACGTACGCGAGACCTCGAAACAATGCGAGCGTGCCGATCGTCACGGCAAGCGACGGCAGATTGAAGCGCACGATCACGAGGCCGTTGAAGAGGCCCGCGAGCGTGCCGAAGAGGAGCACGAGCACGATGACGAGCGGCATCGGCAAGCCCATGTGCCACAGCACGCCCATCAGCGCGCTGGATGCGCCCAGCACCGACGCCACCGACAGATCGATCTCCGCCGCCACGATGATGAGCGTCATCGGCAGCGCGATCAGCGCGATCTCGGTGAAATCGGCAAGCATGTTCGAGACGTTCGCCGCCGACAAAAAGAGCGGCGACAGCACGCGCCCCGCGACGAGCGAGACGACGAGCACGATCGCGAGCATCGCTTCCCATTGCAGATGGCGGCGCTTCGTCGTGGACAGAGCGGAATCGGGTTTAGCCATGATCGCGTTTCCTCATCATGCGGCGCGCGACCGAACGCGCGAGCAAGGTATCGAGCGCGATCGCCGCGACGATCAGCGCGCCTTGAATCGCCTGCTGCCAGAACGGCGACACGCGCAACACCACGAGCGCAATGTTGATGACGCCGAGCACGAGCGCGCCGAGCGTCGCGCCCGCGATCGTCCCGACGCCGCCCGTGATCGCGACGCTGCCCACCACCGCCGCCGCGACCACTTGCAGTTCGATGCCCTTCGCCGTGCTGGCATCGACGGTGCCGAAGCGCGCGAGCCACAACACGCCGGCCAGGCCCGCAATCGCGCCGGAAAGCAGGAAGCCGATCATCACGCGGCGGTCCACGCGAATGCCCGCGAGCCGCGCGGCCTCGGGATTCGAGCCGATCGCGTAGTGCTCGCGCCCGCCGCGATACTGCTTCAGATACACCGAAAGCGCGATCAGCACCACGAGCGCGATCAGCACGAGATTCGGCACGCCGAGCAGCGCGCCCGTCGCGATGGACGCGAACGCATCGGGCAGGCTCGTCGCGTTGATCTGGCCGCCGTGGACCCACGCGTAATCCGCGCCGCGCACGATGTAGAGCGTGGAAAGCGTCGCGACGAGCGACGGCACGCGCCCGAACGTGACGAGCGCGCCGTTGACCGCGCCGATCGCAAGCCCGATGCCGATGCCCGCGAACATCGCGACGATCACCGGCATGTGCGGGAACATCACGAACAGACTGCCGACCGCATACGCCGATACGCCCACCACCGACGCAACCGACAGATCGATATGCCGCATCAGCATCACGATCGTCATGCCTGCGGTAAGCAAGCCGATGATCGACACGTTGAGCAGCACGTCGCGCAGATTCTGCAGATTGAGGAAGTCGGGCTTGACGGCGGCCGTCGCGCCGATCAGTACGAGCAGCACGATGAAGAGCGTCAGTTCACGGCTCTTCGCGATCGAGACCGCGAGGCTTTCGCGTTTCGTTTCGGACGGCGGCATCGCGGGTAGCGTCGGAGAGTGTCGTGTCATCATGCTGCGCGTCCTAACGAATTCGGCGTGGCGCCGAGCGCCGCGCTCATCACGCGTTCCTCATTCGCATCGGCGCGAGCGATATCCGCGCTGATGCGGCCTTCGTGCATCACGAGCACGCGATCGGCCATGCCGAGCACTTCGGGCAATTCGCTCGATATCATCAGCACGGCCATCCCTTCTTTCACGAGTTCCGCCAGCGTGCGATACACCTCCGCTTTCGCGCCGACGTCGATGCCGCGTGTCGGCTCGTCGATGATGAGCACCTTCGGATTCGTCGCGAGCCATTTGCCGAGCACGACCTTCTGCTGATTGCCGCCCGATAGCGTGCCGACGGGCGCATCGAGATCGCTGGCTTTGAGGCGCAGCCGCTTGCCCCAGTCGGAAGCCAATGTCGATTCACTGCGCGATGAAATCAGCCCGTGACGCACGAGACGCCCGAGCACGGTCAAAGACGCGTTGCGCGCGATGCTCAGCTCCAGCGCGAGCCCTTGCGCGCGGCGATCCTCCGGCACGAGCGCGAGTCCCGCGCGCACGGCCGCCGCCGGATGTCCCAGCGCGAGCTTCTTGCCCGCGATCATCACTTCGCCGCCATCGACCGGATCGATGCCGAAGATCGCGCGCGCGACTTCGCTGCGCCCCGCGCCGACGAGTCCCGCGAGCGCGACGATCTCGCCCGCGCGGACATCGAAGGACACGTTTTTGAACACGCCTTCGCGCGTGAGATTGCGCACCGAAAGACGCACGTCGCCGGGCGCGACATCGGCTTTCGGATAGAACGTGTCGAGATCGCGGCCGACCATCCTGCTCACGATCGCGTCGATCGTCATGTCTTCGGTGAGCGCGTCGTGGACCTTCATGCCGTCGCGCATGATCGTCATGCGTTGCGTCAGCGCGAACACTTCGTCGAGACGATGCGTGATGAAGAGAATCGCCACGTCGCGCACGCGCAATGCGCGCACGATCGCAAAGAGCCGCTCCACTTCGGGCAGCGAGAGCGCGGCGGTCGGCTCGTCCATGATGAGCACGTTCGCATCGAGCGACAAAGCCTTCGCGATCTCGACCACCTGCTGATCCGCAATCGACAGCCCGCGCACGAGCCGTTGCGCGCGCAGATTCACGCCGAGCGACGACAGCAGCGCATCGACTTCGCGATGCATCTCGTCGTAACGAATGCGTCCGAAGCGGTCGCGCGGCTGCCGGCCCATGTAGATGTTTTCCGCGATCGAAAGATCCGCGAAGAGCGTCGGCTCCTGATAGATCACGGCGATGCCCGCGTCGCGCGCTTCGGCGGGATTGGCGAAGCGGCGCGCGACGCCTTCGACGCGCAACTCGCCCGCATCGGGCTGATACACGCCCGCGAGCAGTTTCACGAGCGTCGATTTGCCCGCGCCGTTCTCGCCGAGCAACGCGTGCACTTCGCCGGGGAAGAGTTGCAGGCTGCCGTCGCCTAGCGCGCGCACGCGGCCGAAGGACTTGCTTGCATGCGTCAGTTCGAGACGTGGCGTCGTCATGTCATTGCCTCTCAGATGCGATAAATGCGTTCCGCGTTGCGTACGAAAAGCGCCCGCTTCTCGCTGTCGCTCGCATCGCCGACGATCTGCGCATACGCGTTCCACAGCGCCGTGTAAGTGCCGAACAGCCGATCCACCGGAAAGTTCGACGCGAACATCGCGCGATCGACGCCGAACGTGTCGATGGCTTCGTGCACGTAAGGACGCAGGCTCTCGACGGTCCAGTCGTGATCGAACATCGCGAAGCCGCTCAGCTTCACCGCGACGTTCGGGCACGCAGCCAGCATGCGCATGCCTTCGCGCCATGCGCGATAACCCTGCGTCGAATTCCGGTCGACGAACATGCCCGCATGATTGACGATGAATTGCGTGTCCGCATGCTCGCGCGCGAGTTGCGCGGCCTCCTGCATCTGCGACGGATAAAGCTGCAGATCGAACGACATGCCGAAGCGCTTCAGCAAGCCGAAGTGCTTGCGCCATTGCGGCTCGCGCATGTAATGACGCCCGACGTAGTCGTAGAGTTTGTCGCCGTGCACGTTGAGAATCTGGCGAATGCCGCGCGTATTGGCGAAGACCGCATGCGCTTCGAGCACGTGCTGCGCGTTGTCCGCCGAGAGATCCGCGCCCGCGACGATGCCGTTCGGCATGCCTTCGCTGTCCGCGATCGATTGCAGCCAGCGTGTTTCCTCGACGGGATCGGCGGGATCGTGATTCGCATCGACATGCACGAGCTTCAGCACCTCGATGTCCTGCGCATCGCGCAGCAGATCCGCAAGCAGATAGTCGTGCTGCAGATCGCGCGCATCGCCGACGAACGACGTCTGCGGATCCGCGAGCCAGGGGTAATGATGCGTGGACAGATCCCACAGATGAATATGCGGATCGACGACCTGCATGGTGCGCTCCTCGCGAAGGCTGCGAAGGTTTCAGGGAAGATGAAAGACCGGCACGAGCGGCGTCACGACGGGCGAGTTGTCCGCCTGCGTTTCCATCAGCTCGGCCATGTAGTCCCACCACTTGCGCATGATGGGCAGCGCCGGCAACGCGTTCGTCGTGTGCGTGTCCGTGCGCTGATGTATGGCGAAGAGATGCCCGGTCGATTCGTCGAGAAAGATGCGGTAATCGCGGATGCCCGCGTCGCGCAACGCGTCGGCCAGTTCCGGCCAGATCTCGCGATGGCGCTTCTCGTATTCCTCGCGCATGCCCGGCTTCAGGGTCATGCGAAATGCCACTGTCTCCATGGCGGCCGCCTTCTTCTGATTGGTTGAATCCCTGTGTCCGGGACTCGTTGTGCTGCGACTATAATTCGCCGACCGATAACACGACAATCCGAATGCAGGATTGGCCGATCGCAAAAACGTATCGCTGCGCCCTATGATCGCGCGGTTCAAAGGGGACTGTCGAATGATTCAGAACGTGTCCCAAAGTGTGTCGCCGAATGCACTCGTCAATCGGCTGAAGTTCAAGCACCTTGCGCTTCTGGTTGCGCTCGACGACGCGCGCAATCTGCATCAGGCCGCCGAGTCGATCAACGTCGCGCAGCCGAGCGCAAGCCGCATGCTTGCGGATATCGAAGAAGCGTTCGGGTTTCTGCTCTTCGAGCGCAATGCCCGCGGCATGCAGCCGACGCCGCTCGGCACCGCCGCGCTCGCCTACGCGCGCCGCTCGCTGGCGGACCTGACGCGCTTCGCCGACGATCTCGACGCCAAGCGCCGCGGCGGTCACGGCCAGCTCACCGTCGGCGCGATCATGGGCGCCGCGCCCGATGTGCTCGCGATGGCCGTCACCGAACTGAAATCCGAGCGGCCGCTCCTGAACGTGCGCATTCTCGGCGAGACGAGCGATCAGGTCGTGCAATTGCTGCATCGCCGCGAAGTCGATCTCGCGCTCGGACGTTTAACGACGCCCCTGCAGCACAACGATTTCGACTTCGAGCCGCTCGCACGCGAAGCAATGCGGCTCGTCGTGCGCGCGGGGCATCCGCTTGCCGCCAAAACCGGACTTACGCTCGCCACACTTGTCGGCTGGCCGTGGATTCTTCAGCCGATCACGAGTCCCGCGCGCGGACTCTTCGAAGACGAGCTCGCCCGCGCCGGCCTCACGACGCCCGCCGACATCGTCGAATGCGCGTCGATCTTCGCGACGCTGCAACTGCTGCAAAACAGCGAAGCCGTCGCGATGCTGCCGGAATCCGTCGTGCGCGACTATCTGCGGGCGCAATTGCTGATCGAGTTGCCCATCGAAATCGGCAAGAGCCTGTCGGGTTTCGGATTGCTGCGCCGCAAGTTCGAAACGCTCAGCGAGCCCGCCGAATACTTCATCGCGCTCTTGCGCAAGTACTCGGCGGTGTCGCGCTATTGAAGATTGACGAAGAGCCCGCCGTCCACCAGCAGCGACGCGCCCGTCACATAGCGCGCCCGATCCGAAGCGAGGAAAACGACGCACTGCGCCACGTCGTCGGGTTCGCCCAAGCGTCCTAGCGGAATGCGCTTTTCCATATACGCGCGCTTGTCCTCGTCCGACAGATCGTCGGCGTTCAGATCCGTCGCGATGGTGCCGGGCATCACCGAATTGCAACGGATGCCATACGGCCCGAGCGCGATCGCGCAGGATTGCATCAGCGAGTGGACGCCCGCCTTGGTCGGCGTGTAGTGCGTCTGCATGCCGCCGCCGACGAGCGCGCTGATCGAACTCGTCGCGACGATCGCGCCGCCCGCGCCCTGCGCCTTCATCTGGTTGGCTGCGGCCTGCGTCACGTAGAACGCGCCGTTCAGGTTCACCGCGACCGTGGATTCGTAGACGGAAGCGGGCATGTCGAGAAACGCATGAAACGGGCAGATGCCCGCGTTGCTCGACAACACATCGACGCGGCCGAACGCTTCGACCGTGCGTCCGATCAGTTCGGTGCCCGTGTCGCGCTCGGCCACGTTTCCCTCGACGGCGATCGCACGCCGCCCGAGCGCCTCGATCTCGCCGACGATCGATTCCACCGCCGATGCCTTTCCGTAAGACCGGTCGTTGTCACGCCAGTAGTTGATCGCGACGTCGGCGCCTTCGCGCGCGCTCGCGAGCGCGATTGCCCGGCCGATGCCGCGCGAACCGCCCGTCACCACGACGACCTTGTTCTCTAGCAACATGCGATGCCCCTTCAATGTGTGTAAGGCCGCGTCAGCGCGCACTCCGGATTCAGCCGCACGCCGAAGCCCGGCGTCTCCGGCACCTTCATGCGGCCGTTCACCGGCACGGGTTCGTCGAGCAGCAGAGGCGTGAACATCGGCACGACCTGATCGGCCTTGGGCGCCATCATCAGAAACTCGGCGAACGGCGAGTTGTGGCGCGTCACGACGAAGTGATAGCTGTACACCGACGACCCGTGCGGCACGACGAGCACGTTGTGCGCGTCCGCGAGCGCCGAAATCTTGATGAGTTCCGTGATGCCGCCGCACCAGCCCACATCCGGCTGCACGAGATCCGCGCAGCCCATCTCGAACAGCATGCGAAAGCCCCAGCGCGTCGCTTCGTGCTCGCCCGTCGTGACCATCATGCCCGCCGGCACCGCACGGCGCAGTTCGGCATAGCCCCAGTAGTCGTCGGGCGGCAGCGCTTCCTCGATCCACTTCAGGCCGTGCTCGCGCGCCGCGTTCGCGAGGCGCTTCGCGTAGTTGAGGTCGAGGCTCATCCAGCAATCGAACATTAGCCAGAAATCGTCGCCGACTTTCGCGCGCATGTCCGCGAGCTTCGCGATGTTTTTCGCGAGTCCTTCCTCGCCTTCGGCCGGGCCGTGCTGCAAGGGCATCTTCCCGCCGATAAAGCCCATTTCCTTCGCGAGATCGGGGCGCGCGCCGGTCGCGTAGAACTGCAACTCTTCGCGCACCGGACCGCCGAGCAGTTGAAAAACCGGTTCCTTGCGCACCTTCGCGAGCAGATCCCACAGCGCGAGATCGACGCCGGAAATCGCGTTGAGGACAATGCCCTTGCGCCCGTAGTAGAGCGTCGCGTTGTACATCTGATCCCACATCTTTTCGATGTCCGTCACGCGCTGCCCTTCGAGAAAGCGCGCCAGATGCTTTTCGACGATGAACGCGCCGATTTCGCCGCCCGTCGTCACCGCGAAGCCGACGGTGCCGTCGCTCGCCTCGATCTCGACGACGAGCGAGCCCAGCACGTTCAGCCCGAACGACTGACGGCTCTGGCGATATTCGGGATAGCGGGCCATCGGCGTGGCGATGTGATCGTCGATCCAGTGATCGGCGCCCTGGTCGTGATAGTCGGCGCCGCCGCCGCGAACGGTGAAGGCGCGCACGTGCTTGATGGTCGGCATGGACATGTCGTTGTCTCCGTCTCGGTTCAGGATGCGTCGGCGGTTTCGCCGTGCGTAATCGGTTGACATTCCGGTCGACGTACCGGCACGCGCACCAGCGCGACGATGATGAGCGCCGCGAGCACGCTCGCGCCCGCCAGCACCATGAGCCCGGCGCTCGTCGAGTGGAACGCGGCTTCGGCGGCGGTGCGGGCCATCGGCGCGAAAAAGCCGCCGAGTCCGCCGAGCGAATTGATGAGCGCGATGCCGGCCGCGGCGGCCGCGCCCGTGAGATAGCGCGTCGGAAAGGTCCAGAAAAGCGGTTGTGCCGCGATGAAGCCGCTCGCCGCGCAACACAGCGCGATGATCGAGACCACGGGCGACCCCGCGAGCCCCGATACGGCGATCGCGATGCCCGACAGCACGAGCAGCGCCGCCGCGCACGAGCGATGCCTTCCGGTGCGATCGGCGTAACGCGGCACGATCCACGTGACGATCACGGCGGCGATCCACGGAAGCGCCGTCACGAGCCCGACGCGAAAGCCCACTTTGGCGCCCAGCAGCGCCGACACCTGTTGCGGCAGGTAAAAAACGACACCGTACACGGCGGCCTGAATCAGGAAATACACGCAGCACAGCACGAGCACGCGGGGATCGACGAGCGACGCGAGCACGCTTCGCGGGCCGTGCAACGACGCCGAGCGCGCGTCTTCATCGAGACGGGCGACGAGCAGCGCGCGTTGGTCTTGCGTGAGCCATCGGGCTTTTGCGGGATGGTCGTCGAGATACCAGAACGCCCACACGCCGACGATCGACGCAAGCAGCCCTTCCACGAGAAAGAGCCATTGCCAGCCCTTGAAGCCGAGCGCGCCGTGCAGATCGAGCAGCAGGCCGGACAACGGCGCGCCGAAGATGAACGCGAGCGGCGCGCCGAAATAGAACACGCCGAGCGCGCGCGCCCGCGACGATTGCGGAAACCAGCGCGTCAGGTAATAGACGATGCCCGGAAAGAAACCCGCCTCCGCCACGCCGAGCAGAAAGCGCAGCGTGTAGAACGTGGTGGCGTTGTGCGCGAAGGCCATCGCCGCCGAGACGAGGCCCCACGTCACCATGATGCGGCACATCCACAGCTTCGCGCCGACGCGATGCAAGAGCAGATTGCTCGGCACCTCGAAAATCGCATAGCCGACGAAGAACACGCCCGCGCCGAACGCGAACGCGGCATTCGTCAAACCGGTGTCCTGCTGCAGCGCCTTTTGCGCGAAACCGATATTCGCGCGATCCAGAAACGCGAGCACGTACATGAGCAGCAGAAACGGCAGCAGCCTGCGCATCACGCGGGACGTGACGGCGCCTTCCGCGGAAGCGGACTGATTCATCGCGATTCTCCCGAAGGCGCAATCAGTAAGTCGCGCGTCCGCCCGACAGATCGAACACCGCGCCGGTGCTGAACGCGCAGTCTTCGGACGAGAGCCACAGAATCAGCGACGCGGCTTCCTGCGGCATCAGGAAGCGGTTCATCGGGATTTTGGAGAGCATGTAATCGATGTGCTGCTGCGACATCGAATCGAAGATTTCAGTCTTGGCTGCGGCGGGCGTCACGGCGTTCACGAGGATGTTCTTGCCCGCCAGTTCCTTGCCGAGCGACTTCGTGAGCCCGATCAGCCCGGCCTTCGACGCGCTGTAGTGCGACGCGTTCGGATTGCCTTCCTTGCCCGCAATCGACGCGATATTGACGATGCGCCCGTAGCCCGCCTTCAGCATGTGCGGCACAACGGCGCGGCACGTCAGATACGGCCCGATGAGGTTGACGTCGATCACCCGGCGCCACACGTCGGGCGCGAGTTCCCAGGTCGTGCCGTTGCCGCCGGTGATGCCCGCGTTGTTGACGAGCACGTCGATCCGGCCGTGCGTGGCGAAGGTCTTTTTCGCGGCGGCATCGACGGACGATTCATCGGTCAGTTCGACGACGGCTTCACTGACCTTGCGCTCCCTGTACTTCGCCGAGAGTTCCGCGCTGGTGCGCGCGAGGCGTTCGCCGTCGAGATCCCAGAGCGATACATCCGCGCCCGATTCCAGCGCGCGTTCCGCCACCGCAAGGCCGATGCCTCGCGCCCCGCCCGTGATGATCACGACGCGGTCGGCCAGGTCGATACGGTTCATGGATTCGTCTCCTTTCGTTGTTCGTCGCTATGGGTGGACATGCCGTGAGAGGCACTATAGTCCCGCGCCAATAGCGCAACAATTCGAAAGGGCGATCGTTCGATAGCAAAAGCGGATCGCCGCCTGAACCGCCCCGGCTCAACGCAGAGAGTTGTCCCGATAGGGCTTGCCCGATCGGACAGGCGAATCCTTGAAATGCCTGTCCGCGAAATGAGCGAATGCAAAAAGCGCCGCGACACCTACGGGACCGATCAAGAGAGCAGCAACGACCACGATAAAACTCCGATTCAACAATGCGTTGAGTTTATCGTCGATAAAGGCGTCAATTGTCGTGAAAAACGACAATACTCCGTTCAACAATCGCCAACTGTGTTGCAGGATTGTCCGATTGACGCCGCCGGGATCGCGCCGGGAACGCCGGTTGCTAAAGCCACCGGCCGTCAATCGTGACGATCACTCGACCTAAAAAAGCATGTTCACTTCGAAAGCCTGCACCACGACCTGTGTACTCGACGGAATGCCCGTCACCCTGACTTACTTCCCCGACAGCACGCTCCTGCGCATCACCGACGCCAGCGGCCATTGCGTGCGCGAAACCCGCTGGCCCGCGCCGTGGCGCACCTTGCTCGCGACCTTGCGCGAATTCGGCGCAGCCGACGCGCGAAATCAGCTTTCGACTCTGCTCGACGAAATGCCCTCTGCTTCGATGCCGGAATCGGCGCTGGCGTGACGAAGTGCGCGCCAGCGAACGGCGTCCGCAACTGGTTTTTCAATAACATCAATGTGTTGCAAGCGGTCCGCCGAGGCATTTTGAGCACGCGGACCCGCGCCGTTTACAATGTCGGATCGACTGCGAAGGGCCGTCCGGCCCGCGCCGAACCACACTCCGCGCAGTCCCACTTTCACGCATCCGACTGGCCGTATGGTCACTGAAACGTCTTCTTCGGAATCCCTCGCCGTCGCGGAGCGCGTACGCGAGCTGATGGGCCGTCATGGCATCGGGAAGCGGCAGCAAACCGCCGAGTTGTGCCGCATTCTCGACCTGAGCTTTTCGCAGGGCCATCGCAAGCTGCGTGGCAACAGCCCGTGGACGCTCGCGCAGATCCGCCGCGTCGCCGATGCCTTCGACGAACCCGCGCTCAAGCTCTTCGATTCGATCAACACGCGCCCCGACGAAACCGAAGGCACCGCGCACGACGCCGTGCTCAAACTCGGCTCGATGGAAATTCCCTGCATGGCGTGGGTCGGCAGCGCGCTCGAAGCGGGCAGCCGCCCGGATTTCATCGCGCAGAAGCTCAACAATCGCTGGATCGTCGCGAAGCACGAGGGCGTGCTGCTGCACGAAGCCTTCGACGTCCACAAGATCGAAATCCAGCCGCGCCGGCCCGACACCGACAAGCCGGTCATCGCCGTGGTGGACGACGACCACGCTTCCGCCGACAACCTCCACGACTATCTGGAAGCCACCGGCTTCACGGCGATGGCCTTCTACGGCCTCGACGCGTTCTTCGAAGCGCTCCAGACCCAGGTGTTCGATGCCGTCGTGATGGACTGGCTGTTCGGCATGCATACGTCGGCGGAGGCGATTCGCGCGGTGCGGGCGTCGGACAATCCGGACGCGCCGGTATTCGTGCTCACGGGCGAGCTGACCACGGGCAAGGCGAGCGAATCGGAGATCAGCCAGGTTATCCGCGACTACAACGTGACGTGTTTCGAAAAACCCGCGCGGCTCGGCATTCTCGTCGCGGATCTTTCCAAACGGCTGATGCGCAGCTAGCGGCGACGCTCACGCAACGCGCCGCCGCACGGTCACCGCGCGGTGCACCGCGCCCTTCAGCACTTCGTAGCGCACCGGTTTCAACAGGTAGTCGAAGAACAGCACCGCCGCGCTCGGGTCCACCAGTTCGGGCGCGTACGCGCTCACCGCGATGATCGGCACGCTCGCCCCCGGCGCACTGCGCGCGCGGTACTCGTTGGCGAACGAGTAGCCGTCCTTGCCGGGCATGTGCAGGTCCGCGAGGATCACGTCGGCGTCGTTGGCGCGCAGCCAGGCGAGCGCGCTGTCGACGTCGGGCAACGCGACGGCGTAATAACCCAGATGCGTGAGCATCTCGATCAGCGAATCGCGGATCGATTCGTGGTCGTCGATCACGAGCACGCGCGATTTGCGCAACTCGGGCGCATCGACCTCCTGCTCGGCGCCGGGCAGCCGGTCCGCCGAAGCCGCCGGCACACTCACGCGAAACGCGGCGCCTTGCCCCACTTCGCTCGACACCTCGATCTTCCCGCCGAGCAGTTCGACAAGCCCGCGCACGACCGCGAGCCCCATTCCCGCGCCGTCGAAACGCCGCGTGCTCGATGAATCGAGTTGCGTGAATTCCTGAAAAATGAGCGGCAACTGCTCGCGGGATATGCCTGGGCCCGTATCGATCACGGAAATATCGAGCCGCTCGTCCGTGCGCGCGAAATGCACGTCGATGGAACCCGCCTCGGTGTACTTGATTGCGTTGGTCACGAGATTCGTCACGATCTGCCGCACGCGATGCGGATCGGATTCGATCGGCTCGCGCTCGCCCGCGTAGTCGCCGCGCAATTCCAGTCCCTTTGCGGTCGCGGCGGGCGTGTTGGCATCGACGATCGAATCGAGCAGTTCCGCCGGATCGAACACCGTCATGCGCAGTTCGAGCTTGCCCGCGCCGAGCCGCGCGTAATCGGTCAGATCGCGCATCTGCGCTTCGAGATGACGCGCGCCCGCTTCCAGACGCTGCATGATCTTGCGGTCGGCGTCGCCGCGCGTATTGAGCCCGAGCAATTCGACCGACGAGACGATCGCGTGCAGCGGCGTGCGCAACTCGTGGCTGATCATGCCGAGAAACGTGTCCTTCGCGACGCCCGCCTCGCGCGCCGCGCGGGTTGCCTGATGCTCGGCCGCGAGCGCCGCGCGCTGCTGCTCGATCAGGCGCGTGCGCCGATAGCCGTTCAGCAGCAGCAACGCCGTCGCCGCCGCCGACAGCAGACCGAGCAGGATGCCGCCGTAGATCAGATAGCGACGCTTCGCCTCGAAGTCGCGCACGATCGCCTCGCGCTCGGCCGCGTCCATGAGCCGGCGCCCGCTCGCCAGTTCCGCGACGGCCGGCGCGTTCTGACGCAGCACGCCGATCACGCGCAAGGTGTGCGCAGGCCCGGCCTGGAGCCCTTCGACGTCCAACTGGATGGAATCCAGCGCGGTGTCCAACTGCCGCAGGATTTCGCGCTGCCGATTCAGCAGCGCTTCGTGTTCGTCCGACAATCCCGCCGATTCCGACACCTGCCTGAGCCGCGCGCGCAGCAGCCGATAACTCGCGCGCACGGCCTCCCCGTCCTCGTCGATGCCGTTGCGGTAAAGCAGCACCTGATTCTCGAAGCGCTCATAGCCGATCTGGAACTGCGCGGCGTCCCAGTAAACGTCGTAAGGCACGACGAGCCTGTGCGTCTCGCGCGCAATGAGGCCCGAATACAGCATGTAGCCGACCGCGCCGATCGGCGGCGCGACCGCGAGCGCGATCAGCGCCGCATACCAGAGACGGCGGAACCACGGACGCGCGGCGGGCGCGCGCAGGGACGGTTCGGTGCTGATGACGGCCATTCGTTACGGCAGCGCGTCGATGGCTTGGGCCGCGCGTTCGGATGCGACCACGATCAGCTTCATCGTCGCCCGGGTCGCGCCGACGAAGATCTTGCGCGCGGCCTGCTCGTCGAGCGCCTCGAAATCGACTTCGGTCAGGATCACGCACGGCGCGGATTGCCCCTTGAAGCGATAGATCGATTCGAGCAGCACGTCGCCCTCGCGATACTCCGGGTTCCCGAAGAGGTCATACGTGCCGGTGAACGCGCGCAGCCTGTGCGGACCGAGATGATCGACGCCGGTGAGCGCCGAGCCCTCGCGCCCCCGGAACGACAGCACCGCGATATCCTGCTTGCGAAAACCGAGCGAGAGCGCATGCGTGATCGCACGCTTGGTCGCCTCGATGATCTCCTCGGGATGCCCGTCCTCATAGGTCGACACGCTGACGTCCGAGCCGTCGAAGGGACTGCCCGCGTCGAGACGCACATCCGGCCCGACGATCTTGCGGATGAAGCCCAGCAGATCTCGCGGGCTGCGGTAGTTCGTGGTCTCGCGCAGGATGGTCCAGCCCGGCAGCGGCACCGGCTCGCGCAGATAGAGGTTCTGCATCGGGTCTTCGAGCCACCACCATGCGCCGTCGGGATTGAGCAGACGTTCGAGCGCTTCGACCCACGCCGCCTGAAAGTCCTGGCCTTCATCGACGATCAGCACGTCCGTCTTCCACTGTTCCGGCACGGGCACGGCGGCGAAGCGCTCTTCGAGCGTGGCGAAGACGTTCGGCTGAGTGAAATCGGGCGGGCTGCCGGCATCGCGCGCGACGGACGCGCTCAACTGATGGTAGTTCGCGATCCTCGCCTCTTTCGGCGCGATGGCGCGGATATGATCGGCGAGCGGCCGGTTGAAGCACACGTAGAGCACGCTCTTGCCTTGCGCGAGCGCGTCGCGCATCACGCGCACGGCGAGCTGCGTCTTGCCCGCGCCGGCGGTTGCGATCACGCGCAGGCGAAACGGCTCGAATTCGAGCCGGCGCGCCCACGTCGCGAGCCCGCCCGACAGCCGCGTGACGAGCGTGTTCGCCGCGCCGACGAGCGCGTTGGTGTCGGGCGTGAGCGAGAGTTCATCGGCGAGAAAGTGATGAATGCGCGCCGCCGATTCGAAGCGAGACTCGTCGGGCGGCAGAATTTCCAGCACGACGCGCGCAAGCTGCGACTTGCGGCTCGCATCGACGATGCGCGCGGGCGCGACGCCCGCAATCGCCGCGTTCTTCACCGTGTAGTCGGGGCAATACAGCAGTTCCTCGATCCGGTACGTGCCCGCGCCGAACGCCGCCGTGAAGCGCCGGTGCAGGTTTTCGAGCGTGCGCGCGAGCTGGATGGCGACGTTGCGTTCCTTCTGCAAATAAACCTTCACGAGGCCCTGACCGGTCTCGCGCAGAAAACCCGCCTTTTGTTCGATCATCAGCACGCGCCCCGACGGCGCGACGACCACGAAATCCGCCTCGCCGAACACGGAAAAACCTTCGTTGACGCGAGTCCAGTGAACGCCGTGATACACCGTGTAGTCGTCGGGCAGCTTTTCGAGCAGCGCGAGCGTTTCGAGTTCGCGCGCCGCCGCGCCGGTCGCTTCGAGATTTTTCCAGTCGTCGGGAACGATTCGGGCCATGCGTCGCCTTTGGGCTGAGTGGTTGCGTGCGAGTCATTGTACGCAACGCATTTCCCATACCGGCAGTCGGCCGAATGGCTAGCTTGCGTAGTCGTACCGGCCGCCGCGTTCGAGCGCGCGCTGGAAGGCCGGCCGCGCGTGAATACGTTCGAGAAACGCGCGGATATGCGGCATCGACTTCGCGCCGGCGCGCGCGCTGCCGGCTTCGAGCGGAAAGCTCATCTGCACATCGGCGGCGGTGAAGGTCTCGCCCGCGAACCACGGCGACTTCGCGAGCTCGCCTTCGATATAGCCGAAGTGCAGCCGCAGTTGCGGATCGATGAAACTGCTTTGCATCGTCTGCGCGATGCGCCGCGCGATCGGCTTCGCGAAGAACGGCATCTTCGCGCTCTCCAGCCGCCGCGCGACGAGCTTGAGCAGGAGCGGCGGCATCGCCGAGCCTTCCGCGTAGTGCATCCAGTAGTTGTAGCGCACGCGTTCGGGCGACGTTCCCGGCGGCGGCGAGAATCGGCCTTCGCCGTAACGATCGACGAGATATTCGATGATCGCGCCCGACTCCGCGAGCGTCAGACCGTCGTCGGTCACGACCGGCGATTTGCCGAGCGGATGCACCGCGCGCAATTCGGGCGGCGCGAGCATCGTGTGCGGGTCGCGCTGATAGCGCTTCAGTTCGTATTCGACGCCGAGTTCTTCCAGCATCCACAGGACGCGCTGGGAGCGGGAATTATTCAAATGATGGACGGTCAGCATGCTCTGGCTCTAGTAGTTTTGTTCGACGATGCCGCCCGCGGTACGCCCCTTGCATCCGGTGAACTTATGCGCGCCCGGGCGTCGAAAGGATAAGGCCCTTTCATGAAGGCCACGCAACGATTTCTAGCACACAACGAAAAAGGAGAAGTCGATGACGCTGATCATTTACCTTGTTGGCTGGCTGATTTTGATCGGAGGGGTATCGTGGGCGCTCGTCGCGATGCATGTCTCGCAGCATACGATCATGATCGTCGCCGTCATCATGCTGGGCATCGCGATCATTACGGGCGCTACGCGGGCGCGCAATCGCGACCGGTCGTAAAAGTCCGGGCCGCCCGCGAACGGCGGCCCTCGGTGCTTCACGTCACCACGCGCGCCCCGACCGCGTCCTGTATCAGCGCGACGAGTTCGTCCGGATGCACCGGCTTCGTCATGAAGTGCTGAAACCCTTCGCCGATACTGCGCAATCGGTATTCGTCGCCGTCATGTCCCGTCAGCGCGATCGCCACGGACGGCGGCAGGTTGCCGCGTATTTCGTGATCCCGCAAACGCTGGATGAGATAGAAACCATCCATCTCGGGTAGGTCGAGATCGCAGATCACCGCATCCGGAAGATGCTCGATCGCGGCTTGCGCGCCGTCTTCGGCGTCGGCCACCGCGATTACGTCGGCTCCTTCTTCTTCCAGCAACATCTGCAGCGATGCCCTGCTCTCGGGATCGTCCTCGATCAGGACGATCCGCATATGCCCCAGTCTTGCCACTTCGTTCATGATGTTCTTTTCTGCTGCCAAAAAACGGAATTCTCGCGACGGTCTCCATCCTCTCGCCGCCGCGCACGCTGTTGCGCGCATTGATTGACCCGAAAACGCGGCGGGAATTCCGAACGCACCGTTATTTATGTCGCGTGTGCGCCGGTGCGGAACGCCTCGCGGTTTTGAGCGGCGCCGATGCAGGTTTGCCCGGCCGCAGCGAGCGTAATCGAGCAAAATCCGGACCGACTTGCGCGCAATCGCGCGAAACCCGCATCGCGCGGGCCGTTCGGCCGATTGGCGGTTCGGCCTGAACGCACGACCGTGTAATTTCGGCGCGAAGCGTGCCCCGATTTCCCGTCAGACGTTTGCTGCCCGCCCGGAATCAGGGCGAGAAGCACTCGACGAACTCGCCTGCAACAGCGCCCGATATTCGCTCGGCGTGAGCCCAACCGTCGCCTTGAACTGGCGCGTAAAGGCGCTGTGATCGGTGTATCCGCACAGCGCGGCGACATCGGTGACCTTTCCGTTGGAGACGAGCAGCGCGGTGGCCGCATCGAGCCGCGTCTTCAGCAGCACCTGACGCGGCGTCAAATGGAAGACCTTGTGAAAATAGCGCTCCAGTTGCGCGATCGACATGTTCGCCATCTGCGCGAGCTGCCGCATGTTGAGCGGCTGCACATAGTTTTCCTGGATGTGCTGCACGACCGCCGCAAGCCGGCTGTAGGCGGGGTGCGTTCCTTCGGCGGCCTGCAAGTCGCGCGAAATTCCCGCGAGCCCGACGATATTTCCCTGCGTGTCGTGCAGCGGCTGCTTGCAGGTCATGCACCAGCCGGGCTCGCGTCCCGGATACAGATGCAATTCGAGCTGATCGATCAGTTGATGTCCCTGCGCGATGATCGCCTGATCCTGCGCCGTGTAGATGCGCCCGAAGCGCCTCGGGAACACGTCTTCCGCGGTCTTGCCGAGCAGCGCCGATTTGTCGTCCTTGTGGCCGCAGCGGCGCGCGAGCGTGCGGTTGACCATCGCGTAGCGCGCCTCGCGATCCTTCACGAAGAACACGATGTCGGGCATCGCGTCGAATACCGGCGCAAGCAACGCGAAATGCGCGAGCATGTCGGAGAGCGTCGACGCCGGCGGTTGTGCGATCGGCGCGGTGTTCATCATGAGGCCAGTCGTGCTCGTCATGCGTAAGGAAGGTTGCGTCCGGAATGGTCAGGCAACCGATTATAGGAGCGCGCACGCGCGGACGAAATTCGCGCTGGCCCCACTATGAAACGGGCGTTTCGGCGCTCTCGCGTGCGGCGATCAACGTATCGATGCGCACCGGCGTGAACGGCGGACGCGCCGCCGTGCGCGGCCATCCGAAATACACGGCCGCCGCCTCGCCGCAGATGCGCCCCTGGCACGGCCCCATGCCGCAACGCGTTTGCAGCTTCGCGTCGCGCCAGTTCGCGTGCGCGGCGACTTCTCCGATCGACACATCTTCGCAGCGGCACAACACGGTGTCCGGCGACGGCGTCGCGCGCGCGTCGGCGCCGAGTTCGAACGCGTGCGCCACGCGCCGGGCGAATGCGCGCCAGCGATCGCGCTCGCGCACGAGACGCGCATCGGCGGCGATGCCGAGCGCCGCATGCGCCGCGATCGCGCCTTCGACGCGCGCCAGTTCCATCCCGCCGATGCCCGTGCATTCGCCCGCCGCCAAGACGTGTTCCCGCGACGTGCGCTGCGCATCGTCGACGTGGATCGAGCCGTCGCGTTCGTCGGTCGAGCAGCCGAGTGCGAGCGCCAGCGTCGCGTTCGGCACGAGCCCGTAGCCGCACGCGACGCGATCCGCTTCGAGCGTTTCCTCGCGCCCGCGCGAGCGAATCGTGACCGCCTCCACGCACGCGCTTCCGTGCGCCTTCACGACGACACTGCCCGTCCGATAGCACGCAACCCCGAGCCTGACGGCCTGAGCCAGCTTGCCGGGCGTCAGCGCCAGCGACGCGACGAACCGTGCAACGCGCGCCGGCGGTGCCTGTTCGGCCACCGCGACGACACGCGCACCGTGACGGCGCGCCGTATCGGCGGCGGCGAGCAGAAGCGGCCCGCTGCCCGCGACGACGATGCGCTCGCCGCGCACCGGCATCCCGCCCTTGACGAGCGCCTGCAGACCGCCCGCGCCCGTCACGCCGGGCAAGGTCCAGCCGTCGAAGGGAAGCAGGCGCTCGCGCGCGCCGGTCGCGAGGATGAGCTTCGAGTACGCGAGCACGAGCGGCGCGCCGTCGCGTTCGATCAGAAGCCGCTGCTCGCCCGGCGCGGCGGCGACCTTCGTTCCGTTCGCGACGATGAGGTTCGCGCAAGCGCGCGTTTCATCGAGCCATTGGTGAAGCGGCGCGGCGGGCGCGAGCGTCGGCCCTTGCCGCCAGATCTGGCCGCCGGGGCGCGGATTGTCGTCGATGAGCGCGACGCGTACGCCCGCCCGCGCCGCGATTCGCGCCGCCGTGAGCCCCGCCGGCCCCGCGCCGACGATCGCGATATCGATGTGTTCGACATTCATCGCATCGTCTCGATCGAGAGTCCGTCGCGGCACAATGTCTGACAGCCGAGCACGTGCGCGCGGCCATCGACCGTCACACGGCATTCGTGGCACACGCCCATGCCGCAGAACGCGGCGCGCGGCTCGCCGGTGACGGAACGGCGCGTGCCGCCGGCGCCGCGCATCACGATGGCGGCCGCGACCGTCGTGAATGCGGGCACGGCGAGCGGCTCGCCGTCGATGATGACGCGCACGCAGTCATCCATCGGCGTGCTCCCGGGCGAATCGTTGCGGAGAGAAAGCGTGCGTGTCGGGCATATCGAACGGAAGCGGCTCGCCCAGCATCTGCGCGGCGATGAGCTTCGCGGTGCCGAGCGACGTCGTCACGCCGAGCCCTTCGTGGCCCGTCGCGAGCCACAGCCGGTCGCCGGGGAAACGCGCGGGGCCGATCAGCGGCAGGCCGTCGGGCGTCGCGGCGCGAAAACCGGTCCATGCGCGGATCGCGTTGAGCCCGCCGATGCCCGGCAGATAGCGCGTCGCGCGCTCGAGCATGGCGGCGAGCACGTCGATTTCGACAGCCGGATCGAGCGTGCCGAACTGGCGCGACGAGCCGATCAGCACCTGCCCCGTCGGGCGCGGCTGCGCATTGAACGCGACCGACGTGCCGCGCGCGTGATGCGCGCTCTTGATGTAGCCGAGTTCCAGCACCTGATGACGGATCGTGCCCGGATAGCGATCGGTGATGAGCAAATGTCCCTTCTTCGCTTCGAGCGGCGCGCCGGCGATCAGATCCGTCGCCATCAGCCCGTTCGCGACGACGACATGCGCCGCCGTGCGCCGATCGCCGTTCGCGAGCGTGACGCGCGCGTGCGTGCCGTCGGCGTCGACGGCGCGAACCGCGCAGCCGGTCGACACACGGATGCGCGTCGAGCATGTGAGGAGCCATTGCGCCGCGGCGGGCGCGTACACGATGGCGTCGTCGTCGATCAGCAAGCCGCCTTGCATCGCGTGGCTCACCGCCGGCTCCGCTTCGCGCAGCGCGGCGCGATCGAGCATGTGCGCGCGCACGCCCGCCGCCGCGAATGCGTCGCGCATGGCGCGGGCGGCGTCGAGTTCTTCGTCGTCTTCGGCGATCCAGAGCGTGCCGCAGCGCGAAAACGCCTCGCGCTCGCGCAGTTGGGCGCCGAGCGCGAGCCACAGTTCGCGCGAAGCACGCGCCAGCGCGAACTCGGCGGGCGAATCGTTCATCACGACGATGTGGCCCATGCCCGCCGCCGTCGCGCCGCCGCCGATGCCGCGCGCTTCCAGCACTTCGACCGTCAGGCCGCGCTGCGCGAGTTCCGCCGCGCACGCCGCCCCGACGATCCCGCCGCCTACGACGATCACGTCAGCCGTCATAGCCCTTTGATGAACGGATCGCGCTCGTCGAAGACGAGACGCCCTTCGCCCATGATGTGCGCGTAGCCGGTGATGGTCGGGACGAGCGCGTCGCCGTCGATCGCATAGCTGCCTTCGAACACGCTGCCGATGATGCTTTCCTGCCGCCAGATTTCGCCCGGCGCGAGGGCGTCGTCGGCCGCGAGGCACGCGAGTTTGGCGCTGGTGCCGGTGCCGCACGGCGAGCGATCGTAGGCGCTGCCCGGACACAGCACGAAATTGCGGCTGTCCACGCCCGCGACGGGCGAATCCGCGAACAGCTCGATATGGTCGATATACGCGCCCTCCGCGCCGGTGATGCCCTGCGCGTGCAAGGCGTCGCGGATGGCCTCGGCGAACGCGGTCAATCCGGCGATGTGCGCGCGCACGAGTTCGCGGCCGTGATCCGCGACGAGAAAGAACCAGTTGCCGCCCCACGCGACGTCGCCGGTGAGCGGGCCGTGGCCGGATACATCGACCGTCACCGCGCGCCGGTGCCGGTACGCCGGCACGTTGCGCACGCTGACGCTGCCGTTTGCGTTGAGCGTGGCATCGACGGGACCGACGGGCGTATCGATCCGATGCCGCCCCGCCGCTATTTTTCCCGCATGGGCGAGCGACGCGACCAGCCCGATCGTGCCGTGCCCGCACATGCCGAGATAGCCGACGTTATTGAAGAAGATGACGCCCGCCGCGGCGGAAGCGTCGTCCGGCTCGCACAGGAGCGCGCCGACCATCACGTCCGAGCCGCGCGGTTCGGTGACGATGGCGCGGCGCCAGTCGTCGAAGCGCGTGCGGAACGTGTCGAGCCGTTGCGCGAGTGTGCCGTAGCCCAGATCCGGGCCGCCCGCGATCACGAGGCGCGTCGGTTCGCCGCCCGTATGCGAGTCGATGATGTCGATGGTTTTCATGCCGCCTATCCTAGAAACGCACGCGATGGGCGTCTTGAAGCGGCTGGATCGTTTTGATGACGATATCGGCACAGTTCCCGGACGCCCGGACGAGCCTGGCGCGCGTTGCTTCCGGCGCCGAACGGCTATGCCGAAATCGGCACGCGGCGCGCGCGAAACACGCAAGACGCCCGATTTTTCGGTGCTTACACTGCGTACCGTTCAATCACTTTCGGAGCGCTGCCGTGACGCATATCTGGGAAGGCGTGATGCCCGCCGTGACCACCAAGTTCAACGCCGATTTCAGCATAGACCGCGCGTGGACCGCGAAGAATGTCGACGCGCAGATCGAAGCCGGCGTGGATGGGATCATCGTGTGCGGATCGCTCGGCGAAGCATCGACGTTATCGCTCGACGAAAAGCTCGACGTGCTCGACATCGCCGTGGACGCCGCGCGCGGCCGCGTGCCGGTGCTGCTAACGATCGCGGAAAACAGCACGCTCGACGGCTGCCGTCAGGCCGAGCGCGCCGCGCGTCACGGCGCGGCCGGCTATATGGTGCTGCCGGGCCTGCGGTATCTGTCGGACCGGCGCGAGACGCTCAACCACTTCCGCATGGTCGCCGACGCGAGCCCGCTGCCGCTGATGGTCTACAACAATCCGCTCGCCTATGGCGTCGATGTCACGCCGAAGATGTTCGCCGAACTCGCCGAAGACAGGAAGTTCGCGGCGATCAAGGAATCGAGCGGCGACGTGCGCCGCGTCACCGATCTCATCAACGAAACGGGCGATCGGTACGCGCTCTTCTGCGGCGTCGACAATCTCGCGATGGAAGCGATCTTGATGGGCGCGCATGGCTGGGTGGCGGGCCTCGTCTGCGCGTTCCCGCGCGAGACCGTGGCGATCTACAAGCTGATTCGCGCCGGACGTTTCGACGAAGCGCGCGCGATCTATCGCTGGTTCGCGCCGCTGCTCGCGCTCGACGTCTCGCACAAGCTCGTGCAGAACATCAAGCTGGCCGAGGCGATCGTCGGATTGGGCACGGAGCCGGTGCGCCCGCCGCGCCTGCCGCTCGCGGGCGAGGAGCGCAAGGAGATCGAGGCGTTGATTCGTCGCAGCATCGAGACGCGCCCGGCGCTGCCGGCTGTCTAAAGAAAAGCTCAAAAAAAATGCCGTCGTGCGACGGCATTTTTGCTGTGGATGGCGACTTCAGGCCGCGATCTGCGCAGCGGCGGGATCGTTGAGGTTGCCACCCGAGCCTTCGCCTTCATCGTAGAGATGCAGCAGGCGATAGCCGCTCTTGTACACCGGCTGCAAGCGGAAATTGTTGACCGGCTCGATTTCGAGCGCGAGGCGCAGGCGCGAAACGTGGCTGTCGATCGTGCGCGTGGTTTCGCGGAACTCGCGGCCCCAGACCATCGCGAAAATATGATCGCGAGACAGCACGCGGCCGATGTTCGAGAAGAACAGTTGTGCAAGACGGAACTGCGTGCCGCTCAGTTGCACCGGCTTGCCGCGCACGGTCACGATTTGCTGACGGGCGTCGAAACGGTACGGACCGACTTCGAGGCACGCGCTCGACGTCGCGGGATACGCGCGGCGCAGCAGCGCTTCGACGCGCGCGCCGAACTCGCCCGGACGGATCGGATACACGATGTAATCGTCCGCGCCCGCTGTCAGTGCGCAGACCACGTTGTGCTCGGCGCCGTCGGGCGTCGCGAACATGACGGGGACGCGTTCGCCGAAGCTCGAGCGCACGGATTTCAGCAGGTCGAGGCCGCACAGGCCCGTGGAATTCCAGTCGAGGATCAGCAGATCGACCGTCGAGCGGGACAGCGCTTTCGACAGCACGAGGCCGTCGCCGAACGTCACGCAGGTGTGGCCGAGTCGTTTGACGACATCGCTGATGAGATTTCGATAACTTGGGTCGGTTTGCAAAACGGCGACGCGCATGGTGTCTTACCTGATGAGTCCAAGGGACATGGGGCGGATGCCAAACTGCGGCCCACCGCCGGGTGTCTCGTCGCGGGAATGAGACGGGCATAATCAAGCTGCGCATTCTGGCCAGCGGGACGACCCTTTCCCATCGGACTCATCTGAATTGTCAACGCATGTGACTGCGCATCGCCCTGAGCGCGATGCGTCTCGTGCGCGCAACCATCTCGAAAATAGAACGGCTTTTCTCTTTTGCGCCGGCTTTCATCCTGTAACATGCCGCGTCTGGCTCACAAATTCCCGCTTCCGCCGTTTTACCGAGACGTCGCGTAGCAAGCTGCCGCGCGATTGTCCGTCGCGTCGCGCAGCGCGGATGACGGGCGGCGGCTCTCGAATCCGCGCCCGCCGACACCCGGCCCGGTTCGTTCCCGTTCCGCGCCGGGCCTTCACTTCGCGTCCACCCGGCGCGTGTCGTCACCCCCGCAGGGCAAAGCCTCGACCTACCGCGCGTCACGCGTGGCTTTTCCACTCACGGGTTTTCTTTCGATGCAGGCAACACCTCTGTCCGACGCCCCGCGCGCGGCCAGCCGTGCGCTCACGCGCGGCGACTACAAGACGCTCACGCTCGCCGCGCTCGGCGGCGCGCTCGAGTTCTACGACTTCATCATTTTTGTGTTCTTCGCGCCGGTCATCGGGCAACTGTTCTTCCCGCCTTCGATTCCTGACTGGCTGCGTCAATTGCAGACTTTCGGCATCTTCGCCGCCGGCTATCTCGCGCGCCCGCTTGGCGGGATCGTCATGGCGCACTTCGGCGACCTGCTCGGCCGCAAGCGCATGTTCACGCTCTCCGTGCTGCTGATGTCCGTGCCGACGCTCCTGATGGGCCTCTTGCCCACTTACGCGTCGATCGGCCTGATGGCGCCCGTGCTGCTGCTCCTGTTCCGCGTGATGCAGGGCGCGGCGGTCGGCGGCGAGGTGCCGGGCGCGTGGGTGTTCGTCTCGGAGCACGTGCCGGGGCGCCATGTCGGCTATGCGTGCGGCACGCTCACGGCCGGTCTGACGGCGGGCATCCTGCTCGGCTCGCTCATCGCCACGGCGATCAACAAGTCGTTCGCGCCCGCCGAAGTCGCCGATTTCGCCTGGCGTCTGCCGTTCCTGCTCGGCGGTCTGTTCGGTCTGTGCTCGGTCTATTTGCGCCGCTGGCTGCACGAAACGCCGGTGTTCGCCGAGTTGCAGCAGCGCAAGTCGCTCGCGGCGGAAATCCCGCTCAAGGCGGTGCTGCGCGACCACGGCCGCGCGGTGATCGTGTCGATGCTGCTCACGTGGATGCTCTCGGCGGCGATCGTCGTCGTCATCCTGATGACGCCGACGTTGCTGCAGAAGCAGTTCCACATCGCGCCGGCGACGGTGCTCGTCGCGAACTGCGCGGCGACGCTGTGTCTTACGATCGGCTGCGTGCTCGCGGGCGCGATTGCGGGACGCGTCGGCGCGGGCAAGACCATTTTCGTCGGCGGCATTGCGCTCGCCGTGTCGTACTGGCTGATGTTCGAACAGGTCGCCGCCGATGCCTCCGTGCTGCTGCCGTGGTACGCGCTCACGGGCTTTTTCGTCGGCGTGATCGGCGCGATTCCCTTCGTGATGGTGAAGGCCTTCCCGCCCGCCATCCGGTTCTCGGGCATCTCGTTCTCGTACAACGTCGCCTATGCGGTGTTCGGCGGGCTCACGCCGATCGTCGTCTCGCTGATGATGAAATCGAGCCCGATGGCGCCCGCGGCCTACGTCGGCGCACTGTGCGCGTTGGGCGCGCTGACGACGTTCTTCATCAGGAAAGCACGCTAGCGTTCACGTTTCAGGCCATGCCGAAACATCGAACGCGCAGCGCGCCTACGATGGTCGGCATGAACTCGAACCTTTCCTCCCGCGAAACGCATCTGTCCGCGCGGCAGATGCTCGTCGTCACGTCGACCAGCGTCGGCTTCGTCGTCTCTCAACTCGATGTCTCGATCGTCAATGTCGCGCTCGCGAGCATCGGTCACGATCTGCGGGCGAGCGTCGCGAGCCTGCAATGGACCGTCGACAGCTACGCGCTCGCCTTCGCCGCGCTGATGCTCTCCGCGGGTTCGCTCGGCGACCGCTTCGGCGCGCGGCGCATGTTCGTGGGCGGCCTCGCGCTTTTCGCGCTGGCGTCGCTCGCGTGCGCCTTTTCGCGCGATGCCGCCGAACTGATCGCGGCGCGCGCCCTGCAAGGCATCGGCGCGGCGGGCATGCTGCCGAACTCGCTCGCGCTCCTGAACGCCGCATGCGGCCATGACCGGCGCGTGCGCGCGCGGGCGGTCGGCTTGTGGACGGCGGCGGGCGCGGTGTCGATCGCGGCGGGGCCGATCGTCGGCGGGCTTTTGATCGCGGCGTTCGGCTGGCGCAGCATCTTCTGGGTCAATCTGCCGATCTGCGCGGCGGGCATCGTGGCGACGCTCCTTTGGGTCGACACCGCGCGCGCCAAGGATGCCGGACATGCGGGCGGCATCGACCTGCCCGGCCAGGCGCTCGCGATCGTCGCGCTCGCGGCGCTCGTCGGCGCGGTGATCGAACTGCGTCCGCTCGGACCGGCGCATCCGCTCGTCGTCGGCGGGCTGGTCCTTGCGCTGGCGGCGGGCGGCGCGTTCATCGCCGTGGAACGCGCAAGCCGCGCGCCGATGCTGCCGCTCTCGCTCTTTGCCGAGCGCACGTTCAGCGCGGCCGTCGTGTTCGGTATCGGGGTGAATCTCACCTATTATGGAATCGTCTTCGTCCTGAGCCTGTATTTGCAGCGTGTGCTCGGTCATACGCCCTTGCAGACGGGCCTCGCATTCCTGCCGCTGACGGGCGGCTTCCTGATCTCGAATCTGGCGAGCGGCCCGGTCGTCGCGCGCTTCGGCTCGCGCGGCCCGATGATATTCGGCGCGCTCCTCGATGCCGCAGGCTTCGCCGCGCTCGGTTTCGTCGATGCGTCGACGCCCACGGCGGCGCTGCTCGTGCCATTCCTGCTGATTCCATCCGGCATGGGCCTCGCGGTTCCGGCGATGACGACCGCGCTGCTCGGCACCGTCGGCCAGGAACGCGCGGGCACGGCGTCGGCGGTGCTCAACACGGCGCGGCAGGCGGCGGGCGCGATCGGCGTCGCGGCGTTCGGCGCGCTCGCGGCGCACGGCGACGGCGCGCCGGACGCGCAACACATCGTCGATGCGGTGCGCTGGTCGGCGGGCATTTCCGTCGTGCTTCTGCTGGGCGCCGCACTGATCGCGCGACAGGTCAAAAATCCGGCGAGCGCGAAGACCGAAGCCACGAAACGCGCGGGCGGCGCGCTTCCCGACAAAGCCGAATGAGAACGGGCGGCAGCGGGAACGCCCGTTGCAACGTCCGGAAAAAGCACGCCGGAAGATTCACTCATTCGAAGGAAGATTCAGGAGATCGCCATGTCGACAATGCCTCGCTCCCCCGACGAACCGCTCGAACCGCTCGAACCGGACCCGGACAAACTGCTCGATCCGGACGCCCCGCCGAACCCCGACGATCCGGACATGCCCGACGGCCCGGATTCCGCCACGCCCATGGTCCCCGCCGATCCGGAGAACGGCGAGCCGCGCATGTGACCCGCTGAACGACCGGCGAGCGGACAAAGCAATGCCCGCGCGGCCGCATGAGCCGCGCGGGCATTGTTTTTGATGGCTTCGGACGCGGCTACAGGCTGGTTGTCTGCACGGTGCCGGTTTCCAGCGCGCGCTCGATCAGCGCTTCCTGCTGCGCCTTGCGCACGGCATCGGCGACGAGCGTATCGGGCGCTTCGACTTCCGCCTTGATCGCGCCGATGATGCCGTCGGCTTCGACGATCACGAGCGACTTCGCCGAATCCGCGCTGCTGATGATGACGCGCGCCGGTCCGCCGCCTTCCGCGATGCTCGCGCAGAACTGCATCTTTTGCCCGCCGATCACTTGCTCGAATGTTTGAATCATCGCTGCCTTCCGCGTTGGTTGGACAAAAGCTGACACAGGCTGCCGCAGCCTGCCCTTTCATTGATCCGCGCATGTGCGCTTGGTTCAATTCTGTAAGCATGCGGCCAGCGACGCAAGCTCAACGTCTCGCGTCGTCGAGTTCGCGGAGGATGGTCGCGGTGGCGTCGTCGGCGGGAAAGAAGGCCTCGATCGCAAGCTCGGACAACGTGATGTCGACGGGCGTGCCGAAAACCGTCGTCGTGCTGAAGAACGACAGCACGCCGTGTGGCGTGCGCATGCGCAAGGGCACGACGACCGGATCGGTTTCCGCTCGTGGCGCGTGCCCGGCATGCGCGGGCGCGGGATACGCTTCGAGTTCCTTCATGAGCGCGGCGAGCGTCGCGTCGCCGGAGACGTCGATCTGCCGGCGCAGCCGCGCGAGCAGATGCGCGCGCCACTCGTGCCAGTTGTCGATGACACCGGCGAGCCCTTGCGGATGCATCGACAGCCGCAGCACGTTCACCGGCGGCGCGAGCCGTGGCGCATCCGCCGATTCGACGAGCGGCGCGAAAGCCGCGTTGGCCGCGATCATCGTCCAGTGACGATCGACGGCGAGCGCGGGATACGGCTCGTGCCCCTTCAGCACGAGATCGACCGCGCGGCGCGCGGCGGCGAGTTGCGGATCGGCCAGCGCGCGCTCGCGATAAAGCGGCGCATAACCGGCCGCGACCAGCAGCGTATTGCGCTCGCGCAGCGGCACGTCGAGTTGCTCGGCGAGGCGCATCAGCATCTCCCGGCTCGGCAGCGAACGGCCCGACTCGACGAAGCTCAGATGGCGCGTGGAGACGTCCGCGACGCCTGCGAGATCGAGCTGGCTCAGGCGTCGCCGCTGGCGCCATTCGCGCAACAGCGTGCCGACGCTCGACGGAACGACGGAGTGTGCAAGGGTCGAATTCATGCCCACGATGTTAGACGAGCACGTGCGCGCGATCCATTACCTGCGACGTCATCGCCCTGAACGACATGAACGCGCAGCGAACGAACGTAAGATTTACCCCGCAAACATTTGCGCAGAAAAACTTGCGCGCGTCACCCTAAATGTCCGGCGTTTAAAAGCCGATAAGCCCCACAACAAGCGAACAATGCGTCGCGAGCCGTGCGCGTCTCAATCCCGAGCACGCAAGGCTCGCGGCGCCCCGGACATTTGCGGAGAAATCATGTTTGTCATCATCGGATGGGTGTTGGTCATCGGCTCGGTGATCGGAAGCTTCATCGGCGTCGGCGGTCACCTCGCGGCCCTCGTTCAACCGTTCGAGCTGCTGTGCATTTTCGGCGCGGCGATCGGCGCGTTCGTCGTGTCGAACCCGACGGCCACGCTCAAGAAAACCCTGCAGTCCATTCCGAAGGCCTTCAAAGGTGGCGGCTACACGAAAGAGAAATACCTCGCGCTGATCGCGCTGCTGTACGAACTGCTGCAAAAGGCGCGCAAGGAAGGAATGATGGCGCTCGAAGCCGATGTCGACGCGCCCGAGTCCAGCCCCGTCTTCCAGAAGTATGAACACGTGATGGCCGATCATCATCTGCTCGATTTCATCGTCGACTATCTGCGCATGATGTCGGCGGGCAACGTCAACGCCCTTGAAATGCAGGATCTGATGGACGAGGAACTGGAGACGCATCACACCGAAAGCTCGGTCGCGGCCAATGCGATCCAGAAGATGGCGGACGGCTTGCCTGCGTTCGGCATCGTCGCGGCGGTGATGGGCGTCGTGCACACGATGGGCTCGGTAGGCGCCGCGCCCGCGGTGCTCGGCGAGATGATCGCGGGCGCGCTCGTCGGCACGTTCCTCGGCATTCTGCTGGCTTATGGCTTCATCGGCCCGCTCGCGGACCTGCTCAACGCCAAGGGCGCGGCCGAAGCGAAGCCGTTCCAGTGCGTGAAGTCCGTGCTGCTCGCGTCGATGAACGGCTATGCGCCGACGATCGCCGTCGAGTTCGGCCGCAAGGTGCTCTTCACCGCCGACCGTCCGAGCTTCAAGGAGCTCGACGAAGCGGTGCGTGCAACCAAGATGCCGAAAGCGGCTTCGTAACTTTACGGCATCGATACCATGGCTGAGAAACCGTCACGCGATCCGCTGCAATCGGTGCTTGCGCCCACCGTCGTCGTGAAGCGCAAGAAGAAAGCGCACGGACACGGTCATCATGGCGGCGCGTGGAAGATCGCCTACGCCGACTTCGTCACCGCGATGATGGCGTTCTTTCTGCTGATGTGGCTGCTCGGCTCGACATCGAAGTACGACAAGGAAGGCATCGAGCAGTACTTCAATACGCCGCTCTCCGCGCTGTTCGGTAACGACGGCGGTGCGTCGGCGCATACGAGCGTCATCACGGGCGGCGGCAAGGATTTGTCGAGCACGCGGCCCGGCGAAGGCAAGAAGAGTCAGACGCAGCCCGTGCCGCAATCGATCGCACGCGCGGCCGTCGCGACCGATGATTTGCAGAAGCTGCAGCAACTCAAGCAGAAGCTGATGGCGCTCATCGAGCAGATGCCCGCGTTGCGCGCGTTCAAGGATCAGATTCGCATCGCGATCACGAGCGAAGGACTGCGCATCGAGATCGTCGATTCGCTCAAGCGGCCGATGTTCGCTTCCGGCAGCTCGAAGCTCGAAGGCTATGTGACGACGATTCTGAGCAACATCGGCGCGTCGTTGAACGATGTCGATAACCGCGTGTCGATCGCGGGCCATACCGATGCCGTGCCCTATTCGGGCGGTCAGGCCGGCTATTCGAACTGGGAACTGTCGAGCGAGCGCGCCAATGCGGCAAGACGTGCGCTCGTTGCGGGCGGCATGAAGGAAAGCAAGGTGCTTCAAGTGCGCGGCCTTGCCGAGGTGCTGCCGCTCAACAAGGATGTCGTCGATGAGCCTACGAACCGGCGCATCAGTATTCTCGTGCTGAACAGGGCCGCCGAGCAGGCGTTCTTCCGCGATGGCGGACGGACCACGGTGGATGAAACGCAGCCGGTCGAGGCGGCGCTTCCGGCGGCGGTGACGGCGAAGTCGAATGCGCCTGTCGCCGTGGTGAAATAAGGCTTTTCGCGAAGCGCCATGTGCTCGACGAGCGCATGGCGCTTTTTTCATCAACCGACCCACTCCGCCGCCGTCTGCACGACGAGCCATGTGTTCGCCGCGCTGATCACCACGAACAGCAGCCACGCGACGAACTTCATATGCGGCTTGTTCGCGAAGGTTCCCATCAAATTTCGATCGTTCGTCATCCGAATCAGTGGATAAAGCGCGAACGGCAACTGCAGGCTCAGCACGACCTGACTCGCGACGAGCAGTTTCCCGACCGCGCCGTTGCCCATCACATACACGCCGATCAACGCGGGCACGAGCGCCAGCGCCCGCGTGATGAATCTTCGCTGATAGCAGGGAATCTTGAGATTCAGGAAGCCTTCCATGATCACCTGGCCCGCGATGGTCCCGGTGAACGTGGAGCTTTGCCCCGAAGCGAATAGCGTCACGGCGAACAGAATCGCGGCGAGCCCCGTTCCGACGATCGGCGCGAGCAACTTGTACGCATCCTCGATTTCGGTGACTTGCGTATGCCCCGTCGCATGAAACGCCGATGCCGCGAGAATCAGAATCGCCGCGTTGATGAGCAGCGCGAGCACGAGCGACACGATGGTGTCGAGCCGCGAAAGCGTGATCGCCGATGCGAGACTCTTCGTATCGCGATTCACCACGCGCGTCTGCACGATCGACGAATGCAAGTACAGGTTATGCGGCATGACGGTCGCGCCGAGAATGCCTATCGCGAGATAGAGCGGCTCGCGATCGCTCAGCGCGTGAATCGAAGGCACGAGCCCCGCCGCGACCGAAGGCCAATGCGGTTTGACGAGCACGAGCTCGACGACATAACCCAGGCCGATCGTCGCGATGAGTCCGAGCATGATCGCTTCGAGATCGCGAAAGTTCTTGCCCTTCAATCCGAGCACGATGAGCGTGTCGAACGCGGTGAGCACGACGCCCCATATCAGCGACACACCGAACAGCAAGTGAAACGCGAGCGCGCCGCCGAGCACTTCCGCGAGATCGCACGCGATGATCGATATCTCCGCCAGCATCCATTGCACGTTCGCGACCGGCTTCGAATAGCGTTCGCGTGAAAGCTGCGCGAGGTCCTTGCCCGTGACGATGCCAAGCCGCATCGAAAGGCATTGCAGCACCATCGCCGCGAGACTCGACAGCACGACCACGAAGAGCAGGCTATAGCCATAGCGCGAACCGGCTTCGAGGTCCGTCGCCCAGTTGCCGGGGTCCATGTAGCCGATGGAAATGAGCAGGCCCGGTCCCGCGAATTGCAGAAGCTTCTTCCAGAGCGGCGCACCCGGCGCGACGGCCACCGAGCCTTTGACTTCCGATGGACAAAACGGCGCGGTGGCCGTGGTCGGTAGATTGAACGGCAATTTGTCGATTCCTGATGCGATGTCGGAGACAACCCGTGACGCACGCGGACGTGCCGCGCACGATGTTCTTTTAAGTCGCTTACAAACCGCCTCACGCGGGCGAGTCTATCACCGGCTGCACACGATTTCAGACAGCCTTCGCTTGTTCAGCGCGAGCTCCAATCTGACCATAGCGCCATCTGATCGCCAGCATGTCGTCACCGTGCGGAACATAGAATTCGGTGGTGGCTGTGGTAAGCGTGCCGACGCTGCATATCGCGCAACCGCACGCCGCGTTCATCCTTCACTCGCATGAGGAGTACGCCATGAAACTGGTCACACGCATCGCCATCGTCGCACTCGCCGCCGCTCCGCTCACCGCGCTCGCGCAATCCGACGGCCTCACGCGCGCACAGGTCAAACAAGATCTGCAACGCGTCGAGCAAGCCGGCTATAACCCGTCAGAGCGCGACGCCTTCTATCCGAACGACATCCAGGCAGCGGAAGCGAAGGTCAACGCGCAAAGCGCCTATGGCGCTTCCACGGACGGCAGCTCGTCATCGGGACGCACGATGTCGACAACACCGCTCGGACAGACGCCGCAGTAAGCAAACAGACATCCTCAACACAGAGACCCGCGCGGCTCCCGTCGATCGCGAATGATCCCGCGCCGTCTCGCCACGTTTTTATACCTGCGCACACGCTCCGCTATTCCCGGCCTGTCTGCAAGCGCGCCCCTACCGTGCGCTTTCGCAAGCTTGCTTTCAAATCGCCTAATCTGACAAGCGCGCCATATTCACGTCATAGTGTCGTTGGCACCCGGCCACTACCATAGCGTCACGGATGGCGAACCGCACGCCTCGTTCCGTCATTGCGTCTCGCGCGCCGCATCCGCCACTTTCGCAGCGCCCTTCCCAAGCATCTTCCGAACGACTCAATGTGGATAGTCAACGTTGCGCTTAAGCGGCCCTACACGTTCATCGTGATGGCCATCATGATTCTGCTGGCGACGCCCTTCGTCCTCTTGACGACGCCCGTGGACGTGCTCCCCGAAATCGATATTCCCGTCGTCAGCATCATCTGGAACTACACGGGCCTTTCCGCGCAGGACATGGCCAATCGCATCACGTCGGTCAACGAGCGCAGCCTCACGACCACCGTGAACAACATCGAGCATATCGAGTCGCAGTCGCTGCCGGGCATCGCGATCATCAAGCTCTTTCTGCAACCGACCGCGAATATCCAGACCGCGATTGCGCAGACCGTCGCCGTCGAGCAGGCGCAATTGAAGCAGATGCCGCCGGGCGCGACGCCGCCGCTCGTCATCAGCTATTCGGCGTCGAGCATTCCGGTGATCCAGCTCGGTCTTTCCAGTCCGAGGCAGTCCGAGCAGGAACTGAACGACACCGCGCTCAACTTCCTGCGGCCGCAACTCGTGACGATTCCCGGCGCGGCCGTGCCTTATCCCTATGGCGGCAAGACGCGTCTCATCTCCGTCGATCTCGACACGCGCGCGCTGCTCGCCAAGGGCCTCACGCCGACCGATGTCGTGCAGGCCGTCAATGCGCAGAACCTGATCCTGCCGACGGGCACCGCGAAGATCGGCCCGCGGGAATACACGATCAACATGAACGGTTCGCCCGCGACCGTCGCGGGCCTGAACGACATTCCCGTGCGCACCGTCAACGGCGCGACGACCTACCTGCGCGAAGTCGCGCACGTGCGCGACGGCTTCTCGCCGCAGACCAACATCGTGCGGCAGGACGGGCATCGCGGCGTGCTGATCTCGGTGCTGAAGAACGGCAATGCTTCGACGCTTTCCATCGTCAACACGCTGCAGGATCTCCTGCCGCAAGCGCGCGCGTCGCTGCCGCCGGAACTCAAGATCAGCGCGCTTTTCGATCAGTCCGTGTTCGTGAAGGCCGCCGTGCAGGGCGTGGTGCGCGAGGCGCTGATCGCCGCCGCGCTCACCGCCGCGATGATCCTGCTCTTTCTCGGCAACTGGCGCAGCACGTGCATCATCGCCATCTCGATCCCGCTCTCGATTCTCTCCTCGCTGATCGTGCTGCATGCGCTCGGGCAGACCATCAACATCATGACGCTGGGCGGCCTCGCGCTCGCGGTCGGCATTCTGGTCGACGACGCGACGGTGACGATCGAGAACATCGAACGACATCTGCATCTGGGCACGAATCTGCACGACGCGATTCTCGAAGGCGCCGGCGAAATCGCGGTGCCCGCGCTCGTCTCGACGCTCTGCATTTGCATCGTGTTCGTGCCGATGTTCTTTCTCACGGGCGTCGCCAAGTTTCTGTTCGTGCCGCTCGCCGAAGCCGTCGTGTTCGCGATGATCGCGTCGTACATTCTGTCGCGCACGCTCGTGCCGACGCTCGCGATGCTCTTGATGGGGCACGCCCACGCACCCGATGCGAAAGCGAAGCCGAACCTCTTCATGCGCCTGCATCGCCGTTTCGATCGCGGCTTCGAGCGCATGCGCGGCGCGTACATCGTCATTCTCTCGACGCTGCTCGTGCGAAGGCGTCTCTTCGCCTCGCTGTTTCTGGGCTTCTGCCTGATCTCGGCGGGCCTCGTGTTCGTGCTCGGCGAAGACTTCTTCCCGAGCGTCGATGCAGGCGATATCCGCATGCACATGCGTGCGCCGACCGGCACGCGCATCGAGGAAACCGCGCGTCTCGCGGATGAAGTCGAAAAGGTCGTGCGCCAGATCGTGCCGCAAGACGAACTCTCGACGATACTCGATAACCTCGGCCTGCCTTATAGCGGCATCAACCTTTCGTACAGCAATGCGGGAACCATCGGCACGCTCGACGGCGAAATACAGGTCGCGCTCAATCCCGATCACGCGCCGACGCAGAAGTACATCGACGAATTGCGCTCGCTCCTGCCGCGCCGCTTTCCCGGCGTCGAGTTCTTCTTTCAGCCGGCGGATATCGTCACGCAGATCCTGAACTTCGGCCTGCCCGCCGCCATCGACGTGCAGATTCAAGGGCAGAACGCGCAGGCGAATTTCGAAGTCGCGAGCAAGCTGATGAAGCAGGTCCGCCTGATTCCCGGCAACGTCGATACGCATATCCAGCAGAAGCTCGACGAACCCGCGATCAACCTGCAAATGGATCGCACGCGTCTGCAACAACTGAATCTTTCCGCGAGCAATGTCGCGCAGAACGTGCTCGTTTCGCTGTCGGGCAGCTCGCAAACCGCGCCGGGTTTCTGGTTCAATCCGCGCAATGGCGTCGAATACAACCTTGCCGTGCAGACGCCGCAGTATCAGGTCTCGTCGATCGACGAGTTGCTGCGCACGCCCGTGTCCGCATCGATCAACGGTCCCACGCAACTGCTCGGCAATCTCGTGCGCATCTCGCCGGAAAATCAGTTCGCGGTGGTCACGCACTACAACATCCGGCCGGTGATCGATCTCTTCGTGAGCGTCGAAGGCCGCGATCTGGGCGGCGTCGCGCGTCAGGTGAATCATCTCGTCGACGAAGCGCGCAAGACGCTTCCGCGCGGCAGCCAGATCATCGTGCGCGGCCAGGTCGAGACGATGCGCACGTCGTTCCTCGGTCTCGGGCTCGGCGTCGCGATGGCGATCGTGCTCGTGTATCTGCTGATCGTCGTGAACTTCCAGTCGTGGATCGATCCGCTCATCATCGTGAGCGCGTTGCCCGCCGCGCTCGCGGGCATCATCTGGATGCTCTTTCTCACCGGCACGCATCTGAGCGTGCCCGCGCTCACCGGCGCGATCATGACGATGGGCGTCGCGACCGCGAACAGCATTCTGATGGTCTCGTTCGCGCGTCAGCGTCTGAACGCCGGCATGCCGCCGCTCACCGCCGCGCTGGAAGCGGGCGCGAGCCGCATACGCCCCGTGCTGATGACCGCGTTCGCGATGATCATCGGCATGATTCCGATGGCGCTCGGTCTCGGCGAAGGCGCGGAGCAGAACGCGCCGCTCGGCCGCGCCGTGATCGGCGGCCTGCTGTTCGCCACGGTTTCCACGCTCTTTTTCGTGCCGCTCGTCTTTGCGGGCATCCATGCGCGTCTCGCGCGCCGCGCCGCGCGCAACGGCCCGGCGCAACACGAAGACGGCAGCGGCCAACACTGACATCACAGCATCCCGACGAACATGACCGAAAAGAACCACGCATCGCTTGCGATTCCCGCGCGCGACCCGAACGAAGGGCCCGCGCTGCCGCCGCGCCATGCCGAATGGAAGCGCGCGAAGATCGCGCTCGTGATCGTGCTCGCGTTGCTTGCGATCGGCGCGGCGCGCACCGTCGTCACCGATGTGCTGCATAGCCGCTCGATCGCTTCGCGCACGCAACAAAACGCGCAGCAGTACGTGAACGTCGTGCTGCCGAAGCAGACCGACGGCGGCGGTGAAACGACCTTGCCGGGCACGTTGCGCGGCTTCGTCGAATCGCCGATCTACGCGCGCGCGACGGGTTATCTGCTGCACTGGTATGTCGATATCGGTACGCGCGTGAAGCAAGGCCAGTTGCTCGCCGATCTCGACACGCCCGAGATCGATCAGGAACTCGCGCAGGCGGTCGCGCAACGCGATCAGACGGCGTCGAGCCTCGGTCTCGCGAAAAGCTCGCTCGAACGCTGGCAGCAATTGCGTCAGCGCGATGCGGTCTCGCAACAGGAACTCGACGAGCGGCAAAGCACCTACAACCAGGACGTCGCGAACCTCGCCGCCGCCGATGCCAACGTGAAGCGCCTGCGTCAGCTCGAAGCGTTCAAGCGCATCGTCGCGCCGTTCGCGGGCGTCGTCACGCAGCGCAATGTCGATGTCGGCGATCTCATCGATGCGGGCAGCGGCACGAGCCGCGCGCTCTTCGCGCTCGCACAGTCCGATCCGTTGCGCGTGTTCGTTCAGTTGCCGCAGGCGTATGCGCAGAACGTGTCGCTCAATCAGGACGTGACCGTCACGCAGGCGGAACTGCCCGGCGAGCAGTTTCACGGCAAGATCACGCACATCTCCGGCGCGATCGACGTGCCCACGCGTTCGTTGCAGATCGAAGTGACACTGCCGAATCCCGATGGCCGCCTGCGTCCCGGCGCATATGTGCAGGTCGCCGTGCCCGCGACCGCGCATGCACGCCTTCTCGTGCCCGGCAATGCGCTGCTGTTCCGCTCGGAAGGCCCGCGTCTCGCGGTCGTCGATGCCGACGGGCACGTGCGTCTGCACAAGATCGTGATCGCGCAGGATCTCGGGCAATCGCTCGAAATCGAGAGCGGCATCGAGGCGACGGACAAGGTCATCATCAACCCGAGCGATTCGGTGGCGGATGGCGATCATGTCGTGATCGCACCGCAGAAGCCGCAGCAGCCCGCTTCGGATAAAAAGGCCGCATCATGAAAGCCGCGCTTTGCATCTCGCTCGTTGCGATGCTCGCCGCGTGCACCGTCGGGCCGGACTATCGCAGGCCGGTCGCCGAAACGCCGCCGACATGGAAGACGGATTCGTACTGGCGCGTGGGCGAGCCCTCGCATGCGCCGCTCGCGCTCGACTGGTGGCAGACATTCGACGACATCACGCTGAACGGTCTCGAAACGCAGGCGCTCGCGCAAAACCAGACGCTCGCCGCCGCGAGCGCGCACTACGCCCAGGCACGCGCGACGCTCGCGCAGACATCGGCGCTCGCGTTGCCCGAAGTCGATCTCGGCGCGAACGCGTCGCGCTCGCGCATCTCGCGGAACCGGCCCGTCAACAACTACGCGACGCCGAACAGCTCGACCGTGCAGAACGATCTGAAGCTCGCGCCGACCGTCGATTACGATCTCGATCTCTTTGGCCGCATTCGGCGCGAAGTGGAAAGCGCGCATGCATCGGCGGACCAATCGCGCGACGATCTCGCGAATGCGCGTCTCGTGCTGACCACCGATCTCGCCGGCGACTACTTCTCGATGCGCGAGCTCGACGCCGAAATCGACGTGCTGAACCGCTCCGTCGATCTTCAGCAGAAAGCGCTCGACTACGTGAAAGCGCAACACGATCTGGGCGCGGTATCCGGCCTCGACGTGTTGCAGCAACAGGCGCTGCTCGACCAGACGCGCGTGCAGGCGCAACTGCTTCTGAATCAGCGCGCGCAATTCGAGCATGCGATCGCCGCGCTCGTCGGCACGCCCGCGCCGCAGTTCTCGATCGCGCCCGCGCTGAGCGAGCGCTCGCTTCCGCCGATTCCGCTCGGCATTCCGAGCGACGTGCTGCAGCGCAGGCCCGACGTTGCATCCGCGGAACGCGCGATGGCCGCGGCCAACGCGCAGATCGGCGTCGCAAAGGCGGCGTTCTTTCCGAGCCTCACGTTGAACGGCACCGTCGGCTGGGAGAGCACCGCGCTCTCCAGCCTGATCTCCGCGCCGAGTCTGCTCTGGACCATCGGCACGATGGCGAGCCAGGTCGTCTTCGATGGCGGCCGCCGCTCGGCCGCCGTCGACTTCGCGAACGAGGGCTATGTCGCGGCCGTCGCGAACTATCGGCAGACCGTGCTCGGGGCGTTTCAGCAGGTGCAGGACGGCATCGTCGGATTGTCGGTGCTGGACGGCGCGGAGAAACAATCGCACGCGGCGGTCGAAGATGCGCGACGATTGCTGTCGCTCGCGAACGATCGCTATTCGGGCGGGCTCGTCGCCTATCTCGATGTGATCACCGCGCAGCAGCAATTGCTCACGAGCGAGCGTCAGGATGTGCAGATTCACGGGCAGCAGCGCACGGTATCGGTGGCGCTCGTGAAGGCGCTGGGCGGCGGCTGGAATGCGAATGACGCGGCGCACGATGAAGAAGTTGCGAATGCAACCAATGCGGCAACCGCTAAATGATCCGCACGCTGACGTTGATCGAAACGTAAGCAGGATGCCCGCGAGACTCGTATAGTAAGCAGTTGGACAATACGGTAAACACACACTGAACGCGCACAGGTGCCAGGCATGAAAGTCCTGATAGTCGAAGACGAACACAAAGTGGTGGATTACCTGCGCTCGGGGCTGACCGAGCAAGGCTGGGTCGTCGACATCGCAATGGACGGCGAGGAAGGCACGCACCTCGCCATCGAATACGACTATGACGTGATCGTGCTCGACGTGATGCTGCCAAGACGCGACGGCTTCTCGGTATTGAAGGCGCTGCGCCTGCAGAAATCGACGCCGGTCATCATGCTCACCGCGCGCGATCACATCAACGATCGCGTGCGCGGCCTGCGCGAAGGCGCGGACGACTATCTCACGAAGCCGTTCTCGTTCCTCGAACTCGTCGAGCGTCTGCATGCGCTCGCGCGCCGCACGCGCGCGCAGGAATCGACGCTTATTTCCGTGGGCGATCTATACGTCGATCTGATCGGCCGCCGCGCGACCCGCGACGGCGTGCGGCTCGATCTCACCGCGAAGGAGTTCCAGTTGCTCTCCGTGCTCGCGCGCCGTCACGGCGACATTCTCTCGAAGACCGCGATCACCGAGCTCGTCTGGGAAGTCGATTTCGAAAGCCACACGAACGTCGTGGAAACGGCGATCAAGCGGCTGCGCGCGAAACTCGACGGACCGTTCCGCACCAAACTGCTGCATACCGTGCGCGGCATGGGCTACGTGCTCGAAGTGCGCGAAGCCCGCGACACGCGCGAAGCAAGGGAAGACGCGAGACCATCATGAACACGCCGTGGGCATCACCGACGGACGAGCCACGCACGCAACGCTCCATCGCGCGGCGCCTTGCCGTGATGTTCGCGCTCGTCGCGCTGTTCGTCTTTTCGCTCGTCGGCTCCGGGCTCTTTCTGGTGCTGCGCGTGCAACTGGAGCAGCATCTGCGCGACTCGCTCGACAATCGCGCGGAAGTCGCGCGGCTCATCGTCACGCACGTATCGAATCCGGATAAATGGAAGATCGCGAAAGAGAAGCTCGCCGACATCACGCCGCGCGACGGCTCCACGCTCTTCGCCGTCTCCAGTAACGATCCGCGCTTCGAATACGGCTCGCCGCCCGCAGGCCATGTGATCAAGCGCGTGATGGGCGGCTATGTGCACTTCCGTCCCGAAGACCGCGCGTACGACATGCTGATGACCACGATGACGATTCCGCCGAACGCGGACCGTCCGCCCTTGCAGCTCTTCGTCGCGATCGATTGCGCGCCCAACGTTCATACGATGCGCGCTTTCGGTCTCGCACTTGCCGCGTTCATGGCGCTATCGACCATCGCGGTGCTGCTGCTGAGTTATTCGGTCGCGCGCTTAGGCCTCGCGCCGCTCGCGCGACTCACACGCGATGCATCGAAGCTGAGCCCGACCAATCGCTCGCAACGCCTGAACACCCGCGCGCTGCCGATGGAGCTGCATGATCTCGCGAAGTCCTTCAACGGCGCGCTCGAACGGCTCGATCACGCATACGGACGGCTCGAATCCTTCAACGCCGATGTCGCGCACGAACTGCGCACGCCCGTGACGATCCTCATCGGTCAGACCGAAGTGGCGCTGACGCGCGACCGTTCCATCGACGAATTGCGTCATACGCTGCAATCGAATCTCGAAGAGTTCGAACGCGTGCGCGCGATCATCAACGACATGCTGTTTCTCGCACGCGCCGATCAGGGCGAGCGCGCAACGGGGCTCGTCGAAGTGTCGCTCGCGGCGGAGGTCAACCGCACGCTCGAGTTTCTGGAAATCCCGATGGAAGAGGCGCAGGTCCGCGCGGTCGCAAGCGGCGATGCCCGCGCTTTCGTCAACACGTCGCTGTTCGGACGCGCGCTGTCCAATCTCGTGATGAACGCAATCCAGCATTGCGCGCCGGGCGCGACGATTGCCGTGTCGATCACGCGCGAACATGGACGCATTCGTATCGCGGTGGCCAATCCGGGCGAGCTGATTCAGCCGCATGTGAAGGAGCATCTCTTCGACCGCTTCTATCGCGCGGAAAGTTCACGCACGAACAGCCGCGAAAATCACGGCCTCGGGCTCGCCATCGTGAAGGCGGTGGCGGAGATGCATCGCGGCACGGTGTCGGCGACGAGCGAGCACGGCATCAACACGTTCTCGTTCTCGGTCGCGCGTTTCGGCAATGAACCCCGCAGCGCGGAGGACGTCGCGTTGCCCGTGCCGCCGGTCGTCGAAACGAAGTCCGCGACTACGTAAAGCCCGCGCGTCACTGACAAAAATATTCGTCCGATACCGCGACCGGCGCTTCGGCGGTCGCCGGCTTGAAATGACTGTACTTGCGATACGTCTTGCCGTTCACCGTCACGGACTCGGCGGTTTCGGTCTCGCCCGAACTCGATGCGATCGCGCTGCTATGCGCTTCGACGTTGCCGTTGCCCCAACTGCTCGCGCGCGCATACGATCCGCCCTTCGACGTATCGGTCTTGCCTTGTTCCGAGATCGTGTTCGTGACGGAATTGCCGAAGCTCTTCGTATCGATCGACGATGCCGGCGGCGTATAACCCCACTTCGACGTGAGCGTGCTCATGTCGATCTGCTGCGGCTTCCATCCGACCACTTTCGCGCCGACAGTGAGCGGCGACAATTCCACCGCGACGATCTGCGTGCCACGCCGCGCGACGAGCAGGCACTTGCCGCTCGAAGTCTGCAAGGGCACATAGCCGCTCGAAGGCAAGAGCGCGAGCGCCTGCGCATCGGGCATCGCCTGCACACCGACCGGGTTCGCGGCCCAGATGACGCCAGCGCTCGCAGCGGCGTGCGCGCTCATCGGTGTCATCGAAACGGTCGCACTCGCCGCGAGCGCGATGGCCGCCATGTTCTTGTGACTCTTCATCGCATGCCTCAGCGGGAAAACGAGGGTTGACTCTCCGGGACCAGTCTTTCAGAGCCAACCCTTCAAAGGGAGAGACGGCCTGGTTACCCAGGCGCGCCTCTTCTGTTCCGCGGCGCCACTTCGCCCCGGACTTGCTGCTTCCTCACTTCACGAGCGAGACTTCAATTTTCTCGCCGATAGGCGCGTTCGCGACTTCGACGCCGTTCGTGCTGTCAGCCTGATCGTACACGCGTGCCGCGACCGGCGTCGGCTGCGCGACCTGTTTCGCGGGCGCCGGCTGAGCCTGCTTCGCGTCGTCCTGCGACTTCAGGTTGACGTCCGGATTGTTCGCGGCGGTCACCGGCAGGCCGAGGCGCGCGCGGACCAGCGGATCGCGATACTTCTCGTCGTCCGACAAGACCGCGTCGGCGCCCGACTTCGCGAGCGGCGTGGTCGTGCCCGGGCACAGATGGCCCGTCGCCTCGACCGCGCGGCGGTTCGCGTCGCTCTGGCACAAGAGTGCGAGCGCGACATCGGTCAGGCCCATCGCGCGAAATTCACGTGCATCGAGACGGCGCACGCAAGCCTGATCGACGAGCGTCGTGCCGCCGGTCGCGCCGAAGCCCGTGATCGACAGGCCGAAGCTGGCCGAGCCCATGCAGGTGTCGGAGAGCGTCGTCGTCAGCGCGGGCGCGGCGATCGCGGGCGTCGTGCGCACCGAGTACGAGCTCTGGTTGTAGTCGACCGTCGTGCGCGTGTCGAAGGCGCTCGAGCCGGGGCCGGATGCCGCCTTGTTGGTCGCGTCGGTGCCGCTCGCGTCCGTGCCGGAATTCGTGAGCTGCGGCATCGACAGCGAGATGTTCACGTTCGACGAACCGCCCTGCGCCGACGAATGTCCGCCGCTCGCGGTCGCGACACCCAGACCGCCCACCGACGACGAATTGGACTTGGTGTTGGCCGTCGAATTCGCCGACGTGTTGATGTTGTTCAGGCTCGAGCCGCCGCCCTGGCCGATGCCCGTGGACGTCGAACCCGAAACCGAGCCCGACGAGGAATTGGCCGTGGTGTCGGCGTAGGCCAGTTGTGTTGCGCAAAACAGAACCGCGCACGCCAGTTGCAATGTGGTCTTGTTCATTTGGTGCTCCGGAAGGAAGGGAACGGCACGACGCATGACGGTCCCGGACGACTTAGAGTTTTTTTATAGGGTTCGGCAAAGGCGGAGTCTTGCAAGCACGCGCTCGTCATGACGCCGCCCCTGCCTTGGATCACAGACCGGCTTAGCGCCAGCCGCCGCCCAGCTTGCTCCACGCGTTGGCCGCTGCATCCGCGCCCGACGTGCCGCCGGCTTTTGCGGTGCCGTGACCGAAGCCGCCTGCGTTCGACGTGTTGGTGTGGCTCGTCGTGGCGTTCGTGATGTTGCCCGTCACGCCGAAGCCGCTGCCGGCGAGCGCTTGCGCATTGCCGTTGGCCGTGCCGTAATCGGCGGCGGTGAAGTGGCCGAAACCCGAAACCGAAGCGGCCGTCGAGCCGCCCGAGGTCGAGGAGGAGCCGGAGTTCGTGCTCGTGGCCATCGCGGCGACGGAGACGAACGAGAGCAGTGCAGCAGCGATCAGAGTACGTTTCATGATTGGCATTCCTTAACGTATGAACAAGATTGGATTTCGTTGTTTTTTTCTTCGAACTGCGGTCACGTCGACTTCAGGAAAGCGAACCCCGTTGCGGCGAAGTTCGCCGTCCGTCGCCGCGTGCTTAGTGCCAGCCGCCGCCCAGCTTGCTCCAGGCGTTCGCAGCAGCGTCGGCGCCCGAGGTGCCCGTTGCCGACGAACCGCCGAAGCCCTTGCCGCCCGCCGACGACGTGTTGATGTGGCCGGTCGTCGCGTTGGTCGCGTTGCCCGTCACGCCGAAGCCTTGGCCAGCGATCGCCGACGCGTTGCCGTTGGCGATACCCGAGTTGCTCGCGGTGAACGCGCCGTAGCCGAACACGGCCGCTGCGGTGTTGCCGCCCGAGGTCGAGCTCGAGCTGGAGTTCGTGCCCGTTGCGAAAGCCGCGGCGGAAACGAGGGAGAGGACGGCGGCTGCTGCGATCAGTTTGCGTTGCATGGTGAGTCTCCAAGTGTAGGCGCACGGGTTTATCCAGCTACATCGACGCCAGTATGTAGCGGGCACGACAACAAACTCTTTTAGTTAGCATTCCTATTTCATATGCAAGACTGAATTTCGCCTTGGTGAATCAGCACGAAAATCAGCGAGCGTGTGGAACAGGATGCGCCTTGGGCGCGAGCTAACCGGTCAGAGGCGGTGCGAGGTGCGAACGTCGCGGACTTCGATCAACTGATGTCGCGGCTCGTGCAACAGGTCGAGGTATGCTTGCGACGGGGCTTGAGCCTCCGTCGGGCGGATCGTGGCGCATTGGCCTTCCGCATGGTCGATTCGATTTGCGTTCTTCATCGCAATCCCCGTATCACTCTTTTGATGTATTCAGGCTTTGGTCTTTCAATTGCCTGTGTTTTGATGTGACTGTACGGAAGATGAACCGGGCGATGCGTGGGGTAACCAACACTAGATTTCACGTCGTAACAATTCGTGAGAAAATTGGGTTGTCCACCGCTCATTCGGGCAGCACGACACGCCGGAAACGCCCTGTTTTCGGGGCTTTCCGAGGGTTCACCCGAATAGTGGGAGGGCTTGCGGACGTAAAAAACGGGCGACATGCGCCCGTATTTGCAACATTGACACGAACAAAGTCAGACCGTGCTCAACCGCGCCATCTCCGTCTCGACCACGAGCTTCTTCAGCTCCGGCACGCACGACCCGCAGTTGCCGCCCGCCTTCAGACACGACGTGATCTCGGCCGCCGTTTTCAGTCCCTTGTCGCGGATCGCGTTGCAGATCGTGGTGCGTCCGACGCCGAAGCACGAGCACACGGTCGGCCCCGTGTCCTCGCCTTTGGCCGAAGGCTGGCCGAGCAGAAGACTCGCGCGGTCTTCGTCGTCGAGCCGGTCCTTGTCGAAGAGCGTCGCGAGCCATGCGCGCGCGGGCAGATCGGGCCGCTCGGAGATGAACACGCAACTCTCGATGCGCTCATCCACCACGTGCGCCGCGCGATACACGCCCGCGCTCTTGTCTTCGTATTCGATCCAGTCCGCGTGTTGATCGTCGATATGAAAGAGCGCACGCGCCCACTCGTGATGATCGCCATGCGCTGTATCGAAGCGATTGCGGCCCGCCATTTCGTAACGCACGTGGCGCGCGCCATGCACGCGGGTCCAGTGCGTGACCAGGTCGAGATCGGGTGCGGTGCGAGACAGCGAAAAGCCGTGCCACGACACGTGAAATTTTTCGATCGCAACGGGCGTGTGCTTGAACTCCGGCTCGCCGGAAACAGGATCGACGACGGGATTGACCACCGCACCGACGCGGGCATCGGATGCGACCTGATCGTTCCAGTGAATCGGCACGAACACGCTGCCGCGCGGCATGCCGCCGCCGTGCTGCACGCGCGCGATCATGGAACCCCAGCGGCTCGACACGCGCGCCAGTTCGCCTTCGCGCACGCCGCATGCGAGCGCGTCTTGCGGATGCATGTCGATGAACGATTCGCTGATGTGTCCCGCAAGCTTCGCGGACCGTCCCGTGCGCGTCATCGTGTGCCATTGATCGCGCACGCGTCCCGTGTTGAGCACGAGCGGATAGTCTTCGTCGGGCGCGTTGACGGGATCGCGCGGCGCGGTAGGAACGAAGCGCGCGCGCCCGTCCGCGTGACTGAAGCGGCGCGTTTCGAAGAGCCTCGCGGTGCTGCCTTCCTCGACGGAGCGCAGCGGCCATTGCGTCGGCTCCAGCGCGTCGTATTGCGCGCGATCGAGGCCCGTCAGCCCGCCTATGTTGAACGCGCGATGCACGCCTGTGGACGCATCGTTGCGATACGCCGAGAGACGCGCGTGCTCGTCGAAGATCTCATGCGGACCCGCGAAATCGAAGCCTTCGAAGCCCATGCGCCGCGCGACATCGCAGATAATTTGCCAGTCCGCGCGCGCCTCGCCCGGCGCCGGAATGAACGCGCGCTGGCGCGAGATGCGCCGCTCCGAGTTCGTCACGGTGCCGTCTTTCTCGCCCCAGCCGAGTGCGGGCAGCAGCACGTCGGCGAACGCGTTGGTATCGGTTTTCTCGATGATGTCCGAGCTCACCACGAGTTCGCATCGTTCGAGCGCGCGCTTGACGCGTTCGCCATCGGGCAGGCTCACGACCGGATTGGTGCCCATCACCCACACCGCTTTCACGCGGCCCGAGTCGATTGCATCGAACAACTCGACTGCCTTCAATCCGGCGCGTTTCGCGATCGCAGGCGAATTCCAGAACGTCTGCACGATCTCGCCTTGCAGCGGATCACCGAGTTCGAGATGCGCGGCAAGCGTATTCGCGAGGCCTCCGACTTCGCGGCCGCCCATCGCGTTGGGCTGACCCGTGAAAGAAAACGGCCCCATGCCCGGCTTGCCGATGCGCCCTGTCGCGAGATGACAGTTGATGATGCCGTTGACCTTGTCCGTGCCCGCGCTCGACTGATTCACGCCCTGCGAATAGACGGTCACCACACGTTCCGTGCGTGCGAACAGCCGATAGAACGCCATCAGGTCATGCTGATCGAGCTTGCAGTCCTTCGCGGTTTGCGCGAGATCGGAAGACCCTGCCGCGGTGAGCGCATCGTCGAAACCGCGGGTATGTGCATCGACGAAAGCGGCATCGGTCGCACCGTGTTCCGCGAGGAAGGCGAGCAGCCCGTTGAAGAGCCGCACGTCGCTGCCGGGCTTGAGCGGCAGATGCAGATCGGCCATTTCGCACGTCGCGGTATGGCGCGGATCGATCACGACGATCTTCATCTCGGGCCGCTTCTCCTTCATCTTCACGATGCGCTGGAAGAGAATCGGATGGCACCACGCCGTGTTCGATCCCACCAGCACGACGAGGTCCGCGAGTTCGAGATCTTCGTAATTCATCGGCACGAGGTCTTCGCCGAATGCGCGCTTGTGCCCCGCCACCGACGACGACATGCACAGCCGCGAATTCGTATCGATGTTCGCGCTGCCGATATAGCCTTTCATCAGCTTGTTGGCGACGTAATAGTCCTCGGTCAGCAACTGGCCCGACACATACAACGCGACCGCCTCCGGACCATGCTCCGCGATGATGCGCGAAAAGCCGTTCGCGACCGTGTCGATCGCGTTATCCCATGATATTTCGGATAGCGAACCGTTATGCCTGTCGCGTAGCTTGGGCGCGAGCAGACGCCCTTCGGGTCCGACCGTTTCGCCGAGCGCCGAGCCCTTCACGCACAGACGTCCGAAGTTCGACGGATGCGCTTCATCGCCGGAAATCGCGACTTCGATTGCAGTCCTGGGCGTCGCTTTCACGCCGCAGCCGACGCCGCAGTAAGGGCACGTGGTCTTTACCGAAACCGGAACGATGGGAATGCTCAATTTGAAATCTCACTTTCGCAAAGCGCCTTGCCGAACAGCAATTTCCCGCGCAGATGCGATACGTCCGTGCGGCGCTGAATCAGATCGAAGTACCAGCCGCCGTCTTTCACGTCGCCATACAACACCGCGCCGATCAGCCGTCCCGCCTGCAACACGAGACGCTTGTAGACGCCACGGCGCGGATCGCGCAGTACGACATCCTCGCTGTCGTCGCCGCCGATGAAATCGCCCGCCGAATACAGATCGACGCCCGTCACCTTCAGCTTGGTCGCGGTCGCGCGCTGCACATAGCGGCGATGCCCCGCGCCCGCGAGATGCGCGCCCGCCACGCGCGCCTGATCCCAGATCGGTGCGACGAGACCGAACGTCGCCGAACGATGCTGCACGCATTCGCCCACCGCATAGACGCGCGGATCGAAGGTCTGCAACGTGTCGTCGACGACGATCGCGCGCTCGCAATGCAAACCGGCTTCTTTCGCGAGCGCGATGTTGGGCCGCACGCCCGCCGTCATCACGACGAGGTCCGCGTCGATCTGCGTGCCGTCCGCGAAACGCACCGCGCGCACGCGGTCCTCGCCGATGATTTCGGTCGTCTGCGCAGCCATCGCGAAACGCAGGCCCTTTGCTTCGAGCGAACGCCTGAGCAGCGCGGAAGCGGTCGCATCGAGTTGACGATCCATCAGGCTTTCGCTCGAATGCACGACGGTCACCGACATGCCCTGGCGCTGCAAGCCATTGGCCGCTTCGAGCCCGAGCAGGCCGCCGCCGATAATCACCGCATGACGATGATCTCGCGCCGCCTCCAGCATCGTTTCGACATCCTGAATGTCTCTGAACGCGATCACGCCGGGGAGATCGCAACCGGGCACGGAAATGATGAACGGCTTCGAGCCGGTCGCGATCAGCAGGCGGTCGTAACGCGCCTCGACGCCCTTCTGCGAACGGACGATGCGCCGCCCGCGATCGATTTCGATGACCGCGTCGCCCGCATGCAGTTTGATGCCGTTCGCGTCGTACCACTCGCGCGTATTGAGAATGATGTCGTCGACGGACTTCTCGCCCGCGAGCACCGGCGACAACAGAATGCGGTTGTAGTTGCCGTACGGCTCGGCGCCGAACACGGTGATGTCGTACAGACTCGGCGCGATCTTGAGCAGTTCCTCGACCGTGCGCATGCCCGCCATGCCGTTGCCGATGACGACGAGGCGCTGGCGCGGCACGACATCGCTCAGCGAGGCCATGCCCGCGACCGCATATTCGGTCTTCATGCCGCGACCCACACCTTGCCGCCCGCGACCTTCGCGCGATACGCGCTCACGGAAAGCCCGGGCGTTTCAATGCATTCGCCGGTGCGCAGATCGAAGTGCTGCTTATAGATCGGCGATGCGACGACGATGCGCTCGCCCAGATTCCCGACGATGCCGCGCGACAGTACGGCCGCTTGCGAATGCGGATCGTAGTTATCGATTGCGTAGACGGCCGAGTCTTCACCCGCGAGATGAAACACCGCGACCTGCGTGCCCTTCACGAGCGCGCAGACGCCTGTGTCCGGCACGATATCGCTGAGTTCGCACACGGCGGTCCAGTCCTGTTCGATGCGTTCGTTCACGATCCTTCTCCCGGTGCATTAAACGGTTTCAACGAGCTTCGACTTGCGTTCTTCCAGCGTGGCCGGACGAATCTGGCCGCGCTCTTCCACGAAGGTCACGTTCGCATCGCCCGCATCGCTGTTGACGAAGTGGCGGAAGCGCCTGCGCGTCTGCGGATCGGTGACGGCTTTCTTCCACTCGTCCTCGTACGTATCGACGACGAGCTGCATCTCCGCTTCGAGTTCGGCGGCGATATCGAGCGTGTCGTTGATGACCACGTCGATCAGATAATCGAGGCCGCCTTCGAGGTTGTCGCGCCACACGCTCGTGCGTTGCAGGCGATCCGCCGTGCGCACGTAGAACATCAGGAAGCGGTCGATGTAACGCACGAGCGTGTCGTGATCGAGATCGGACGCGATGAGTTCGGCGTGACGCGGCTTCATGCCGCCGTTGCCGCAGACGTAAAGGTTCCAGCCTTTTTCCGTCGCGATCACGCCGACGTCCTTGCCTTGCGCTTCGGCACATTCGCGCGTGCAGCCCGACACGCCGAACTTGATCTTGTGCGGCGTGCGCAGGCCCTTGTAGCGATTCTCCAGTTCGATCGCGAGACCGACCGAATCGCCGACGCCGAAGCGGCACCATGTCGAGCCGACGCACGACTTCACCGTGCGCAGCGCCTTGCCATACGCATGACCCGACTCGAAGCCCGCCGCGATGAGCTCCTCCCAGATGAACGGCAACTGCTCGACACGCGCGCCGAACATGTCGACACGCTGGCCGCCCGTGATCTTCGTATAGAGGCCGTACTTCTTCGCGACCTGCCCGACCGCGATCAGTCCGTCGGGCGTCACTTCGCCGCCCGGCATGCGCGGCACGACGCTATACGTGCCATCGCGCTGAATGTTCGCGAGGTAGTAGTCGTTCGAATCCTGCAGGCTCGCGTGTTCCTTCTTCAGCACGAATTCGTTCCAGCACGATGCGAGAATGCTCGCGACCGCCGGCTTGCAGATATCGCAGCCGCGCCCCTTGCCGTGCTTCGCGAGCAGCGCAGCGAACGTGCGATGCCCTTCCACGCGCGCGATGTGATAAAGCTCCTGACGCGAATACGGGAAGTGCTCGCACAGATGATTGTTCACGGCGAGACCTTGCCGCTTCATCTCCGACTTCATCACCTGCGTGACGAGCGGCACGCAGCCGCCGCACGACGCGCCCGCCTTGCACGACGACTTGATCGCGCCGATGCTCGTCGCGCCCGCGCAAACGGCCGCGCAAATTTCCGCCTTGCTCACGTTGTTGCACGAACAGATCTGCGCGCCGTCGGGCAATGCTTCGACGCCGAGCGCAGGCTTCGCCTTGCCATCGCTTTGCGGGAGGATGAGAAACTCCGGCGCTTCGGGCAACTCGATCCTGTTCAGCATCATCTGCAGCAGCGTGCCGTATTCGCTCGCATCGCCGACCATCACGCCGCCCAGCAGAAATTTGCCGCAATCGGACACGACGATCTTCTTGTAGACCTGGCGGCGCTCGTCGCTGTACTGATACGTGCGGCTGCCGGGCGTCTTGCCGTGCGCATCGCCGATGCTCGCGACATCGACACCCATCAGCTTGAGCTTCGTGCTCATGTCCGCGCCCGCGAACGCCGCTTCCTCGCCGATGATCTGCTTCGCGACGATGCGCGCCATGTCGTAGCCGGGCGCAACGAGGCCGAACAACTGCCCTTTCCACAGCGCGCATTCGCCAATGGCGAAGATGTCGGCATCGCTCGTGCGGCAGGCGTCGTCGATCACGATGCCGCCACGCGCGCCGATCGTAAGGCCCGCGGCGCGCGCGATGTCGTCACGCGGACGAATGCCCGCGGAGAACACGATCATGTCGGTGTCGAGATGCGTGTCGTCGGCGAAGTTCATGCGGTTGACCGCGCCTTCGCCTTCGACGATCGCAAGCGTGTTCTTGCCGGTATGCACCGTAACGCCGAGCTCTTCGATCTTTGCGCGCAATACGCGGCCGCCGCCGTCATCGACCTGCACGGCCATCAGGCGCGGTGCGAATTCGATCACATGCGTTTCGAGCCCCATGTCGCGCAATGCCTTTGCCGCTTCGAGACCGAGCAGACCGCCGCCGACCACCGTGCCCGTCTTCGCGCGCGCGCCGAAGGCTTGCATGGCTTCGAGATCCTCGATCGTGCGATACACGAAGCAGCCCTCGCGATCCTTGCCGTCGATGGGCGGCACGAACGGATAGGAACCGGTCGCGAGCACGAGCTTGTCGTAGCTCAGCACCGCGCCGGTCGAAGCGCTGACGGTGCGCGCCGCGCGATCGATCGAAACGGCGCGCGCGTTCAGCTTCAATCCATAGCCCGAACGCTCGAAAAAGCCTGCTTCGACGAGCGAAAGTTCATCCGCGCTCTTGCCTGTGAAGAATTCGGTCAGATGCACGCGGTCATACGCGGCGCGCGGTTCTTCACACAGCACCGTCACGTCGAGCGCTTCGTTGCCGCTCCCGGCGAGACATTCGAGGAACTTGTGGCCGACCATGCCGTGCCCGATGACGACGATTTTCATTAGGATGCCTTTTCAGTTCGCAATGACGTTGTTGGCTGCGAGCGCGCTTTCGCGCAACGCCGCCTCGCGTGCCTTGTGTTCGGGCGAGAAACGCACCGCGAGCGCGCACAGCGCCGTGCCCGCGACGACCACGCCGAGCATCGAGAGCGTCGCCTGCGCGTTGCCGAGTCCCTTCATCAGAAAGCCCGCCGCGACCGCGCCGACGTTGCCGCCCGCGCCGATCACGCCGGCCACGCCGCCGAGCGCCTTGCGATCGATGAACGGAACCAGCGCGTACGTCGCGCCGCACGCCATATGCGTGAAGAGACCGAACGTCAGCATCGCGACGATCGCGAGCACGACGCTCGACGCATGCGCGAAGGCATAGAGACCGATGCCTTCGCCCGCGATCAGCGCGAAGAGCAGCGTCGCGCGGATATCGAGGCCTTTCTTCGCCGCCGCTTTATCGGAAAGCCAGCCGCCGAGCGCGCGCGCGAAGAGCGCGAGCAGGCCGAAGCTGCCCGCCGCCATGCCCGCCTGACCGAGCGTGAGATTGAAGTGATCGACGTAGTACACCGCCGCCATGTTGTGGATGAACACTTCGACGCCGAAGCACGCGCCGTACGTCACGAACAACATCCACACGCGATAGTTCGCGCATGCGGTGAGGAAGCTCTGCCAGCCGCCCTTCTTGCCGCCGTCGATGGCGATGCCCGCGCGGCGCAGCGTCGCGAAATCACCCTGCGGACAGTCCTGCGTATAGCGCCAGTAGAAGAACGCCATCACCGGCATCGCGATGCCCGGCACGATGAGCGCGACGCGCCATGCCGATGCTTCGCCCGTGCCGAGCGCGATCGCGGCCGCGACGAAGAGCGGAATGATCGCCTGCGCGGCGCCCGCGCCAGCGTTGCCCCAGCCGGCGGTCGTCGCGTTCGCGGTGCCGACGACGTTCGGCGCGAACATCACCGACGTGTGGTACTGCGTGATGACGAAGCTCGCGCCGATCGCGCCGATCGCGAGACGGCACCAGAGGAAGCTGTCGTAGCCCGTCGAAAGCGCCGCGCCGAGCACGGGCGCCGAACCGGCGAGCAGCAGCGCGCTGTACACCTTGCGCGGTCCGAAGCGATCGCACATCGGACCGACGACGAGGCGCACCAGAATCGTCACGGCGACGGCCGCGATGTTGATGTTGGCGACCTGATCCGCAGTGAGGCCATACTCGCGCTTGATGAGCGGCATCAGCGGCGCGCAGGCGAACCACGCGAAGAAGCACACGAAGAACGCCATCCACGTGAGATGGAAGGCGCGCATCGGCGCGCTGCGCATGCTGAAGAGATCGATCCGGGTGGCTTTGTCCATCGTCTTTCCGCAAAAAAGAAAGGCGTCCCGCGCATTCGACCGGGAAGCCGATGCGGGGGACGCCGTTGTCCGATGCCCGCACATATTCACGTGCCGGGCGCTGTATTCAGGGCGGATCGCCGTTGATCCGATGGCGAGACATAAGGCAAGGGCTGTGCCATGCATTGCGCATCGGCTTGAAATCCCCGATGCATATGGCTTTGCGGAATACATGCACTACGTGTGCGCACGCGCATCGCGGCGCGTTTCGATGCAGACGGGCACAGCGATGGTGCGACGCAGCACTGTTGACGTGCGCGGGTTCTGTACGAACCGGTTAATCCCTTCGTCACTCGAACGACGCACGCTCGCGCCGAAGCGGTGCCGTATGCCGCGTTCGCGCACAAGGGCGGTGCGATGAACATCGCTTCTGCAACCGTTTTCGCACAATGGCCCGCTTATTGCATTGATAAAAGCACTGCGGGCAACGGCGTTCGCGGCCTCTCGAATCGGAAGAGCAAGGACAAAGGCGTCCCCATCGTGCAGCGACACGAGCGGACGCTATCGGCGTTTGCCGCGCCGATGCGCCCACAGGACAGGTAAGCAACGATGAACACCATCAAAGGCAAAGTCACTCTATTGAGCGCGGGTCCCGGCGATATCGACCTGCTGACCCTGCGCGCCGCGAAAGCGCTCGCGTCCGCCGACATCCTGCTTCTCGACGATCTCGCCAACGCCGACATCGTCACGCTCGCGCCGCATGCGCGCGTGATTCGCGTCGGCAAACGCGGCGGCTGCAAGTCGACGCCGCAAGCGTTCATTCAGCGCCTCATGCAGCGCTACGCGAAGAAGGGATTGCATGTGGTGCGCGTGAAAGGCGGCGACGCCCTGCTCTTCGGCCGCGCGGGCGAAGAGATCGCCGCATTGCGTGAAGCGCATGTCCCGGTCGATATCGTCAACGGCGTGTCGTCGGGCTTCGCGGCGGCTGCGGGTCTCGGCATCTCGCTCACGCATCGCGATCATTGTCAGGGCGTGACCTTCGTCACCGCGCACATGCAGGATCACAGTCAGCCCGACTGGGCCGCGCTCGCCGCCACCGGCACCACGCTCGCGATCTACATGGGCATGAGCCGTATCGCGAGCCTCACGGCATCGTTGATGGACACGTTGCCTTCGAACACGCCCGCCGCCGTCGTGCAGAACGCGGGATCGCCGCAAGAGAAGCGGCTCGCCACGACGCTCGGCCGGCTCGCCGATGAAGCCGTCGCCGCCGGGCTCGGCAGTCCCGCGGTGATTCTCGTCGGCGGCGCGATCGGAGAAGCGGCTGAATTCGCGGCGCGCGCGGCAAGCGCCAAAGGCTTCGCTCATGCCGCATGAAGCGGGTTCCGCGTCCCGCATGCTGCGCGTACTTCTCGTCACCGACACCGACAAGCCCATCGGCGATCTGCGCGAGCAACTCGCGCGCATGGGCTACGACATGCTCGCCGAAGTCGCCGCGCCTTCGGCCTTGCACGAGGCCGTCGAGAGCCAGAAGCCCGATGTCGTCATCATCGATACCGAATCGCCCTCGCGCGACACGCTCGAACAACTCGCCGTGATGAACAAGGCCGCGCCGCGTCCCGTGCTGATGTTCAGCAACGACGCGGATCAGCAATTCATCCGCGCGGCGGTCGGCGCGGGCGTTACCGCGTATTCCGTCGAAGGGCTCGCGCCCGCGCGGCTCGCGCCGATCATCGAAGTCGCGCTCGCGCGTTTCGCGCATGAAGAACAATTGCGTCTGCGTCTCGCGCAAGTCGAGGATGAACTGGCGCAGCGCAAGGTCATCGATCGCGCAAAACGCCTGCTGATGGACAAGCGCGGCATGTCCGAAAACGATGCCTACGCGGCCCTTCGCAAGCGCGCGATGGATCAGGGCGTGAAGGTCGCGGAGATCGCGCGCCAACTGCTCGCGCTGTCCGACTTGCTCTAGCTTTTTCGACATCTTATGAACATCACTTCTTCCCCGCCCGAACGCACGCATCTGCGGCTCGGCTTCGTCGCGCTTTCCGATGCCGCGCCGCTCGCCGTCGCCGCGTTGCGCGAACTCGGCGCGCGGCACGGCATCGCGATCGAACTGTGCCGCCAGCCGTCGTGGGCCGCCGTGCGCGACAAGCTGCTCTCCGGCGAAATCGACGCCGCGCACGCGCTCTATGGGCTCGTGTACGGCGTGCAACTGGGCATCGGCGGGCCGCAAGCGGACATGGCGGTGCTGATGGTCCTCAATCGCAACGGTCAGGCGATCACGCTGTCGCGTCCGCTCGCCGATGCGATTCGAGGCGGCGCGAGCGTGAAGGATGCGCTGCGAACGCTCGAACGCAAGCCCGTCATCGCGCAGACGTTTCCGACCGGCACGCACGCGATGTGGCTCTACTACTGGCTCGCGGCGCACGGCGTGCATCCGTTGCGCGACGTGCAGAGCGTCGTGATTCCGCCGCCGCGCATGGCCGATGCGCTCGTCGAAGGCGCGCTCGACGGCTTCTGCGCGGGCGAGCCGTGGCACGCGGTCGCCGAGGCGCGCAATGCGGGCGGAACGGTCGCGTACACGAGCGAGATCTGGCCGGATCACCCGGAAAAAGTGCTCGCGTGCCGGCGCGATTTCGCGGCGCTCTATCCGGCGACGGCGCGCGCGCTCGTGCGCACGATGCTCGACGCGTGCGCATGGCTCGATTCGACCGCGCATCGCACGGAGATCGTGCAGGCGCTGGCGTCGGAAACGTTGCTCGGCGTGCCGTCTCGACTGATCGAACCGCGCCTCGTCGCCGCGGACGGCGGCGCTGCGCGCGCGCTGCCGGTGCGCTTCTTCGATGGCGGCGCGGTCAACTATCCGCGCGTATCGGACGGACTGTGGTTCATCACGCAATACCGGCGCTGGGGCCTGCTCGACGCCGATATCGACGATGCGGGCATCGCGGCGAGCGTCAATCAGACGGCGCTGTACCGCGACGCGGCGCAGGCGGCGGGCGTCGCGCTGCCCGCCGAGCGGCACGCAGCCACGTTCTGCGATGCCCGCGTCTGGGACGGCGGCGATGCGGCGGCGTATCTCGCGGGCTTCGAAATGCGCGCGTAGAAAAGCGCCTACCATGGAATCTCCAGCGCGCACCGGAGATTCGCCATGGAACTGCTCGCCATCGCCATCGACAAGCCCGAGGACACCAACTTCATCCTCGGCCAGTCGCATTTCATCAAGACGGTCGAGGATCTGCACGAAGCGCTCGTCGGCGCGGTGCCGGGCATTCGCTTCGGGCTCGCGTTCTGCGAGGCGTCGGGCAAGCGGCTCGTGCGCACGTCGGGCACCGACGACGGGCTCGTCGAGATGGCCGCGCGCAATGCGCAAAGCATCGGCGCGGGGCACAGTTTCATCATCGTGCTCGGCGACGGCTTCTTTCCCGTGAACGTGCTCAATACGGTGAAGGCCGTGCCGGAGGTCTGCCGCATCTTCTGCGCGACCGCCAATCCGACGCAGGTGCTCGTCGCGCAGACGGATCAGGGGCGCGGGATCGTCGGCGTGGTCGACGGCCTGCCGCCGCTCGGCGTGGAGACCGCCGAAGACGTCCAGTGGCGCAAGGACCTCTTGCGCAAGATCGGCTACAAGGCCTGAGCGCCCCCGAAACCCGCGCCGCGCCTTGACTTGGCGGCGCAAATCGCGAGAATGTGGCCCGCCGCCGCGCGCCGCGCCCGCGTTTTTTCCGGCCGGGCCGCGACATCATGGAAAATACCGGGATACGGTATAAACGCCGTTAGCGTTCACCTGCAGCATTCCCGGCTTCACCCCCGCCGACACGGCACCGAACACCGGCCACCCGCGCCGCCCGAGGATAGGGTCGTCCTCGCGCGGCCTACAGGAGCATCACATGACCGACATGAATCCAGGCTTTTTCGGCAGGATAGGCATTGCCTTCGGCGTCTTCTTCGGCGTTCTGGGCAACGCAGCGTTCGCGGGCCGCGTGCAGCGCCTGCGCGAAGCGCCCGAAGCGCCCGATTTCACGACCGAAGCGCCGAAGCCCGCCGCCGCGCCCGTGCAGCCGGCGCCCGCGCCCGCACCCGCGCCGTCCGTGCTGAAGGAAGCAAGCCCGGTCGCCGCGCTTCAGTTGCTCGGCCTTCTGCAACGCGATGCGCGTTTCATCGATTTCGTCGAAGAGGACATCGCCAATTACAGCGATGCCGATATCGGCGCGGCCGCCCGCCTCGTGCACGACGGCTGCCGCGCGGTGCTGCGCGAACACTTCACGATCAAGCCCGTGCGCACGGAAGCCGAAGGCAGCCGCGTCACATTGCAGGAAGGCTTCGATGCGGCCGCTGTCCGTCTGACGGGCAATGTCGTCGGCAAGCCGCCCTTCAGCGGCAACGTCAGCCATCGCGGCTGGAAGGTCGAAGACACGCGCCTGCCGAAGCTCGCGCCGTCCCATGATGCAAGCATCGTCGCGCCGGCGGAGGTGGAACTGTGAGCGATATCGACAGCAACGAAAACCACGCGCGCTACTCCATCGGCGTCGATCTCGGCACGACGCATTGCGCGCTCTCCTACGTCGACATGAGCGCGAGCGACGGCGAAAAGACCGCGCAAGGCGTGCTGCCGATCTCGCAACTGACCGCGCCCGGCGCCGCCGAAGAGCGCGATCTGCTGCCCTCGTTCCTCTATTTGCCGCACGAGAACGAACTCGCGCCCGGCGATCTGACGCTGCCGTGGACGCAGGAACGCAAGTTCATCGTCGGCGAGCTGGCGCGAAGCCGTGGCGCGGGCACGCCGATCCGGCTCGTCTCCAGCGCGAAAAGCTGGCTGTGCCATCCGGGCGTCGACCGGCGCGCGGCGATCCTGCCGTCCGACGCGCCCGAGGAAGTCGAGCGCGTGTCGCCGATGGAAAGCTCGGTGCGCTATCTCACGCACTTGCGCGAAGCGTGGAATCACGCGCATCCGGACGCGCCGTTCGATCAGCAAGACGTCACCGTGACGATTCCCGCGTCGTTCGATCCCGCCGCGCGCGAACTCACCGCCGAAGCCGCCGCGGCCGCCGGCTACACGCGCATGACGCTGCTCGAAGAGCCGCAGGCCGCGCTCTATAGCTGGATCCAGAAGTCGAGCGGCGGCTGGCGCAAGCAGGTCAACGTGGGCGACGTGATTCTCGTCGTCGATGTCGGCGGCGGCACGACCGACCTGTCGCTGATCGCGGTCGTCGAGCGCGAAGGCAATCTGGAACTGCATCGCGTCGCGGTCGGCGAACATATTCTGCTCGGCGGCGACAACATGGATCTCGCGCTCGCGCACACGGTCGCGCGCAAGCTCGCGCAAGCGGGCACGCAGCCCGATCCGTGGCAGTTGCGCGCCCTCACCTACGCGTGCCGCGCGGCGAAGGAAACGCTGCTTTCCGATCCGTCCGCCGACGCCGTGCCGCTCGTCGTGCCGAGCCGCGGCTCGAAGCTGATCGGCGGTTCGTTGCGCACCGAGCTTACGCGCGCCGAACTCACGCAAATCCTGCTCGAAGGCTTTTTTCCGCAAGTCGATGCATCGGCGCGGCCCGTTTCGCGCGCGCGCGTCGGTCTCACGCAACTCGGTCTGCCCTACGCGCAGGACGCCGCCGTCACGCGCCATCTCGCCGCGTTCCTCGGCCGTCAGGTCAACGCGCTCGCCGAAGTCGAAGGCTTGCGGCACGAAACGCCGCCGGGCGCGACGCTTTTGCATCCGACCGTCGTGCTCTTCAACGGCGGCGTTTTCAAGTCGCCGCTGCTCGTCGAGCGCGTGATGTCGACGCTGAACTCGTGGCTCGCCGCCGAAAACGCGCCGCCCGCGCGTCTGCTCGAAGGCGCGGACCTCGATCTCGCCGTCGCGCGCGGCGCGGCCTATTACGGTTACGTGCGGCGCGGCAAAGGCGTGCGCATTCGCGGCGGCACGGCGCGCGCGTATTACGTCGCGGTCGAATCGGCGATGCCCGCCGTGCCCGGACTGGAGCCGCCCGTCCAGGCGCTGTGTGTCGCGCCGTTCGGCATGGAGGAAGGCACCGACGCCGAGTTGCCCGCGCAGGAATTCGGGCTCGTCGTCGGCGAGCCGGTGCATTTCCGCTTCTTCGGCTCGTCGGTGCGGCGGCAGGATCAGGTCGGCACGCTTCTCGACTACTGGCAGCCGGACGAATTGCAGGAACTGGAGGAGATCGAGGCGTCGCTGCCGCCGGAAGGCCGCACGCCCGGCGAAGTCGTGCCCGTCAAGCTGCATGCGCGCGTGACCGAAGCGGGCACGCTCGAACTCGAAGCGATTCCGCGCGGTTCGTCCGAGCGCTGGAAAGTCGAGTTCGACGTGCGCGGCGGCGTGAGCGCGGATCAGGGCATGGGCCTGTAAGTGTCCGCGCGCAAGAAAAAGGTCTCGGGCGCGCGGTACAGCGTCGGCATCGATCTGGGAACGAGCAACACCGTCGTCGCGTATGCGCCGGCCGGATCGAGCGATATCCGCGTGTTCGAGATCGACCAGCTCGTCGGCGCGGGCGAAGTCGCCGCGCGGCCGCTGCTGCCTTCGCTGCGCTATCACTTCGCGCCCGGCGAACTCAAATCCGCCGATCTGCAATTGCCGTGGGGCGAGATGGAAGCGCCCGCCGTCATCGGCACTTTCGCGCGCAAGCTCGGCGCGAATGTGCCGGGACGGCTCGTGTCGAGCGCGAAGAGCTGGCTGTCGCATGCGGCGGTCGATCGCCTCGCGCCCATTCTCCCGTGGGGCGCGGGCGACGACGTCGAAAAAATCTCGCCCGTGATCGCGAGCGCAAGCTATCTGGCGCACGTGCACGCCGCGTGGAACGAGCGCTTTCCCGACGCGCCGCTCGACGCGCAGGACGTCGTGCTGACCGTTCCCGCCTCGTTCGATGAAGGCGCGCGCGCCCTCACGCTCGAAGCGGCGCGCATGGCGGGGCTCGAATCGCTGCGGCTGCTGGAGGAGCCGCAAGCCGCGTTCTACGACTGGCTGTTTCACCATCGCGAGACGCTCGCCGGCGAATTGGCCGCGACGCGGCTCGTGATGATCGTCGATGTCGGCGGCGGCACGACCGACCTCACGCTCATCCAGGTCGCGATGGAAAACGGCGAGCCGGTGCTCACGCGCATCGGCGTGGGCAACCATCTGATGCTCGGCGGCGACAACATGGATCTCGCGCTCGCGCATCTCGTCGAGCGGCGTCTCGCGGACAGCGACGCGCGCCTGTCCGCCGCGCGCCTGTCGCAACTGGTCGAGCGCTGCCGCGCCGCGAAAGAGCAGTTGCTCGGCGCAAACGCGCCGGATTCCGCGTCGATCACGCTGCTCGGCGCGGGCGCGAAGCTCGTCGGCGGCGCGCGTTCGGCGGATGTCACGCGCGACGAAATCGAGCGAATCATCGTCGACGGCTTCTTTCCGATGGTGTCCGCGAGCGACCGGCCGGGCCGTGCGCGCGGCGGCATCGTCGAATTCGGGCTGCCGTATGCGAGCGACCCGGCCATCACGCGGCACATCGCGGCCTTTCTCGGCCAGCACGCGGGCGAGGCGCGCAAGGCGCTCGGCGCGAGCGATGAAACGATCGCCATTCCGGACACCTTGCTGCTGAACGGCGGCGTGTTTCGCGCCGCACCGCTCGCGCGCCGCATCGCCGATACGCTTTCCGGCTGGCGCGGCGCAGCGGTCAACGTGCTCGCGAACGGCGATCCCGATGTCGCGGTCGCGCGCGGCGCGGTCGCCTATGCGCTCGCGCGCGCGGGCCATGCGCCGAAGATCGGCGGCGGCTCGGCGCGCAGCTTCTTTTTGCTGCTCGAAGACGACGACGCCGCGATGCGCGGCGTCTGCGTCCTGCCGCGCGGCACGGAAGAAGGCCAGCCGATCCATCTCGCCGACCGGACTTTCGCGCTCACGCTCGGCGCGCCGGTGCGCTTTCACCTGGCGTCGTCGGTGACGGAAACGGCGTTCGCGGCGGGCGAACTGGCGGACCTCGCGGCCGCATCGGGCGATTTCGTGCGTCTGCCGCCGGTCGCGACCGTGGTCGATCCGCACGCCGCCGACAAAGGCAAAGCGCGCGAAACCGCGGTTCAGTTGACGACATCGCTCACGGAAGTCGGCACGCTGGAGATGCATTGCATCGCCGTCGACGATCCCGCGAAACGCTGGCTGCTCGAATTTCAGCTACGCCGCGAAGCGCCCCAAAGCGACGACGCCGCGAGCGAATCGCATCCGGCGCTGCCGAAAGCCGTCGAACTCATCGACCGCACGTTCGGCGCGAAATCGCACGACGTCGGCCCGAAGGAAGCCAAACGCCTGCGCGCGCAGCTCGAACAGACGCTCGGCGCGCGCGACACGTGGGACATCGCGCTTTTGCGCGAACTGTTCGGCGCGTTGTTCGAGCGCGCGAAGAAGCGCCGCCGAAGCGCCGATCACGAGCGCCTGTGGCTCAATCTCGCGGGCTACTGCATGCGGCCGGGCTTCGGGCATCCGCTCGACGAATGGCGCGTCGAGCAGTTGTGGACGCTCTTCGATCAGGGCATCCAGTACAGCAACGAAAGCCAGATCTGGTCCGAATGGTGGACGCTGTGGCGCCGCGCCGCCGGCGGTCTTCCCGAAGCGGCGCAGTTGCGCCTCCTGGACGACATGGCCTTCGTGCTCCAGCCGCCGGGAACCAGCCGCTATCGGAAGGCGGCGGGCGCGGCGCGCGCGGGCTACGAGGACATGGTCCGGCTCGCGGCGTCGCTGGAGCGCGTGCCCGTCGAGCGCAAGATCGAAGTCGGCGAGTGGCTGCTCACGCGCCTGAAAAAGCCTTCGGAGAACGTGCAGAGCTGGTGGGCGGTCGGCCGCATCGGTGCGCGCGCGCCCTTCTATGGCAGCGCGCACGGCGTCGTGCCGCCGGAAGTCGCCGTCATGTGGCTCGATTCGATTCTCGCGCTCGACTGGAAGAAAGTCGATCCCGCCGCGTTCGCCGCCGTGCAGATCGCGCGCATGACCGGCGACCGCTCGCGCGACCTGCCCGGCGAGGCGCGCGCGGCCGTCGTGCAACGCCTCGAAACGATAGGCGCGGCGCAGGCGTGGATCGCGATGGTCCGCGAGACCGTCGAACTCGATCGCGCCGACGAAGGCCGCGTCTTCGGCGAAACGCTGCCTGCGGGATTGAAGCTCATCCGCTGACCACGAGACGCGCCGCGCATCGCATCGCATCGCATCGAAATGCTTCGTCCTCAGAAGTTTTTTTGGCGCAAGCGTTGCGCGCACGCCCCGCCGGCTCTTGAATACCGGCTGAGCGCATCCTATGGTTATCAGTGTGTCGATATGGACACACACTGAAGGAGGTCAGCATGCCATCCCCACGCAAGGCTCAAGCGAGCCAACCCGCCGAAACCGAAATGTCGAGCCGCAAGAAAACGGCCGGCAGCAAGGCATCGCCCGCGAAAGCTGCAGGCGCGAAGGAAATGCAGGTCACGAAGCGCAGCACCAAGGCCAAGCCGAAAAGCTGAACGGCCATCCGAAGTTTCGCCCTCGTCATCGTGCGGGGGGCATTTGATGTGGCTGTCCTTCGAATCGGCGGGCGCGAATCACTCGCTCGCCGATCGGCTCGGATCTCCTCCCTCCTCCGCTGGGCCTTCCCGCATACCGCCAGAACACGCCTCGAAAAAGACGCGATATTTCCGGATATAACGGCTGATGGCTAAAAAAAGGCGTATTTGTATGACCGCATTGGCCTAAAGTAGATATCCCGATTCCGTGAGCGAGCATGAAGATGGCCGTACCGCAACGCGCCGCCCGCGTGCGCAATTCAGGAATGCTTCTCGCGGCCGCCCGTGAGGCCGGCGCGAGTCTGGTGCGCAATCTCTCGATTCCGGCGCCGTTTTCCGATCCCGCGCTGGAGGCGCAGTTCCTCGAAGACCACAGTCAGCGTTTCTGCGCGTTCCGGCGTGCGTCGACGTTGCTTGCGCTCGCCATCTGGACGTGCTTTCTCTGGTGGGATTTCAGCTTTGCGCGCGGCAATCAGGCGCTCGACTCGCGCCTCGCCGATATCCTCGCGCTGCGCTTCGCGGGTATCGCGCTGCTGTTCTTCGTCGGCGTGCTGGTGCTGCGGCCGTCGTTCCGCTCGCACGCGAGCTCGCAGCGCATCATTCTCACGGGCATTTACGGGCTGCTCTGCCTGATTCTCGCAATGGTCGCGATCACGCCCGCGCCCTATAACTACACGCAGCACTTCATCGGGCTGTGTCTCGCGCTCTTCTTCCAGTTCAGCTTCTTCTACCTGCGTTCGCGCGTCGCGCTGACCGCCGGGATCATCACGCTGGCGTCGATCGTCGTTTTGCAAGTCATCATTCATCTGCTCAACCCGGAGGATTTTTTCGCCGGGCTGTTCTATATGTTCAACGTCGTGGTCGTGGGGCACGGCGTCTGCACGCACGCCGAACGCGTTTCGCGCGAGCGTTACAGTTCGGAGCGCGCGCTCGCGTCGCTCAATGACGAATTGCGCGCCGCCAACGTTTCGCTGGGACGCAAGAATCGCGAGCTCGAAGTGTCGAAAAAGGATCAGGAGAACAAGACGAACGCGCTGCTCGCGCTGCGCGAACAGCAGATGATCGCCGCGCAGACGGCGAGCCGCGAGAAGTCCAACTTCCTCGCCGCCGCGACGCACGACCTGCGCCAGCCGATGCACGCGCTCAACCTGTTTCTGCAGGCCGCCGCCGAAGCCATCCGCAACGGCGAATTCGATCAGGCCGAGCGGCTCATCAACGAATGCGGGCGCTCGTCGGTGATTCTCGCGCGGCTTCTGAACGCGGTGCTCGATCTGTCGCGGCTGGAATCGGGCCGCGTCGTGCCGCGCTATCACGTGTTCGACGTGCGGCAGACCGTCGAGGAAGCCGCCGAGCAGTTGCGTCCGTTCGCAATGAGCCGGGGCGTCGAATTGCGGCTGCGGCTGCCGAAGGAAGACGTGGTCTGCGTGCGCAGCGACGCGCACTGGCTCGGGCGCGCGGTCGCGAATCTCGTGTCGAACGGCATCAAGTACGCGGATCAGAGCAAGTCGTCGAAGCCAACGGTGATCGTCGGCGTGGTGCGTTCCGCGACGCGCGCGCGCATCGACGTGCTGGATAACGGCATCGGCATTCCGGCGGATTATTTCGATGCGATCTTCCAGCCGTTCTTTCAGGTCGACAATCCCGAGCAGGATCGCGACAAGGGGCTGGGCCTCGGGCTGTCGATCGTCAATGCGGTGATGTCGATGCTCGACCAGCATCGCATCGAACTGAAGTCCACCGAAGGGCGCGGCTCGCGCTTCTCGCTCGAAATGCCGCTGTGCGGGCCGTCGCCCGACAAGCCGTCGGCGCGCGCGCCGGCGCGTTCCGACGCGGATGAAATGGCGCAGCTCAAGGGGCGCTACGTGCTGCTCGTGGAAGACGACGGCCTCGTGCGCGCCTCCACCGAAGCGCTGCTTTCGCAATGGGGCGTGCTCTACGACTCCGCCGCGAGCTTCGAAGAATTCCGTTCGATTCTCGGCGACATCGAGCGCTTCCCGGATCTCATCATCACGGACTTCCGGCTGCGCGACGCCACCGCCCGCGAAGTGGCGATGCTCGGCGCGGCGCGGCTCGGGCGGCCGTGTCCGTGTCTCGTCGTGACGGGCGAACCGGCGGCGAGCATCGTGCCGCTCGCGTGCGAGCAGGATGTGCTCTCCAAGCCGGTCAGCCCGGCGGACCTGCGGCGCGGCATGCTCGCGCTGATCGCAGGCGTTTGCACCGCGATCGCATGACGAAGCACACGATCCTCTACGACACCGATCCGGGCATCGACGACGCCCTCGCGCTCTTGTTCCTGGCGCGGCATCCGGATATCGCACTCGCCGGCATCACGAGCGTGTTCGGCAATGCAGGCATCGACACGACGACCACGAACGCGCTGTATCTGGCGTCGCGCTTCGCGCCGGACGTGCCGGTCGCGCGCGGCGCGGCTGCGCCGTTGCAACAGCCTGCGCCGGAGCCGATCGCGCACATCCACGGCAACGATGCGCTCGGCGATGTCGAGCGCATCGGTCGCGTGGACAAGCAGACGGACGGGCGCGCGGCGCATCGCTTCATCGTCGATACGGTGCGGGCGAATCCCGGCGAGATCACGCTGCTCGCCGTCGGCCCGATGACCAATCTCGCGCTCGCGCTAAAGGAAGATCCGGAAATCGCCACGCTCGTGCGTGAAGTCGTCGTGATGGGCGGCGCGTTCGGCTTTCACGGCACGCTCGGCAACGCGACGCCCGCCGCCGAAGCCAACATGCACGCCGATCCGCACGCGGCGGATATCGTCTTCGGCGCGCCGTGGAAAATGTCGATCGTCGGCCTCGACGTCACGCACGAAACCGTCATGACGACGGCGTTCCTCGCATCCCTGCGCGACGAAGCGGGCGCTGCGGGCCGCTTCGTGTGGGACGTGTCGCGCTTCTACGAGCGGTTTCACGCGCACGGCGGCATGTCGCGCGGCATCTACGCGCACGATTATTCGGCGGCGGCGTTCGTCGTCGCGCGCGAACTCTACACAACGCGCCGCGGCCCGGTGCGCGTGCTCACCGAAGGCATCGCGACGGGTTTGACGATACAAAAACCCTTGTCGATGCCCGAAACTGCGCCCGACTGGGACACGCGCCCCGCCTGCGATGTGTGCATCGGCGTGGATGCGGACGCCGTGCTCGATCTCTTCGCCCGAACCCTAAGCAACTAGCCGCGCGCCGAGCCACTGGCGCAGCGCCTCGACTTCTTCCATGCAGACCGAATGCGGCATCGGATAGGTGTGCCATTCGACGTCGCAGCCCTGCGCGCGCGCGAATTCGCACGCCTGCTCGCCGAGGCTCACGTTGAGCACGTCGTCGAAATTGCCGTGCGCGGCGAAGATCGAAATGGAGCGATTCGCGTCGGAGAGCGATTCGTCGATCACGCCTTCGGACGGAATGTAGCCCGACAGCACGATCAGCCCGGCGAGCTTTTCCGGATGCGTGAGGCCCGCGTGATAGGCCATCGCGCCGCCCTGCGAAAAGCCCGCGATGAAAATGCGCTCGCTCGGAATGCCGCGCGCGTTCTGTTCCGCGATGAACGCGCGCACGCGCTCCACCGACTTCACGATGCCCGCCTCGTCCACGCGCCGGTTGATGCCCTCGAACGACAGAATGTCGTACCACGCGCGCATCACGTAGCCGTTGTTGGCGGTGACGGCGATCTCCGGCGCATTCGGAAAGACGAAGCGGATGGCGGGGGCATCGGCGAGACGCAACTCGGGCACGAGCGGCACGAAGTCGTTGGCGTCGGCGCCCAGGCCGTGCATCAGGATGACGGCGAATTCGGGATTCGGCGCGGTTTCGATCTCGATGGTCGAAGGTTGATCGGTCATTGCCTTTCACTCCTCTCGTCAGATGATGGGAACGAGAATCTGCACGATGCCGACGACCGACACCAGCCACACCAGCGTTCGCACGAACGGCACGCCCGCCACGTAGAGCGGAACATAAACCACGCGCGCGACGAAATACGCCAGCGCGCCGTAATGCGTGAGCGGGTTCTCGCGCCCCGTCACGTGCACGATCAGCACCGCGACGGCGAAGATCGGCAAGGTCTCGAACAGATTCGACTGCGCGCGCATCAGGCGGCCGGAAAGCCTGCCGGGCGGCGGCGTGGCGGCATCGCGCGGGCCGGCCTGATAGCGCAGGCCGACTTCGCGATTGCGCACTACGGCCGGGAGCAACACTTGCACCAGCGCGAGCACGAGCGTCCAGGCCAGCATCGTCAGTTCGAAACTCATGGCGTCTCCATGGAAAGATATAGCCACTTCGGGTCGCGCCCATGATGCCATCACGATTCGCGAGCGTGTAGTCTTGAATGCGATCCGCCCGGAGTCTTTCATTCATGCATGCGATGACCCTACGTCTGTCACCCGGCGACGACCTGCGCGCCGCGCTCGACCACGCATTCCGCACGCACGGACTTTCGGCGGCTTTCGTGCTGCAGGGAATCGGCAGCCTGAGCGTCGCGCGGCTGCGGTTCGCGGGCCGCGAGGAAGCGGCCGAACTGCGCGGCGACCTCGAAATCCTGACACTCGCCGGCAGCTTGTCCGCGCAAGGTCCGCACCTGCACACGAGCCTCTCCGACGCCGACGGCCGCGTGACCGGCGGCCACGTCGCGCCGGGCTGCATCGTGCGCACGACGGCGGAAATCGTCGTCGCGAACCTGCCGGACGAACGCTACACGCGCGAGCACGACGCCGCGACGGGCTTCGCGGAACTCGTCATCCGGACAGCGTGAGCGCGATCTCGGGCTTTGCGCCGTCGAGCACGAGATCGTGGCGCGCGATCATCTCGAACGCTTCGCTCGTCTCCGAATAATCCCAGCGCTCGACCGTGGTTTGCCGCGCGCCGCCGTCGCCCGTGCGCGCGTCGTGGCGAATCACGTTCACCGAATTGTCGATCGTGCCGCGCGTGCGCCGCGACAGCGCCGTTCCCGCCTGCACCGCCCACATGCGGCGCATGACGCCCGCGAACGTATCGTGCAGCGGCAGCACGTACGGCAAATGGATATGCCCGCCGAGAATCAGATCCGCGCCCGCGCGCGCCCAGCGCTGCACCGCGCGCTCGCGTCCGTGGAGCAGGTTTTTTTCGTCCTGCGCGCGCGTGACCGCCACCGGCTGATGCGTGACCACGACGCGCAGTTGCGCCGCGCCCGCCGCTTCCAGACGCGCGGCGACGCGCCTGATCTGCCGCATCGACACTTCGCCGTCCTTGTGACGATATGCGCGCGTCGTGTTCACGCCCAGCACGAGCAGTTCGGCCGATTCGAAGCTCGGTTCGAGATCGGCGCCGAACGCGCGCTGATGGTTCGCATACGGATAACACAGCCGCGCGAGCGGATCGAAGAGCGGAATGTCGTGATTGCCGGGGATGACGAGCGTCGGGGTTGCGCCGAGCGCATCGACGAAGGCGCGCGCCGCGTCGAACTGATGCCTGCGGGCGCGCTGCGTGATGTCGCCCGAAAGCACGACGAGATCGGGCGACAGCGCACCGGCGAGACGCAGGAGCGCGGCGGCGACCTGCGGCCGCTCGGTGCCGAAATGCGTATCGGAAATCTGCAACAGCAAGGTCATGAGCGATTCGCTTCGGCCACCGTCGGTTCGGGCTTGAGCAGAAGAAGCGGCTTGTCGGACACGTGGAATTCGAGCGGCATTTTCAGCTTCGCGATCTCGCCATCGGTCGCGATCTTGACCGGCCTGCGCCGCTTGGAAGGATGCATCACGGTGATGCGCTCGAACGTGAAGCTCACGACATGATCCGAATCCGACAAGCGCCCCGCCGCGCCATGCAGCGACAGCCACAGATGCATGAGCCGCCCCACCGGACGGGGCGCAATCGCGACCAGCAAGCCCTGTTCCAGCGCGCGCGCTTCGTCCGGCATGCCGATCTGCTCCATCTGCAGCCGGTTGTTGCCGACGAAGAGCGTGGACGAGCGAATGTCGGTCGTGCTGCCGTCGTCGTGATCGATATGCAGACGCAAGTGCCGATGCGGCTTCAGCAGCGTGAACAGCGCCGACCACAGCGCGACGAGCCGGCTGCGTCCGAATTGCCGCTTGTAGATTTCGCGATCTTCCAGCAGCCGCGGATAAAGGCCGAGACTCGCGTTGACGAGAAACATGCGCCCGTTGACGAAGCCGACCTGCACCGGATACGCGCGCGCGTCGAGCAGGAGTTGCGTCGATTGGTCGAGGTCGGCGGGAATGCCGTGGTCGCGGCTGAAGTAGTTGAACGTGCCGCGCGGCAGCACCGCGAACGGGCAACCGGCGTCGTGCGCGGCGTGCGCGACCGTGCAGAGCGTGCCGTCGCCGCCCGCGCCGACGAGCACGCCGTCCTGCGCGCAGGCCGCCGCCGCGGTTTCGCGGGCGACGCCGACGAGGCGGCGCGGATCGTCGACGACGCGCAACTCGAAACGCCTGCCCGCCGCGCCGAGTTCGCGTTCGAGCACGGCGCGTGTCGCGTCGGCCTGACGGCGGCCCGAGCCCGCGTTCATCACGATGAGGAACGGCGCGCCTGCGGCAAGCGTCTTTGCTGTTTCGGCGGATGCGGCTGTCGGGGTCATCGGCGGCGCTCCTTCGTTATCCGCGCGCAAAAATGCGCGGCGCGGCGGACTCCGCGCTCGCGCGCAAAGTCAGCCGATTATAACGAAATGCTTACAGCCGGAACGCCGACCGGCGCTTACGTATGCTCGCCGCGAATGTAGTACTCGAGCTGCTGAATGGTGAACTGCTGCTCGGAGATGATGTTCTTCACCAGATCGCCGATGGAGATCATGCCGACGAGCTTGCCGCCGTCGATCACCGGCAGGTGGCGCATGCGCTTGTCGGTCATGAGCGCCATGCAGTCGTCGGTGGTTTGATCGGGGCGCACGTAGCGCACCTGCGAGGTCATGATGTCGCGCACGGGCGTCTGCCTCGACGCGCGGTCCATCAGAACGACTTTGCGCGCATAGTCGCGCTCGGTCATGATGCCGACGATTTCATCGCCCTCCGTGACGATCACCGCGCCGATCTGCCTGTCGGCCATCATCTTGATCGCATCGAAGACCGACGCCGTTGCGGCAATCGTATAGACCGTGTGGTCGGGTTTCGAGTTGAGAACCTGTGCGACTGTTGCCATCGAGCGCCTCCGTTATGAGCGGGGAACGTTGTTGCGCCTGGGCGACGGGTTTTCTTGCGCCTTAGTGGAGCGTAAAGCCTTGCGCGCCCCGCCTTCATAGGCATTAACCCGACCATTCGAAAAAGTATAGGCGAACGCCGCACGCGCCCTGCATTCTGCGCGCCTTCTGTTTCAGCTTCAGTTTCGCCGACGGATGCCGCTAACAGGCACATACACGACGGCAACGCGGCGCGACGCACCGCTTAGAGGGAGAACGAGGTGAGCAGTTCACAACAGGATATCGAGCAGCGCGTGCGGCTCGCGGGCAGCAACATGTTCGAATTGCTACTGTTCAGGCTCGGCGAGGCGCCGGGCTCGGAACAGCGCGAGCTTTACGGCATCAACGTTTTCAAGGTGCGCGAAATTCTCGCGATGCCGACGATCACGGCCGTGGCCGGATCGAGCGACGAGATTCTGGGCGTCGCGGATATCCGCGGACAGATCATTCCCGTGATCGACCTCGCGCGCATCACCGGTTGCCGGCCGAAAAACGGGCCGAAGATCCTCCTCGTCACGGAGTTCGCGCGCACCACGCAAGGCTTCGCGGTCGAGGAAGTCGACGATATCGTGCGGCTCGAATGGAATCAGGTGTTGTCGGCGGAATCGCACTCGGGCGGCAAGACCGTGACGAGCTTCGCGCGGCTCGACGGCAACGTCGACGGCTCGCGGCTCGCGCAGGTGCTCGATGTCGAGCGCATCGTGCGTGACGTGCTGCCGTCGCAGGAAACCGATATCACCGAGGCGAACACCGGGCGTCTGCAATTGAAACCCGGCGCGCGCGTGCTCGCGGCGGACGATTCGGGCGTCGCGCGGGCGCTCATCGAGCAAAGTCTCACCGCGATGGGCGTGCCCTTCGTGATGACCAAGACGGGCCAGGAAGCATGGGACGTGCTGGAAGCCGCGCTGAGAAAAGCGCAGAAGGAAGGCACGGAGGTCGCGGATCATATCGCGCTCGTGCTCACCGATCTGGAAATGCCGGAAATGGACGGCTTCACGCTCACGCGCCGCATCAAGGCGGAAACGGGGCTGATGCACATTCCGGTGGTGATTCACTCGTCGCTGTCGGGATCGGCGAACGAGCAGCATGTGCGCAAGGTCGGCGCGAATGCGTATGTTTCGAAGTTCGAGGCGTCGGAACTCGCCAATGTGATGCGCGGCGCGCTCGCTGCCTGAAAAGCGATCGGCGCCCGCTGAACGCGGACCTTTTGAGTCCGTGTCGGCGGGCGCCGAAGCGCTCTTTCAACCGATACGCCCGGCGGATAAGCCGGGCCAGCCGATTCGATTAGTGACCGAAGAAGACCGATTGCGGGTTGTTGCTCGATTGCGCCGCACGGTTGCCCGATTGAGACAGCGTGTCGCGCGAGCCGCCGAAAGCGGTCGAGTTCGTGCCGTTGGCGTGTTCTTCAGCGGCGATCGTTTGTGCGCTCGGGCCTTGTTGCGAAGCCGGCGCGCCAACTGCCGGACGGTAGAACGGAGCCGGACCGTAGCCGCTTGCGAAAGCGGGAGCGGCGAGCGTGGCGGAAGCGGCGATCAGAAGGGTAGCGATGAGATTGCGTTTCATGGTGTGCTCCAAAGACGGTTGACGTTCGGTCAGAAAGCGCCGCAGCGGTCTTGCGAGAAACTGTCTGCTACGTCGATGAAGCGCAGTGTATACCCCTACTATCGCTTTTTTATCTCCATTAATTTCAATTCAGTTTTCGCCGTGCGCCAACAATCGCTGGCCGCACGAATGTGCGGATTTGTCCCAAATGCACGCCCGGCAAGCGATCGCGCGTGTTGCGCCGCAACTTGACGGAACGCGCTGCTTCCCAGGGACAGAACAATTGATTGTCGAACGAACGTTCGATATTCGCGCGCTCAATGCACGAGCTTCCCGATCAGGCGAACGAGCGCGGCGGGCGGGTTGCCCTTTTGACAGTAGCCGTCGAAACCGGAATGGACGCCTTCGCGCCGCACGGTTTCCTCGCCGAGCGCCGTGAACGCGATGATCACCGCGTCGCGCGTGCGTGCGATCCGGCGAAGCACGCGCGCGGTCGCGAAGCCGTCGTGCTCCGGCATGGTGATATCGAGAATGACGACGTGCGGTATCCAGCCATCGACCGCGCGCAGCGCATCGACGCCGGAGAGCGCGAAGCGCGTGTCGAAACCGTCCGATTCGAGCGCGGCCGAAAGCGCTTCGGCGCTGTGAACGTTGTCATCGACGACGAGAATGCGCCACGGGTCGCGGTCGATGTCGACGCTACGGTCGGTCCACAGGGAGCAGTGAGAAGAGGAATGTGGGGAGACAGGCATGGGCACTGACCGAAAGCACATGCCGGCGTTGCAGCACGTTCTGCGCCTGCGCTCCCGCGAAACTCACGCGTCGCCGTCTTTCTTGCCCTTGCGACGCTTTCCCGACGCCCCTTCCGTCTCGCGCAGGCGCGCGTTCGCCTCGACGAGCGATGCCGCGTCGCACTGGCGCAACGCGAGATCCACTTCCCCGATTGCGCCGAAAAGCGCGGCCTGCTCGGCGTCGTCCAGCGGCGCCGCGTCGGGCCCGGAGATGCGGCGCGCTTCCTTGTCGAGCCGTTTCAGAAGCTTCGCGCCGAAGCGGGTATCCACCACGCCTTCGCGCGCGAGCCCCGCGATCAACGACGCGAGACGGATCAGCCCGCCCGCCGTGGTTTGCGTCGCCCCGTCCAGATCGTCACGGTCTTCCACTGCGTTCTCCCAAGGTTGGCACGCGACGCCGCGCGGGCGGCCGATTCGATGCGGGCGCCGCGTATGCGCCCTTCTTGCGTGGCGCGATCATACGCCGACAATATGACATTCATATTTGCACACGCCGACGCGCCCGTGGCATTCGTTACACTTCGTTTGCGCGTTACGATCGCGATTCGGGGCACGACCGATGGCACACTACCGCGTGGCGGCGCGCACAGTGTCGAAGCCCGCATCGACAGCAGACACGCCGACATCCCAGAATGCAACCGAATGCCCGCATGAATCCCGCTACCTTGCAAAGATCGCCTTACGGCTCCGATTTCTCCGGCCTCGTCTGCGGCTTCCGGTTTCATGTCGATCAGCCCGGCGAGCCGATCGACGCCGAAGCCGCGAGCGAATGGCTCGCCCGCGACGACACGACCCGGGAATTCGTCTGGCTGCACTTCGATCTCGCGAACAGCGCCTGCGAGCGCTGGATGCGCGGACGCCTCGGCCTGCCCGACGCCTTCTTCGAGACGCTCAACGACGGTTCGCACTCGACGCGCATCGAGCACCAGGAAGGCGCGCTTTTCGCCGTCATCAACGACGTGATGTTCAACTTCGAGCTGACGCCCGCCGAAATCGCGACGCTGTGGGTCTACACGCATCAGAAACTGCTCGTCACGGCGCGCCTCAAGCCCTTGCGTTCGATCGACTCGCTGCGCGAATCGGTCAGACGCGGCGAGATATTCCGCTCGCCCGCCGAATTGCTCGCGCACCTCCTGCGCGATCAGGCGGACCTGCTCGTGCATATCGTGCGGCGCACGAGCGTCGAGGTCGACGGCATCGAGGATCGTTTTCTTTCGATGCGCGGCGCGGCGACCCGCAGCGATCTCGGCGGCCTGCGGCGCGTGCTCGTGAGACTGCAGCGTCTGCTCGCACCCGAGCCCGGCTCCGTGTTCCGTCTGCTCGCGCGGCCGCCGCGCTGGCTTCATTCGCAGGACATTCAGGATCTGCGCGACGCGACCGAAGAGTTTTCGCTCGTGCTCAACGATCTCGCGGGACTCGTCGAGCGCATCAAGCTCCTGCAGGAAGAAATCGCGACGCGCATGGACGAGCAAAGCAACCGCACGCTGTTCACGCTGACGCTCGTCACCGTGCTCGCACTGCCGATCAACATCATCGCGGGTTTCTTCGGCATGAATGTGGGCGGCATTCCGCTCGCGGAGAATCATCACGGCTTCTGGCTGCTGGTCGCGATCGTCGCGACGTTCACCGTGCTCGCCGGATGGTGGGCATTCCGCCGCCGCCGCGACATGTAGCGAAGCCGGCGGGCATGAACGATGCGAAGTTCCCGGACGAGGCTCGTGCCTCGCCAAACGTCGGAGGACATCGTGGACAAGAACCGCATCGAAGGTACGGCTCGCCAGATGAAAGGCATCGTGCGCGAGGCCGTCGGCAAGGCCACCGGCAACCGTGGCACGCAAATGCGCGGCACCGCCGAAAAAGTAGCGGGCAAGATGCAAGCCAAGCTGGGCGCGGCAGTCGACGCCGCGCGCCGCATCAAGAAGTAAGCGCTGCGCCCGGCGTCAAAGCTTCAGAAGCCCAGGTCGCTCAGGCTCGGATGATCGTCGGGCCGGCGGCCGAGCGGCCAGTGATATTTGCGATCCGCTTCCTTGATCGGCAGATCGTTGATCGACGCATGGCGATGCGTCATCAGTCCCGCCTCGTTGAATTCCCAGTTCTCGTTGCCGAAGCTTCTGTACCAGTTGTTGGCGTCGTCGTGCCATTCGTAAGCGAAGCGCACGGCAATGCGATTGCCCTTGTACGCCCATAGCTCCTTGATCAGCCGATAGTCGAGTTCGCGCGCCCATTTGCGGCGCAGGAACGCGACCACTTCCTCGCGCCCGTTCGCGAACTCCGCGCGATTGCGCCAGCGCGTGTCCACGCTGTACGCGAGCGATACGCGCTCGGGTTCGCGCGTGTTCCACGCATCTTCGGCGAGGCGGACTTTGAGCGTGGCGGATGCTTCATCGAACGGCGGAAACGGCGGCTTGGATTCCATGGCGATTCCTCTTCTATCAAGCGATGAAATAGGTAGACAGGTCTGTCTACTGGACGCACTCTAGCGCAGGTAGACGAACCTGTCTACAATCGATTGCATGAATACTCTGGCTTCTCCATTCGATCTCTCCGGGCTCGCGCCGGACGCGCGCATTCTGCATACCGCGCACGATCTCTTCTATCGGGACGGCATTCGCGCAACGGGCATCGATCGCGTGATCGCCGAATCGGGCGTCGCGAAGAAGACGTTCTATCGCTACTTTCCGAGCAAGGACGATCTGATCGTCGCGTTCCTGGAATTCCGTCACGATAACTGGATGACGTGGTTCCGCGATGCGCTCGCGCGCCACGGCGGCACGCTCAATGCGCTCGTGCCCGCGCTGGCGGAATGGTTCGGCGGCGAAAGTTATCGCGGTTGCGCGTTCATCAATTCGGTCGTCGAAGTCGGCGCGACGTTGCCGCAAGCGGTCGATATTTCGCGGCGTCACAAGCGCGACATGACCGCGGCGATCCGCACGCTGATGCCGGGTGCGCGCACGGCGAAAGCAGACGCGCAGGCACTCGCGCTGGCGGTGGATGGCGCGATCGTCGCCGCGCAATTCGCCGAGTCGCCCGCGGATGCGTTGAAAGCGCTTGCACGCGTGGTGCGGGCGGTCGCGGCGGCGCAACGGGGCAATCCGTAACGGCGCCGGATTCACACGACCGCAACCGGCGATATCGCCTGTTCGACGACATCCGCGAGCCTCGCAAAATGAGGCGCGATCTGATCGTTCGGCACGCACGCGTAGCCGAGCATCAAACCCTTTCTCGCCGCGAGCCGGTTCAGGTAATAGTTGTCGAGCGGCCGCGTGACCACGCCGGCCGAAAGCGCGCTCGCGGCGATCGCCCGGTCGTCGGCGAAATCGGGCAGATCGAGCACGAAGTGCAGGCCGGCTTCATCGCCCCGCACGGACAGCGAATCGCCGAAACGCGCCCGGATCGCGTTGATCAGCAGTTCGCGCCGCTCGCCGTACAGGCCGCGCATGCGGCGCACATGCGACGTCAGATGGCCGTCGAGAATGAACTCGGTGAGCACGGCCTGCTGCATCAACTGCCCCTCGCGATAGAGCTCGGCGACGCCCGTGCGAAAGGAATCGACGAGATTGTCCGGCACCACCATATAGCCCATGCGCAACCCCGGATAAAGCATCTTCCCGAGACTGCCGACATAGATGACCTGTCCCGCGTCGTCGAGCCCTTGCAGCGATGACAGCGGCCGGCTGCCATAGCGGAACTCGCTGTCGTAATCGTCCTCGATGATCCACACCTTGTGCTGGCGCGCAAACTCCAGCAGCGCGCGGCGTCGCGCGAGACTCATCACCATGCCGAGCGGATATTGATGCGACGGCGTCACGAGCGCGATGCGCGGCGGCTCCGCCATGTCGCGCGCGGCGGGATTGAGTCCTTCTTCGTCGACGGGAATCGGCACGAGCGTCAGCCCCGACGACTGCAGCACGCTGCGCACGCCCCAGTAGCACGGTTCCTCGACCCACGCGCGATCGCCGAAATCGGTGAGCAGGCGCACGGCGAGATCGATGGACTGGTGAATGCCCGTCGTGATGATGATCTGGTCCGGCTGACACTTCACCGAGCGCGCGACGCGCAAATAATCCGACAGCGCGCGCCGCAGCGGCCGGTAGCCGCCGCCCGGCGCGTACGTGAGCAGTTCAGGGCTCGCGCGCTTCCACAGGCGCGCCTGCAGGCGGCTCCACGTGCGCGCGGGAAATTCCGCGACGTCCGGCACGCCGGGCATGAACGCGCCCCACTGCTTCGGCGACACGCCCGCCTGCGCGATCAGACGCTCGCCGCGGCGCGAGATCGTGCACGGCGCCTTCGCTTCCCCGGCTTGCTCTTTCGCGCCGATGGCGCCATCGCGCGGCGCCGTGTCGGCGACATAGGTGCCGCTGCCGGTCGTCGACGTGACATAGCCTTCGGCGGTGAGCTGATCGTAGACATGCAGCACGGTATTGCGGGCGATGCCCAGATCCGTCGCCAGCATCCGCGAACTCGGCAGCTTGGTGCCCGGCGCGAGCTGGCCCGTCAGAACGGCCTGCTGCATGAGTTCGAGCACTTGCCGGTACATCGGCTCGGCGGCGGAACGGTCGAGCCGCGCGCTCAGCCAGTCGGCCAGGATGATGGTATCCATGAGTCTCCCATCGCTCGGAGCCACTTGTCCGTAGCGCCCAAGTGGTTCTATTTTGAATATTGAAATGGCTCCCCATTGTAGAACCGTGGCGGGCTATAGTTATCGCGAGCAGTGGAAATAATTTCCGGGCGCCGCGAGGCGGTCGGCAGTATCAGGGTTTTCCGAAGGAGACACGGAAGATGAAATCCGATCAGGTGATCGTCAGCTTTCGCGGCGTGCGAAAGACGTACGACGGCGAAACGCTCGTCGTCAAATCGCTCGATCTCGATATCTATCAGGGCGAATTCCTCACGCTGCTCGGGCCGTCCGGCTCCGGCAAGACCACCTGCCTCATGATGCTCGCGGGCTTCGAATTCCCCACCGGCGGCGAAATCTGGCTCGACGGCAAGCTCCTCAACAAGGTGCCGCCGCATAAGCGCGACATCGGCATGGTGTTTCAGAACTACGCGCTCTTTCCGCATCTGTCGGTGCAGCAGAACGTCGAATATCCGCTGACGGTGCGCAAGATGTCCGCCGAAGAGCGCGCGCATCGCGTGAACAACGCGCTCAAGATGGTCCGCATGGAGAGCTTCGCGAAGCGTTATCCGGCGCAGCTTTCCGGCGGCCAGCAGCAGCGTATCGCGCTGGCGCGCGCGCTCGTGTTCGAGCCCAAGCTCGTGCTCATGGACGAGCCGCTCGGCGCGCTCGACAAGCAATTGCGCGAGCACATGCAGATCGAGCTGAAGGCGCTGCACGAAAAACTCGGCGTCACCTTCGTCTACGTCACGCACGATCAAGGCGAAGCGCTCACGATGTCCGACCGCGTCGCGGTGTTCGACAAGGGCATCGTGCAGCAGCTCGACACCGTCGATCACCTGTATGAAGCGCCCTGCAACGAGTTCGTCGCGAACTTCATCGGCGACAGCAACCGGCTGCGCGGCACCATCGAGCAGATTCAGGGCGACTTCTGCGATCTCCGTCTCGCCGACGGCACGCGTCTGTCCGGGCTCAACGTCGCGAACGCGAAACCGGGTGCGCCGGCCATTGCGTGCATCCGGCCGGAACGCATGAAGCTCACGCAGGGCAACGGCCACGCGAACGGCAACGTCAACGCGCTCGCGGGCGAAGCGAAGAGCCTCATCTATTTCGGCGATCACGTGCGCATGCGCTGCGGCGTGCGCGAGCAGGACGAATGCTTCGTCAAGGTGCCGCTCGGCACCGCCGCGCTCGACGGCTTCATGCCCGGCGCGCCCGTCGCGCTCGAATTCGCGCCGGAGCATCTGCGTGTGTTCGCCTGAAACACGCGTTCGCCTTTATCGGCAGCAGTTCCACTGACAAAACCAAGTCAAAGAAGAGAGGAAACCATCATGAAGAAGTTCGCACTGTGTTCCATGGCGGCGGCGCTCGCGTGCATGTCGGCGGCGTCGGGCGCGGCGGAAATCACCGTCGTCAATTTCGGCGGCGCGAACGGCGACGCGCAGAAAGTCGCGTTCAATCAGCCGTTCGAGCAGTCGTCGAAGAACAAGGTCACGGCCGTCGAGTACAACGGCGAGCAGGCCAAGGTCAAGGCGATGGTCGAAGCGAAGCACGTGAACTGGGACGTGGTCGAAGTCGAATCGGGCGATCTCGGCCGCGGCTGCGACGAAGGTCTTTATGAAAAGCTCGACTGGTCGAAGATCGGCAAGAAGTCGGACCTCGTGCCCGAATCGCCGCAAACCTGCGGTGTCGGCTTCTTCGTGTGGTCGACGGCGCTCGCCTACAACGGCGACAAGCTGAAAAGCGCGCCGGCGGGCTGGGCGGACTTCTGGGACACGAAGAAATTCCCCGGCAAGCGCGGCATGCGCAAGGGCGCGCGCTACAACCTCGAATTCGCGCTGATGGCCGACGGCGTCGCGCCGAAGGACGTCTACAAGGTGCTCGGCACGAAGGCCGGCGCGGACCGCGCGTTCAAGAAGCTCGACGAACTCAAGCCGAATATCCAGTGGTGGGAAGCGGGCGCGCAGCCGCCGCAGTTCCTCGTCGCGGGCGATGTCGTGATGTCGACCGCATATAACGGCCGTATCGACGCGGCGCGCAAGGAAGGCAAGAACCTGAAGGTCGTGTGGAACGGCAGCATCTACGACCTCGACTACTGGGCAATTCCGAAGGGCTCGCCGAACAAGGACGTCGCGCAGCAGTTCATCGCGTATTCGGTGTCGCAGAAGCCGCAGGAAGTCTACGCGAAGAACATCGCGTACGGCCCGGTGAACAAGTCCGCGATCTCCGCGCTCGACGCGAAGACCAAGGCCGACATGCCGAATTCGCCGGAGAACGCGAAGAACGCGGTGCTGCAGGACATGGCGTTCTGGACCGATCACGGCGACGAGCTCGAGCAGCGCTTCACCGCGTGGGCGTCGAAGTAAGCGCATCACAGGCAGCGAGACGGTCGCGCTTGTCGAAGCGCGACCGCAAAGAAGGAGACTCAAGCGTGAACACCATGACGATCCCCGCGGATGAATCGCGCGAATCGAGCGCGCGTCTGAAGCGCGAACTGAAGATCGCCGATGCGAAAAAGCGCGCCATGGCGCTCATGCTCATCGCGCCGCTCGCCATTTTTCTGTTTCTGATTTTCGTGGTGCCGATCGGCGCGCTGCTCACGCGTGCGATCGAAAATCCCGAAGTCGCAAACGCGCTGCCGCACACCGGCGCGGCGCTCGCGAAATGGGACCGCAAGGCGCCGCCATCGGACGAAGCTTACGCAGCGCTTGCGCAAGACCTCACCGCGATCTCCGACGGCGACTCGATGGGCGCGCTCGCGCGGCGCCTGAACACCGAAATTCCGGGCTACCGCTCGCTCGTCGCGAAAACCACTCGCGCGATGCCGCTCACCGGCGACGACGGCAAGCCGCTGCCCGCCGCGCAGATCAAGGCGAAGATTCTCGACATCGACGACCGCTGGAACGACCCCGCCTATTGGCAGGCGATCGCGAAGAACGCGGGCCGCTATTCGCCGTTCTACGTCCTCGCGTCGCTGGATCACAAGCAGGACGGCTTCGGCAATATCGTTCACGCGGATCCGGATCAATCGATCTATCTCAACGTCTTCAGCCGCACTTTCGTGATCGGCTTCGGCGTGACGTTGTTCGCGCTGCTGCTCGGCTATCCGCTCGCCTACTGGATTTCGACGCTGCCCGAACGCCGCGCCAATCTCGTGATGGTGCTCGTGCTGATTCCGTTCTGGACGTCGGTGCTGGTGCGCGTCGCCGCGTGGATCGTGCTGCTGCAAAGCGAAGGGCTCGTGAACAAGGCGCTGCTCGGCAGCGGGCTGATCGGCTCGCCGCTCGCGCTGCTCTTCAACCGCGTGGGCGTCTATATCTCGATGACGCACATTCTCCTGCCCTTCATGATCCTGCCGCTCTACAGCGTGATGAAGTCCGTGCCGCCGACCTATCAGCGCGCGGCCGTTTCGCTCGGCAGTCATCCGTTCGCCGCGTTCTGGCGCGTGTATGTGCCGCAGACTTATCCGGGCATCGGCGCGGGCGTGCTGCTCGTGTTCATTCTCGCGATCGGTTACTACATCACGCCGGCGCTGCTCGGCGGGCCGAACGATCAGATGGTCAGCTATTACATCGCCTATTTCACGAACGTGACGATCAACTGGGGCATGGCGTGCGCGCTCGGCGCGCTGCTGCTCGCCGCGACGCTGCTGCTCTACGTGGTCTACGGCCGCTTCACCCGCTCAAACGTGAGCCTGGGGTAAAGAATGAAACTCGCCAAACCGATGTTCGCGCCGCACACGTCCGCCATCGAACGCGTCTGGTATTTCGCGTTGCGCATCATCTGCGTGCTGACGCTGCTCTATCTGATCTTGCCGGTGCTCGCCATCGTGCCGCTGTCGTTTTCGTCGAGCACGTTCCTGGTCTACCCGATTCCCGGCTGGTCGATGCGCTGGTATCACAACCTCGTCATGTCCGACGAGTGGCGCATGGCCGCGAAGAACAGCTTCATCGTCGCGCCTTCCGCGACGCTCGTCGCGACGATCCTGGGCACGCTCGCGGCGGTCGGCCTCACGAAGGCGAATTTTCTCGGCAAGAGCGTGCTCATGGCCGTGCTCATTTCGCCGATGATCGTGCCGGTGATCGTCGTGGGCGTCGGCATGTATCTGTTTTTCGCGCCGCTTGGCATCGCCAATACGTATTTCGGGCTGATTCTGGCGCACGCGGCGCTCGGCGTGCCGTTCGTCGTGACGACCGTCGGCGCGACGCTGCAGAATTTCAACTACAACCTCGTCCGCGCGAGTCAGTCGCTCGGCGCAAGTCCGCTAAAGACGTTCTTCCGCGTGACGCTGCCGGTGATCGCGCCGGGCGTGATTTCGGGCGCGCTGTTCGCGTTCGCCACGTCCTTCGACGAAGTCGTAGTCACGCTCTTTCTCGCCGGCGCCGATCAGACGACGCTGCCACGGCAGATGTTCACCGGCATCCGCGAAAACATCAGTCCGACGATCGCCGCGCTCGCGACGATCCTCATCGTGTTTTCGACGAGTTTGTTGCTTGCGCTTGAATGGTTGCGTGGACGTGCGGCGGCGCGCGCGGTGGCCTGACGAGCACGCCGGCGCGTTTTGCCGGACAATTCGCGGAAATCTCGAACAAATCCATCGTGAAACTGGGTGATTGTGGCCGATAGCGCCGTCAGCGTCGGTCCGCAAGCTGCCTTACGAATCGCCTGAACGCCCGCCAGTCAAGGCGCTACGCAGGTTCTCCACGCTCCTCGCCCGATTATTCGTAAGAGCGGGATAGTGTATTCACTGATGCAGTATTTATCGGAATATGCTTAATGACGTACGTTCTAGGTCGAGTCAAAGCCTGGAACAATGCCATGACAGCTTTTACGAAAAGAGCGGACCCGTGGTCACAGACGGTTCACCTGCTCGAAGCGATGCCCACGGACATCGCTCGCACAGCTCCATCCCAGAAATCCGCGCGCGCGGAGAGCGCGTTTCTCGACCGTCTGACGCGCGACTGGAATCGCACGCACCCGCATCATTCGAATGACCGGTTGCCGTTCCCGCAGGCGATCGTCCGCGTGATCGAGCGTCCGAGCAGCGCGACGGCGCTCGTGTACTGGTCCGATCCCGGCACCTGCCATTACGGTTATCAGGGCTGGCGCGCCACCACGGCGACGGCCGAAGGCGTGTGCTCGCTATCGGGAATGCCGGTTCATCGCGGCGATCAGGTCTATCGGCCGTCGCAGCGCGATCCGAAGCCGCAGAATGCGGCGGCGATGATCCTCGCCGCCGCGATGCCCAAAAACGCCGAGGAAATGGAAGTCGATCTGGAAAGCTGACGCGAAAGCGGCGGCATGCGCCGCCGCACGCGTTCGCTCAATAGCCGACCGTGATGCGCTGCCGGATATGCGCGCCGCGCTCGAATTCGTCGAAGAAGGCGATTGCGTAGTCGTCGAAGGAAATCCAGCTCCGGCCGGTACTGTCGACGAGCAATTCATCCACGCCCAGGCGGAATTTTTGCGTGCGCGGACCGGGCACGAACTCCGCCGACGGCGAAACGAAAGTCCAGTCGACATCGCGTTCGCGACGCAGCGCATCGAGAAAAGCCGCGCCTGCCGTGGCTTCGGGCTTGTACGCGTCGGGGAAACCCGGCAAATCGAGCACGCGCTGGCCAGGCGCCGCATACAGGCTGCCGGCACCGCCGACGACCAGCAGTCGCCGCACGCCGACGCGCCTCATCGGCTCGACGATCGCGCTTTCCGGAACCGTCGCGAAGCGCGTTGCGCTGAACACCGCGTCGTGTCCGGCGAGCGAGGATGCCAGCGCGTCCGCATCCAGCACATCGACGTCCTCGGCGCGCACGCCCTCCCGCTTTTCGAGCGCGGAAGCGTGGCGCGCGATTGCGGTGACCGTGTGCCCGCGCCGCAACGCTTCCTCCAGCAAACGGCTGCCGACATTGCCCGTCGCTCCGATAATCGCGATTTTGCTCATGCCACGTCCTCCTTTCCTTTCATGGCGTCGCACCGGCGTCGTCGAAACAGCCGGTTCATGTTAAAGGGAAATAAACCGTCGCACCGCCGCCGCTTTCGAGAGCGCGCATTTCTACATCAGACGAAAACGGAGAATCAATTAGCGCACGGTCATTTGTAAAAGCATACGTAATAGACATATGATCATGCAATTTTCGGGCCGATTCCAGTCTCGATCCGCAATATCGACACATCACTGTCATAATCAAACTGCGCTTTCGGACGCGCACGCTGCCGTTACACTAGAGGCCCCGCACTCTCTCTAAACGCAACATTGCGGCGATTACCGGCGCGCCGCGCGCAGCGGTTTCAGAGCGAGTTCCCAAATCGAAGTCGCCAAAATGTCATGACATTGGTTTATATTGCAGTTCCTCGCCGCTCCATTACCGGAAGGAGTTAATCGTGAAGAATCCGCAATTGCAGGGTGCCATCGAAGGACGCGACAATCCGGCAGGCGAAACCGCCTACGAATCGATTCCGGTTCGCGCAGTCCAAAAGGAGTCCGCCGACGAACCCGGCTACTCCGATTCGCTGGACATCCCGCTCAATTACGGCATTGTGATGGACGCAGTCAGAGACGCAGTGCGCGCGAATCCCTGAACGTTCCAGTTTCCATGCAAGGCGCCCCACTCGGGGCGCTTTTTTTTCGACCTCGCCCGTCGCTCGAAGCAAAAAGTCTTCTGCCGGACGGCAAGTAATTACTGCTACTTTAGTACGACCAATCAAACGTTTGCCGAGTGACAAGATCATACGATTCCGCCGGAAGTCAATCGGTGCGAATCAGAGACAACACGTCGATTCATCGCATTAACGAGATGGTACACTGCCGCCTCCGCCGCGCCGGGCGGCCCGCACCGGGATTTCGCGACAGGCGCGCGCGTGTCGAACCTTCGTCCATCCCCGTGGGCGCCGAACCTCCGAATTGGGTCGTTCGCCACGTCCTGTTCACCCGATCCAACGCGAAATTCCGCTGATAGTCTTTCCACTGGCGAAAACAATCGCATTGAAGTAAGTTCAGACGTGTAATAGCGCCTGGACAAACGTCCGGATCAATGCTCGCGGGTTAAAGGGATGGCCGGCGAGGACGTAAACAAGAATGTTCAACCACGCGCTGTGGCTCGCGCCCTGCCGAACCCAAAACATGGCCGCTATTTTCAATTACCTGTTGGACAGCCAGATTTCCCGGCAATGGCGTGGCCTGCTGGCCGCCCTTGCGGACGAATTCGAAGCGCAGATCGGCCGTAACGAACTGCGTCAGTTGATGCATCGCGTGGGCAGCCGCTTCGCCGAGGCCCGGCCGCTGCCGCCCTGCGATTCGACATCGGCGCTCGCCGACGCGCTCAACGCGTTATGGCACGACACCGACTGGGGTTTCGTCGAACTCTCCGACGAACGCGACTATCTGAGCATCGTGCATTACTGCGCGCCGCTGCCCGCCTTCGGCGAAAGCGCGCTCGCGTGGACGCCCGCGTTTCTCGAAGGGGCGTATCAGCAGTGGCTCGCCGCGCTCGGCGCGCAAGGACTGGCGATCCGTCAGGCGAGCGAATTCGGCGACGACGCGGCCATCGAATTCAGGCTCGCGCGCGTCGCGGCCTGAAGCGTTTTTAGCGTTATTCGACCGCCGCCTCGATGCGGCGGCATCGAGCGTTCCGGCGGGCGACTCCAGACGAGCAGCATCGGCCAGGCATCAGGAAACAGGCACGACGAGGAAGCGGCATCATGAATACTTCGCGCGACATCGAGAAGCTGTTCGATCATTTCGGCGGCAATGCAGGCAACTATCAGGAAATCGGCCGGGAGAACGAGGCCACGACGGCGCGCACCCGCTGGCCGCTGCTCGCCACGCTCGACTTCGCACAGCCGGCGATTCCCGAAATCGCGCCGCGCCGCGACGCGCAACTGAACGCCTCGCGCGCACGTTCGAGCGAAACGCCCGACGAGCCGGCCGACAAGCCGACGCCGATTCATCGCGGCAAGCAGCCGCTCTTCACGCGGCCGCATCGCCGCACGATTCCGGCCGTCAATCCGCCCGCTGCGGCGTCGCTGAGCGCGTTGCGCTTTTCGGTGCTCGGCGAAGCGGCGTCGAACGAAACCGGAACGACCGCGGATCCGGCTCCCGCGCCCGCCGCGCCGGCCGAATCGAAGCCCGTGGCGAATGCCGTCGGCACGCAAGCGCCGGCCACGTTCGGCTCGAACTTTCTGGCGCGCCGCACGCCCGCTCAGGCCGTGCCGATACCGCCCGCCGTCAAGACACCTCGCACGCCCGAACCCGCGCCCGCCGCGCCTCAGTCGATTCTCGGCAAGCTCTTCAAGCAGCCGGTGCAAAACGTCCCGGGCGCGCCCGCCGGCTCGCTCGACGCCATGTTCGAGCGCCTGCGCCACGCCCGTTCGCAGGACGACGAATCCACGAACACGCAAGCGGGCGCCGGCCACGCCGCTCACGCAAGCCGTCACTCACGCTCATGAAAGTCATCACGGTAGTTTCCGCGAAGGGCGGCGTCGGCAAGACGACGCTCGCCGCCAATCTCGCTTCGGTGCTCGCCGCGCGCAATCGTCGCGTGATCGTGCTCGATCTCGATCCGCAGAACGCGCTGCGCCTGCATTTCGGCATTCCGCTCGACAGCATCGACGGCATTTCGCGCGCGACGCTCGCAGGCGACCCGTGGCAAACGGTGATGTTCGACGGCGTCGACGGCGTGACCGTGCTGCCCTACGGCGCCGTGATCGAGGACGACCGCCGCCGCTTCGAAGCGCTCGTCGACAGCGATCCCGCGTGGCTCGCCCACTCGCTCCAGTCGCTCGCGCTCGACGCCGGCGACATCGTCATCGTCGATACGCCGCCGGGTTCGTCCGTCTATACGCGCACCGCGCTGACGGCGGCGAACTTCGCGCTGAACGTCGTGCTGGCCGACGCCGCGTCCTACGCCGCGATCCCCGGCATGGAGCGCATGATCGACGCCTACGCCGCGCCGCGCCCGGATTTCGGCGGCCAGGGCTACGTCGTGAATCAGGTCGATCAGTCGCGCCAGTTGGCCAAAGACGTGCTGAAGGTGCTGCGCAACATGCTCGGCACGAAGCTGTTCCCCGGCGTGATCCATCAGGACGAAGGCGTTTCCGAGTCGCTTGCGTGCGACACGACGCTCATTCATTACGATCCGCTTTCGCAAGCCGCCGCCGATCTGCGTGCGTGCGGCGACTGGCTCCTCTCCGCCGTCGACGCGATGGCCGCCTCGTCGAGGAAGCTCGCATGAGTTCCGCCAAGATCCCGTCGCCCGAAACCGAGGTCAGCGTCGCGACCTCGCGCCTCGAACGTTTCGTCGATGCGGGCATCTGGGGCAGCCGCGTCGTCGTGATTCTGCTCACGATCTTCGCCGCGTTCGCGCTGTATTTCGTCGTCACGGTGCCGCTCGCGTTCGGTCAGCAGCTCGCCTTCGCGACGATCTGCTTCGTGTGCGCGCTCGGTTTCCGGCGCCTGCAAGGCCAGTACGCGACGCTCGTGATGATCATGCTGTCGATCGTCGCGTCGGGCCGCTACATGTTCTGGCGTCTCACCGAAACGACTTATTGGGAACGTCCGCTCGACGCCGCGTGGGGCCTCCTGCTGGTCGTGGCCGAAGTTTACGCGTCGCTCGTGCTCCTGCTCGGCTACTTCCAGACCGCGTGGCCCTTGAAGCGCAAGCCGCTGCCGCTGCCCGCCGATCGCAGCCAGTGGCCGACCGTCGACGTCTTCATCCCGACTTACAACGAGCCGCTCTCGGTCGTGAAGCCGACCATTTACGCGGCGCTCGCGCTCGACTATCCGTCCGACAAACTCGCCATCCACGTGCTCGACGACGGCCGCCGCCCCGAGTTCAAGACGTTCTGCGAGGAAATCGGCGTCAACTGGACGATCCGCACGCACAACCGGCACGCGAAGGCCGGCAACATCAACGAGGCGCTCAAGATCACGAAGGGCGAATTCCTCGCGATCTTCGACTGCGACCACATTCCGACGCGCTCCTTCCTGCAAATCTGCCTCGGCTGGTTTCTGCGCGACAAGCTGCTGTCGATGTTGCAGACGCCGCACCACTTCTTCTCGCCCGATCCGTTCGAGCGCAATCTCGGCACGTTCCGCAAGGTGCCGAACGAAGGCGAGCTGTTCTACGGCCTCGTGCAGGACGGCAACGATCTCTGGAACGCGACCTTCTTCTGCGGCTCGTGCGCGGTGCTGCGCCGCTCGATGGTGGAAGAGATCGGCGGCATCGCGGTCGAGACGGTGACGGAAGACGCGCACACCGCGCTCAAGCTGCATCGGCTCGGCTATACGACCGCGTATCTCGCGATTCCGCAGGCGGCGGGCCTGGCGACGGAAAGTCTGTCGGGGCATATCGGCCAGCGCATCCGCTGGGCGCGCGGCATGACGCAGATTTTCCGGATCGACAATCCGCTGACCGGCAAGGGCCTCAAGATCGGCCAGCGGCTCTGTTATCTGAACGGCATGCTGCACTTCTTCTATGGCGTGCCGCGTCTCGTGTTCCTGACCGCGCCGCTGTCGTATCTGTTTTTCGGGGCGCACGTGATCGAAGCGGCGGCGAGCACCATCGCGATCTTCGCGCTGCCGCACATGATGCACGCGAGCATCACCAATTCGCGCATGCAGCGCAGCTTCCGCCATTCGTTCTGGGCCGAAGTGTATGAGTCCGTGCTCGCGTCGTACATCACCGCGCCGACGCTGCTCGCGGTCATCAACCCGAAGCTCGGCAAGTTCAACGTGACGGCCAAGGGCGGCCAGATCGCGAAGGATTACTTCGACTGGTACATCTCGCGGCCTTACCTGTTCCTGCTGCTGCTGAACCTGCTCGGCTTCGTCGCGGGCATCGTGCATATCGTCATGTACTGGCACGTTCGCAGCGAAGTGAACACGACCATCCTCAATCTCTGCTGGACGGTCTACAACATGCTGATTCTCGGCGCGTCGGTGGCGGCGGCGAGCGAGCGCAAGCAGGTGCGCGCGACGCATCGCGTGACCATGAAAATGCCGGTGATGCTCAAGTTCTCGACCGGCCGCACGCTCGCGTGCGAGACCATCGATTACTCGGAGGGCGGCGTCGGCGTCGCGCTGCCGAGCAAGATCGAAGTGCCGATGCACGAGCGCGTCACCGTTTCCCTCTTTCGCGGCGACGAGGAATACGCGTTCCCGGCGACCGTCGGTTATACCGAGCCGGGCCGCGTCGGCCTGCGTTTCTCGCAGCTCACGCGCGAGCAGGAATACGACTTCGTCAAGACGACTTTCGCGCGCGCGGATGCCTGGACCGGCTGGTCCGAGGGACGCCGCCCGGATACGCCGCTGCGCGGCCTGTCGCACGTGCTGCTGGTGGGCACGCGCGGCATTGCAGGTTTGTTCGAGCATTTGTACAGCGACCTTCGTACCTGGATGAACAAGCGCCCAGTCGATGTGAAGAAGCTGAAAACCAAAGACCAATAATGGGCACGGGTATGTCGAAGTTGCGCGTTGAAAAACAAACGGGCGAGCGCGCGCCGCGTTTTTGCGAAAGACCGCTGGGCCGCGCGCTGGCCGCTTTCATGGCCTTGCAGACCGCGTTCGCGGCGCCGTTCGCTTCCATCGCGGCGGCGGCGGAAGCCAATGCGCCGGCGGGCGGCACGCAGCAGGCGACCGGCGTCGGCGCCGTGCCCGCGCCGAGTCCGGCCGTCGTGTACAACGCCGCCGCGATCCAGCAGCCGGCGCTCGCGATGCCCGTTCCCGCGTTTTCCGGCAAGCCCGACAAGCCGCTCACGTCGCGCATCCCGACGACCGCCGATCCCGGCACGCTCGTGCCCGGCGGACGCCGCCAGACGCTGACTTTCGCCGACTACGGCGCGCTCGATCCATTGCAATTGCGCGGCACCGATGGCCAGAACGGCATCGCGTTCTCGGTGCGTGGCGACGAAGTCGTGACCGGCGCGATCCTGCATCTCATCTACAGCTATTCGCCGTCGCTGTTGCCGTCGATCTCGCAACTGAAGGTGCTCATCAACGGCGAAGTGGCCGCGACGCTGCCGGTGCCGCGCGATCAGGCCGGCGTGCTGGTCGCGCGCGACGTGGCGATCGATCCGCGCTTCATCACCGAGTTCAATCACCTCAACGTGCAGTTGATCGGGCACTACACGCAGCAATGCGAAGACCCGTCGAGCTCGACGCTCTGGGCGACCGTCAGCAACGCGAGCTCGCTCGATCTCACGTATGCGTCGATCGCCAACAAGCCCGATCTCGCCGCGCTGCCGCAGCCGTTCTTCGACCGCCGCGACGTGCGCCGCCTCGAACTGCCGTTCGTGTTCGCGGGCAAGCCGAGTCTCGCCGCGCTGGAATCCGCGGGCATGGTCGCGTCGTATTTCGGCTCGCTCGCGGGCTATCGCGGCGCGATCTTCCCGGCGCAGACCGACAACGTGCCGCTGTCGGGCAACGCCGTGGTGTTCGCCGTCGGCGATGCGAAGGTCGCGGGCGTCGATATTCCGCCGGTCTCCGGTCCGACCATCGCGCTCGTCGAACGCGACGCGAACGCGCGTGGCCGCCTCCTGCTCGTGCTCGGCCGCGACGACAACGAACTGAAGCTCGCCGCGAAGGCGCTCGGCGTCGGCCAGAACACGCTGTCCGGCACGAGCGCGACGATCACGCAGTTCAACGACCTGCAGCCGCGCCGCCCGTACGACGCGCCGAACTGGCTGCCGACCGACCGCCCCGTGCGTTTCGGCGAACTCGCGGAAGCGCGCGACCTGACCGCCCACGGCTACGACGCCGACGCCGTGCGCGTGAATCTGCGCGTGCCGCCCGATCTCTTCATGTGGCAGACGAAGGGCGTGCCGATCGACCTCGGCTATCGCTACACGGTGCGCCCGGCGCCGGACCGCTCGTCGCTCAACATCAGCGTGAACAACGGCTTCGTGCAGTCGCTGCGCATTCCGGCGGTATCGACATCGACGTTCGATCTCGGCACGTACTTCAGCCGCGTGATGCCGGACAAGACCGTCGCCGCGCGCCGCGAGATCTACTTGCCGCCGCTGCTCATCACGCCGCGCGCGCAGTTGCGCCTGCACTTCTACTACGACATCCCGAAGACCGGCGAATGCCAGGGCCGCGTGCTGGATAACGTCGTCGGCGCGGTGGATCCGAATTCGACCATCGATCTTTCGGGCTTCCCGCACTATATGGCGTTGCCGGATCTGGCCGCGTTCGCGAACGGCGGCTTCCCGTTCACGCGCCTGGCCGATCTTTCGCAGACGGCGGTCGTGCTGCCGAACGAGCCGAATTCCGCCGACTACAGCCTGTATCTGCTGGAAATGGGCCGCATGGGCGCATCGACGGGCTATCCGGTGACGGGCGTCACCGTGACGAGCGCGAGCGATGTCGACCGTTTCGCCGACAAGGACCTGCTGATCCTCGGCTCGCCGGGCCGTCAGCCGCTGTTGCAGCGCTGGGCCAAACAGATGCCCTTCTCCGGCGACGGCGACGCGCGCACCTTCCAGCTCTCCGATGTCGCGTTCAAGCTCGTCGACTGGTGGCATGGCGAGCAAGGTCCAGAACGCTCGCCCGCGCGGGCGGATCTCTCGCTCGTCAGCGCCAACGGCGACGCGCTCCTGACCGGCTTCGAATCGCCGCTGAAGAGCGGACGCAGCGCGGTGGCGCTCATCAGCGCGGCCGGCCAGTCCGACGCCGACCTGTCCGCCGCCCTGCTCGACAACGATTTGCTGCCGTCGATTCAAGGCGCGATGGCCGTGATCCACGGCCGCACGGTGACGGTGACATCGAACGGCGAGGCGTATTACGTCGGCCATCTTTCGCCGATGCACTACATGCGCTGGGCGCTGTCGTCGCATCCGCTTTTGCTGGTGCTCGGCGGCGTGTTCGCCGCGCTCGTCATCGCCGCCCTGTTCTACCGCGCGCTGCGCTCGATCGCCGCGCGGCGCCTGAGGGACTGATATGCGGGTATCCACCGCCAAGATTTTCGCCGGTGCAGTCATCGCCGCTTCGGCGGCGGGCGCCGAGGCGGCGCAGCAATGCGACTGGCCGGCGTATCGCCTCTTCGTCGAGCGTGTCGTGCAGGCCGATGGCCGCGTCGTAGACCGTTCGACCGAAGCGCAGCAAACCACGTCCGAAGGCCAGTCGTATGCGATGTTTTTCGCGCTCGCCGCGAACGACCGCGCGACGTTCGACCGTCTGCTCAACTGGACGCGCACGAATCTGTCGGCCAGCCAGTTCGATGCGGCCAACCTGCGCCTGCCCGCGTGGCAATGGGGCAAGAAGCCGGACGGCTCGTTCGGCGTGATGGACCCGAACCCGGCCTCCGATTCGGATCTGTGGATCGCCTACGACCTCTTTCAGGCCGGCCGTCTGTGGAAGGAGCCGATGTACACGAAGCTCGCCTATGCGCTCGCGACGCAGATCGTGAAGCAGGAAATCGTCGATCTGCCGGGCCTCGGTCCGATGCTGCTGCCGGGTCCGCAAGGCTTTCGCGTCGGCGATGTCACGCGTCTGAATCCGAGCTATCTGCCGCTGCCGGTGTTGCGCGGCCTCGCGCACGAAATGCCCGACGGTCCGTGGACGAAGCTCGCCCAGAACGCCGCGAAGATGATCAAGGTCACGTCGCCGCGCGGCTACGCGCCGGACTGGGCCGCGTATCAGAACGGCCAGTTCGTCGTCGATCCGAAGAACGGCGATATCGGCAGCTACGACGCGATCCGCGTCTATCTGTGGGCCGGCATGACGCCGATGAGCGATCCGCTCGCGCGCCCGTGGCTCGACGCGCTCGGCGGCATGCGCCAGAGCGTCGCGCAGACGGGTTTCCCGCCGGAGAAGGTATCGACCATCAGCGGCGCGGCGAGCGGCGAAGGTCCGCTGTCGTACTGGGGCGCGCTCGCGCCGTACTTCAAGGCGCTGAACGACGAACGCGGCCTCGGCCTCGCGCGCACGCATCTCGAAGCGCTGGTCGCGCCGCCGGGCGCGGGACGCGAGCCGGTCTACTACGACCGCGTGCTCGGCCTGTTCGGCGGCGGTTTCGTCGACGGGCATTATCGCTTCGATGAAAACGGCCGTCTCGCGCCGAACTGGAGAAGCGCATGCTGATCCAGACGAAGAAACGCGTGATCGCGGCGCTGCTCTGCGCCGCGCCGGCAATCGCGTTCGCGCAGACCGCCGATCCGCTCACGGTGCTCATCGATCAGGGCAAGTACTGGCAGGCGCACAAGCGCGGCGATCTCGCGGAGCAGGCGTGGCAGAAGGTGCTGCGCATCAATCCGAAGCAGCCCGACGCGCTCTTCGGCATGGGCATGGTGCTCGCCGACCGCAAGGACGGCAGCGGCGCGCAGCAGTATCTCGCGCAGTTGCGGCAGGTCGCGCCGAACTATCCGAACATCGACGAACTCGGCCGGCGTCTGGGCGAAACCAGTTCGCGCGATCAGACCGTCAACGACGCGCGGCGTCTCGCGCAGAGCGGACAAAGCGCGTCGGCGGTGCAGGAATACAAACGCGCGATCGAAGGCAAGCCCGCGACGCCCGAGCTTCAGCTCGAGTATTACCAGGCGCTCGCCGCCACGCCGCAAGGCTGGGACGAAGCGCGCCGCGGTCTCGAACAACTGGCGCGCCAGAATCCCGACGATCCGCGCTATCAGCTTGCGTATGCGCAGCATCTGACGTATCGCGACACGACCCGGCGCGACGGCATCGCACGGCTCGCGAAGCTTTCGAGCGACAGTTCCGTCGGCACGGATGCGAAAAAGAGCTGGCGGCAGGCGCTGTTGTGGCTGGGCGCGCGCGCATCGGATGCGCCGCTTTATCAGGCTTATCTGCAAGTTTCGCCGGACGACGCCGCCGTGAAAGCGCGCTTCGATTCGATGGTCCAGCAGGACAAGTCCGCCCGCGAACGCGCGCAGGCCGGCGCCGCCGTCGATGCGCGCGGACGCACCGTCGCGGAAGGTTTCACCGCGCTCGATCGCGGCGATCTCGTGACGGCGCGCGCACGTTTTTCGTCGGTGCTCGCGAGCGATCCGAACGACGCCGACGCGCTCGGCGGCATGGGCGTCGCGGCGCTCAAACAGGAGCGTTTCGCGGAGGCGCGCACGTATCTCGAACGCGCGTCGCGCGCGGGCAATCCGGCACGCTGGAAGGACGCGCTCACGAGCGCGACCTACTGGACCTATACGAGCGACGCGATCGGCGCGCGCAGCAACGGCCAGATCGCGCAGGCCAAGGCGCTTTTCGAGCGCGCCATCGCGATCAATCCGTCCGATGTCACCGCTCAGGTGCTGCTCGGCGAAATGCTGCTCGCAAACGGCGATCCGCGCGGCGCGGAACAGGCGTATCGCATGGCGCTGCGCCGTCAGGCCGACAATCCCGATGCGATTCGCGGGCTCGTCGGCGCGCTGGCCGCGCAAGGTCGCGGCGACGAAGCGCTCGAATTCGCCAATCGGCTGAATACGGAGCAGCAGGCAAAAGCGGGCGGCATCAACAAGCTGCGCGGCGAAGCGCAGGCGGCTCAGGCGCGCGCCGCCGAAGCGCGCGGCGATCTCGGCGCGGCGCGCAGTCTTTTCGAAGACGCGCTGCTCAACAATCCCGACGATCCGTGGCTGCGGCTCGACCTCGCGCGCATCTACGTGCGTCAGGGCGCGGTCGGCAATGCGCGCAGCATGATGGACGGCCTGCTCGCCACGCATCCCGACATGACCGACGCGCTCTACGCGAGCGCGCTGCTCTCCGCCGAAACGCAGGACTGGTCGGCGGGCCTTGCGCAACTCGAGCGCATTCCCGCCGCGCAGCGCACGCCGGCGATGACCGCGTTGCAGCATCGTCTGTGGGTGCAACAGCAAGCCGAACTCGCGACGCGCACCGCCGCCGCGGGCCAGCGCCAGCAGGCTTTCGCGATCCTGCGCCGCGCCGAGCCGGTCGCCGCGGGCAACGCGGAACTGATGGGCGCGGTGGCGTCGGCGTATGTGAAGGCGGGCGATCCGCAACGGGCGCTGTCGCTCGTGCGCGGGGCGATCGCCAATGCGCCGAACGACACCGGCCTGCTGCTGCAATACGCGGGCATTCTGTCGGCGACGCAGCAGGACGCCGAGCTCGGCTCCGTGATGCGCCGCCTTCAGTCGATGCCGTTGACCACGCAGCAGCGTGCGGACTTCAACAATCTGAACGTGGGGATCGTCGTGGCGCGGGCGGATGTCGTGCGCAGGCAAGGCGATCTCGCCGCCGCCTACGACGTGATCTCGCCGTGGCTCGCCGCGATGCCCGACAACGCGGATCTGCAGGCGGCGCTCGGCCGCATGTACACGTCGGCGGGCGACGACCGCAATGCGCTCACCTGCTATCAGAACGCGCTGTCGCGCCGTCCCGAGGACATCGGCCTGCAGACGGCCGCGATGTCCGCCGCGAGCGGCGTGCGCGATTTCAAGCTCGCCGAGACCTACGCGAATCAGGCCTATCAGGCCGCGCCGAACGATCCGGGCGTGCTCGCCGCGATCGGGCGGATGTATCGCGCGCAAGGCAAGCTCGATCTCGCCGCGCAGTTCCTGCAGCGCTCGCTCCTCGCCGCCAACACGCCGGCGCCGGTGGCGCCGGCGCAGGGACGCGGCAATGTTCCGCCGGGCTGGGAAAGCGCGATGAGCCGCATCGGCTCGAATCCGCTGCCCGGCACCAATCCGTTCGAAGGCAAGACGGCCGTCGATACGGCGTCGAATCCGGCGCTCGCTTCGGGCGCGTCTTATCGTCAGGTTCTTCCTCAAAGCTATTCGCAGCCCGTGCCGAACTATCTGCCGCCTCCTCAGCCCGCGCCTTATACGACGCCGTATGTCGCGCCTTCCTCCGCTCCGCCGGCGATGCCCAACGCCGCGCCGCGTTCGGCTTCGAGCGGCGGATACGGCCCGGACATGTACGGCTCGGGGCAATCGGGCGCGCCGTTGCAGCCTTATCCGGGACAGGATGCGGGTTATCAGCAAGCGCCGGCGTATCAGCCGTATCCGCAGCAGCAGGGTTATCCGCAGCAGCAAGGCTATCCGCAGCAGCAGGCGTATCCGCAGCAAGCGCCCTACGCCGCACAGGATCCGTACGCGCAGCCCTGGCCGATGTCGCCCGGCGCGCGCGACGCGCAGTCGAATGCCTACGCCCCGCCGCCCGCAGCCGCGACGACGAAGAAAAAGCAGGCGTCATCGCGCAAGCCGGCGCCGACGCGTCCCGCCGATCCCTACGCCTACGGCGCGCCGCCGCAACAGCCACAACAGCCGCCATACGCGCAGGCGCCGTACGGCCAGCAGCCCTACTACGCGCCGCCGCAACAGTACGCGCAGCAGCCGTATATCCCGCAGCCGCCGGCGGGCTATGCGCAGCCTTACTATCCAACGCAGGCGCAGCCGTCTCAGCGCGCCGCGGCGGCCGCGACGATGAGCGCGGGCGGCGTTCCCGTTCCGGTCGCGAATTCGCAGACCGCGGGCGTCGCGGAAGAACTCGCGCAGATCAATCGCGAGCAGGCGAGCACGATTTCCGGCGGGCTCATCTTCCGCAGCCGCGACGGCGAGGACGGCCTCTCCAACCTGACCGATATCGAAGCGCCCATCGAAGGCCGCATCAAGGCGGGCAACGGGCACGTGATCGTGCGCGCGACGCCCGTCACGCTCGATGCCGGCACCGCGAGCAGCCAGCCCAACACGCTCGCGCGCTTCGGCTCGGGCCTCGGCGCGACCGCCACGCCGCCGACGAACAACTACGGCTCGCAGACGGCGACGGGCGTCGGCCTCTCGGTCGGCTATGAGAATCGCAACTTCAAGGGCGATGTCGGCACGACGCCGCTCGGCTTCCGCGAAACCAATGTCGTCGGCGGATTGCAGTATCAGAACGCGATCAGCGACAAGGTCTCGTACTCGCTCGCCGTCGCCCGCCGCGCCGTCACCGACAGCCTGCTCTCCTACGCGGGCGCGCGCGATCAGGGCGCGGGCCTCGAATGGGGCGGCGTGACATCGACGGGCGCGCGCGCCGACCTCGGCTGGGACGACGGCACGAGCGGCGTCTACCTGAACGCGGCGTATCAGTTCCTCGACGGCAAGCAGGTCGCGACCAACAACGCGGTGAAGGGCGGCGGCGGCATCTACACGCGCATCTTTAAGGATGCGGACCAGATGCTGACCGTCGGCGCGAACACCACGCTGATGCACTACGACAAGAACCTGTCGTACTTCACGTACGGGCAAGGCGGCTACTTCAGCCCGCAGCAGTACGTGATCCTGAATTTCCCGGTCGAATACGCGGGACGCACGGGCCTGTTCACCTACGACCTGAAGGGCTCGATCGGCGTGCAGCACTATCGTCAGGATGCGTCGAACTATTTCCCGACGAACTCGACGTATCAGACGATCGCCGCGAACTCCGGCGCGACGCCGGACGCGGGCGCGGTGTATCCCGGCCAGAGCAAGACAGGCGTGTCGTACTCGCTCGGCGCGACGGGCGAATACCAGCTCGCGCCGCAGCTCGCCTTTGGCGCGACGGCATCGTTCGGCAACGCGTATCAGTATCGCGAGTGGCTCGCCGCCGTCTACGTGCGCTACAGCTTCACGCGTCAGAGCGGCGCGGCGCCGGTGTTTCCGCCGCAGGCGTTCAGCTCGCCGTATCTGTCGCTGTCGAACTGATTCTGTTGCGTGCCCACGCACAACCAGGATCGGCCGAATGAAAACGCAAAGCGCGCTCGTCGCGAACAACGATCAGTTCCTGCGCGACCTGCAGTTGTTCTGCATCGTCGCGCGGCGTTCGAGCTTCATCGCCGCGGCCACCGAGACGGGCATCTCGCCCGCGCACGTCAGCAAGCGCATCGCGATGCTGGAGACGGCGCTCGGCGTCAAGCTCTTCATGCGCACGACGCGCCGCGTCTCGATCACGAGCGACGGCGAAGCGGCCTTCCAGTGGGCGCAAAAAATTCTCGACGACGTGCAAGGCATGGCCGATGCCTTCGCCGGACTCGACGATCCGCGCGGGCTGCTGCGCATCGGCACGAGTCTGCGTCTCGGGCGCGAGCACGTTTCGCCCGCGCTCACCATGCTCAGGCGGCGTCATCCGGGCCTCGAAATCTGGCTCGAACTGCTCGACCGGCGCGTCGATCTTCTCGGCGACAACTTCGATATCGACATTCGCGTCGGCGAAGTGCTGGAGCCGCATCTGATCGCGCACAAGATCGTCGAAAGCTTTCGCGTGCTCGCCGCCGCGCCCGCGTATCTCGAACGGCGCGGCGCGCCGAAAACGCTCGCCGAACTCGCGCAGCACGACTGCCTGCTTTTTCGCGGACGCGATCAGCGCTTCGGCGTCTGGCGGCTCTCCGGTCCGAACGGCGAGGAAAGCGTGAAGGTGACGGGACCGATCGCCTCGAACCATAGCGACATCGTGCGGCAATGGGCCGAGGAAGGCTTCGGCATCGTGATGGGTTCGATCTGGGACGTCGCCGCCAGCCTGCAGGACGGCCGGCTCGTGCCGGTGCTGCCCGCCTACCGGCAGCGCGCGGACGTGTGGGCGGTGACGTCGGCGCGCTCGTCGCATTCCGCGAAGATCCGCGTGTGCATCGACTTTCTCAGACAGCAACTGACGAACGGTCCTTACGCGCTCGTTACGTCCGGCGTGGCCGGGTTTTGACGTCGTCGCGAATGACGGGCGGTAAAAAGGTAATCCGCCACTTTTTGTCCGCAATGCGCGCGGATTGAATCGGCGCAACCTTTCACTTTGCACGCGCGTGCCCTTCGAAGCCTTATCGCGCGGGGCTCGTCGAACTTTCACGCCGCGCCGGAAGCCACAGCCTCTCCGTTGCACGGACGTCACGGAAGACGGAAAAAAAGCCCATCCCCTTCAAGTGTTTCTTTCCAAATGTTTCTGCGGCATGTAATGATACTGATTCGCATTTAACGAATCGCGACGATAGGCTCACTCGATGAAGCCCGTCGCGAACAACGGGCGCTGACAGGGCGCCGCCGCCGGTACTCACTCGACGACGTCGCCCGCGCGCTTTGATCCGGCCTCGATTCGGCTCGATCAACGTCGGCACGCGAAAACCCGCTTCGCTGCCGATTCGGATTTCACTAACAAGCATCGGGGAAACGACATGTTGAGAAAGACGCCGCTCGCCGCGGCACTGGTCACTATTGTCGCGGCGCCTATGGCCGCGCCGCTTTACGCCCAGACCGCATCGCCAAAGGCTTCATCGCAAATCGCGCAGCAAGCTCCAGGCGCGCCCGCCGACACCGCTCCCGAAACCGCCTCGCTGCCCGCCGTCAACGTGACGGGACAGGCGGACGCGCCGGATTTCCAGCCGGAGACGTCGAGCGTCGGCGCGAAGGTGCCGACCGCGCTGCGCGACATTCCGCAGGATGTGGTCGTGGTGCCGAAAGCGGTGCTGAATTCGCAAGCGGTGAGCTCGTTCTCCGATGCGCTGCGCAACGTGCCGGGCGTCACGCTCGGCGCGGCCGAAGGCGGCCAGATCGGCAACAACATCAATCTGCGCGGCTTCTCGGCGCGTACGGACATCTATCTCGACGGTTTCCGCGATCGCGGCCAGTACTATCGCGACACCTTCAATCTCGAATCGATCGACGTGCTGTACGGCCCGTCGTCGCTGTACTTCGGACGCGGCTCGACGGGCGGCGTGATCAATCAGGTCAGCAAGCAGCCGAGCCTGAAGCCGCGCGCCGATGTCACGCTGCAGGCGGGCACGCATGACCGCTATCGCACGACGGTCGACATCAACCAGCCGATGACGGAGACCTCGGCGTTCCGCATCAACGCCTTCGGCCAGTCGCTCGGCTCGACGCGCGACGAGATGATCAACAAGGATTACGGCATCGCGCCGGAGGTGAAGTTCGGTATCGGCACGCCGACGCAGGTGACGCTGTCCGCGCTGATCCAGCACAACCGCGACCAGCCCGACTACGGCATTCCGCCGTTGAACGGCCACCCGGCGCCCGTCGACACGAAGACGTTCTACGGCTTCACCGACGACCGCACGATCCAGGACGTGCAGACGGTGAACGCGCGCGTGGAGCATCGCTTCGACGACATGTTCACGCTGCGCAACCAGACGCAGTTCAGCCACTACAGCACCGAGGCGCGCGCGACCAACGCCGCGGCCGTGCTGACGGGCCCGCTCGGCTCATCGCCCGCGCTCTCGAACGGCAACTACACGACGCTGCCGCTGTCGTCGCTGTTCGTGCGTCTGCAAGGCAAGGACCGCAACATCAACGATCACTCGGTCTACAACACGACCGACCTGCAGGGAAAGTTCGCGACGGGCTTCCTCAAGCACGACATGCTCGCCGGCGTCGATCTGAGCCACGAAACGTACAGCAACCAGAGCTTCACCGCGACCACGCCGGGCCTGCCGTCGAACACGCTCGCGATCGTGCCGCTCGTCGATCCGCCGTACGTGCCGCGTCCTGCGAACTATCGCGAGGTGGCGACCAATCTCGCGGAATCGAGCGCGAACGGCATCGGTCTCTATTTGAACGATACGATCTCGATCGGCGAGCACTGGAAGTGGGTCGGCGGCGTGCGCTGGGACCGCTACGAGGCGGCGATTCACAACTCGATCAACCAGCCCGGCTACGCGACGCAGACGAACTACTTCACGAGCGTGCGCACGGGCGTCGTGTGGCAGCCGGCGGACTGGCAGTCGTATTACGTTTCGTACGGCACGTCGTTCAATCCGTCGCTCGAAGCGCTCACGCTCACCAACGGCCAGCAAAACACGCCGCCCGAACACAACCGCTCGTACGAAATCGGTTCGAAGTGGGACTTGCTGAACGGCGGGCTGTCGGTCACGCAGTCGCTCTTCAATATCGACAAGACCAATGCGCGCACGCTGGCATCGGACGGCAGCTATACGCTCGACGGCGACGTGCGCGTGCGCGGCTATCAGTTGGGCGTCGCGGGCCACATCACGCGTCAATGGCAGATGTTCGGCGGCTACACGTACATGGACGGCACCGTGCAGAAGGCCTTCGACGGCACCACGGGCAACCAGCTCGCCAACACGCCGCATCACATGCTCACGCTGTGGACCACGTACGACTTCACGCCGGTATGGCAGGTCGGCGGCGGGCCGTCGTATGTGTCGTCGCGCTATGCGGCGAACAACAATCTGGTCGAAGTGGGCGGCTACGTGCGCTGGGACGTGATGGCCGCGTATCATCAGAAGCGCTACGATATCCAGTTCAACGTGCAGAACATGTTCGACAAGAAGTACTACGACGCCCTGATTCCGTCCGACGGCGGACGCGCGGTGCCGGGTCTTGGCCGCACGTTCATCGCGACGTTGAATTACCGCTTCCGTTGATGTGATTGCGAGCGCGCCGTGCGGCATGCGGCGCGCGTTCGCGAAGGCAAGAACAATGATCCTCTCGATACCGAACGTGCTGAGCCAGGAAGACGCCGCCACGATGCGCGCGCGACTCGAAGCCAGCGACTCCTGGGTCGATGGCCGCGCGACCGCCGGCTATCAGGGCGCGCCGGTCAAGCGCAACATGCAGATCGCGGAAGGCTCGCCGGTCGCGCTCGAAATGGGCGACGCGATCGTCGCCGTGCTCGAACGTCATCCGCTTTTCATCAGCGCCGTGTTGCCGAATCGCGTTTATCCGCCGCTCTTCAACCGCTATGAAGGCGGCATGCAGTTCGGCAGTCATGTCGACGGCGCCATTCGCATCGTGCCCGGTCATGGCGCGCGCGTGCGCACCGATGTCTCCATCACGCTCTTTCTCACGCCGCCCGACGAGTATGACGGCGGCGAACTCGTTATCGAAGATACCTTCGGCGTGCAGGAAGTGAAGCTGCCCGCCGGCCATGCGATCGTTTATCCCGCGACGAGTCTGCATCAGGTGCGGCCCGTCACGCGCGGTGCGCGCGTATCGAGCTTCTTCTGGGCGCAGAGCCTCGTGCGCGACGACGCTCAACGCGCCCTGCTCTTCGATCTCGACAATTCCATACAGCGCCTGAACGCGACCAACGGCGACGTAGCCGCGAAGCGCTCGCTCGTCGGCTGCTATCACAACCTGCTGCGCATGTGGAGCGATACGTGAGTTACGCCGCGCGCAGGACGTTCGAAGGCGTCTGCGTCACTTGCGCGAGCCATGCTTCGTCGCGCGCGATCACGTCCGGCAGATGCGCGCGCAGGAATTCCACCCACGTGCGCGTCTTCGCATCGACGAATTTGCGCAACGCATAGAGCGCATAGAGATTCGTGCGCTGCAACGTGTGACGCGGCAACACGCGCACGAGCGAGCCATTGCGCAGCCCTTCGATCGCGGCATAGAGCGGCAACATGCCGATGCCCATGCCTTCGCGGATCGCGACCACGAGCGATTCGGCGATATTCACCTGCACCGTTCCGCTGATCTGCAAGGTCTCGCGGCCCGCGGGCCCTTCGAACGTCCATTCGCGCGCGCGAATATAGTCCGGCGATGCGCACAGAATGCTGAAGGTCTCGCCCAGCTTGTGCGAGATCACTTCCGAATCCGACGACGCGCCTGCAGCAGGCAGAACTCCACGCACTCGCGCTGACGTCATGGGTCGCGGCCTAAGCCCGTCGATCCTTCCGCCGCATGCAAATGTGCCTTCCTGACGCAGCGATTAATTCACGGCATCCCGCGACCTATAGTGGAGTCGATTCATCGTCCGCGCTCATTTGCCGCACGTTCGCAGCGGGTTCAGACGCGCGAATGTGCATCCGGTTCGATCAAGCGCAAAGTGGTAGTGCATTGGAACAATGTCTTGCAACGTTGCGATCTCTACGGCAAAACGCGCTACCTATAATCGCCTTCGGTTAAACGAAGCATTTGGAAGATAGACGTCGATGTACGAAGACCGTATTCGCTGTGCCGCCTTGCGCGGAAAGATCACCTCGGCCGCCGACGCGGCCCGGCTCGTGCGCGACGGCATGACCGTCGGCGCAAGCGGCTTCACGCGCGCGGGCGACGCGAAGGCCGTGCCGCTCGAAATAGCGCGCCGCGCCCGCGAGGAAAGTGAGCCGTTGCGCATCACGCTCATGACGGGCGCGTCGCTCGGACATGACACCGACCGCATCCTGACCGAAGCCGGCGTGCTCGCGCGCCGCCTGCCGTTTCAGGTCGATACGACGCTGCGCCGCGCGATCAATCGCGGCGACGTGATGTTCGTCGACCAGCACCTGTCCGAAACCGTCGAACTGCTGCGCGCGAATCGCCTCGGCAAACTCGATCTCGCGATCATCGAGGCCGCCGCGATCACCGAGACAGGCGGCATCGTGCCGACGACTTCCGTCGGCAATTCCGCGAGCTTCGCGATACTCGCCGAACGCGTGATCGTCGAGATCAATCTGGCGCAGCCGGCCGCGCTCGAAGGGCTGCACGACATCTGGATTCCCGAGCGCCGGCCGCAACGCGAGCCGCTGCCGATCGTGCGTGCGCATGACAGGATCGGCGCGACGGCCATCGATATTCCGATCGACAAGATCGCCGCCATCGTCATCACGGACACGCCGGACAGTTCGTCCACCGTATTGCCCGCCGATCAAGACACTGCGCTGATCGCCGGGCATCTCATCGAGTTCTTTCAGCATGAAGTCTCGCGCGGGCGTCTGCCGAAACAATTGCCGCCGCTGCAGGCGGGCATCGGCACGATCGCGAATGCGGTGCTGTCGGGATTCGCCGCGTCGCCGTTCGAAGCGCTGACGATCTATTCCGAAGTGCTCCAGGACTCGACCTTCGATCTCCTCGATTCCGGCAAGGCCACGTTCGCATCGGGCGCGTCGATCACGCTGTCCGAAGCGCGCCAGAAGAAGGTGTTCGGCGATATCGACCGCTATCGCAACCGGCTCGTGTTGCGGCCGCAGGAAGTGAGCAACCATCCGGAGGTCATCCGGCGTCTCGGTCTCATCGCGATCAACACGGCGCTCGAAGCCGACATCTACGGCAACGTGAATTCGACGCACGTCGGCGGCACGCACATGATGAACGGCATCGGCGGTTCGGGCGATTTCGCGCGCAACGCGGCCTATGCGGTGTTCGCAACGAAATCGGTCGCGAAGGACGGACGCATTTCGAGCATCGTGCCGATGGTGCCCCATTGCGATCACAACGAGCACGATGTCGATATCGTCGTGACCGAGCGCGGGCTCGCCAATCTCACCGGCCTCGCGCCACGCGAACGCGCGATGAGCGTGATCCGGAACTGCGCGCATCCGCTTTATCGCGATCTGTTGCTCGACTATTACCGCGATGCAGCAGCGCTCGGCGGACACACGCCGCATCGTCTGGATCAGGCATTTTCGTTTCACACGCGCTTTGCAGCGAACGGTTCGATGATGCCCTGACGACTCGTCGCGCGCGTTATGCTGCGCCGCGAAAGCGAATGCCGCGCGATTACGAAGCCGCTGCACGAAGATTAGGCGCACAATGGCGGGAGCCTGCTTGGGCTGGCGAACAGGAGGAGGATCATGACCGCCATCACCTGGGTTCTTGCCGCCGATGCCAGCCGTGCCCGGATCTTCGAAACGCAGGGATTGAAGCTCGACCTGCGGCAAGTCGAGGACATCAGGAATCCGGCTCCGCGTGCGGCGGAAACGGCGGAAAGGGACCGGGAAGCATTCGCGAAAACCGTCGGCGAGTATCTCGAACAAAGCCGCCTGCATCAACGATTCGATCGCTTGCGCCTCGCGGTCGAACCCAAGTTTCTCGGCATGTTGCGAAATTATCTGAGCGGTGAAACGCTCAAGCTCGTGTACGAAGACGTCAACGGCGACGTGCCGAACACGGACACGCGCGACATGCGCCGTCAACTCGACCGCCCCTGAACATCATGCAAGACGCGCCGTTGCCCGCGAAGCGCAACGGCGCGCAATGCATTACGCGGCGGGCATGACGTTCTGATTGCTGCGGAACACGTTGTCCGGATCGTAACGACGCTTCACTTCGGCGAGCCGCTCGTAATTCGGGCCATACGCCGCCTTCACGCGATCGCCCTCTTCGCCCGTCATGAAGTTCACGTACACGCTGCCGATCGCGTGCGGCGTCATTGCGGCAAACATGTCGCGCGACCACTTCGTGCACTTCTCGTCGTCGGCGGCGTCGCTCCATCGGCCGTGAATGTTGATCGTGTAAATCGAATCGCGATTCGCATAAGCCGTTGCATCGACGGGAACGCGGTTCGTCTGACCGCCCATCGCGCCGATGAATACTTCGCATTGCGTCGACGGAAGCGTCTTCACCGCATTCGTCAGGATGCCGAATGTTTCGTCGTTGAGACTCGCGAAATTGTGCGACTTCCAGTAGTTGCGCTCGCCTGGCGTCAGCAGCGGATCGAACGCTTTCTGCCATGCGGTGAACGGCATCGCGCCGAGATGCTCGCCATACGGCGTGCCGAAGCGGCGCACGGGCGCAAGCATGCTTTCGCCGTTTTCGACTGGCCCGACATAGCAGCTCGCCAGCACGACGACCGGCTTGCCGTGCGCGTCTTCGGGCAGGAACGGCAACGGCGGCGCGAGACGCAGCACGGCCCACACGGTCAGCTCGTCGGGGCATTGCGCCACGAACTCGCGATATTTCGGCAGAACTTCGTCCGCCTGTTCGAGCGGATACACGACGAGGCCGCCATAGATCTGCGGACCGAGCTCGTGCAGCTTATATTCGAACAGCGTCACGACGCCGAAGTTGCCGCCGCCGCCGCGCAATGCCCAGAAGAGATCGGGCTCGCTGTCCGCGCTCACGCGCCGCCAAGTGCCGTCCGCCGTGACGATCTCCGCCGCGACGAGATTGTCGACCGTCACGCCGAACTTGCGGCTGATCCACCCGAAGCCGCCGCCGAGCGTGAGGCCCGCGATGCCCGTCGTCGAATTGATGCCGAGCGGCGTCGCGAGACCGAATGCCTGCGCTTCGTGATCGAAGTCGGCGAGCAGCGCGCCGGGTTCGACATAAGCACGCTTCGCTTGCGGATCGATCCGCACGGACTTCAGCGCGGAGAGATCGATCATCAAGGCGTCGTCGCTGACTGCGCTGCCCGCAATGTTGTGCGACCCGCCGCGAATCGAAACCAGCAAGCCCTTATCGCGCGCGAACGCAAGCGCGGCGATCACGTCGGCCGTGCCCGCGCAGCGCACGATGAGCGCGGGACGCCTGTCGATGGTCGCGTTCCAGACCTTGCGTGCTTCGTCGTAGTCGGCTTCCGACGGTGAGATGACCCTGCCTCTCACCGACGCCTTGAGGGTGTCGATCGCTTCGCCTGAGATGTTGATCATTGTGAGACCTCGCTGCTAAGTGAGCGCTGCGACGTTTCCGACCCTGCCAGTTGGTACGCGAAAGCGCAAGGAACCCGCCATCGGATCGCGCGTGGCATGTCGATCGGATGCACACCGGATGGATCGCGAGAACGGGAATGAAATGCGAAGAGCGGACGTTGCGTCCGCTCGTTATTTAATGCTTCGGCTTACGCGATGTAAAGCGCCCGACCCGTCAAATCGCGCATGCGATATAGCATGTATCGGACAAAGTTTCCGACAGGCTCGCTAACGAATTTAGCGCTTCACGAATTTGTTTCGGATCACTGATTTACTTAATTTAATTAAGGACACGCTGCTTACTTATAAAACGAAACGGGCGTCTCGCGACGCCCGTCCACTTGCATCACGGCGCAACGCACCTAAGCCCGCTCCAGCACCGCCATCTCCCGCACCACTACCAGCAACATGGAAAGACTCGCCCCGCCGCTCGCCCGCAGTTCCGCCAAGAGCCGCGTATAGCGATCCAGCGCGTCCTGCCGTTTCGCGCGCCAGCTTTCGACGATCACGTCGGGCGCATCGATGCCGCGCGACTGTTCGAGGGCGCTCACGGTCAGCGCACGCTTCAATCGCGCGAGCTCTTCCAGCGCCGCCGCGCGCGCGAGCAAATCCCAGTGCGTCGCGATCGGCAGCGCCATTGCCCGTTCGGCGATGCCACGATAGTCGAGCAGCGTGCCGATGCCGAAATACACGCTCGCGACGAGTTCGAGACTGCGCTCCGAGCACGCCGCCACTTCCGCGCTGTCGAGCACCGCCGTCGCGATTTCGCCGCTCGCGACGCGCGCCGCGAGGCTGCTCTCGACGCCCGCATCTTCCAGTTCGCGCCGGCGCGCATACCACGCGTCGAGTTGCGTCGCGGGCAGAAGCGCGGGCAGTTGCGGCGCGAGCCGGTGCACCGCCTCGCGGCAGCGCGCGAGCACGCCTCGCGCTTCGTTGGCAGCGGAGCCGTTGTGCTTCAGATGACGCAGGAACCAGAGCGACGTATCGTCGAGCAGACGCACGACATCGACGAACATGCGCGCCTGCACTTCATCCGCGACGATATTGTCGAGCCCGTCGATGCTGCGCCACAGATCGTCGAGATCGAACACGTCGCGCACCATCAGCGCCGCGCGCACGATATCGCTCGGGCACGCATCGGTTTCTTCCATCAGCCGATGCACGAACGTGCAGCCCACGCGATTGACGAGCGCATTGGTCAGATGCGTCGCGAGGATTTCGCGCTTCAGCGGATGGCGCTGCATGGTCTCGCTATAGCGCTGCTGCAAGGGCTTCGGGAAATAGTCGGGCAACATGTCCGCGACGAGCGCATCTTCGGGCACGTTCGATTCGAGCAGTTCGTCGTAGAGCCACATCTTGCCGTACGCGAGCAGCACCGCGCGCTCGGGCGACGTCAGCCCCGACTTCGCGGCCGCGCGCTCGTTGATCTCGTCATCCGAAGGCAGGAACTCGATCCTGCGCTTCAGGCGGCCCGCGCGCTCGAGGAAGCGCATCATGCGCGCCTCGGCATCGAGCGTCTCGGCCTCGTGACGCTTCGCGATCGAGAGCGCCTGCGTCTGCGCGTAGTTGTCCTTGAGCACGAGCAGGCCGACTTCATCGGTCATCTCGGCGAGCAGCGCGTTGCGTTGCTTCTCGGTCATCTCGCCATCCGCGACGACGAGCCCGAGCAGAATCTTTATATTTACTTCGTGATCCGAACAATCGACGCCTGCCGAGTTGTCGATCGCATCCGTATTCATGCGTCCGCCGTGCTGCGCGAACTCGATGCGCCCCAGTTGCGTGAACCCGAGATTGCCGCCTTCCGCGACGACCTTCACACGCAGTTCCGCGCCGTTCACGCGCACGGCGTCATTGGTGCGGTCGCCGACTTGCTGATGTGTCTCCGCGCTCGATTTCACGTACGTGCCCACGCCGCCGTTATAGAGCAGATCGGCTTCGGCGAGCAGGATCGCGCGAATGAGCTCGTTCGGCGCGAGCACCGAGGCGCTGATGCCGAGCGCGGCCTGCACTTGCGGCGAGATCGGAATCGACTTCGCCGTGCGCGGATAGACACCGCCGCCCGTCGAGATCAGCGCGGCGTCGTAGTCGGCCCAGCTCGAACGCGGCAGCGCGAAGAGACGCGCGCGTTCTTCGAAGCTCGTCGCCGCATCCGGCAGGGGATCGAGAAACACGTGCCGATGATCGAACGCCGCGATCAGCCTGATATGACGCGACAGCAGCATGCCGTTGCCGAACACGTCGCCGGACATGTCGCCGACGCCGACCACGGTGAAATCCGTCGTCTGCGTATCGAAGTTCATCTCGCGGAAATGGCGCTTCACCGATTCCCACGCGCCGCGCGCGGTGATACCCATCTTCTTGTGGTCGTAGCCGACCGAACCGCCGGACGCGAAGGCATCGTCGAGCCAGAAGCCGTATTCGTGCGCAATCGCGTTCGCGTAGTCGGAGAACGTCGCCGTGCCCTTGTCCGCCGCGACGACGAGATAGGGATCGTCGGGATCGTGGCGCACGACATCCGGCGGCGGCACGATGCCATCGGGCGTGCGGTTGTCGGTCACGTCGAGCAGGCCGCGCAGGAACATCTGATAGCACGCGACGCCTTCGTTGAGAAACGCTTCGCGGTCCGTCGCCGGCGGCGGATTCTTCACGACGAAGCCGCCCTTCGATCCCACCGGCACGATCACCGTGTTCTTCACCATCTGCGCTTTCATGAGGCCGAGCACTTCCGTGCGGAAATCTTCGCGGCGATCCGACCAGCGCAGCCCGCCGCGCGCGACACGTCCACCTCGCAAGTGCACGCCTTCCACGCGCGGCGCATAGACCCAGATCTCGAACATCGGCTTGGGCTCGGGCAGGCCCGGCACGTTCGAAGGATCGAGCTTGAACGACACATACGGACGTGGCTGGCCGTGCGCATCGCGATGGAAATGGTTCGTGCGCACCGTCGCCGTGATGACGCCGAGGAACTGACGCAAGATGCGGTCTTCGTCGAGATTCGGCACCTGATCGAGCGCCGCTTCGATATCCGCGAGCGCGCGTTCGGCGGCCTTGTCGCGATCTTCCGCCGATCCGCCGCGCGCCGGATCGAAGCGCACCATGAAGAGTTGCAAGAGCTTCTTCGCGATCAGCGGATTGCCGATCAGCGCGCGCTCGATATACGCATCGCTGAACGTGGAGCCGACTTGTCGCAGATACTTCGCATACGCGCGCATGATGGTCACGTCGCGCGCGCCGAACTCCGCGCGCAACACGAGGCGGTTGTAGTCGTCGTTCTCGATCTCGCCCGACCACACGCTCGCGAACGCGTTCTCGAAGAGCGGCTTCACGCGATCGATATCGAACTCGACGTCGTCCTGCAATTCGAGGCCGAAATCGTGGACCCATGCGTTGGGCGCGCCGGTCGGCTCGATCAGATACGGCCGCTCTTCATCGACGCGCACGCCGAGATGTTCGAGCATCGGCAGGCTGTGCGACAAGGCGATCGGATCGCCGACGCGATACACCTTGAAGCGGAACGCGCGCCGCCCGGCTTCGATCGGACGATACAGACTCATCGACAGACCGCCGGGGCGCGTGTGCGTCGCCTCGATCAACTCGATATCGCGTACCGCCGTGCGCGCCGGATAGTCTTCGCGATAACCGGCGGGGAACGAATCGGCATAGCGCTGCAGCAGACGGTTGCCCGCTTCTTCGCCGTGACTGTCGATGAGCGCGTCGGCGAGATCGTCCTGCCAGCGGCGCGCGACCTGCACGACGCGCGCTTCGAGTTCGCGCGTATCGACTTCGGGCATCGCGCCCCGGTCGGCACGCACGACGATATGAATCCGCGCCAGCGGCGATTCCGACAAGAGCGGCGTGAACTCGATGCTCTTGCCGTTGAACGCCTCCATCAGCACGCGGCCGATGCGGCGGCGCAGGTCGGTGTTGAACTTGTCGCGCGGCACGAAGACGAGGCACGACACGAAACGGTCGAAGCGGTCGCGGCGCACGAACAGCCGCGTGCGCTGATGTTCCTGAAGGCGCAGCACGCCGATCGCGATATCGAAGAGCACGTCTTCGTCGGCCTGGAAAAGCTCGTCGCGCGGATACTGCTCCAGCACCGTGATGAGCGACTTCGCCAGATGCCCTTTTTCAAGGAAACCCGCGCGCCGCACGATGTTCGCGCATTTGCGGCGCACGATCGGGATTTCGGACGTCGGCACGAGATACGCGGTCGATGTGTACAGGCCGAGAAAACGCCGCTCGCCTGTCACCTTGCCATCGGGCGACGTGCGCTTCACGCCGACATAGTCGAGATAGCCCGGCCGATGCACCGTTGCGCGCGAATTGGCTTTCGTCAGAAAGATGGGCGCCGCGCCCTCGATGATCGCGGCGGCGCCCGGCGGCAGCGGCGTCACGTCGCTCGCGGAGGGCGCGCGCAAGGTCTCGCGCAAGATGCCCAGGCCCGAGCCCGCCACGCCGCGCAACGCGGGACCGCCTTCGTGCTCGACGAGTTCGTAATCGCGGCAGCCGAGGAACGTGAAATGATCCGCGACCATCCATTCGAGGAACGCGCGGGACTCGATGCCGTCGGGCGTCGTGTCGCGCGTCTTCAGATCGCCGATCGCGACGCGCGCCGCTTCGACCACCTTCGGCCAGTCTTCGACCGCCGCGCGCACGTCGCCGAGCACGCGCGCGATGCTGTCGCGCACTTCTTCGAGACGCTCGCCGTCGCCGCAGCGGTCCACTTCGAAATGGATGAACGATTCGAGCTCGGAATTGCCGTCGCCCGCTTCGGCGTGCCCCTGACCGATCCGCTCGATCTCGCCCGCGTGCGCGCCCTTGCCGGACCGCCACACGCGAAACACCGGATGAATCGCCGAATGCAGCGCGAGGCCGAGGCGGTTCAACTCCATCGTCACCGAGTCGACGAGAAACGGCATGTCGTCGTTGACGATCTCGATGACCGTGTGATCCGAGTGCCAGCCGTGCTGCTCCAGATTCGGGTTATAGACGCGCAGCACCTCGCGCCCGCGCACGAACTTCTGCGCCGTCTGCCAGTGGGCCATCGCGGCGCCGTAGAGATCGGCGACATCGCGGCTCGCGATGTCCTCGACATCGACCTGCTCGTAGTAATAGCGAAGAAGCGGCTCGATGACCTTGAAGGCAGGCTCCGGCAAGCGTCCTCTCGCAAAGTCGAGGAGATCGTTGATGAGCTGTTCGACCCGCGCTTCGTTCTTGACCAGCATGGTGTCCTCCCGAGGCATTCGGTTGCGATGCGGTTACGGCGCTCTTCGGATCAGTCAACGCGATTATGCGCCGGCCCGCGCCTTTGGCCCTGGGTCGGGCATGTGCGGTTGCACAAACACGGTGCGCGCCTTTCGGCTACCTTAGCCGGGCCGCGTGACCTTTGCGCGACATCGGGATTCGGCTATTGTCGATAGCGGCGCATCGAGCCGACGGAGGAATCGCCATGCAGGTCACCACGCAAGAGACAGCGCAGCAGACGGTCGTTACCGTGCGGCCGCAGGAAAAGCTCGCGACGGTTCAGCATCTGCCTTATTTCATCGGATTGTCGGCGGCGACGGCCGGCACGCGCGGCCTCGCGATGCATCTCGTCGTCGTGCCGCCGGGCGGGCGTGGCGAACCGCATGTCCACGTGGGCTACGAGACGGGCATCTACATACTCGAAGGACGCATCGAGACGCGCTATGGGCCGGGACTGGCGGAGTCGGTCATCAACGAGCCGGGCGACTTCGTCTTCATTCCGCCTGGCGTGCCGCATCAGCCGGTCAATCTCAGCGCGACCGAACCTGCGCGCGCGGTGATCGCCCGCAACGACGCCAACGAGGCGGATCGCGTCGTGCCTTACGATCCGCGGGAAGCGTCGGCGTCTCAGTAGCCGGACGAACCCGATCCGGGAAGATCGACATAGCCGCTGTCGGAGAAGCGCGCGCCGCCGAACGCGCCGCCCGCGAGCTTGCCGCGCACCGCGTACGACACCTTGCTGACCCCGTTGCCGCTCGCAAAGCCGAACGCCTGGCGCGCGACCGAGAACGCCGACACCGTCACCGGCACGGACACCACCAGTTCGCCGAAACGCGGCACGGTCCCGCGCTGATCGCTCACGCCGCTCGCGAACGCGCGGCCGTTGAGGTCGAGATCGAGCGCGACGCCGTCGAAGTCGACCGGCGCATCGTTCGGATTCTGCACGCGCAGCTTCACGGCGAAGCGCATTTCGAGCCCTTGCCCTTCGAGCGGCTCGATGCCCGCGACCGTCACGCGCATTGCATCGCGGTTGAAGAGGCCTGCGCAACCATCGAGCGCAAGGATTGCGAGCAACGCGGCGAAGAAGAGAAGGAAGCGAACGCGCGTGTGATTCGGTTGCATGAGAACGTGACTCCTCGCGATGTCGTGCTAGATGTGCAGCGCATTCAGCAGCATGCGTCCGTAGGCATGATGAAACCAGACATCGTCGACGACGAAAAGCGCCGCAGCCCACGAACCCGCGACGATGATCAGATCGCAATGCCCGCTCGTCCACAGTCTGAGGGAATGTCGCCCGGCGATCCACGGCACGCCGAGCGGATTCGGCCAGTCCGCGAAGAGATGCATGAGGCCGCCGCACGCGAAGCCGAACGCGACCGACGCCGCCGGATGCCGCCCGAGAAAGTGATACGAAAGCGCGAACAGCGCGGCCCAGCCGATGCCCCAGTGCGTGAGCGTGCGATGCGTGATCCAGAGTCTGCGCGCGCGCGTCCACCACGCGACTTCGAGCCAGTCGGGCGCGGTGGCCCCGGCGATGCCCCCGAGCAGCGCCAGCGCGCCCGCCAGCATGTCCGCGGTCGCGGCTTTTATCGGATGCATCACGACCGCCGCCGCGATGATGCCCGCCGCCCAACCGGTCGCATGATGCGCCTTACTCGATGCCATCGATAAACCTGCCTTTTGTCACCCGTTTCTTGAGAGCGCGCATGTTCGCACGGCGGGCTCATTCGAAGCCGGGCTGAAACATAAACTTACGGAATTGCGCGCATCGAAACACGCTTGTCGTCATGACGGCGGCGAGGCGGCGCGGCGTTGACTAAAATGATGGGTAGATTGCTGCGCAATTCACGCTGCGGACGCCGCCGATTGCGTCCCACGCCCGCCTGCGCATCAGGCATTGAACGTATCTTTCCAATCCGGCCGTCATGCAACACCTGAAATACCTGAGCGCCTATCCGAACACGCTACAGGACAAGGTGCGCCGACTGATCGCCCAGCAACAACTGGGCGCCTATCTCGACGCGCGCTATCCGAACAAGCACGCGGTTCAGTCCGATCGCGCGCTTTATGAATATTGCTCGGGCCTGAAGCAGGAGTTCCTGCGCGTCGCGCCCGCCATCGACAAGGTCTTCTACGACAGCAAGCTCGACGTGCTGCGTCACGCGCTCGGCCTGCACACCGCGATTTCGCGCGTGCAGGGCGCGAAGCTCAAGGCGAAGAAGGAAATTCGCATCGCATCGCTCTTCAGGGACACGGCGCCTGAATTTCTGCGGATGATCGTCGTACACGAGCTTGCGCATCTGAAGGAAAGCGATCACAACAAGGCGTTCTATCGGCTGTGCGAGTTGATGCAGCCGGGCTACCATCAGATCGAGTTCGACTTGCGGCTTTATCTCACGCAGCGCGATCTTGCGCGTACCAAGTTGGCGTGAGCGTCGCTGCGTTGCATCAATATGACCAGGCGAGCGCGGCTGCGTATCCCGAAGGCGCGTCGAGCGCGATTGCGTCGAACGCGCCGCCTTCGCGCGTGAGCGTGTAGCGAACGCCGTCGCGCGGCAGCACCGGGAAGCTCGTCATCGTGATCGCCGCGCCCCCGATGCCGACGCCGTGCGCCTTCAACACCGCCTCCTTCGCCGTCCAGCAGTCGAAGAACGTGGCGCTTCGTGCGTGCTCGTCGGGCATCGCTTCGATCTCGCGGCGGTCCACATCCGCGAGCACGGCGGGCGCAAGTTCGCGCCAATCGAACGTTGCGCGGGCTTCTTCGATATCGACGCCCACGCGCCTTTTCTTCGATATCGCGATGAGGCCGAATGCGCCCGAATGCGACACGTTGAAGTCCGGCGCGTCCGGATGCGCGAGGAACGGCCGGCCCCGATCGTCGGCCTCGAGCATCAGACTCGCGGCATCGCGATGCGTCTCGGCGGCGAGCACATGCCGCAGCACGCAACGCATCACGCCGAAACGCGCGACATCCGCGTGGCGCAGGAAGCGCGCCGCGCGCGCGCGTTCGCTTGCGTTCATCACGGCGTGGGCCGCGCTGTCGAGCGGCGCGGAAAGATCGATTTGAACTTGCCACACGCGCACGTCGGTGGGTGTGTCGGCGGGAAGCGGGATGGGCTGGATGTCGAAGGGAAGCGTCGATTCCGTCATTTGGGTGCGTACTGGGCCTCGCCGTTGCCGAAGGAGAATGAATATACACCAAGGGGTGTCGTGTGAATGAGACGGGGACAGCGTGGGGGGCCACCCGGCGGGGCTATCGCCTACGAGCCGTGTTGAGTTCGAATCCTCATCCGTTGCGCGTTTCGTGCTCACTCGCCTCGCCTTGAAGTTCGACGTTACGGTACAACTGGCCGTTCCGATCGAACACCTCGCGCCGCATCGAGAACAACCGGCCGCACCCAGCGCATGACCGCCTTTCGGACCGCCCCGTTTAGACATTATTTAATCGAATACCTGGGCAATCAGTGTGGCACCGCAGGATGTCATATGACCCTCAAGCGCAACGGGGGCGCCAAAATCGGAGCTATTTTCGCACCCTTCGGTTATTTCAAACAAATGAGGCTCACATTTTGGGCAGGTGACCTTATCGCCTTTACGTGCAACCGGAATTTCGCCTCGCCCCCAGGTCGATGATGGACTGCCTGAAATCACCCGGCCGCCGTGGCTGGTCACATCGCCAACCACTATCTGCGCTTTGCCGTTTATCGTTGCTCTTTCCATTTGAACGATCCTCAGCGCGTGCTGTCGTGGGAATCTTGCAGACTCTTGATGGGCGGGTCTTGATAAGCTGTGTCGATCGTGTAACCCGCAGCCTTGAGTTCAGCCTCCCTTCTTAGTCTGTCTTGGTGATACTTAGCAAGCTCAGCGGGGATCAACTCCTTCCAATTTTCTATTTTTTCTGCGTCGCCCGGGAAATAACCAACCCCATAGAAGGCGTATTCACTCTTCATTTCGACGCCAAGCAAATACGTACTCTTCCCGACGAATCCGCCCATGTTGCTCTCGTCGACCACGACTTCAAGATACACACCATCTGCCTCGAAAACCCATTTTGGACGGTTTTTCACCGCCGATTTCCATTCTTCAATTGTTGGGATATAAGTGGAATCCAGCGAATAGATGCCATCGACACTGGACAACGAATTATATTGCCAAGCTTGTTTGCCGCCGAGACGGGGTCGATTTGTTGATATGTAGCGTTTCCAGCCCGCCGCCCGCAGTTGTGAGAGGAACCTCATAACGCGATCGCGAGCGGCTTCATGGGTGTCAGCCTCTTCCGGACTCACGCCGAAGTTGATGTTCCAATCATAAATTCCCTCAGGCACATCTTTGTCAGCGGATCCAAGTATAGATAAGACGTTCTCGACCACGAAACTGTGAGGTCCGTGAGCGAATTCAACCGTGCCCAGTGCTCCTTGCTGCCACACTTGTTGATAAAAGGTAGCGCCGGTTGGATGATTGTCAATGGAAGAACCCGAACCGTTGAGATCGGAGAGTTGAGGTTTACCGAGTCGAATGAGTGAGTGAGTCTGAGGCATGTCTTTCTCAAAATTGGATGTTGAACCAGCCGTCCAACTAAATGCGTGAACATAGAATGCGATGAGTGCCGCTGCTACAAGCAGCGACACGAAGATAGAGATCTTCTTCATGGAGCGATTCGTTCGTCACCCCAGCTCTTTATGACTTCGAGGTAACTACGCATTTTCTCCTGCCGATTACCCTGCATGAGTCTGTGATACTTGTTCGCGACATTCTTGATCCAGTCCATCCGCTGCCTGTAATTCTCGAGAACCAATCGATCCTTCGCATCAGGCCGGAACTCCATGTCATCCGATTCATAGTCGGGCGTCATGACAAGCTGGAGGTTTGGCACCAACGCGCGGATCACCGGCGAGAGCGCAATGTCAGATCCGTCGGTCAATCCATACTTCATCATTTCAATGGAGTTCTTGATCGCAGTGTCGTCCGCTGTCGCCAACGCACTTCGTTGATTTCCAAGCCACCATTGGAAATCACGATCGTCGTATATCAAACCCTGCAGCACTTCCCCTTGTTCATGCTGAGCTATAGATAGCAGATGACTAAGCGCAATAGATGGCTTATCCATTTCGCTCGCCATCTCCCAAGAGGCGACTTTCTTGAAACCATCGTCAACAAGAGGTGTCAATTGCAGATAACCTTTCTTTTCTTTTTTCTGACCCGTCTCGCCGTTAACCACGTACGGAACTTTATCAATCGACGTGGCATGATCCTTCTGCCGCGTGAAATTGTTCTTGACTTGCTCAACGAAGTCGTTGCTATTGCGGGATCCTGCGCATTTCTTGAACGTGTCGCTACCTGCCGCATAAGCATAAAACCACGCCAACACGTCGTTGAAGAGCCATAGATTTCCTCGCCCCAATCCCTCGATCAATACTGACCAGCGCGCCGCGTACTTCACCTGCCATTGATGAAGCGTTGCAGCGACCTGCTTTGAAGCAAATGCGCCCAGCCCCAACCAATAGAAGCGACCGATCTTTTTCGTGTCGCCGAGATGGAAGTCTTCAAGATATACACGCGCATACGCAGCTGCAATGCGTCGCGCCCGAAGCTCGTAATTGCTTATGAATTCAGGCGTTGCTTTCTCAATCTGTCGATTCGAGACATGCGGATCACCTTCGCGATAGTCCGGCATGTGATCGTGCGTCGGCGCATGCGTCACAAGCTGGCGCATCGCAAATTGCTGAGCGAGCGACCAGATAATGTAGCAATCGCATTGCGCATCGACGCACGTTTTCTGCTCCGGATTCGTCGTGCCGGTTGCGGTAAGGTTAGCTGTCACAGAAAGTTCCTCTTATTGTTGTTGTACGCCTGAAATCGAAGTACGACCTGAAGCAGCGGCGAATTCGTCCCAATGCAATTCGAACTTCACGTTTTCTGCCTGTTCGGTATTGACCAATGGCGTGCGCCCGGCGGCGTCCGTGCGGAAGACGTGCCCGCCTGACGGCGCTTGCACCCGATAGTCCACGCCCGGCAACGGTTGTCCGGTGGGCGAGAGCACGCGGAACATCTCGTCGTTCGCCTGCACGTCCGGTAGCCCTTGCGGACTCACACCGATCGGCTTGGGCGGCAAATTCTTGGCTTGGGCGTTGACCTCGTACACGCCACCGCCCACGGTGATCTTTCCGCTTTTCAAACTGATATAGCTGTCGCCGCCATGAATCATGACCTCTTCGCTCGCTTTGATCGTGATGCGATTAGCGGTCTGCGTAATCTCGAGCTTCGCAAGCAGATTGATGCTTTTCTTGAGCGCCTGTACGTCGATATCCTCGGCGTATGACACCATGCGGATGCCGAGTTTGTAGGCGAAGAAGCGAATTGCCTTACGCGCGGAGGCGAGCAAGTTGCCACCCGTGTTCGCCGCAAAATGTCCGCCAGTAGTGATGGCGGTATGTTCCCCGCTGTGAAGATTGACGTTTCGAGCGGCGGTTTGCGCAATGTCAGCCGCCGAAGCAAGCAGCAGATGCGGCTTGGTCGGGCCTGAAACGGCAGCGGCATCTTGGGAAGCCGCTCCTTGTCCTTGCAATTCGGCAACTTGGGCTTTTAAGGGATGCGAAAGGTCAAGTCGATCCTGCGGGTCCTGCGCGTGAGCCTGTACCGCAGCATGAGCGAGCACGTCTTGCTGCTCGTTGGCCTGCGTCAATCGCTGGACCGTCTCGCCCATGTCCATCGCAGGCGAGCCGGCACCACTGCGCGTCTCGGCCGTGACGAGCATGCCGCGATTCGCCCGCAGCACGCCCCACGCGTCCGTGGCCAACTCCCATCCCAGCCCGCGCGCCTGCTGACGCCCGTCGCTGTACACGATGCGCGTGTTGTACCCCAGCACCAGCCGCGAATTGGCCTGATCGCTCGCCACCTGCACCTGCTGCTTGCCGGGCGTATCGTCTGTGACCACGTAGTTGTGGCCTTGACCTTCCAATGCATGACTCACCAGACCCGTCAGAGCCATGTTCTTCGGCAACTCGAACGGCGGCGGGTTAAACTGATTCACCTTGCTTGATAAGACGAACGGCTTGTCTGGATCGCCTTCGTGATAGCCGATGGTGACCTCATCGCCGATGCGCGGCACCGACATCAAGCTATGCGGGCCGCCATGCCATGGCAAGGACACGCGCACCCAGCAACTCGAGTTCTGATCTTTCTTACCTATCCGGTCCCATTTGAAAAAAATCTTTACGCGTCCGTACGCGTCGAGCCATATAGGTTCGTTCTCCGGCCCCGTCACCACCGCCGTTTCCGGATGTGCGCGCGGCTTCTCCTTCGGCTTTAACTTGAAGAACGCATTGCTTGGCTGTACCACGAAGTCGGTCTTGCAGTGGTAGTGCGCATCGGCACCCGGCGATACTGCCAATTCGTCCGCATTACGCACGTCGATCGACGTCGACACCACCAGATACTGTTCGTTGACCTCTTTCTGCGGGTGGCCCTCCAATTGGAACGTACGGCCTGTCATCAGCCCGCGCGCATTGGCCGAGCCGTAGGCACGCAGGCCCTCACAACGCAACGCCTCGACACGCACCCACGCGAGATAGTTACCTTCATTGCGCAGATCGTTCGGCTGACCCGACAGGCCCATCGCGCCCGCGAGCGGCTGCGTGTAGTCGCCCCAGTGATACTGCTCGATGTTGTCGCGCGAGGACTTGCTGTATTTGTACTGGGTCACATCGAACGTGCCGTTCGATTGCGTGTAATCGTAGTCGTTGAGTGTCACCTCGCCCGGCGTGATTTGGCGCGAGACGCTCAGACTGTGAATATGCTCTTCATCAATACGCTCTGCTTCGGGCGCGTGATAGAGTATCGTGTCGTAAGCGTTGCCATGTTTCTTGTGCGAGCCGGGTGAATCGCACAGCACCAAGGTCATGCCATCGAAGTGATAATAAATACCCCATTCGCTCCAGAGCTGACTTAAAAAATCATAATCGCTCTGCCAGAACTGCCGAACATAGTCGCGTTTCGGAAAAACGTTGTTGTTCAGCATGGTTCTGGCCAAGCGCATGTCCCAAGGGAACTTGTAGTTTCCGCCCTTGAGCACGGTCTCCGTGATGTCCAAGACACTCATATCTTGGAATAATCGGTTATCGCTATTTTGAGATGCAAGCCAGAGCCACGGCCTCACTGTGAACTGATAATAAACACGTCGCTCATCGCTACCGGTCTGCTCGACTTCGGTGATGATGCCTTCGATGGTGCGCACGCCCGCACCGATGTTGCCCGCGCCCTGATTGCCGGGCAAACCTGGTATGAAAGTCCCTTTTCCTTCAAACTCCACGGAAATTATGATCGTCTTACCGATCAACTCATCCGGCTTGATCAGTTCGCGCGCCTTATAGATGCGGAACGTGGGGCTGTCCAGCGACGCAAATTCGACTTCGTACTTAAAGAGCTCGCCAAGCGCCTCAACGCCCCTGACGCGCTGAGGCAGCAAAATATCGGTACCGCCCCAGGTGGGCAGTGCCGCGCACGCCACCTTCAGCGTGCGGCTCTGTAACGGATTGAACATCGGAATGTTTCTCCCTGATTCTTGTGTTTAAGGTCACGGCTTGCGCCGCGCGGGGAATGGCTTTATTCGGTGATTGGCCGCTGGCGTTTGCCTCGTTTCAGGCGATGCCGCGCGTGCCGGGACGTGGCGCCCACTCGGCAATGCAGCCGCGCTGCTTGACCTGCAGTCGGGTCTTGGTGAACGAGTGCGAGGAAGCATGTCGTGCGAGATAGTGTTCGAGCACGAGACCCAGCGCGTAAGGACTGATGCCGTCGAAACCGTCTTCATCCACCGTGACCGTGCATCCGAGCGCGCGCACCATCGGCGGCACGTTCTGCCAGACAACGCAATGGATCGGCTCGACTGTGGTCGCGACGAGACTCTCGACCTGTCGTGTGAGCGCAGGCATGTCGTCCGCCAGATAAAGCCGCAGCAAGCGGCGCAAGCCCTCACCGGGATTCGGTTCGTCGTGAGTGTCGTCGAAGCTCGCAAGTCCGATGCCGAGTTGCGCGAACAGTCGCCACGCCTGAGGGCCCGAGGCGAGCGGCGGCCTCGAACGGCTCGGTGCGCGTACCAGTCCAACGCTCGAGAGCGGCGCCGATCCCGGCATCGTCAGATCCTGCACGCCGTCACAGCGCATGAGTCCGGGGAGATCGCGATTGGTCAGCCACGCATCGACGGACAAATAGTTGATCCGATCGCCCTCTGGGTGGTTCTCCAGCAGGTAAGGCTGCCCGTCACGGCCGACCAGCGAAAGGAGTGAGTCGGTGCTCACATACGGCGCGCGCGTGCCATACGAACGTCCGTTGGCTTTGGACAGGGACTGCTCCCGACGTACCGTGAAATAGCGCTCGTGGTCCTCTTCGTCGTGCAGCAAGGGCCGATGCAGCGGATGGAACAGCAACTCCTCCGAGTCCACCTTGTTCTGGACCTGACCGATCGCCATGTCCACCGAATGCATTTCGTAGTCGAGCGGCTTCTTCTCGAACGGCACCAGACGCACGAGCCGACCACCCTCTTCGACCTTTACCGGCACGGTTCGCACTTTGAAGAGGTTCACCACCGGCACGCAGAATAGGGCGAACTGCTCGACATCCACGCGCTCGGCCAACTCGTTCGTAGGCCGATCCAGCAGCACAACGATCTCGGTTTCGCATCCGTCGATACGCGCGAGACCGGCTTTGAGTCCGGTCAGCGTGAAGAAGTAAAACCGGCTCGGGCAGGCGAAATACTCCTGCATCAGGTTGTGACCCAGAAACTTAGGCCCAGCGAGCGGCAAGACCGCGTCATCTGGACCGAGTCCGTCCTGAACGACGGCCTCGGATGCCACCACGTGCGGCCTGTAGCCCGCCTCGCCAAAGCGCCCCGGTTCGCCGATAACCGACGCCAGCGCACTCGTATGAATCAGCTCGTGCAGGTGGGAGGCGACGCGTTCCCCGCCCGAGAGATAAATCTGCAACCGATCCAGTCCCTGCAACGAGGAAAACGGCACACCCTCCATCGTACGCAGACGCAGGCGTAGCGCGCCCCGCACGCGACGCTCAGTCGACACGTAACGGTCCAGCCCCTGAATATCGGGAGGGACGTGAGTCAGCCGGGCACGCTCCAGCATGACGGGGTATAAGGACACATCCTGCGTCGTTCGGAAGGTGCAGAGGGTTTGCTCGCCGTCGGGCAAGCTCAACGAGGCCAGTTCCGTGCCACGCCTGACGATATAGCCGGTACTGAAGCCCTTCGCCTTGCCACCGGGATAGAAGCGCGCAATGGAGATCGAAGGCGTGGGCGACAGATAGCTCGGATAGATACACGCCAGCATCGCGCGGGTTACCTGCGAAAACGCGTCTTCGAAGCGCATCTGCATGCGCGCGTTCACGAACGCGGCCGATTCGAGCAGACGATTGACGTAGGGATCGCCAATGGTTCCCGCGACCATGCCGAGGCGCGCCGCGATCTTGGGATGATCGCGAGCGAACTCTTCAGCCAGTTCCTGCATGAAGCGCAGTTCGCCAAGGTAGGCGTCGAGCAAGCGCGGGTCCATGCGACTCATGTCAGGCAAGGCGAGCAAAATAGCATGCGCTGGCAGACGCAACGGCGTCGAGTACCCGTGGTGAATGCATAGAGTTTCGACGCTTCTTATGCATTCCTAATCCATAAAATAATATGAGGATTCGAACTTATCACTCCGCCCCCAATGCAGACATGCGATTCTTCCTAGAAATTAAATTCGTCCGTCCGCGGATTGTTTGCGGTTTTACCGTGCTCATGGTTTGCGACGAAAGAGCCGCGGAAGTGACGTTGACGTGACCGCATGCTCGGGGAGCTGAATGCCGCCCTCATGTCCTCCGACATCGCTCACAGCGTTATGGTCGCCTTCGACATAGACGACGGCCCAGCGTAAGGGATAGGAGCAGCGCGCCAAGCATGCAGATGCGTCCGAGACGAGTCATAACCGGATGCTTCACGCGAACTTGGTGAAGGGCCGCGCCCGAAGATCGTGGATCACATCCCCGCCAGATAGTGCGCCATCACGCGCTCGGCACTCAGCGCGTGATCGTAGACCGCCACCTCTCCGACCAGACCGTTCATCGCACCCACGGTCCAGAGTTTCAGCGATAGTCCGGATGCAGCAGCAATTGCGGCAAGCCCGCGCGATCGACGTACACCACGGCGTTCTGCGCGAATTCGGTCATCAACGCATCGGCGGTGCCGTGCGTCGCGCCGAGCACGAAGAGGCTCGACTCGGCGACCCAGACGTTCATCGGATCGATACCCTCGCCCCGCAGCGCATGCAAGCCCAATTGCCCGACGCGCTCGATCAGCCCGTTTTGACGCGCCGCGTTCTCTTCGCGCGCGAGCACTCGACCGAACGGATTGAACGCTGTGACGAAGACCGCGCTCGCGACATCATGTTTCGCGAGCAACGAAGCCGCTTCGGCATTCACGACGCCGATTGTCATGTCGATAATCGGCTGCGCATCGATCCGATAGATCGCCGCGCGATACGCAGCGAGCGTCGTTTCGGCCAGACGATGAAGATGATCGTGACTCAAGTGCGGGCTCGCGAATGGCGCAGACATCACACGTTACCGGAGCGTGTGCGCACGTGCAAACATCGGCGCGCCGCCTATACTTTGATGAGCGTCTCATGCGAGGAGGATGTCATGACACGCAAGTACATCGATTGCCGCGAATGCCCGAGCGATGTGAAGTGCAGCATCGTTCTTTCCGCCGACAGCGACGACGAGCTGATGGAAGCGGCCGTGCAGCATGCCGTCGCCGTGCATCGGCATACCGATTCGCCCGAGCTGCGCTCGCAGTTGAAGACGCTTTTCCACGAAGGCACGCCGCCTGCCTGATCGCAGGCTTCGGGCTCAACCGAGCTCGAAAGTCGTCACGCCGAACACGTTCGCAAGCGGCACGTCCGGGGCCGCTCGCGTGTACATGCGCGCCGTTTCGAAGACGCTCTTCATGTCGTGCTCGACGGCGAGCGCGACGGCCGCCGGATTGCTTTCGGGCGCGTCGAGAAACACGGTTTCGCCCGGCAGCACCGACACGAGCGCGCGATACAGCGCGCGCGCAATCGTGAGATCGTCGGCGAAAAGCGGACCGATCTTGTGTCCCGTGCCGCAGCGCCGGATCACGGCGAGGCCGCGCACCGCGTCGCCATCGAGCGCGGCGAGTGCGCGCACGTGCTCCTGCGGTTGCGACAACCACGCACGCAGGAACGCGGCGCGCTCGCAAGCGAACATGCGCGTGTCGTAGTTCAGCAGACGGTTGAAGGGAACGGTGGTCGCATCGGCGATCGTCACGCCATCGACGGGATCTTCATCCGCCGCCGCGACGCCCTCGTAACGCACGTTCCGATACGCGAGCACGAATCCCGATTTCCGATAGTTCGGCTGCTGCGCGAGCACGCCGTCGAGCCCGATATTGCGCGCGCCGAGATAGCGCATGCCCTCGTTCCACAAGCGCATGCCGAAACCCTTGCCGCGCCACTCCGGACGCACGAGATAAAGGCCGATGAAACCGAATGCGTCGCCATATGCAATTGCGGAGATGCAGCCGATGGGCGCGCCGTCCCACGTGCCGATGAAAAAGCCGTGCGGGTCGGCGGCGAAGAAAGCGCGGGCGTCATCGAGCCCCGGATTCCATCCTTCGGTCGCGGCCCAGTTGAGCGCGACATCGACATCGCGCAATGTCATGCGGCGTATCGCGAAGCGGGAATCGTCGGGTGCCGCGCCGGATGGACAGGGAACGGACGACATAAGGGCACGCCTCGTCGAAATGCGGGGGGCGTTCAGTGTCGCGCGTTTCTGGTGCAAGGGAAAGATGCAGCGAGGAATCGGGACTACAAGGGGACGAATGGACCGCGGAAGAATCTCGAGGCGAACGTGAGTCGCCCCGATCAGGTGTACCCTTGACGCCGCTCGCTGCCGCTGAAACTCTGGCGCGAGCGCCACTCTTCCGAGCGCAGGGCTTGCTCGCCGTCCTCGCGCGCTTCTTCCTCGGAGTCGAAGCCTTCATCGCTATACGCGACGACCTTCATTCCGCCTCCCGCCGCTCGCTCGACGGTGATGCCCCAATGCCATCCGCCTTCCTGATGGAAGATATGCAGAGTCGGCTTAGACGATTTGGTCAGTTCCATATGTGCGGCTCCTTCAGGAAGTCCGTAACGCTTACCGGCGCTGCCCGATGAAACGCTCTGTGTTTCCCGGCGTTTGTTTATTCGTGTCGATGATTCAGGTTGCGTGAAGCGCAAAGTCGCGCCATCCGCCAGGAACAGCATACGCAATGCGATGCTGCGTTGCAACACGAGGTTTCCCTAGGCGTCGTCCAGGCGGTACACGCATTACAAGAATTAACAAGAAATAGCCGCCGGGCAGCGATTGTTACGTGCAGTAAGCGTCGATACGCCCGCGAGTCGGTATCTTCGAGCGTGCTCTCTATTCGCCGTCCCAGTAGCCGAGCGAATCGCTCACGCGAAAGACGGCGCGCAAGCCTTTCACACCGGGTTCATCGGCGACGAGCACGGCTTGACGGCCCGTATCCGGATACTCGACCACTTCGGGCGACTGCATCGTGCTGATCGCAAGGTAGCGCAGCGGCCCTGTGCCCGTATTGACGATCTGATGCGCCGTTTCGGAATCGCCCGGCGGACAGGCGATGACATCGCCCGCGCGAATCGCATGCGTCTCGTTGCCGAGCCGCACCTCGCCCGCGCCTTCGATGACGAAGAACATTTCCTCGTTCACGCGATGATGATGAAACGGAAACGCGCGCGTGCCCGCTTCCAGCACGATGAGGCTATAGCCGAGTTTCTTCGCGCCGAGCATGCCGCCGATACGCGCGATACGCGGCGCAAAGCGTTCGGCGGCGGCGCCCGTCGGGGCGAATTCGGGCGGCAGCGGTTGGGGATCGAGCGTATCGAGATTGACGATGGGCGGTTTCATATCGGCTTGAGTAGCGAAGTCATGCGCTGGCCGCGCGAATGTCATACGTGCGTTCATACTCGCCGAGCCATGCGGCGATGGCCTCGCACGTCCAGTCGGCGTCGTCGTGCGGAAGATCGTGGCCGGCCCACGGATGCACTTTGTGCGATGCGCGCCATTGCTTCGCGATGCGCGCCGAGCATATCGGATCGACAAGCCGATCCGCCGCCGACGATAGCAGTAACGCTGGACAGCGCGGCGCATCGCGTGCCGCGCGAAAGCGTGCAGCGGCCGCGAGTTGACGCAGTGCATTCGCCGCGCTCGCGCCATGTGTGCGCCGAAGCGCAGACCAGCGCACGATGTCCGCATCGCGCGTGTCGTGGCGATTGCACGTGAGATCGAGGATCGTCGCTTCGCATCGCTCGGGCTGCGTCCATGTCATCGCAATGCGCAAAAGCATGGGCCATGCAGCGGGCCGCAGGCGTTCGGTCAGACGCGCGAACGGACGCATGCTCGTGTTGATCAGCACGAGCCGCTCGACTTCGCCCGCGTGACGTTCCGCCCAAGCGGTCGCGACCATGGCGCCGAGCGACATCGCGAGCACGCGGCACGGCAGGCGCACCTTCAGCGCGGCGCAGCGTTCGCGCACGAATTCCATCATCGTGATGACGGACTGCGGCGCAGCACGCGAATGTTCGACGCCATTGCCCGGCAGATCGATACACACCACACGCTCGCCCGCGCCGACGAGCCCATGCGCAGCGAGCGCCGCATCGAACGCGCCCCAGTGACGCGCTTCGCGTGTGAGACCGCGAAGGAGCACCCAATCGCTCATCATGCGCCCGTGCGCTGCCAGTGTTCGCGCGCGCGTCGCAGCACGTCGTCGCGGAAGTCGCCGCTCGGCAGCCAGCGGCGCGACGAGAATGCGGCGCGCGTGAGGAAATCGAAGAAGTTGGGATGACGCCGCAGCACGCGCCGCGTGCGATGCGCCTTGATCGGATTGAAGATGCCGAGGCGCGAGAACACCTGCGCCGGATTCTTGCGGATCCAGCGCCACGAGCCGAGTTCGAGCGTCATCGGCAGAAAGATGTTGGGCGCGCGCGAGCGGTCGTATGCGAAGTCCCACAGGTCGCCGTGCAACAGGTATTGATGGCTTTGCGGCTCGAATGCGTAACCATGATGCGGATACGATTCCTCGAACATCGTCTTCAACAGAAACATTTCTGGCAAATGCGCCATCTGGCGCTCGGTGCCCGCATACGGAAACCAGATGCTGTCGTCCCAGCCGAATCCCGAATGACAATCGAGCGCGAAGCTGAGCGGCCGCGACATCAACTGCTCTTCGACCACCGCGAGCAGCGCCGCGCTCTCCACTTCCATGCGGCCGTCCACCGGCCCGCGATACCACGGCAGCCACGGCCCGATGCGCTGGCCGCCCGCGAGAAACGGCACGCGTCCCTCGGCGCTTTGCGGCGCGTTGCGCATCAGGTCGACGCCGTTCGGATTCGCACGGGTGCGCGCGAACATGCCGCCGGGATTGACGATCGGCATGAAGATAAGACGGATCGCGCGCAATTGATGATGCAGCGTGTCGTCCCAGTCGAGGCGCCGCAGCAGCGCGCGCATGTATTCGAGCACGAGCTGCGTGCCGATGCATTCGAGCCCGTGCACGCCGCCGAAGAAGCCGATTGCGGGCGCTTGCGGATCTTCCGTGCCGATCGATGCGGTCAAAATGGGAAACGATTCATGACGCGCGCGCACTTCGCCGATGGTGCGCCACGCGAAGCGCGCGCCGCCAGCGACGCGTATCGCCTTCAGTTCGTCCATCTCCGGAAAACTGCTGGTGACGGCGACGCTCGAGGTACTCATGACTGCGGCCTTTTTGTCGAGTTTTCGTTGGCTCAGGCTTTGTTTCGGTGCTGCGCCGGAATTTCCCCGCTTGAAAAAATGAGTATAGGGCGATTCATCAGTACACGACATATTCAATATCACACACCGGGCACGCAAAACGCTCTACGTATGAGGCGCCCCCAAAACGCGTTCTGTACCTTTGCGTTCTGTCACCTAGAATGAAATCGCCGTGTTATGCGGTGTGAGGGTTTCGTCATGTCATCCATTCCCCGTCTTATCATTGGCGCGCTGGCATTGTGCTGCGCCGCCTCCGCGCTCGCGCAACCGCAGGCGCAAACCAGCGATCCGAACGCGCCGAAAACCCGCGCGCAGGTCCGGCAGGAATTCCTGCTCTGGCGCTCGGTCGGCTACGATCCGAATGACTGGCTGAACTATCCCGACAACGCGATTCGCGCGAGCCGCATCATCGCGCAACGCCAGGCGCGCGGTCAGACCACCGTGCAGTGAACCGGCATTCGTCAGGCAGATTCGGCGTGCGGCTTCGGCCCGCGCAAAATCCGCCGCGCGATGCTGAAGCGATGCACTTCCGACGGACCGTCGTAGATCCGGAAGGCGCGCATGTCCGCGAAAATCCGCGCGACGACGGTCTCGTGCGTGACGCCCTGTCCGCCGAGCACCTGCACCGAGCGATCGACGACGCGCCATAGCGCCTCCGACGACACGACCTTCGCGATGCTCGACTCGTGCTTGCCGAGCACGCCCTGATCGAGCACCCAGGCGCAATGCCAGATGGCGAGGCGCGTCACGTGCAGATCCATTTCGTTGTCGGCGAGCATGAAGCCGACGCCCTCGTGCTCGCCCAACGCGCGGCCGAACGCCTGACGTTCGCGCGCATAGGTCGTCGCGACATCGTGCGCGCGGCGCGCGGCGCCGAGCCAGCGCATGCAGTGCGTGAGACGCGCGGGCGAGAGCCGGACTTGCGCGTAACGAAACCCTTCGCCCGGCTCGCCCAGCACGTTCTCCTTCGGCACGCGCAAACCCTCGAAGCGCACGACGGCGTGGCCGCCGGGAAAGCACGTGTCGAGCGAATCCATCGCCCGTTCGATGACGATGCCCGGGCTCGACATGTCGGCGAGAAACATGGTCGCGGGGCCGTCGGCGAATTTCGCCATGATGATCGCGAACGCCGCGCCTTCCGCGCCCGTGATGAACCACTTGCGGCCATCGATCACGTAGTCGTCGCCGTCCCGCGTCGCGATGGTCTGCAGCATCGCAGGATCGGCGCCCGCGCCCGGCGGCGGTTCGGTCATGCAGAAACACGAGCGGATGTCGCCCGCCGCGAGGGGACGCAGCCAGCGCTCCTTCTGCTGCGGCGTGGCGACGGCTTCGAGCAGATGCATGTTCCCTTCGTCGGGCGCGGCGATGTTCAGCGCCACGGGACCGAGCGGCGAATAACCGGCCTCTTCGAACAGAATGGCCTTCGCGACGTGATTCAGACCGAGCCCGCCGAATTCGGGCGATACGTGACTCGACAACAGCCCCGCCTTGCGCCCCTTCGCGACCAGTTCGGCGCGCAGCGACTCGTTCGGACCATGCGGCGTGCAACGCGGATCGCGCTCGAAGGGCATGATTTCTTCAGCGATGAAAGCGCGCACGCGCGCCTGCAAATCGATAAGTTCGGGCGAGAGCGAAAAGTCCATCGGCAATCCTTTAACGGAACGGGCTGGAGCGAAGCTTAACCGCGCGAGGGCGTCTCGCGCCACCGTGCATGTCACTCGTCGTACTCGGTGTATTTGCGCGCGTCGCCCTTCACTTTGTGCGCCGGATACTTCGACCGGTTCAGCGCCATTTTTTCGATCAACGCGCAATGCAGATCGACGTCGAGCGAGTCGGCGAGCATCACGAGATACGCGAACACGTCCGCCATCTCGTGACGGATCGCGCGCAGCTTCGCTTCGTCGAGTTCGGTCTTCTCGCCGGTAGCGAGCCACGTGAACGGTTCGAGCAACTCGCTCGCCTCGACGGACAGCGCCGCCGCGAGATTCTTCGGCGAGTGGAAGCGGCTCCAGTCCCGCTCGCGCACGAACTCGCGCAGCATGTCGCGCATCTGGACGAGTTCGCTTCCGCCTTCCCGCTGGTTTTGCTGCTCCATGACCTTCCTCTGATGTCTGAATCCTTCGCGTAGCTTAACGCGGCGATCGAGCTTCTTCACGCCGATGCTTTCAACTACGCCTCGGTGAGTCCCAGATCAGCGTCACAGTGTCTGGAATTCGCCAACATCAAGCTCGAACACGTGAGTTCGAGACAATTCCGCACACGGCGGACAATTTTCTTGCACCGATTAACTACGACTCATATAATCGCAGTTAATCGATGACGAAGACAACCGTCCGTCGAACGACCCCAATATCGAATCCAAGGAGCATCGAAATGTCCAAGCGCATTCTGGTAATCGGAGCCGGCTTCGCCGGCATGTGGAGCGCCCTGTCCGCCGCGCGTCTCATCGATCAGCACGGCCGCACGGATATCGAAGTCGTACTGGTCGCGCCGGAGCCGCATCTGCATGTGCGTCCGCGTCTGTATGAAGAAAACGCCGCGGGCATGAAGGCGCCGCTCCTGGATATCTTCGCGTCCACGGGCGTGAGGTTCGTTCAGGGTACGGTGGAGCGCATTCACGTCGAGCGTCAGGAAGTCGACTTGCTCGGCGCGGACGGCACGCCGTCGTCGTTGAACTACGACCGTCTCGTTCTGGCGACCGGCAGCCGCCTATTCCGCCCGCAGATTCAGGGGCTCGCGCAGCACGCGTTCAGCGTCGATCAGGTCGATGAAGCCGCCGCGCTCGAAGCGCATATCAAGGCGCTCGCGACGCAGCCCGATACGCCCGCGCGCAACACGGTGGTCGTCGCCGGCGGCGGATTCACGGGCATCGAAACGGCGGCGGAAATGCCGGCGCGCTTGCGCGCGGCGCTCGGCACGAATGCGGAGGTGCGGGTCGTCATCGTCGAGCGCAACGCGGAGATCGGCCCGGACCTCGGAGCGGGTCCGCGTCCGGTCATCGTCGAGGCGCTCGAATCGCTGGGCGTGGAGTGGCGGCTCGGGGCGGCGGTGACATCGGTCGATGCGAACGGTCTCTCCACGTCCGATGGCGAGCGCATCGAGGCAAGCACGGTGATCTGGACCGCCGGCGTGCGCGCGAGCGCGCTGACCGCGCAGATTCCCGCCGAACGCGACGCGCTCGGTCGCCTGCATGTGGATCGCAATCTGCGCGTGCGCGGTGTCGACACGGTCTACGCAACGGGCGACGTCGCCTACGCCGCCACCGACGACGAAGGCAATCACGCGATGATGTCCTGCCAGCACGCGATGAACCTCGGCCGCTCGGCGGGTCACAACGTTGCAGCGGATTTGCTCGGCGACGCGCCGATTCCGTACAGCCAGCCGAAATACGTGACGTGTCTCGATCTGGGTCCGTGGGGCGCGGTCTATACGGAAGGCTGGGAGCGCGAGGTGAAGATGTCGGGCGCAGAGGCGAAGCAACTGAAGACGCGCATCAACACCGAGTGGATTTATCCGCCGAGCGCGGAGCGGGCCGAAGCGTTCGCGGCTGCGGACCCGCTGCGTATCGTCGTGGCGTAAAGCGGGCTCACGCCGCCGGATAGAGCCCGCGCGTGCGCGCATGCAGGCGCGCGAGTCCCAGCAGGGCATCGGTGAACGGCGTCGGCACGCCGGTCATCATGCCCAGTTCGCGCACCGACGCGACGAGCGCATCGAGCTCGACCGCCTTGCCCGCTTCCACGTCCTGCAACATCGACGTTTTCATCGCGCCGAGCTTGAGCGTGACGGCGTGACGGTCCTTCGGTTCCTGCTCGATGGGAATGCCGAAGCGCGCGCCGATCTCCTTCGCTTCGAGCATCACGCTGGTCACGAAGCCGCGCACGAGGTCGTCGCTCAAAATGCGGTCGGTGGTCGCGCCGGTGATCGCGCTGATGGGGTTCATCGTCATGTTGCCCCACAGCTTGAACCAGACGTCGCGTTGAATCTGCGGGGAGAGCGTGGCGTCGAAGCCGGACTTCGAGAAGAGCGACACGAGCGATTCGGTGCGTGCAGTCGGCGCGCCCGACGCTTCGCCGAGAATCAGACCTTTGCCCTGCCGATGCCGGATGACGCCCGGCGCTTCGACGAAGCAGCTTGCATGCACGACGCAGCCGACGGTCTGCGCGCCCGGAATCGCGGCGGCGATCGCGCCGTGCGGATCGACCGAAGACAAACGCTTGCCCGCGAAAGGCGCGCCGAGTCCGTCGCAGAACCACCAGGGCACGCCGTTCATCGCGGTGAGCACGGTGGTGTCGCGTGTAAGCAGCGGCGCGATCTGCGCGGCGACGGCTTCCATCGCGGGCGCCTTCACCGCCACGACGACGAGATCCTGCGCGCCGAGCTCCACGGGTTCGGCGCTCGCCGCGACTTTCACGGTATGCGCTGCATCGGTTTCGACGAGCCGCAGCCCTTCCTTCTTCAATGCGTCGAGCGTCGCGCCGCGCGCGACCACGCCGACATCGCAGCCCGCCTGCGCGAGCTTCACGCCGATCCACCCGCCGATGGCGCCCGCGCCATATACGCATACTTTCATGGTCCGATCCTCGCTCGTGGCAATCATCCGATCGCCATTGTAAGAGCGGGACGTCGTGCGCGCCGCGCGTTCAGTGCGCGATACCCGTGGCGAGCTTCGCGACCGTCAGCAGCGTCAAACCGAAAGCGCCCGCGAGCATCACGGCGACGACCGGCAACAGCGGCAGCTTCACCTGCGCGAAATCGGCGTTGTGCGACGCGCGCTTGCGCACGCCGAAGAAGCTCCAAAACACGATACGCATCATCTTCAAGAGTTCCATGATCGGCTCCTTCGCCTGTATTCGAATCGATCTCTCACACAGGGATGTTGCACGCGGCGCGATATGAAAAACAGCAGCAGTTGCGATGTATTCGGCGGTAGCAGAATGGCGCGCGACTCGCACGCAAGCGCGCATTCGAACCGATATAAGCGCGCTCCGACGCCTTTCAAGAGCCGCCGCGCGAAAATAAATCGTGCTTGAAACATAGCGCTCCGGTATTGAAACGATAGCCTTCGCACCTACTTTCGATGCACAGGCAGCGAGAACCCGCGCTGTCGTTTCAACTTCCTGCTGCCGGCCTCGATGGCCGCACTATCGGAGACTGGACCATGAGTGACTTTTATTTTGGCGGCGACGTTTTCTCGGAGCTGGATCGCGTGCAACGGCATGTGTCCTCGCTCTTCGGCAATCTTCCTTCGAGCATTCGATCGAGCCGTGCGGATGCTTTCCCTCGTCTGAATATCGGCAGCACGGATGACGCGATTCATATCGTCGCGTTCGCGCCGGGCGTCGAGCCCGCTTCGCTCGATGTCACCGTCGACAAGGGCACGCTCACCATCAGCGGCGAACGCAAGGCGCAGGCAAACGTGGAAGGCGCGCGCACTTATGCGAAAGAGCGCTTCTCCGGCAGCTTCCGCCGCGTGATCGAATTGCCGCAGAACGCGGACGCGGACAAGGTCGAAGCGCGCTATGAGAACGGCACGCTGTCCATCACCATCGGCAAGCGCGAAGCGTCGAAGCCGCGCGCAATCACCATTCAGTAAGAGGGAAAACATCATGACCGAGAATACGCAAGTCGCCCCGCAACATGCGAACGAAGTGGCGCGCAAGAACGAAGACGCAGTGCGCCGCGCGACGGTGACGCCCGCGGTCGATATCGTCGAAGATAGCCACGGCATCACGCTGTGGGCGGATCTGCCCGGCGTGTCGCGCGAGAAACTCGACGTGAAGGTTCACGATGCCCGTCTCAGCATCGAAGCCGAAGCGGAACTGCCCGTGCAAGGCGCGGTGCGTGTGCATCATGCCGAATTGCGCGCGCCGCGTTTCGCTCGCGCTTTCACGGTGAGCGATGATTTCGACACCGCTAAGATCGACGCCAATCTCAACAACGGCGTGCTCAGGCTCACGATTCCGCGTCGCGAAGAAGCGCGTCCGCGCCGCGTCGAAGTGCGCGCGGGCTAAGCGACGCAAACAAAACCATAGCTTCCGATTCGAACGGCCGCGATCTTTTCGCGGCCGTTTTTCTTTTTGTGCTCCACGCACGCCTCTATAATCGTCAGCGGCGGTACACGCCGCCTACACTCGAAAACTCATAAAAGAAGGGACTATCGTGAAGAGGCTGTTGACGGTGTTGTTGGGTTCGATGCTGGCCGTATCGATCGGAGCGCATGCAAAAGAATGGTCGACGATCCGCTTCGGTGTCGATGCAAGTTATCCGCCTTTCGAATCGAAAGCACCCGACGGCACGCTGGTCGGCTTCGACATCGATGTCGGCAATGAACTCTGCCGGCGTCTCAACGCGAAGTGCGTGTGGGTCGAGAATGCATTCGACGGCATGATTCCGGGCCTCAAATCGCGCAAGTTCGACGGCGTGCTCTCCACGATGTCGATGACGCCCGCGCGCGTCAAGCAGATCGCGTTCTCGAGCAAGCTGTTCCATGTGCCCACGCGCCTCGTCGCGAAACGCGATTCGAGCGTCCAGCCGACGGCGGATTCGCTCGCGGGCAAGACGGTCGGCGTCGAGCAAGGCTCGATGCAGGAAACCTACGCAAAGGTGCATTGGGGCGCGAAGGGCGTGAAGGTCGTGTCCTATGCGGATCAGGATCAGGTTTATCAGGACTTGCTCGCCGGCCGTCTCGACGCATCGCTGCAAAATGCCGTGCAGGCGGAACGCGGCTTTCTCGATACACCGCGCGGCAAGCCCTATGGCTTCGCGGGCGGTGCGCTGGACGACAGCGCGATCTTCGGGCCGGGCACGGCTATCGGCTTGCGCAAGGAAGACACCGACCTGAAGGACAAGCTCGACGGCGCCATCGCCGCGATGATCAAGGACGGCACCTACAAGCGCATCGAGCAGAAGTACTTCGACTTCGATATCTACGGCGAGTAACGACGATGACGCAGCCCGCGAACGTCGAGCCAATGTGCATCGTGCCGCCGCGCGCTTCGTCGAAAGCCTCGACGATCTGCTGCGGCATCGGCGAAAGTGTTTCATCGGCACGCTGGACCCGTGCGCATCGATCGAATTCGCGTGCGGCTGAACGTGAAAGCCGTGTATGTTCAGGGGCCTGCGGACGCACGTCACACCGCATCGACGATTCAATCGAGAAGTGCGTCGATGAAACGAGAATGGGCACCGAATGACGCCCCACGACCAAAGAGGAGACAAACATGGCGACACTCAAGCAAATCCAGACGAAGCTGAAGAAACTTCAGGCGCAGGCCGAGCAATTGATCGCGAAGCGCGCGCAAGCCGTGCTCGACGATATCCGCGCGATGATGGAACGGCACGGCCTTACAACCGAAGATATCGACCGCCACGGGAAAAAAGGCAAACGCACCGCGAAGCCGAAAGTCGCCTTGCCCGCGCCGGCGGGTCGTCATCAGGCGATGACGAAGCTCGCGAAGAAAGGCAAGCTGCCCGCGAAGTATCGCAATCCGAAGACGGGTGAAACGTGGAGCGGCTGGGCGCGCCCGCCCGCGTGGATCGCCAATGTGAAGGATCGCAGCAAGTTTCTGATCGATGCGGAAGGCGCGGAGAAAGCGGCCAAACCGAAGGCGGCCGCAAAGAAGGCGGCGGCAAAGAAAGTGGCCGCGAAGAAAACCAAAGCAGCGCAAGCGAGCGCGCCCGCTGCAAAGAAAACGGCTGCGGCGAAACGCGGCGCGCCACGCAAACGCGCTGCGAAAACCGCGGTTCAGCAGGAGAATACGAGCGCTCCGTCGGCGTCGGCCACTGCCGGCGACGCACCGGCATCGAGTTGACGTTTTTCCAGGAAGGCAAGGAAAGAATTGACATGCGTGCGCGGCCATCGTCGCGCGCGCTCGAAGCGCTCGTGCTTCGGCATGGACTTTGCGTTGCTTCAGATACCTATGCAAAGAGTCTCGAGGGCGCCATGCATCATTCGATCGAACCGCACGAACTGACGAAGATCGATATAGCGTGCTTTCACGTCGTACAAGTTTCCGACGGCACCTTCACCGTCGTGTTGTGGGAAGCACCCGAACGCGACGCGTACGATCCATTGGTGCTGCACTCGCATCCATCGACACTCACGATTCGTCTGTGCGATCCGCTCAATCCCGTGCGCCGCAAAGATGTCTGCGAACGCTTGCAGGCACATCTCGCGGCATCGCGAGCGCGGCGGACACGACGCGAAGCCATCGCGTAATCCCATTGTTTGAGATCGACGAAAACTCAATTGGCTTTTCGTGCGATTAAAAAGGCGTTCAGTCCTTCTACACTGCGTTCGCATGTCGGGGACGTTTCGTAACGAACGACGCGATTCTCCGATTGCGGTTGTCACTGCCCGATAACCGCATCTCTTCATACTTTCGTCGGAGCAATCTCGTGAACAAGCGACTCGCAGTGAGCTTTGTTATCGCATTGAGTTCTCTTTTCGCCGGTTCGGCATTCGCAAGCGGCTATGGCCCGGCGCCGCATTATCGTCCCGATGTCGGTGCGCCCGCCTCGCAGCATGGCGTGAGCGCGCAGACGTTCGCAGCGGAAGAAGCCGTGCAGCAACGCGGTGATTTCGGCGATACGGAACGCACGGCGCAAGTTCAGCGCGGACAGTTTTCGGCATCGGCTGCTTCGCAAGTGGCGCAATAACTTTGCGATCGACGCTGGCAGGATGATTCGTTTCTATCCTGTCAGCGTCAAAAAGCTTTGATCGTTCTTTCCAGAAAAGTCCACAGCGCATCGTCCGCGGAATAAGGGACGTTGAATCTGAAGCACGCGCTTTCCGCGTCGTCGGGGCGGAAATAAGAACCGGGCGCGAGCCATATGCCGTGCTGCAATGCGCGCGTGGCGACTGCGCTTCCTTCTGCGGGATGAATCGGCAACGCGCCCCACACGAACAGACCCGCACGCGGACGCCGGAACAGTTCGATGCCCAGCGCGTCCATGCGATCTTCCACCAGCGCATGCGCGTCCTTCAGCTTATCCACGACGAATTCCACGTGCCGCGCGTAGCGTCCTTCCGTCAGCACTTTTTCGACGATGCGTTCCGTCGCCTCCGATGACGTCAGCCCCACGGCCATCTTCGTGCGCGCCAGTTCGCGCAACACATCGCGCTCCGCGACGACATAACCGCAGCGCAGCGCGGGCGTGATCGTCTTCGCAAAGCCGCCGACGTAGAGCACGCGGCTCAGCCCTTCCATCGCCGCGAGCAAGGGCGCGCCGGGCGGCGCGAGTTCGCGGTTCACATCGTCCTCGACGACCCACAGGCCGTGACGCTCCGCGATCTGCATCAAACGGAACGCCGACGCCATGTTGAAGGTCGCGCCCGTCGGATTCTGCAACGTCGTATTGAGAAAGACCGCTTTCGGCCGATGCTCGATGACGATGCCCTCGAACACGTCCGTATCGATGCCCGCGACGGTGCGCGGCACGCCATGCACCCGAAGCCCGGCGAGCCGCAGAATCTGCAGCAGATTGCAGTACCCCGGATCTTCGACGACGACCGCATCGCCCGGACGCAACAGCGTGCGCACGATGAGATCGAGCGCCTGCGTCGCGCCCGCCGTCAACAGCACGTTCGACGCCGCATCGACCGGCAGGCCGCGACGGTCCAGTTGCTCCGCGATCCGCTCGCGCAGCGGCGCGAAGCCATACGGATGCCCGTAATCCGCGATGCGCGCCGCCGGTACACGGCTCACCGCGCGCAGCGCATGCTGCAGGCCGCTCTCGTTGACCCACTCGTTCGGCAGCCAGCCGCAGCCGGATTTGATCGGCACGGAATGATCGGCGAATACGTCGGACAGAAGCCAGGTCGCGGTGAGGCTCGGCGGCTGCCATTCGACAGCCTGCACGCGCTCGCTGCGCCCGCGCGCGGCCACGCGATAGCCCGAGCCGCGCCGCGCGGTGACGAGGCCCATCGACACGAGCCGGCCATAGGCTTCGGTCACCGTGAATGTGCTGAGACTTTCGGCCTCGGCGAGACGCCGCACCGACGGCAGCAGCGCGCCCGCGCGCAGCGTCTGCTCTTCGATCGCGGATGAAAACGCGCGCACCAGTTGTTCGACGAGCGTCGGCGCCTGCCGCGTGCCGCGCTCCAGCTTGAGTTCGATCATGGATTCGAGGATAGCGCGGTCATCGCGCATCGGCCAAGACAGTTCGCTGCATTTTGCCAGCACAGTTGGCAGCGCAGTGATCCAACTGTCTATGCCGCGCAATTTTGCCGGGGAATACAGTGGCCGTACTTCTTCAGGAGACCCGTAATGAATGCTCGCCCCGTGATCGAAGATCTTTCGTCGTTCTGGATGCCGTTCACCGCCAATCGCCAGTTCAAGGCCGCGCCGCGTCTGCTCGAAAGCGCGAAGGGCATGTATTACCGCTCGACCGACGGCCGCGAAGTGCTCGACGGCACCGCCGGCCTCTGGTGCGTGAACGCGGGCCATTGCCGGGACGAGATCGTCGACGCGGTGCAGAAGGCGCTTTCGACGCTCGACTTCGCGCCGACCTTCCAGATGGGCCATCCGCTCGCATTCGAAGCCGCGACGAAGGTCGCCGGTCTGATGCCCGAAGGGCTCGATCGCATCTTCTTCACGAACTCGGGCTCCGAGTCGGTGGATACGGCGCTGAAGATCGCGCTCGCGTATCACCGCGCGCGCGGCGAAGGCCAGCGCACGCGGCTGATCGGCCGCGAGCGCGGCTATCACGGCGTCGGCTTCGGCGGCATTTCGGTCGGCGGCATCGCACCGAATCGCAAGACGTTCTCGGGCGCGCTGCTGCCGTCGGTCGATCATCTGCCGCACACGCACGATCTCGCGCACAACGCGTTCACGAAGGGTCAACCGGCATGGGGCGATCATTTCGCCGACGATCTGGAACGCATCGTCGCGCTGCACGATCCGTCGACGATCGCGGCCGTGATCGTCGAGCCGCTCGCCGGTTCCACGGGCGTGCTCGTGCCGCCGAAGGGCTATTTGCAGAAGCTGCGGGACATCTGCACGAAGTACGGCATTCTTCTGATTTTCGATGAGGTCATCACCGGCTTCGGGCGTCTGGGCAAGGCGACGGCGAGCGAGTATTTCGGCGTGACACCCGACCTCATCACGATGGCCAAGGCGATCAACAACGCGACGATTCCGATGGGCGCCGTCGCCGCGCATCGCAACGTGCACGACACGGTCGTCGATGCGGGCGCCGCGAACGCCATCGAACTGTTCCACGGCTACACGTATTCGGCGCACCCGGTCGCGACCGCCGCGGCCATCGCGACGCTCGATCTGTATCAGCGCGACAAGCTGTTCGAGCGCGCCGCGTCGAAGGCGGAGAAGTTCGAAAGTGCCGTGCACGCGCTGCGCGATGCGCCGTTCGTGAAGGACATCCGCAATCTCGGGCTCGTCGCGGGCATCGAACTGGATTCGCGCGACGGCGCGCCGGGCGCGCGTGCGTATGAAGTGTTCGTCAAGTGCTTCGAAGCGGGCGCGCTCGTGCGCTATACCGGCGATATCCTCGCGTTCTCGCCGCCGCTCATCATCGAAGACGATCAGATCGATCAGCTTTTCGGCACCGTGAGAAAGGCGCTGGAAAGCGTGAAATAAGCGGCTTCGAAGCGCCGTCCGATAGCCCGGCTCGCCGGGCTTTTATCGCTCCATGACAAGCAATGTCGATGTCGCCGAGGCGAGCAGTCTGCCGCTCGCGTCCTTGAGCGTCGCTTCGGCGAACGCGGCGCGGCGTCCGATCGACAGCACGCGCCCTTCCGCGCGCAGCAAGCCCGAATCGCGCGTGACCGCCTTGTGATAGGCCACTTTCAATTCGAGCGTCGTATAGGCTTGCGTCGCGGTGAGGCACGAATGCACCGAGCAGCCACAGGCGGAATCGAGCAGCGTCGCGGCGTAGCCGCCGTGCACGGTGCCGATCGGGTTATAGGCGTGATCGCCCGGCACGCCGACGAACACCGCCCTGCCCGCTTCGACTTCGATGAAGTCGAAATCCAACGACTCCAGAATGCCCGGCCTACGCCCGGAAACGATCAGCTTGCGCAGTTGCGCGAGACCGTTCAGGCCCGCGGCGGTTTCTTCGATCAGGCTCATTTCGTCGTCTCCGTTTTGTCGCTGGCGGTCTTGATCACGTCGTCATCGCCGGTCACGCTCCAGCCGCCGCCCAGCGAGCGATACAGCGCCACCGCCGCGAGCGCATGTTCGCGTTTCGATTGATTCAAGGCATCGGCGTCGCGCAGATACGATTGCTGCGCGTCGAGCACATCGAGAAAGCTGGCCGCGCCGCCTTTGTACAACTGCGTCGACAGCGTGAGCGATTGACCCGATGCCGAGAGCGCATCGGTCAGGCGCGCGGTCGATTCCGTCGTGCTGACGAGATCGCTGCGCGTATCTTCGACATCCTTCAGCGCTTCGAGCATCGTCTGACGCAGATGCAGTTCCGATTCGCGCATCTTGCTCTGGTTCTGCTCGATGTCCGCCGTGATGCGCCCCGCGTTGAAGATCGGGCTCGTCGCGTTGAGCGCGGCCGAGAAGAGGTTGTCGGTGAGCGTCGGCAAGCCGAGATACGACGACGCGAGCAAGCCATCCGACAAGCGCAGCGAAAACTTCGGATAACGCTCCGCACGCGCGACGCCGACTTCCGCCGCGCGCTGCTGCACGGTCGCATACGCGACGAGCACATCGGGACGGCGCAACAGCGCTTCGGACGGCAGCATCTGCGGCGCGCCGTTCGCGGGCACCGGAACGACGGGCACGGCGCCCGGATTCGCGAGCATCAGCTTGTCGATGGATTCCGGCGTGCGGCCCGAATACACCGCGATCAGGCTCAACTGATGCTGAATCGTGGCCTGCGTGCGCGGCACGCGCGATTGCAGATCGCTCAACTGATTCTGCGCGCGCGCGACGTCGAGTTGCGTCGAGAGGCCGTATTGCAGGCGGCGTTGCGTGAGCTTCAACGCACGCTCGCGAATCTCCAGATTGTCTTGCAGGATCTTCAGTTCGGCTTGCGCCCAGCGCAGATCGACATACGCGGCGGCGGTGTCGGCGGCGAGCGCGAGCCTGACCTGATCCGCGGCGTGTTCACGTCCGACGAGTTGCGCCTGCGATGCGAGCAATTCCAGGCGCTCGCCGCCGAACACATCGGGCGTCCAGCTCAATGTCAGGCCGAAGCCCGCCTGCTTCACATAGCCGAGCGGCGGCGGCGTGTTCTGGCGCGCGTACGATCCGCCCGCGCCCGCATCGAGTTGCGGAAGCAGTGCGGCGCGGCGTTGCGTCGTGATCGCCTGCGCCTGCTTCACGCGCTCGACCGCCGCCTGAACGTCGAGGTTGTCGTTCAGCACCGACGCGACCAGTTCATGCATCACCGGATCGTTGAACTGATTCCACCACGCAGTTGGATCGACGGCCTGTTTCGGCACGTCGACGCTCCAGTCGGCGGGCGCGGTCGCAGTCACGGTCGCGGGAAGATCGGCGTGTGTCTCGGGCTGCACCGCGCACGCGGCGAGCGCGAGACATGTCACGCCCGCAAGTATTTCGACGAGAAGTTTCTTCATGATCGAAGCATCCAGATAAGACTCAATTCAATGCGCGTCGGAGGAAGGCGGCGCGTTCGTGATCGGCTTCGCGAAGATCACCGTCACGAGGCCGAAGAGAAAGCACAGCGCGAGCACGTAGAAGCAGTCGGCGAAAGTCAGCACGAGCGCCTCGCGCGTCACGAGCGCTTGCAGCGATGCGAGACCCGCCTGCGACGCATCCAGCGCATCGCCCGCGACGGAGGCGAGATGCGCGGAGCTGCGCGACAGCAGATCCTCGATGACGGGCCGGCCGATCGTCACGTTCTCGTTCAGGCGCAGGTAGTGCAGATTGAGGCGGTCGTTGAGCATCGTCGCACTCACCGCGATGCCGATCGCCCCGCCGAGATTGCGCATCAGATTGAAGAGCCCGCTCGCCGATTTGAGCCGCGACGGCGGCAGCGAACCGAGCGCCATCGTGACGATAGGCGGCACCGCGAATTGCTGGCCGATGCCGCGCAGCGCCTGCGGCAGAAGGAACTGTTGCCAGCCCCAATCGTGCGTCAGCGGCGTATAGAAGTAACAGCCCGCGCCGAAGCAGATCAGACCGAACGCGAGCAGCACACGCATGTCGAGGAAACGCGACGCGAAACCGTACACACCGATGGAAAGCAACTGGAAGCAACCGACGGAAAGCAGCGCAAGACCCGTATGCAGCGAGTCGAAGCCGCGCACGCGCGCGAGAAACACCGGCGTCAGAAACACCGACACGAAGATGCCGATGCCCGTCACGAACGACAGCACACTGCCGATCGCGAAGTTGCGCACCGCGAGCGCGCGCAGATCGACGATCGGGTCTTTCGCCGTGAACGCATGCACGAGGAACAGGAAACCGCAGATCCCTGAAATCCATGCACACGTGACGATGATGTCATCGCCGAACCAGTTCTTGCGCGGGCCTTCCTCCAGCACGTATTCCAGACAGCCCAGAAAGCCCGACATCAGCACGATGCCGAGATAGTCGCCCTTCTTCAGCAACGAAAGATTCGGCTCGTCGACATGCACGTACTTCGGCACGAGCAGCGCGACGACGAGACCCGGCACGACGTTCAGATAGAAGAGCCAGTGCCACGACCATTGATCGGTGATCCATCCGCCGATCACGGGACCGACAGCGGGCGCGAGCGACGCCAGCGCGCCGATAGTTGTCGATGCAATCAATCGCTGCTTGCCGGGGAAGATCACGAAGGCGGTCGTGAACACGGTCGGGATCATCGCGGCGCCGAGCGCGCCTTGCAGGCCGCGAAAGAGGATCATCGAGTTGATGTCCCATGCCATGCCGCACAGCATGCTCGTGAGCGTGAAGCCGACCGCCGATGCCGCGAAAAGCCAGCGCGTGGAGAACACTTTCGAAAGCCAGCCGGACATCGGAATGACGAGAATTTCCGCGATCAGATAGGACGTCTGCACCCAGGACAGCTCGTCCTGGCTCGCGGACAATCCGCCGCCGATGTCCTTCAGCGACGACGCCACGATCTGGATATCGAGCGTCGCCATGAAGAAGCCGAGGCACATCAGCGCGAACGCGAACACGCGCTGTTTGAGCGGCTGGCTCGCGGGATCGGAGGGCACGGTGTAGGTCATCGCCGCGCTCCTCAGCCGTTCGACTGCTTGCGCAGATGGACCTTCACCGTCGCCGAAAGGCCCGGACGCAGCACGGATTCCATGCCCTTCGGCACGTCGAGCCGGATACGCACCGGCACGCGCTGCACGATCTTCGTGAAGTTGCCGGTCGCATTCTCGGCCGGCAACACGCTGAAGGTCGCGCCCGTCGCAGGCGCGAGGCTTTCGACGTGGCCGGTGAACGGCACGCTCGATGCGTCGAGATCGACGTCCGCTTCGTCGCCCGCGCGCATCTTCTTCAACTGATCTTCCTTGAAGTTCGCATCGACCCAAAGGCCCGTCGACGGCACGATCGTCAAGAGCGACGTGCCGACGTTCGCGAGCACGCCGACGCGCGCCGTGCGATTGCCGACGTAGCCATCGACGGGCGAGCGGATCGTCGTGTATTCGACGTTCAGCTCCGCGACGCGGCGTGCCGCCTCGGCCGTCGCGACGCGCGCCTGCGCATCCGCGATCTGCGCTTCGATCACGCTCAACTGGCGCTTCGCCGCCACCAGCGACGCGCCGCTGCGGTCCACCGCCGCCTGCGCCTTCGTGTAGTCCGCGTCCGCGCGCTCGACGATCTGGTTCGACACGGCATCGTCCTTCACGAGTTCGCGATAGCGCACCCGATCCTGCCCGCTGCGCGTGAGTTCCGCCGACGAAGCGCGCACTTCCGCCTGCTGCTGATTGATGATGGCCGCCTGCAACGCATCCTTCGCCTGCAACTCGACCACCGCCGCGCGTGCGCCGGACAGTTCGGCGTCGGCTTGCGAAAGACGTGCGTCGTAGTCGCGCGCATCGAGGCGGATCAGCACCTGACCCGCCTTCACGCGCTGGTTGTCCTGCACGAGCACATCGGTGACGAAGCCGTTGACCTTCGGCGCGAGCACCGTGACGTCGCCGCCGACGTAGGCATCGTCGGTCGATTGAACGAAGCGCAGCACGAGCGCCCACCAGGCCGCCGCCGCGATCAGCGCAAGCCCGACCAGCCCGAGCGCAAGCATCATCCAGGGAATCTTGCGCGCCGGCCGCGCGAGAGCCGGCGCCGCAACCGATGGAATGTTCGTCGTAGGTGTCGTCATTTGTGATTATAGTGCATATGCACAGATAGAATTGAAGGAATGGGCGAATGCGCTGCCCGTCATAGCCCCGAAGACTAGATGTGCATATGCACCCAGTCAACCGTCACGGCGCGCACGAATGAATAACGCTGTCGGAAAGAATCGCGCGGAGGCTTGCCCTATAAGGCTCGGAGGCCGATTTTCGGCTCCCCGGAGAGCATGTCCTCGTCGGCGCAGAAGCGCACCGCATGCTCGACGAACGCGCGCACCTTGGCCGGCAAGAGCGCGCGCGTGCTGTAGGCGATCCGGATCTCGATGGCGGAATCGACACGCTCATACGCGTCGAGCAGCGTGACGAGCCGCCCCGCCGCCACTTCCCGCGCGACGAGCGCCGTCGGCAATACGCCGATGCCGAATCCCTGCAGCACCATCTCGCGATTGAACACCGCGCTGTTCGACGTGATGTCGTGATCGAGCGGCACGCGCAATTCCTCGCCGCCGATGCGAAACGTGAGCGCGGGCTTGCGGATCGATGGCGACATCGGCACGAACACATGATCGGCGAGTTCGGACGGATGGCGCGGCGCGGGACGCTGCGCGAGATACGCGGGACTCGCGACGAGCACGAGCGGAATGGTTTCGAGCAGGCGCGTGACGGCGGTATCCGTGGAAAGCATGAAGGGCAGCACGATGGCGAGATCGTAGCCTTCGCCGACGAGATCGATGGGCCGCTCGGTCAGCGTCACGTCGAGGCGCACGTGCGGATGCGCGCGCCGGAACTCCGCGACGAGCGGCGCGTAGCGGCTCATCATCACGGTCGTGTGCGCGACGAGCCGCAGGAGGCCGGTCGCTTCGCTCGCGCGATTCGATGCGCGCTCTTCCATCGCCTGCAATTCGTCGAGCAGGCGCGAGCAGTCGGAGAAGAAGCGTTCGGCGGTCTCGGTCAGCGAAATCTGCCGCGTCGTGCGATTGAAGAGCCGGCTGCCGAGCCGCTCTTCGAGGCCCGCGATCGCGCGCGACACGACGGGCGGCGACAAGCCGAGTATGTCGGCCGCACGCGCGAAGCTCTTCGCTTCGACCACCGTGCAAAACACCTTCAGGCTCGTCAGATAGTCCATGTGCGTGAGCGTGACGCGTGCAAAGAGACTCGATCATGGCATGAAGCCGCCGCATTCGCACGATGAGACGATCGCGCGGTTTTACGAGCCGCGCGAGCATTCACGCGAAAGACGCGTGCGCCTAAAGTTCAACCCATGCCATCGCGATGGCCAACCACTGAACGAAGGAGCACACCATGTCACGTCTTTCCCAGATCAACGTCAACGAAGCAACGGGCGCCGCCGCCGATCTTTTCGCCGCCATCAAGAAGGCCGCCGGCCGCGTGCCGAACGCCTACGCGACCATCGGCACGCACAGCCCCGCCGTGCTCGCCGCCGCGCTCGAAGGCGATGCAATCCTCGCGAAGAGCAGCCTCGACAAGGCCGACGTCGAAGCGATCAAGCTCGCCATCAGCGAACTCGTCGGTTGTGACTACTGTGCCGCGGCGCATACCGTCATCGGCAAGATGGCCGGGCTCTCGAAGCTGGAAACGCAGCAGATCCGCGCGGGCGAAGCGACCGGCAACGCGAAGCGCGACGCGCTCGTGCGCTTCGTGCGGCACGTCGCGAGTTCCACCGGCACGATCGACGCGGCGCGTCTGAACGAAGTGCGCGAGGCGGGCTACTCGGAAGCGCAAGTCATCGACACGCTGTTCGCGATGAGCGTCATCAACTTCACGAACCTCGTGAACCGCGTGAACGACACGACGCTCGACTTCCCGGCGCTCGTCTGAGCTTACGCCGGGCCCTTGGTGAACCGGTCGATCACGGCGCCCACGATATCGACCGGCACCGGAAAGACGATCGTCGAGTTCTTGTCGCCGGCGATCGTCGTCAAGGTTTGCAGGTAGCGCAGTTGCATCGCCTGCGGGGCCTGCGCGAGCATCTGCGCCGCCTGCAAGAGCTTCTCGGACGCCTGCAACTCCCCTTCCGCATGAATGATCTTGGCGCGCCGCTCGCGCTCCGCTTCGGCCTGGCGGGCGATCGCGCGGATCATCGTCTCGTTGATGTCGACGTCCTTGATTTCCACGTTCGATACCTTGATGCCCCACGCGTCCGTCTGCGAATCGAGCACGCGCTGAATGTCGGTATTGAGGCGCTCGCGCTCGGACAGCAGTTCGTCGAGCTCGTGCTTGCCGAGGATCGCGCGCAGCGTGGTCTGCGCGAGCTGGCTCGTCGCGTCGAGAAAGCGCGCGACCTGGATCACCGCCTTCTCCGGATCGACGACGCGAAAGTACACGACCGCGTTCACCTTCACCGACACGTTGTCGCGCGTGATGACGTCCTGCGGCGGCACGTCGAACACGACGGTGCGCAAGTCCATCCGCACGACCTGCTGCACGACCGGAATGATCAGCACGAGCCCCGGACCCTTCACTTTCCAGAAGCGCCCGAGCATGAACACGACGCCGCGCTCGTACTCGCGAAAGATGCGCACCGCCGACGCGACGATGAAGATGACGAACGCAATCAGAATGCCGCTGAAACCGAAAGTAAGCCCCATTTTTCAAGCCTCGTTGTCGATGTGTTCAGGAATGACCGGCCTCGCGTTCGCCTTCGAACGGCTCGACCGTCAGCGTCAGGCCGTGCCGCGAGATCACGCGCACGCGCGCGCCTTCATGCGGCAACGCCTGCGACGCGGCCGGCTGCACGCGCCACCGTTCGCCCTGCACGCGCGCCCAGCCGCTCTCCGATTCGCGCGCCAGCATCACGCCGATGCTGCCGGGCATCGTTTCGCCGCCGCTCACGACGGGCCGTTTGCGCGCCCGCAGCGCAACGCCCGAGACCGTGAAAACGAACAACGCCGTGAAGAGCGCGAGCCCGACGACGAGGCCGGCGGGAATGCCGAAGCCCGGCACGTCGGTATCGATCAGCATGAGCGCGCCGATCGCAAACGCGATGATGCCGCCGATGCCCAGCGAGCCGAACGTCGGCAGAAACATTTCCGCGACCAGAAAGCCCATGCCGAGCACGATCAGTCCCAGTCCGACGAAACTGATGGGCAATAGTTGCAGAGCGAACAATCCGACGAGCAGGCAGATCGCGCCCGCGACACCCGGCAGCACCATGCCGGGATTGGCGAACTCGAAGAAGAGCCCGTACATGCCGATCATCATCAGAATCAGCGCGACGCTCGGGTCCGTGATCGTCGCGAGAAAACGGCTGCGCCAGTCCGGCTGCAATACGACGAGCGGCGCGTGCTTCGTCGCGAGCACGTGATCGCCGCTCGCGGTTTTGACATGACGGCCGTCGAGCTTTGCGAGCAGATCGGGCACGTCGCTGGCGGTCAGGTCGATGACGTTCTGCTCCAGCGCTTCCGTCGCCGACAGCGCCACCGCCTCGCGCACCGCGCGCTCCGCCCATTGCGCGTTGCGTCCGCGCAGTTGCGCGAGGCCGCGAATGTAGGCGGCGGCGTCCTGCATCTGCTTGCGGGTTTCGGTCGATTGTGAATCCGTTCCCGATGCAGCCTTGCCCGCGCTCGACGGCTCGCGCTGCGGTCCGCCCAAGCCGAGCTGCACCGGCGACGCCGCGCCGAGGTTCGTGCCCGGCGCCATCGCGGCGATGTGGCTCGCGTAGGTGATGTAGGTGCCCGCGCTCGCCGCGCGCGCCCCGCTCGGCGCGATGAACGCGGCCACCGGCACCGGCGACGCGAGTATCGCCTGGATGATCGAGCGCATCGAGAGATCGAGTCCGCCCGGCGTATCGAGCTCCAGCACGGCGAGTTGCGCGTGCTCGTCCGCTGCCCGCGCCAGCGAGCGCACGACGAAATCCGCGCTCGCCGGGCCGATCGCGCCTTTGAGCGGAATCACGGCGACGGACGCGGTCGCGGCGGCGGGGGCGTTCATCGGCGTGAGTGCAAACCCGATCAGCAACAGCGTGCAGCGTGCGCAATTCCACAGCCAGTCGGCGAGGTTCGTTCTCATCGGCGAAAACCGGACGCGCGCGGGCGCGACGGTTCCTCGTTTGGTCTCTCTTTTAGCTTAGGTCAATTGCGAAATCACGGCCGCCGCGTCGTGCGGTCGATGACTTTTTCGACATCGGCCGTCTCGCCGAGTGCCGAAACGAAACGCGCCGTGTCGAAATCGCGCGACACGCAGCCGTCGAGATAGATGAAGCGGCGTTGCAGCGTGAGCCACAGGCTCGTCTTCTCGCGCCATTGCAGCGCAGCGTTCAGCGAATTCAGGCGGCGCGTCACGCTTTCGGCGATTTCCTTGTCGTAGAGATAACTGTTCGACAGGCGGCAGCGGCCCGCGATCCAGCAGCTATTGCCGCGTTCGATGCGGTAATGCGCTTCGTCGAGCCATTCCTGCGCGGTTTCGGACGGGCCGCGCGGCGCGGCGCAATCGGCGATGGCGCTCGATACGTGCAGGAACGGGTCGTTGCCGCGATTTTCGCGGTCGTTGTCGGCATGTGCGGCGGCCAGGATCGCGACGAGCACGGCGGGCACCGCCTTCCTGATTGAAAGCCGTCGGGTCATCGTGAGCGCCCTTGCATCGAACCATCGTGCAGACAGCATAGTTCATCGCATCGACACGAACCGGCGCGCGGGAAGCCGGTAAACTCGGGATGTGGCGCACCGCCCATTCTCGCACCGAGACCGACATGAAACAGGCACTCCACCATCTGACGGTCGCGACAGGCTCGCGCGGCCTGCACGAAGTCACCCGCGACATCGATCGCTGGATCGATCTTCAGGACATTCGCACGGGCCTGCTCACGCTGTTTTGCCGGCATACGTCGGCATCGCTGCTGATCCAGGAAAACGCCGATCCCGACGTGCGCGCCGACCTGGAGCGCTATTTCGAAACGGTGGCGCCCGAAGCGCCCGGCCGCTACGTGCACGACACCGAAGGCCCCGACGACATGCCCGCGCACCTGCGCACCGCGCTCACCACCGTGCAGCTTTCGATTCCCGTCGAGGCGGGCCGCATGGTGCTCGGCACGTGGCAAGGAATTTACGTGTTCGAGCACCGGACGGCGCAGGATCAGCGCGAACTCGTCTTGCATCTGATCGGCGAGTGACCTAATATACGCATTGCGTATATTTTAGGGAGCGGTGACGGTGACGCAGGAACTTCAGCAGCAGACCATTCTTCGCGACGCGATGCGGCGTCTGAACATGACCCGCGACGCCTTCGCAGCACGCATCGGCGTGACGCGGCGGGCGCTCGATACCTGGCTGCTGCCGGACGAATCGCCGGAATCGCGCGCGATGCCGGAAATCGCGTCGCGTTATGTCGGCGAGATTCTGGGCGGTCTACCGGAAGCGGGCACATATACGCAAAGCGCATATTCCGCGATCGAATTCGAAGGCCGGCCACAACTGCTCTCGATCGACCAGTTTTCGCGCGAATCCGCCGAGGCGCTGTTTCGCACGGCCGACATGATGCAGCCCATCGCGCGGCGCAAGAAGATCACGCGCGTGCTCGAAGGTGCGGTGCTCGCCAATCTGTTCTTCGAGGCCAGCACGCGCACCCGCGTGAGCTTCGGCGCGGCATTCGCGCGTCTCGGCGGCTCGGTGTGCGACACGACCGGATTCACGTTCTCGTCGATGGCGAAGGGCGAGTCGATCTACGACACGAGCCGCGTCATCAGCGGCTACGCGGATGCGATCGTCGTGCGGCATCCCGAGCAAGGCTCGGTCGCGGAGTTCGCGCGCGCGACGAACATTCCCGTCATCAACGCGGGCGACGGTCCGGGCGAGCATCCGAGCCAGGCGCTGCTCGACCTCTATACGATCCAGCGCGAGTTTTCGCGTCTCGGAAAGATCGTCGATGGCGCGCATATCGCGATGGTCGGCGACCTGAAATACGGCCGCACCGTGCATTCGCTCGCCAAGCTGCTCTCGCTTTACAAGGGCCTCAAGTTCACGCTCGTGTCGCCGCGCTCGCTGGAGATGCCGGCGCATATCGTCGAGCGGATCGCGCGTGGCGACCATGTGATCGAACAAACGAGCGATCTGCGCGCGGGACTCGCGGGCGCGGACGTCGTGTATGCGACGCGCATTCAGAAAGAGCGTTTCGCCGACGAGCCGATCGAAGGCTATACGCCGGATTTCCAGATCAACCAAGCGCTCGTCGACGATGTATGCGGGCGCGATACGCTCATCATGCATCCGCTGCCGCGCGACAGCCGCCCCGGCGCGAACGATCTCGCCACCGATCTCAACCACGACTCGCGCCTCGCGATCTTCCGGCAGACCGACAACGGCATCGCGGTGCGCATGGCGATTTTCGCGGTGCTGCTGGGCGTCGAGCATCAGGTGCGCCATTCGATGCGCGACGCGGCGTGGAAATCGCCTGCTTCCGTCGGCCCGGACGATGCCGTATTCCACGGCTTCGATTGATACGTTTTTTACGCGGTGCGCCTATCTCTTAGCGTGACGTTGACGAAAGCCGGCCTATGCTTCTACACAAGGAAAACGTGATGGAGCAACGGTCATGGATATGTCGCTTGCGTGGGTTGCCAGCCGCAAAACATTACACGATGAAGGATTCGGCGCATGCCAGCGTGTACGCATTCTGGCGCTGGCGCATTTCGCGGACAGCGAGGCGTCGCGAGAGCGCATACGCGCGCTGTTTCATTCGCCGCTCGGAATCTATGTGAGTCAGGCGCAACGCGAAGGCTGCGAGTTGCGGCTCGAATTCGATACGGCCAGCGAGGATCTCGCCTTCACGCTGCGCACGCTGAAACGCGTGCTGCCGGAAGCGCGTGTCGAGGGAATCGCGCCGCGCGTGTTTGCGCATCGCGCATGCGTGCGGGGCGCGAGTTGACACATCATTCTTTCGGCGGCTCGATTAGATGCGGATGATGTTCACGCATAAATACGGCGTAAGGTTTCATCTGCTTGAATTCTTCGTCGGATAGCTCCCATGTATCCGGATCCAATGCTATCCCTCGATTGATCTCCGCCTCCTCTTCGGGCGTGGGAAGAATGAATCCATTAACCGTCCTTTGCATACCGATCTACCTCTCTTTCATTTGCGCGGCGCAGACTGATGATGCGCCGCGTTTCGTCTCTCCACGTGAATACCACGCAAAACGTACGGCCGCGAATGGGCATATAACCCACCTCACGAACCTCTCCATAATCGCGACGATTGTCAACTTTCAACACGACATCATCCCACGCGATCTCCCTCGCAAGACCGAGCGACACGCCATGTTGAATTCGATTGATCGCGTCCTTCAACGGGTCAAACGTAACGTCGAAGAGCATTCATTGTGGTTCCCAAAAGTAGAAGTGACAAGGCGCGAAATTTCTGATTTGCGGACCGTCGTTTAATCCGAACTCCGAAGGATTCGCGTCACTTCATTCTTCCGAAAACCTCAAGGCTTTTCTATAGACCGATTGGCCACCGCGCACGTGTGATCCTGAAGCTCTTCCGACGATGCCCAGTTACCCGGCTGAACGTGATCGTTGAGCAGAAAGAACACGGGCGCTCCATCGCTGGCCACGGCGCCCGCGAGCAGCAGCGTCTGTTCGCCCATCGTCTGGCCGCGACGCGCGGCATAGGGCGCGAGAAGTTCGAAGGGATCGGTATGGGTCAACTCTGCGTCGTCGATGCGCATTGCGCTGTAGGTGTGACCGCGCAGCTTGACGGGGAGCGGCTGCCACTCCGTACCGATGCCCGGTCCCACTTCACGCAGCGTCTGCGCGACATCGGACGCGAGGCAATCGATATGAATGTGCAACTGATTCTGCGTGCGCCCGCTCGCGGAATTGATTGCGAGCGAAACTTCATCGCGCGGCAAGGTCCGGCGCAATGCGCGATCCACATAGCCGCGCGCATTCCACGCGTCGCGGAAATAGTTCGGCGCATCGGGTTCGAGCAGCGCGGGACTTTCGATGCCGCTCACACGCGCGGTCGGAATCAGCAAATACTGCGCGACGCCGACGATATCCTTCAGCACCGCATAGCCGCCCGCAACGTTCACATCCGCGCATTTCTGCTGGACGTGCGCGCCCTCGGCGGCGGGCTCGCAATAATCGTGGACAATCTCCCACAGCGCGTTCGGATTGGCCAAGCACGCAAGCGGCAGACAAAGAAAGCCGAGCGCGGCGAAGCTGTGGAATTTGATCTTGGTTTTCATCGGCATGATCCGGCGGCGCAAAAAATAGCCAGCCTGCCGGATTATGCTTGCACGCGTGTGAAAGCGCCTGAAAATGCGACAAAGCCCCGCGTCGCAGGGGCGCGGGGCTTTGCATTCGAGCTTGCGTCAGGCCGTTTCGGCGCGATTCACCGGATGCGGTTCCTTCAGCTTGTTCGCGACGCGCGCCGCCTCGAAGTACGACGCGTTTGGCGGACGCTTCAGGTACTGCCCCACGCCGCGTTCGGCGCGCAGATCGCCGTTCGCCCAGGCGAGCGCGCCGCGCGTGAGCGTGTGCGTCGCGACGCCTTGCACCGTCATGCCTTCGAACACGTTGAAGTCCACCTTCTGATGATGCGTCTTCACGGAGATCGTTCGCGTCGCTTGCGGATCCCAGACGACGATATCGGCATCCGCGCCCACCTGCACCGCGCCTTTTCGCGGATAGAGGTTGAAGATCTGCGCGGCATTCGTCGAAGTCACGCGCACGAACTCGTTCGGCGTGAGACGTCCCATGTTCACGCCGTGGTGCCACAGCACCGCCATGCGATCCTCCACGCCGCCGCAGCCGTTGGGAATCCGCGTGAAGTCCTCGCGGCCCATCGCCTTCTGCGAGGCGCAGAACACGCAATGATCGGTCGCCGTCGTGTGCAGCTGTCCCGATTGCAGCCCGCGCCACAGCGCCTCGCGATGCTCGATCGTGCGAAACGGCGGGCTCATCACGTGCGCGGCGGCGCGTGTCCAGTCTGGATCGCGATACACCGATTCGTCGATCACGAGATGTCCCGGCAGCACTTCGCCGAACACGCGCAGCCCGTCGTTGCGCGCTTTGGCGATGACATCGACCGCATCTTTCGCGGAAACGTGCACGATATAGAGCGGCACGCCGAGCACCTGCGCGATGCGGATCGCACGATTCGCCGCCTCGCCTTCCACTTCCGGCGGACGCGACAACGGATGCGCCTCCGGTCCCTTGAAGCCCTTCGCCAATAGTTGCTTCTGCAACTGAAAGACGAGCTCGCCGTTTTCCGCGTGGACGGTCGGCAGCGCGCCGAGTTCGAGCGAGCGCGTGAAGCTGTTCACGAGCACTTCGTCGTCGGCCATGATCGCGTTCTTGTACGCCATGAAGTGCTTGAAGCTCGAGACGCCGTGTTCGTGCACGAGCAGCCCCATGTCGCGATGCACGGACTCGTCCCACCACGTCACCGCGACGTGAAAGCCGTAATCCGCCGACGCCTTCTCGGCCCAGCCGCGCCATTCCTTGAACGCGTCCATGAGCGGCTGTTTCGGGCTTGGAATCACGAAATCGATGATGCTCGTCGTGCCGCCCGAGAGTCCTGCGGCGGTGCCGGTGTAGAAGTCGTCGCTCGCGGTCGTGCCCATGAAAGGCAACTCCATGTGCGTGTGCGGATCGATGCCGCCGGGCATGACGTATTGGCCGCCGGCATCGACGATTTCCGTGTTCGCGGGGACGTCGAGGTCCGCGCCGATGGCGAGGATCGTCCCTCCGGCTTGCGGATCTGCGCACAGGACATCCGCGCGATAGGTGCGGTCTGCATCGATGATGGTGCCGCCGCGGATCAAGGTTGGCATTGTGGTGGGCTCCTTTACTGTGTTTCGTTCGCTTACGCTTTCGTGAAATCCTGATTTCGTGTCGGTTTATTTGCGCTGCCCCTGTGCGGGGCGGCAGTTACTTTCTTTGCTGCTGCAAAGAAAGTAACCAAAGAAACAGCTTTCCCCATCCTAAGTACTTCACACCGGCCGCGGCATAGGCGATTGGCTGAATGGAACGGCTATAGCAAGTGCCCTCACAAAACTCACGCGGCTTGGATCGCGCACGATCCGACACATCGCACCACACAACACACTGGCTCAGCATCGAACAGCTCCGGCCCGCTACGCGGCCGATGGGTCAATCGGGTTTGCGTGCGCTTCTTTGCTGATCCTTCCATCTTTTCGCTGGTTTCCCTTGCATACCCGACGGCAGCGCGAAGCGCAGTGCCGAAGCTATTTCGTGCTGAGCCAGTCACCTTTGGCGACTGGCTCGTCAGACCGTGCGCGGTCCAAGCCCTGTTCTGCTTGTGAGGGCACTCGCTACTGCCGTTCCATTCAGCGAATCGCCTGTGCCGCGGCCGGCATGAAGCACTTTGGATGGAAAAGCTGCTTTCTTTGGTTACTTTCTTTGCAGCAGCAAAGAAAGTGACTGCCGCCCCGCACAGGGGCAACGCTAATAAACCGACACGAATACGGGATCCGGCAATAAAAATTCAAGCACTCAAAACCCCAGCCCTCGGGCTACCCCGCAACTTCATCCAGGAGCCATAGACGATTGCCGCAAGCACGAGCCCCACGAACCACGCATACGTATAGATCGTATTGAAGAAACCGGGCACTCCAGGAAACGACGCAGGAAACGCCGTATGCAGAAACCCCGGCAAATTCGGCAACACACCGGCGAGCAACGCAACGACCGCCGCCATATTCCATCCGCCACTGTACGAATACTCGCCGTCCTCATCGAAGAGTTCACGCTGATCGAGCCGCGTACCGCGAATGAAAAAATAGTCCACCATGAGAATGCCCGCAACCGGCCCGAGCAGCGCCGAATAACCGACGAGCCAAGTGAAGATATAACCCTGCGTGGTCGCGAGAATCTTCCACGGCATCATGACGATGGCGATCGTCGCCGTAATCATGCCGCCCGCGCGATACGAAATGCCCTTCGGCCACAGACTCGAAAAATCATACGCAGGTCCGACGAGATTGGCCGCGAGATTGCAGCACATCGTATCGAGCGTGAGGATGACGAGCGCGATACCCACGCCGATGCCCGTCATGCGGCTCGTGAGATCGATCGGGTCCCAGATCGCCTTGCCGTAGATCACGACCGTCGCCGACGTAACCACGACCGAAATCACCGAGAGGAGCGCCATCGGCACCGGCAAGCCGATCGTCTGTCCGATCATCTGATCGCGTTGCGTGCGCGCGAACCGCGTGAAGTCGGGAATGTTGAGCGCGAGCGTCGCCCAGAAGCCGACCATCGCGGTAAGACCCGGCCAGAACGTCGCCCAGAAGAGGCCTTCTTTCTTGCCGCCCGCGACGAACTGCGACGGCGCCGACAACATCGAACCCAGGCCGCCCGCCTTGCTCGTCGCCCACCAGACGAGCGCGATGCACATCACGACCTTGATCGGCGCGGACCAGCTTTCGAGCCAGCGAATCGAATCCGTGCCATGCCAGATGAAGTAGAGCTGCAACGCCCAGAACACCAGAAAACACGCGAGTTGCCCGACCGAGATATCGATAAGCGGTAGCGCCGCGCCGTGCAATGCGTTGCCCGTGAGGATATTCAAAAGCGTATAGATCGCGCTGCCGCCCAGCCACGTTTGAATACCGTACCATCCGCACGCGACGATCGCGCGCAGCAATGCGGGCAGCTTCGCGCCCTGCGTGCCGAACGACGAACGCACGAGCACCGCGTACGGAATGCCGTGCTTCGCGCCCGCATGTCCGATCAGCAACATCGGCACGAGCACGATCAGGTTGCCGAGCAGAACCGTCACCACGGCCTGCCACGGCGACATGCCCTGATCGGTGAGACCCGCGGCCAGCATGTACGAAGCGATATTCATCACCATCCCGACCCATAGCGCCGCGAAGTGATACCACTTCCAGGTACGCTGCGCGGGGCCGGTCGGCGCGAGGTCGTCGTTATACAGGCTGCTCGTCTCGACGTTTTGCGCTGTCTGATTCATCGGATGCACTCCGGTTGAGTGTGCGGTTGATCATGGTGTTTCAACGACGACGAGCGCTACGTCATGTTCATGCCGCTTTCGCGGGTTCTTCCGCATCGACGCGTGCGGGATTGTTCGGATGCGTGGTCCAGTTCGCGTATTCGCCCGCATCGACGCGTTCCATCGTGATGCATTGCTCGACCGGGCACACGTGCATGCACAGATTGCAGCCGACGCATTCCGAATCGACCACTTCGAAATGCCGCTGGCCGTCCTTCTCCTTCAGGATCGCCTGATGCGACGTATCCTCGCACGCGATATGACACAGCCCGCACTGGATGCACTTGTCCTGATCGATGCGTGCCTTGATGTCGTACTTGAGATTGAGATACTTCCAGTCGGTGACATTCGACACGGCGCGGCCGCGAATGTCGTCGAGCGTCGCGTAGCCTTTTTCGTCCATCCAGTTCGAGAGGCCATCGGCGAGATCGGACACGATGCGAAAGCCGTAGTGCATGGCCGCCGTGCACACTTGGACGCTGCCCGCGCCGAGCACCATGAACTCCGCCGCGTCGCGCCATGACGAGATGCCGCCGATGCCCGAGATCGGCAGGTTCGGCGTCTCGGGATCGCGCGCGATTTCCGCGACCATGTTGAGCGCGATCGGCTTCACGGCGGGACCGCAATAGCCGCCGTGCGTGCCTTTGCCATCGACGGTCGGCATCGGCGCCATCTGGTCGAGATCGACGGCGACGATCGAGTTGATCGTGTTGATGAGCGACACGCCGTCCGCACCGCCCTTGAACGCGGCGCGCGAACCCATGCGAATGTCGCTGATGTTCGGCGTGAGCTTCACGAGACACGGCAGCTTCGTGCCTTCCTTCACCCAGCGCGTGACCATCTCGACATACTCGGGCACCTGCCCCACCGCCGCGCCCATGCCGCGCTCGCTCATGCCATGCGGGCAGCCGAAGTTCAGTTCGACCGCATCCGCGCCCGTGTCTTCAACTTGCGTGAGTATCCACTTCCAGTCCTTCTCGTTGCACGGGACCATCAGCGAGACGATCAGCGCGCGGTCCGGCCAGTCGCGCTTCACTTGTTCGATCTCGCGCAGGTTCACGTCGAGCGGTCTGTCCGTGATCAGTTCGATATTGTTTAGTCCTGCGATACGTTGTCCGTTCCATTGCACCGCGCCATAACGCGAGCTCACGTTCACGACGTGCGGATCGAGCCCGAGCGTCTTCCACACGACGCCGCCCCAGCCGGCTTCGAAAGCGCGGTTGACGTTGTAGGCCTTGTCGGTCGGCGGCGCGGACGCGAGCCAGAAAGGATTCGGCGATGTGATGCCGGCGAAATTGCAAGTCAGATCGGCCATGTTTATGCGGCTCCTTATGTGGGTCAGGCGGCTTTGATCGCAGTCAGCTCGAACGACGCGTCGATGGACGCCGCCGCGAGCTTGCCGTCCTGCACGGCCTGCACGGTGAGATCGAGTCCTTCGTGAGTCGCGCAATCGCCGCCGGCCCACACTTTCGAAAGCGTCGTCTGACGGTTCTCGTCGGTGACGATGCGCCCGCCGTCGAGCGTCAGCAACGCGCGGTCGATGCCGATGGGCACGAGCGTCTGGCCGATAGCCTTCAGCACCATGTCCGCCTCGATGACGAACCGCTCCGTATCGCGCTCGAATTCGACGCCGGTCACGTGCCCGTCATCGCCGATCAGACGCACCGGCTTCGCATGCGTGACGATGGTCACGCCGTTGGTCTGCGCGAATTCGCGCTCGGCCCACGTCGCGCTCATGTTCTCGACGCCGCGCCGGTACACCATCGTCACGTTCGCTGCGCCGAGCTTGGCCGCCTGCACGCACGCATCGACGGCCGTGTTGCCGCCGCCGATCACGACGACGCGCCGCCCGACCGGCACGTTCGCGAGGTCGTCGGCCTGGCGCACTTGCTCGATGAAATCGACCGCGTTCATCACGCCATTCAACGCTTCGCCTTCGAGCGCCAGTTCGCGCACGCCCGCCAGGCCGAAGCCGATGAACACCGCGTCGTATTGCTTGCGCAATTCGTCCAGCGTGAAGTCGCGGCCGAGCGACTGACCCGGCTTGATCTCGATGCCGCCGATCGAATACAGCCATTCGATTTCCCGCTGCGCGTAATCTTCGACCGTCTTGTATGCGGCGATGCCGTATTCGTTCAGGCCGCCGGGCTTCTCGCGCGCATCGAAGATCACCGCACGATGTCCCGCGAGCGCGAGCCGATAGGCACACGCAAGTCCCGCCGGTCCCGCGCCGACGATCGCAATACGTCTGCCGGTTTCAGGAGCACGTTTGAAAAGCGGCTCGCCTTTCGCCATCGCCCAATCCGTCGCATGACGCTGCAACGCGCCGATCTTCACCGGCTCGTCGCCGGGATGGTTGCGTACGCAACTACCTTCGCAAAGAATCTCGGTCGGGCATACGCGCGCGCACATGCCGCCGAGCGGATTGGCCGAGAGGATATCGACGGCCGCGCCCTTCAGGTTGCCGTTGCCGATCTTGCGGATGAAGCCTGGAATGTCGATGCTCGTCGGGCAGGCCTGCACGCACGGCGCGTCGTAGCAATAGTGGCAGCGGCTCGCGGCAGCGGCCGCCGCGGTGGCGTCGAGCAATGGCGCGACGTCCGAGAATTCGCATGCGAGCTGTTCCTGCGTGAGGCGATGGCTCGCGATATCGCCGGTCGATTTTATGGTCATGCGCGTTCCTTGTGGGGACGTACGAGTGCCCGTCATCCGCGCGCGATGGCGCGGACGACGCCTAACGTGAGATGAAAGAGCGCTGCCTGCCTTATGAAGCCGAAGCCGGTTCCGACGCGCGTTCGAGCATCGCGTGCAGCAGCACGTTCGCGCCCGCCTCGATCCACTCCAGTGTCGCGTCTTCGATTTCGTTGTGGCTGATGCCGTCGACGCACGGCACGAACACCATCGACGTCGGCGCGACCTGCGAGAGATAGCACGCATCGTGGCCCGCGCCCGACACCATGTCGCGATGCGAATAGCCGAAGCGCTGCGCCGCCGCGCGCACCGATGCGACGCACGCGGCATCGAACTTGACGGGCTCGTAGTAGAAGATCTGTTCGAGCTCGGTCTGCAGTCCGATCTCGCCCGCGATACGCGCGACGCCCTCGCGCAACGCGGCGTCCATGCGCGCGAGCACGGCGTCGTCGGGATGACGGAAATCGACCGTGAAGAACACGCGGCCCGGAATCACGTTGCGCGAGTTCGGATGCACCTGCATCATGCCGACCGTCGCGCAGGCGAGCGGCGCATGGTCGAGGCCGATGCGGTTCACGAGATCCACCACGCGCGATGCGCCGAGCAGCGCGTCCTTGCGGCGCGGCATCGGCGTCGGGCCCGCGTGCGCCTCCTGGCCCGTCAGCGTGATCTCGTACCAGCGCTGGCCTTGCGCATCGGTGACGACGCCGATCGTCTTGTCCTCGGCTTCGAGAATCGGCCCTTGCTCGATGTGCAATTCGAACGCCGCATGTAGCTTGCGGCCGCCGCACGGCAGATCGCCCGCATAGCCGATGCGCTTCAGTTCCTCGCCGATCGTCTTGCCGTCGACGTCCTTGCGCGAAAGACCGTAATCGAGCGGGAACACGCCCGCGAACACGCCCGATGCGACCATCGCGGGCGCGAAGCGCGAACCTTCCTCGTTGGTCCAGATCACGACTTCGATCGGATGCTCGGTCTCGATGCCGCGATCGTTGAGCGAGCGGATCACTTCGAGCCCGCCGAGCACGCCGTAGATGCCGTCGAAGCGTCCGCCCGTGGGCTGCGAATCCGCGTGCGAGCCGGTCATGACGGGCAGCGCGTCGGGGTTGCGCCCGGCGCGGCGCATGAACACGTTGCCCATCTGATCGATGCTCACCGTGCAGCCCGATTCTTTCGCCCAACTAACGATGAGATCACGCCCTTCGCGGTCGAGATCGGTCAGCGCGAGGCGGCACACGCCGCCTTTGGGTGTCGCGCCGATTTTGGCCATCGTCATCAGGCTGTCCCAAAGACGTTGAGCATTCACCTGGATGGACGTATCGAGACCAGCCTCTCTGATTGCATCCGTTACGACGTTCATTCGCCTCGCTCCTTACGATCGACTTCGTATGTGAGTGACTTCGTTTCGTGCATGCCGGGCGCTGGCGGTGCGACGCTGCACGCGCCTGGTGCAAGCTTTCTGTTATGCGATGAATGATGCGAACGACACGCTTCTTCGGTGCTGCGAGCGCTTTTCAAATCCTGTCCAGTTGGACAGGTTGTAGCCGATTAAAATAAGCAAATCAACGTCTTTCGTGTGCGGACAAACACGGAGCGAAACAAAGCGATAAGCGTGCCATTGCAATGCAGCACCCACAAACATTAGGCGCGGCGGCATTTTCGACGCGATGCAGCGCCGCGTGCATGAACGGCGCGAATGAGGCACGATGCGGCACACACGGCAGAAAAATTCGACGATGAGACACGACGACGCGCCTGACGGCATCACCGAACGCGAACATTCCGCGCCACCTTTGCGGCGACGCAAGGCGCAGATTCGCGAGAGCAACGAAGCGCAGCTTCTCGCATGCGCCGAAGCAGTGTTCGCTGAGAAAGGACTGGAAGGCGCAAGCACGGCGATGATCGCCGAACGCGCCGGATTGCCGAAAGCCAACCTGCACTACTACTTCCCGACGAAGCTCGCGCTCTATCGACGCGTGCTGGAAGATCTGTTCGAGGACTGGCATCGCGCGGCGGATACCTTCGAATGCAGCGACGATCCAGTGGAAGCGATCGGCGGCTATGTACGCGCGAAGATGGAATTGTCGAGACGCAGGCCGCTCGGCTCGAAGGTGTGGGCGAGCGAGATCATCCACGGCGCGCATCACATGCAGGACATTCTCAACGAACGCGTGAAGCCGTGGCTCGACACGCGTGTCATCGTTATCGAAAGCTGGATCGCGCGCGGTCTGCTCGCGCCGGTGGAACCGGACACGTTCATGTTCATGATTTGGGCGATCACGCAGCACTACGCCGACTTCGACGCGCAGATCCGCGCGTTGAAAGGCAAGCGCGCGCTCACGCGCAAGGCCTTCGATGAACAGACGGAAGAAGTCGTGCGCCTCGTGATTCGCGCGTGCGGCGCGGTGTCGCCGCGCGTCGAAGCTCAATAAAAAACGCCGGCCGCTCGATAGCGGCCGGCGTTCGACTTGCTGCTTCACTGCTACTGCTTTTCTCGCAAGATATTGCTACTGCCAACGCTTGCTGCACCATCTACCGCTACTGCTCACTGCTACTGCCTGGTCGAGCGTTCGAGCGAACGTCGATTAGTTGCCGAAGTAGACCGAGTTGCGGCCCGACATCGGTGCGCTGACGCGAGCGCCGGAGTCCGACGTGCCGGCGGTCGAAGGACCGTAAGCCGATCCGCCGTTCTCGGCATGCACGCGCGCTTCTGCAGCCTGGATGTTTTGCGGATAGTTCACGCGATCCGTCGACGGGTTGTAGCCGGCCTTTTCCAGTTGAACCAGTTCCGCGCGCACTTGAGCGCGGGTCACCGTGCCGTTGCTTTGCGCGAACGCGAAAGTCGGAGCGGCCAAAGCGGTGGCGATGACGAGTGCGGGAACGAATGCCTTGATCATGATGAACCTCCAGTAGTCTTGTTTTGAAATCGAAACCAAATCGGAAGCTTTTTAAGTGGTTTCTGATTTCGTTTCGCTTGAAGACAAGTGTAGGAGGCAGGCATCCTAGGGGAAACCCCGATTTTCACGAAACATAATTGTCTGGACTGCAATAATGCGTTTCGCAGGATGAAGCGCGCGCGTCCGGTCGCGACACCAACCAAGTCATTGTTTTTGCTGCATTAAACACTCAAGCGCGTCGTGAGTGTAATCGATTGCAGTCTATTCGTTATTACGCCAGCGCCAGCCAATCGCCATGCGGGCGTCAGCTTCTACGCGGTCGTCACGTACTTGAGCGCGCTCGTCAGAAGGTCGCGCAGCAACGGCTGAATCGCATTCGCCTTGGTTTCGTCGTAAGCGAACGGCGAGGATTCTTCCATGTAACTACTCTGCGTCAGCTCCAGTTGAACCGCGTGAACGCCCGTCTCAGGCTGGCCGTAACGCCGCGTGATGTAGCCGCCTTTGAAGCGGCCGTTTGCCACCGTCGAAAAGCGGCCGTCGCGCTCGACGATCTCCGCAAGATGCTCCGCCAGCCCCGGCGCCGCCGACGCGCCATCGGCCGTGCCGAAGTTGAAATCGGTCAGGCGGCCGTCGAAGAAACGCGGCACCACCGAGCGGATCGAATGCGCTTCCCACAGCAGCACGCGGCCGTGCGCCTCGCGCAGCGCGTCGAGTTCGCCGGCGAGCGCATCGTGATAAGGCTGCCAGTACATCGCGCGGCGCGCATCGATCTGCTCGCGCGACGGCTCGTGGCCCGGCTTGTAGAGCGGCGCCTTCTCGAAGGTATCGACCGGACACAGGCCAGTCGTGTCGCGGCCGGGATAGAGATTCGCGTCGTCCGGCGGACGGTTCAGATCGACGACATAGCGCGCATATTCCGGCGTCAGTATCGATGCGCCCAGCTCGCGCGCGAACGCGTAAAGCCGTTCGAGATGCCAGTCGCAATCCTCGGTGAGCTTCGCGATGGGCGTCATCTCGTCGGCGAGCGCGCAGGGAATGCTCGTGCCCCGGTGCGGAATCGAAATCAGCAGCGGCGCGCGGCCGCGTTCCAGCGTGAAAATCGAAGACTCGTTCATGGATGACCTCAGTCGAGCAAGCCGCGCAACGCGGCGCGATAGCGCGCAAGCGATTCGTCTTCCTGCGCGTGACGGCGCGCGTCGATCACCTTGCGGCCGGACACGAAAACATCGCGGATCGGCGTATCGCCATGTTCGCAGAAGACGACGCTCGACAGCCACGTCTCGGGCGCATGTTCGCCGATGCCCGGATGCGCGTCGTCGAACACGAGCCAGTCGGCGCGCATGCCCTCCGCGAGCGCGCCGACCGGCCGGCCGGTCGCGTGCGCGCCGCCGTCGAGCGCGGCATCGAAAAGACGATCGGCGGGACGGCTCTGCGTCGGCGACGCGAGCACGTTGCGCTGCTGGCGCCACAGGCGCTGGCCGTATTCGAGCAGACGCAGCTCGGAACGCCAGTCCACGCCGACATGACTATCCGAACCGACGCCGATACGCCCGCCCGCATCGAGATAATCGCGCGCCGGAAAGACGCCGTCGCCGAGATTCGCTTCGGTCGTGAGACACAGGCCAGCGACCGCGCCGCTCAGCGCAAGCCGCGCGCACTCGTCGGCGTCGACATGCGTGGCGTGCACGAGGCACCAGCGCTCGTCGACATTGAAATGGTCGAGCAGCCATTGCACCGGGCGATGCCCCGTCGCCGCGATGCACGCCTCCACTTCGGCGGTCTGCTCCGCCACGTGGAGATGCACCGGCGCGTGGCCGAAATGCGCGTCGAGCCCTTCGAGCACCGCCGCGAGCGATTCGCCCGACACCGCGCGCAACGAATGCGGCGCGACGCCGTAACGCCGCGCGCCATTCTCGGGCCGCGCGCGGGCGAGTTCTTCGATAAGCGCGAGCAGCGTGTCGGGCGTGTTGAGAAAGCGCCGTTGATCGTCGCGCGGCGCGATCTTGTTGAAACCGCCGTGTTCGTACAGCACCGGCAGCATCGTGATGCCGATGCCCGCGCGCCCGGCCGCATCGACGACGTGCTCGGCGAGTTCCGCGCGATTCGCATACGGCGCGCCGCCGGGCGCGTGATGCACGTAATGGAACTCGCACACCGACGTGTAGCCCGCTTTCAACATCTCGATATAGAGCCAGTGCGCAATGTCCGCGAGCGATTCCGGGCCGATCCGCGCGGCAAAGCGATACATCAGGTCGCGCCAGCTCCAGAACGTATCGGCGACGCTCGCGCGATATTCGGTCAGGCCCGCCATCGCGCGCTGGAATGCGTGCGAGTGCAGGTTCGGCATGCCGGGCACGACCGGCCCCTTCGCGCGCTCGACGCCCGCGGGCGCCGCGCTGTCGGGCTCGACGCGCACCAGCGTGCCGTCGTCGTTCCATTCGAGCAGCACGTTGCGCCGCCAGCCGCCGGCGAGGCGCGCGTGATCCGCGAAGAATGCGTTCATGTTCCCGTCTCCGTTTTTATGTCGATGTGCAGCCACGACGTCTCGTCCGACGCGTCGCATTGCAACCCGGCTGCATGATCGAGACGCAGCGTGTCGCCCGTTTCGAGCGTATGGCGCGTGTCGTCGGCGGCTTTGATATGGACCCTTCCGCGCACGCAGAAGATGAACGTCAGATCGTGACCGGCGCCGAGCGAATGCGAACCGCGCCGGACATCCACGGCTGCGCGGGCGCGATCGCGGCGCACCATCACGTTGAAATCGCGCGTCGGGCCGTTTATCAGCGTCGCGTGAATCGGCGTTTCGCCGGCGAAGCGCGCGATCGCGAGCGGCGCATCGAGCGTATGCACGCGGCCGTCCGCTTGCGTGAGACGCATGCCCGCGCCGTCGAGCAGCACGAGCACGCGATCGACGCCCGCGAAGGCCGAGAACGCGCCATCGGAAGCCACGTCCGCCAGCGAAAGACGCCACGCGAACGCATCGAGCGATGCGCCCGCCGGTCCCGCCGCGATTTCGCGCGTCACGCCGCCGCCATTTTTCCAGGACGTGGCCGCGAGCGAATCGGCACGAATGATCATGGCGTTCAGAAGTGCCCCGTGAATTGATAACGATCGCCCGGATGCCAGAGATTCGCCACCGATGCCACCGCGTCACGCGACCACGTGCGGCGATGCAGCAGCAGACACGGCTCGTGCTCCGCCATCGCGAGCGCGAGCCGGATCTCGGCCGGCGGCACCGACGCCTCGATTCGATACTCGACGCGCTGCAACGGCGCGGCGGTCATCAGGTACTGGTTCGGCGTGATCGCCGTGAAGTCCTGGCGCGCGTATTCCGGCGCGAGCGCGGGGTTCACGTAACGCTCTTCCATCTGCACCGGCTCGTCGTTCTCGAAGTGCAGCACGCGCGAATGAAACACCGGACTGCCGAGCGTGAGATGCATCTCGCCGGCGAGCGATTCGTCGACGATCGACGCGCCCAGATGCAGCACCTGCGCGCTATACGTATGACCGCGCGCGACGATTTCATCGGAGATGCTGCGAATCTCGACGAGCGTCGACGCATATTTCGGCTGCGCGACGAAGGTGCCCGCGCCCTGCACGCGCGTCAGCACCTGTTCGGAGGTCAGTTCGCGCAGCGCGCGGTTCACGGTCATGCGCGCGACCTTGAACTCGCGTGCGAGTTCGTTTTCGGAGGGCACCTGATCGCCCTCCTTCCATTCGCCGATATGAATGCGCTGGAGAATGTAGTCCTTGATCTCCTGATACGCAGGCGTGCTCATACAGGCTGTTCCGACGCGAACGCGAACGGGCTGTGCCGCGCGATCGCGCCTTCCTGCACGAGCGTCGCGATCGCGGCGATGTCCGGCGCGAAGTAGTGATCGAGGTCGTAATGCGCCACGTGCGCACGCAGCGTCTTCATGACTTCGAGCAACGGCGCGCTCGTCTGATGCGGCGCACGCAGATCGACGCCCTGCGCCGCCGCGAGCAGTTCGATCGCGAGAATGTTCGCCGTGTTGCTCGCGATATCGCCGAGCTTGCGCGCGGCGAACGTCGCCATCGAGACGTGGTCTTCCTGATTCGCGGACGTCGGCAGCGAGTCCACCGATGCCGGATGCGCGAGCGTCTTGTTTTCCGACGCGAGCGCCGCAGCCGTCACGTGCGCGATCATGAAGCCCGAGTTGACGCCGCCATCGCGGACGAGGAAAGGCGGCAGGCCCGAGAGCGTCGCGTCGATCAGCAACGCGATGCGCCGCTCCGCCAGCGCGCCGATTTCGGCGGCGGCGAGCGCGAGGTTATCGGCGGCGAACGCCACCGGCTCCGCGTGGAAATTGCCGCCCGACAGCACTTCGCCGGTGTCCGGGAAGATCAGCGGATTGTCCGACACGGCGTTCGATTCGATCAGCAGGACGTCGGCGGCGTGGCGCATCTGGTCGAGGCACGCGCCCATCACCTGCGGCTGGCAGCGCAGGCTGTACGGGTCCTGCACCTTCTCGCAATCCGCGTGCGACAGGTTGATGCCCGAGCCCTTTAGCAGCGTGCGGTACGCCGAGGCCGCTTCCATCTGCCCGCGATGGCCGCGCAACTCGTGGATGCGCGCATCGAACGGGACGACCGAGCCCGCCGCGGCATCGACCGACAGCGCGCCCGCGACCAGTCCGGTGCGAAACAGATCTTCGATCGCGAAGAGGTTGTACAGCGCGAGCGCCGCGGACGCTTGCGTGCCGTTCAGCAACGCGAGGCCTTCCTTCGCCTGCAGCGTGAGCGGCTTGAGGCCTGCGACCGCGAGACCGTCGAGCGCACTCGCGCGTTCGCCGCGAATCGTCACTTCGCCGATGCCGAGCAGCGCCGTCGACATATGCGCGAGCGGCGCGAGATCGCCCGATGCGCCGACCGAGCCCTTGACCGGGATGACCGGCAGCACGTCGGCGTTGAAGAGCGTGATGAGCGCGTCGATAACTTCGCGGCGGATGCCCGAATGACCGCGGCCGAGGCTAGACAGCTTGAGCGCCATCAAGAGGCGCACGACCGGCCGCGACATCGGCTCGCCGACGCCCACCGCGTGAGACAGCACGAGATTCTTTTGCAGCAATTCCAGTTGATCGGCCGGAATGTGCGTATTGGCGAGCCGCCCGAAGCCCGTATTGATGCCGTAAGCCGGGTCGCCCTTCGCGGCGATCGCGGCGACGGCGCGCGCGCTCGCGTCGATGGCGTCGAAGCTGGCGGGATCGAGTTGCAGCGGGTCCGAACCACGCGCGATGCGGCGCAGTTGCGGGAGCGTCAGTTTTCCGGGCGTAAGCGTGATCATGGTTCGTCCTGTCTATACAAGTTAGACTCAAGTCTAAACGGGCTCGAAGGACGAAACAAGGGGATATCCGGGATATCACTAGGATCATCCCGGAAGATTCATGCGTCTTGTCTATACAGATTTCACAGATCTAGCACTTTTTCCATCACGAACTGAACGAAGCGCTGTTCACGCACGATGACCGCCCGCGCCAGGAGCATGGTGAAGCCGCAATACTCGAAGAACGGCCGTGCCGTGACGCTCGAGTAAGTGTGCAGCGTGGTCAGGCCGGCTTCGTCGGCTTCGGCCTCGATGCGCGCGAGCAGCGACGTCGCCACGCTTTTGCGCTGATGCAGCGGATCGACGAACATCATGTCGATGAGGCCGTTCTTCTCGAGATCGGCGAAACCAGCGAGTTCGCCGTCGACGAGACCGACCCAGGTCGGGCGGCTCGCGCGGCCGAGTTCCCACTCGTCGCGGTCGGCTTGCGCCCACGCCTCGATCTGCGCTGCGGTGTAATCGGCCGACGCCGTTTCGCGAACGGCGCGTTGGAACAGATCGATCACACCGTCGAGATCGCTCGCACGATACGGTCTGACTTCGATGAGCGGCAGGCCTTGCATTTCATCACCTTCGTTGCTGTCAAGAGAAAAAATCGCTGCCTAAGCAGCGCGTGTCTTGCGTTGAAAACGCGGAAAAAAGTTGTACGAATGAACTGGAACCAGCGGGTGCAAACGTCCGAATCGCAGGAAATCGAATGGCGCAATGGCGTGGTCGGGAGTCCTTCAGGAAGCCACGGCGACCGTCGCGATGCCGAGCGCGGTCATCAGCAGCGACGCGCTCACGTGGATCGCGATTTCAGCGAGCGCCCAGCCGAGCCGCCCTTGCTGCAAATGCGCGACCACTTCGGCCGAAAACGTGGAAAACGTGGAGAGCCCGCCCATCAGCCCGGTGATGATGAACAGGCGCCATTCCACCGAGATGTCCGGAGCGCGCGCGAAAAAAGCGACCGCCACGCCGATGATGTAGCCCGCGATGACGTTCGCCGCGAACGTGCCGAGCGGCAGATTAGGAAAAATCGCATTCAGGCGCAGGCCGAGAGCCCATCTGAGCAGCGATCCCAGCCCGCCGCCGAGCCCCACGGCGATGATCGACAGATACATGAGTTGTGTGAAATCGATTCGAAATTAACTGCGCTATGTCTCGCGGGCGAGCCGGTCGATCAGCGCGCCACGGCTCGTCTCGACGATCCAGCCGGCCCGGTGCCGCACATGCGCCGCCCACGTGCCGTCGCGCCGCGCTTCCCAGCATCCGGCATCGCGGCCGTCGATGAAAAGCGAGCCGCGCACCACGAGTTGAGGATCGGCGGGATCGAGCACCTCGTCGTCATTGTGTTCGAGCTTCACCGTGTGCATGAGCGTCGTCTGCAAAAAGACGTCAAAACTGAACCAGTTTTCTGAAGGGCTCCATTCTAACGATACTCGCAGCCCTTGGATCAACCCCTCACCGTATCATGAAGGACATTGCCGACAGGCAATTGAGTATGCGCACGACATGTTCGGCGGAAGACGCGTCGAAGGCGAGCGTCACGGCGTCGATGCGTTCGAGCGTCGGCCATTGGCAGAACAGATCGGCGAAAGCGGTCGACTGAGCGCGCAGTTCGCAGCGATGTTCGGTGACCGGCGCACGTTTCGCATGAGCCGACGACGCCGCCGCTTCGATCGTCTCGCGCGCGGCGAGCCGGATTGCGTCGCATGCGGCGGCGGGCGTTTCGGTGATGCCGCTCGAATAGCCGTGCGCGGTTTTCACGCAGAGAAAGCGCGCGTCGGGGAATGCGAGCAGCGTTTCGGCGCCGAACACGTCGTCGCCCGTGAGTAGCGCGACGCGCGCGCCATGTTCCTGCGCGAGCCTGCCGTAGAGCCCGGCCTCGCCGACTTCCTCGTCATCGAGCGTGACGCGCGCGAACGCGGCGCTGTTGATCGTATGCGCCAGAATGCCGCGACTCTGCGCACGCGCGTGATAGCCGATCATGAAGACCACATCCGGCGATGCTTCCAGCCCCGCCATCATGCCGAACGTGCGCGGCTTGCCGAGCACGAGCCGCGCACGCGAATCGATCAGATCGGGCATCAGATTGCGAAAGCCGCCGTGCGAATCGTTGATCCACACTTGCGACGCGCCGCCATCGAACGCGCCCTGCGCAGCCGCGTTTGCTTCGTGCGTCATCCAGCGGCGCGCCTGCTCGTATTCGACGTTGCCCGGGCGCGTCTGCTCCGGGTGAAACACGCCCGCAACGCCTTCGATATCCACCGAAATCAGCACTTTCATGGTCTTGTTCTCAATGCGTCCTTGAGCGATATGCGCCGATGGCCCTCGCGTCCGGCGACCGTCTCCGCGCTGAAGAGCGCATCGAGGATCGCGTGTTCGATGCCGTCGGCGGCAGCCTGAAAGAGCGGATCGAGCCGCGCATCGCTGACGAGCGGCGGCATCGCGATGTAGTCCGAATCGTGCGGCACGGTGTAGGCGGTCGTGAAAGCCAGCGCGATATCGCCGCTGCCGTGACCGTACACCGAGCCTGTGCGCGCGAGACCGGCGGCGGAGCGCATCGCGAGACGGCGCAACTGACGCGCGTCGAGCGGCGCATCGGTTGCGATCAGCATGATGATCGAGCCTTGCTCGGGCCGGGCGTTCGCCCCGGTTTGCAGTGTTCGTCCGACCGCTTCGCCCGCGACGATCAGTTGCGGCAATCTGCCGAAGTTGGCCAGCACGAGCGCGCCGGTCGTGTATACGTGCTCGTTGATCCGCACGACGCGCGACGCCGAGCCGATTCCTCCTTTCAGTTCGAAGCACGACATGCCGCGCCCCGCGCCCACCGCGCCGCATTCGAAATCGGCGCTGCATGCATCGAGCGCGCTCATGTAGTGCGCTTCGTGAATCGCGAGCGCCTGCATGTCGTTGAGATAGCCATCGTTACATTCGAACACGAGCGGATTCACGCTCGGATCGTCGCGTCCGATGCGCGGATTCGAAGCGATCGCCGCGCGAATCTGCGCATTCGCGATCGTGCCGACGCCGAACGTGTTGGTCAGCGCAACCGGCGTTTCGATCACGCCGAGCTCTTCCACCTGCACGAGCCCGACGCTCTTGCCGAAGCCGTTGATCACGCACGCGGCGGCCGGCACCTTGTCGCGATACACGTCGCCATCGTGCGGACGAATCACCGTGACGCCCGTTTGCACCGCGCCCTGGGCGAGCGTGCAATGACCGACCGTCACGCCCGCGACGTCGGCGATCGTGCCGCGCGGCCCGGCTTCGAGCGAACCGATAGGCATCATGGCCGGTCGAGCTTCGGATCGAGCGCGTCGCGCAGACCGTCGCCAAGCAGATTGAAGGCGAGCACCGTGAAAAAGATCGCGAGGCTCGGGAAGATCGCGACGTGCGGCGCGATCGCCATGTCGGCGCGCGCTTCGTTGAGCATCGCGCCCCACTCGGGCGTCGGCGGCTGCGCGCCGAGTCCGAGGAACGAGAGACTCGCCGCCGTGATGATCGACGTGCCGATACGCATCGTGAAATACACGACCACCGATGAAATCGTGCCGGGCAGGATATGCCGCGCGAGGATCGTCCAGTCCGATGCGCCGATGCTCTTCGCCGCTTCGATGTACGTGAGATGTTTCAGCGCCAGCGTATTGCCGCGCACGAGCCGCGCGAATGCCGGAATGCTGAAGATCGCGACCGCGCACACCACGTTCACCATGCCGTTGCCGAGAATCGCGACGACGCCGATCGCGAGCAGAATGCCGGGAAACGCGAACAGCACGTCCGCGATGCGCATCACGATGCGGTCCCACCATCCTTCGTAATAGCCCGCGAGCAAACCGAAGAACGTGCCGATCACCGCGCCGAGCACGACGGAGAGCAGACCCGCCGTCAACGAAATGCGGCTGCCGACGAGAATCCGGCTGAGAATGTCGCGCCCGAGCGAATCGACGCCGAACCAGTGCGCCGCCGAAGGGCCCGCGTTGAGCGCGTCGTAATCGAAATAATTTTCCGGATCGTAAGGCGCGATATACGGCGCGACGATCGCGATCACGATCAGCAGCAGCACGAAGCCGGCCGCGACCATCGCGACATGCTGCCGCTTGAACTTGCGCCAGAACTCCGTCCACGGCGTGCGGATTTCTTGCGGCGCATGCACCGCGGTTTCGGCTGTCACGCTCATCACGTCCTCACTTGAAACGAATGGTCGGATTGATGATCGCATACAGCACGTCCACGATCAGATTGATCACGATGAACTCCAGCGAGAACAGCAGCACTTCCGCCTGGATCACGGGGTAGTCGCGCATCTCGACCGCATCGACGAGCAGGCGCCCGAGGCCGGGCCAGTTGAACACCTTCTCCACGACGATCGAGCCGCCGAGCAGAAAGCCGAATTGCAGGCCCATCATCGTGACGACGGGGATCATCGCGTTGCGCAGGCAGTGCTTCACGATGACCATCGGTTCGTGCACGCCCTTCGCGCGGGCGGTGCGCACGAAGTCCTCGCCGAGCACTTCGACGAACGACGCGCGCGTGAAGCGGGCCATCACGGCGGCCACGGCGGCGCCGAGCGTGATCGATGGCAGCACGTAGCCTTTCCATGTGCCGTCGTCGACGATCGGCAGCCAGCCCAGCTTCACCGAGAATATTTCCATCAGCAGCATGCCGAGCGCGAAGGCCGGAAACGAAATGCCCGACACCGCGAGCGTCATGCCCAGTCGATCCGGCCAGCGATTGCGCCACACCGCCGACACGATGCCGATCGCCATGCCGAAGATCACCGCCCAGACCATGCTCGCGAGCGTGAGCCACAGCGTCGGCATGAAGCGCTCGGCGATTTCCGTCGACACGGGCCGCTTGCTGCGCGTCGACATGCCGAAGTCGAAATGCACGACCTTGCCGAAGAAGCCCACGAGTTGTTGCGGCAGCGGCTTGTCGAGGCCGAGATCCGCGCGCACGAGCGCGACCGTCGCTTCGTCGGCCTCCGCGCCTGCCGCGAGCCGCGCGGGATCGCCCGGCAGCATGTGCACGAAAAAGAACACCAGCACCGCGACGATAAAGAGCGTCGGCAACAGGCCCAACAGGCGTTTGGCGATGAAATTGAGCATCGGATTCGGTCAGATGCGGCCGGGCTAACGCGCCCGGCCGAAGGCGATCACTTGATCGCGATCTCGTCGAAGCTGAACGAGCCGTCGGGCATCACGTACGCGCCGGAAAGACGCTTGTTGCGCGCATACACGACCTTCTCCGTGACGAGGAAGATCCACGGCGCGTCGGCCCAGATGCGTTTTTGCGCGTCGGCGTAAAGCTTTGCCTTTTCGCCGCGATCCGTGGTCGCGAGCGCCTTCGAGAGATCGTCATCGACCTGATCGTTCTTGTAGTACGCGGTGTTGAAAAGCTTCGGCGGGAACGACGTGCCGCCGAGCAGCGGCGAGAGCGCCCAGTCCGCTTCGCCCGTCGACGACGACCAGCCGATATAGAGCATGCGCACGGGCGCTGTCTTCGGATCGGGCGCGCTCTCGATGCGCTGCACGCGCTGCCCCGCTTCGAGCGCCTCGACCGATGCCTTCACGCCGACCTGCGCGAGTTGCTGCTGCACGAACTGGATGATCTTCTGCGCGGTCGTGTGGTTATAGCCCGACCACAGCACGGTTTCGAAGCCGTTCGGATAGCCGGCTTCCTTCAGCAGTTCGCGCGCCTTGGCGGGATCGTATTTCCACGGCCCGAGCTTCGTCGCAAAGTCGACGCCCGGCGGCACGACGCCTTCGGCCGGCACGGCATAACCCGCGAACGCGACCTTGACGAGCGCTTCCTTGTTGATCGCGTAGTTCATCGCCTCGCGCACCTTCGGATTGTCGAAGGGCTTTTGCAGCACGTTCATGCTGACGTAGCGTTGAATGATCGACGGCGCCGCGATCAGATCGACCTTCGGGTTCGCCTTGAGCGTCGCGGCCTGCTCGAACGGAATCGAGAACGCGAAGTCCGCTTCGCCCGTCTGCATGAGCGCGGCGCGCGTGTTGTTATCGACCACGGGCTTCCAGTCGATCATGTCGATCTTCGGCAGGCCCTTCCTCCAGTAGCCCGCGAACTTCTTCACTTTCAGATCGTCGGTCTGCTTCCATTCGACGAACTCGAACGGGCCCGTGCCGACCGGATGAAACGCGATGTCCTTGCCGTATTTCTTGAGCGCGGCCGGCGAAATCATCACCGCCGACGGATGCGCGAGCACGTTGATGAACGCCGAGAACGGAATCTTCAGCGTGATCTTCACCGTGTACGGATCGACCACTTCAGTCGTTTCGATCTTGTTGAAGAGGTTGTAGCGCTTCAGCTTGTTGTCCGGATTCGTCACGCGGTCGAACACGGCCTTCACCGCGTCCGCGTTGAAATCGGTGCCGTCCTGGAACTTCACGTCCTTACGCAGATGAATCGTGTAGACCTTCGCGTCGGGGCTCGACTCGTAGCTCGTCGCGAGCACGTTGCGGATCTTCATGTCCTTGTCGAAGCCGAAGAGGCCTTCGTAGAACGACTTCGCCACCGCTTGCGAGAGCGTGTCGTTGGCGTCGTACGGATCCATCGTCGTGAAGGTCGAGGCGACCGCCATCACGGCGGTGCTTTGCGCGTGCGCGGCGACAGGCGCGAGTGCGGTCAGCGTGGCGAACGCGCCTGCTGCGAGCATCGCGCGCAATTGAAAGGACGGCATCGTTGGACTCCTTGTTGAAGTGCTTCTAGTAAGCGCCGCCAACGTGATGCTCGGCGACAAAATGATCCGGTCCGACTGCAACCAGTTTTGCGACGATCGGCTCATCGCCGAGCTTGCGGATCGGGCTCGGAATCTCGTCGGCGGCGAGCATGCGTTTCGCGTGCCGGCGCGACGGGTCCGCGACCGGCACCGCGCTCATCAGCTTTCGCGTGTACGGATGACGCGGCGCTTCGAACACGGCGGCGCGCGGCCCGATCTCGACGATCTGCCCGAGATACATCACCGCCACGCGATGACTCACGCGCTCGACGACCGCCATGTCGTGCGAGATGAAGAGATACGCGACGCCCAGTTCGCGCTGCAAATCCAGCATCAGATTGACGATCTGCGCGCGCACGGAGACATCGAGCGCGGAGACGGATTCGTCGGCGATCACGACTTTCGGGTTCAGCGCGAGCGCGCGCGCAATCGCAATGCGCTGCCTTTGACCGCCCGAGAATTCGTGCGGATAACGTTGCGCCGCTTCGGGCGGCAAGCCGACCTTTTCGAGCAGCCAGTCCACGCGCGCCTGGGCTTCCTTGCCACTCGCGACGCCATGCACGAGCAACGGTTCCATGACGGAAAAGCCGACCGTCAGACGCGGGTTGAGCGACGCGAACGGGTCCTGAAAAATGAACTGGATATTGCGCCGCAGCGTCTGCAGCGCGTGGCCTTCGAGCTTGCTGATATCGCGTCCGTCGAATTCGATCGAACCGCTCTGGCTTTCGACGAGCCGCAGCAACGAACGTCCAGTCGTCGATTTTCCGCAGCCCGATTCGCCGACGAGCGCGAGCGTTTCGCCCGGACGCAGATCGAAGCTCACGCGTTCGACCGCATGCACCGCCGCCGTCGTGCGGCCGAACAAGCCGCTTTTCACCGAAAAGCGCGTGACCAGATCGCGCACGCGCAAAATGGGCGCGACGGTTTCATCGACGGCGGGCTGCCTTTCTCTCTCGACCGCTTCCGACGGCCGCAACGCGCTCGCATCGTCGGGCGCGACGTCCACCGGCGCCACTTCGAGAATCGGGAATTTCGCGGGACGATCGGTGCCGCGCATCGCGCCGAGCGTCGGCACGGCGGCGAGCAGCGCCTTCGTGTAGACATGCTTCGGCGCATGAAACAGCGTGTCCGACTGCGCCTCTTCCACCTTCTCGCCGCGATACATCACGAGCACGCGGTCGGCGACTTCCGCGACCACGCCCATGTCGTGCGTGATGAAGATCACGCCCATGTTCATCTCGTCCTGCAAACCGCGCACGAGTTGCAGGATCTGCGCCTGGATCGTGACGTCGAGCGCGGTGGTCGGCTCGTCGGCGATCAGGAGCGCGGGCTTGCACGAGAGCGCCATCGCGATCATCACGCGCTGGCGCATGCCGCCCGACAACTGATGCGGATAGCGCGCGAACACGCGTTTCGATTCGGGAATGCGCACGAGATCGAGCAGACGCAGCGCTTCGGCGCGCGCCTCCGAGCGGCTCTTGCCCTGATGCAGCGCGATGGCTTCCGCGATCTGGTCGCCGACCGTGAACACCGGATTGAGCGATGTCATCGGCTCCTGGAAGATCATCGCGATGTCCGCGCCGCGCACGCCGCGCATCGTCGCGGACGATGCCTTCGCGAGATCGAGGACTTGCCCGTTGCGTCGACGAAACGCGATGCCGCCCGATACGATGCGCCCGCCGCCATGCTCGACGAGACGCATCAGCGCGAGCGACGTGACCGACTTCCCCGAGCCCGATTCGCCGACGATCGCGAGCGTCTCGCCGCGATCCACGGTGAACGAGATGTTGCGCACGGCCTCGATCGTGCGCGCGCGCGAGCGAAACGAGACCGACAGATCGCGCACCTCGATGACGCGGGTATCGGGCAAGGTCATCATCGATAGATCGCCGTGACGGGCGCAACGCCCACGCGCGCATAGCCGCGATACATGCCTTCCGTGTTGAACGGCAGCACGACGTTGCCCTTCGCGTCCACGGCGACGAGGCCGCCGCGCCCTTCAATGCGCGGCAGCTTCGTCATCACGACATCGTGCGCCGCGTCTTCCAGCGACAAGCCGCGATACTCCATTTGCGCCGATACGTCATACGCCGCGAGCATGCGGATGAACATCTCGCCCGTGCCGGTGGTCGAGACGGCGCAGGTCGCGTCGTTCGCATAGCAGCCCGCGCCGATCAGCGGTGCATCGCCGACGCGGCCCGCCTGCTTGTTGGTGATGCCGCCCGTCGATGTCGCCGCCGCGAGATGACCGTTCGCGTCGAGCGCAACCGCGCCGACGGTGCCGAATTTCTTGTCCGGATCGATGGGATCGTTGTCGAATGCGAACTTCGTCATCGCATCGTGATCGAGCATCGTGCCCGATGTGCCGCGCGCCTTGAGCCATTGCTGGTGCCGCGCTTCCGTGTAGAAGTACGAAGGATCGACGAGTTCGAGCCCTTGCGCCGCCGCGAACGCTTCCGCTCCCGCCGCCGTGAACATCACGTGGTCGCTCACGTCGAGCACGCGGCGCGCGGCGAGCACGGGATGCTTCACGCGCGTCACGCAACTGACCGCGCCGGCTTCGAGCGTCGCGCCGTCCATCACGGAGGCGTCGAGTTCGTGCGTGCCGGCCGCCGTGAACACCGCGCCGTGGCCCGCGTTGAAGAGCGGACAGTCTTCGAGAAGACGGACCGCTTCGGTGACGGCGTCGAGCGCGCTGCCGCCATCGGCGAGAATGCGCTCGCCCGCGCTCAGGATTTCCGTGAGCGCCGTGTGATAGCGCCCCTCGGTTTCGGCGTTCATCGCGTGGCGCAGGAGCGTGCCCGCGCCGCCGTGAATGGCTATGACTGGTGTGGCGTTCATGTCTCGCGCGGTTCCGTGTGAGTGTGCCGTTTTGCGGCCGTGCGACGCGTTGCGTGGATTGTCTGCGCGCCTTTGGCGATCGACGGCGCGACGAGCCACGGCAACACGAATTCGGTCAGTCCCGATGCCGCCTCGACCGAGCGTTTCGCCCGATGCGCAACGGCATCGCAAAGTGCTTCGATGACGGCGAGCACCGCCGTGTCGCAATTCGCGGCGAGCCTGCGCTCGGCGTGAATCGCGAGCAGCAGGTCGGCGACTTGCGCGAGCGGCGACGCGGCGCTGTCCGTGAGTGCGATGACGCGCAAGCCGTGATCGCGCGCGAGCCGCGCCAGCGTGATCGTGTCGTCGACATAACGCGGGAACGCGATCGCGATCAGCACGTCGCCGCGCGACGCCGTGAAGAGCCTGCGCGCCGCGTGCGACGGCCCGCCCGTCAGCGCGAGCGACTGAACGTTCGCGCAATACGGCGTGAGTCCGTGTTCCATGAGTCCCGCGAGAAACGCGCTCGCGCCATAGCCGATCACGAAGATGCGCGGCGCGGCGAGGATCGTGTCGACGATCGCCCCGGCCTTCGCGCCATCGACGGATGTTTGAGCAAGACGCAGATTCGCCGCCGCCTGCGCGAGCGATGCATCGAATACTTCGGCGCCGCTCGCCGGCGATTCGAGCGCCGTGCGCAAGCGCTCGACCGGCGCGATGGTCGCCTCGAAGCCACGCACGAGCGCCTCGCGAAACGCCGGATAGCCCGAGAAGCCGAGCGCCCGCGCGAAACGATTCGCCGTCGCCACCGACGCGCCCACCGCGCCCGCCAGTTCGTCGATGCGCATCGTCGCGGAGCGGAACAGGTTCGCCAGCACGAACGCCCCCATGCGCCGATGGATCGGCGTGAGCGTCGGCATGGCCGCGGCGATGCGCGCGGCGATCAGATCGTCGGCGCTCGCCGGCGCGTGAACCGATAGTGAACGGGACATGAAATGCGCTGCGCTCTCACGACGATAAAACGCGATGAAAGTATATTTACTCGAAATTCCGGCCAGAAAAAATTCATTTTCATCGAACTCGGGTTTTCGATAAGACGCGCGAGCGCGCCGCGTCCGATGCATCGAACCTGCACGATCATGCACAATACGGGGCGCGCCGCGTCGCGAAGGCGCACGCCGCGTACGCGATTTCAGTTTCGAACGAACGGTATGAATTTCGACTTCCTTCCCGATCCGCTGCCTCACTTTCTCGCCACGCATCCGTGGGCGCAAATGGTCGCGGGTCTCGTCGCGCTCGCGCTGATCGCACTCTTCGTGCAATGGGTCGTTGCGCGCATCGTGCTGTATGTCGCGCATCGGCTGCTCGTGCTCGCCGGTCATCAGAAGTGGGACCGCGCGTTCGTCAGGCGGCGCGCCTATCACCGACTCTGGTATGCGGTGCCGTTCGCGACCGTCGCGCTCGGCATCGACGACGTGCCGCGCATCGGCCACTGGGCCACGGTCATCGGACGCGTCGCGCACGGCGGCGCGTGGATCTGCATTTTCCTCGCCGCGGGCAGCGCGCTGTCGGCGTGGCAGGACGTCTATGCGGAAAGCAAGGAAGCGCAGACGCGCTCCATCAAGGGCTACATTCAGATCGGCAAGCTCGCGCTCGCGCTCGTGTGCGGCGTGCTCGTGCTGTCGATTCTCATCGACCGCTCGCCGCTCTGGATGCTGTCCGGCCTCGGCGCGCTGTCCGCGGTACTGCTGCTCGTGTTCAAGGACACGCTGCTGTCGCTCGTCGCAAGCACGCAACTGACATCGAACGACATGCTGCGTATCGGCGACTGGATCGAAATGCCGCAAGCCGCCGCCGACGGCTTCGTGAAGGACATCGCGCTGCACACGGTCAAGGTGCAGAACTGGGACAACACCGTGACCACCGTGCCGACCTACAAGCTTTTCTCGGAGAGCTATCGCAACTATCGGCACATGTTCGAGTCGGGCGGGCGGCGCATCAAGCGAACCTTGCGTATCGACGCGCAATGCGTGCGCTTTCTCTCCGACGAAGAGACCGAGCGCCTGAAACGCTTTCGCCTGCTGCACGATTATCTGGAACAGAAGCAGACCGAAGTCGATCAGGCGAACCGCAATCTCGGCGAACTCGCGAACGAGCCCGCGAACCGGCGGCGGCTCACGAATATCGGCACGTTTCGCGCGTATGGGCTCGCTTATTTGCAGCGCCATCCGGAAATCCGTCAGGATATGGCGATCATGGTGCGCATGATGGAACCGGAATCGCAGGGTATTCCGGTCGAGGTCTACTGTTTCACCGCGACGACCGCATGGACGCAATACGAGCGCATTCAGGGCGATGTATTCGACCACCTGCTGTCCATCCTTCCGGAAATGGGCCTGCGCCTTTATCAGGCGCCGTCGGGCGCGGACATGACCGGTCTCTCGGGTCGTCTGCGCGGCGAAATGCCGGCGCTGTGATTCACTGAGTTCACGCCTTCAAAAAGAATCAGGCAAGAATCCTCCATTTTTGTGTATTCACGTTGACGCTTCCCGCCTCTACGATCTAACCATCGCCGATGCGCCTTTTTTCCGCAGCTTCATAGCCGCGGCGGAAACGCTTTTTCCGCGCGTCGCCATTCAATCGTCATAAAAGGAAAACTCAACGTGATCGATCGCGTCCATGCCATGCGTGTCTTCACGCGTGTCGTCGATACGAACAGCTTCACGCGTGCGGCCGAGTCGCTTGGCATGCCGCGCGCGAGTGTTTCGACGACCGTGCAACAACTCGAAGCGCTCGTCGGCGTGCAATTGCTCGCACGCACGACGCGGCGCCTGAATCTCACCGTCGACGGCGCCGCTTATTACGAGCGTTGCGCGCAAATCCTCGCCGATATCGACGAACTCGAATCCGGCTTCGGCGCAGGCGAAGAGCGCTTGCGCGGACGGCTGCGCGTCGAGATGCCGGATACCGTCGCGACGTCGATCGTCGTGCCCGCGCTGCCGGAGTTTCATGCGCGTTTTCCGCAGATCGAGCTGTCGATCGGCATCGGCAATCGCAATGTGGACCTCGTCGGCGAAGGTGTCGATTGCAGCGTGCAGTTGGGCGAGTTGCCCGATTCGGGTCTCATCGCGCGAAGGCTCGGCGTGCTCGAACAGGCGACGTGCGCGAGTCCCGCCTATCTCGACAAACACGGCACGCCGGAAACGCTCGACGAACTCGCGCAGCACGTCGCGGTGAACTGCATCTCGGAAAAGAGCGGCCGCCCCGCCGACTTCGATTTCGATGTCGACGGCGAGCCCGTCACCATGAAAATGCGCGGATTCGTGCAAGTCGCCGACGAGCACGCGTACCTCGCATGCGGCATCGAAGGGCTGGGCCTGATCCAGCCGCTGCGGATCGCGGCTCAGCCTTATTTGCGCTCGGGACAATTGCGCGAAGTGCTGCCGCAGTGGAAATCGCCGCCGCTCAAGGTGTCGGTGGCGTTCCTGAAAAGCCGTCAGGCGAGCCCGCGCGTGTCGGTGTTCGTCGACTGGCTCGCGGCGCTCTTCGAGCGTACGCAGCAGATCGACGACACGCTGACGAGCCTCTATCGTTCGGCGCAGCGTCGGGGCCCTACGCGCCGGGATCGTCCGGAGGAAGAAACCGCCGACGCCTGATGTCCGCGTTGCTCTAGCGCACGGGCGTGGCGGCGTTCGTGCCCACGACCGTGTTCCATTTGCGCACTTCCCAGCGTTCGACGAGCCCGTTCGTCACGTACGGATCGCTTTTCGCGAAGTTTTCGGCGGCGGCGGGCGAATTGCTGTGAAACAACAGCATCGCGCGATCCGCGGGCGCATCGAGCGCGCCCGCGAGCACGATGTCTCCCCGCTCGACCGCCGCCCACGCAAGCGCGAGATGCGCGTCGCGAAATTGCGCGCGGCGCTCCAGATAGTCTGAACAGAGTTCGTAAATCAGCAAATAGTGCATCGCCGTCTCCTTTCAGTGGATCAGTGGCGGGTTCATCGGACTAGTTTGTCCTATTTTCGAGACAGAAACCAAGAGTTCAATCGGAAGCGTCTGATCGCCTAACGATAGCGTATCGAAGATCATATGCGCACACTCAAATGGATTCCGCCATGAACCGCAACCAACCTCCCTGCAACGCGTGCCCGAAACACGACTGCCGCACCTGCGCCTGGACGTCGCCGCTCGACGCGTCTTATCGCACGCTCATCCACTCCAATTCCATCCTGTCGTTCGTCGCCCTTTCGGTGAAGGATACGGGAACCGCACCCGCCGAGCCGTCGTGGCTTGGCATCGTCGGCAAGCGCATTCTCAAGTTTTTCTCGGATCCGAGCCTGCGCGCGCGTTGAAAAGCGCAACGCAAATCGCATTGAAGCACCGAATTTCGTAAAGAATTTTGCGCGCTCCTTTTTAGGATAACTGTGCATATAGAATGCGCCGCACACTTGCGCTTGCGTTAAGCGTTCATGTAGAAAGGAATTTCAGTCGATGAGCATCAATCTGGTCCAGGCGGTCAATGCCGCGATCTCGGAACCTATTGCGGAGCAGTTGTCGCGGCAATTCGGCATCCCCGATCAGATCGTCCGGCAAGTTGCCACCCGCATCGCGCCCGGCCTGGTCGCATCGCTGATGGACCGCGCGACGCTCGTGCCCGGCTCGCAGTCGGTGTACTCCGTCATCATGCAGCACGAGAGCAACGCCCACATCGCGGATCAACTCTCCAAGCTGATCGCTACCACCGGCGGCCTCAAACAGCTCGAAACCAATGGTCATTCGCTGGCCGCGCTCGCAACGGGCCAACGCGTCGATGCACTGACCGACGCCGTTGCCTCCGAAACCGGCGTTCCCACGCAGGCCACGTCGGCTCTCGCGGGAATCGTCGCCGCGGTGCTGTTCGGCATCATGAAGCGCCACTTCCTGCTCGCGCAGTGGGGACTGCCGCACGTGCCCAAGCTACTGCGCGATCAGGTCGGCGAAATCAACGCGACAATGTCGAACGTGGTCGCGGCGGCCATCGGCGTCGGCAACACCGAAGGCTTCACCAGTGGCATCACACCGCGGCTCGATACGGTTGCATCGAGTCTCGAACCCCGCATCGACGGCGATGTCGCCGTGGCCGCGGCGCCAGTCGCGCCCGCCACGTCGCCTGCCGGCAAGAGCGCTCCCTCCGTGCAGAGCGCGGCGGTTGCGAAGGCCACGCCGCCCGCGCCGCCCCCGATGCGCGCACCGGTGCGCCCGTTCGCGCCGCAACGGTCGTCGAACAAGTGGATCTGGGTGCTTTTCGCCGTGCTGGCCGCCATTCTCGCGCTGGTCTACTACCGCGGGTTCACGCAGAGCGGCAGTGTCGATCTGAACGCAGCAGCGGCCACGCAGCACATCACGAACATGGCGACGCCGGCATCGTCTGCAGCGCTCTCGACCGCGCCTGCAATCGACAGCGCACCCTTGGCGACGTCCGCCAACATGCCGATCACAGCCGCGTCGGCACCGGAATCGGCCTCGGCGCCGAAAGACGCGCCCGCATCCTGGAAAGACGCGCAGTTGCTGTTCAGCGTCAACCCGGCGGGCGTCCCGGCGATCGAGGCCACGGTTGGCACTGAAGCGGAGAAGAAGCATCTGATCGACACGTTGACCGCCCGCTTCGGCAAGGCTTACACGGCGGACGTTTCCGTCGTTCCCGAAACACGCCCGGCAACCTGGCTTTCGCGTCTGAACGACTTCTTCCCGCTCATGGCCGTGCCCGGCGCGGAAGCGAAGGTGAGCGGCTCGAAAGTGGAGTTGAGCGGCGCGGCAGCGGACGGCAAGCTCGGCTGGGCCGATCGTCTGAAGAGCGCGCTCGGCGGCATGTTCCAGGTCGCGGCGTTCGATGTCGACGGCGCCGTCGCCACCGCGACGCAATCGTTTCGCAGCGCGATGAAGAGCCTGCTCGCCACCGACACGCCGTGCTCCGGCGACAAGCTGACGCGCGTGCTCGACCTTCAGGTCGTCAACTTTGCGCGCTCGAGTGCGCAGGTGCCGGAAAGCGCGTATTCGACGCTTGGCGAGACGGCGCAATTGCTCAAGCGCTGCGCCGCCCAGGGTTCGATGGTGAATCTCGACGTCGCGGGCTATTCGGATGCGCAGGGTGCGGCACCGGCGAAGCTCGAAGTATCGAAGGAACGCGCTGCGGCTGTCCGTGGCTATCTGGTGCGAAACGGCGTCCCGCCGCAATCGCTCACCGCCACGGGTTATGGCGACTCCAATCCGATTGCCGACAACGATACCGCCAGCGGACGTTTCGCCAATCGCCGGATCGAGTTCATCGTCAGCAAACACTGAGCGCCGATCCGACTCACGCGATTCATTTCAGAACGCCGTCTCACGAAAGTGAGACGGCGTTTTTGTTTATGCATGCGCCAGTCACGCATTGCCGTCGATTCAGTTCGGCTTCGCGAAATCGTTCTCGGCCCAGCGCTCGGCGCTCGCCTTGCTGAGCTTGAATGCCGGTGACACGCGCACGTGTGCAAGTTGCGCGCCGTACGCATCGAAGGCCTTGAGATGGGCGTAGGGATCGTCCTCATCGGGAACGATCTCCAGCGTGACCGTGATGTCCTCGCCCTGCACAGCGACGGTGACGTTCTTGTTCAACATCGCGTGACGCTGCTGTTCGTGCCGCCGCAAAACTTCCGATGCCGTCTTGACCAACGTGCGAAACGCGGCCGCATCGAGCGGTTTCGGGTTTTTCTTGTCGCGGCCCATCGTCCACGGGCCGACGAGCGCGGGCTCCGCCTCGCCCGCCTGAATCATTTCGACGGCCCAGCCGTCGTCGTCCTCGTTCTTGATTACGCGCGCGGTCCAGCCGTCGTCGCGCCAGAGGCGATCTTCATGGATCGCGTCGTCGGTGGAGGGAAATTCGGAATCGGTCATATCGTTGCAAGTCAGGCAATGAGGCAATGCAACGAATTCTACCTTGGACGATGTGCGGGGCATCGTTCGTGCTCCAGGGTTGGCCAGACGGCCAGTGTCATACCCAAACGCATTGCGCCGTGCTACTTTGAACGTACCGGGACCGTCCGGAATCCATCGGCAACGCAATCAAGAAGCCGTAAAACTCTGTCAAGGAGCAACCGCATGTTTGCATTCATCGGTACTTTGATCGTCGGACTCGTCGTCGGGCTCATCGCGCGCGCACTTAAACCGGGCGACGACAGCATGGGCTGGATCATGACCATCGTCCTCGGTATCGCCGGCTCGCTCATCGCGGGGTACGTCGGCCGGGCGCTCGGCTGGTATCAGCCGGGACAGCCAGCGGGATGGATCGCCTCGGTGATCGGCGCGATCGTCCTGCTCCTCGTCTGGGGAATGATCCGCAAGCGCACGTAACGCTGCGCCTCACCGTTTCCTTTTTTTGACGCTGCGCCTCGTCCGAACCCGGACGAGGCGTTTTGTTATCGGGCAATGCGTTCGAAATCGATCTCCGCGCCGCCGCGCACGACGCGATTCGGCAGCGCGCCGCCGAGCCAGTAGGAAAGCTCGGCAGGCCTTTCGATTCGCCACGCGACAAAATCCGCACACTTGCCCGCTTCGAGCGATCCGTGCGTCGCTTTCAATCCGAGCGCGCGCGCCGCGTGAATCGTCACGCCGGCGAGCGCTTCTTCCGGCGTCAGGCGAAACAGCGTGCATCCCATGTTGAGCATCATGCGCAACGAAAGCGCCGGCGACGTACCGGGATTCAGGTCGCTCGCGAGCGCGATCGGCACACGCTGCCGCCGCAACGCATCGATGGGCGGCAACTGCGTCTCGCGCAACATGTAGAACGCGCCCGGCAGGAGCACGGCGACGGTGCCGGACTGCGCCATCGCGATGGCATCGGCTTCGGTCATGAACTCGAGATGATCCGCCGACAACGCCTGATAGCGCGCCGCCAGCGACGATCCGTGCAATGACGACAACTGCTCGGCGTGCAACTTCACGGACACGCCGAGATCGCGCGCGCATCGAAACACACGCTCGACCTGCTGCGTAGAAAACGCGATGTGCTCGCAGAAAGCATCGACGGCGTCGACGAGGCCTTCTTCCACGAGCGCCGGCAGCATTTCGTCGCAGATGTAGGCGATGTAGTCATCCGCGCGATTCGCGTATTCGGGCGGCAACGCATGCGCGGCGAGGCAGGTCGCGCGCACGGTGAGCGGCAGCGCGTGGCCGAGACGTCGTGCGACGGCGAGCATCTTGCGTTCGTTGGCGAGATCGAGCCCGTAACCGGATTTCACTTCGAGCGCGGTCACGCCCTCGCGCATCAGCCCGAACGCGCGCCTCTTCGCGGCTTCGAACAGCGCGTCCTCGCTGGCTTCGCGCGTCGCGCGCACCGTGCTCGTGATGCCGCCGCCGCGCGCCGCGATCTCCGCATAGCTCACGCCTTCGAGCCGCTCTTCGAACTCGCCGCTCCGATCGCCGCCGAAGACGAGATGCGTGTGGCAATCGATCAGGCCCGGCGTCACCCAAGCGCCTTCCAGATCGACACGCTCGCCCTCGCCGATCTCCGGCGCCGCCGCGCGCGGCCCGATCCATTCGATGCGCGCGCCGTCAGTCAATATCGCCGCGTCTTCGATGATCGAATACTTGCCACCGGTCAGCGTTGCGGCGTGGCAGTGGTCCCAAAGCGTTTTCATCGCGTGATCATCGGCAGATCGAGGCCCTGCTCGCGCGCGCATTCGATCGCGATGTCATAACCCGCGTCGGCGTGGCGCATGACGCCCGTCGCCGGATCGTTGTTCAGGACGCGCGCGATGCGTGCGTCGGCTTCGTGGCTGCCGTCGCACACGATCACGACGCCCGCGTGCTGCGAGAAGCCCATGCCGACGCCGCCGCCGTGGTGGATCGATACCCACGTCGCGCCGCTCGCCGTGTTCAGGAGCGCGTTCAGGAGCGGCCAGTCGGACACGGCGTCCGAGCCGTCCTGCATCGCTTCGGTCTCGCGGTTCGGACTCGCGACCGAGCCGGAATCGAGATGATCGCGGCCGATCACGACCGGCGCCGACAATTCGCCGTTGCGCACCATCTCGTTGAACGCGAGGCCGAGCTTCGCGCGTTGGCCGAGCCCGACCCAGCAAATGCGCGCCGGCAAGCCCTGGAAGCTGATGCGCTCGCGCGCCATGTCGAGCCAGCGATGCAGATGCGCGTCATCGGCGATCAGTTCCTTCACTTTCGCGTCGGTCTTGTAGATGTCCTCCGGATTGCCCGAAAGCGCGGCCCAGCGGAACGGCCCGACGCCACGGCAAAAGAGCGGGCGGATATACGCCGGCACGAAGCCCGGAAAATCGAACGCGTTGGCGACGCCCTCTTCCTTCGCCATCTGGCGGATATTGTTGCCGTAGTCGAACGTCGGCACGCCCTGTTCGCGGAACGCGAGCATCGCGCGGACGTGCTCGGCCATCGATTGCTTCGCGGCTTTCACCGTGCCCGCCGGATCGCTTTGCGCGCGGTCGCGATATTGCGCCCAGGTCCAGCCTTTCGGCAGATAGCCATTGAGCGGATCGTGCGCGCTCGTCTGGTCGGTGACCATGTCCGGACGCACGCCGCGCCGCACGAGTTCGGGCAGCACGTCGGCCGCGTTCGCGCACAACGCGATGGAAATCGCGCGGCCTTCGGACGTGTAACGCTGGATGCGCGCGAGGGCGTCGTCGAGATCGGTCGCCTGTTCGTCGACGTAACGCGTTTTCAGACGGAAATCGATACGGCTCTGCTGACATTCGATGTTCAGCGAACACGCGCCCGCGAGCGTCGCAGCGAGCGGCTGCGCGCCGCCCATGCCGCCGAGACCGGCGGTGAGCACCCAGCGGCCTTTGAGTTCGCCGCCGTAATGCTGGCGTCCGGCTTCGACGAACGTCTCATATGTGCCCTGCACGATGCCCTGGCTGCCGATATAGATCCAGCTTCCGGCGGTCATCTGCCCGTACATCGCGAGGCCCTTCGCGTCGAGCTCGTTGAAGTGTTCCCAGTTCGCCCAGTGCGGCACGAGGTTCGAATTCGCGATCAGCACGCGCGGCGCGTTTTCGTGCGTCTTGAACACGCCGACCGGCTTGCCCGACTGGACGAGCAGCGTCTCATCCGCTTCGAGCCGCTTCAGCGTTTCGACGATCTTGTCGTAGCACGCCCAGTCGCGCGCCGCCCGGCCGATGCCGCCGTACACGACCAGTTCCTTCGGATTCTCGGCCACCTCGGGGTCGAGATTGTTCATCAGCATGCGCAGCGGCGCTTCGGTCAGCCAGCTTTTGGCGTTGAGTTGCGTGCCGCGCGGCGCGCGGATCTCGGTGTCGCGAAAACGGGAAGATGAAGTCACGAATGCTCCTGCGCATCAAGAAGAGAGAATGTCGACGGATGCGAGCGATGGCCCGCATCGATGGGTCTCATGTTCTTGTATATACAACTTCGATTGTATTAGGGGAATCCCGGAGCCCGTCTCGCCGTGCTCGCGTCATTCTTGTATAGACAATCTTCAGGGCACGGGCAATCCGCTGTCGCGTTTGATCTCGCGCAACGAGAGCATCGATTCGACGGCCGTCACGCCCGGCAAGGTTCGCAGGACGTCGCGCATGAAGATGCCGTATTCGTCGAGATCGCGCGCGATGATCTGCAGCAAATAATCCGCCGTGCCTGAAACGTTGTGACACGACACGATGCGCGAAATGCCCTGAATTTCGCGCTCGAAGCGATCCGACAGCGCGCGGTCGTGCACGCTGAAGCGCACCTGCGCGAACGCGACGACGCCCAGTTCCAGCGCCTTGCGCGAGAGCACCGCGCGATAGCCGTCGATATATCCGTCGCTTTCGAGGCGCTTGAGCCGCCGCGCGCACGGCGTCTCGCTCAGGCCGACGCGCTCGGCGAGTTTCGCGACGGGCATGCGGCCGTCCTGCTGAAGCGCGACGAGTATCGCGCGATCGATGCGGTCGATTTCCGTCATGGAGCATTCCTCTCTGGTTTAGATTGATTCCAGGGGAAAGCTGCAACCATGAAAGAACAGTCGATGCAAAATGCCAGAAAACGCTCCATCGGAAGTGGCACGATGTAGCCATCGAAACAGGAGCACATCATGGTCTCGGCACACTTGCTTTGGGTTTTCATCGGCGCGCTTGCGGTCGTTTATGCGCTGCCGGGCCCGGACATGGCACTCGTCGTTCAGACGAGCGGCACGCGCGGTTTCCGTCACGGTCTCGCCGTGGCCGGCGGACTCGCCACGGCGCGAGCGACGCACGTGACGCTGTCGGCGCTCGGCGTCGCCGCGCTCTTGCGCAGCGCGCCGTGGCTCTACGACGGCGTGCGCATCGCGGGCGGTCTGTATCTCGCTTATGTGGCGATTCAGATTTTCCGTTCGCCCGCATTCGGGCTCGACGCGGCGCCCGGTCAGGCCGCCGCATTCACGCTGCGTTCGGCTTACGCGAAAGGCATTCTCAGCAGCATTCTCAATCCGAAGGCGCTGCTGTTCTGCTCCGTGCTGCTGCCGCAATTCGTGCGTCCGGAGTCCGGTCCGGTCTGGTCGCAAGTGCTGGAACTGGGCGTCGTGCTGATCGCGGTCGGCGTCATGTTCGACCTCACGCTGGCGGCGGGCGCAATGCGGATTTCCGGCTGGCTTCGTCGTCATCCGAAAGCGCAGACCGTGCAGCGCTGGACGTTCTCCGCCGCGCTGCTCGCATTCGCCGCGCGGCTCTCGCTCGACTGATTCAGCCGTCGAGCGGTTTCAGGAAAAGCTCGTGCTTCGGCGCGAAATGCGCGTAGAGCGGCAGGATCGCGCCGCCCATCGCGCGGGCGTCGGGGCCGATCTGCCCTTCGACGAGACGCGGGCGCGTCATGCCTTGCCAGTCGAACGCGGCGAGCGCGTCATCGGTGCGGCCGATCACTTCGCGCAGCAAGGTCCGGTCGATTTCGCCGTCGATCACCACGGCTTCGAGATCCAGCAGCGCAGCCGACGCCGCGATGCCCGTCGCGATCGCGGGACACGCCTTGCGCATCCACGCGTCCGAAAGCTCGTGCAACGCCGGCGACAGCGCGCGCTCGTCGTGCGCGGCGGCGGCCGGCGCGCCCGCCGCGACGAACGCCTTCTCCAGCACATACACCGACGCCGTGTCGAGCAGTTGCCCCGGGCGCCGTCCCTTGCCGCGGCTCATCAGCGGCAATGAGCCGATGGCGCCCGCGTTGCCGCCCGGGCCCGCGTGCAATCGTCCGTCGATCACGAGCCCGCCGCCGATGAACGTCCCGATGAACACGTACAGGAAGTTGCGCAGCCCGCGTCCCTGGCCCATCACGAGTTCGGCGGCGCACGCGGCCGTCGTGTCCTTGGCGAACTCGACGGGCAGCGCCGTCATTGCTTCGATCCGTTCGCGGATGTCGATGTCGTCCCACGCCGCGAGCGCGTCGCGCGGCGTGTCGAAGAAGTCGCGCCAGCCGCCGATCCACAGCGGCGCCGCCACGCCGACGCCCGCGATCTGCCGCGCGCCGTCCCCGAGCGCGCCGACTACGCGCGCGAGCCGCTCCTCCAGCGCGGGAAAAAGCGTATGCGGATCGGGATACGGATATTCGAGCGTCTCGCGCGAGCGCACGTTGCCGGCGAAGTCCATCGACAGCACGTCGAGACTGCGCCGGCCCACTTTCACGCCGATGGAAAACGCGCCGTCCGCACGCAGCGAAATCGGCACCGACGGCTGACCGATACGCCCGCGCACGCGCGAGCGCGGCTCCTTCGCGAGCAGGCCGTCCTCGATCAGATGATCGACGATCAGCGAGGCCGTCTGCATCGACAAGCGCGTCATGCGCGCGACGTCGGCCTTGGGCAACGCGCCGTGGAGCCGGATCGCCTGCAGGACGATGCGCTCGTTGAACTGGCGCATGCCGAGCTGATTCGAGCCGACGGAATGCGCCGAGGCTTTGCGCGCGGGCCGCTCAGACATCGGCCCGGGCCTTTCGGGGCGGGCGCGCGCGCCGGACATCGTTCATGTGTTCGTCCCCGTTCGATTAAATCCAGTGTTTTTATTTAGTAAAGCCGTCCGGGACGATTTTATCAAGCGCCCGCTCGCGCGCCGGCCGCACGATCGGGCCAATATTTTTCGCGATTTTTAGTCGGTTATGTTCGACGAGAACCGTCATCACCGACAAACGACATGAGCACACTCGAAGCCTTGCACGCGATCGTCAACGACGAGAACGCGCCGCAGATCATCCGCGATCACATTGTCGATTCGCTGCAGTTCGCGCTGCGCAATCACCCCGGCTATTTCACGCGCAAGGAGGTTCAATGGCTCGCGCAATGGAACGACACGCGCATTCCGATTGCGGCGGCAAAAGTATTGAACGAGATGAAGACGGTTTGAGCGGCGCCGGGCTCAGTGCGTGCCCGAGGCGCGCGCGTGCCAGTCGTAGTCGAACACGGTCGCCTGCGGCGGCTCCGACAGGCCTTCGACGAAACTGATGACTTCCGGGTCCTTCACGAAGCTCGCGGCCGAGCTCGCCGCGAGAATCGCCGAGCTTTCCTGCGGCCGCGCGACGAGGAAGCCCTGCACGTAGTCCACGCCGATCTCCTGCAGCGCGCGCAAGGTGTCGACGTCCTCGACCCACTCGGCGACGCTGCGCATGCCGAGATTGCGCGCCAGTGCGACGATCGCCTCGACGATCGCGATATCCGCCGGATGCGCGCACATCGAGCGCACGAACTCGCCGTCGATCTTGAGCGCGTCGGCGGATAACGCCTTCAGATATTTGAACGACGTGTAGCCCGCGCCGAAGTCGTCGAGCGCGATCTTGCCGCCCATGTCGTGCACGCGCGCGATGAAGCGCTGCGTGTTCTCCAGATCGTGCAGCGCGACGCTCTCCGTGATCTCGAGACACAGGTAATGCACGATCGACTGATGCGCCGCGAAGAGCGCGAAGATGTCCTCCATGAACTGCTCGTCGTTCAGCGAGCCGCCCGACAGGTTCACGCAGATGAACTGCGTGTTGCCGAGCTGATGCTGATGCGCCTCGATCCAGTCGAGCAGCGTCGAAATGACCCAGCGATCGATCGCGGCGATATTGCCCGATTCTTCCGCCGCGACGATCACCTTGCCGGCGGGCAGCGTCGCGCCGTCGGGGGCGCGCATGCGCAGCAGCACTTCGAAGTTTAGCGATTCGGTCGGCGCGGAAAGCGACATGATCGGCTGCATCACGAGGAAAAGTCCCGGCGGCAGGCGATTGCGCCCGAGCGTCTCGACGAGCTTCAGTTCCTCCGCGCGCTCCTCGAAAGCCGCGGCGCCCTTGCGGTACGTGACGAGATGCGTATGCGCGACCTTCTTCGCTTCGCGGCACGCGCGATCCGCATGTGACAGCGCGTCCTGCACGCGCACGCCCTGCGAGCATTCGACGAGACCGATCGACGCCTTCACCTGGAACGCGCGATTGCCGACCTGATACGGCGCGTCGGAGAGAATCGAAATGAGCTCGCGGCATTGCGCGATGGCGTCTTCGATCGACGTGTCGTGCATCACGCAGACGAACTCGTCGCCGCCGATACGCCCGACCGGATAGCTGCGCGCGAAGTGCGCCCGCGTGCGCGCCGCGACCTGGCGCAGCACTTCGTCGCCGCTGCGATGGCCGAAGAGATCGTTGACGAGCTTGAAGCGGTCGAGATCGACATAAGCCAGCGCCCACGGCAGCGTCTCTTCGCTCTGCACGGAGATCGCCTTCTCGACGCCGCGGCGATTCAGCGAGCCCGTCAGCGAATCGTGCTCCGCGAGAAAACGCAGCCGCTCGACGGCCTTCGAGCGTTCGGTCGTGTCCTGCAGCGAGCCTTCGATCCATCCGTTCGAGCGGATCGCCTTCAGCAGGTAGCGCCGTTCGCCGGTGCCGCGCTCGGACGAGCCGCCCATTTCGAGTTCGCCGTCGCTGCCCTTCGACGCCAGCGCCTGCAACGCGCCCCACGCGCCCGCCTCGAAATAGTCGTTCCAGTGGCGCACCTTGTAGTCGGTCTTTTGCAGATCGAGCATCGCGCGCAACGCGGGATTAGCGCGCACGAAGTGACCGTCGGCATCGAGCGTGAACAGGCCGATCGGCGTGACTTCGTAGGTATTGCGCAATTCCATCTGCGCCTGGCGGCGGAAATCGCGTTCGGCGCGCATCTGCTCGGCGATCGCGAAAGCCGCCATCATGCTCGACGACAGCGCCGCCATCACCGTATTCACGCCGCCGACCAGCACCTTCAGCCCGAAGGCCGCGCCGAGCACTTCGGAGAACGTGGAGAACAGCACCACGGCGAGCGAGGCGACATACCAGAGCACGGTGCGCGAGCGCGCCATCCACACGAGCCGCGCGAGGAAGAACAGCAGCACGCAGATGCCGAAACCCGCGATGACCCAGAGCGCCGGAATGAACAGCGCGTACGGCAACGCGAACGCGGCCGCGAGCAGCACCAAACCGACATACTGAATCACACGCAGCAGCCAGCGATAGCCGACCACGCGCAACTCGCGCCGGAAAAGCTGCTGGAAGAGCGCGGCCGTCAGCAGGTAATAGGCGGCGAAAGTGAACTGGCGCAGCGGCTGCATGAAGTCCGACGGCAGCAGACGGCCGAGCCATTGCATGTCCCAGCCCATCGCGTTCGCGCAGAGGCGCAGATTGCCGACGAGCCACACCGCGAAAATCACATAAGTCCACTCGTGATTGATGAGCGCCGTGACGAAGACGAACACCGCGAGTGTCAGCAGACCGCCGGCGATCAGCCCCGAACTCTCCTGAAAGTCGAGCGCCGAATTGCGCAGCCCCTGCCATTCCCACGCGTACGCATTGATCTGCGCCGGACCGGAAAAGGTGCCGCGGCACAGAATATTCTCGGCTTGTTTGATGCGGCCGACCTGAACGGAGAAGCCCGCTTTCACCACGCGCATCTCGCCGCTCACGCCTTCGCGATCCGCCTGGCCGAGCGGAGCGAGCGTGCTCGCGTTCCAGCAGGCAAGCGTTTGCGCATGACGGGATGGCAATTCGACGACCGTCGATGAATCCGCGCTCATGCTCGGCGTCGTGAAACTGAACCAGATGGGCTTTTCGGAAAGACGCGTGCTGTAACGGGAAACCGGTGCCGCGCCCTGCAATGCTTCGAGCGCCTCGGCGGGGGTCATGATGCCGCCTTTATCGGCGATGACGCGCAGTGCGAGCGGAACCGCGCCGCGCGTTTCATATTGGCGCGGCAGGAAATAAAGCGTCGCGATCGTACCGAGCAAAATCAGAATGGGCACGGCGTAGACGGCGACCGCGTACAACGCGTCGTCGATCCACGAGCCCGTGCGTCTGAATCTCGATAAGGAAGCTGGAATAACCGACGCCATACCTGGAAAAACCCCCGTTTGCGCCCAGCGCGAAATGCGCCGACGCAGACAGCGGCGGAGCCCGAAAACCCCGCGCGCCGTCGCTTTTTTGGCCTACCGGACCGCTATGTGGTCCGGTTATTCGCTTTTACCTTCCTGGATACGATCGTGCCTTTTCACCTGCCGTAAGCCATCAACGGGGCTTCCGGGCATCGTACCGGTTCCCAGTCAAAAGATAAATCTACAGAATGCAAATCGATATCCGGATGATGCGTGTGCACCATGTAATTGAAGAGCGGGTGATGGGCTTCCTCCCAGCGCTGACGCGCCGCAGCAACGTCTTTCGCCAGCACGCGATGCGGCAGGCCGCCCACATGCGACATCGGCAGGAATTCGTTGACGCCGAAAACATCCTTGAAGAGCATCGCCTCATACTCCCGATCCAGCGGCGTACGCGCCGTAATCACCATGTAATCGATCTCGTGCAGTTCGCAGAACAGCCACAGCGCCTTGCACAACGCCACCTTGACCACCCGCCCCACCATTCCGCCCGCGACGCCGAGACGCGTCGCTTCCGCGAGGCGGCTCGTCGCCAGATGCTCGGGCAGACGCACCGACTGCTCGACGGCGAGCGGACCATACGCATTGGTCTGAATGCGCATGGTGCCGAGCGGCGCGCCGTCCAGCTTCGATTCCGCCAGAAGCACCGCCGTGCCGCGATCCCAGTCGGAGGGCTCGATCGTCATTTTGTCCGCGAATTCGGGCAGATGCCGTCCGTAGGCCGAACGTCTGATGCTCACGGCTTTTTGCAATCCGGCATCGTCCCGGACGATACGGATAGTAAACGGCATGCGCTCCGTTTTCTGAAGTGCGGGTACGACGGTGAGAGTTGGACGAACCGCCGATTCGGTTTGGTTAGCGGCGGCATTGTTGGCAAGGTTAAGGCGTTCCATTTGTAAACCCCATTTTTTCTTGGCGATTGGAAAGTGCCGCGTGTCGAGGACGTTATTTAGTGGTTCCTTACACGGGCAAAACGAGCCTCTCACGAAGTCAAATAACGGGGTGCGCGCTTGCCACTGTTTCTCAGCAACTTTCAGGCTAAACCTGTGGAAGAAAGCTTCTAAACGGCGCAAAGCCGATCGCCGGTAGCCGCGGAAAACCACATACCGATATGCCGCGAGGGAATATGCGAGCCCGAACAGGGTGAAAGAACGAGGGCGAGCAGCCACCAATCGACGCGAGAGACAATCAGGAGAATAGCGTTCGCAGAAGCCCGCGGATCATCGCGTAAACGCTGGAAAATACGTTAGAAAAGGTAACTGGTAACGTTTGCTTACACTTTTTCTTCGCAGAAAGTGCGAAACGTAGAGCGGGCGGGAATGGGGATATAAATCTGTTTGAAAAACCGAAACCGGAAAGCGGGCGTTCTATTGAAAAAACGCCCGCGCTATCACGACATAATCATGTCGACTGTGTGAAATCCGCTAAAGCGGATTAAAAAATCAGTCGTCTTCGTCGAGCCAGGGAATATCCACGTCGGTAATGAAAGCGACCATCGCAAGCGGACGGCCCTCCTGTCGTCCGATATTGCCGTCGGCGCGTTGCCATTCGCAGCGGAAAATCGTCGCGGGGGTGTCGGCGAGCAGCGTGATCGTGCGGATCTCGTCGGGATCGTTCTCCTCGACCGGGCCATCGAGCGACACGAGAAGTTGCTGGGGCCACACGCCGTCGGCGGGGTCGTAGATCTTGTCGCCATCGTGGATGACGACGTGAGCCTCGACGCCGATCGTCGCCGATGCTTCCACGATCATCTTGCCGAGCGCGCGCAGCACCGCGGTGGCGCGGCCCGAGTTGGCCTGGCGGATCGCGAGATCGCCGCGCGTCAGCGCCTGCTCGAGTTTGGGATTGGTTTTCTGTTGCGCCATATCTCTCTCTAGGGTTTCGTTGCAACTTTCGACGAGCGCGACCGGCTCAAGTTGCACGCGGATCGTAGCACTGCACCAACAAAGATAGGTCGCGCGGGGCTTTGCGGCAAACCGGAGGCGCTCAAGCGCTCTAGACGTATCGACGACTTCGCTGCTCAAGTTTGCGCACGGCTGGCCGATATTGCGCTCATCCCCATCGAAACGCGTGACTGCCGTGCCGTTCATCGCCCTGACCGCTCCCTCGTGCGTTCGTCCGCCGTGCTGACCCGACAGCCGGAGGTCGTCGACGGCATCGCGCTGCGCACGCATCTGCAACCGATCTACAGCCTGCCGCATCAACGCGAGGTGGGCTACGAAGCGCTGTTGCGCGGCGATGCGGGCGGCGGCGCGCTCGTCGGGCCGTTCGATCTTTTCGGGCGAGCGATCGTCGCGGGCAAGCTGACCGAGCTGGACCGCATGAGCCACCTCGCGCATCTGCGCAACGCGGCGCCCTTGCTGCCTGCCGCGCAATGGCTCTTCATCAACATCAATCCGGCGACCTTCACCGATCCGGGCTATGCCGCGCGGCTCGCCCTCGCCACGCGCGAAGCCGGTCTCGCGCCCGAGCGGCTCGTGATCGAAGTGCTGGAATCGGGCGGCACGGACGTCGAGAAACTCTCGCGCGCGACGCACGCGTTTCGCGCGCAGGGCTTTCTCGTCGCGGTCGATGATTTCGGCGCGGGGCATTCCAACATCGACCGGCTGATCACGTTGCGGCCGGACATCGTCAAATTGGATCGCAGTCTCGTGCGAACGAAGAGCGCCCACATGCGCGACGCGCTGATGCCGAAACTCGTCGATCTGCTGCACGAGTCGGGCATGTTCGTGGTCGCGGAAGGCATCGAGACGTCCGAGGATCTGATGCTCGCCGCGCGCTCCAACGTCGATTTCGTGCAGGGTTATCTGTTCGGCATGCCGTCGGCGCAGCTCGCCGGGCGCGGCGCGGCGACGCCGCTCTTCGAAGACGTGTTCGACGCCCTCGCGCAGATGCGCCGCACCGAGCGGCTCGCGGGCGACTTGCTTCTGCTGCCCTATCGCGCCGGGCTCACGCACGCCGCGCGGCGCTTCGCGTCGGGCTCGACGACCGAATCCGCCTGCGCCGATCTGCTTGCGCTGCCGTGCACGCTCAGTTGCTTTTTCCTCGATCGGGCCGGCCGCGAGTTCATGCCCGGCCTCGCGGGCGCGGCCGCGAAAGCGCCGAGCGAACGCTTCGCGCCGATCGCGGATCCGTCGACCGGGCGCTGGGACAATCGCCCGTATTTCGTCGATGCACACGCGAAGCCGCAACAGGTCGTCACGAGCGCGCCTTATCTCTCGGTAACGGGCACGTCGCTGTGCGTGACGCTCACGATCGCAACGCAGCGCGCCGCGAAGCCGGTCGTGATCGGCGCGGACCTCGACTGGCGCAAGCTGACCGAAGCAGCAACCGCGATTTTCTGAGCATCAGGCCGCGCTTTTCACTTGCGAGATCGCGACGGCAAGCGCCGCCGCCCCCGCGCGCAATGCCGCGAGATTGCCCGGCTCGAAGGTCCAGTGCCCCGCGGCGCTCACGACAGCCAGTTGCGCGCCGGGCCAGCGTGCGGCCAGGTCCAGCGCCTGATCGGCCGGACACACCATGTCGAAGCGACCGTGCACGATCCGGCAAGGCAGATGCGCGATGCGCGCGACGAGCGGCAGCAGCGGCACCGGCGGCAGTTCGTTCGCCATGTAGTGACGCTCGAGCAGCGCCATCGAGATGGCGGCGGCGTTGGCTTCCGCGCTCGGGCGCTTCTCTTCTTCGCCGGATTCCTTTTCCGGCTTGTTGACGACGGACAGCGTCGTCTCGTAGTGCGTCCACGCGCGTGCGAGCCGCGTGCCGGCTTCGTCGAAGCGCGCGAGCGGCGCTTCGGTCATCCGCAAGATGTCTTGCGCGCTCGCCGGACGCTCGCCGCACGCCGCCTCGATCGCATCGAGAAACGCGCGATGCGCCTCGGGAAACACGCGCCGCACGTCCCACAGGAACCAGTCGATGTCCTCGCGCCGCGCGAGAAAGATGCCGCGCAGCAGGAAACCCGTGCAACGCTCCGGATGCGCGACGCCGTAAGCGAGACCGAGCGTCGTGCCCCACGAGCCGCCGAAGATCGCCCATTGCTCGATCTGCAATTCGACGCGCAGCTTCTCCATGTCGCCGACGAGCGCGTCGATGCCGTTCGCCTCCAGCTTGCCGAACGGCGTGGATTTGCCGCAGCCGCGCTGATCGAAGAACACGACGCGCCATGCGTCCGCTTCGAGCACGTCGGCCCATTTCACGTTCATCGCGCCGCCGGGGCCGCCGTGGACGACGAGCATCGCGGGCGCGTCGCGCGGGCCCTGCGCGCGCCAGTAGATCGCGTGACCGTCGCCCACTTCCAGCATGCCTTCGTCGTATTGCACCGGCGATTGAGTGTCCATTGCGTTTCGTCCTTGCCGAATCGGGTTCGTCGGGGTCCATTGTTGCATCGCTTCGATGACATCGCATGACGCGCAATGCCCGTCCGGCGCGTTTCGCCCGATACGCTATGCTTGCGGATTCCGCCGTTCGTCATCCACCTGTCATCTTCACGAATCCCGATGCGACGCACCCTCGTCAAGTGGCTCTTTGCAACCTATCTGCTCGGCAGCGGCATTGTCTGGTCGATCCTGATCCTGCCGCTGTTTCCGTTCGTCGGCCGCAACGGGCGATACGGGCTCGCGAAGCTCTGGTGCCGCGCGGTCGTCGGGATGATGCGTGTCATCACCGGCGTCACGTGCTCGGTCGAAGGACTGGAGCATCTGCCCGACGGGCCGTGCATCATCCTGTCGCGGCACGAATCCACGTGGGAAACGCTGACGTTCATGGCGCTCTTTCCGCGGCGCATCAGTTTCGTGTTCAAGCACGAGCTCATGAACATTCCGTTCTTCGGCTGGGTGCTGCGCGGCCTCGACATGGTGAGTCTCGATCGCGGCTCGATCCGTCAGGCGCACGCCGCCGTGACCCGCGAGTGCGCGGCGCGGCTGAAAAAAGGCGATTCGGTGGTGATCTTTCCGGAAGGCACGCGCGTCGCGCACGATGCGCCGCTCAAACTTGCTTCAGGCGGCGTGCGCCTCGCCTGCGCGACGAAGGTGCCGGTCGTGCCCGTCGTCCATGACGCGGGCAAGGTCTGGCCCGCGAAGGGCTGGCCGGATCGCGGCGGACATATCCGCGTCATCGTCACGCCTTGCCTGCCGCTCGATTGCGACATTCCGCAGGAGTTGAACCGCCTCGCGCAACAACAGATGGATGTCGCGTTGGCTGAATTGCGCTAAATCTTTCGCTATTTTTTGCCGGGTTCTGCAATAAAACCTTCACATGGCGTCCGTAGCATTCCCGTTCCTTACAGAACGAGGTAAAAAATGCTGCATCAGTCAGAGTCGTCGCGAGTCGTGTTGTCCAGCCGCCGTCAATTTCTCAGGCAAGCCGCCGGCGCGCTGTTGATGCCCGTTGCTGGCAGTGCGCTGCTCGCCGGTTGCGGCGGCGGCGGAAGCGACAGCCCGGCGGGAATCGACTCGTCCACCAATGCCCGCATTGCGGCCGCGCCGCGTCTCGCGTCGGTGGACAATTTCCGCGACATCGCCGGCGCCGACGCCGCATCCGTCTACAAGACCTCGTCGGGCCAGATGCTGCGCCGTGGCGTGTTCTTCCGCGCCAATGCGCTGAGCCCGTCCGCCGCGGATCTGGCGACGCTCGCCACGCTCGATATCCACGCGATCTACGACCTGCGCACGCCTTCGGAGATCACGAAGCAGCCGGACGCCACGCTGAACGGCGCGACGTGGATCAACTTCAATCTCGTCGGCACCGATTCCCCCGGCATGCCGACGATCAACACCGCAGCCGACGCCATCGCGATGATGGAAAACGGCGAACGCCAGATGGTGCTGGACGCGGGCTATCGCCAGCGCCTCGCGCAGCTTTTCACGGCGATGGCGAACGGTCAGAACGCGCAGCTCTACCACTGCTCGGCGGGCAAGGACCGCACGGGCTGGGTGACGGCCGTGCTGCTGAGTCTGGTCGACGTGCCGCAGAGCGTGATCATGCAGGATTACCTGCTCACGAACACGTACACCGCCGCCGATATCGCCGCGCAGTACGCCGGGATGGCCAAGGCCTACGGTCAGGCTTACGCCGATGCGTACTATCCGGTTCTCGGCGTGCAGGCGAGCTTCCTTCAGGCGGGTCTCGACCAGGCGGCGCAGTCTTATGGCTCGATGGCGGCCTATATCACGAACGGACTGGCCTTGAGCGCGGCCGTGCAGTCGCAACTGCGCGCGAAGCTGCTGAGCTGAAGGGCCGTTGACGGGCGGAGGCGCTGCGCGCTCAATACAGCGGCCGCTTCTTCGCGGCGCACAGGCGATTGACCGCGGAGATCAGCGTCTCCATATCGACGGGCTTGCGCAGATATCCGTCGTAGCTCACGAAAGCCGGCGGATTCGGATGCCCGGAAATCATCAGAAAAGGAATGTGCGCGAGCGCCGTATCGTTCTTCATCGTCTGGCAGAGGAGCGCGCCGCCCAGGCCCGGCATCATCCAGTCCGACACGACGATGTCCACCCGCTGTTCCCCGAGAATCGATAACGCGCCGTTGCCGTCGAACGCGCACAAGACGGTGCAGTCCTCGCCTTGCATGCAGAGGGTCCAGGCTTCGATGGTGGCGGGGTCGTCATCGACGAGCAGTACGGTCTTCATCTTGCGAACATGTTCGAGTGCGGCGCGTGCGTGCGGCGGGACGTCCACGACAGAGGCGGCGGACAACCTCGGATGTGACCGCCGCCAAGGCCGTTTGTTGCAGTCACTTCGTAGCCGCCGCTTTTGTCATAGTATTTCTTTCGCGCGAAATCTGCGCGGTAAATGCTCCTTCAGCAACTTGCGAGCCGCCCGGCGCCGCCGGTCATTTGCGCCCGGCGCGTGAACGGCCGGCTTCGCGCAGCGCATCGACGAGCGTTTCCTCCACCGGCGTGCGCGCGGCGTCGTTGCGGCGGATCAGGCCGATGGGTTCGTCGGTGCCGGCGAAGGGCATCGGCAGCGCGGTCAGCAATCCGAGCGCGATATCCTGCTCGACCGCGCCGGCGGGCACGAACCACACGGCGTCGTTGTTCATCGCGAGCGAGCGCCCAAGCGACACCGACAAGGTTTCGACGAGCGCCGTCAACGCATGCGCGCCGAACGCCGTCAGCACGCTTTCAGCCGATTGACGAATCAACGTGCCGAACGGCGGCACGACGATCACGAAGCGCGCGAGCAAAGCAGGCGTGAGCGGCGTTTCGAGCGTCAGCGGATGCTCACGGCGCACGACCACCGCGAGCGGCTCGCGATAGATCTGCTCGAACGAAAGCCCGTGCATCGCCTCCGGCTCCGACAGCCGCCCGACGACGAGATCGACGTCGCCCGCCTTCAGCTTTTCCAGCAGCAGCGCGTTCGAATCCGTCCACACGGACAGCGACACCGCCGGCCACTGCTGCCGGAACGCCATCAGCGCGGGCGACAGGAGCACGGGCGCGACCGTCGGCAAAATGCCGATCGCAATGGTTCCGGGCACGTCGCCGCGTTCGCGCAGGAGCATGTCGACGCCCTCGCGCAAGGACGCGACACACGCGCTCGCATGCGGCGCGAAAAGCCGTCCTTCGCGCGTGGGCACCGCGCCGCGACGCCCGCGCTCGAAGAGCCGCACGCCTAGAATGGATTCGAGTTCGCCGATCGTCTTGGAAACGGCGGGCTGCGTGATCGACAGGCTGTCGGCGGCGCGCTGCACGCTGCCGAGCTGCGTGACGGCGAGAAAACACTGCAAATGCCGGAACTTGACGCGGGTGTTGGTGAAGTCGGTATCCATGAAGATCCGTTATGCAAGATGACACAAAACGTCATTTTCCATAACTTGAGTCGTTCTATAAAGTACCCATCAGAAACATCCTATTCAACATCCACAAATACAGGAGACAGTCGACATGACCTCCCCCATCCTCACACCGCGCGACTGGGAATCGCATCCCGCGTATCTGTCGCCGGGCTACAAGTCGTCGATTCTGCGCAGCCCGGGCCTGCCGCTCATTCCGCTGAAGGAAAACCTGCGCAATCGCCGCGTGCCGGTCTACGGTGCTGACGATCTGGGCGTGCTCGACAACGACCTCACCCGCAACGCCGCCAAAAACGGCGAACCGCTCGGCGAGCGCATCATCGTGACGGGCCGCGTGCTCGACGAAGGCGGCCGTCCGGTGCGCAACACGCTCGTGGAAGTGTGGCAGGCGAACGCCGCGGGCCGCTATGTCCACAAGGCCGACCAGCACGACGCGCCGCTCGACCCGAACTTTCTCGGCGCGGGCCGCTGCCTCACCGACGACGAAGGCCGCTATCGCTTCATGACGATCAAGCCGGGCGCGTATCCGTGGGGCAATCACCCTAACGCGTGGCGTCCGCAGCACATCCACTTCTCGCTCTTCGGCGAATACTTCGGCTCGCGCCTCGTCACGCAGATGTACTTCCCCGGCGATCCGCTGCTCGACCTCGATCCGATCTATCAGGGCATTCCCGAGCACGCGCGCAAGCGTCTCGTCTCGTCCTTCTCGATCGACACGACGCAGGAAAACTACGCGCTCGGCTACGAATTCAATATCGTGCTGCGCGGCCCGGATCAAACGCCGACGGAGTAATCGAACATGACCACGCTGAAACAGACCCCTTCGCAGACCGTCGGACCGTACTTCGCTTACGGCCTGGTTCCCGAGCAATACAACTTCGATCTGAAGAGCCTCTTCACCGCGTCGGCGGCGGATCGTGAAGTGCCCGGCGAGCATATCGCCGTCGTCGGCAACGTGTTCGACGCCGAAGGCAAGCCCGTCAACGACGCTCTGATCGAAGTCGCCCAGGCCGATGCGAACGGCCGCTATGTGCAGAGCGTGCAGGAAGCGCGCGAGTCGGGCTTTCGCGGCTTTGCCCGCGTGGGCACGGGCACGGATCCGAAGCTGCGCTTCATCGTCGATACGGTGAAGCCGGGCGCCACCGCCGACGATTCCGCGCCGCACCTCGACGTCATCGTGCTGATGCGCGGCATGCTGCTGCACAGCTATACGCGCATCTACTTCGAGGACGAAACCGAAGCCAACGCGAAGGACACCGTGCTGCAAAGCGTGCCGGCCGAGCGCCGTCATACGCTGATCGCGAAGCGCGAGGCGGGCGCGGCGGCCAAGCCGGGTTCGTCGGGCACGATCTACCGCTTCGACATCCATCTGCGCGGCCCGAACGAGACGGTATTTTTCGACCTGTAAAGTTTCTCGCGGCAGTTGCTTCAAACGAAAGGCGTCCGGCACTGCGCTATAGTGTCGGACGCCTTTGGTCTTTTCTCCGCTTTCTCCCATGTCCGACGCTCCCACGCCCAGCCCGCTCTACGTCAAGCTCCTCGGTGAAACCGCCCAGATCGGCTGGTCCGAACTGGAGCGCTTCTTCGCGCAGGGCAAGCTCATCTGGGTGAAGGGCGATCTCGATCTCGTGAGCGTCGCGGAAAGCCTCGCCACCGATGACACGCAACAGGTCACGCAATGGCTCTCCGCCGGGCTGATCGAACGCATGCAGGGGGAGACGGCCGCCGATCTCGCCGCGCGCGATCCGGAATTGTGGGCGGTCGTCCTCTCGCCGTGGGTCTGCGTGCAGGAACGCGGGTGATTCTCGGCTGAATCGCTAGCTGCGCTCGATGACGTAATCGGTCCACAGCACGACGAGAATCGTCATCAGCGCCGGGCCGATGAAAAGCCCGATCAACCCGAACGTCTCCGCGCCGCCGAGAATGCCGAACAGCACGAGCAGGAACGGCAGCCGCGCCGATCCGCCGATCAGCACCGGCCTCACGAAGTGCTCGGCCACGAACACGACGATCATCCCGAACACGGCGACGCATGCCGCCGCGATCATCGAGCCTTGTGCAAGCAGCCATAGCGCCGAACCGAGAAACACGATCGGCGCGCAGAACGGCAGCATCGCCGCGATGGCGGTCAGCATGCCGAGCAACGTGGCGTGCGGCACGCCCGTCACGGCATAGGCGATCCCGAGCAGCGCGCCCTCTCCCAGCCCGACGACGACGAGTCCGACCACCGTGCTGCGCACCGATTCGGCCATGCGCCGCACGAGCGCGGCGCCATCCGGACCGAACGCGCGGCGCGAACCCGCGAGCAGTTGTTCGCCTAACTTCGAGCCGGCCAGAAACACGAAGAAGAGCGTCATCAGCATGAAGCCGAAGACGACGATTCCGTGCAGCACGCGCCCGCCGAGGTGCCGCGTCATCGCGACGACGGTCGCGCTGTGCAGGTTCTTCACCGCAGGCGATGCTTCGAGCGGCGTCGCCAGATTCTCCTGCCACCAGCGCCCGACCTGCTGCGAACCCATCGGCAGATGCTCGATGAACGCGGGCATCGGAATGCCGGTGCGCAACACCTCGTGGAACCAGCGCAGCATGTCGCGCGCTTCGTTCGCCGTCTGCGCCGCGACGATCAAGAACGGCACGACGAACAGCAGGCCGATCGCCGCCGTCAGCAGGACCGCGAGCACGTTGTGATGGTGTTTGAAGACCGGTCGCCGTTCGAGCCAGCCGAATGCGGGCCATAGTGCGATCGAGATCACGCCCGCCCAGACGACCGCCGGAATGAATGCGCGCGCGGTATAGATCGCGACCAGCACGAGCACCGAATAGAGCACCGCCGACGCCGTGCGCTGCATCTTGCGGATGCGCTCGGAGGCGTCCGGTGTCGGGCCGTTGCGCGGTTGGATCGGCATGAATGAGTGGTCCTTCGTCGTGATGTGCGATTGTCGGCGAAAGATGAATCGCTCGCCAGCATCGTGAACACGCACGAATCATTCCACTCGATGCGCACAGTCATGCAACTTAATTTACAAAAGACGCGTTTCGCGCTCCCTATAATCGAGATTCGGCATCGACGCAGGAAACTTGCAAATGAAGGAAATCGCCTCGCGCGCAACGGCTGGCGCATGCTTGTCGCTCATGCTGTTCGCCGGATGTTCCGCGGGCCTCAACCGGTCGAAGGAAGATCAGTTGAACGCGCAAACCGGCATCACCATGTTGCCGGTCAAAGGCGGCGTGGAGATACGGCTGCCGGAAGCGCCGCTTTTCGATACCGACGAATCCGCCATTCGCGCGGGCTATTCGCCGATGCTCGACCGCGCCGCTACGGTGCTGAAGCGCAGCATGCGGCCGATTCTGATCGAAGGCCACACGGACAATCAGGGCACGCTGGCCTATAACCGCACGCTTTCGGAGGCGCGCGCTCAGGCGGTGGGGCGGGCGCTGATCGCGCGCGGCGTGCCCGCCGAGCGTATCGCGACGAAAGGCATGGCGTGGCTGCGGCCCATCGCCAGCAACGACACGGCGCAAGGGCGCGCGCTGAATCGCCGTGTGGAGATTCTGGTGCGCGCCGAGAGCGAAGAGACGCTGCTCGGCACGCCCGCGAAGGTCAAGCGCTAGCCGCCTGCTCGGCCTCCAGAACGAGCAACTGCGATCCATCGGCGACCTGATCGCCGACTTCGAACAGAATCTCGCCGACCTTGCCCGACGAAGGCGCGACGATCGTGTGCTCCATCTTCATCGCTTCCATCACCATCAGCGGTGCCCCCTTCTCCACCGTCGTGCCCGTCTCCACCAGCACCGCGATCACCTTGCCGGGCATCGGCGCGGTCAGCCGGCCTTCGTGCTCGGCGTCGCCCGCATGGGCCATCAGGTTCTGCCACTCGAACTGGAACGCCGCGCCTTCGTGGAAGACGTGAAAGACATCGCCGTCGGTGAAGACGTGGCCTTTGATCAAGGCATCGTCGAGCTGGACCGCGAATGACGTTTCGCCGCTGTGCGTCCAGTCGAAGCGCGCGCTTTCATCGTTGAGCGTGAGACGCTTCTCGCCGTTCTTCGTGTAGACGACTTTCAGTGCGTCGTCCGTATCGAGCGCGCGCCAGTTCAAGTCCTGGCTGTAGCCGCCCGCCATGCGCCAGTGCGACAACGCATCCCACGGCGACCGGCCGTGCGCCTCGCCGCCCTCGCGCGTGAGCAGCGCCGCGCACGCGAGCGCCAACCCCTTGTTGCGCGAAACGTGACTGGGCGCAAAGAGCGCATCGTGATGACGCTCGATGAGACCCGTGTCGAGATCGCCCGACGAGAACGGCTCGCTCTTCACGATGCGCTGCAAGAACTCGACGTTCGTCGACAACCCGACGATCTCGCATTCCGCCAGCGCGCGCGCCATGCGCGCCAGCGCGTCGCGACGGTCGCGTCCATGCACGATCAGCTTCGCGATCATCGGATCGTAGAACGGCGTGATCGCGTCGCCCTGACGCACGCCGCTGTCCACGCGCACGTCGCCGTCGATCGAGAACTCCACTGCGTGCGGCATGCGCACGTGCTTGAGCGTGCCCGTCGACGGCAGGAAGCCGCGCGACGGATTCTCCGCGTAGATGCGCGCCTCGATCGCGTGGCCGTGCACTTTCAGTTGATCTTGCCGCAAAGGCAGCGGTTCGCCCGCCGCCACGCGCAGTTGCCATTCGACGAGATCGAGGCCGGTCACCATCTCCGTCACCGGATGCTCGACCTGAAGACGCGTGTTCATCTCCATGAAGTAGAACTGGCCGTCCTGCGTCATGATGAACTCGACCGTGCCCGCGCCGACGTAATTCACCGCGCGCGCCGCCGCGACCGCCGCTTCGCCCATCGCGCGGCGGGTTTCGTCGTGGAGACCCGGCGCGGGCGCTTCTTCCAGCACCTTCTGATGACGACGCTGCACGGAACAGTCGCGATCGAACAGATAGACCGCGTTGCCGTGCTTGTCGGCGAACACCTGCACTTCGACGTGACGCGGACGCAGCAGATACTTTTCGATCAGCACGCGGTCGTTGCCGAAGCTCGACGCCGCCTCGCGCTTGCACGACGCGAGCGCCGCCGCGAAATCCCCGCTCTTCTCGACGACGCGCATGCCCTTGCCGCCGCCGCCCGCGCTCGCTTTCAGCAGCACCGGATAGCCGATGCGATCCGCTTCGCGCTGAAGCAGCGAAGGGTCTTGATCGTCGCCGTGATAACCCGGCACGAGCGGCACGGACGCGGATTGCATCAGCGCTTTCGCGGCCGCCTTGGAACCCATCGCGCGAATCGCGTCCACGGGCGGTCCGATGAAAACGATCCCCGTCTGCTCGCACGCATTGGCGAATGCTTCGTTCTCCGACAGAAATCCGTAGCCCGGATGAATGGCCTGCGCGCCGGTCTTCTTCGCCGCATCGACGATGCGCTCGATGCGCAGATAACTTTCCGCTGCCGCCGATCCGCCGACGTGCACCGCTTCATCGCAGACATCGACATGCTTGGCTTTCGCATCGGCATCCGAATAGACGGCGACGCTGCCGACGTTCAGGCGCTTCGCCGTCGCCGCGACACGGCACGCGATCTCGCCGCGATTCGCAATCAGTATTTTGTTGAACATGGCTTTCCCGTTACATCCGGAACACGCCGAAGCGCGTTTCTTCGATAGGTGCGTTCATCGTCGCGGCGAGGCCGAGGCCCAGCACGTCGCGTGTCTGCGCGGGATCGATCACGCCGTCGTCCCACAGACGCGCGCTCGCGTAGTACGGATGCCCTTGCGCTTCGTACTGATCGCGGATCGGCGCCTTGAACGCTTCCTCTTCTTCCGCGCTCCACGCACCGCCTTTCTTCTCGATGCCGTCGCGCCGCACGGTCGCGAGCACGGACGCGGCCTGCTCGCCGCCCATCACCGAGATGCGCGCGTTCGGCCACATCCACAGGAAACGCGGCGAATACGCGCGGCCGCACATGCCGTAATTGCCCGCGCCGAACGAGCCGCCGATGATCACCGTGAACTTCGGCACCTTCGCCGTGGCCACCGCCGTCACCATCTTCGCGCCATTGCGCGCGATGCCTTCGTTCTCGTACTTCCGGCCGACCATGAAGCCCGTGATGTTCTGCAGGAACACGAGCGGAATCTTGCGTTGCGCGCACAGTTCGATGAAATGCGCCCCCTTCAATGCCGATTCGCTGAAGAGAATGCCGTTGTTCGCGACGATGCCGACCGGATGCCCCCAGATATGCGCGAAGCCGCAGACGAGCGTCGTGCCGTAGCGCGCCTTGAATTCGTCGAACGCGGAATCGTCGACGATGCGCGCGATCACTTCGCGCACGTCGAAGGGCTTGCGCGTATCGACGGGAATCACGCCGTAGACGCTTTGCAGGTCGTGGCGCGGCGGCAGCGGTTCTTTCAAGGCGAGCGTCGGCGTCTTCACGCGATTCAGATTGCCGACGATGCTGCGCGCGATGCCGAGCGCATGCGCATCGTTCTGCGCGAGATGATCGGCGACGCCGGAAAGACGCGTATGCACGTCGCCGCCGCCGAGGTCTTCGGCGCTGACTTCTTCGCCCGTCGCGGCTTTCACCAGGGGCGGGCCGCCCAGAAAAATCGTGCCCTGATTCTTGACGATGATCGACTCGTCGCTCATCGCGGGCACATACGCGCCGCCGGCCGTGCACGAGCCCATCACCACGGCGATCTGCGCGATGCCCTGCGCCGACATGTTCGCCTGGTTGTAGAAGATGCGGCCGAAGTGATCGCGGTCGGGGAACACGTCGTCCTGATTCGGCAGGTTCGCGCCGCCGGAATCGACGAGATACACGCACGGCAGACGGTTCTGCTCCGCGATTTCCTGCGCGCGCAAATGCTTCTTCACCGTGACGGGATAATACGTGCCGCCCTTCACGGTCGCGTCGTTGCACACGACGACGCACTCCTGCCCCGCAATGCGGCCGATGCCCGTGATGATGCCCGCGCCGGGCGCGTCGTCGTTATACATGCCGTACGCGGCGAGTTGCGACAGTTCGAGAAACGGCGTGCCCGGATCGAGCAGTTGCGCGATGCGGTCGCGCGGCAGCAGCTTGTTGCGCGACACGTGCCGGTCGCGCGCCGCCTGTCCGCCGCCTTCCGCGATCTTCGCGACTTTCTCCTTGAGGTCCGCGACGAGCGCTTCGAGCGCGGCCGCGTTCGTGCGGAATTCCTCGCCGCGCGGATTCAGTTTCGATTCGATGATCGTCATGACGCGCGCCTCAAGCCGTCTCGGCGAACAGTTCGCGGCCGATCAGCATGCGGCGGATTTCGCTCGTGCCCGCGCCGATTTCATAGAGCTTCGCATCGCGCCACAGCCGGCCGACCGGATATTCGTTGATGTAGCCGTTGCCGCCGAGCACCTGAATCGCTTCGCCGGCCATCCACGTGGCCTTCTCCGCGGTGTAGAGAATGACGCCCGCGCAGTCCTTGCGCACCTGGCGCACGTGACCCGAGCCGAGCGTGTCGAGCTGGCGGCCGACCGCGTACAGATACGCGCGGCAGGCTTGCAGCGTCGAGTACATGTCGGCGACCTTGCCCTGAATGAGCTGGAATTCGCCGATCGCCTGGCCGAACTGCTTGCGGTCGTGGATATACGGCACGACCGCGTCCATGCACGCGAGCATGATGCCGGTCGGGCCTCCCGCGAGCACCGCGCGTTCGTAGTCGAGCCCGCTCATCAGCACCTTCGTGCCGCCGTTCAACTGGCCGAGGATGTTTTCCTTCGGCACTTCGACGTTCTCGAACACCAGTTCGCCGGTATGCGAGCCGCGCATGCCGAGCTTGTCGAGCTTCTGCGCGACGGAAAAGCCCTTCATGCCCTTCTCGACGATGAACGCCGTGATGCCGCGCGGACCGGCTTCGATGTCCGTCTTCGCGTAGACGACGAGCGTGTCGCAGTCCGGGCCGTTGGTGATCCACATCTTCGTGCCGTTGAGCACGTAATGGTCGCCTTTTTCCTGGGCGCGCAGCTTCATGCTGACGACGTCCGACCCCGCGTTCGGCTCGCTCATCGCGAGTGCGCCGATATGCTCGCCGGAGACCAGCTTCGGCAGATACTTCCGCTTTTGCCCTTCCGTGCCGTTGCGATGAATCTGGTTGACGCACAGATTCGAATGCGCGCCATACGACAGCCCGACCGACGCCGACGCCCGCGAAATCTCTTCCATTGCGACCATGTGCGCGGTGTAGCCCATGTTCGCGCCGCCGTATTCCTCGGAGACGGTCATGCCGAGCACGCCGAGATCGCCGAACTTCTTCCAGAGATCCATAGGAAACTGGTCGCTATGGTCGATTTCGCCCGCGCGCGGCGCGATTTCCTTCGCCGCGAAATTGGCGAGCGAGTCGCGCAGCATGTCGATTTCTTCGCCCAACGCGAAATTCAGTCCGGGTACGTTGCTCATGAGTCGTCTCCTCCAGATGCGATGTTTTCGGCGCGCCCTGAAATTTGAGTTTCACTCACACAGGGCTGCAAACCACGGGATGGGGCAATTTCACGCTCAAATCGGCTAGCAGTCAATAGGTTTTTGAGCTATGCTCACATTTATTTCCGACGCATTTCCGTCATGTCCACGCAATCCAGCACCAGCCGCCGCACGCCGGCGGGCGTCAAATCGCAGCAGCGCGTGAAGGACATTCTCCAGGCGGGCCGCGACGTCTTCGCCGAGAAAGGCTACGACGCCGCCACGAGCGCCGAGATCGCGCAGCGCGCGGGCATCTCGGAAGCCACCGTGTTCAGCTATTTCAGCGGCAAGCGCGAGTTGTGCGCGCGCGTGATCGCCGATTGGTACGACGAGATCATCGACGCCTTCGAAAGCGGCCTGCCGCGCGACGGCTCGGTGCGCCAGCAGTTCGCGTTCATCGTCCGGACGCACATGCGGCTCATGCTGATGAACGGCACGGGGCTGTGCGCGCTCGTGCTGTCGGAAGGCCGCAGCAAGCAGCACGATCTCTCGGACACGCTGACGGAATTGCAGCGCCGTTACACCGCGCCGCTGATGGACGTGCTTGCACGCGGCCAGACGCTCGGCCACGTGCGCGGCGACATGCCGCTGCGCCTGTTGCGCTCGCTCGTATTCGGCCCGATGGAGCACGTGCTGTGGGACGCGACGCTCGCGAAGCGCCGTCTGAGTCAGACTCAGATCGAGACGACGGCGAACGAACTGGTGGAAGTATTGTGGACGGCGCTGCAGCCGCCGAATGCCCAACTGGCGGCGCTCGCGCAGTTCCGGCAAGACGTGGAGGAGGCATCGCGGCGCTTCGAAGCGAGCGCCGCGCGCGCGAAACCTACTTCTTTATGAAGCGCAGCGCGAAGCGCGCGAGCTTCGGCACGGTGACCGGGCGCAGCAGCCGCGCGTCGTAACCGCCCATGCGGCGGTCGTTTTCGGTGAGACAGAGTTGGATCAGCGAGCGCGCCGATACATCGCTCGCCACCGAATCGCCGACATTCGCCGGAAAGTTCACGTCCTGCGCGGCGCCGCTGTTGTCGAAACCGCGCGCGAGCGAGATGCGGTCGCGAACCAGCGAAAACCAGACGCTTGCGGTCTTCGCCAGAAACCACGGCTTGCGATACCACGGCAGGCTGCGCCGATACCACGCGACCCAGTTCGCGAAGAACAGAATGTGGCGCGCTTCCTCCTGAATGACCGGCTCGAAGGTCTCGACGAGCGCCTCAGGGAAGTATCCCGATTGCCGCGCCGCCTCGAACAGCCCGAACGCGAAGAAACTGTCGATGCACTCGCTGTAGCCGGTCAGCATCCAAGCGCGCAGCGGATCGGCGGGCGCGGGATACGCCGGCTCCGGCGCGAGCGCGATGCCGTACGCCTCGACCAGCTTCGACAGCACGAGCTTGTGGCGCGCCTCTTCGCCGCCGTTCATGCGCAAGGCTTCCCGCAGTTGCGCGTCCGCGACGGTGGCCGCGTAGGTTGCGACGCGAATCGACGCGCGCCCTTCGGTCTGCACGGCGATATCCCAGATCGGCAGCGAAGTCACGCGCTTCAACGCAGCGGGATCGAGCTTCGGCCAGTCGATGACGGCGGGCTTGTACGGATTGTGCGTCGTCAGCAGCATCTCGCAGAACATTCGCTTGTGCAGATCCGAACCGATCGGAATCTTCCCCGACGACCGGTACGTCCAGTTGCGCATCGCATGATCTGCTTCGACTGTGTTGAGCGTATCGGACATATTCGAATATTGGCCGCCGATTGGGTACGTCCTGCGGATTCTGGCATACGGGACGCTGACTCGCAGCATCGCGCGCCGTTTTTCGCTCAAGCGGGCTGAATTCCCCTCATCAACAATGCGACGACGTGCCGCGCGAGCTGCTCCGCGCTGACGCTCCGGCTCCCTTCCCCGCGCCAGCGCACCGTCGCGAGCGGAAACACCGTCAGCCCGAACAGCGACGCGAACACGAGCGACGGCTCCAGCGACGGATTCAGCTTCCCTTCCCGCTGCCATCCGGCGATGCGCTCGATCGCGTGATCCTTGTGTGCGTCGCCGAAGCGCTCGGCCATGCGCTGACGCAGCAGTCCGCCCTCGCTGATCATCTCGCGCACCCACAGCGCCGCGAACCACGGATATTTGTCGACGGTCGCAACCAGCGTTTCCACGAAGGCGCGCAAGGTATCGACGGGCTCCGAATCGGGATCGTTGAACACGCGCGCGAGTTCGACTCGCAGCGGCACGAAACGCTCGTCGATCAGCATGTCGAGCAACTGATCGCGCGTCTTGAAGTAGTAGTGGACCATCGCGGGCGTCACGCCCGCCTCGCGCGCGATCGCGCCCAGCGTGGTTTCACCGATGCCCTGCCGCGCGAACAATTCCAGCGCGATATCCAGCAACTGCTCGCGGGCCTGCTCGCCGTGCGCGCCGCTCGGGCGGCCGGGGCGGCGTCCGGGTTTCTTCCGTGATTCGGGGCGGGCGGACGCGCCCGCGCCGGTTTCTAGCACATCGTCTGACATATAAGAATTTGACGAGAGTTCATCCGTCGACTATATTAACTTCCATGTTAATTAATTACAATCCGTCTGTTCCGCCGGGCCGCCCGCCCGGACGCGGATTCGTAAAACCGACCCTCAATATGACATCTTTGCACCAAACCGCCGCTGCGGGCGCGCAAGCGTCCGACGAAACCGGCATCGCAGCGAAACCGCCCATCGGGCTGCTGTTCACGGCGCTCCTGCTCGTGATGCTGCTCGGCGCGCTCGACCAGACCATCGTCTCGACGGCGCTGCCGACCATCGTCGGCGATCTCGGCGGGCTCGAAAACCTCTCGTGGGTCGTCACGTCCTACCTGCTTTCGTCGACGATCGTGGTGCCGCTCTACGGCAAGTTCGGCGACCAGTTCGGCCGCAAGGCCGTGCTCCAGGCGTCGATCCTGATCTTTCTCGCCGGCTCGATCCTCTGCGGCGGCGCGCAGAACATGACGCAACTGATCGCGTTGCGCGCGCTGCAAGGGCTCGGCGGCGGCGGACTCATGGTCATCACGATGGCCGCCATCGCCGACGTCATCCCGCCCGCCGAACGCGGCCGTTATCAGGGCCTGTTCGGCGGCGTGTACGGCCTGGCGACGGTCGTCGGCCCGCTGCTCGGCGGCTTTCTCGTCGAGCATCTTTCGTGGCGCTGGATCTTCTACATCAACCTGCCGCTCGGCCTGATCGCGCTCGCCGTGATCCAGCTCGTGTTCAAGCCGCACAGCGCGCACGTGAATCATCGCGTCGACTTCATGGGCGCGGGCTTTCTCGCCGCGTCGCTCACCTGCATCATCCTGTTCACGAGCGAAGGCGGGACGCTGCTGCCTTGGACCTCGCCGCAGCTCTGGGGCACGCTGCTGCTCGGGCTCGTGTGCATCGGCGGCTTCATTTACGAAGAGCGCATCGCCGCCGAGCCGATCATGCCGCTCTCCCTCTTCAAGGAGCGCACTTTCGTGCTGGCGGGGCTGATCGGCTTCATCGTCGGATGCGCGCTGTTCGGCGCCGTCACGTTCCTGCCGCTTTATTTGCAGGTCGTGAAGGGCTCGACGCCGTCGCAGGCCGGCCTGCAGATCACGCCGATGATGGGCGGCGTGCTGCTGTCGTCGATCGTGAGCGGGCGCATCATCAGCAAGATCGGCAAGTATCGCTTCTTCCCGATCATGGGCACGGCGCTCGTTTCGGCCGCGATGCTGCTGCTCTCCACGCTCGACCTCGACACGCCGCTCGCGCTCATGAACGTCTACATGGCGCTGCTCGGCCTCGGGCTCGGCATGGTGATGCAGGTGCTCGTGCTCGCGGTGCAGAACGTCGTCGAATTCCGTCTGATGGGCGTGGCGACCTCCAGCGCGACGCTGTTCCGCTCGATCGGCGGCTCGGTCGGCGTCGCGGCGTTCGGCGCGATCTTTTCAAACAGCCTTCATGCGCGCCTCGAAACGCTGATGCCGCCCGGCACCGAACTGCCGCAATCGCTCGGACCGCAGGCGGTCGCGCATCTGTCGCCCGCGCTGCACGACGAATATCTGCACGCATTCGCGGGCTCGATGCATACGGTCTATCTGGTCGCCGCGTGCGTGGCGCTCGTCGCGTTCGCGCTCTCGTGGTTCCTGAAAGACCATCCGCTCAGAAAGCGCTGAAACGAGGAAAGTCTCTAAAGCCGCGGCTATCGGGGCTTTTACTAGCTCCCGAACTATTTTGGCTTGGTAACCTTCTGCCGATTCTGAGCGGACACGATCCGCGGAATGCCCATGTTCCGGCGCCCATCGACGCGCCGGACGCCCGGATACGAGACCTTTCGGGCTGAACTGACCACCCTTTGGAGTTAAAACAGTGAAGAAACTGCTCGCGGCACTGACGATGTCCCTCCTCGCCGCCACGTCGCTCACCGCCGTCACGCCGGCGCTGGCGAAGGACTATTCGACGATCCGTTTCGGCGTCGACGCAAGCTATCCTCCGTTCGAATCGAAGGGTTCCGACGGCAAGCTGGTCGGTTTCGACATCGATCTCGGCAATGAAATCTGCTCGCGTCTGAAAGCGAAGTGCGTGTGGGTCGAGAACGATTTCGACGGCATGATTCCCGCCCTCAAGGCGAAGAAGTTCGACGGCGTGCTCTCGTCGATGTCGATGACGCCGCAACGCGCCGAGCAGATCGCCTTCTCGAGCAAGCTCTTCAACACGCCGACGCGCCTCGTCGCGAAGAAAGGCAGCAACATCCTGCCGACGGCCGACAGCCTGAAGGGCAAGAACGTGGGCGTCGAACAAGGCACGATCCAGGAAACCTACGCCAAGACCTACTGGGCGCCGAAGGGCGTGACGGTCACGCCGTACCAGAACCAGGATCAGGTCTATGCCGACCTGACCTCGGGCCGCCTCGACGCCGCGCTGCAGGACGCCGTGCAGGCGGAAATCGGCTTCCTGAAGACGCCGCGCGGCGCGGGCTTCGACTTCGCCGGCAACAACATCGACGATCCGAAGACGCTCGGCAACGGCGCGGGCATCGGTCTGCGCAAGGAAGACACCGACCTGAAGACGAAGATCGACAAGGCGATCGCCGACATCATCAAGGACGGCACCTACAAGAAGCTCGAAAAGAAGTACTTCGACTTCGACGTGTACGGCGGCTAAGCCTCACGGCTCACGCCCGTCCGACTGACGAACGGGCTCCGCGCTTCAGGGCGCGGAGCCCGTTTTCCTTTTGGGAATCCGGCGCGCGCGGGCATTCGACCGCCGCCGCGCCGATTTCGGCTAAGATCGAACGTCCGGTAGGACGCCTGCGGACGGAGACACCGCGGCGCCCGGCAATTCCCAGAGGCAAGACCCGCGCATTCGCGTGCGCGCGACCAACATGCAAACCAGAACTCATCCCCTGATCTCGCCTACGCTCGGCACTTCCCGCAACATCACGAGTTTTCATTACGGCCCCGGTGGCGGCCAGAAAATCTACATTCAGTCCTCGCTGCATGCGGACGAGTTGCCCGGCATGCTGGTCGCGTGGCGGCTGCGCCGTCGGCTCGCCGAATTCGAGGCGGCGGGCAAGCTGCGCGGCGAAGTGGTGATCGTGCCGGTGCCGAATCCGATCGGCCTTTCGCAACATCTGCACGGCACGCTGATGGGCCGCTTCGAGACCAACAGCGGCCACAACTTCAACCGGAATTTTTACGATCTGGCCGCGCTGATCGCGCCGCGCATCGAAGCGCGCCTAGGCAAGGACGCCGCCGCCAACACGCTCGCGGTGCGCGCCGCGATGAAGGAAGCCCTCGACGAGCAGACGCCGCACACCGAGCTCGAATCGCAACGCCTCGCGCTGCAAAAGCTCTCCTTCGACGCCGATGTCGTGCTCGACCTGCACTGCGATCTCGACGCCGCGCTACATCTCTACACGAACCCGGAAATCTGGAACGAAGTGGAGCCGCTCGCGCGCTATCTCGACGCGAAGGCGTCGCTGCTCGCGCTGAACTCGGTCGGCAATCCGTTCGATGAAATCCACAGCTTCTGCTGGTCGGATCTGCGCCAGCGCTACGGCGAGCGTTTCCCGATCGAAAACGGCGGCATCTCGGTGACGGTCGAGCTGCGCAGCCAGCACGACGTGTCCTATGAACTCGCGGAAAAAGACGCGCAGGCGATCGTCAACTTCCTGATCCACCGCGGCGTGATCGATACGCCCGTGCCGGAGCAGCCGCCGCTCAAGCATCCCGCGACGCCGCTCGCGGGCGCCGAGCCGATCGTGGCGCCCGCGTCGGGCGTGCTCGTGTTCCGCGCGGAAGTCGGCGCGTTCGTCGAAGCGGGCGAGCCGATCGCGGATATCGTCGATCCGCTCACCGACACCGTCACCACGCTCAAATGCACGACTTCGGGCGTGATGTACGCGCGGCATATCACCCGCTTCGCGACGGCCGGACTCGAAGTGGCGCGCATCGCGGGCGCGAAGGCTTATCGCACGGGCTCGCTGCTGTCGGCGTAAGTCTTACGCGCTGTTCGTGCTATTCGCGTCAGAACGGCGCGAGGCAGCATTGCGCGGCCACGATCTTCCATGCGCCGCCCATGTCTCCCCACGTTCGCGTGTAGCGCAAGCTGCCCGCGAACGGGGCGCCCGCGAACGTCCCGGATAGCGCCACGCGCGTCACCGTGACGGCGAAGCCGCCATAGACGCGCACGCTCTGCTCTTCCACATCCAGCTTCTCGATGCGCTGCATGCCGTAACGATGCCCGTTCAAATCGTCGGCCTTGGTCCACACCTTGCCGGTCGCATCGACGAAGCTCAGGTCGTCGGCCAATAGCGCATCGAGCGCGTCCACGTCCGACGACAACATCGCCGTCTTCAGGCGCTCCTCCAGTTCGCGGATTCCTTGCTCGTCCATGATCTCGCTCGCGGTGACAAAACCGTGAGCATGGCATCGGAGCCGCCGCATGCACAAGCGGCGCAATTTCGCCAGCCGTGTTGCACGCACGACACACTGAAAGCTGGTTGCAAGCGCTGTCACATTTCTTTCTTTAGCGACCGCTACATTTGCGCCCGTCGCCACCACGCGCCGTCAGAGCGCGACGCAGCGCAGACACCGTCAACAACCACACCGCGAACCAACTCTCGGAGCTTGTTTTGAAGAAGAATCTTTTGGCGACCGCCGCCCTCGCCGCATTCGCCTCCCTCGCCGCCACTTCCGCCCACGCGCAAAGCAGCGTCACGCTGTACGGCATCATCGACGCCGGTATCAGCTATGTGAACAACAGCTCCACCAGCCCGACGCGCGCCGGCGATTCCCTCGTGAAGTACGACGACGGCGTTGCACAAGGCAGCCGTTGGGGCCTGCGTGGCGCCGAAGATCTCGGCGGCGGCCTGAAGGCGATCTTCACGTTGGAAAACGGCTTCAACAGCGGCACGGGCACGCTCGGTCAGGGCGGCGCGGAATTCGGCCGTCAGGCATACGTCGGTCTCGCGCAGAACAACGTCGGCTCGCTGACGTTCGGCCGTCAGTACACCTTCAACACCGACTACCTCGGCTCGAACTACTCGATCGGCGGCCAGACCGTCGCGGGTAACTACGCGTATCACATGAACGACTTCGACCAGTTGACGTCGAGCCGTATCAACAACGCGGTCAAGTTCTCGAGCGCGAACTTCTACGGCTTCACGTTCGGCGCGATGTACGGCTTCTCGAACACGGCTGGCGCGTTCGCGGGCACGCCCAACACGACGGTCGGCACCACGACCACCGCCGGTTCGTCGCGCGCCTACAGCTTCGGCCTGAACTACAAGGCGGGCCCGCTCGGCATCGGCGCGGCGTACACGGACATCCGCTATCCGACGGCCGCGACGCCGGCGTTCAGCTCGACGGTCGCCAACATCAACACGACCGGCACGACCAACAACGCCAAGGATCTGCGCAGCTTCGGCGTCGGCGCGAACTACGCGTTCGGCGCGGCGACGGTCTTCGGCCTGTGGACGAACACGCGCTTCGAGCCGATCGTCGGTTCGAGCTCGCGCATGAACGCGTTCGACATCGGCGGCAAGTACGCCTTCACGTCCGCGATGACGGCAGGTCTCGGCTACACCTACATGGACCTGTACGACAACTTCAAGGGCCACTGGCACCAGATCGACGCGAGCTTCGACTACGCGTTGAGCAAGCGCACGGACGTGTACGCGCTCGCCGTGTATCAGAAGGCATCGGGCTCGAACAACGGCGTGGAGAACCAGGCATCGATCGGTTCGTCGTCGTCGAGCTACTTCGGCACGTCGGGTCTGGGCGAGAACAACCAGCTCGCGTTCCGCGTCGGCATCCGCCACAAGTTCTAAGCTTCGGCTGCTGAACGAAATAAATCGGGCCGCGTCGAGCGGCCCGATTTTTTTTTTGCGTTGCGCGCTTTACTTCGACTTGTCCGCCTTCTTGCCCGTGGCCTTTTGGTAGCGCTCGATGTATTCGTCCATCAGCTCGCGGATCGCGCGGCCGATCTGCGTGTAGTCGCTTTCGTTCAGATTCGCGAGCGACACGCGCCCCGACGGATGCTGCGTGCCGAAACCGCGCCCCGGCAACAGCACGACACGCGCATCCTTCGCGAGCCGGAAGAGAAGCTCCGAAGGCTCGGTGTTCTTGATGATCCAGTCGACCAGCTCGCGGCTGTGCCTGCGCTCGCCGAGATATTCGATGTCGAGGATCGTGTAGTAGTCGACCGCGTTTTCGTCCTCTTCTTCGAGTGCGATGCCGATCTCGCGATAGAGCGCCTGCTTGCGGTTGCGGATCAGCCGCTTCAGCGCGTTCTTGTACGCGTCGGGCGTGTCCATCAGCGAGAAGAGCGAAAACAGCACCATCTGCACCTGTTGCGGCGTCGAGAGGCCCGCAGTGTGATTCAGCGCGACAGTGCGGCTGTCGGCCACGAGGCGGTCGATGAACTTGAGCTTTTCCGGCTCCGTCGTGATCGATTCGTAGCGCTCGTGAAGCTGCGCCCTTTGATCCTTCGGCAGCGCGGCGAGTTGCTGATCGAAGATGTTGTCGCGATGCGTCGCGATCGTGCCGAGCCGCCAGCCGGTGGCGCCGAAGTACTTCGAATACGAATAGACGAGAATCGTGTTCTTCGGGCACAGCGCGAAGAGCGAGACGAAGTCGTCGGCGAACGTGCCGTAAACGTCGTCGGTCAGCAGGATCAGATCGGGCCGCTCCTTCACGATCTCCGCGATGTATTCGAGGCTCTCGTCATCCATCTTCACCGAGGGCGGATTGCTCGGATTCACGAGGAAGAACGCCTTGACCTTCGGATCGCGCAGCTTGTCGAGTTCGGCTTTCGAGTATTGCCAGCCTTTGGCCACGTCCGCGTCCAGATTGACGACCTTCAGCTTGTAATCGTTCAGGTGCGGAATCTCGATGTACGGCGTGAAGATCGGCGTGCCGAGCGCGATGGTGTCGCCCGGCTTGATGAGAAAATTCTCCCGCATCGTGTTGAAGATGTAGGTCATCGCGGCCGTGCCGCCTTCGACCGCGAAGATGTCGAAATCGCCGACGAACGGATGCTTGCCGATCATCTCGCGCCGCAAATATTGCGCGACGATCTGCTCGGACAGCTTCAGCATGCGGTCGGGCACGGGATAGTTCGACGCCAGAATGCCTTCGCACATTTCATAGAGGAAGTCGCCCGCGTTCAGGCCGAGCTGATCGCGCACGTAGGACACCGCGCCCGCGAGAAACGCGATTCCGGGCACGCCCTTGTTCTCGCGCGCGAAGATCTCGAAGCGCTCTTCCAGCCCTTCGCGCTTCGGAAAACCGCCGACGCCTTCCGGCATGTACGCGAACGAGCGCTCCGACTCGCGCATCGCGAAGAGGCCGAGCTGCCAGAAGCCGTGGCGCGGAATCGTCGCGAGGAAGTTCGGATTGCCGCGCCCCGCGTTGAGCATCGAGAGATTCGCCGGACGTTCCACCACGCCGCCGCCCGCCGCCTTGATGAGCTCGTCCTTCAGCTCGAACGGGCTGAGCGCCGCCATGCCGGCGCGGTCGTTGGAACCTGATTTGTCGGACTTTGCCATCCAGCACCTCCTGAATTGATGATCGAAACGACGCGACAGGAAAATAGGCTCACGTGAGCAGCATCACGATCACCATCCCCCAGATCGTGAGCAGCGTATTGCCGACCGCGTAGGTGACCGTGTAGCCTAAGCCGGGCACCTGACTCTTGGCGGCATCGCAGATCATGCCGAGCGCGGCGGTCGTGGTGCGCGCGCCGGCGCAGATGCCGAGCAGCAGCGCGGGATGGAACTTGAACACGTATTTCGCGACGTACATGCCGATGATGAGCGGCACCGTCGTCGCGAAAATGCCCCATAGAAAGAGACTTACGCCGAGCTTCTGCAGCCCCGCGACGAAGCCCGGCCCCGCCGAAATGCCGACCACCGCGATGAACACGTTCAGGCCGACGGAGTTCATGAACCAGATGGTCGGCGCGGGAATGCGGCCAAACGTCGGATGAATCGCGCGCAGCCAGCCGAACACGATGCCCGCGATCAGCGCGCCGCCCGCCGTCGAGAGCGTGAGCGGAATCGCGCCGACATGCAGCACGAGCGCGCCGATCAGCGCGCCGAGCGTGATCGCGAGGCCGACGAAGGCCATGTCGGCGGCATCGGTGGGACGGTCCAGCACGCCGAGCACTTTCGCGGCCGCCGACGTGTCCTGCGTGCGGCCGACGAGCGTGAGCGTGTCGCCGCGATGCAGCTTCGTGCTGGGCAGAATCGGAATCTGCGTTTCGGTCGCGCCGCGCTTGATCTTGCGCAGAAACACGCCGCGCCCGGCAGGTAACTGAGCGAGTTCCTGCAGTGTCTTGCCGTCGACTTCCTTGCTGGTCACGTAGACATCGACGCCTTCGATCGGCACCGCGAGCAGTTCGGCGTCGTCCACTTCGGTCGCGACGCCGCCGCCGAGCAATTCGACGAGCAGCTCGCGCCGGCCCGAAATCGCGACGACATCGCCGGGCTGCAGGACGTCGTCGACCTTGGCTTCCTGAATGGTGCCGCCGCGCCGGATCCGCTCGATGAAAAGCCGCGCGCCGGCCGGTTCGAGCGCCTCCGCCTGCGCGACCGTCATGCCCGCCGCGCGCCCGTGCTCCGCCACGCGATAGGCGCGCAATTCGAACTGGTGCCACGCCTGGCCTGCTCCGCCGAGTTCGCTCGTGCCGCCGAGCGTCGCCTCGTACTCCTTGCAGGCCGCGACGAGATCGATGTTGAGCAGCTTCGGACCGAGCATCGCGAGAATCAGCGCGGAGCCGATCGTCCCGAAGATATAGGTCACGGCGTAGGCGGTCGGCATCGCGTCGAGCAGCGCCTTGGCCTGTTCGGCCGGCAGCCCGACGCGGTTGATGGCGTCGGTGGCGAGGCCCATCGATGCCGAAATCGTCTGCGAGCCCGCGAACAGGCCAGCCGCCGAGCCGACGTCGTAACCCGCCACTTTCGCCGCGACGTAAGGCGCGGCGAGACACAGCACGCACTGGACGACCGAAAAGAGCGCCTGCGGCAGCCCGTCCTTCGCGATGCCGCGCACGAACTGCGGGCCGACGCCGTAACCCACGGCGAAGAGGAACATCAGGAAGAAGACCGATTTGACGTTCGACGAAATAACGATGCCGAATTGCCCGATGGCGATGGCCGCGAGCAAGGTCGCCGTCACCGCGCCGAGGCTGAAGCCGCGAAAGCTCTTCCCCCCGACCCAATAACCCACGCCAAGTGACAGGAAAATGGCAATTTCCGGGTAACTGCGCAGTGTTGCTGTAAGCCAGGACATAGGCACTCCCTTTCGGCGTGAACCTTGCGATCGCGTGAAAATTCAGGCGTCGCGTATGGTGGCTCTTCTTTCAATACACCATTTTTCGCTAGCGGGGTTGATTTTGGATCGACGGTTCGTTTTGCGCCGCAAGAAACGTCTTTTATTTCGGATTCTTAACTAAATAACCGGCAAAAAAAACAGCGGCCGAAGCCGCTGTTTTCGCATCTGGACGCTGGCCGCGCCGCGTCTCATTCCGCCGTTTCGAGCAACGGATAGTCCGTGTAGCCTTGCGCGCCGGGCGCATAGAACGTCGACGTATCCCAGTCGTTGAGACCCGCGTCGAGCTCGAAGCGGCGCACGAGGTCCGGATTCGCGATGAACGGCTTGCCCCAGGCGACCGCGTCGGCATCGCCACGCGCGACGATCGCTTCGGCGCTCGCTTTCGAGAAGCCTTCGTTCGCGATATACACGCCGCCGAACGCCTTCTTCAGTTGCGGCCCGAGGCTGTCCGCCGCTTCATGCTCGCGCGCCGCGATGAACGCGATCTTGCGGCGGCCGAGTTCACGCGCGACATAACCGAACGTCGCGGCGCGATCGCTGTCGCCCATGGTGTGCGAATCCGCGCGCGGCGCGAGATGCACGCCGACACGATCCGCGCCCCACACATCGATACTTTGATCGACGACTTCGAGCAACAGGCGCGCGCGATTCTCGATCGAACCGCCGTAAGCGTCGGTGCGCTTGTTGGTGCTGTCCTGCAGGAACTGATCCAGCAGATAACCGTTCGCGCCGTGCACTTCGACGCCGTCGAAGCCCGCGCGCTTCGCGTTCTCCGCGCCCTTGCGGAACGCCGCGACGACACCCGCGATTTCATCGAGTTCGAGCGCGCGCGGCGTCACGAACGGACGCTGCGGACGCACGAGGCTGACGTGCCCGCCCGCCGCGATCGCGCTGGGCGCCACCGGCAGTTCGCCGTTCAGGAACACGGGGTCCGAAACCCGGCCGACGTGCCACAGTTGCAGAAAGATCTTGCCGCCCGCCTCGTGCACGGCCTTCGTCACGAGCTTCCAGCCTTCGACCTGTTCGTCGGACCAGATGCCGGGTGTATCCGCATAGCCGACGCCTTGCGGCGTCACCGAGGTCGCCTCGCTAAGAATCAGACCGGCCGATGCGCGGTCCGCGTAGTACTGCGCCATCAGTGCGTTGGGCACGCGCACGACGCCTGCGCGCTGACGCGTGAGCGGCGCCATGATGATGCGGTTCTTGAGCGTGAGTGCGCCAACTTTGAGCGGATCGAAGAGTGTCGACATGGATTGGTGTCCTAATGAAGTTGAAAGCAGACTTTCACCGTATGGCAAGCAAGCTCAGAGATTCCCGATGGAATCGCGAAACGCCTGAATGACCGCTTCGTCGCGCTTGAAAAACACCCACTGTCCAACGCGCTTCGTGGTGACGAGTCCGGCTTTGTGCAACGTCGCGAGATGCGCGGAAACAGTGGACTGCGACATGCCGCAGCGCCCATCGATCTGGCCCGCGCAGACGCCATGCGACAACGGCAGTTCCTGTTCAGGAAAATGCCGCTCCGGCTCCTTCAGCCATTCGAGAATCTCGCGGCGAAGGGGGTTGGCGAGGGCCTTGTGAATTGCGTCGATGTCCATTTCGTTGCTCATGCGTCTGACGAATGGACAGCACAGGCTGTCCGAATCGTCTTGAGGCGAAGTATATATCGCAATTTTCCGATATGCAAGTCGCTCGACTTCTGGCTGGACGGAAGGACTCCACGCACTTCGCAGTTGAGATAACTCGAACTCGAACAGAGCTTTCCATTACACGAAGCAATGGCTCGAGTCGATCCACTGCACCGCCCAGTCACGCGCGTGCGCCACGGCGACGGCATCGACGTTGCAGCGCGAACCGGCGGGAAAATAGCGGTTGGCGATGAGCTCGCCATCGCTCGCCCGCGAGACGACGACGCAAGGCAGAAAGCCGCCGTCGTCCGTCGGCGCGGGCGCGCAGTCCAGGACGTAGCCGCGATGCTGAAAGTGCTCGTCTCCTCGCATGATCCGCCCCTTCTCAGGAAGCCAGCTTCCTGAACGTCGCGATCACCGCATCGCCCTTGAACGGCTTCACGATCCATCCCTTCACGCCCGCGGCCTTGCCACGGTCCTTCATCGCCGGGCTGCTCTCGGTCGTCAGCATGATGACGTTGACGGTCTGATTGGACAGTTCGCTGCGAATCTTCTCGACCATCGTCAGGCCGTCCATGTTCGGCATGTTGACGTCGCTGACGATCAGCCGGATGCCCGAATCGGCGCGCAGCTTCGCGAGACCGTCCTTGCCGTCCACGGCCGTCGTCACGTCCAGTCCGCTGTTCTTCAGGAAGCCCGCCACCTCGTCGCGTACCGTGCTCGAATCGTCTACTACCAAAACCTTCGCCATGATTTCTTGTCCTTGCGCCTGCGGCGCGTCATTGCAAATTGCCTTGCCGGTTCTGTCCGTCTGTCAGAACAGTTCGAGTTCGCCCTCGCCTTGCTCCGCCATGTCGCCCGCCGTGAAATCCACCGCCGCCTTCGCGCAGACGCACAGCGTCACGCCGAGGCGCGCCGCTTCGCCCGCGCGCAGTTCGTAGGCCCAGACGTGATCGGGCTTGAGTTCGCCGATGAAGTCGATGCAGCGGCTGCTCAGCGCATAAGGCGTCGACATGCCGAGATCGGGAAAATGCACGACCAGTTGCTGGTTCATCGAACCGCAGCACAGGTTGACGAGCTCCATCAGCACGTCGGAAAGCGGCTGGTCGCGATCCGTGCCCAGGTAGCAGGCGCGCGTCGCTTCGTCGTCGGCGTAGTGCAGGACGAAGAGCAGGCGGAACGTGAGCGACGATATCGTCAGCACCAGCGCATGCGGCTGCAGCATCTCGCGATGCCGGGCCATGTCGATCTGCGTGACTTCCACTGCCGCGTATCCTCGCGGACACAGGCGCGAACCCGCCGCCTGCTCGAAGATCTGCTCGATGCTGCGCGTGGCGTCTTCGGTAATCACGCGGCCACCTGCTCGATCGTCGACTGGAACCGGCCCGCCAGCATCTCCACGCTGCCCAGCGATGCGGTGATCATCTTGCCGCCCGCCTGAATGTCCTGAAACGTCGCGGCGGTCGTGAGATCGTTGCGCAGCAGACTGTCGCGATAGCTCTTCGACAGTTCCTGCGAACGCGACGCCAGCGCGCGCACTTCACTCGCGACGATGGAGAATCCGCGTCCCGCCGCACCCGCGCGCGCCGCTTCGATCGACGCGTTCAGCGACACGATCAGCACGTGCTGCACGATTGCCGAAAGCTCCTGGTTCTTCGCATGCATGTCGCGGTTCTGCGCCATCAGCGAGATCATCTGCTCGTGCCAGCGTTCGAACGTGAGCGAGAGGGTCTTGAGCCGCGCGGCTTCATCCGCGATGTGGCTCGCCTGCCTGAGCCATTCGTCCACCTGTGCGCGGGATGCGTCGAGCTTGTTGCGCAAGTCCTCGTGTTCGGTCCGCGCATGTTCGAGCTCGCTTTGCAGCGACGCCGTCAGTTCGGACATCGCGTCGATGCGCTGCTCGCTCGCTTTCAGCGCGTCGCAATGTGAAGCCTCGATCGCCTCGAGCCGCGCCTGAAACGCTTCGTCTTGCCTGAGCCGCGCGCGCGCATGCCCAGATTTCATCTGCCGCGCCCAGATCGTCATTGCCGCGACGATCAACACAGCCGCGCAGGCCGCCATCCACTTGTACTCCATTGCAATCACCTTCTTTATCCGATCACTGCGGCAGAGCCGCTTTCTGCTTCTTCCTGAGACGACGAAACGCCCAGACTGTCCACCGCCTTGCCGGCAGGCAGAAAGACGATCGTTTCGAACTTGCGATACGCAGCGCCGCGCTGTCCGTCGATGAAGCGCAACTCGATGCGGCCGCCCTCGCGTGCGACGAACTCGCGCACGGCATCCATGCCGACACCCCGGCCCGATACCTCGGTCACGCTTTGCGCCGTGGAGAACCCCGGCCGGAAAATCAGCTCCGCGACGGCTTCGTCGTCGAGCCTGACGTTCGTGTCAAGCCAGCCACGCTCGATGGCGGTCTTGCGAATTCTGTCGAGCGCGAGACCGCGACCGTCGTCGGCGAGTGCGATGCGCAGCGCGTCGCCTTCCATGTTCACGTCGATACGGATCGAGCCCGCGTCCGGCTTGCCGAGCGCGACGCGCTCGCTGGCCGTCTCGATGCCGTGGTCGATGCTGTTGCGCAAGAGATGCGTGAAAACATTCGCGAGCGGGCCGGAGAACCCGCTGCTAACGCGATAGCCGTTATCTTCGATGCTGACGCGCGGCGCTTCCTTGCCGAGTTCCTTCGCGAGCGATGGCAACGAATCCACCGGCGCTTCGAGCGCGCTTGCAATGCTCTCCGTATCGAGAATCGACAGCATGCGATGCAGCGAGTCGCGCACCGAGCCGAGCGCCTGCGCGTCGTTCGCATCGGCGGCTGCGAGCAGTTCGATGTTCTTCTGGATGAACTCGCGATCGATCCGCAGATAGCTGGCCGAATCGTCGCGCGAACTCGATGTCTTGCGGCCCAGGCTCACGTCGTTGACCGTCGCATAGCTTTGCAGCGCCGCGCGCACGCGTTCGAGGTCCGCGATCATCTCGTCGCGGTTCCAGAGCGTGTCGCCGTCCGGCTGGCGCAGCGCGTCGTACCGCTGCTCGGTATCGTGAACGACGCCCGTCAGATGCTGAAGGCTGTACGTGCGCGCATTGCCCTTCACGGTATGCATGTTGCGGAACAGTTGCGCGATCGCTTCCTTGCTCGGAATGTCGTGCTCGCGAATGATGCGCTCGTTCTCGCCCACGAAGCTCGCCGCGCTCTGCATGAAGCGCTCGAACTTCTCCTGGCTGATCGCGAGCACTTCGCCGATCATGTCGAGTCTGCGGCGCTGCTCGCCCGCTTCCGCCGCGAGCGCCTTCAGTTCCGTCACATCGCGCACGCAGAGCATGAGCCGCACGATCACGCCTTCTTCGTTCGTGATGGCCGACCAGCTCAGATCGAGCACTTTCTTCCTGCCGTCGCCCATGTCCTTCACGACTTCATCGACGAGCAAGTGCCGGTTGAAATCGAAGTTCATGATGTCTTCGCCGAGGCACGCGTCGATGGCCGCATCCAGTTGCGCCAGTTCGTCGCTGCCGATGTCCGTGTTGCCGAACACCACGTCCAGCACCGGACGCCCCGCGAGCGCATTCGTTTCGAAGATCGCTTCGAGAAACGCCGAATATTCCGGGTGAATCGCCGCGCCCGGCACCACCGTGAGAATGCCCTGCGGCATGTTCTGCAGTATCGCCTGGATATCGGCGGTGCGCTGCTTCAACTGAAGCGAGCTTTCCTGGATCTTCTCGATCATGCCGTTGAACGCGACGATCGAGCAGCCGATCTCGTCCATGCGCCCGACCGGCACGCGGCGCGTGAAGTCCTGGCTCGATGCGATCTCGCTCATCATCGTCTGCATGCGGCTCAGCGGAAGCGAGATTTGCCGGTACAGCAGCACGCTGATGCCGATGAGAACGGCCACCGCGACACCCGTCGCCGCCGCGATGGTCGCGCTGGTCGTCGCGAGCGCGTCGTTCAGCGAGTCGATGGCCGCGTCCTTCTGACGGTTCTTCTCGATGCGCAAGGTCTCGACGATGCCCTGAAGCTCGTCCTTGTATTGCGCGACGTTCGCGAACAGAAACGCCTGCGCAAACGCGCTCTTGCCCGCCGCCTGCATGTCCGCAGTCTGCTTGATCGCGTCGAAGTAGTTCGCGAGACTTTCGCGCGCCTGCACGACGAGCCCCTTCTGTGCGGCGCCGTCCGCCTCCTTGTCCTGAAGATCGAGCGCGGCCTTGAGCGTGTCCTCGCGCTTCGCGAGCAGCTCGCGGGCCTGCGCGGCGATCTGCGGGTCCGGCGCGTAGACCAGCGTCATCGTCGCGATCTGGACGTCCTTCACCTGCGCGACGAGATCGGCTGAAGCGAGCGCGCTCGGCACCACGCCCTGCGTGACCTGATGTACTTCGATGGAACTGTCGCGAGTCTGCTTGACGGCGTAGCCGCCGATCACAGCGAGCGCCGTCAGCATCAGGACGACGAGCAAGACAATGCGATGACGTATGGTCATGTGTGAATCCCCGATTTCGTTGCAATACGTGCCGCGATGAGCGACCGGCCCGTGGATGTGTCTTTGTAGGTTCGGGCGCCGGGGATTATTGGTTTCGGGCGTTACAGACGCGTGTCAGGGGGGCGCGTCATCGAGCGATAAACGGCGTTGTTGAGGGTTTCTTCGAATCCGCGCATTTATTGGCGTTAATGCCTCAAGAAACTTCGTGCGGTGCCGTTAACCACTGACAGTGTGGCCAATGCTTCGCATTGAGCAGCACACGCGTTATTTCCTGTCCGACTCGTCCGGTTCCTTCGAACCTTGCTATTGAGGTCTGCTTTCATGATAGGAAAGCGCCGCATGCAGCGGACTTTCCTCACGATCATGAACGCGACCCATGCGCGTGTGTCAATTCGCGCGTTTCAATCGGTCACCGAATCTTCTCGTACGTCGCACCGCGTTTTGTGGTGCAATGCACAACGTGGCGTCGGACACGAGGTCGCGATGAGAAAGAATGCGGTGCAGGCAGTGCTCCGATTGAATGACCGCGAGTTGATCGCTGAATTTCAGTCGGTGACGGGTCGTTTGGTGGTCTACCAAGGGTCGACAATCCTTGAAGACGTGCATCCTCCCGACTCGTGGATGGCATTGGCGCTGATCAATTGCGGCAGCGGATGGGGAACGCGTCCGGGGTCGGATGATCTTCTGGCCTTTCTGGAGCGATACGTTGCGGTCAATCCACAGCTTCGCGCCCCGTGATGGTCATGCGCATTCTCCGATGAACGCGAGCGCTTGCGCATCGGCAACGGCGCACTGACCCTTCAATCCTCCGACGGCGTTCCAGGCGAAAGGCCGAAGTGCGCGACGACGTCCCGGACGCCCGGCACATTCTCCGCCGCGACGCGAAGCGCGTTGCTTTCGTCCGCACTGACGACGGGCCCCCAGAGATGCACGATCCCGTCTTCGACAATGACATAGCGCTGCGCGAGCGCCCAGGGGCGGCCGTTCATGGCGGCAAGCACGCCTTCGCGGATCGCCTCGTCGCTGAACTCCGACTCGACGGGCGTATCGGGCGCCATGGTGACGAGCGCGCGAATCAGGGTCGTGCGGCTCACGACGCCCACGACCTTTCCGTCGCGCAACACGGGCACACGCTTGATGCGCCGACGTTCGAACAACTCGGCGATATCGGCCACCGGACAGTCCTCCGTCACCGTCGTGATGTCGGTGGACATCACGTCTCTGACCTTTCGCCCGTGCTCCTTCACATACTGACTCGCCAGCCCGGTAGTAGATTCGACCAGTTCGCGCCACCACGTGCAACTCGTGACGCCGGTTCCGATCTCCGTGCGATGCATCAGATCGCCTTCCGTAATCATGCCCAGCAGCTTTCCCGATTCGTCGATCACGGGCAACCCGCTGAGCCCGGCGAACACCATCGTTCCTGCGGCCAGGCGTACGGACATGTCCGGCGTGGCGGAAATGATCGAAGTCGTCATGATGTCGGCAGCTCGCACGTTCTTCTCCTCAAAGGAAAGACAGCAGGGTCCTGCACGCGGCATCTTCGCCGCAACGGTGTCGTGTGCTCGATTTCCTTCCCATCATCGCGCGAGCGGTCGGCATTTGACAAGAAGGCTTTCCATTCGCCGCCTGCAACGTGACAGGACCGCTTCGGCGCTCCCGGCGTGTTTGATGGTTTAAGATGCGCAACTCTGGCGGCGCAAGCGCCGCGAGAATCCGACAATTTGGAACACTTGGTCATGCGGACCGGGAACGCGCGGGTCGGCCTCGGGAGAGTGGAACAATTTCCACACTATGAGTCCACCGGTTTCATCGACCTTATAAGCTACTAAGACTCTTATGGATACACCTTTCAACGAACGCGGCGTCACGCTCTCGCGCGCCGGCCTGTCGGCGTCGGGACAAATGATTCCGCTGCGCGACTTGCGCGCCGCCCGCGTCGTGATGATTCCACGCCAGAAGCCGCTGCCCGTCAGCATCGCTGTGATCGGACTCGTCGTGCTCGCCGCGGGCATTTTCACCGGCTCGGGCCCGGCGCTCGTGCTCGGCGTGATGATCGCCGTGGTGGGCTATCTCACGTGGATCACGCAGGACGTGATCTATCAGTTGATGGTCGCGACGCCCGACGGCGAGCGCGAAGTGCTCATCACGAAGGATCAGGAATTCGCCGACAAAGTGGCGGCGCTCGTCGGCGAAGCGGTCGCGAAACACGCGGCGAGCGTTGCAGCGAAGCCGCAAGCGTGATCTTGATACGCTCTTTATGCGGCGACGCGTCACTTTAGCCCGGCATTTAGGCCCGCGAAGCTAGAGTACAAGCGTTGCCACTACGAGCCGTCGCCGGACGGCTTCCATCGATGGACTTCCGCACGTCCGATTCATCCGTCCTTCTTCAAGCGCTCGGCGGCGGCTCGCCGCGCCGCCGCGAAACGCGTCACTGCGTCGCCTTCGATCTGACCGTTCCGGGCCTCGACTCGTCGCCCGCGCGTGAAGTGCTCGCGCATGCGTTCGGCGCGGGCGCGCAGGCGTATATCGTCGAGACGAGCCGCCTGCACGATTGCACGAAACTCTATGTCGAGACCGACAGCGAAGACATCAACGACGTGATCGGCATACTCACCGCGCATTTCCCCAACGCGACGCTCGGCCGCGTGACCCGCGTCACGCGGCACTGAGCGCGTTATCAGGTCACCTGCAGCGGCTCGACGCGCCAGATGTCGCGCGCATACTCCGCGATCGTGCGATCCGACGAGAAGATGCCCATGCCCGCGACATTCTCGATCGCGCTCTTCGTCCACGCGTCCTTGTCGCGGAACTTGAGGTCGACTTCGGTTTGCGTCTTGTCGAAGCTGTCGAAGTCGGCGAGCACCATGTAGTGATCGCCCCAGTCCACGAGCGTGTGGAAGATGTCGTAGAAGCGATGCGGCTCTTCCGGCGAGAAATGCCCGAGGCGAATCTGATCAAGCGCGAGTTTCAGTTCCGCGTTCTCCTCGTAAATCTGCCGCGGCCGGTAACCCGCCGCGCGCAGCGACTCGATCTCGTCCGTCGTGTTGCCGAAGATGAAGATGTTCTCGCGCCCGACCGCATCGCAGATTTCGATGTTCGCGCCATCGAGCGTGCCGATGGTCAGCGCGCCGTTCAGCGCGAGCTTCATGTTACCGGTACCGGATGCTTCGGTGCCGGCCATCGAAATTTGCTCCGACAAATCCGCCGCCGGAATAATGAGCTCGGCCACGCTTACGCCATAGTTCGGAATGAAGCCGACCTTCAGCCGGTCGCCGATGAGCGGGTCCGCGTTGATGCGCTTCGACACATCGTTGATGAGCTTGATGATGTTCTTCGCCATCTTGTACGCCGAAGCCGCCTTGCCCGCGAACATCACGACGCGCGGCGTCCAGTCCTGCTCCGGATTCTCGCGGATGCGGTTGTAGCGCACGATCACGTACAGGATGTTGAGCAGTTGCCGCTTGTATTCGTGAATGCGCTTCACCTGCAAGTCGAACAGCGCTTCCGGATTGATGATCGCGTTGGCGTCGCGTTTGGCGCGTTCCACCAGCCGGAGCTTGCTGGCGAACTTCGCGTCGTGGAAGGCCTTGCAGAACTCGGGATCGTCGCGCCATTCGCGCAGACGGCCGAGCTCGAAGAGATCGGTGCGCCAGCGCGGTCCGAGCCGCTTGTCGATCAGCGCGGACAGCGACGGACTCGCCTGCGCAAGCCAGCGGCGCGGCGTGACGCCGTTCGTGACGTTGGTGAAGCGCTCGGGATACATGCGCGCGAAGTCGGAGAAGATGTTCTGCACCATCAGTTGCGAATGCAGCTTCGATACGCCGTTCACCTTGTGACTCGCGACGATCGCGAGATGCGCCATGCGCACGCGCCGCTGACCGTATTCGTCGACGAGCGAAATGCGGCGAATCAGATCGACATCGCGCCCGAACTTTTCGGTGACCTGCTTCAGGAACTGCGCGTTGATCTCGAAGATGATCTCCAGATGGCGCGGCAACAGACGCGCGAGCATCTCGACGTCCCACGTTTCGAGCGCTTCGGGCATCAACGTGTGATTCGTGTACGAAAACATCTGCTGGATGAGCTTCCACGCCTTGTCCCACGGCAGATGATGCCGGTCCACGAGCAGACGCATCAGCTCGGGAATCGCGAGCACCGGATGCGTGTCGTTCAGATGCACCGCGACCTTTTCCGCGAGCCGTCCGAAATGCGTGTGCGTGCGTTGATAGCGGCGAATCAGATCCTGCATCGTCGCGGAGACGAAGAAGTATTCCTGACGCAGACGCAGTTCGCGGCCGGCCTGCGTCGAGTCGTCGGGATACAAGAGCCGCGACACGTGCTCGGACGTGTTCTTCGCCTCCACCGCGCGTCGATAATCGCCCTGATTGAACGCGGACAGATCGAACTCGTCGGTCGCGCGCGCGGACCACAGGCGCAGCGTGTTCGTCGCCGTCGTCGCGAAGCCGGGGATGACCGTGTCGTAGGCCATCGCGTTGACATGCTCGGTGTCGATCCAGTCCGTGCGATCTTCGTGCTGCACCGTGCGGCCGCCGAAATGCACGGTGTACACCACTTCGGGGCGCGGAAACTCCCACGGATTGCCGGCGCGCAGCCAGTAATCGGGCATCTCGACCTGATTGCCGTCGACGATCGTCTGCCGGAACATGCCGTATTCGTAGCGGATGCCATAGCCGAAGCCCGGCACGCCGACAGTCGCCATCGAATCGAGGAAGCAGGCCGCGAGGCGCCCCAGGCCGCCGTTGCCGAGCGCCGCGTCCGGCTCCAGGTCTTCGAGCGTCGCGAGATCGACGCCGAGGCCGGCGAGCGCGTCGCGCACCTCGTCATAGATGCCGAGCGCGAGCAGCGCGTTGCTGAAAGTTCTGCCGATCAGAAACTCCATCGACAGGTAGTAGACGCGTTTCACGTCCTGTTCATACTGAAGCCGCGTGGTGCGCATCCAGCGTGCGACGAGACGATCGCGCACCGCCAGTTCAGCGGCATGTAGCCAGTCGCGCGGCTGCGCAGTGACCGCATCTTTGCCGACGCCGTACATCAGGCGGTTCGAGATGGAGCGCCTGAGCGCATCGACGGTGCTGTTGAGCTGGTCGAATTCCAGGTCGACGGATGTCATCGGAACCTCCGGTTTTTGCAACATATGCAACGACCGCGAAAGCATGACGGGAGTTCACACCGGGGTGCCCCAAATTGGCGCGATGATCCCGGTCAAGCGGGTGCGGACGTGCCTGAATGTGCAGGTTACGCCAGTTTTATTTTTTTTGGTATGACGTGGCTGAAACGGAGACGAGGCCCGCGAATTGCTTCCCACAGCTTCGCGGGCCTGACATGACGACGAGATTTATTTCGGATTCCCGATGTTTCGCGCAGGTTCAGCGGCGCGGCGCGGCGCGCGAGCGGCGATCAGCAGAAGCGCCGCGAGCGATACGGCCAGCAGGATCAGCGAGAGCGCCGACGCCGGCAGATAGTAGCCGCGATTGACCTGCCCCACGACGACGATCGGCACGGTCGCGAATCCGGGCGGATAAACCGTCAGCGTCGCGCCCAGTTCGCCGAGCGAGAGCGCAAAGCCGAGCGCGAGGCTCGCGCGGATCGCGGGCACGAGTTGCGGCAATACCACGCGCGCGAGCACCATTCGCGGCGGTGCGCCGAGACTCGCGGCGGCTTCGCGCAAGATCGTGAGTTCGGGACGCAGCGCGGCGGCCGCGCAGCGATAGCAGAACGGCAGCACGAGCGCGAGTTGCACGAGCACGACGATCGCGGCCGATCCGGACAGATCGAGCGGACGCTTGTGATACGCGATCAACACCGCGAGGCCGAGCACGACGCTCGGCACGCCGCTGCCCATCATCGCGACGGCATCGACGAGCGCGCCGAGACCGCGCCGGTCGCGTCCTTCCAGCGCGAGCGCGAGCCAAAGCCCGAGCGCCGTGCCGATGAACGCGACGCCCAGGCCGACTTCGAGACTCGTCGTGACCGCATCGAGATCGCTCGATGACAGCCGCTCGAACCAGCGCGTGCTGAAGCCATCCGGCAGGATCGTTCCGGACCAGTGCGATGCGACGCTCGACAGCGCGACGACGACCACCGGCAGCACGAACAACCAGAAGCACAGCAGCGCGACGAAGCCCGTGAACGCGATGCTCAGAAACGCGCGAGGCGTGAATCGTGAAGAAACCGAAAGCTGCATGTCAGCGGCCTCCCGCACGACGATTGACGCGCCTGTATAGCGCATAAAGCGACAGCGACATCAGCAGCATCACGACCGAGCCTGCCGCCGCGGTGGGAAGATCGAGATCGACGGTCGCCGCGCTGTAGATCGCGATCGGCAAGGTGATCAGATGCGCGCTGCCGAGCACGAGCAGAATGCCGAACTCGTTCAGCGTGAGCAGGAAGCAGAGAATCGTGCCCGCCGCGATGCCCGGCCACGCGAGCGGCAACACGACCTTCGTCGCGACCATCCAGCCATCCGCGCCGAGACTCTTCGCCGCTTCGACGAGGCGCATGTCGAGCGTCGCATACGATGCGAGCGTCGGGCGCACGACGAACGGCGCATAGAACACGACTTCCGCGAGGATCACGCCGCCGATTCCGAAGAGGAAATCGAGCGGCGTCGAGTCGAGCGAAAAGAGCCGCTGCAAGCCGATGCTGACCGACCCTTGCGAGCCGTACAGAAAGATCAGCGTGAACGCGACCAGAAACGACGGAAACGCGACGAACAGCTCCAGAAAGCGCGTGAGCAGACGCGCGCCCGCGAACGGCCTGAAGAACAACATCGACGCAATCGCGACGCCGAGCAGCGAAGCGATGCTCGCGCTCGCGAAGAGAATGCCGAGCGTCGTGCCGATCATGCCGCGCGTTTCCGAATTGCCGAAAAACGCGGTGTAAGCGTGCAGCGTGAAGCCGTGCGCGCCGGTCACGCTGAGCATCACCAGCCGCGCGAGCGGGTAGACCACGAGCGGCCCGAGCACGAACACGAGGATGAAGAGCAGATGCCATTGCCCCTTGCGCTCGCGGCGCTTCGCTTCTGCGGCATGCTCGGCGAATTGCGCGGAGAGATCCGCGTCGCTGATGCTGCCTTCGTCGCGCGTGACGCTGTCAGGAACGAACAAGGACGACATCGTCAGCCTCGAAGCGAAGGGACACGCGCGTGCCTTTTTCCGGCATGCGCGAATGGCCGCGTTGCGTCGTCACGAGCACGGGCTCGCCGGGCGACGCATCGAGCGCGACGGTGATCGAAAGCGCCGCGCCATACCATTCGACGGACGCGATGGTGCCGTGCAACGGACCTTCGCCGAGCGGCACGATCGTGAAGCGCTCGGGACGAATGCACGCGAGACGCTCGCGCTCTTCGTGCCGCGCATCGCCGACGGGATACACCACGCGCGGCGGCAGCAGATTCGCCGCGCCGAGATAGCGCGCGACGAACGCATCGTTGGGTGCGTCGTACAGTTCGCGCGGCGCGCCGAGTTGCGCGATGCGGCCATCGCGCATCAGGAGCGTGCGATCGGATAGCACGAGCGCATCGTCCTGATCGTGCGTCACGCAGACGATCGTCAGATTCGGCAGGCGCTCATGCAGCGCCTTCAGTTCGCTGCGCACCGAGGCGCGCAGGTTCGCATCGAGCGCGGAGAGCGGTTCGTCGAGCAGCAGCACATCCGGTTCGATGACGAGCGCGCGCGCCAGCGCGACACGCTGCTGCATGCCGCCGGAAAGCTGCGCGGGCATGACGTGACCGGCATCGGCAAGCTGCACGAGCTTGAGCGCATCGGCGACGCGCCGCGCGACCTCGCCCGCCTTCAGCTTGCGCGCACGCAGCCCGAACGCGACGTTGTCGAACACGGACAGATGCGGAAAGAGCGCATAGCTCTGAAATAGCAGCCCGAGATTGCGCTGATGCGGCGGCACGTGCGTGAGATCGCGGCCCGCGATCGTCAGATTGCCCGCGAGCGCATCGGCTTTCACGAAGCCCGCGATGAAGCGCAGCAACGTGGTCTTGCCGCAGCCGCTTCGGCCGAGCACGGTGAGGAATTCGCCGCGACCGATGCGCAGCGAGAGATCGTCGAGGACGGTGCGCGTGCCGAAGCGCACCGTCAGGCGATCGACGTGCACGCCCGGCGTCGCATCGACGCCGGACATTTCTTTGGGGAGAGCGCTCACTTTACGACTTCGGCTTGACGACTTCCGTCTGCTTGCCCGAGTTGCCGATCACTTCGTTCTTCCAGCGCTCGGTCCAGCCCGCCTTCTTCTGCATGACTTCGTTCCAGTCGACCGGAATCAGCTTCACGCCCGAGATCGCCTGCTTGACGGCCTCGCCGTTCTTGCCGGCGAGCGGCACGTCGGTGCGGCCCGGAATGCCGTAGATGTCGGGCACTTTCGCCTGCACTTCCGACGACATCAGATAGTCGATCAGCTTCTTGCCCGCCGCCTGATTCGGACCGCTCTTGATGAGGCCGATCGCATACGGCAACTGGAACGTGGTCGGCGCTTCGCCTGCCTTGTGCGACAGGAACAGCGGCTTGATCGAGAGACCGCCGTTCGCGGCGTCGTCGAGGTCCATTTGCAGATCGCCGTTGGCGAAGGCGATCTCGTTACGCGAGAGCAGCACGTCGAGATAGCCCGTGCCCTTCGTGTGGAACTTGGCGCTTTGTTCGAGCGACTTGAGGTAATCGAACGCCTTGTCCTCGCCCATCAGCGCCGAGGTCAGGATGATGACGGCCATGCCGTCGCCGGCCGTCGCCGGATTCGAATACGCGATCTTGCCCGAGTAGTTCGGATGCAGCAGATCGGCGAAGGTCTTCGGCGCGGTCTTCGTGACTTCCGGATTGATCGCGAACGAGAAGTAGTTGTTGACGAACGTGGCCCATGCGCCGTCCTGCGCTTTGGCGATCGCGGGCACGTTCTTGTAGTTCACGCTCTGATACGGCTGAAGCAGGCCGCCCTGCTGCGCCTGCTGAATGAACGGCGGCAACGTGACGAGCACGTCGGCCTTGGGCGAATCCTTCTCGACGGTCGCGCGGTTCACCACTTCGCCGCTGCCCGCCGTGACGATGTTGACCTTCACGCCTTCCTTCTTTTCGAATGCGGGAAGCACGTCCTTGTAGAGATTCTCCAGGCCATCGGCGGTGTACAGGACGACGGCGTCGGCGGCGTAGACGGGCATCGCGGCAAGCAGGGTGAAAGCGGCGGCGAACGCCGGCAGCACGGTGCGCGCGAAGCGGAAATCGCGGGTCATGGTGGTCTCTCGTGTCGGGAATGTTTGGAAGGCCGGTCGCGACCTTCGACCCGAAATATTGCAGAGATCTGTGACATGGACGTGAACGCGCCACGGTTCGCCAAATATCTGCACATTTCGCCAAGAGCGCTTTCGCGTTTGTTTCTGGTTTAGTCCGCGCAACCGGATCGTTCGTCAAACACTCGAATGAATGCGCGCGCCGCTCTCGTCGAAGAAATAGATGCGTTCGCGATTCACGCGCACGCCGGCGGCCCCGCCGATCTCGCCCGCAAATGTATTCGGCACCTTCACGACCACTTGCTGCTCGCCGACGTTCATCGTGACGAGCGAATGATCGCCGATCAGTTCGACCGAATAGATGCGCCCCTGCAATTCACCTTCGCCGCGCGCCACGACCGAGCATTCTTCGGGACGCACGCCGAACGTCGCCTTGCCTTCGTGACGCACCGCCGTGGCGAGCGTCATGCCGGGCGCGTCGAAACGTCCTTGTGCAAGCGAGCCGCGCAGAAAATTCATCGGCGGCGAACCGATGAAACCCGCGACGAACAGATTCGCCGGGTCCGAATAGATGCGCGCGGGCGTATCGAGTTGCTGGAGCGCGCCTTTGTCGAGGACGGCGACGCGATGCGCGAGCGTCATCGCTTCGATCTGATCGTGCGTCACATAAATGGTCGTGATGCCGAGTTCGTGCTGCATATGCTTGAGTTCCGCGCGCATGTGCCCGCGCAGCTTGGCGTCGAGATTCGATAACGGCTCGTCCATCAGAAACGCCGCGGGCCGGCGCACGATCGCGCGCGCGAGCGCCACGCGCTGACGCTGTCCGCCGGACAACTGTCGCGGAAAGCGCGACAGCAACGGCTCAAGCTGCACGCTCGCGGCCACTTCGCGCACGGCCGCTTCGATCTCGGTTTTCGGGCGCTTTCTCACGATGAGCGGATACGCGATGTTCTCGAACACCGTCTTGTGCGGATAGAGCGCATACGACTGAAACACCATGGCCACGTCGCGATCTCGCGGCAGTTGATGCGTGACATCGGTATCGCCGACGAACACCGCGCCTTCCGTCGCCGATTCGAGGCCCGCCACGATGCGCAACGCCGTCGTCTTGCCGCAGCCCGATTCGCCGAGCAGCACGAGGAATTCGCCCGCCTGCACGTCGAGCGACAGATCGCGCAGCACGCGCGTATCGCCGAATGTCTTGCCGACGTTCCTCAACGAGACGCTCTTCGATTGCCGCGCTGCCGCGATCTTCGTCAGGCGGGCGTCGTCGACCTTCACCGCCGCGCTATCCATGACCGTCATCCTTTCACGGCTCCCACGAGAATGCCCCGCACGATGAAGCGCTGCAGCGTGAGCGTCAGCAACATCACCGGCAGGATCATGATGAGTATCAGCACCGACATGTTCCACCATTGCGGACCGCGCGTCGCGTTCTGCGCGGCGACGAGCAGCGGCATCGTCTGCGCGTTCGCGGTCGTCAGAAAGAGCGCGAAAAGGTACTCGTTCCACGAGAGAATCAGCACGAGCAGACCCGTTGCGACGAGTCCCGGCGCGACGAGCGGCAGCACGATGCCGAAGAGTATCGAGAAGCGCGTCGCGCCGTCGATCTGTGCGCTCTCTTCGATTTCGCGCGGCACGCCGTCGAAGAAATCGAACATAAGCCACACGACGATCGGCAGATTCGCCGTCGCGTACGTGATGATGAGCGCGAGATGCGTGTCGAGCAGGCCGACGTCCTTGAAGATGAGATAAACCGGGATCACCGTGACGACGGGCGGCAAAATGCGCTGCGAGACGACCCAGAAGAGAATGTCGTCGTTGTTCAAATGTCGTCGCGCCCGCCGCACGATCGGGCGCAGCAGCAGGAAGAACAGCGCGAAAGCGACGGCAAGCGCGATGCGCAAATCGACATGCCCCCATGCGACGGCCGCGATCAGCAACGCGATCAACAACACGCCGAGGCCCACTGCCGCGACCGGCGGCCGATACTCGATGCGCGCGAGCGCATACGCCGCCATCGAGCCGAGAAAGACCGAAGCCGCCGTGCCGCATGTCGCGACGATCAGCGAGTTCATGTAAGGACGATACGTGTCGGGCCCGAGATCGACGAAGATGTAATGCCACGCGTCGAGATGCGGCTCGAAGTCGACGAAGGGAATGTAGAGCGGTCCCGTCGATACATCCACGGGCAGCTTGAACGACGTTATCGCCATCCAGTAAAGCGGAAACAGCACGACGAGCGACCATAGCCCGAGCAGGACATATACGATCGCCTTGCCGCCGACCGGCAGCTCGTCCAGACGCGCGGGCACGAACCAGCGTTTGATCGCGCTCATCACGGCTCTCCCCGCGCGCGCCGCACGACGAACTGAAAGAACGACACGCATGCGATCGTCGAGACGAAGAACAGCATGTACGCCACCGCCGACGCGCCGCCGAGATTCAGCGCGCGCCATTCGATGAACGCGTGCAGCGTCATCGATTCGGTCGCGATGCCGGGACCGCCATTCGTCAACACGTTCGGCAAGTCGACGATCTTGAACGCTTCGATCAGGCGAATCAACACCGCGCTCGCGGCGACCGGCGCGATGGACGGCCACGTGACGTCGCGAAAGACGCGCCATGCCGATGCGCCATCGAGTTGCGCCGCTTCGATCTGCTCGCGCGACGTGCCTTCGAGCGCGGCGAGCATCACGAGGAACATGAAGGGCACCCATTGCCACGTATCGCCGATCACGACGACGAGCCGCGCGAGCCACGGGTCCGCCGCCCATGCGATCTGGCCGAGTCCGAGCCACGACCACACGGGCGCGAGCGGCCCGACGGACGTATCGGCCATCATGCGGAACATGTATGCGATGCCGACGGGCGTCACCATCAGCGGCAGGAAGAACAGCAGACGAAAGAAGCGTCCGCCTTTTAGCGGCAGCGTGCAAAGATAGGCGAGCCCGAGGCCGACGACGAATTGCAGCGCGACGCCCAGCACGACATAGAAGATCGTCACCATCAGGCTGCCGAGCGCGCCGCCGCCGCCGAGCGTGTTCGCCGCGAGCCACACGAGCGCGAGAAACGCGGCGGCGGCGATCGAACGGCCGAGCGTGCCCATGATCGAGAGCCGGCCGCCGCTGACATAGCGATAGAACCAGTAGATCACCGCGAGAACGGCAATCACGATAGTTGCAATGCTAACTATTCCCGGCGCGCGGAATACGCCGGTGAAGTGATATTGCTGACTGCCGGAAAAGAGCCGCACGTAATTGCGCAGGCCCGTGAAGGTCAGTTGGTAACCGCCCTCGCCCAGCTCGAAGCGCGTGAGCGAAAGATACGCCGACGTCACGAGCGGAAAGATCGAGAACGCGAGAATGAGCAGCACGGTCGGCAACACGAATACGAAGGGCGCCTGCCGGTCGAGCCAGTTGGCGACGCGCGCACGCGAGCCTCGCTCGTTCGCGGCCACGGACGATGCGTGCGACGGCGTATTCATCCTGCCTCCATGGCGGCGCGAACCACGCTCGCGCCGCGCGTCGTAAAGATCACTTCGCGCCGATCGACGCCTTGTATGCGCGCAACTGGCTGTCCTTGCCGAGATCGTCGGTGATTTCGCTCCAGCCGCTGTCGATGGCTTTCATCGTCGCGTCCGCATCGATCTCGCCCGCGACGAAGCGTGCGACCGCCGTATCGAGCACGACCTGCTCATAGCGCTGATTTTGCGGAATGCGCAGATCGATGATCATGTTCGGGCTTTGCAGGCTCTGCTGAATCGCGCCGAGATACGACTTCGCCGCCGCGTCGCTCATGCCCGCCTTCTTCCAGGCCGACATGTCCGTGAACTGCGAGCGCCGATACGGATTGAAGCCCGATGCGCCGATCGTCACGTCGGTATTCGACTGCGCCGGCTGGCTCATGAACGAGAGAAACGCATAAGCGGCGTCCTTCACCTTCGGCTTCGCCTTCGCGTTGATGCCGCCCGACCAGCCGCCGAACGCCGCGAACGGTGCGTGATTCACGCCGTCGATCGCATAGGGACAACGGCTCTTGTCGCATGGCACGAGCTTGCCCGTGTCGCGATCGACCACCTTGCGCGAGCCGGGCAGAATCACCGCGCCGACCTTGTCGATCACCTTCGACTGCTTCGGATCGATGGCGAGGACGCCGACATCGCCCCAGTCGAGCGTCAATGCGCAATGGCCGGAGATGAACGCGCTGCGCGTGTCGCCGACATCGAGATTGATTTCGTTGGGCGGCCCGTAACTGGTCGATTCCTTGTAGACGCGCAGCGCTTCCTTGAAGCCGTCGTTGTTCACGAGCGACTTGAAGTTGCGCGGATCGAAGAATGCGCCTTGTGCCGTGCCTTTCGATTGCAGATATCCGCCCGCGATGGAGATGATCGCCCAATACGCTTGCGCATTGCGCTTCTTCGAGATGCACGAACCCGCGACCGGCTTGCCGTCGCCGCCGAAGACCTTGCCGTTCGCGGCCTTCGCGATATCGAGGTAATCGTCCCAGGTTTTCGGCGGCTGCTTGCCGAGTTGCTGAAGAATATCCGTGCGGTAGTAGACCATCTGGAAGTCGCCGTCGAGCGCGACGAGATAGGTCTTGCCGTTGTACTTCTGCGAGAAGTCGACGAAGAACGGCATCACGTCGTCTTCCTTCAATGCCGCGTCCTTTGCGACGCGCTGCGTCAGGTCTTCAAGGAAGTTGCCTTTCGTGTAATCGACCATCCATTGCGGCGCGAACACCGCTGCATCGACGGAGTTCGTGCCCGACGCCCAGTCCGTCAAGAGCTTCTGATAGAGATCGGAGAACGGCACGGTCAGCACGTTCACCTTCGCGCCGGTCAGCTTTTCGAACTCGGGCGCGCGGCGTTGCAGCGGCTCGGCGATCTGCGGACCGACGAACGTCATCACGTTGACGGTCACGCCCTTGAAGTCCTCGGCCGACATCGCCGTCGATGCGCCCAGGCATGCGGCCGCGAGCGCCGCCACGGCGCCCGCTTGCTTGAACAGGTTCATTGTGTGTCTCCTCCATTGCGGTTGACCACGTGTGTCGCTCGTCTTTCTTGTCTCCTACTCCCTGAACAGGTCCGGTCTTTCAGCGGAAAAGCGCCGCAATTCCGCGACGACTTCATCCAGGTGCTCGTGCATCGCGCGCGCGGCGGCATCGCCATCGCGTGCGCGAATCGCATCGGCGATACGCGTGTGCTCCGCGAGCGTATGCGCGTGACGCTCGGGACTCGCCATCAGGCGACGCGCGCGATCGAGCGCATTGCGCGATGCCGCGACGATCTCCTTCACGCGCGGCAAATTGATTGCATCGAGAAGCAATTCATGAAATGCGAGATCGAGCAGATGAAATTCGCGGCGCAGGCCTTGCTGCACTGCGTCGCTTTCGCGGCCGAGATTGGCGTCGAGTGCATCGAGCGTGGCGGCATCGCATGCGCCAGCCAGCGTGCGCACGGTTTCCACTTCGAGCGCGCTGCGAATGAACAGATGCTGACGTATGTCGTGCATGACGATAGGCATGACGCGTGTGCCCCGCTGCGGCAAGACTTCGACGAGCCCCGCGGCCGCGAGCTTGGCCAATGCGGACGAAACAGGAAAGCGCGACACGCCCATGCGCTCGCATACCGCGAGCTTGTCGATCATCATGCCGGGCTCCATCGACAGATTGACGATGGCCGCGCGCAACGCCTCTTCGACGGCGTCGGTGAGGCTGCCGCGCTCTGAACCGTGCAAGCGCGGCAACGCGCGGTAAGGGTCGGCGGCAAGACTGTTTTCATTCGTCGATGAGCTCACGCCGCCCTTGATTTCGCACTAACATGCTAGCAGGCTAGGAGGTGAAATTCGCGTTGTCAACGTCGATTGCGACCATGCATTGCAGCATATTCGGGTCTGTATACAAGCCGCCTTCCGAGGAGATGAACATGACCGGCATCACGAAGCTCTCCGTGCGCGATATCCGCTTTCCCACTTCACGTTCGCTCGACGGCTCGGACGCGATGAACGCCGCGCCCGACTATTCCGCCGCCTACGTGATACTCGAAACCGATGCGCCCGGACTCGCGGGTCATGGCCTCACGTTCACCATCGGGCGCGGCACCGAAGTCGTCGTCGCGGCGGTCGAGGCGCTGGCGCCGCTCGTCGTCGGCAGGAGTGTCGAAGAGATCGCCGCGAACATGGGCGGCTTCTGGCGCGCGTTCACGTCGGATAGTCAGTTGCGCTGGATCGGCCCCGAGAAAGGCGTGATTCATCTCGCGACGGCGGCCGTCGTCAATGCCGTGTGGGATCTCTGGGCGAAGAGCGAGAAGAAGCCCGTGTGGAAGCTGCTCGTCGACATGGGTCCGGAAAAACTCGTGAGTTGCCTCGACTTCCGCTATGTGACCGATGCCATCACGCCATCCGAAGCACTCGCGTTATTGAAGCGTCTGCAAGCAACACGCGGCGAACGCGAAAAGGAAATGCTCGCTCAGGGCTTTCCCGCATACACGACATCGGCGGGCTGGCTCGGCTACGACGACGACAAGATTCGCCGGCTCGCGCGCGAAGGCGTGGCGGCGGGCTGGACGCATTTCAAGCAGAAGGTCGGCGGCAATCTCGACGAAGATATCCGGCGCGCGCGCATTCTGCGCGAGGAAATCGGCCCGGACCGCAAGCTGATGATGGACGCGAACCAGGTCTGGGAAGTCGATGAAGCCATCGCGAACATGCGCCGTCTCGCCGAGTTCGATCCGTGGTGGATCGAAGAGCCCACGAGCCCCGACGACGTGCTCGGCCACGCCGCGATCCGCAAGCGCCTCGCACCGATGATCGGCGTCGCGACCGGCGAGCACTGCCAGAATCGCGTGATCTTCAAGCAGTTGCTGCAAGCGCAAGCGATCGACTTCTGTCAGATCGATAGCTGCCGTCTCGGCGGTCTCAACGAAGTGCTCGTCGTGCTGCTGATGGCCGCGAAGTTCGGCGTGCCGGTGTGTCCGCATGCGGGCGGCGTCGGCTTGTGCGAGTATGTGCAGCATATTTCGCTGTTCGATTACATCTGCGTGTCGGGTTCGCTCGATCGTCGCGTGCTCGAATACGTCGATCATTTGCATGAGCATTTTCTCGATCCCGTCGTCATCGAAAACGGGCGCTACATGCCGCCGCAAGCGCCCGGCTACAGCATCGAAATGCACGCGGCATCGCTCGATCGGTACGAGTTCGGCAAAGGAGAAGCATGGCGCGAATGAACGCCCCTTCATGGCAGGACGTCGTCACGCAAACGGAACGCGCGCTCGCATGCGGCGCGCTGCGTTCCTTCGACACGGTGCAAAGCGTGATCGAAGACGGCGGCGTGCCCTTTCTCGTGCGGCAAGCGGCGAACCTCGCGCGAAAGGAGGAAGCATCGAAGCTCGCGGCGAAGTCCGCAGCCGACGCCGCGAGCGCGTGGCGCGATCCGTTTTCGCCGTGCGAAGAAGCCCTGCGTGTAGGCGATATCGGCGAGCGGCACTTTCTGTTGCTCAACAAGTTCAACGTGCTCGCGCATCATCTGCTGATCGTGACGACGGATTTCGAGCCGCAGGAATCGCTCATCGGCGAAGACGACTTTGCCGCGCTGTCGGCGTGTCTCGATCGCTTCGACGGACTCGGCTTCTATAACGGCGGCGCCGTCGCCGGATCGAGCCAGCCGCACAAGCATCTGCAAATGGTGCCCCTTCCGCTCGACGGTCATCCATTACCCATCGAACCGTTCATCGAAGCCGCGCGTACCAGCGGCATTTTTCGCGCGCCGCAACTCGCGTTCGAACATGCGGCCGCATGGCTCGGCGACGCTGACAGCGCGAACGCACACGCAACCTATCTGCGCCTGATGAACGCGATCGGCGTGCAGCCGCTCGACGTCGCGGGCGTCATGCATCAGAGCGCGCCTTACAACCTGCTCGTGACGCGCCGCTGGATGCTCGCGGTGCCGCGCGGCGTTGCGCATGTCGAAGGCGTCGCGGTGAATGCGCTCGGCTTCGCCGGCTCGCTCTTCGTGCGCGACGACGCGCAGCGCGGCATCGTCGAAACGCTCGGGCCGATGAAACTACTTGCAAACGCAACTATCTCTTGAAATCGGAAGCAGCGGCCCGCATGTCGTCGTCCAGACATCGGGAGTTCAAGGAACATGGGAAGCCGGCCTCAATTCATCGACGATCTTGCGCGCGGCGCGCAGGACGCCGCGCCCTCCGCCCCGCTCGGCCAACGCGACGATAGCGCCCTGCTCGACGCCTATTCGCGCACGGTCATCGGCGCGCTCGAGCGCGTGCAGCAAGCCGTGGTGTTCATCTCCGTCGAGCGCCAGCTTGCCGACCCGCGCGGTGCGCGCCGACATGTCGGCGGCACGGGCTCGGGCTTCATCTTCACGCCGGACGGCTATCTGCTGACGAATAGCCATGTCGTGCATGGCGCGACGCATATCGTCGTCACGCTCGCCGATGGCGCGCGCTTCGATGCCGATCTCGTCGGCGACGATCCCGCGAGCGATCTCGCGGTGCTGCGCATCGGCTCGCCGGAGCCGCTGCCGCATGTCGAGCTGGGCGATTCGGGCAGCCTGCGCGTCGGGCAGATCGCGATCGCCGTGGGCAATCCGCTCGGACTCGCGCAGACCGTCACGACGGGCGTCGTGTCCGCGCTCGGGCGTTCGCTGCGTTCGACCTCGGGCCGCATGATTTACGACGTGATCCAGACGGACGCGGCGCTCAATCCCGGCAACTCGGGCGGTCCGCTCATCAATTCGGCGGGACAAGTGATCGGCGTGAACACCGCGATCATTTCCGGCGCGCAGGCCATTTCCTTCGCCACTGCAATCGACACGGCGAAGTGGGTCATCATGCAGATCTTCGCGTATGGGCGCGTGCGGCGTGCGTATATCGGCGTGGCGGGCACGACCACGCCGATCTCGCGGCGCGTGCAGCGCTTCTTCGAACTCGCGTCCGCGAGCGGCGTGCATGTGATGGAAATCGTGAAAGGCAGTCCGGCCGCGCTCGGCGGATTGCGCACGGGCGATCGTATCGTCGCGGTGGATGGCATCGCCGTCGATAGCGTGGATAGTTTGCAGCGCACGCTCGATGCATCGCGCATCGACAAGCCCGTGAAAATCGCTGTGCTGCGCGGCACGCAGAAAATCGATATCGACGTGACGCCGGTCGAGCAGACGAGTTGACGACGCGGCGGCGCATGCTTGCATGCACACGCGCCGCCGCGCACGTCGCTTCGCTTCATTTTCTGCTGCCGGTCTCCCGCGCCGGTTCACCCGCGTGCCCCGTATCTCGTTCGCGCGTGCCGGCGAATACTTCCGCCAGGCGCTCGCGCAGCGCAGCCGCATCGCGCCGCAGCGGCTCGTTCGTCGATGCGACCATCAACGCATCGATTCGCCGCTGCCAGTACTCCGGCCGCATGACGGCATGCCGCGTCGGTTCGCCGTGCCCTTTCGTCGCGACACGCTCCAGTTCCGCGATCATCCGCCCGATGTGCGCGAGTTCCTCGTGCGCATGTTGATCGACGCTCACAGGCTTCTCCTCCCTCGCCCCGCGTCTCGATTGCCGCGCGGGTTCCACGAATGCTAAACGGCACAGTCGAAAGGTTTATTCCAGCGATGAAAGGAAACGATGCCGAAGGCCATACGCAGGCCCGCGCTTTGCGCTATCTGTCATGTCTTGACGGCTATGTGCGCTAGCGCCCGGTCGCGCGTGCGCGGCTCCGGCTTAATGCGAAAGCAGCAGGCAGCGTTCGCGCGCACGGGCCGCCCCGTCGAACGATCCTGCCCTGCCGGGGAAGGTCCTAAAAAGGATTGCCATGACCACGCACAAGAAAAACCAGACGGCCTCGCGCCGCGAAGGGTTCCGTTGCAACGGCGCGCAACTCGACGCCATCTTGCGATTCGCGGAAGAGCGCAAGCTCGACGATCAGCCGCTGCATATCGTGGTCGCTGAATACTGGCGTTATCGGGCGCACGCGAAAGCGGCCTGATCGAACGCAGCGTTCGCTGGTAACGCATCGCCCGTGCGGGCCCGCGAGCGTTATTGTCCCGAAAGCACGCGCTGTTTAAGCACCCAGATCGCGGTGGGCACCGCGTAATAGCCGCTGACGTTGCCGGTGACGAGCCTGCCCGTCAGTTGGATGCGCGCATTTTCGGCCGGTGTCGCGTCGATGATCTGCACCGCCGACACATTCGACTGCGTTCGCGCGCCCCCGCCTGTTGCCGCGCTCAACACGCAAATCGGCCCCGGCAACGCAAGGACCCACGCGGGCTTCGCGGATGCATCGCCTTCATGCGCGGCCTGGCGCGTCGCCGTGCCCTCGAGCGTGACGACATCGCCGTCGTTATAGCAAGGCGCCGCCGCTGCGGACCCTGCGATCAGTACGAGTACCCAGGCACAGGCTTTCGCAGTCATTCGAGCCTCGCGAAGAGCGCGTCGGCGACGCGCGGATCCGGGAAAGAAGTTCAGCTACTTTATGTGATAGCCGTTGGGGTCGCAACCTGCGGAAAACAGGGTTTGCGCGCTCGCCTTTCAAAACCATCATGCGGGAACGCGTGTTGCTGAAGATCATCTGACGAATGGAAGAGCGCGGAGGATCGATCGATAACCGCGCACGATGACATCTGTTGCTTGGCCCGCGCACATGCGGGCCGACAGAGGGGGCGACGATGAATCAGGTCATAGTTGGGATGTTCGGATGCTATCGCGACGGACATGACGCGCTGCGCGCATTGCAACTCGCAGGACTGCGACGCGACGATGCGCATCTTTACCGGGCAGGCCGTGGAGAAATCGACATCGATGCGCTCATGCCGCCATCGCACGACGAAGACGATGCCGAATATGCCGCGCACGGCGAGCATCAGGGCGTGATCGGCGCGCGCAACCGTTTCGTGCCGCACGAGCCGCCGCAGAAATCGCCCGCGCCGCAAGCGATCGACGACGCCACGCCGCAGCGCACGCTGCTCGTCATTCGTATCTCCGACGACATCAAGCCGGGCGCCATCGGCAAAGTGCTGCACGAGCACGGCGCCATCGCGGTGAAAGACCCGAGCGGGCACTGGCGCTTCTCGCCATTCAGGAATCCGGCAGGCGTCTGAGCCCGCGCATGTCAATGCATGTCCGGATGCGGCTTGCGGACGACGATGAATGTCTCCGGATCGGCACGCTCGTCCTCTTCGGTTGCATCGTCGTCTGATGGCTCGTTGGCGAGATCGCGCGCTTGCTGGGCCGCCGCTGCATCGCGCAGCCTTCGACAATGCGCCGAATGACGGAATGTCGCGAGCATGCGTACGACTTCGCGGGTTCTCGCTCTCATTGTTGCCTCCCTCGAAGCAGTTGAGAAACTACTTTAAGTGTAGGCGGCAAATTGCCGTTGGCAAGCGCTTCCTCGGCAACGAACATCGCAACGATCACGCATGGTGCAACGCAACCGGGCTTATTGGTAAGACATCGTGAACGTTGCCAGCGCCTTGACGGTGCCGGCGGTGACACTGCCGGTGCGCACGTACCGTGCGGTCAGCGGCACTTGCAGCGTCCCGTCCGGCGAAGTGCCGATCGACCATTGGTTCGTGTTCCCCGGTGCGGCCGAGTCGGCGCCGAACGAAACGGGCGTGCCCGCGCTGTTGAGAATCTGAATGCCCACGCCCGCCGCGGTCGATCCGGGTGCGAGTTGCAAGGCCGTGCCGCGATTCGCGGGATTGACGCTATCGGTCAGTGTGATGAGCACGATCGATCCGGTCTGACAGGACAAGGTCAATGCGAATGCCTTCGGCGCGGTCGTCGCTCCGATCGAGCCGAGGTTGTTGCTGTCGGCGGTGGGCAGATCGACGGAGACGCTGGCCTGACTCACCGAGCACGTTGCGTGCGTGAGCGTACCCGCCGCTGCGCCGCTGTATGCCGGTTGCTGAGACCAGGGGCCGCCGGAGTCGATGGTCGTCAGTGAAAATGCGACGACCGGCGCGGAAGAAAGCGTCGAAGCGCCCGATGCGATCGGTCCTGTCACGACCAGCGACGCCGTGATGTAGATGCTGTACTGCGTGTACGGACCGTTGATCGCGCCGTTGAACGTGCATGTGAACGTGAGCGATCCGTTCTGGATGGTCTGGTTCGTGATGTTGCATTGCGCTCCCGGCGAATTGACCGTGTACCGGACGCCCAGACCGGAGATGTTCGTCTGATAGACATCGGAGAAACCTCCCGCGAGCGGATTCGTAATGCTGAGCTTGCCTGTCAGATCGGTGGACGTGTTCTGCGAACCGGTCGCGAGAAACCTGCACTGAACGATGAAATTCACGGGCGTCAGGGTGCTGACCGTCATCCCCGCGGCTGCGCCGACCGGCACGGCTATCGTCCCGGCGTTCAGCGCGTTGTTGTTGCTCGCGTCGTTGCACGTCGACGTCGCGTGCGCGGACAGAGACATGACCGACGCGACGAACGCAACGATCATCAGGAGTAGCCAGCGTCCGCTCGCACGGAAGGTATGCCGTCGCTCCGTTTTCATCTCGACATTGCTCACCAATGGCTGGCTCCGTCCGTTGCAACGATCGCACGCGAAGGCAGGCAATGCGACTCCACCGACGCATAACCCGCCGTCATCTTGTCGTTCTTCGCCGGCAACGCATACGCAATGCTGCATTGCTCGCTCGCACCGTCGCCCCACTTGACGAAGAGCGTGCCCTTCTCCTCGACGCCGCGCGCGAAAATCCGGCTGTCCTGCGCGACGACGCCCACGACGTGCCCCGCTTCATCGGACACTTCCGCGCCGAAGGGAAGCGCATCGCCGGCGAGGCGCGGCGCGCGGATCAGCGCAACGCGTCCCGTCACCGTCTTGTACTTGAGCATGACGATCGAACCGGAATGCGGCGCGACCTGTTCGGACGTCGATTGAAGCTCCGTATCGAGCGAACTGCCCTTCGGATCGATGTCCACGTGATTCATGCTGTACGGCGTGAGATAAGGCACGACCGCGTAACCGTGCGAATCGACCTTCACGCCGGTCGCGCTCGACACGCTCGCGCCTTCCGCGCCCTTCGCCTCGACGATGCCGAAGGTATCGCCGACCGTCTGCGAGAACGTCACGCCGCCCGGATGCGCGACGATCGAACCGCTCACGCCCGCCGACATCTGCGACGAGTTCGGCCCGCCGCTCGCCGACGCGCTGACCTGCGCATACGGCGCGCGCCACGCGCCGCTCACGCCGACATTCGAATTCACGCTCGTGCCCGACTGCTGCGCCATCGATCCATACGCGTTGTACGAATACTGATCGTTTTCTCCCGCCGAACCGCCGACGTTCACCTGCATGTTCGCCGCGCCGCCGCCCGTGCTCAGATTCGTCGTGAGTTGGGGCGCATGTTGCGAATGACCGAGCGGAATGGTCGTGCTCACCATGAACTGATTCGACATCGTGCCATCCGAGTTCTGCGTGCGGCTCGCAGATACACTATAGGTGCCGTATTTGAAGCTGTTCGAATAACCCGCCTGGAAGAACGTGTCGTGTCCCGGACGGTTCCAGTAGCTTTGCGAGGAGACCGTCAGGAACACCGAGCCGTGCTTGCCGAGCGGCTGATCGACGGTCAATTGCGCGCGGCCGCGATTGCGATCGGACGGATTGCCGCCGTTAAGGGCGGCGTCGCGCACATGCGCGGCGTCGGCGAGGGAAAGATAGCCGGCGTCGGAATAGCGGTACGCGCCGATCGTCACGTTCGTGCCCGTCGGATCGATGAACTTGGAATAGCCGATATGCAGGCTTCTGCCCTGCATCGTGTGTTCGCCCGGAACCTGCGTGCGCGCGGCGGTGATATCGGTCGCGATTGCGCCGAACTTCGTGTTGAGCGCCGCGCCGACATTCACGGCGGCATAGCCTTCCGATACGATCGCGCCGCCGTAAAGCGTGACGCGATTCGTCAGGCCGCGCTGCAGCGTGAATTGCGCGAAGCCGGGCTTCGTGTTCAGCGAATCGTCGCGCAGTTGCCCGGCCGTGACCGCGAAGCGCGTCGTGCCCGGACGCAGCGATTGCGCAACCGATGCATACGGCACCGTGAAGTGCTTCGCGCGTCCGTCGGCTTCCGTGACGGTGACGTCGAGATTGCCGCCGGAGCCCGTTGCGTAGAGATCGCGGATTTCGAACGGACCCGGCGTCACGTTCGTTTCGTAGATGACCTGTCCGTTCTGACGCACCGTCACGCGGGCGTTCGATTCCGCCGTGCCGCGCACGACGGGCGCGAAACCCCGCAGCGATTCGGGCAGCATGCGATCGTCCGTGGAAATCTGCGCGCCGCGAAACGACACGGCGTCGAACACGTCGCCGGTCGTCTGCGCGTCGCCGATCACGGCCTGCGCGCGCAGACCGGGCAGGTCGTGCTGGACGTAGGTGGCGATGTTGTCGAACTGCGTCGCCTGCCCGGTCGATGCCGTCAGCGACGACTGATGGCGAAAATTCCATCCGCCGATGTTCACGCCCGCGTTGAGCCCGAGATATTCCTGCGTCGACTGCTCGCCGCCGGAACGCGTCCGATAGACGTTCGCGTTGTAGCTCAGGAAGCCTGCATTCACGCCACGGTCCCACAACTCCGGCGACACGTATCCGCGCGCGGATGCGCGCATGTACCGCTGCGGGATCGACAGCACCAGTTTCTGCTCGCCGAAATCGAAGTCGACCGAAGCTTCCGGCACGAGCGCGCGCAAGTCGATGCAGGCATCGGCCGGCGTCGCTTCCTTTTGACCGTGCTCCGCCGTGAGTTTCGCGAAGTCCAGGCCCGCGCTTTCGAGCATCTTGTGCGTCAGGCACGGCGTCGCATTCTCGCCTTCGCGCACGGCGGCGAAACGCACTTCCTCGCGCGCCACGCGATTGTCGTTGACGATGATATCGACGGCGTAGACGCCCGGCGTCACGATGTTGCCGCGAGAGAAACGCTTTGTGTCGAAATCGCTCTTCGAATCCACGCGCAGGAACGTGGTGTCGAACTCGACGGCGCCGGGCGGTTCGCTGGCGGCGGCCCGCGCCGTGGCCGCGAACGCTGCCATGGAGAAGGCCATCAACACCAGCAGCGCCGTACGGCTCAGTTCGAGGGAAGAACGCGATTGATCACGAAGGGACTTCATATCTCGGCAGTCGGTTTGTGCGTGACATCGAGGGATCGATGTCGAACAAACCGATGCTATTTTTTATCGAGATAGAAGTACCTAGGACGAATTCTAATTTTGAGATGGCTGAACGGTGTGTTTCAGAAAGCCGTCATGCGTGCATCGAAGAAGCGGGCGAACTGTTGCGAGAAACGAAAAGGGCCAGGCGTGAGGACGTAATGGATCGCCTCGGCGCCGCTACTGTCCGGCGGTGGCGTCGCCTTCGATGGGGCCGCCGTAATCGCTGATCGCGATGAAATGGACCTTTCCGCTCGTGACGCCGCTCATCTGCGGCACGGGAATGATCTGCGTGGAACGTGGCGCGACCATTCCACCGGTCTCGTTCTTGAACGTGCGTCCATTGGACGATACGGAAATTTCGCTGAACGAAACGTGATACGCACTCGGATTCGATACGGAGAGCGCCAGGCCCGCGCCGCCGGCGGCGGGCACGACGCGCCATTCGAGCGTTTTAGGTGCTTCGTCCGGGCGGCCCGGCAGTTGGGGCGGACGCACGAAGACCTTGATGCGCGTGCGGTAGGCCATTTGCAGCGTGTTGGCGTCGGGCTTGGCGCCGGCCTTGGGCGGAACGTCGAGCACGTTGAGCCAGAATACCGACTCGCGATCCTGCGGCAAGGCGTCGCCGCCATACATCAGGCGCAAGGTCTGCGATTTGTTCGGGTCCATGCGGAAAATCGGCGGCGTGATGACGAACGGCGTCTTGATATCGCCGGGCTTCGCGTCCGCGTTGCCATCGTCCATCCATACCTGCACGAGCGCCGGCGCGCGGCTGTCGTTGTTCAGCTTCACGCTGACTTCCCGCTGATCGAGCGGATAGATCACGCGCGTGCCGCCTATCGTGACGCTGGCATGCGCGGCGCCCGCAAGCAATGTCGTGAGCATTCCCAATATTGCAATCAAGCGTTTCAACGTATTCATCGCTGACATCCGAATGTCCCGGCCTTGCGCCGGCGCAAAACCGGACCGTCCCTCGTCGGGACGGCCCGCGCGCTCGTTACTGATATTGCATCGTGTATTGCACCGAGGTGCTGACCAGGCCCGGGGTGGCCTTGCCCGTCGCGAAATACTGGGCGAAATAGTTCAACGTGGCGACGCCGCCCGAGATCGTGGCGCCGTTGCTGGCCACGTCGTTGTTCGCATTCGTGAGGATATTGATAGGCTGCATTTGGGCGTTTAGCAAGCGTACTTCCACGTTGCCCGCGGGCGATCCCATCGACTGGTTGACCAGATAGCCGCTGCTCTGATCGACCGTCGGGCCGTTTTCAAAGCGAGCGACGGCTTTCGTCGCCGCGCCGCTGCAACCGCTCAGCGAAAGCGTGATGTCGCCCAGGTTCGATGTGCCCGCCGTCGCGCCAGCGGCCGACAGCGCGCTCACGTTCACGACCGGAAGCGTCACCGAAATGTTGGCCGGCGTGCCGCTGGCGGCGCCGTTGATCGAGCACGTCGAGTCCGAGACCGCACCGGTGATCGCGATGGTGCCATCGGCGGCGTGGGCGTTCATCGACGTCAGAGCGACGACGCTCATGGAAACGAGGGCGGCTGCGAGGATGATGCGCTTTTTCATGTAATGCTCCTGAGAAATTCGTGATGGAAGAATTCGGACTGCACATCGGCGCGCATGGCTGAGTTTCGAATGCCATGCTGCATCGGCGAACGCTTTGCGCTTGATTCAGGGTGGTGCCCTGGAAGCTGGCTTTCGCCGCGATCTGCGTTGAACGGAATAGTAAAAAAGTGCGACTAAGAAAGCTCTAATCCAATTCTCAATTTGAGATAGCGCGTATTAGGACAACAGCGCTGAAGCGGACGACACCGCCGCACCTTGGAAATTTGTCCGACGATTGCCGATCGCGACGCGCGAGCCTCGCGTCGCGCCGAATCGCAATTTGTCCGAACCGTCTAGTACATTTCCAGCATCGTGACCTGTGCACAACACGGCCTTGCCAGCACTCGGTGATGCCGGGAGAATCGAAGCAACGGCCTGAAACCGTTCCTTCATCCATGCCGTCGGCAGAAACAATGCTGCGCGTGACGGCGCATCACGAGAACTCGATGGCAACCTTAGAGGGCAAGGCGCGCTACCGCATCGATACCGATAGCACCGGCGCCGGTATCGCCATCATGATCCTGACGACGGCGAGCTTCGCCGCGAGCGATTCCACCGTCAAGCTGATCGGCACCGCAGTCCCTCTTCTCGCGCTGCTCTGGGTGCGCTACGTCTTTCAGATGATCGTGATGGGCGTCTGGCAAGTCCGGCGGCGCGCGTTCGGTCTCTTCCGCTCGGGCAGCGTCAGGCTTCAGATCGTGCGCGCGGTGCTGCTACTCACCAATTCCGCATGCACGTTCGCGGGCTTGCGGCATTTGCCGCTGCCGGTCACGACTTCCCTCGCGATGCTCGCGCCGCTCATTTCCACGCTGCTCGCCGCGCTCGTGCTCAAAGACGAAGTGTCGCGCAGCAAATGGGCGATGGTCGTGCTCGGGTTCATCGGCATGTTGCTGGTCGTGCGGCCGGGCGGCAGCCAGTTCAGTTGGACCGTGATTTTTCCGATCGGCGCGGCGACGACGTTCGCGTGCTTTCAGGTGGTGTCGAGCCATCTTTCGCGCGTCGACGACGCCATCACGACTAACTTCCTGACGGCGCTCGTCGCCACTGTGCTGCTATGCGCGCTCGTGTGGATGGATCAGGCCGAAACCTTGCCCGCGCTCGCGCAGGTGCGCGTGGGAAGCTGGCTGCTCGTCGTCTTCATGGCGACGATGGCGACCCTCGGGCACGGGCTCATGCTTCAGGCGCTGAAGCGCGCCCCGCTCTCCGTGCTGACGCCGTTCGCCTACGGCCAGCTCGCGTTTGCTGCGCTCTTCAGTTGGCTGCTGTTCGGACAGGTGCCGGATCTCTGGATGGCGACCGGCATGTGCGTGATCGCGGCGAGCGGCATCGGCACCGTGCTGCTGCACGGGCGCAAGACGGCGCAGGCCGTATCGACGGAAGTCTGACGCTCGGGGAAACGCGAAAGACGGCGCGCGCGATGCGCGCCGAAGCGGAGGCGATCAGTTGGCGGAATGCGCCTGGCCCGTGCAGAGCCAGTGCGGATCGATGTCGAGCGCTCTCGCGATGCGGTTGAATGCCGCGAACGGCGGAACCGTGATGCCGCGCCGCCAGAATTGCACGTCGTGCTCGCTCACATCGAGCCAGCCGGCGGCTTTTGCGGAACTGACGTTGGCCTTCTGCAAGGCCCGGTCGAGTCGTGCGGCCATGGCGCGCCGCAAGGCGTTGTCTTCGTGACTGCGTTCAAGGTGGCCAAGGGTTTGGGAATGTCGCCCCATTTTCTTCAAGTCTCTCGATTTATCTCTTTATGCCGTTCAGCGCCGGCTCATTCGCGCGAGGGTGAATCCTACGGATTTACGATGACGTGGCAGTGACAGAAATACCGATAATCACCCTGCCCCGTGAAATGCCCGTCGCGTGTGTTGCAGTGCGAGATTCTTCCAATTGCGGCATCAATGCGTCAAGTGGGGAAACAACGCATTCGGCAATTTTTGGCTTAGGTGTTTACGAGAAGCCGCCTGTTCCCGTCGAGCCGTGCGTAATTTCATTTGCATGAATCGACCGTCCGATTGGTCAGGATTTTTACGCGTTTTGGAAGATTGCCGATAATCAAATGATCGTGCGGATTTCGTGAAGTGTGATCGAAGCGATTGCTTTTAATAAGCCTGCTCATTTAATGATCGCAAGTAACGATTTTTGAATAACGGGCTATATGGTTTAAAGTCAAGCGGGGAAAACGTAATTGACACTCCACACGCTTCCCTTAAAATGGATCAATCGCTGCACTGCACAAATTCATCGCATAATCATTGGGCCACTTCCATATGGAGTCGAGCATGAGCAGTCTTGCGCCGGAAAATGTCATCGCGTCACAGAAGGCCGGGGTCGACACGACGTTCGGTCTCGCCGCCCAGTCTGTCGGGGGCTTCGAAAGGCTGGTCGACCTGAACGTGCGCACGGTCAGAACGGCGCTCGACGAGCATCAGGCGCTCATCGCCAAAACGCTCTCCGTGCGCGATCCGCAGGAATTCTTCGCGGTTCAGAATCAACATCTGCAAAGCAGCGTCCAGCGCGCGCAGGCGTACTGGACGGGCGTCTACGAGATCATGTCGGGCGTGCGCGGCAGCTACATGGAAGCGGCGCAGGATCACATCGAGAAATCGCAGCGTAATGTCCAGGCTTGCTTCGAAAGCCTCGTGAGCAACGCGCCCGCCGGCAGCGAAGCGGTCGTGGCGGCGTGGAAGACCGCGATCGATGCCGCGACCCAATCGGCGAATTCGGCTTACGAAGCCGCCAGGAAGGCCGCGAAGCAGGTGGTCGAAGCGGCGCAGAACGACGCCACGATGGCGAACCAGACGGCCGTGCGCGTCGTGTCGTCGAAGACGGCGAGCGCGAAGAAGTAAGGCGCGAATATCGGCGAAAAAGGCGGACGCGTTCCGCCTTTTTCTTTTTTCGCGTCAGCCGCCCAGACTCTTCAGCACGAGTTCATGCGAGCGGCCGATCCAGACGGCCGAATCGCGATGATCGACGAGCGCGTCGCCCGTATTCGGATGCATGAAGACATCGAGCGCGCCGTGGTTCAGCGCGAGCCAGGCGAGCATCGGCGCGAGCAGCTCGCCGCCGAATCCCAACTGGAACGACCACATCGGATGCGGTCCGACAGGACGTTCGTGAAAGCGTCCGAGGCGCAATGCGCCGCTTTGCAATTCGCCGGCGAATCGTTGCTCGATGACGAGCCGAAGCTGCCACGCCGCGTCGCGGCTCGCGGCGTCGAAATAGATATGCGCGTGCCAGTCGGCGATCGTGCGGGAGTCCGTGGCGTTCATCGTTGATCCGTGCGCGGCAATATCGAGACACGTTTCATTTTAGCGGACCGCTTTCAGCAACGTTCGAGCGTCCAGAGCACGGCGCCGTCAGCGAAGGCGCGGTGATGCGTCGCGCGCATGCCGATATCCGCGCCGAGCTGCGACAACACGAACGCGTCGGCGAAGCGCGTCAGGCCGCCGATCGGCATCGTTGCTTTCGACAATCGCTCGATCCACAGCCAGCCCGCGTCGCCGGAAAGCGATTCGACGCGGCCCTTGATCGACCGCACGAGAACGCGGCTTTGCGGCAAGCCGTCATCGATGACCCAGATTCGCGTCGAAGCCTGCGACGCGCCGGCAAGCGAAATCCACGGCAATCCCGATGCGCCCGCCGCAATGAGAAACGCGCGCCGCGTCGCGTTCACCGCCCTTCTCCGTCCGCGCTTTTCGGACCCTTCGTCGGCCAGATGCCCTGCTTGCCCGGCGACAGAATTCCGTTCGGATCGAGCGCCGTCTTGATCGTGTCCGACAGCCGCATCAGCGCGTGATCGTTGAAGTCGTATTGCGCGGCGGCCAGATCCATATACGAGAGATGCGTCCGGTATTGCCCGTAACCTGCCGCGCCCGCATCGCGGATCAGCGTTTCGATGAGCGCGCCGGCATCGCGCGACTGCTTCGGATCGTCGTGATCGAAAATCGCCGCGAAAATGTGATGCATCGCGCGCGCGCCCGCGGTGAAACCGCCGTAATAATCGAAGCCGAATTGCGCGGCGCGCTCGCGCACCATGCGGACCTGCTTCGCGGCATCGCGTCCGATCGGCGGGCAGATCGGCGAAAAATCGATATGCGCGCCCGAGCCGCCGCGCCAGTTCAGCAGATTGAACGCTTCGAGCCCCGGAATGCCGACTTGCGCGCGATCGCCGCCGCCTTCCGGCTCGACGGACGCATCGCGATACGGCATCTCGAAGAGCGTCGCGCCCGCGATCGGCTGAAAACGCGCATGCACGATATCGCGCCGCGCCTTCACGAGCGACGGCGCGCCATATAAGCAAAAACGCAGATTCCAGCGCCCGATGCCGATCTTGCGCGCCATGGCGCCGATGGCGTCGTCGGGCATCGCGCCTTCGCCGTCGTACCATTCCTTTCGCGTCGAGACGCCCGCCGCCCAGCGCACGGCGCTTTCGATGACCGCGTTGCTTTGAATCGTGCCGTCCATTTTGAGCGGACGCAGCGTATCGACGACGCGTTCGAGATCGTCCTCGCGCGCGAACGCGTAGCGGCAGATCATGTAGCCCTCGGGCGCGGGCATGAGCCAGATGCCGAGCTTCGTCACGACGCCGAAGTTCGACTGCATGAACATGTCGTCGTAGGACGGCCCGAAGCCGCTTCTGAAAACCTGCCAGTCGCGGCTCGACGCCATCGCGCCCATGCCGGTGCGCACGACGTCGCCGTTCGCAAGCACGACTTCCATGCCGCACTGATGCGCCGCGTGATCGCCGTAGGGCGTCGTGCCATAGCCGCGTTCGAGCGTGTTGCCGATCACGCTGCCCCAGCCCGCCGCGGGCGGATCGAGCCAGAATTTTCGCGGCACGCCGAGCGCGCGATGCAGCTCGTAATACGTCACGCCCGGCTCGACCAGCGCATAGCCGAGCGTTTCATCGATTTCGATGATGCGGTTCATCCGCCGCAAGTCGAGCACCACGCAGCCGTGCATGCGCGGCGCCGCGCCGCCGTAAGCGAAGTTGCGTCCCGTCGATACGGTCCAGAGCGGCACGCGATACCGGTTCGCCACCGCCAGCGCCGCGCGCACGCCTTCGACGTCCTTCGGCAGCACGACGGCGGATGGCGCGTGCGCGAGGGCGTCGGCGGGTGCGAATGGATCGAGATACGCAGCAGGATCGCCGGACAGGACCGCATCGTCGCCGAGCGCCGCCGCGAACGACGCCAGCGCCGCGCGAAACCGCTCCGCCGACAGTCCCGGCGGCAGGGGCGCCGCGCTCAATATCCGCCGCTGCTGCCGCTGCTGGACGTCGTGCCCGATGAGTTCGAACTGCCATCGGTCTGGCATCCCGCGAGCAGGCCGGCGAGCAGGGCGAGCACGACTGTTGCGATTCTGGCGAGCTTCATGAAAGCACCTCCGAAAGGTTTGAAAAGCCGGGCACGGCGATTAAGCCGCTTGTCCATTAAACGCTCGACGGTGCGCCGATATTCCTTCGCGAACCCGTGTGAGACAATTTCGCGCCCTTTCTCCCCAGCACGCGATGAAGCGCTCTCGCGAAGCACGACGTCCCGCTCATCGAGGACGATGTCTACGGCGAACTGCATTTCGCGCCGGGTTACCGGCTCGGCTGGGTCGCGGCGGGCCGATACGCCGGCGCGATCCGGCGGCTCAAGCTGATGACGAGCATTTCGACGAGCATCCCGGTGCAGGCGGGCATCGCCGACTATCTGCAGCATGGCGGCTTCGACAGACACCTGCGCAAGCTGCGCGTCGCGCTCCTCACGCAACGCGACGCGATGGAGCACGCCATCGCGCGCTGGCTGCCGCCTGACGTCGCGTTCGTTCAGCCGGACGGCGGCTATTTCCTGTGGCTGCGGCTGGCCGAGCACGTCGACGCGATGCAACTGCACAGGCGCGGGCTCGAACATGGCATCAACGTGACGCCCGGACCGATTTTCTCCGCGCGCCACGCGTTCGGGAATTACGTGCGCATCAACTTTGGTCATCCGTGGTCGCCGCAGATCGAAGACGCGATGAAAACGCTCGGCGAATTGCTGCGCGCGGCATCGTAGAAGGCGCGTCGGCGCCGATCACCAATGCTAGACTGCTGTACATGCATACAGTATCCGACGAGCCCGCCTACACCGTCGCCGTGCGCGCGCTGTGCGAGTTCACCGCGAAACAGGGCGATCTCGACCTGCGCTTCACGCCGACGCCGAGCGCGCAGGAAGGCGTCGCGGGCCACGTCGCGGTGACGAGCCGGCGGCCGGCCGGCTATCAGAAGGAAATTTCACTGTCGGAAACCTGCGGGGCGCTGTGCGTGCGCGGCCGCGCCGACGGCTACGATCCCGCCCTCAACCGTCTCGAAGAGATCAAGACGCATCGCGGCAAGCTCGAATCGATGCCGCTGAATCATCGGCATCTGCATTGGGCGCAGGCGCGCGTGTACGCGCATCTGATGTGCCGCAAGCTCGGGCTCGAAGCCATCGAGGTCGCGCTCGTGTATTTCGATATCGTCGATCAAACCGAGAGCGTGCTCGTCGAAACGCAGACAGCCGAAGCGCTCGCTGCGCATTTCGCGGCGCAGTGCGAGCGCTTCGTCGCGTGGGCGAAGCAGGAAATGCAGCACGGCGCGGCGCGCGACGACGCGCTGAAAACGCTCGCCTTCCCTCACGCGGATTTCCGGCCCGGCCAGCGCGCGCTCGCGGAAGCGGTGTATCGCTCGGCGGTGTCCGGCCGATGTCTCGCGGCGCAAGCACCGACCGGCATCGGCAAAACGGTCGGCACGCTCTTTCCGCTGCTGAAGGCATGGCCCGGCCAGCGGCTCGACAAGATCTTCTTTCTCACGGCGAAGAGCGCGGGGCGCCAACTCGCGCTCGACGCGCTGACGACGCTCGCCGCCAGGCCATTGCGCGTCGTCGAACTCGTTGCGCGCGACAAGGCGTGCGAGTATCCGGATCGCGCGTGTCACGGGGAATCGTGTCCGCTCGCACGCGGCTTCTACGATCGCCTCGCCGGGGCGCGCGCCGCCGCGCTCGAATGCGCGCAGTTCGATCGCACGTCGGTCGCGGAGGTCGCGCGGCGGCATGAAGTCTGTCCGTACTATCTGAGCCAGGAACTGTCGCGCTGGGGCGACGTGATCGTCGGCGACTACAACTATTACTTCGATACGAGCGCCATGCTCTTCGCGCTCGCGGAGGCGAATCGCTGGCGCGTGTCGGTGCTCGTCGACGAAGCGCATAACCTCGTCGAACGGGCGCGCGCCATGTATTCCGCGACGCTAGATCAGGCCGCCTTCAACGCGATGCGCCGCACCGCGCCGCCTCCGCTCAAGCAGGCGCTCGGGCGCGTGGCGCGAAGCTGGAACGAGATCACGCGCGATCAGGACGCGGCGAACATCGAATACGCGGCCCATGCGGAGCCGCCCGCGCGCCTTTTGACCGCGCTCGGACAGGCTGTCTCGCTGATGACCGAAACGCTCGCCGGGCAACCCGACGTCTTCACGCCCGACACCTTGCGCTTCTATTTCGATGCGATGCATTTCACGCGTATCGCGGAGCGCTTCGGCTCGCATTCGCTCTTCGACATCACGCTGGCCGGCGCGCGTTCGAGCGCCAGGAAACGCCACGCCGTGCTGTGCCTGCGCAACGTGATTCCCGCGCCGCACCTCGCGCCGCGTTTCGCGCGCGCCCACAGCGTCGCGCTGTTTTCCGCGACGCTCACGCCCGCGCACTTCTACGCCGATACGCTCGGCCTGCCGGAATCGAGCGTGCGCATCGAAGTCGAATCGCCCTTTTCCGCCGAACAGCTCGACGTGCGCGCCATCGCCGATCTTTCCACGCGTTATCGCGACCGCGAGCGCTCGGTGGATCGCATCGCCGATCTCATCGCCGCGCAGTTTTTCAGCGCCGAGGGCAATTACCTCAGCTTCTTCAGCAGCTTCGAGTATCTGGCGCAGGTCGCGGCGGCGCTCGCGGCGCGACATCCGTCGATTCCCTGCTGGCAGCAGTCCCGCGCGATGAGCGAAGCGGCGCAGCGCGAATTCCTCGCGCGTTTCGTCGCCGACGGGCGCGGCGTCGGCTTCGCCGTGCTGGGCGGTGCGTTCGGCGAAGCGATCGATTTGCCCGGCACGCGGCTCATCGGCGCGTTCGTCGCGACGCTCGGTCTGCCGCAGCTCAACCCCGTGAACCAGCAAATGAAAGCGCGCATGCACGCGGCGTTCGGCGAGGGTTATGCGTACACGTATCTGTTTCCCGGCTTGCAAAAAGTCGTGCAGGCGGCCGGGCGCGTGATTCGCGGGCCGCTCGATCGCGGCGTGCTTTATCTGCTCGACGACCGCTTCGCGCGCGCCGACGTGCGGCGTCTTTTGCCCGCGTGGTGGCAGGTGAAAGTGCTGCGGCAACGCGACCTGGACGAATCGCGCAATCCCGCCATTTAGACGCGCGCGAGGCCGCCGTTAACTGACTCATCGCGGGCATTCGTCTTGCTGCTCTCAGGCACCTCAGGGACACGCAGATGTCCCCACAGGGCCGAGAAAGCCCACCCTAGGAGAACCCATGTCTGCCGCTCATAACCCGCGACCCATCGATGCGCTCGACATGCTCGAAGCCGATCACCGCGCCATCGAACAATTGTTCGATGCCTTCGAACGCGCGGAACGCGACGACTACGAACGCAAGAACACGCTCGTTCAGCGCGCGTGCGAACTGCTGACGATCCACGCGATCGTCGAGGAAGAAATGCTGTATCCGGTCGCGCAGAACGCGCTCACCGCCGACCAACGCATCGACGTGGACGAAGCCTACGTCGAGCATTTTCTCGTGAAGACGCTGATCGAACGAATCACGAGCCTGAGAGCCGGCGACGACGGTTTCGACGCGACCTTCAAGGTGCTCAAGGAGAACACGACGCATCACATCGAGGAAGAGGAAACCACGCTGTTTCCGGAAGTGCGCAAGACGCAGATGGATCTCGTCGCGATCGGCGCGAAGTTGGCCGCGCGCAAGCTCGCGCTGCATGAACACATTGCAGAGACCGCGCTGGCGCACTGACACGTCTTTCCGAATTGCGCAGCAAGACCCGGAGTGCGTGCGCTGCGCGCGCGGCGCACACTGACGGCAATTCACGCACATCCGGAGAAAACACATGAAGCTGCTGGAACGCGCGACGGCGGACGATATCGGCGAACGCATCGACGCGCTCGACTGGGCCGATCTCGAAGCGCAACTCGACGGCTACGGCTGCGCGACGGCGCCCGCTCTTCTCTCACGCGACGAATGCGAAACGCTCGCCGCGCTGTACGATCGCGACGGCATTTTTCGCAGCCGCGTCGTGATGGAGCGCCACGGCTTCGGGCGCGGCGAATACAAGTACTTCGCGTATCCGCTGCCCGACACGCTGGAACGCGCGCGGCACGCGGTGTATCCGCATCTCGCGCCGATCGCGAATCGGTGGAACGAAGTGATGCGCATCGAGACGCGTTATCCGCGCGCGCACGCGGAATTCATCGAGCGCTGTCATCGCGCGGGACAGACGCGGCCGACGCCGCTCCTGCTACGTTACGTGCCCGGCGATTTCAACTGCCTGCACCAGGATCTCTACGGCGAGCACGTCTTTCCGATTCAGATGGCGATCCTGCTTTCCGCGCCCGGCCGCGATTTCACCGGCGGCGAATTCGTGATGACGGAGCAACGTCCGCGCATGCAGTCGCGTGTGGAATCCGTGCCGCTTTCACAGGGCGATGCGGTGTTCTTCGCCGTGCATCATCGGCCGGTGCAGGGCACGCGCGGGCCGTATCGGGTGAACATGAAGCACGGCGTGAGCCGCCTCAAGTCGGGGCGGCGGCATATGCTCGGCGTGATCTTTCACGACGCGCAATGAGCGCGGGCGTTATTCGTTTTCGTCGAAGTAATGCCCGAAGCGCGCCTGCTTCGTCTTGATGTAGCGCTCGTTTTCCTCGCGCATCGGGATGGCGAGCGCGACGCGTTCGCACACGGGAATATCGTGCTTGAGCAGCGTGTCGAACTTCGACGGATTGTTGCTCATCAGGCGCACCGACTGCACCTTCATCGCGCGCAGGATCGCGGCGGCGGAGTCGTATTCGCGGGCGTCGTCGGGCAGGCCGAGATGCAGGTTCGCATCGACGGTATCGAGCCCCTGCTCCTGCAATGCATACGCGCGGATCTTGTTCGCGAGGCCGATGCCGCGCCCTTCATGCCCGCGCAGATACAGCAAAATCCCGCGATCTTCCGCGGCGATATAGCGCAACGCCAGGTCGAGCTGCTCGCCGCAATCGCAGCGGTACGAGCCGAACACGTCGCCGGTAACGCATTCGGAATGCAGGCGCGTGAGCACCGATTCGCCGTTGCTCACGTCGCCCATCACGAAGGCGATGTGCTCGACGTCCGTGTGCTTCACGCGATAGACGTAGGAATCGAACGTGCCGTAGCGCGTCGGAATGGTGGCGGTCGCCACGAGTTCGACATCCGCGCACTCGTCGCACTCGCCGAAGCGATGTTGCGAATCCTGCACGTCCTGCGGGGGAGAAGCGGTTTTCATAGGTCAATCTGCGAGTCCACGACGCCGGACCTCGGCCGATGCGTCATGCTTCATCACGCCAGCCCGGTTCGTCATGGTAAAGCCCATCGGGAAAGTTTGCAGATTGTCGCACGGCGCGCACCGCTTCCCGCGCTTTCCCGTACGGGCGTGCCGCTTATCGGAGCGCCGCGCTCACGCAGGTTTGTCGAACGTGCCGGGACTACTGTCCGTCGCGCGCCACTCGGGCTTGCGGACCGGATCGGCCTTCTGCAGCGCCGCGCGCACGCCGGCCGCGTCGAAATCGCCGGTATAAACGGGCGTCGCGGGCTGCTGACGCCACGAATCGTCGATTTCGCCCGCATCGACCGGATCGAAACCGATTTCATCGACGAGCTTCATTACGACGGCTTTCGCCTTCGCATCGTCACCGGCGACCGGCAGCGCGATGCGCCCCGGCGCGCCCGAAGGCTTGCCGCGATTGCGCAGGTGGTCCGCATAAATATTGTTGAACGCCTTCACGACCGGCCGGCCGATCTGCTGCTCGACCCAGCGGCTTTCAGTCGCGCCCTTCTCGATGCCGTCGATACGGCCGTCGCGCTGCCGCGGATAATAGTTGCCGGTGTCGATCACGACGACGTTCGCCGCCACGCCCGCGAACAGATCCTTCGGCAGATTCGGCACTTTCGCCTCCGGAATCGTCACCACGACGATATCCGCGTCCTTCACCGCCTCCCGCGCCTCGACGGCTGTCGCGCCGGTTTCGCGCTCGACCTCCGCGAGCGACGCCGGCCCGCGCGAATTGGCGATGCGCACGTCATGGCCGTTCTCGCCGAACCGCAGCGCCAGCACGGAACCGATATTCCCGGCCCCGATAATTCCGATTTTCATAACGCCTCCTTGAAATGAAGGTGGAAGCAGTCAAGTGCTTCCAGGGAACCTGTAGCGAACGACGCAATCCCAATGCCTTATGCGGGAAAACGACGAATATCGGCCTGATAGCCCCGGACTATCCCGACAATAAAATCAATCCACTTCGCAGGTGTGATAGTTTTACCGTATAGTTCACTTACTTCTTCAACACCACTCCAAAAGGAATCTGGTAAATGCCTATCATCAACAGCCAAGTCAAGCCGTTCAAAGCAACCGCCTACCACAATGGCGATTTCACGACCGTCACCGATGAAAGCCTGAAGGGCAAGTGGTCGGTGTTCGTGTTCTACCCGGCCGACTTCACGTTCGTGTGCCCGACGGAACTGGGCGACCTGGCTGACCGCTACGAAGAATTCCAGAAACTCGGCGTGGAAATCTACTCGGTTTCGACCGACACGCACTTCACGCACAAGGCATGGCACGACACGTCGGACACGATCCAGAAGATCAAGTATCCGATGCTCGCCGACCCGACGCTCGCAATCTCGCGCAACTTCGACGTTCTGATCGAAGAAGAAGGCCTGGCGCTGCGCGGCACGTTCGTGATCAACCCGGAAGGCGAGATCAAGCTGTGCGAAGTGCACGACAACGGCATCGGCCGTGACGCCGGCGAACTGCTCCGCAAGGTTCAGGCTGCGCAATACATCGCGAAGAACCCGGGTCAAGTGTGCCCCGCCAAGTGGACGCCGGGCGCTGAAACGCTGACCCCGTCGCTCGACCTGATCGGCAAGATCTAAGCCTCGTTTCTCGCGAGCGCTGCATCGAACTTGTCGCGGTTCAGCGGCAAGTTCACCCCGAAAAACGCCTTCGTCCGGCGCTGCGAACATCGCAGCGACGCGGCGAGGCGCGTCTGCAAGACCCAGTCAAGGAACGGACATCGCCATGCTCGACGCCAATCTCAAGAACCAGTTAAAAGCGTATTTGGAAAAAGTCACCCGGCCGATCGAACTCGTCGCCTTCCTCGACGACGGCGACAAATCGCGCGAGCTGAAAAGCCTGCTCGACGAGATCGCCTCGCTGTCGCATCAGATCAGCGTCGTCGAGAAAGAGGACGCCAGCGCGCGCCGTCCGTCCTTCACCATCGGCGAAGCGGGCAAGCCCGCGGGCATCCGGTTCGCCGGCATCCCGATGGGCCACGAATTCACGTCGCTCGTGCTTGCGCTGCTGCAGGCGGGCGGCCACCCGATCAAGCTCGACGACGCCACCATCGAGCAGATCAAAAATCTCGACGGCGACTTCGCGTTCGAAACGTATTTCTCGCTGTCGTGCCAGAACTGCCCGGAAGTCGTGCAGGCGCTGAACGTGATGGCGGTCATCAACCCGCGCATCAAGCACGTCGCGATCGACGGCGCGTTGTTCCAGCAGGAAGTCGAAGCGCGTCAGGTCATGTCCGTGCCGATGATGTTCATCAACGGCGAGAGCTTCGGCTCGGGCCGCATGGGCGTGAAGGAAATTCTCGCGAAGCTGGACACGGGCGCATCGGCGCGCGCGGCGAAGGAACTCGAGAACAAGCCGGTGTTCGACACGTTGATCGTCGGCGGCGGTCCGGCCGGCGCGGCGGCGGCGATTTATTCGGCGCGCAAGGGCATTGCGACGGGCGTCGTCGCGGAGCGTTTCGGCGGCCAGGTGATCGATACGATGGCCATCGAAAACTTCGTTTCCGTGCAGGAAACCGAAGGACCGAAGTTCGCGACCGCGCTCGAACAGCACGTGAAAACCTATGAAGTCGACGTGATGGACGTGCAGCGCGCCGAAAAGCTCGTGCCGGGCCGCATCAACGAGATTCATCTGGCGAGCGGCGCGGTGCTGAAGGCGAAGACGGTGATTCTGTCGACCGGCGCGCGCTGGCGCGAAATCGACGTGCCGGGCGAGCGCGAATATCGCGGGCGCGGCGTGGCGTACTGCCCGCACTGCGACGGCCCGCTCTTCAAGGGCAAGCGCGTCGCGGTGGTGGGCGGCGGAAATTCGGGCGTCGAAGCGGCGATCGATCTCGCGGGCATCGTCTCGGCGGTCACGCTGATCGAGTTCGGCAACGAGCTGCGCGCGGATGCGGTGTTGCAGAAGAAGCTGCGCAGTCTGTCGAACGTGACGATCGTCACGGCGGCGCAGACGACCGAAATCACCGGCGACGGCAAGAAAGTGAACGGCATCACGTACACGGACCGCGCGACGGGCGCGAGCCATCACGCGGAACTGGAAGGCGTGTTCGTGCAGATCGGCCTCGTGCCGAACACCGAATGGCTGAAGGGCACGGTGGAATTGTCGAAGCACGGCGAGATCGTCGTCGATGCGAGGGGCGCGACGTCGCTGCCGGGCGTGTTCGCCGCCGGCGACGTGACGACTGTGCCGTACAAGCAGATCGTGATCGCGGTCGGCGAAGGCGCGAAGGCATCGCTGTCGGCGTTCGATCATCTGATCCGCGCGTCGGTGGAAGACGAAGCAGTGGTCGAAGAAGAAGCGGCGGCCTGAGCGCAGTTCAGGCGTCGTGGTGACCGAAGGCGGACGGGGCGACCCGTCCGCCTTTTTTTATTTGCCGTCCGCCGGTTTCGGAACGAGCACCATCGGGAACGTCACCTCAAACACGCTGCCGTGCCCTTTCGACGACTGGAACCGCAACTCGCCGTCCAGCGTGCGCGACAATTCCTTGACGATGGCAAGCCCGAGTCCCGCGCCGGGAATGTCGTCATCGGCGGCGCGCTCGAACTCTTCGAACACGCGCTCCTGATCCGCCACGCTGATGCCCACGCCCGTGTCGGAGACACGCAGCTTCCAGCGCTCGTCGGGCGCCGCGGCGATCGCCAGCACGATTTCGCCCGACGACGTGTACTTGATCGCGTTCGACAGCAGATTCAGCGCGACCTGCTTCACCTTCAGCCGGTTCGACGTCACCGCGCCGAGCGCCGGATCGAAGTGGCCGATGAGCTTCAGCCCCTTCGATTCGGTCGAGACGCGGCACGCCTGCATCAGTTCGTCGAAGAGGCCGACGAGATCGAACGGCTCGACCGTCAGCAGCGAATCGTCGCCGAGAACTTTCGAATATTCGACCATTTCATCGACGAGCGTGGCCATGTCGGCGACCTGCCGGTTGGCGAGACCGAGCGCCGTGTCGCGCTTCGCGGGCGAGCGGGCGGCGAGTTGCAGCGCCGTCGAGAATACGTTCAGGAAGTTGCGCAGATCGTGCGCGACGCGCCGCGCGATCTGCATGCGCGTCTCGTACAGATCGCTGATGAGTTTTTGCCGCAGCGTCAGCTCGTAGTTCGCGCGCTCCAACATGCCGGTGTATTCGTCGATCTTGCGATCGCGCTCGCCGATCGCCTCGCGTATCGACGCGAGCGTGACGAAGCTCACCACCTCGTCGGTCATGAGGCGCGCGTGCTCCTCGTCCTCGCGGGAGAAATTCTCGTGCGTGCCGGCGTACTCGCCGATGGCAAGCAGCAGCACCTGCCGGAACAGATCGAGCTCGCGCACGAGTTCATCGACACGATAACCCTGCTGCCAGCGCCATTGGCCGTGCTGGCGCGCGTTGCGCTCGATCGCGCCTTCCTGGTCGCGCAGGTTGCGCGATTCCAGCACGACGCAGATTTCCTCGAAGATGCTCGGCAGATGATCCGCGAGCTGGCGATACGTCAGTTGATCGGAATGTTCGACTTCCTGATCGCCGAACACGAGCTTCATCCAGCGCTCGGTGAGCGCGTGCTGTTGCACGCGCAGCGCGGCCACGAGACCCTTCAAGCCGCCGACTGACGTGTCGCTCATCTGCGAGTTCCCCGTTGCCCAAGGCGCCGAAAAGTGGCGCACGGTGATCCTGATATGCAGTCGGAAGCGCTTCCCGATGCCGCCCGCGAATGCTTCGCCAGTATAGGCGCGATGCCCGCGCCGATGGTGCATTTCCGAGTTTTCTACTGGACGTGGAGTTGCGTTCTGGATTCAGTATTCTATTCAGTTGCCGTCTCGCGATTTCGTCAGCATTGCGTAAAGCGGCTGCGTGGTGCGCTCGATAGCGGCATGCCGAGAAAATGCACGCCCGGCGAATCGATTTCGTTTTACGCGGGGCGCGGGCGCGTCCAGAATCGCTGTCGTCCCCAACCTACGATCGACTGGAGTTCGACATGACGACATCATCGGCCGGCTGGCAAGCCCGCCAGTACACACGCTTCGAAGCGGAACGCACGCGCCCGGTACGCGATCTGTTGAACGCGACGCAAGCCGAAACCGCGCACGCGGCGGTCGATCTCGGCTGCGGCCCCGGCAACTCGACCGAAACGCTTATCGCCTACGCGCCGAAAGCGCGGGTCATCGGCGTCGACAATTCCGACGACATGATCGACTCGGCGCGAAAGCGCCTGCCGAACGTCCAGTTCGAACTCGCCGATATCACCGCCTGGAACGGCCAAGGCCCGTTCGATCTGATCCTCGCCAATGCGTCGCTGCAATGGGTGCCCGGTCACGAGACGCTCTTGCCGTCGCTCGTCGGCAAACTCTCGAAGGGCGGCCAACTGGCCGTGCAGATGCCGGACAATCTCGACGAGCCCGCGCACCGGCTGATGCGCGAAACCGCCGCGGACGGCCCGTGGCGCGACAAGCTGAAAGGCGTCGAACGCACCGAGCGCTATCGGGCGGACAGGTATTACGCGCTGCTCAAGCCGCATTGCGAGCGTGTCGACGTGTGGCGCACCACGTACCATCATCCGCTCGACGGCGGTGTCGATGCGGTCATCGAATGGTTCAAGGGCTCGGGACTGCGGCCGTTCCTCGCGAAGCTCGACGCCGACGAAACGGCCGCGTTCCTCGATCGCTATCGCGCCGGGCTGAAAGCCGCCTACACGGTGCTCGACGACGGCACGGTGCTGCTGCCCTTCCCGCGCATCTTCATCGTCGCGACGCGCTGAAGCTCAATGCGGCCGGCTCCGTTCGCGCAGCATCTGCACGAACTGGCGCGCGGCGGGCGAAAGCTCGCCGCCCTTGCGCGTGACGATGCCGTAAGTCTGCGACTTCGATTTCATGCGCACCGGCAGGATGCGCAACATGCCGTGACGCTCGAATACCTTCGCGACGCTCGCCGGCAAGATCGACACGAGTTCCGGACTCTCCTGCAAGAGCGTCACCGTCATGAGCGGCGAGGCGGTGGAAATCGGATTGGCGGGCATCGGCAGTCCGGCGAGATCGAGTTCGCGTTCGAGCAGCGCGCTCATCGGCATGTAGCTCGGATAAGTGACCCAGCGATAACGCGCGAGGTCCGCCAAACCGACGTCCAGCGCGCCCGTGCGCTCGTGACCATGACCGACGACGATGCAAAGCGGCTCGTCCGCAAGCGGCTGATAGTGATATTTCGACGGCTGATCCGACACGCTCGATCGGCCGATCACGAGATCGACGCGGCCGTCGTCGAGCATCGGCAGCATGCGTGCGCTCGTATCCTCCAGAATTTCGATCGCCAGATCCGGATGCCGCGCGTGCATTTCGTTGACGATCGGCGCGACCACGCCCGGCACCGCGCCCATGATCGTGCCGACCGTCAGGCGCCCGCCCGTGCCCGCGCGAATCTGCGCGACTTCCTGGCAGAGCGCGTTCAGATCGGCGGCCAGCACGCGCGCGTAGCGCACGACGCAGCGGCCGAACGGATTCGGAATCAGTCCGCTCTTCGCGCGCTCGAAGAGCGGCGCTTCGAGCATCGATTCGAGTTCGGCGAGCGCCTTGCTCGCGGCGGATTGCGTCATCGCCATCGCGCTCGACGCCTTGTGCAGCGATTTGTGGTCGTCCAGCGCGATCAGCAACTGCAACTGCTTCATGCGCAGCCGCGACATGAGCACGTCCAGCGTGTTCTTCATGAACAGGGGGATTCCAAAAAGCGATCAAGCGATGGAAAGGTTTCACTATACAGCCGCCCGCGCGAGGCCGTATAGTCGGGCATGAGGCAGTCATCGTACAACTGGCTGCCACGAATCACTCCAAGCAAGGACGAGACAACATGCAACTCACTGGCAACCTGCTCATCGGTCAGGAATCGGTCTTCGGCTCGAACGGCTCGATCAAGGCCGTCAACGCGTCGACCGGCGCGGCCATCGAACCGGCTTTCGGCGGCGCGACGCTCGCCGATCTCGACCGCGCGTGCGCGCTCGCGTGGGCCGCGTTCGACGTTTATCGCGAAACCGCGCCCGAAGCGCGCGCGAAATTTCTCGACACGATCGCGCAAAATATCCTCGATATCGGCGACGATCTGATCGAGCGCTGCATGATCGAAAGCGGTCTGCCGCGCGCGCGTCTCGAAGGCGAGCGCGGCCGCACGGTCGGCCAGTTGCGCATGTTCGCCGACGTCGTCCGCAACGGCGATTTCCTCGGCGTGCGCATCGATCCGGCGCAGCCCGAGCGCAAGCCGCTGCCGCGCGTCGATCTGCGTCTGCGTCACATCGGCGTCGGCCCGGTCGCCGTGTTCGGCGCGAGCAACTTCCCGCTCGCGTTCTCCGTCGCCGGCGGCGACACGGCTTCGGCGCTCGCGGCCGGCTGCCCGGTCATCGTCAAGGCGCACTCGGCGCATCCGGGCACGGCCGAACTCGTCGGCCGCGCGGTGCAGAAGGCGGTGAAGGACTGCGGCATGCCCGAAGGAACGTTCTCGCTTCTCTTCGACAGCGGCCGCGACGTCGGTCAGGGTCTCGTCAAGGACAATCGCATCAAGGCGGCGGGCTTCACCGGCTCGCGCGGCGGCGGCACGGCGCTGATGAAGCTCGCGGCGGCGCGCGCGGAACCCATTCCCGTCTACGCGGAAATGAGCAGCATCAACCCGGTTTTGCTGTTCCCGGCGGCGCTCGAGAACCGCGGCGAAGCCATTGCCCGTGCATTCGTAGGCTCGCTCGTGCTCGGCGCGGGCCAGTTCTGCACGAATCCGGGCCTCGTGCTCGCCGTCGACGGTCCCGATCTCGACAAGTTCATCGCGGCGGCATCGGCGGCTCTTTCGGAAACCGCCGCGCAGACGATGCTCACGCCGGGCATCTGCAAGACCTATCAGGGCGCCGTCGAGCGCGCCGGCGAGCATGCCGGCGTGACGACCGCCGCGCGCGGCGTCGCGGCGAAGGGCGAGAACCAGGGCCAGTCGGCGCTGTTCGTCACCACCGCCGACGCGTTCCGCAAGAGCCACGCGCTGCAGGAAGAGATCTTCGGCGCGTCGTCGCTCGTCGTGCGTTGCCCGGACCTCGCGACCATGCTCGATCTGATCGAATCGCTCGAAGGGCAGTTGACGTCGGCGCTGCACATCGACGAAGCGGATTACGCCGATGCGAAGCGCATCCTGCCCGCGCTCGAACGCCGCACCGGCCGTCTGCTGGTGAACGGCTTCGGCACGGGCGTGGAAGTCGGCCACGCGATGGTGCACGGCGGCCCGTTCCCGTCGACGGCGGATGGCCGCTCGACTTCGGTCGGCAGCCTGGCGATCAACCGTTTCCTTCGTCCGGTGAGCTATCAGGATTTGCCTGACGCGCTGCTGCCCGACGCGTTGAAAACGGATAATCCGCTCGGCCTGAACCGCCGTATCGACGGCAAGCTGCAACTGGCCGAATAAGGCTTCCGTACCCGCTCGGGCTGTCGAGGGCCGCGGCGCGACATTCGCGTCGCGGCCTTGCTCGTTTTCGGACGTTGCTTCGGATGTCTAATCGATTCCCGAGCGGCACGCGGAAATTCGACCAATCGGTGTTTACGCGCCCCGCGTGGGCATGCAGCAACGCTTTTGCGGGCGTGCGAATCGCTTTGGCATCAGTGGGTTATCCGCCAATCGCGCGGCCTTGTCGTTTATCGGCTAAGGATTGGCGGTTCAAAACCGCCGGCGCGATCCCAAAATGTCAGAAATATCGTGAACGAGAGAAGCTAGCGTTCGGCCCATGCCGTGGCGCGTCGCAATGGTGTAGTCGCTTAAGCCTCGCGCCCCGGAAATAGGTGCGAAAGGCAATTGACGTCCGATAGTGATTGAACCATAGTCGGAAATCGTTCCCCGCGGGCGCATCGCGCGCGGGAGAGAATACGAAGGATTGCTGTTGCGGGACTGCGTTCCTGCGTACAGGCGCGACGACCCGGCGCGCATTGGCGGCCACGCGATTTTGGCAACCTCACGCACATGTCCTTCGAGGGCTCCAGCATGACCACGCGTCTGACCTTCCCCGCATCCATGTTCTCCGTCGTCTGCCAGCGGTGCGGCAGCACGGTGCGCAAAAACGCCGACAGTTGCCCCAATTGCGGCGCCGATCGCAACGCCGCGTTCGGCGAGCAGCGCGCGACCGCGTCGGGCAAGTCGCGCACGAACGTTTTCGAAGAGGCGGGTGCGCCGCTCGCATCGGCGGCGGCATCGACTTCATCCGCGACGATCGGCAGGGACGCCTCCGGGCGCGTCGAGCCGGACATGCGCTCGCGCTGGACCGAGCGCGCGAGCGAGCGCATCGCGCAGAAAGCGGCGGAATATCGCGCGCGGCGCGCCGAAGAATCCGCACGGAATGCCTACGCCGAATCCGGCAACGATCCCGACGCCCTGCCCGGCTCCGAGCGCTGGAACACGAAGAAGACGATCATCGCCGGCGCATGCGGGCTCGTCCTGCTGCTCGGCGCGACGTTCTATTACCAGCTCGGCGATTCCGATGGCGGCGGCGGCACGCCTTCCGCCGATCACAGCGTCTCGGGCGCGATCGATTCCAAAGTCGGCTCGCTCATGCGCGGCGCGACGGCGGACGCGCCCGCGGCTGTCGAACATCGCGTTCCCGCCGAAACGCGCGCACTCGGCACAAGCGATACGCTGCAAGGCGTGCGTGTCGCGCTGGATCAGCACGATCTCGCCACCGCCCGCGCGCGGCTCAAAGTGCTGCCGTCGCAGCAACAGGCGCGCGCCGAATACGAAGTCCTGAAAGACGAACTGCTCAAGCGCGAATCGCAACGCGACGCCGCGCTGCAGCTCGCGCGCGCCTGCGAGCGCACCTCCGCGTGGGCGTGCGTGCAGCAGAACGCGGGCGAAGCGCTCGCGCTCGACGGCAGCAACATGGAATCCCAGGCCATGCTCGAACGCGTGGTCTCGCATGCGGGCTGGCTCGCGCCGACGGCAGCGGCGGCGCTCGCCAAAAAGGTGCCCGGCTCGACGCAGCCGCCCGCTGTGCCGAACCCGTCCGACGCGACGAACACGGCCGCCGCCGCGCAGCCCAAACCCGCCGCTGCCGTGACCGCGCCGCCTCCGGCGCAGGCAAACGTCGCAGCGGTCGCGCCGGCTGCGAAGTCGAACGTCCTCGCGCCGAAATCCGCGGCCGAGCGCCGTGCGCCGCAACGCAGCGCCGCCGCGCGCCAGTCCGACGACGACGCCGCGTACGAATCGCGTGCCGAAAAAATCGCGCGTGGCCAGGCGGCGACCGCCGCCATCACCGCGACGACGACCGCGCCGGCCGCCGCACCCGCCGTCCCCACGACGACGACGACGACGACAAAGCCCGCGCAGGCCACGGCGTCTGCACAACCGGCGCAACGCGCGCCCTATTATCTCGGCGACGAAGACGCGCAACCTTCCACCTCGACCACCGCGCGCGGCGCGAATCCGCGCACGCCTTACTATCTCGGCGACGAGCCGCCGCAGCAGGCCGCTCGCCCGGCCAACTCGCGCGGCGCGTATTACCTCGGCGAAGATCCGCCGCAGACGTCGGCGCCGGCCACGCGGGCCGCCGTGCCGCGTCCGCCGCCATCCAGCAATCAGAGCAGCGCGGCGCCGCCCTCCACGGCGACGATGCAGGCCGCCGTGCCGCGCCCGCCCGCGGCCGTCGCGCAGACGAACGCATCGGCGCGCGGCACGCAGACGACCGCCAGCGCGTCGCCCCAGTTCGGCAACGTGCCGGCGGCGGGCTCGCGTCTCGACTCCGACAAATCCGAAGAGCTCGAACGCGCCATCAAGCAATACGGCTGGAGCGGCGGCGCCCAGGCTCCCAAGCCATCGCACTGAGCAAAAAACAGAAGAGCGCACGGAGACGACCACGACGCACGGCAAGCACGCGCCACGCACGTTCGCGTCGGCCGCATGCGAGAGCGTGTCCGGGCATGAGCGAATTGCGCGCCTTGCGGGCGATATCCGCGTCGCGCAAGTTTCAAAAGTACCCGTCCAACACGATTAAGGGTCAATCATGTTCACCACAAAAAGCATGCGCAACGCCGCACGGGGCGCGCTGGCGCTTCTCGCCATCGCCGGGCTGATCGGCGCGGGACCGGGCTTCGCCGCCGATCCGATTCCCTACAAAATCACGACAGGCCAGGAGCGCGGCACGTATATCCAGATCGGCCAGGACTTGTCGAAGTACGTGGCGGAACCGGCGGGCATCGAACTGGAAGTGCTGCCGTCGAAAGGATCGGCGGAAAACGTGCAGCGCATGCGCTACGAGCCCGGCGTGAAGTTCGCGCTCGTGCAGTCGGACGTGTATCAGGCGTACATGGACATGGCGACCTCCGGCAACGCGGACGCGGGCAAGATCATCAAGCCGCTGCGCCTCATCATGCCGCTCTATGACGAGGAAATTTACTTCGTGACGCGCTCGGATTCGCCGATGAAGTTCATCCAGGAGATCAAGGGCAAGAACATCAGCGTCGGGCCGATCGGCAGCGGCACGGCGCAATCGGCGGAAACGCTGTATCGGCTGATGTTCGGCGAGCCGATCGCCGACGCGAACGAGCAGCATCTCAACAACGAGGATTCGCTCGCGCGGCTGATCGTCGGCAAGATCGATGTCGCGGTGATCGTCGCGGGCCAGCCGGCGAAGCTCTTCCAGGACATGAATCCCGAGTTGCTGAAGCAGATCAAGCTGCTGCGCCTCGATACGAGCGCGCCCGAAACCGCGCGCGCGAAGCAGACTTACTTCCCCGCGACGATCCGCACGTCGAGCTATCCGAACTGGATTCAGGAAGACACGCCGACGCTCACCGTCAAGGCGTTCCTCGTGACGTACGACTACGGCTTGCGCGGCACGGTCGGCGCGCTGTCGAAATTCGCCGATTCGCTCTGCACGAACTTCGACACGCTGCAGGCGCAAGGCCATCCGAAGTGGAAGCAGGTGCATCTCGACCTGCCGCCGCTCACGAAGGGCTGGAAATACTATCCGCCGATGGAGAAGCGCCTGCGCGCGTGCATCGCGCAGCGCACGGCGGCGGAGCAGTCGCAGGATCCGGCGCGCAGGGTCGCGGCGCGCGACGCCGATGCAGCCCCGCAAAAGCCGAAGAAGGCGACCTGCAGCGCACAGGAAAAGCTGTTGCTGCTGTGCGATCAGTGATGCCGCGAAGCTAGGAGACGAGCGTCGGCATGAGCGCGGCGAGGCGCTGCATGCCGCGCTCGATCGCCGCGGCGTTCGTTCCGCCATAGCCGAGCAGCACGCCTTGTCGCGCCGGCTGGCCCGCGTGGAACGCGCGTATTCCATAGAGCCCGACCGATATGCCGCGCGCCGCCGCGACGACATCGCTCTCGCGCAGCGAAGCGTCGAGCCGCGCGACGAGATGGATGCCCGCCGTCGACGGCAGCGCTTCGACCCAGGGCGCGAGTTGGCCGCTCAGATGTTCGAGGAGCAGCGCGCGGCGCTCCGCATACGCCTTGTGCATGCGGCGCAGATGCTTCGCGTATTCGCCGTCGAGCATGAACGCGCCGAGCGCCGTCTGCGTCAGCATGCAACTGTGCCAGTCGCAGGTCTGCTTCGCGTTCCAGATCGGCTCGGAGAGCGTCGCGGGCGGCACGACGTAGCCGAGCCGCAGATCGGGAAAAAGCGTCTTCGAAAACGTCCCAACATACGCGACGAGCCCCGCGCGATCCAGACTCTTCAGCGATTCCACCGGCCTGCCTTCGAAGCGGAACTCGCCGTCGTAGTCGTCCTCGACGATCACCGCGCCGCGCTTCGCGGCCCATTCGAGCAATTCGACGCGGCGGTCGAGGCTCATCGGCATGCCGAGCGGAAACTGGTGCGACGGCGTCACGTAGACGAGGCGCGTGTTGCGCGGCAGCTTGTTCACGACGATGCCCTCGCCATCGACCGGCACATGCGCGACGCGCGCGCCGAGCGCCGCGAACAGCGCGCGGGCGGGTGGATAGCCCGGTTCCTCGACCGCAACGACATCGCCCGGCTGGATCGTCACGCGCGCGAGCAGATCGAGCGCCTGCTGCGCGCCTTGCGTCACGATCACGTCCTGCCAGTTGCATACGACCGCGCGGCTGAATCCGAGATAACGCGCGATGCCGAGCCGCAGTTCCTGCTCGCCGCCCGGATCGCGATAACCCGCGACGCCGTTGCCGGCGCGCGCCTGCGTGCGCAACGCCTGATTGAGACAGCGCCGCCACGCGTCGTAGGGAAAGAGCGTCTTGTCGGTGACGCCGCCTTTGAAATCGCAGTCGAGCGTTTCGTGGGCGGGCGGCATCGGCATCGCCATGCGCTCGGGCATCTTGCGCCAGATGCCGGTCGCGCGGGCGCGAGCCGAGACGGGTTCGGCCTGCGCCGATGGCAGCCGCGTGAGGCCTTCGGCGACGAAAGTGCCGTCGCCCGCGCGCGTGCGCAGATAGCCTTCGGCGATGAGCCGCTCGAAGACGTCGAGCGTGGTCTTGCGCGAGACGCCGAGTTGCGCGGCGAGGTCGCGCGTGGACGGCAGGCGCGCGTTAGCGGCAAGTCGCCCTTCGACGATGCCCGCGCGCAATTGGCCGTAGATCTGGCCGGTGAGGTCGCGTCGGCCGTGCAGGGTGATGTGGATGTCCAAGGTCGCCACGCCGGAAGTGAACGTCGGGTGGCTACCTTAACATGCGCGTTCGGACCCGTTTCAGGGAGCCGGTTCGTCGTCTCCGAACACTGCGCGGCAAAGCGCTGCGCCCTCTTCCGTCAGCCAGGCGCTTCCCGTTCCGTCCTCGCTCATCTGCATGTCGGCCAGCCCGTTTTCCGTGAGACCGGTCAATTGCCGCCGCAATGCGCTCATCGGCAAGCCGGCCTGTTTTGCGAGCTTCGCGAGCGACCACGCGCGCCCGGGCGTTTCCGTCCGCGCGCGCCACAACTGCGTCAGCACGGCGACGAGCGCCGGATCGATGTCATCGCTCATGGGCGTTCTCCCTCGCGCGCTTCGATGTCCCTGACCAGCGAGCCGAGCCGCTGCAACGCGGCCTCGCTCTGCGCGGTCCACGGATAACTGTAGTTGAGCCGGATGAAGTGGCTGAAGGCATTGCGCGTCGAGAACATGTAGCCCGGTCCGACCGTGATGCCGCAGTCGAGCGCCGCGCGATACAGCCGCATCGAATCGACGCGTTCCGGCAACTCGACCCACAGCACGTAGCCGCCCTGCGGCGCGGACGTCCGCGTGCCCGGCGGAAAGAAGCGCTCGACCATCGCGCTCATGATGCGCGACTGCTGCCGATACAGCCTGCGCACGCGCCGCAGATGCCGGTCGTAACCGTCCTGCCGCAGATAATCCGCGATCGCGACCTGCGGCACGGAAGGCGTCGTCAGCGTGTTGAGGAACTTGAGCTTTTCGACCTGCGCCCGATACCGCCCCGGCATCGCCCAGCCGATGCGGTACGACGCGCTCAGGCTCTTCGAAAACGACGCGCAGTGCAGCACGAGTCCTTTCGTGTCGAAGTTCTTGAGCGTCGACGGGCGCGCCTCGCCGTAATAAAGCTCGTGATAAACATCGTTTTCGATGACCGGAATCTCGTGCGCCGACAGCACATCCACGAGCTGGCGTTTGCGCGCGTCGGGCATCTGGAAGCCGAGCGGATTCTGGAAATTGGGCATCACCATGCACGCGGCGATTTTCCCGCGCGCGATGATCTGCGACAGCGCTTCGATGTCGATGCCGTCGGCCGGATGCGTCGGCACTTCGATCGCGCGCATGCCGAGACGCTCGATCGCGTGCAGCATCGCGTAATACGTCGGCGATTCGACCGCCACGGTGTCGCCCGGCTTCGCGACCGCCTGCAGGCTCAGATTGATCGCCTCCGTCGCGCCGACGGTGATGACGATTTCATCCGGATCGACCGGCACGCCATTTTCCGCATAACGCCGCGCGATCTGGCGGATCAGTTCCGGATTGCCCGGCGGCAGGTCGTCGATGAGATTCCAGCTCGAATGCCGCCGCGCGATCGCGTTCGCGTACTGGTTGATGCGCCGCCACGGGAACGGCCCCGGATCGGGATACGGCGAGCCGAACGGCACGGCGTCGTGCGCGCGGATGCTGCGCAACGTCGAAAGCACGAGCCGGCTGACATCGACTTCCGAGGCCGTCGCGACCACGCGCGCCGGCTGATTGCGCGCCGCGCCCGCCTGCGGCGTCGCGCGCACGAAATAGCCGGATTGCGGACGCGTCTCCAGAATGCCGCGGCTTTCCAGAATCGCGTAGGCGTGCAGCACGGTCTTGATGCTCACGCCGTGCTGCCGGCTCGCCTGCCGCACGGACGCGACCTTCTCGCCCGGCGCGAACACGCCGCGCCGCACGGCTTCCTCGATTTCATCGGCGAGCTTTTCGTAGAGCTTCAACGCGCGGTCCTTTCGTTTCGACGTGAGTCGCAGTCTATGTCAAAACGTCGCAACTGTACTCCTTCTATTTCATATTTTCTGTGCGCCGCGCTCGATTCGGGACACAGTAATCTGAGTGCCATCGCATGATTTATCGAAGACGAACGCCATGAAGAAGCCGGAACCCCGCATCGAACCGTACACGCACCCCGCAGCGGGCTGGGGCGCGCTGAAGCAGGTCGCCATCAATCTCGTCAAGGAAAAGGTGGCGGGCGGAAACTACCGGACGCTCTTCAAGCAGAATCAGCCCGACGGCTTCGACTGTCCCGGCTGCGCGTGGCCGGATCGCGAGCACGGCTCGACCTTCGAATTCTGCGAAAACGGCGTCAAGGCCGTCGCCGCCGAAGCGACGAGCAAGCGCGTGACGCCGGCGTTTTTCGAAGCGCACACGGTTTCGTCGCTGATGGCGCAGAGCGACTACGAACTGGAGCAGCACGGCCGCCTGACAGACCCGCTCGTCTACGACGCGAAGCGCGACCGCTACGTGCCGATCGAATGGAACGACGCGTTCGAACTCATCGCGTCGCATCTGAAAAAACTCGACGATCCGGATCGCGCCGCGTTTTACACCTCGGGACGCGCGAGCAATGAAGCCGCGTTTCTGTATCAATTGTTCGTGCGCATGTACGGCACCAACAACTTTCCGGATTGCTCGAACATGTGCCACGAAGCGACGAGCCGCGGCTTGCCGCATACCGTGGGCATCGGCAAGGGCACGGTCACGCTCGACGACTTCGAGCACGCCGACACGCTCCTGCTCTTCGGCCAGAACCCGGCGACGAACCATCCGCGCATGCTCGGCGAGTTGCGCGACTGCGCGAAACGCGGCGCGACGATCGTGTCGATCAACCCGCTGAAGGAGCGCGGCCTCGAGCGCTTCGCCAGCCCGCAGCACACGCTCGACATGCTCTCGCCGAAGGGCGTGAAGATCAGCTCGGTGTTCATCCGCCCGAAAGTCGGCGGCGACTTCGCGCTCATCAAGGGCGTCGCGAAGCGCGTGATCGAACTGGACGACGAGGCGCGCGCGAACGGCGGCGAGCGCGTGCTCGATGTCGATTTCATCGCGGAGCATACGGCCGGTTTCGACGCTTTCGCCGACGACCTGCGCGCCGAAAGCTGGGACGCGATCATCGCGGAATCCGGCGTGGAAATGGACGATCTGCTCAAGCTCGCCGATATCTACGCGAAAGGGCGCGCCGTCATCTCGACCTGGGGCATGGGCCTCACGCAGCACAAGAACTCCGTGCCGACGATTCAACTGCTTTCGAACCTGATGATGATGCGCGGCAATATCGGCCGGCGCGGCGCGGGACTATGCCCGGTGCGCGGCCATTCGAACGTGCAAGGCGACCGCACCGTGGGCATCGAGGAAAAGCCGACCCAGGCGTTCCTCGACCGGCTCGGCGCCGCCTACGACTTCGAGCCGCCGCGCGAGCATGGCTACGACGTCGTCGAAACCATTCACGCGATGCTCGAAGGCAAGGTGAAAGTGTTCATCGGTCTGGGCGGCAATTTTTCGATTGCGACGCCCGACACGCCGCGCACTTGGCAAGCGATGCGCTCGTGCGACCTCACCGTGCACATCACGACGAAACTCAACCGCAGTCATCTCGTGCATGGCCGCGACGCGCTGATTCTTCCGACGCTCGGGCGCACCGAAATCGATCTTCAGAACGGCGTGCCGCAAGGCGTGAGCGTCGAGGATTCGATGAGCATGGTGCACATCTCGTACGGCATGAACAAGCCGGCCGCGCCGACTCTGCTTTCGGAAGTGGCGATCGTCGCGCGCATGGCGCGGGCGACGCTCGGTTCGTCGAAGGTGGACTGGCGCGCCCACGCAGCGGACTACGCGTTGATCCGCGATGGTATCGAGAAGGTGCTCGATGGCTTCGAGCGCTACAACGAACGCCTGAAGCAGCCCGGCGGCTTCCATCTGGGCGTGGCCTCGCGGGATCGCGTGTGGATGACGCCGAGCGGCAAGGCGCAGTTCATCGTGCACAAGATCGCGTTCGACACGCCGATCCACCGTGCCCGCGCGCTGTACGGCGAGCGCCTGATGACGCTCATGACGACGCGCTCGCACGACCAGTACAACACGACGATCTACGGCCTCGACGACCGGTATCGCGGCGTGTACGGACAGCGGCACGTGTTGTTCGCCAACCGCGACGATATCGACATGCTCGGCTTCGAGCCGGGCGAACTCGTGGATATCACGAGCGTGTGGGACGATGGCGTCGAGCGCCGCGTGGATGGCTTCAGGCTCGTCGAATACGACATTCCGCGCGGTTGTCTCGGCGCGTACTATCCGGAGACCAATCCGCTCGTGCCGTTGTCGTCGGTTGCGGATGGCGCCGGTACGCCGACGTCGAAATCCATCCCGGTGCTGCTGACGTCTTCGAACCAGGCCAGCGCTGCCTGAGGCCGCTCGCCAGGGACTTGCTGCACAGCGCATGAAGGCGCGCCTTCTGACGCTGACGGATGCGGCGTTCGAGCGCGACCGCGCCGCTGAACCGGCGATCGACGAATCCGCCAAGCATGGCGAGGATAGCGACCCACGCGATCCATCCGGCGGCGAAGCTGTCGAACTGGTGGCTGCACCATGCGCCGCCCAGCATGGCAACGGCGAACACCAGCATGACCAGCGTGAACGGCGGAGAGTGCTCGTGTTCGACACGGGTGTTGCCGCTGACTCCCATGCCTAGCTTATAGCCGCTGAAAGAGTGTGCGCCGATGGCTTGATTCATTCGGTCCCCCGGACTGGCATCGATTTGTGTTTTCGCAAATTTACGCAGTCGCGGAGACCGAAAACACCAGAGGATTCCGAACATTGGTTTCGGCGTCATGCCATTGACTCTTGTCAGCGACCGACGCCGTTCAGCGCGCTATTTTGCCCCGGCGAACTCCTGAATGTCGGCATCGGCTTCGCCCGCGAGCGGCACGACGCCGGACGGTCCCGTCGCGTGGGGCTGCAACAGCAGCGCGACCAGTCCGCTCCAGCCCGTCTGATGCGAAGCGCCCACGCCACGCCCGTTGTCGCCATGAAAATATTCGTGGAAGAGCACGAGATCGCGTGAACGCGGATCGGCCTGAAGCAGCGGATACGCCGCCATCACAGGACGTTCGCCGTTCTTGTCGAGCAAAAAGAGCGTGGTCACGCGGCGCGCGAGTTCGTCGGCGATCTGCGCGAGCGAGAATTTCTGCCCCGAGCCGGTCGGATATTCGACGCGGAAATCGTCGCCGTAATAGCGATGAAACTCGTGGATCGATTCGATCAGCAGATAGTTGACGGGCATCCACACCGGGCCGCGCCAGTTCGAATTGCCGCCGAACACGCGCGAATCCGATTCCGCCGGCAGATAGCGGATGCTGAAGCTCTCGCTGTTGTGATAGAAGACGAACGGGTTGTCGAGATGTACGCGCGACAGGGCGCGCACGCCGTGATCGGAGAGAAATTCCGTTTCGTCGAGCATGCGCCGGAGCAACGCCTTCATGCGATGCCCGCGCAAGAGCGAAAGCAGCACGCTGTTGCCCTGCCCCGAGACGTTCCAGCGCGACACGAGCCGCGCGAGATCGGTGCGATGCTCCAGGAACCAGTGCAGCCGCTCGCGCAACTCCGGAAGCGAGCGATACACCTTCGGCTCCAGCACATGCACGGCGAAGAGCGGAATCAGCCCGACGATCGAGCGAATGCGCATCGGCACGTTGGAGCCGTCGGGCAGCCGCAGCTTGTCGTAGAAGAATTCGTCTTCGCTGTCCCAGAGACCGGTGTCGCAATCGTCCTCGCAACTCACCGCCTCCGCGATATACAGGAAGTGCTCGAAGAACTTCACCGCGATATCGACGAACACCTTGTTCGCGTACGCGAGCTCCAGCGCGATGCGCATCAGGTCGAGCGCATATGCGGCCATCCACGCGGTGCCGTCGGCCTGATCGATGTGGCCGCCCGTCGGCAGCGGCGACGAGCGATCGAAGATGCCGATGTTGTCCAGCCCGAGAAAGCCGCCCTGGAAGACGTTCTTGCCGTCGGCATCCTTGCGGTTGACCCACCACGAGAAATTCAGCAGCAGCTTGTGGAACACGAGTTCCAGGAAATCGCGGTCGCCCGTGCCGGTGATCGCGCGGTCGATCTCGTAGACGCGCCACGTCGCCCAGGCATGCACGGGCGGATTGGCATCGCCGAAAGCCCATTCGTAGGCGGGCAACTGGCCGTTCGGATGCTGATAGCGGTCCTTCACGAGCAGCAGCAACTGGCGTTTCGCGAATTCCGGATCGATCAGCGCGAACGCGGCCGCATGAAACGCGAGATCCCACGACGCGTACCACGGATATTCCCATTTGTCCGGCATCGACACGATGTCCGCGTTGCACAGATGCCGCCAGTCGATATTGCGTCCCGAGCGGCGCTGCTTCGGCGGCTTCGGCTGAAGCGGATCGCCGTCGAGCCAGCGCGTGACGTCGAACTGATAGTACTGTTTCGACCACAGTATGCCCGCGAGCGCCTGACGCTGCACGAGCCGCTGATCGGCATCGGCGATGTCGTGTTGCAGCGCGCCGTAGAACTCGTCCGCTTCCGCGATACGGCGCTCGAACAGTCCGTCGACGTCGAGCGGCACGGCGTCCGGCGCGGACTCGGGCCGCCAGCGCATATAAACCACGGCCTTGCCATGCGGCGCCAGTTCGAGATGCGCATGCGCGGCGGCGCGCGTGCCCGCGTCGCGGCGAATCGCGTTTTCGTCGCCTTGCAGGATGTAGTCGTTGAAGCCGTCCTTGAACGGTCCCTCGCCTTCCATGTGAAAGAGACGCTTTACGTTGGTCTCGTTCTCGCAGAAGAGCCATTCGATGCCCGCGGCTTCCCTCGACCAGGCGGTGACGACCATCGGCTCGTGGTTGCCCTGTTGCGCGAGCACGTACGTGCCTGCGCCCTGCACCGTCTCCACTTTCAGCGACGGCTTCACCGGCGTCGGCTTCCACGACCACGTATTGCGCGCCCAGATCTGCGGCAGCACGTCGAGCGCAGCGGACACGTCACCGCGATTCTCGATCGTCACGCGCATCACGATGTCGTCGGCGGTGTGCTTGGCGTATTCCACCTGCACGTCGAAGTAGCGCTCGTCGTCGAACACGCCGGTGTCGAGCACTTCGTACTCGGGCATGTCGGCGCCGCGCCGCGCGTTTTCATCGACGAGATCGGCATACGGAAACGCCGCATGCGGATACTTGTAGAGCATGCGCATGTAGGAATGCGTCGGCGTGCCGTCGACATAGAAGTACAGTTCCTTCACGTCCTCGCCGTGATTGCCTTCCTGGTTCGTCAGACCGAAGAGCCGTTCCTTGATGATCGGATCGCAGCCGTTCCAGAGCGCGAGCGAGACGCACCAGTTGAGCTTGTCGTCGCCGAAGCCGGCGAGACCGTCCTCGCCCCAGCGATACGTGCGGCTGCGCGCATGATCGTGCGGCAAGTATTCCCACGCGGTGCCGAATTCGCTGTAGTCCTCGCGCACCGTGCCCCATTGACGCTCGCTCAGATACGGCCCCCAGCGCTGCCAGCGCGGGCAATCCTTCGAATGGAGTCTGGAGCCTTCGACGGTATCGAGCTGGTTGACGGGGCGCGTTTTCGGCATGGGCGTCTCCTCGTTGGCGGCGTGCGAAGCCGCGGGCAAGACCCGTAATTTAGCGCGTTTGATGGCGGCACGCGCACGCTGCGCCTACTGCGCCCCGAGCAGCTTTTCGACGCGCAGCAGTTCCGCGAGCGACCACGCCTGAAACGGCGTGCCGCCGGGCGTGTGGGGCGCGTCGCCGTCGGCGACTTCGCTGACGTGATCGAGACCGTATTGCTCCAGATGCGCGTACAGCGGCGCGAGAAAGCGCTCGCGCGCGCCCGCCGCGCCATGCACGCGCACCCATGCTTCGACGAACGGCCCCATCAGCCACGGCCACACGGTGCCCTGGTGATACGCGCCGTCGCGTTCCAGCACGCCGCCCGCATAGCGCCCCTTGTAGGCCGGATCGGACGGCGCGAGCGTGCGCAGGCCGAGCGGCGTGAGAAGCTGCGTCTCGACCTGCGCGACGACGGCACGCGCGATATCGCCATCGACGAGCGGAAATGGCAGCCCGCCGACCGCGAAAATCTGGTTCGGACGAATCGAGCGATCGATCTTGCCGGGCTCGTGACCGGCGTCGACGACATCGAAGAGCGTGTGCGTGTCCGGATCGACGAAACGCGCGGCGAACGACGCCAGCGCCTGATCGCGCGAGCCCTGCCAGCGCGGATTCCACGCGCTGGCGATCGAGAGCGCGTTGATCCACAGCGCCTGCACCTCGACCGGCTTGCCGATGCGCGGCGTGACGACCCAGTCGCCCGCCTTCGCGTCCATCCACGTGAGCTGCACGCCGGGCGTGCCCGCGCGCAGCAGACCGTCGCTATCGGCGGCGATCTGAAAGCGCGTGCCGGACGAATAGCCCTCGAGGATCGCATCGACGGCGCGCTGGAGGTGGCTCGCCGTGGCGGCGTGGGGCTGCCCGGTCGCGAGAAAGTCGTGCACGGCGACGGCGAACCACAGCGATGCATCGACGGAGTTGTATTCCGGCAGACCGCCGCTGTCCGGGAAGCGATTCGGCACCATGCCTTCGGAAATCGTGTCGGCCCATTCGAGCAGGATCGACTCCGCTTCCCCGAGCCGGCCGGATGCGAGCAGCAGGCCGCGCATCGAGATGAAGGTGTCGCGGCCCCAGTCGGTGAACCACGGAAAGCCCGCGATGATCGTGCGCCCGACATTGCGATTCACGACATACGCGTCGGCTGCGCGCGCGAGCCGCGAGCCGAACGCCGCGCGGCGCGCGGCTTCTTGCGACGCCAGCCGCGATGCATGCGCGATCGCGCTGTCTTCGAACGGCTTGTCGTGGCCCGCGTGGGCGTGCAGGATCATCACGGCGTCGCCGCGCGCCAGGTCGAAAGTGAACACGCCGGGTGTCGCGAGGTCTTCGGTGAAATCGAGCCCGCGCTCGCGTTCGCGCGCATAGCAGAAGTTGCGATACCAGTCGGGCGCGTGGTCGTACGCGCCGTTCGACGTCGCGCAGATGGCGGGCAGATCGCCGTACGGCTGCCATTGCACGCGCTCGCCTTCGAGTGTGGCATCGAACGAGAAATGCGGATTCTCGTGATGCAGCGCGTGATAGTCGCGGCCCGAAAGCAGCGGACGCACGTCGAGCCTTGCCGCTTTCGATGCGTTTTCAAGACGCCAGCGCAGCACGGTTTCGCGGCTCTCCTTCGCGACGAATGTTTCGGCGATGACGAACGTGTCCGCGTCGATCTTGTATCGCCAGGTCGGCCAGGGTTCGGTGTCGAAGGACAGCAGGCTCGCGGAGGCGTCCGGATACAGTACGTCGGGCGCGTAGCGCTGCATCGTGAGGGGGAAACGCTTGCCGTCCAGTTCGAGCCACGCTTCGATGCCGTTGACGAGCACGACGCGTCCGGCGGGTGGCTGTGTCGCGGCGAGCAGCAGCGCGTGATAGCGACGCGTGCGCGTCGTGCCGACGGTGCCGGATGCGAAGCCGCCCCATGCGTCGGCTTCGAGCCATTCGGCTTCGAGATTGCTTTCATCGGGGACGGCGATTCGGGTCATCGGGCGTGTGCTTCTTCTATGGAATCCTGTTTTTGCGTCGGTCTATTCGTGTTGCCCCTGGGCGGGGCGGCAGTCACTTTCTTTGCTGCTGCAAATAGTGGCTTCGAGATTGCTTTCGTCGGGGACGGCGATTCGCGTCATCGGCGTTTGCTTCTTCTATGGAATCCTGTTTTCGCGTCGGTCTATTCGTGTTGCCCCTGTGCGGGGCGGCAGTCACTTTCTTTGCCGCTGCAAATAGTGGCTTCGAGATTGCTTTCGTCGGGGACGGCGATTCGCGTCATCGGCGTTTGCTTCTTCTACGGAATCCTGTTTTCGCGTCGGTCTATTCGTGTTGCCCCTGTGCGGGGCGGCAGTCACTTTCTTTGCCGCTGCAAATAGTGGCTTCGAGATTGCTTTCGTCGGGGACGGCGATTCGCGTCATCGGCGTTTGCTTCTTCTACGGAATCCTGTTTTCGCGTCGGTCTATTTGTGTTGCCCCTGTGCGGGGCGGCAGTCACTTTCTTTGCTGCTGCAAAGAAAGTAACCAAAGAAACAGCTTTCCCCATCCAAAGTGCTTCACGCCGGCCGCGGCACAGGCGATTGACCTAATGGCCCCCAGAGTAGCGAGTGCCCTCACAAAACTCACGCGGCTTGGACCGCGCACGGTCCGACGCGCTAGTTCTTTGAACACATGGGTTCAGCAATCATACATCCGGCACAGCGCTACGCGCTGCCGCAGGGCATGCAAGGGAAACCAACGAAGAAGAAATGATGCGCGATGATGGCGTCAGCAAGAAAGCAAGCCCGTGCCGACCCGATTGACCCATCGGTCGCGTAGCGGGCCGGAGCTTGCGAGGGCTGAACCGGCAAGCTCGGCGGCGTGATGGCGCGGACCGTGCGCGGTCCAAGCCCCGTGAGTTTTGTGGGGGCACTCGCAACTGCCGGGCCATTCAGCCAATCGCCTGTGCCGCGGCCGGTGTGAAGCACTTTGGATGGGGATAGCTGTTTCTTTGGTTACTTTCTTTGCAGCAGCAAAGAAAGTGACTGCCGCCCCGCACAGGGGCAACGCCAATAAACCGACGCGAATACAAGTTTCCCGGAGAATGGAGAAACGCTGCGGTCCCTAGTCTCACACCGAAACCCAAACCATCACAGCATGAATGAGCACCCCAACCGCCCCCCCCACCAACGTCCCATTCACGCGAATAAACTGCAAATCCCGCCCGATATTGAGCTCGACATCCCGAACAAGCGTCGCATCATCCCATTGCTTGACAGTCGCGGCGATATGTTTCGCGATCCCATCGCGCAACTCCGGCGCCAGCGCCTTCAACGCATCGCGCATATGCTCGTTGATCGAATCGCGCAGCGCCGGATCGCTGCCGAGCGCTTCGGCGAAACCGCCCGCCATCGCCACCACCTTCGCGTGCAGCGCCGAATCCGGCCGCTTGATGTCCGCATCGAGCCAGGCGATGAACTCGTCCCACAGCCCGTTCACATAACCGCGCAACTCGGGCCGCTCGAGCCATTCGCGCTTGTGCCCGTCGATACGCGCCTTGAACGACGGGTCCGTCTTCAGCCGCTCGACGAAGCGCTCCACGGCCGCATCGAAGGCTTTGCGGCGCTCGTGTTCCGGATCGCTGCTCACGTCGTGCAGCCATTGATTCGCGCCGCGCACCAGACCGGCCGCGAACTTGTTGCCAAGCTCCTCGGCGTTCAGTCCGACGAAACCCAGCATGCCGATGAGCTTCGGATACTCCTCGCCCGCCACCGCGACGATGCGCGTCGCCAGCATCTCCTGCACCTCGGGCTTGTCGAGCCACGCGGCCATCTGCTTAAGCCCTTCGTCGAGCAGCAGTTGATGACGACGATCCGACGTCAGCGTCGACAGCACGCTGCCCGCCGCGCTCGCGAGATCGAACGAATCCGCGCGGCGGCGCAGCGTCTCGTAGAGCATGCTCTTGACGCGTTCATCGTCGACGAAAGACAGCAACTGGCCGACCGCCGTCACCGCCTTCCTGCCGAGCAGTTCCGAATTTTTCGGCTCCGCGAGCCACATCGACAGACGGCTCGCCGGATCGAACGCGTTCACGCGCGCGACGAGCGCATCGGTGCCGAGGAAACGGTCGCGCACGAACACGGCGAGATTGTCCGCGACGCGCGCCTTGTTCGCCGGCAGGATCGCCGTGTGCGGGATCGGCACGCCGAGCGGATGCCGAAACAGCGCGACGACCGCGAACCAGTCCGCGAGCGCGCCGACCATCGCCGCTTCCGCGAACGACGATACCCACGCCCACACGCCCGCATCGTGCTGGCTCTTCGCGAGCGCGAACAGGCCACCCGCCGCGACGAGCAGCGCCGCGGCGAACCATTTCATTCTTCTGAGCGCGACGGCTTTGTCCTGCGTTTCCATCTATTTCTTGATCATGGTTTTGGAGAGGCCGAAAGCTTACCAGCACTGCGTTGCAAGTCTCGAAGAACATACACCGCACGTTCGCCGTCTTCGACGGGCACGAAGATGTGATCGTGAAACGCCGCCGCGATCACATTGCAACTGATGTTCGCCTCGCCGAGCGCCCGCGCGAACGCCGCCGTCAGACCGACCGCGTTCAGGTCCGAATGCACGGTCAGCGTGATCCACGCTGCGCGAAACAGCGGCGCGATGCCCGCCGCCTGCGCCGCGCTTTCCTCCATCACGACCGTCATTCCTTCGCGCTCGCGAAACGTCGCGACGACGCCCGCGCCGCTCGCCACCGCATCGTGCGGCAGCGACGCGAACACGTACACGCCCGGTTGCAATTCGGGCTGCATCGATGAAATCAGCGTATCGAGATCACGCAGCATTTTCGGCCTCGCGCGTACGCCCCAAAACCGGCCGCAGCGCCGCGCCGGTATGACTGCGCGGATGCGTCGCGAGCGTGTCCGGGTCCGCCGCCGCGACAATCGTGCCGCCGTTCACGCCGCCTTCCGGTCCGAGATCGAGCACCCAGTCGGCTTCGGCGATCACATCGAGATCGTGCTCGATGACGATCACGCTATGCCCGCCATCCACCAGCCGGTGCAGCACGCGGATCAGCTTCGCGACGTCCGCCATGTGCAGGCCGACGGTCGGCTCATCCAGCACGTAAAGCGTGTGCGGCGGCTTCTGTCCGCGCCGCGTGATGTCGTCGCGCACTTTCGACAGTTCCGTGACGAGCTTGATGCGCTGCGCCTCGCCGCCCGACAGCGTCGGCGAAGGCTGGCCGAGCGTCAGATAACCGAGGCCGACGTCGCGCAGCAATTGCAACGGATGCGCGATGCTCTGCATCGACGCGAAGAATTCGACGGCCTCGTCGATCTCCATCGTCAGCACTTCGCCGATGTTCTTGCCGCGCCAGGTCACCGCGAGCGTTTCCGGATTGAAGCGCTGTCCGTGGCACACGTCGCACGGCACTTTGACGTCGGGCAGGAAGCTCATCGCGATGGTGCGCACGCCCTGCCCTTCGCACGCCGGGCAGCGCCCTTCGCCGGTGTTGAACGAGAAGCGCGACGGCGTGTAGCCGCGCGCGCGGGCTTCGAGCGTATCGGCGAACAGCTTGCGGATGGTGTCCCACATGCCGATGTAAGTCGCCGGACACGAGCGCGGCGTCTTGCCGATCGGCGTCTGATCGACTTCGAGCACGCGGTCGATGGCCTCGAAACCCGTCACGCCCGTGCAGCCCTTCCACGCGTGCGCGACCTCGTATTTCGGACGCGGCGCCTCGCGCGCGAGCACGCTGGCACGCGATTTCGCGACGGGCGCAGCGGCCTGCGCGGCCTTGCGCGCGCGTCGAACGGCGGGCGACGACAGCACCGAGCGGCCGACGGCATCGAGCAGATTGGTCATCAGCACGTCGCGCGCGAGCGTGGACTTGCCCGAGCCCGACACGCCGGTAATCGCGACGAGGCGATTCAGCGGCACGCTCGCCGTCACGTTGCGCAGGTTGTGCAGCGTCGCGCCTTCGACGGTGAGCCATTGCGCGGGCGTCGCCGGACGTTTCGCGGTCCCGGCGCGCACTTCGCGGCGCGGCTGCAACGGATGCACGATCGGGTTCGCGAGGAACTGTCCCGTCAGCGACGCCTTGTGCGCCGCGAGATCCGTCACGTTGCCTTGCGCGACCACCGTGCCGCCGCGCTTGCCCGCGCCCGGCCCGATATCGATGATGTGATCCGCGCGGCGAATCGTGTCCTCGTCATGCTCGACGACGACGAGCGTATTGCCCTTGTCGTTCAGCTTCTTCAGCGCCGAAAGCAGAATGAGGTTGTCGCGCGGATGCAGACCGATGGTCGGTTCATCGAGCACATAGCACACGCCTTGCAGGTTGCTGCCGAGTTGCGCGGCGAGGCGAATGCGTTGCGCTTCGCCGCCGGACAGCGTCGGCGCCGCGCGATCGAGGCTCAGATAACCGAGCCCGACTTCTTCGAGAAACTGCAATCGGCCTTCGATTTCGCTGACCACGTCGCGCGCGATATCCGCATCGCGGCCTTTCAGCTTGAGCGCGGCGATCCACTCGCGCGTGTCGCTCACGGTCCAGCGCCCGACTTCCGTGATCGGATAATCGCCGAAGGTCACGGCGCGCGCGACTTCGTTCAGGCGCGTGCCTTCGCAATCCGGGCAAGGTTGATCGACGATATCGTCCGGTTCCTGATCCACCGAGCCGATGCTCTGCTCGCGCCCGCGATCGTCCTGCGCGAACAAGGTGTCATCGAACGCGGCGCGTTGCTCGCGCGTGAGCTTCACGCCCGTGCCGACGCATGTGTTGCACCAGCCGTGCTTGCTGTTATACGAGAACATGCGCGGATCGAGCTCGGGATAGCTCGTGCCGCAGACCGGGCACGCGCGCTTGGTCGAGAACACGCGCGTCTCTTCCTTGCCGCGACGCACGCCGTCCTGCCACGATCCGTGCAGATCGTCGAGCGGCGCGCACAGATGCATCACGCCCTTGCCGATCTCCAGCGTTTCGTCGAGCAGGCGGCGCAGGTCGGCTTCGTTGTCCGCCGATACGACGAGATCCGCGACCGGCAATTCGATCGTATGTTCGCGGAATCGATCGAGCTTCGGCCACGGACTCACCGGCAGGAATTCGCCATCCACGCGCAAGTGCGTATTGCCGCGCGCCTTCGCCCATTTCGCGAGATCGGTGTACACGCCCTTGCGATTCACGACGAGCGGCGCGAGCAGGCCCACATGTTGCCCCTTGAAATCGCGCATGATCTGCGCGGCGATCGATTCCGAGCTTTGCGACTGCACCGGCGTGCCGTCGTGGATGCAATGCTGGATGCCGAGCTTCACGTACAGGAGACGCAGGAAGTGCCAGACTTCCGACGTCGTCGCGACCGTCGACTTGCGCCCGCCGCGCGACAGGCGCTGCTCGATCGCGACGGTCGGCGGAATGCCGTAGACGGCATCGACTTCGGGACGTCCCGCAGGCTGCACGATGGAACGCGCATACGCATTCAGCGATTCGAGGTAGCGCCGCTGGCCTTCGTGAAAGAGGATGTCGAACGCGAGCGTCGATTTGCCCGAGCCGGACACGCCCGTCACGACGTTGAACTTGTTGTGCGGGATATCGACATCGAGCGACTTCAGATTGTGCTCGCGCGCGTTGACGATGCGCACGACGTCCTCGCCCTGCAATGCGCGCCGCGCGCTCGCGACTTCCGCCGCGAGTTGCAGCGGCACGCCCGCGCGCTTTTCCGCCGCGCCGGGCGCCATCGCTTCTTCGTATTCGACGAGCGCGCGGCCCGTATGCGACTGCTCGCAGGCGGCCACGTCGTCGGGCGTGCCGACGCACACGACCTGCCCGCCGCCATCGCCGCCTTCAGGACCGAGATCGATGATCCAGTCGGCCGCGCGAATCACATCGAGGTTATGTTCGATGACGATCAGCGAATGCCCGCGCTCCAGCAGTCGCCGCAGCGCCTGCATCAGCTTCGCGATGTCGTCGAAATGCAGGCCGGTGGTCGGCTCGTCGAACATGAAGAGACGGCTTTCGCTCGTCCTGGCTTGCGATGTTTCAGCCAGGTAACCCGCGAGCTTCAGACGCTGCGCCTCGCCGCCCGAAAGCGTCGGCACCGGCTGACCGAGCTTCACGTATTCGAGCCCCACATCGACGATCGGCTGAAGCACGCGCAATACTTCGCTATCCGAAGCAAATAATTCCACTGCTTCGCTGACGGTCAGTTCGAGCACATCGGCGACGCTCAATTGACGATCGCCGCGCTCGATCTTCACTTCGAGCACTTCAGCGCGATAACGCCGCCCATCGCAATCGGGGCAGCGAAGATAAACGTCGCTCAGGAACTGCATTTCCACGTGCTCGAAGCCCGAGCCGCCGCACGTCGGGCAACGTCCGTCGCCTGAATTGAAGCTGAACATGCTCGCGCTATAGCCGCGCTGCAACGCGAGCGGCGCCTTCGCATAGAGCTTGCGGATTTCGTCGAACGCGCCGACGTAGCTCGCCGGATTCGAGCGCGCCGTGCGTCCGATCGGCGATTGATCGACGAACACGACATCGCTCAAATGTTCCGCGCCCTTCAATGCGCGAAACGCGCCGGGCGCTTCCGTCGCCTTGCCGAAATGACGCATCAGCGCGGGCGCGAGCACGTCCTGAATCAACGTCGATTTGCCCGAGCCGGACACGCCCGTCACGCAGACGAGGCGTTGCAGCGGAATCTCGACGGTCACGTCTTGCAGATTGTGATCGCTCGCGCCTTCGAGCACGAGACGCGGCGTGTTCGCATCGACGACGCGCCGGTTCCAGTTCGACGCATGCGCGACATGCTTGCGCCCGCCGAGATACGCGCCGGTCAATGTGTCGGTGGACTGGATGTCGTCGGGCGCGCCGTCGTAGACGATCTGCCCGCCGCGCTCGCCCGGTCCCGGTCCCATGTCGATGAGACGATCCGCCGCGAGCATCACGGAAGGATCGTGCTCCACGACGACGAGCGTGTTGCCCGCGTCGCGCAGCCGATGCATCGCCTCGACGATGCGGTTCAGATCGCGCGGATGCAGACCGATGCTCGGCTCATCGAGCACGAACAGCGTGTTCACGAGCGACGTGCCGAGCGCGGTCGTCAGATTGATACGCTGCACCTCGCCGCCGGACAGCGTGCGGCTCTGGCGGTCGAGCGTCAGATAACCGAGGCCGACATCGCAGAGATATTTCAGGCGCGTGCGCACTTCCGCGTGCAGCAGTTTCAGCGCTTCGTCGAGCAGGGTCGATGGCAGCGTCAGCGAATCGAAGAAGCGGCGGATGCGCTCGATCGGCATCAGCATCAGATCGTGCACCGTGAGGCCGGGCAGCGCTTCGAGTTGCGCGCGCGTCCAGTCGACGCCTTCCGGCATGAAGCGATCCGATGGCGACAGCACCGCGTCGGCCTGTTCCTTCGTGCCGAGACGCCACAGCAGCGATTCGGTTTTCAGGCGCGCGCCGGCGCAGACCGGGCACGTCGTATAGCTGCGATATTTCGACAGCAGCACGCGGATGTGCATCTTGTACGCCTTCGACTCCAGATAGTCGAAGAAACGCTGCACGCCATACCACTGGTTCTGCCACTTGCCGGTCCAGTCGGGCGAGCCCTTGATGACCCAGTCGCGCTCTTCCTGCGTGAGATCTTTCCAGGGCACGCCGAGCCGGATGCCGGCCTTCGCCCCGTACTTCACGAGATCGTCCTGATTCTCTTTCCACGCGGGCGTCTGCAGCGTCTTGACCGCGCCTTCGCGCAGCGTCTTTTTGTCGTCGGGAATGACGAGCCCGTAATCGACGCCGATCACGCGCCCGAAGCCGCGGCACGTTTCGCACGCGCCGTAGGCCGAATTGAACGAGAACAGCGCCGGCTGCGGGTCCGCGTAGCGCAGATCGCTTTCCGGGCTGTGCAGACCGGTGGAGAAGCGCCAGATGTCCGGCTCGCCTTCGTCCTTCAGCACATAGATGTCGACGCGGCCGGTGCCGCGCAGCAGCGCGCTCTCGATCGCTTCCAGCGCACGCGAGCGCTCCGTGTTCTGCAGGCGGAAGCGGTCCGCGACGACATCGAGCATCTGCCGCGCGCCGTATTCGGTCTGAACGCGGCGCTTCGCCTGCACGCGCGTATAGCCGCTCGCGGAGAGCCATTGCTCGACTTCCTCGTCGCTCGCGGTATCGGGCAATTCGACCGGAAACGTGATCGCGAGACGCGGATCGCCGGCGCGCGTGCGTTCGAGCAGCTCGGCGTAGATCGTTTCGGGCGTGTCGTGGCGCACGCGATGCGACGTCTTCTTGTCGAAGAGCTCGGCGGCGCGCGCGTAGAACAGCTTCAGGTGATCGTTCAGCTCGGTCATCGTGCCGACGGTCGAGCGCGAGCTGCGCACCGGATTCGTCTGGTCGATGGCGATGGCGGGCGGCACGCCGTCCACGCGATCGACCTGCGGGCGGTCCATCCGGTCGAGAAACTGGCGCGCGTACGCGCTGAAGGTCTCGACGTAGCGGCGCTGGCCTTGCGCGTAGAGCGTATCGAACACGAGGCTCGATTTGCCCGAGCCGGAGGGCCCGGTCACGACCGTCATCTGGCCGGTGTGCAGGTCGAGATCGAGATTCTTGAGGTTGTGCTGACGGGCGCCGCGAATGCGAATTGCGTTGTTCGATGCCAATTTTTCAACCGGTTCAATAGGTTAGGCGGCTCTTTGGAAGCCGTGGGCGAGGCCGCGCAAATGTTCGGAAGTGCGTGGCTGCCTTAGCGAACAGTACTGTACACGCATACAGTAGTTGTCGCAAAACGTGTCAGGAGTGTCGGTGATCGCCGCTTCACTTCAGGTGCGCGATGACGGCGTCCGCGACGGCGTCCGGCGCTTCCCGCAGCGGAAAATGCCCCGCGCCATCGATGACGACGCGCCGGTATCCCGCCGGAAAATACGCGTCCTGCCCTTCCGAACTCGCGGGCTCGTCGCACGAATCCGCGCCGCCCTGGATCATCAGCGCGGGCACGCCGATGCGCTCGACGGTCCCAAGCCGCGCATACAGTTCGGCGAGCGCCGGATCGGACGGTTGATCGCCGCGCCAGCGCCGCCGATACGCGTTCAGCGTGATCGGCACCCAGTCGGGATTCTCGAAGGCGCGCGCCGTCGCCGCGAATTCGGCTTCGTCGAACCAGCCGGACGGCGACCATGTTTCCCACTGGATGCGCGCGAAGCCTTTGGGATCGGCGGCGACGGCGTCCGGGCCGCCGTCGAGCGACATGAACCATTGGTACCAGAAGCGCCGCGCCTGAGAGAAATCCGGCAGCGTGAAGACGCCGCGCGGCTGATAAGCGAGCGCGAGCGCGGCCATGCGTCGCACGCGATCCGGAAACAGCGCGGAGATCGTATAGGCGGCGCGCGCGCCCCAGTCGTGGCCGACGACATCGAATTGCGCGATGCCGAGCGCATCGGCGAGATCGACGGCATCTTGCGCGAGCGCGACGCCCGAGCCGTCGCGCACGGTGTCGCCGGAGAGAAAACGCGTGCCGCCCGCGCCGCGCAACTCCGGCACGATGGTCCGGTAGCCGGCTTCGTTGAGCCGCGTCGCGACCGCGTTCCATGCGCGCGCCGCGTCCGGCCAGCCGTGGATCAGGACGGCGACGGGACCATCGGCGGGACCGGAATCGGCGTAGGCGATATCGAGCGTCGGCGTGCGGGCGTGGCGTGCGAAGTCCAGCATGGCGAGACTCCTCGAAAGGGAAGAGTCATTCTAGCGAGCAAGGACAAGGCCCGCTTGGCGTGCTCACGCGCCGATCAGCACGCCGCTTCTCACCGCCTTTTCGCCCGTGACCCGCCCCATCGGCGCGCCGGCGTACACGAAACGGATCGCGCGGCGCATGTAGAACACGCCGTCGTTGGCCGTCGTGACAGTGGTCACCGCGTCGGTGACCGGATCGACGATATCGAACACCGGATCGCCCGCTTTCAGGCGCGCGCCCACTTTCGCCCGATACACGACGATCCCGCTCACCGGCGCGCTCAACTGCTGGCTGCCCGCGAGCGGCGTGGCGGGTTGCGCGAGCGGCGGCGCGTCCTTCGCCTCGCCTGCGATCACGCCGCGCGCGACCAAATAATCGACGATGGCATCGGCATCGTGCGCGGCGGTGCCGTAATCGACGTCCCGCTGTCCGCGATGCTCGATCGTCGCCGCAATGTTCGGCGCGCCGAGCGGCGTCGCGTCGCCGAGCCGCGCGCGCAGTTCGTGCCACAGGAGCGCGTGAACTTCGTCGAACGACTGCCCGCCGGAATCCGTCGCGAGCAGCACGCCGTTTGCGCCGAGACGGCGCGCGAGCGGCTCGATCGCGGGCCAGCTCGCGGGGCTCGTGTAAATGTGCATCGTCGCTTCGAGCGAGCAGTGCAGATCGAGCACGATATCGGCGCGCGAAGCCAGCGTGAGCAGCGCGAGCCGCAGCGATTCGAACTCGTTTTTCGCGGTCGTTTCGCCGAGCATCTCGACGAGCGCGCCGCGCAGAAGACGCGCGTTGTGCGTGGCATCGTCGGACGAGAAGCGCGCGCCCACGCGCTCGATCAGCGCGGCGGCGGAAGGCATCGGAAAGCTGCGGTTGAAGTTGTGGCCGCTGTTCGCCTCGAAGCGCCCGAGAAACTGCCCGAGCACGTGCTGCGACAGGCCGATCGGATTCGCGACCGGCACGAGCACGATCTCGCCGCGCACGCGGCCTTCGGCGTCGAGTGCAGCGAGGCGCTTCTTCAACGTCCATGCGGCGAGCATCGCGGGCGTTTCGTCGGCGTGCAGCGACGCCTGGATATAGACGCGTTCGCCTGAGCCGGCGGCGTCGCCGAAATGAAAGCTGACGAGCTCGCGCGACGTGCCGATCGTCGTGGAGACGAGTGAATGGCGTTTCGTTTGCATCGAAAAATCCTTACTCGCCGTACACGTCGAAGTCGAAATACTTGCGCGCGATCTTCTGATACGTGCCGTCGGCGCGCATGTCGCTCACGGCCTTGTCGATCTTCGCCTTGAGCGCGGTGTCGTCCTGACGCAGGCCCATGCCGACGCCGTGATCGCCCATCGAAAGCGGCTCGCCGACGAACGCGAAACCCGCGCCGCGCGGCGTCTTCAGGAAACCGTGCTCCGCTTCCACCGAGCCGAGCAGCGCGGCGTCGAGGCGTCCCGCCGTCAGGTCGTTCAGCACGCCTTCCATGCTCTGATACGACACGACTTCGACGCCGCCCGGCTGCCAGTTCTTCAGCGCGTAGGTTTCGAACTGGCTGCCGCTCTGCACGCCGACGCGCTTGCCGCGCAGGCTCTGCGCGCTCGCGGTGAGCGGCATGCCCTGCTTCGCGATCAGGCGCGAGCGGAACTGAAAGAGCTTGGTGGAGAACGCGATCTGCTTCATGCGCTTGTCGGTGATCGCCATCGACGACATGATCCCGTCGATCTTGCGCGCCTGCAGCGCGGGAATCATCCCCGAGAATTCGAGCTCGACCCATTGGCAGCGCATCGCGATGCGGCGGCAGATTTCATCGCCGAGATCGACGTCGAAGCCCGCGACGTGGCCATCGGGCGTCTTGACGTCCATCGGCGGATAGCCGGGATCGATGCCGAGGCGCAAGGCGTCGGCGTCTTTCGCGTGGACCGGTGCGGCCGCGACGAGCGCGGCGGCCAGAAAGAGTGAGCTGAGTCTGAACATGAACGCGGTGTCTCCTTGTCGATGCCACCGATGGTACGGGCGCAAAACGCTCGCAAAAAGACGCGTTTTGCTTATCATGATCACTTTTCGAGATCACCCGACGGAGACGCCCAGCGTGGATCTGACTCTGACGCAATTGCGCATGTTCGTCGCCGTCGCCGATGCGGGCAGCGTGCGCGCGGCCGCGCGCGGGCTCGATGTCGCGCAAAGCGGCATCACGCAGCAGTTGCAGAAACTGGAAACGCTGGCGGGCGGGCCGCTGTTCGAGCGCGATGTGCGCGGCGCGCGTCTGACGCCGATCGGCGAGCGCTTGCGTGTGCGCGCCGACCTGATTCTCGGCGAATGCAGAAAGACCGAAGACGAGATGCGCCAGTTGCGCGGCGAACTGACGGGACGCGTCGCGCTCGGGCTGGCCGCCGAAGCGACGATGCGCCTCTTTCCCGCGCTGCTCGAAAGCTATCGCGAGCGCTGTCCGCGCATCGACGTGCATCTGACGAGCGCGACGTCGCGCATGCTGACGTCATGGGTTCGCGACGGCAGCCTCGACTTCGCGCTCGCGCTGATCGCACCCGACGCCGACATCCACGACATGGACGCCACGCCGCTCTTCGATACCGACGTCGCGGTGATCGCGCGGCGCGGTCATCCGCTCGTGCACGCTCGAACACTGCGCGAATTGCAGGACGCCGAATGGGTCAGCACGCGGCAACGCGGCGGCGGTGCGCTCGGCAACAAGCTGTCGGCGCTTTTCGAGCGCGCGGCGCTCGCGCCGCCTCGCATCGCCGCGACGACCGAAGCCGTCTTCGACACGCTGCATTGCATCGCCTCGAGCGATTACATCGGGCTCGAGCCTGCGAGTCTCGCCGCGCATCCGTTCTTTCGCGAGCATGTCGAGATCGTGCCGGTCGCCGAGCGCGCCGCCAAAACGCCGGTGTGCCTGCTGCGGCGCGCGGGCGTGCCGCTCACGCCCGCGGCGCAGGAACTCGCGACGATGGCCGTCTCGTTCGCGCGGATGCTGCCCGTTCAGCGCGACGCGTGACGCGCGCTTTTCGCTGCATTGGCGCGGCGCGTCGCCCAGCCCTTCTTCGCTGCGGCCGAGCGATCCGCCGCCGAGCGCCGGCTCGACGCCGCATGCGACTGGCGCGACAGCGACTTGTGCGAGGCGGCCTGGGTGCTTTCGCGCTTGAGCACGCGTGTCGACACGGCTGAACGCTTCGCCTTCGACTCGGTGCCCGCGCTCTTCTTCGTGCGATGCGAAGCCTTCGTGTCCTGCGCGGCCTTCTTGCGCGTGGCCTCGGACGCCGCGCCCTTCTTCGGCGGCTTCATCTTCACGCCCGAGCGACGCGCTTCGGACAGCCCGATCGCGATGGCCTGCTTCGCCGATTTCGCGCCGTGCTTGCCCTCGCGAATGTGATCGATCTGCTCCTTCACGAACTCACCCGCCTGCGTGCTCGGGGACTTGCCTGCGCGCTTCGCTTTCGCTGCGCGCTTGAGGGTTTTCTTTTCGGGCATGTCGGACCTCCGTATGAAGTGGACTTGCCCTTGGCAAGCGAGCAACGTGCGTGCCCGCCGTGCCTGCGGAGCCTTACTGGGTCAGGCGCAGCACGCCCAGGTTGCCGGCGATTTGCTGGAAGATCTGGTTGAGGGTCGCGTTGCTGGGCGCGTGATAGTAGTTGCCGGGGCTTGCGCATGCTTGCATCGTCGTCTGCGCGTTGATGCTGTCGGTGTCCGTGCCGTAGGTGCCGAAGGTGATCGAGTAGATGATGATGCCGTTCTGTTTCATCGCCGTGCAGACCGCGAGCTGGAACGCGTTGATGTCGTCGATCGACGTCATCTTGCCGTCGGTGAGCATCGTGTTGTTGAGCGTGCGCTGGACGGTCGATGCTTTCAGCGTGTTGTCGCCGACGCCGGAGAGGCCATTGAAATAGGGCGGCGCGAGCAGTCCCGAGCTGCTGCCGAACGCGTTCTCGCCGTCCGTCAGCACGATCGCCACGCGCTGCAGCCCCGGCGTCGACTCGATGCGCGGCAGCGACGGATCGCTCGACTTGAAGCCGTTGCTCGATCCCGCCGTGTTCTGCGACCAGTCCGACGACAACATGCGCCAGCCCCACAGGAGTCCGGTCGGAATGAGCGTGTTGCCGCCCGGATTCATCGCCTTGATGGACGTCGTGAGCGCAGTGGAATCCTTCGAGAGGAATTGCGCGGACGCGATTTCGCACGGACCCGACAGGCTTTGCGTGCTGACGACCTTGTTGTTCTTCAAAGAGGTCGCAACGTAGTTGTAGTTCTGATCGTACGTCTTCGTCGGGGTGAACGTGGTGCCCGGGTCGGGCTGGCCCCACCAGTCATAGATATTGCCCGCGTTGCCGCCGCCGCTGCAATACGAAAAACTGCCGTTGGTCTGCAGCGTGAGCGGCACGCCCAGGACGGTCGTCTTCGGGTTCTTCGCGTTGCAGTTGGAGATCACGCGGCCCTTGCTGTCGTAGCTCGTCGTGTAGTTCTGAATCGTGAAACCCGCGCGCGGCACGTTCCAGTACCACGGCGTGAAACCGGGATTGTCCTTCGGCGCGTAAGCCTTCGGATACAGATTCTTGTTGGCGTCGCGTGGTTCCACCGCGCAGCCGCGCCAGGCGGATATGTTCGTGCCCTGCGAGTTGTAGCCGGAGAAGTCGTTTCTGAGCCACGTCGTGCCGGTCGCGGGCAGGACGTTGCCGACGTTGACCATCGTCGTGAACGGCACCAGACCCACGTAGGAATCGTTGGTGCTCTGACTGAGGAGGCTGCCCACCAGATTTTGCGCCGCCGCCTTCAGGCCGTCGATCTTCATCGTCGAATCGGTCTTGCTCGCGTTCTGGTTCATCGAGGTCGAGTTGTCGAGCACCATCACGAGCTCGAGCGTGCTCTTCGGCAGGCGCAGCGCCGAGTTGCTCGCGCTGACCGAGGCGTTGTCGGGCGTCACCGGGTTGCCGCTTCCGCCCGATCCCGTGCCGCTCTGACTGCCGTTCTTGGCCCAGATGAGCGGCGCGAGCAGCGGCACCGATCCCTTCGCCGAAAGCTGGATGTTCTGCCCCACCGTCGGCGTGCCCGTCACCTGCGCCGAGAAGCCGGCGTCCGGCAGGTTCAGGTCCATGTAGCCCGCCGGCATGTTGACGTTGTAGTACGAGCGAGCGTCGTTTTTCCACGACGAGAGATCGGCCGAATTCGTCGTGTCGAAGTGCGCGAGGTTCGCGCCCGCCGACAGCGTCGCGACGTCGAGCGCCATCTGCATGCGCGCCTGCGTCATTTCGTAGTGGATCGAGTCGATCGCCGTGCACATCGCGCCGACCATGAAACTCGCGCACGCCGCGAACAACATCGCGACGGCACCTTCGTCGCCGCAGAACAGGCTGCGCGCGCCACGTGCGTCCGACGGACCGCCCCAATTTCGCTTCACGCTCATGTCGAGGGACTCTGAATGGTGAGCGCCTGTCCGTTGCGCGGACGCACGAAAACGCGCTCGTGAAAAGTCACCGCGCCGGGCGCGTTCTGCCAGAACGGCGCGGTCATCGAAAACGGCGTGTACTTGTAGAACACTTCGACGGCCACGGCGGCATCGCCCTGACGGAACGGCCAGTTCGTCGGCAGCGGGTTCGTCGACGAAACACTGCTTGCCATGCCCGAGGGTTGCCACAACGGCTTTCTCGTCCAGAGGACTTTCGGCGTGCCCATCAAACGCCATTGCGCCTGAGTCGAGTTGACATAGGTGAGCCCGTTGCACGTCGAGTTCGTCTCGCAGATCGACGTGACGATCACGCCGCCGTTCTTTTTCAGGTCGTTCGGAGTTCCGAGCTGGATCGCCGCGGCCCAGATCGACGCGAGCGTGTTCGCCTGCGTGATGCCCGACTGGTCGTCGATCACCTGGCTCATCTGGCCGATCGTATCGGCGAGCGTAAACGCCGTGTGCTCGACGAGGCTCTTCGCGCGCATGTATAGATAGAGCTCGGTGAAGCCGAGCATCATGAGCAGCATGATCGGCACGATGAGCGCGAACTCTATCGCCGAGACGCCGCTCTCCGAGCGCGCCAGCCGGGACATGAACGACCGGCGCGTTTTCCCCTTCGTGCTTCGCATCATCATTTTTCGTTCTGCACGATGTAGTTGCGTTGGAATTTCATCACGTCGATGCCGAAGGCTTGCGGAATGCCCGAGAACGGCGGCATCGTCACGCTGATGTTGTAGGCCACGATGTCGCCCAGTCCGCCCATCGTCTGCTGCGATTTGCCGGTCGCGATGTCGTTGTAGGTCGCGTAGGAAAGCGTTGCGATATTCACCGTGCCGCCGAACTTCGTCCATCCGCCGAGGATGTTGTTCACGATCTGGCGCGCCTGGTCGTCGCGCGAGCCGGACGACGGCACGGACGTCGTCAGTCCCGCGCGCGAGGCCTGTTGCGCCGCGTACTGCACGGAAGCGTCGACGATCATGTCGAGCGCGATCTCCATCGTCATGAGAATCATGATGAGCAGAAACGGCGAGACGAACGCGAATTCGATCGCCGTCACGCCCTGATCGTCGCGCCCGAGGCGCCCGAAGATGCGCCGGATCAGCTTCACTTGGCGCTCGCCGTCTGGACTTTCGGCGTCGCGACGGTGGAGACGGCGACACCCTTCGCGGGCTTCTCCTCGCGCTCGCGCTGCAACTCGTAGTAGCGCAGGTTGTCCTGCACCGCCGACTTCGGCAGATCGCGCGAGAGAATGGCGGCGGCCGCGTCGTCGTTGCCGAGCAGGCCGTAGGCGAGCGCGAGATTCTGGCGCGCCTGCGGCGGCGCGGCGGGAAAGCGCGTCACGTCGAGCAGCACGTTCGCGCCCTGACGCGGATCGCCGGCGAGCGTGAGCGAAAGACCGAGGTTCACCGACAGCATCGGATCGCCGGGGTTGGCGATCAGCGCTTCGCGCAGCAACGCCTGCGCGTGGGCGTGTTCGCCCGACAAATCGAGCGCCGCGCCGAGGCCCGCGCATGCGAGCGGATCGTTCGGCGTCAGCGTCAGCACACGGCGATAGGTCGTGATGGCGTCGCTGAAGCGCCGCTGATGAATCGCCACGCGCGCAATGCCGATGAGCGGCGCGGTCGCTTTCGGATCGATTTCGCTCGCGCGCCGATAGTAGACGCCCGCGCGCGTGTAGTCGCCGACGCTGTATAGCGTGTTGCCGAGGCCGGTCAGGCCCGGCACGGATTTCGGATCGGCCTGCACCGCCTTTTCATAGAGCGAGGTCGCGAGATCGAAGTTGTTCGACTCGAGCGCCGTGTCGGCGATGCGCAGCTCGCTCATCGTGCTCGGCGCGGAGTTGCGCAGCACGGGGCGCGTGTCGGTGACCTGGCGCGTGGTCGTCGTGCAGCCCGTGGCCGCGAACACGAGCGCAATGGCGCACGCGACAGCCGTGCCGCGCACGGTGGATCGAACGGATGACTTCATTTTCCATCTCCTGCGATGAACGCAAGCAACTGAATGACGGCAGGTCCCGCGGCGATCGCGATGATCGCCGGCAGAATGAACAGCAACATCGGCACGACCATCTTCGGCGCGAGTTTCGCGGCCTTTTCCTCGAGCGACACGATGTGCGCAAGACGCTCCGTGCGCGAAAGCGTGCGCAGCGCCTGCGTGATGGGCGTGCCGTAGCGCATCGACTGATTGAGCGTCGAGATGAGCGCGCGGATCGACGGCAGGTCGATACGTTCGGCGAGATTGTTCAGCGCGCGCGTGCTGTCGCCGGAGAGCTTGAGCTCGTCGGCGGCGAGCGAGAATTCGTCGGATAGCGGCGGGCAGATCGTCGTCAGTTCGTCGGCCACGCGGCGAATGGACACGCCGAGACTGTTGCCCGCGTTCGTGCAGATGACGAGCAGATCGAGCGCGTCGGGCAGGCAGGACGCCATCGCGCGGCGCCGGTACGAAGCCTTGATCGCGACGATGTACTCCGGCACGATCATCCCGACGACGAACACCATCAGCATCGCGATGCCGCGCCCGGCGGGATAGGCGCCGAGCACCGGAATGTGCGAACCGAGCATCACGGTGCCCGCCGCGCACGCGAGGCCGCAGAAGAACTTCACCGCGAGCAGGATCGACACCGCCATGTTGCTGCGATAGCCGCTGCGCACCATGTCTTTTTGCAGCTTGAGACGGTACTTGCCGTCGAAGAACGGAATCTTGTCGCCGATGCGCGCGAGGCGGCGCAGAATGCGCTCGCGCCGCGAGGTCTCTTCGTCTTCGTCGTCGAGCGCGAGACCGTCGAAGCGATGCGTGGCCGCGGCCATGCGCGCGCGCTCCGCGATGCGCCCGCGCTTGCCGCCGTGCTTGTGCGCCCACCACACGCCGAGCGCGGCGAGCAGCCCGAGCAGCATCAGCAGATTGATGAGGGTTTCGACGTTTTGCGGACTCATCGCGAGGTATCGAGCTTGGACATTTTGCCGATCACGATCAGACCGGCCACGATCGAGATGACGCCGAACGTGAGCGTCTTGTGGCCAGCTTCGGTGTTGAACAAAATGAGCAGATAAGATTTGTTGAGCATGTACATCGACAGCATGATGAACACGGGAATCGCGGCGAGAATCTTCGTCGTGATGCGCGCCTCGCCGGTCAGCGCTTTGGTTTTCTGGCGAATCTCGCGGCGCGTGCGCACGATGCCCGACAGGTTTTCCAGTGTTTCACCAAGCTGGCCGCCCGTCTCGCGCTGCAACAGCAGGCACACGCAAAAGAACGAGAAGTCGGCTATTTCGATCCGCCGCATCGCCACCGTCAGCACTTCCTCCAGATCGAGACCAACCTGCAGCGAATCGGCCATGAGCTGAAACTCGCTCTTCAACGGCTCGGCGCATTCGCTCGCGGCCGAACCGATCACGTGCGTCACCGGCACGCCGGCGCGCACGGCACGCACGATCATGTCGATGACATCGGGAAAGCCGTCGAGAAAGCGCTTGCGAAAGCGGTTCACGAGAAAGCGATACGACTGCACGGCGCCGGCGATCGGCATGCCGGCGAGGACGAATGGCTTCGTGAACTCGGGCAGCGGCATGAAGGTGACCATCAGGAAACCGACGAGCCCGGCCACGAGCGCCACGACGATGACGACGCGCAGCCCGTTCGTGCCCGCCACGGTGCGCAGGCGCGCGAGGCGCGGACCCGTCCAGCGCGTGAGCGCATTGTCCTTGCGGCTCGTCCTGAAGAGATCGAGATCGGGCTGGCCGGCGGCATTCGCCACATGCCCGCCATGCGCCATGAACGAGTTCGTCATGCGCAATTTGATGCGCGACGGCGGCTGGTTGCGCTGCATGTCCTGCAGGATGACCAGCATCACGCCGGCGAGCAGCACGCAGACGAACGACGCAATGGTGACCAGATCGACGAGACTCATGGTTTCATCGCGTCCAGAAGTGCGTCCTCGAGACCGTAGTAGGCCGCACGCTGCGTGAACGCCGGACGCACGGCAGCGGTCTCGAATACGCCCTTTACTTCCTCGCTGTAGGCGCTAGCGTCGTAGCGGAACGTGAAGAGATCCTGCGTGATGATGACGTCGCCTTCCACACCCACCAGTTCGGTGATGCGCGTGACGCGCCGCATGCCGTCGCGCATGCGCTCGATCTGCACGATCAGATGCACCGCGCTCGCGATCTGACGGCGGATCGACAGAAGCGGCAGGTTGCCGTTCGCCATCATCACCATGCTTTCCAGACGCGTGATGCCGTCGCGCGGCGTGTTCGCGTGGATGGTGGTCATGGAACCGTCGTGGCCGGTGTTCATCGCCTGCAGCACGTCGAAGGCTTCGGCGCCGCGCGTTTCGCCGAGGATGATGCGGTCCGGGCGCATCCGCAGCGCGTTGCGCACGAGGTCGCGCTGCGTCACCGCGCCCAGGCCTTCGGCGTTCTCGGGACGCGTTTCCAGACTCACGACGTGCGGCTGGACGAGTTGCAGTTCGGCCGCGTCCTCGATCGTCACCGTGCGCTCGCCGTGACCGATGAAGTGCGACAGCGCGTTGAGCAGCGTCGTCTTGCCCGAGCCCGTGCCGCCCGACACGATGACATTGAGCCGGCACGTGCTCGCGAGCTTGAGCACGTTGGCCATCGCGAGCGACATGTTGCCTTGCTGCGACATGCGATGCAGCGTGATGTTGCGCTTGGAAAACTTCCGGATTGAGATCGACGCACCGTGGATCGCGAGCGGCGGCAGCACGACGTTGACGCGGCTGCCGTCGGCGAGACGCGCATCGACCATCGGGCTGCTTTCGTCGACGCGCCGCCCGACGCCCGCCGCGATGCGCTGCGCGACGTTGACTACGTGCGCGTTGTCGCGGAACTTGCAGTTCGTGAGTTCGAGCCGTCCGTGCCGTTCGACATAGACCTGATCCGGTCCGTTGACGAGCACGTCGGTGATGGTTTCGTCGGCGAGCAAGGGTTCGATCGGACCGAGACCGAACATGTCGTTCAGCAGTTCGCCGACGATCTGCACCTGCTCCGAGATCGTGATGTTCAGACGCTCGCGCTCCGCGACGTCGAGCACGAGCGTCTCGACGGCGGGCTTCATCTGCTCGCGCGTCTTGCCGACCGCCGCGGAAGGGTTCATCGCGGCGAACACGCCCGAGCGGATCGTCTTGAAGAGGTCCGAGCGCACGAGTGCTTCGTTGCCTTCGGCGGGCTGCGTGCGCGCGGGCGCGGGCGCAGCCTTCTCGACGAGCGAAAGCGGCGGCGCCTCGCCCTGAGGCTGGCCGTTCGTGCCGTCCGTGGTATCGGTCGGCGAAGTCGCGCGCGCCTGCTTTTGCCCGAACATCATCCCCTCCTCAGCCTGAACTTGCTCAGGAATGTGTTCTCGACCGCGGCGTGCTGGCCCGTCAGATCGTTGGCGAGCCGCGTGATGGTTTGCGTGAACCCGTTCTGCGCGCGTTCGATCGGCGCTTCGCCGAGATTCTCGGCGGTGGCGAGCGCCTTCGCCTCGAACTGCACTTCATGCAGCACGGTGCGGCCGATCGCCGTCATGAAGTCGGTCTGCTGCACCTTGCCCGAGCTCGCCGCATTCGGATTGTTGAGCAGGATGGAAGTCGGCGGATTGTTGTCGCGGTCCTCGATATAGCGCAGCAGGCGAATGGTCTCGCGGGTCGAATGCACCGAGCGGTCCGCGACGAGATACACGCGCGACGCGTGATCGAGCGCTTCCGCGGCGAGCGGCCCGTTCGCATTGCCGACATCGAGAATCACGTAGTGGAAGCTGTCGCACAGCAGCTCGACCACGCGGCGCAGCGCGCCCGGCTCGAAGTCCTTCGTGGTGCCGTAGTCGATATCCGCCGAGAGCATGAACAGGCGGCTGCCGTTCGCGACCAGTGTGCGTTCCACGTATTGCGGATCGAGACGGTGCACGTTTTGCAGCACGTCGATGAGACCATTGTTGCTTTGCATGCCGAGCATGCTGTTGGCGGCGCCGCCGCACAGCTTGAGATCGACATACGCGACGCGGCGATGCGTGTCCTCGGCCAGATAGCGCGCGAGGTTGAGCGCGAGCGTCGTCACGCCGACGCCGCCACGCGTGCCCGTGAAAGCGATCGTCTTGCCTGCGCGCGCCAGCGTAACCGGGCTCACCTTGCCCTCGGACACGTTGACGGTGCGCTTCAGCAGCTCGACGGTCAGCGGCTTGACGAGATAGTCGCGCACGCCGATCTTGAGCAGGCTGCGGAACAGGCCGACGTCGTTGCGTTCGCCAAGCGCGACGACCTGCACCGACGGCTCGCACACTTCGGCGAGGCGGCCGAGATCGGAGAGCGGCATCACCGAGCCTTCGAGGTCGACCAGCAGAAAGAGCGGCGAGCGCTCGATCTTCGACAGATGCGCGATGGCGTCATCCACATTGCCGACGGCGATATGCACGTGGGGCATCGCCTGTTCGAGCACGAAGCTCTTCAACACCTGCTCGGTCTTGCGGTCCGCCACGAACGCGATGAAATCCGCGATGCGCACGCCCGGCTTGCCCTTGAAGAAACTGATCTCTGTGGTGCTCATGATGTCCGTCGATTGAGGCGTTACTTTGAATCGCGCGACGACGACTTGTCGAGCGGGATCACGCGGCCAGTCTCGTAGCGATGCACGGCGCTCGCGGCCACGGCGGCGTCGGCGGGTCCGAGCGTCTGCGGCGCGACGATATCGGCCGGACGCGCAAGTTGCGCGGCGAGGTTCGTGTAGGTTGCGCAGCCCCATTGCATCGACGGGCGGTGGACGCCCGCGTCGGTCAAGAGCGATTTGCGCGTGAGCGAATCGCAATCGGGCGGCACGGCGTACTTGCCGTCATAGCCGATCACCGTCTCGTTCGGCATGGTGAGCGGCGGCTTCAGGCACCCGGAAAGGCCGCACGCGAGCGCGAGCAGCACGGCGAGTGTCGGGTAGCGGGTCGAACCGGATATGAATTTCATGACTGGGCGCTCAATAGACATAGCCCGCCGCGCCGACGAGACGCGGTTCGGAAGCCGACGGCTGCGTGCCGCCCGCCTTGCGCTGGAAGCTGTACTCGACGTCGCTCGAAGGCGAGATCAGCGAATCGAGCGGCGAGCGCAGCTTCGCGGGATCGGTCGGCTCGACGAGATACGGCGTCACCATGATGACGAGCTCGGTCTTGTTGTTCTGGTAATTCGACGACGAGAACAGCTTGCCGAGCACCGGAATCGAGCCGATGCCAGGCACCTGCGAGACGATGTCCGTCGTATTGGTCTGCAAGAGGCCACCGATCGCGAAGCTCTGCCCGCTCGCGAGTTCGACCGTCGTGTCGGCGCGGCGCACCGAGAGCCCTGGCACGGTCACGCCGCCCGTCGTCACGCTGGCGGTCGTGTCGATCTGGCTGACTTCCGGGCGCACCTTCAGGCTGATGCGCCGCTCGTTCAGCACGGTGGGCGTGAAATCGAGCTTGACGCCGAACTGCTTGAACTCGACAGTGATCGCGCCATTGACTTGCGAGACGGGAATCGGGAACTCGCCGCCCGCGAGGAAGCTCGCGGTCTGGCCGGACAGCGCGACCAGATTCGGCTCCGCGAGCACGGTGAGCAGGCCTTCCTGATTCAGTGCGTCGATGAGCGCGCGAATATCGGTGTTACCGGCCTTGAAACCGCCGAGGAAAGAGAACGCGTTGTTGGTCGGCAGGTTGACCGGATAGGTGATGCCGCCAACACCGTTGGCAATCGGCTGGTTCAGATTGAGGATCGAGCGGCCGCTGAAAATGCCTCCGAGCCAGTTGCCCGAATTGCCGAGCGCCTGCCAGTTGATGCCCAGTTGCTGCGTCACGTTGCGGTCCACTTCGGTGATGCGCACACGCAACTGAACCTGCAACGGACGATCCACCGTCATGCGGTTGATCAGCACTTCCTTCTCGCCGAGATACGGCGTCACGGCCTGCACGATCGCATCGGCATCGGCCGAATTCGGCACCTGGCCCGTCAGCAGCAGCGAGCCCTGGCTCGACGTTGCCTGCACGTTCAGGTTCGGGAAGCGCGCGGAGATCATGTTGCGCAGGGCCATCATGTCGCGCGCGACGATCACGGTGCGCTGCAAGAGCGTCTTGTTGCCCGGGCCCAGCACGTACAGCGTGGTCGTGCCGGTCTTCTTGCCGAGCACGAACACGGTCTTCGGCGACGGTACGTGCACGTCCGCGATCGACGGATCGGCGACGAACACGGACGTGGCGTCTTCCGGCAGGCGCAGCATCGTGCCCTTGCCCGCGTCGAGCGTGAGCGCGCCCTGCCCGATATCGACGCCCGGCGCGACGGTGCCGTAAGGCGCCGCAACCGCGGTCCTGACGAGCGGGTGAGCGTGCGGGCGAGCTTGCGCGAGCTGAGTCGCCGGGACGCCCGCTTCATTCGACGGGCGCGCGGGAACGACCGGTTGCGCCGCCTGAACCGACCATGTCAGCAACATGCCCGCGCACGCGAGCGCGAGCCGCGCGCTCCGTTTTTCGATGCTGCCGAAGTCCAACTGCGTTCTCATGAGATTCGATCCTGGCACTGTGAGGCCGTGACTGTGTGCTGCTGTGATGACTGCCGGCGTCACCGCGCTTGAACGCGGCGCGCTGAACGTTTATCGCGTGGGCACGGTCGGCAACGGCGGCGCATCGGACGTAGCGCCGACTTGTGCGACCGTCGAACCTGCGTCGCTCCTCTCCGAGCCACGGTAAATCGTGACGGGGCGCGCCGGCGCCGCCACGTGAACCGGCGCGCTGACCTGCGGAGTCTTCGAGCGCGGCAGATCACGCACCGCGCGGGAAATGTCGCCGGCCCAGATCGGTTCGCGCTGCGAGGCGGACGCCGCGACCGCCGTCGATGCGGACGGGACGCGCGTTTCAGTCGCAAAGCTGCGCAGCGCCAGCGATAGCGAGCCGAGACGCGCGGCGACCGCGACGACTTCGCTCATTCGCGGCGTCACTTCGAGCGTCACCGTGCGAGCACGCGCGATGGCTTCGGCGACGTCGCCGTTGATCTTCGGACGCTTGATCTCGGAGCCGACCGCAAGCACGCGCACATGCTCGACAACTGTTTCGCTCGAGACCGCGAGGTCCGGCGAATCGGTGCGGCGGTCCATCTGTTGCGTGAGCAGCAGATCGACGTAATCGCCTGGCTGGATGAGCCCCGCGTTGCCGGAGACGTCGTCCACGGCAACCGACACCGCCCGCATGTCGGGCTTGAGTGTGGCGGCGAGGAAGCCCGGCGCGCTCGGCAGGATGACGTCCGCGCTCGTGAGCACGGCGCCGTTCTCGACCGGATGACGCAGCAGCGCGCCCTTGATGTCGGGTGCGTCGGCCGCGCCGGATACGATCGCGTTGGGCGGAATCTTGTTGGCGGGCAGGCTTTTCCACGCGAGATCTTCGTCGCGCAGGAGCAGGCCCTGAGGCAGATCGGCCGCGCTCACCTGCACCTTCTCGGTGGTGACCACATGATTGCTCGGGCGCGAAGCGCTCGCGACCACGACACGCACGATCAGCGCAATGAGCAAAGCGCCGATCAGCAATATGGCGAACTTGATGATGTTGGACATGAGCGCGCCGTCCTATCGGTTTGCAAGGTAAGGCAAGAGCGCCGGCAGCACGATCACGGCGCCGCCGCCGAGCGCGAGCGCCACGCCGTACGGAACGCCGCGTGCGCCGGAAAACATGGCGAGCACGCGCATCGGCAGCAGTGGCTGCACGGGATTCATGGAGCGCGTCGCGAGACTGATCAGCGACACGACGGTCCCGATCACGGAAATCAGCGTCAAGGCAGGCAGCGAGAAAGCAAGGCCGGCCCAGAGAAAGATGACGGAGGCGAGTTTCGCGTCGCCTCCGCCCAGCATCTTCGCCGCGAACAGCACGGCGCAGACCAGGAACACGCCAAGAGCAAGCAGCAGATGAACGATGACATCGTCGACCGGCATGCGGCGAGTGAGCGCGTCGGCAAAGAAGAGCGCTCCGACGGTCAGCACGATTTTGGTCGGCAGGCGTCGGGAGCGCACGTCGATGACCGCGAGCCACAACAGCGCGCAGAGCACGATCAGGCGGATGGCAAGTGACAAGAGCTGCACGATGGTCTTTTTGTTATGGAGTCGGGAGGCGGATCGTCAACAGCGGAAAGCACCGCCCGCCAGACAGAAACGTCCTTCAATTCGCTTTAGGTGACCTTGGCGAACATGTTCGTGAACAGCGTCTGGAACTGGCCCGGCAAGAACGCGCTGAGGCTGGCCAGAGCCACCACGATAATGCCAGCCAGAACCGCATACTCCATCGCGCTGACACCGCGCTCGTCGCGCACGAATGCCTTCATCAATTTGCGCATTTTTCTTCCTTCAATGGTTTAGGTAGGTGTGGACCCGATAAAAGAAATTACCGGGCAAGACACATCCTAGCGATTTCGGGAAGGAATAACTTCGCGAATTAAAGGCCTGAAATGCCCTCTTTCCGGGCTTTAGAAATGGCTTGTGCGCGCCCTTGTCGGCAGCAATTCGCAAAACTTTAGCGAGCGGATTTTTCTTTTTTCGCTCTTGCTCGATCAATCGGGCAGGCGCCGGATTGTTTCGAAGCGTTTTGCCGAAGATGGCGAAAACGTTTGCGGATGCTAACGGATATTTATTCGGAAGAAGCGGATCGCCAGACCATGAATGTCAATGGCTCGCCGCTTTGGACAGCACGCGAACGCCGCTGGAATATCTCAAGGTTACATTCAAATGCCCGGCGGTGTCACGCAATTTGGGAAACTTGCGAGGAATTTAGCTATCGCGCTTCTCGTCTTGCGGAAAAGAAGGCATTTCAATGTCCTTGCTCGCCGAACGCAAATCGTCGCGTGCTTCCTGCGCAAGCTTTTCATAACGCTTGCGAAAAATCGCGAGTTCCTTTTCGTCGAGCTCTTCGAGATCGAGCAGCGCGTTATGCGCCTTGTCGATCGCGCGTATGAGTTCGTCGAGCTTGATCTGCATCGCGGCGGTGTCGCGGTTCTGCGTGTTCTGGATCAAAAAGACCATCAGAAACGTGACGATGGTCGTCGACGTATTGATGACGAGCTGCCAGGTGTCGCTGAAATGAAAGATCGGCCCCGAGGCGGCCCACACGATGACGAGCAGCACCGCAATCACAAATGTCGATGCGCGCCCCGCGAGTTGCGCGAGCGCATTCGAGAACTTGAGGAACCAGGAAGTCTTCATTCGGCATCTCCGGATATTCACGTTTCATGCGTTGGCACGGCCGCGGCTAGAATACCGCTTGTGAACCGGAAGCCCAAACCCATCGATTTCCATGCGCCGTCCGAGATCGTCGCGCAACGCCTCATCGGCGCGATCGTGACCGTCGACGGCGTCGGCGGACGTATCGTCGAAACGGAAGCTTACGACCGAGAAGATCCCGCCTCGCATAGCTTCTCCGGGCCGACGCCGCGCAACGCAATCATGTTCGGGCCGCCCGCCTATGCCTATGTCTATCGTTCCTATGGCATTCACTGGTGCCTGAACTTCGTGTGCCGCGAGGCCGGCCACGGCGCCGGTGTGCTGATTCGCGCGATCGAGCCGCTCGTCGGCATCGATTCGATGCGCGAGCGTCGCGGACTGGAGCCGATCAAACTGCTATGTTCCGGTCCGGGCCGCGCCGCGCAAGCGCTCGGCATCACGCACAGGAACAACGGCATGTCGCTGCTCGAAGCGCCGTTTCATATCGAGCCGCCCGAGGAAGACTTCCCCATCGTGCATGGACCGCGCATCGGCATTACCAAGGCGATCGACGTGCCCTGGCGCTTCGGGCTTGCCGGTTCGAAATTCGTCAGCAAGCCCTTCCCGAAGGACTGAGAGGTCACTCCGCCGGGCGCAGCTTCTTCACCTCTTCATCCGATGGCTGTACGCTCGCGCCATCGACATAACGGAACGACGTCATCACGCCCTTGCCGTCCTTCAGGCCCGTGACGCCGACATACGCGCCCATCGTCGATTGATTGTCCTGCCTGCGATACGTGATCGGACCGAACGGCGTATCGACGGGCAAGCCCTTGAATGCGGCGGCGAGCTTGTCGGCATCGGCCGAGCCGGCTTTCTTGAGGCCGTTGGCAATCGACATCATCGCCGTATAGCCGACGACCGAGCCCAGGCGCGGATAGTCGTGATACTTCGCTTCGTAGTCGGCGACGAACTTCTTGTTCGCCGGCGTATCGATCGAATACCACGGATAGCCCGTCACGATCCAGCCGACCGGCGCTTCCTTGCCGAGCGGATCGAGATAATCCGGCTCGCCCGTCAGGAGCGACACGACCGCGCGATCCTTGAAAAGCCCGCGCGTGTTGCCCTCGCGCACGAACTTGCCGAGGTCCGCGCTGAACAGCACGTTGAAGATGGCGTCGGGCTTCGCATCGGCGAGCGCCTGCGTGACCGCGCCCGCATCGACGTTGCCGAGCGGCGTCGCCTGCTCCGCGACGAATTCCACATCCGGCTGCGCCGCCTTCAGCAAGCGCTTGAACGTGGCCACCGCCGACTGGCCGTACTCATAGTTCGGATAGACGAGCGCCCAGCGCTTCTTCTTGAGCTTCGCGGCTTCCGGCACGAGCATCGCGACCTGCATGTATGTCGAAGGACGCAGACGATACGTGTACTTGTTGCCGTCCTGCCAGACGATCTTGTCGGTGAGCGGTTCGGCCGCGAGGAAGAAGATGCGCCTTTGCTTCGCGTAATCCGCAAGCGCGAGGCCCGTATTCGACAGATAACCGCCGAACAACAATTTCACCTGCTCGCGCGTGACGAGTTCCTGCGCAACGCGAACGGTATCGCCAGGATTACCGTTGTCGTCGCGCGAAACGACTTCGAGCTTGTTGCCATCGATGCCGCCCGCCGCGTTGATCTCGTCGAGCGCGAGATTCCAGCCGTTCTTGTACGGCAGGAGAAACGCGGGCTGTGCCTTATAACTATTGATTTCGCCGATCTTGATGGTATCGGCGTGCGCGGCGAATGCGAGACTCGCTGCAATGGCGGCGATGGTGAAGCGCGGTGGCGTCATCGGGTTCTGTCCTCTCTGTTTGGATTCGGTTCGTTCATACGCCAAGGAATTCGCGGCGCGCTGCATCGTCGCGTGCGAAAGCGTGCATCGCGGCTTCATGCCGTATCTGACCTTTTTCCAGCAGATACACGCGGTCGCTCACGAATTCCGCGAAGTGCAGGTTCTGTTCCGACAGAAGTATCGCGAGTCCTTCGCGCTTCAGTTCGAGAATCATATCGGCCATCTGTTCGACGATCACCGGCGCGACACCTTCCGATGGCTCGTCGAGCAGCACGAGGCGCGGATTGCCCATCAGTGTGCGCGAAACGGTGAGCATCTGCTGCTCGCCGCCGCTCATGCGGCTCGCGCGACGGCCGCGCATGTCGCCGAGATTCGGGAATACGCGAAAGAGCTTGTCGGGCGTCCATAGAGGCGCGTCGTCGCGCGGCGGCTGACGGCCCGTGTCGAGATTTTCCATCACGGTGAGGTCGCCGAATACGCGGCGATCTTCCGGCACGTAACCCAAACCCTTGCGCGCGATGCGATGCGGCGCCATGCCCGCGATGTTCTCGCCCATGAACGACACGGCGCCCGATACGCGCGGCAAGAGTCCCATCACGGCTTTCATCGTCGTCGATTTGCCCGCGCCGTTGCGCCCCATCAACGCGACCACTTCACCGCGACCGACTTCGAAGCCGACGTCGAACAGGATCTGCGCGCGGCCATAAAACGCATTCAGCGCATCGACCTTGAGGAGCGTCATAGCGTTGCTCCCGCACGCGGCGCGAACGATGCGCCCGTGCCGAGATAAACCTCGCGCACGCGCGCATCGTTGCGGATGGCTTCGGCATCGCCTTCCGCGATAAGACGGCCGCGTGCAAGCACGACGAGCTTGTCCGCATGCGAGAACACCACGTCCATGCTGTGCTCCGTGAACAGCACGCCGATGTTGCGCTCTTTCGCGAGACGCGCGGTGAGCGCCATCAGTTCATTGCGCTCCTGCGGCGCCATGCCCGCGGTCGGTTCGTCCATCAACAGGAGCTTTGGATTGTTCGCAAGCGCGATCGCCAGCTCGACGCGCTTCACGTCGCCATAGGCGAGCACCGCGCAACTACGCTGCGCATGCGCCGTCATGCCGACGAGATCGAGCAAGGTCATCGCTTCGTCTTTTCCGCAGGACGCGGCGCGCCCGAAAAGACGGTAGATGCGCCGTTCGCGCGACAGCAACGCCATCTGCATGTTTTCGAGCACGGTCATCGAGTTGAAGGTCGCGGCGATCTGGAACGTGCGGCCCACGCCAAGACGCCAGATATTGCGCGGACGCATGCCGGCGATGTCGTGCCCGTCGAAACGGATCGTGCCCGCGCCCGGTTTGAGCTGTCCGTTGATCATGTTGAAGCATGTCGATTTCCCCGCGCCGTTCGGGCCGATCAGCGCGAGCAACTGCCCCGCTTCGAGATCGAACGATACGTCGTCGACGGCCTGCACGCCGTCGAAAGACTTCGACAAACGTGCGATCGAAAGCAGCGTCATTGCGCCTCCCTGAAGAAGCGCTCGCGCACGAAGCCCGCGATTCCCTGCGGAAACGCGATGACGAGCACGAGGATCGCGGCGCCGAGCAGCGCCTGCCAATAGTCGGTCTGACGCGCGACGGTGTCCTGCAGCCACGTGAACACGCTCGCGCCGACGATCGGCCCGGCGAGCGTCTGGATGCCGCCGAGCAGGACCATCACGAGGCCATCGACGGAACGGCCCACGCTGATCGCTTCGGGCGAGATGTTGCCCTTCGAGAACGCGTAGAGCGAACCCGCGAGCCCGCATACGAGCGCGGCGACGATGAACGCGACCCATTGCACGCGCGCGACGTCGATGCCGATCGCTTCGGCGCGCAAGGGCGAATCGCGGCCCGCGCGCATCGCGAGGCCGAGCGGCGAGAAGAGCATGCGGCGCAGGAGCCATACGCCGATCACCGCGAACACGAGCGTGAGGTAATAGAACGCGACGGGCGACGCAAGCCACGGCGACGGCCAGATGCCCAGGATGCCGTTGCTTCCGCCCGTCACGGCGTCCCATTGAAAGACGACGGACCACACGATCTGCGCGAACGCGAGCGTGAGCATCGCCAGATAGACGCCCGAGAGGCGCACGCAGAACCAGCCGAACACGATCGCGCCGATGCCCGCGATCAACGGGCCGAGCACGAGCGCGGCTTCCATCGGCAACGCGAAGACCTTGAGAAACAGCGCCGCACCGTATGCGCCGAGACCGAAGTAAGCCGCGTGACCGAACGAGTGCATGCCGCCCGGTCCCATGATGAAGTGCAGGCTCGCCGCGAACAGCACCGCGATCATGATCTCGACGAACAGCACGGGCATGTAGGGGAAAGCATCGGCGGCGAGCGGCGCAAGTGCAAGCGCGATCACGATACCGGCCGCGACGATCTTCATGTTGCGCGTGGCGGGACGCAAAGGCTGATCGGCGGGCGCGGCGGAGCGTGCGATGGTTTGCGCGCGGCCGAAGAGTCCCCACGGCCGCAGCACGAGCACGACGGCCATCACGACGAACTCCGCGACCAGCGTGAACTTCGACAACGAAAAGTCGCTGCCCGCGATCGACACATGCCCGATGCCGATGCACATCGCCTTGATCTCCGCGATCAACAGCGCCGCGACGAACGCGCCCGGAATCGAACCCATGCCGCCGACCACGACGACGACGAATGCATTGCCGATGGTTTCGATATCGAGCGAAAGATTCGCCGACATGCGCGGCACCTGCAACGCGCCGCCGAGTCCCGCGAGCAACGCGCCCACGAAAAACACGCCGGTGAAGAGCCACGCCTGGTTGACGCCGAGCGCGCCGAGCATTTCGCGATCCGCGCTGGCCGCGCGCACGAGCGTGCCCCAACGCGTGCGCGTGAGCGCATACCAGAGCGCGAGCAATACGAGCGGCCCGATGACGATCAACGCGAGATCATACGTAGGCAACGCATGCCCGAGCAATTGCACGGCGCCTTCGAGATGCGGCGCGCGCGGCCCGAACAGATCTTCCGGCCCCCACAAATAAAGCGCCGCATCGCGAATGATCAGCACCAGCGCGAATGTGGCAAGCAGATGAAACAGTTCCGGTGCGCGATAGATGCGCCTCAGCACGCTCACTTCGATCGCCGCGCCGATTGCGCCGACGACGAGCGCCGCACCCATCATCGACGCCCAGAAGCCCGCGACGCTCTCGCCGAATCGGCTCGTCAAGCTATAAGCCACATACACGCCGAGCATATAGAGCGATCCATGCGCGAAGTTGACGATGCGCGTGACGCCGAAGATCAGCGAGAGACCTGAGGCGACGAGAAACAGCGCGCAGGCATCGGCGAGGCCGTTGACGAGTTGGACGAGCAGGTTGGCGAGCATCGGGCTCAATGGGCGTGTCGGCGGAAAGAGCCGACATTATCGATGAATTGGGCAACAAGCTTATCGCCCGACAAAATCGCCACGCGCGCGGCCGATGGAAAAAACGTATTGACGGCGTTTATGTCTCGTATATGCTCGTCCAAGGGCCATCGCCGGAATCGGCAATCGCTCTGCCAATCCACTCGCCAAACGAGTCTTATCGTGAAAGTCCAAAGCCCTCTGGCACGTCGGAGCCGCGGCTCCTGCGCCGATCGCTGCGGCAAGCTTCCCGATCGCCGCTTCCTGTCGGTTCTCACCGTCCTCTCCCGCCGCTGCGTGCGGCGTCGCAACGCCATTTCCGCGCGCGCGTTCATCGCCGTGCATTGCGTCGGCGCGGCTTCGCTGCTGCCGTAGCGCCTCCTTCCGTTTTCTCTTTCTGGCTGACGGGTCCGCGCGCGTGCGACCGCACGCGTGAATGCGCGCCTTGCTTCTTTGCGCTTTTGCGATGCATCGCGAAGGCCGTGGAAGCATGCACGCGTCCAAACACGAGAACGACAATGGAACGCATCGACGAATTCCTTCGCAAACATCGCATCACCGAAGTGGAAGCGATCATTCCCGACATGGCGGGCACCGCGCGCGGCAAGATCATTCCGCGCAGCAAGTTCGAGTCGGGCGAATCGATGCGCCTGCCGCAAGCCGTGATGATTCAGACGGTCACGGGCGACTATCCCGTCGATGGCAGCTTCACGGGCGTCACCGATCCCGACATGGTGTGCGTGCCCGATCCATCGACGATTCGCCTGATTCCGTGGGCCGCCGATCCCACGGCGCAGGTCATCCACGACTGCGTGCATTTCGACGGCACGCCCGTCGCGATTTCGCCGCGACGCGTGTTGAGGCAAGTGCTGCAAAAGTTCGCCGAGAAAGGCTGGCGTCCTGTGGTGGGGCCCGAGCTCGAATTCTTTCTCGTCGATATGAATCGCGATCCGGATCTGCCCTTGCAGCCGCCCGTCGGCAGAACGGGGCGCGCGGAAACCGGACGTCAGGCGTATTCGATCGATGCCGTCAACGAGTTCGATCCGCTTTTCGAAGACATCTACGAGTATTGCGAGGTGCAGGAACTCGAAGTGGACACGCTGATTCACGAAGTCGGCGCCGCGCAAATGGAAATCAACTTCATGCACGGCGACGCGCTCAATCTCGCGGATCGCGTCTTTCTCTTCAAGCGCACGGTGCGCGAAGCGGCGCTGCGCCACAAGATGTACGCGACCTTCATGGCGAAGCCGATGGAGAACGAGCCGGGCTCGGCAATGCACGTTCATCAAAGCGTCGTCGATGAAGAAACGGGCCGCAATCTCTTCACGGATCGCGAAGGCGAACCCACGGGCCTCTTCTATAGCTATATCGCGGGCCTGCAAAAATATACGCCCGCGTTGATGCCGATCTTCGCGCCGTACATCAATTCGTATCGCAGGCTGTCGCGCTTCATGGCCGCGCCGATCAACGTGCAATGGGGCTACGACAACCGCACCGTGGGCTTTCGCGTGCCGCATGCGTCGCCGCAGGCGCGGCGCGTCGAGAATCGCATACCGGGCGTGGATTGCAACCCGTATCTCGCGATCGCGGCGACACTGGCCGCGGGCTATCTCGGCATGACGCAGCATCTCGAACCGACCGAGCCGCTCGCAAGCGACGGTTATCGTCAGCCATACCAATTGCCGCGTAATCTCGACGAAGGTCTCGCGTTGATGGGCGCGTGCGAACCGCTTGCCGACATGTTCGGCGAGAAGTTCGTGCGCGCCTATCTCGCGTTGAAGGAAACCGAATACGAAGCGTTCTTCCGCGTCATCAGTTCGTGGGAACGCAAGCATCTGCTGCTACATGTATAAAGGAGATCACGACATGAACGATCGAATCGACCCGACGCCGCAATACCGCGCGCTCGATGCCGCGCATCATCTGCATCCTTTCTCCGACATGGGCGCGCTCAATCGCACGGGCAGCCGTGTGATCGTGAAGGCCGAGGGCGTCTATCTCGAAGACTCGGAAGGCAATCGCATCATCGATGGCATGGCGGGATTGTGGTGCGTGAACGTCGGCTATGGACGGCGCGAACTCGTCGATGCCGCGCTCAGGCAAATGCAGGAACTGCCCTTCTACAACACGTTCTTCAAGACGACGCATCCGCCGGTGATCGAATTGTCGGCGCTGCTCGCGGAGATCGCGCCCGCGCAGTTCAAGCGCTTTCTCTATTGCAACAGCGGCTCGGAAGCCAACGATACGGCGCTGCGCGCAGTGCATCGCTATTGGGCCGTGCAAGGGCAGCCGGCGAAGCGATACGTCATCGCGCGAACGAATGCGTATCACGGCTCGACCATCGCGGGCGCGACGCTCGGCGGCATGAGCTACATGCACGAGCAAATGCCCTCGAAGATGGAGCATGTCGCGCATATCGATCAGCCTTACTGGTTCGGCGAAGGCGGCGAGATGGATGCGCAGGCATTCGGCCTCGCGCGTGCGCGTCAGCTCGAAGAGAAGATCATCGAACTGGGCGCTGCGAATGTCGCCGCGTTCATCGGCGAGCCGTTTCAGGGCGCGGGCGGCGTGATCTTTCCGCCGTCGAGTTATTGGCCTGAAATCGAACGCATCTGCCGCAAGCATGATGTGCTGCTGATCGCCGATGAAGTAATCGGCGGATTCGGGCGCACGGGCGAATGGTTCGCGCATCGGCACTTCGGTTTCGAGCCGGATGTCATCACGATGGCCAAGGGCCTCACGAGCGGCTATGTGCCGATGGGCGCGGTCGCGCTGTCGGATCGTATCGCGGACGCAATCGTGAACGGTGGCGAGTTCGCCCACGGCTTCACGTATTCGGGGCATCCGGTGGCGGCGGCCGTCGCGGTGGCCAATCTGAAGCTGTTGCGGGACGAAGGCATCGTCGCGCGCGTGAAGCACGATGCGGGTCCGTATTTTCAGAAGCGTTTGCGTGAGGCGCTGGGCGACCATCCGATCGTCGGCGAGATTGCGGGCGCGGGGCTCGTCGCGGGCATTCAGCTTGCCGAAGATCGCGCGACGAGAAAGCGCTTCGCGAATGCCGACGATATAGGCACGCTATGCCGCGACTTCAGTTTCGCGGGCAATCTCGTGATGCGCGCAAGCGACGATCGCATGTTGTTGTCGCCGCCGCTCGTCGTTACGCATGACGAGATCGACGAGATTGTCGACAAGGCCAAAGCAGCCGTCGATGCAACCGCGCTTCAGATCAGGAACGCCGCCTAGCGAAGTATTCCGCCGCCATGTGCCTGAAGGCCGTGACGGCGGGATTGTCCTGATCGGAACGCCACGCCATGCTCATTTCGGCCTGCACGGTATTGCCCGCGATTTCCCTGAACTCGACATGGTCGTAATGAAACCGTTGCGACGACGCCGGCAGGATCGAAACGCCCAGTCCCGCGCGAACGAGCGACAGAATGGTGGGCGTCTGATCGATGTATTGCGTGAAGTGCGGCTTCACGTCATCGGCGACGAGCATGCTCACGATGCGATCGTGGAAGTACTTGCCGTGCGTGGGCGAATGCATGATGAACGCCTGTTCGTGCAACTGCGCGAGTTCGAGCCGATCGAAACGGCATAGCGCGTGTTCCGCCGGCAGCGCGACGATCATCGGCTCGCGATCGACCAGAAGGAATTCCACTTTCTGCCGCGAAGGCAACGGCCGCATGAAGCCGAGATCGATCGCGTTCGCCTCGAAACCTTCTATTTGCGCGACGGAAATCATTTCGAGCAGAACGACGTCGATATCCGGCAGAGCGCGCTTCGCCGCGACGAGCAGTTCGGGTATCAACTCGTAGCCCGCAGCGCCCGTGAAACCGATGCGCACGCGCCCGGTCGCGCCCTTGCTCGCGCGTCTCACGGTGCTTTCGGCCTGCTCGGCCAGATTGAGCAGGCGCGTTGCATCGGCGAGAAACACGCGCCCTTCCGGCGTGAGCTTCACGGTGCGGCCGACGCGCTCGAACAACTGCACGCCCAGATTCTCTTCGAGCAGATGAATCTGTCTGGAAAGCGGCGGCTGCGTCATGTGAAGCAATGCAGCCGCGCGCCTGAAGTTCAGCTCCGTCGCGGCCGCAACGAAGCAACGCACTTGTCCGAGATCGAGCATTCGTCATCGACATTGAAGTGATAGCCGATCATTATATGTTCGCCCCGGATGAGTTCATGCACTTGCATCAGGTCGTGAGGCTGCCTTCCGGACGCTGGCCCGCGAGACCTTGCGCGAGACTGGCGAGCACCATCTCGCCCATCGCCGTGCGCGATTCCATCGTCGCGCTCGCGCGATGCGCCTGCAACACGACGCGATCCATATCGAACAATTCGGGCGGCACGTTCGGTTCGTCGACGAAAACATCGAGGCCCGCGCCCGCGATCGCGCCACGCGACAATGCTTCGACGAGATCGCTTTCCACCACGAGCTTGCCGCGCGCGATGTTGATGAGATAACCGTCCTTGCCCAATGCATCGAGCACGGCGGCATTCACGATGCCCCTGGCTTTATCGGCGGCGGCGGCGAGCACGAGAATGTCGCTTTCGCGTGCGAGCGACAAAAGATCCGGCACGAAGCGATAGCCGATATCGTCCATCGGGCGCACATCGGTATAGGCAATCGGACAGTCGAAGGCGGCTGCGCGCTGCGCGATTGCGCGGCCGACTTTGCCGAGGCCCACGATGCCCACGCGCTTGCCGCTGAAACGGCGCGATAGCGGAATCGCGCTCGGGCTCGGGTTCTTCACCCACTTGCCGGTCTTCACGAAATCGTTGCCGGGGCAGATCTCGCGCAGGACGGTCAGGATCAAACCGATCGCGAGATCGGCGACATCCTCGGTCAACGCGCCGAACGTGCCCGTCACCGGAAGGCCGCGCGAGCGTGCGAATTCGAGATCGACCGCATCGGTGCCGACACCGTTCACCGCGATCACCTGCAACGCGGGCAAGCGCTCGATGAGAGCGTTCGAGATGCCCGTATGCCCGCCTGTGATCACGCCGCGAATCGATGCGCCGTGCTCGCGGATATAGGCGTCCTTATCCTCTTGTTCGAAGAGACGATGCATGGTGTACAGCGCATCGAGCTTTTCGTTGATGGCCGGTACGAGGATCGGGTTCAATTGCAAAATGCTCGGCTTCAATTCGCGTGCTCCATGATGTTCGTTTCCAATGTGGAGCGGATGATGTCCGCTTTTGCCGGAGGCGTCCAATCCCAAAAGGCTATCAATTGATCCACGAATCGATCGATTCAATCCGGGCATCAGGTAATAGCAATAAAAGATTGGACGCTCCGGTACACCGTCCCCACAATTCGAAGCATCGGAAGGCATATCAACAATAAAGCCTTGAAAATGACATCGGAGACAACAGCGTGAGCCTGCGCCCTACCCGCTTTCCATCTATTCGCCTCCTTCAAGCCGCAGCGCACGCGCAACAGGAGGCATCGCGATGAACAACGCCGACGGCATCATCGCTCCCTCGAAGGCGGAACCTGTCGCGGAGAAACGCACGAAGCACCGCTGGGTCGTGATGGGACTGATCTTCTGCATCTGGGCGGTCGCGTGCGCGGATCGGGCCAACTTCGGCATCGCGCTGCCGTATCTGAAGAAGGAATATCACATCACCAATACCGAAGCCGGTCTGATCGTGAGCCTGTTTTCGTTCGCGTACGGCTTCGTGCAGATTCCCGTCGGACTGCTCTATAAGCGGCTCAGCGCCAGGACGACGGGCCTGCTTTTCTCCGTCTTCATGATCCTGACTTCCGTATTCACGGGATTGATGGGCACGACGTCCTCGGTGTTTCTGCTGATGACGTATCGCGTAGGGCTCGGCTTGTCGGAAGGGCCGCTCGGCATCGGCTGCACGAACGTCATCAATCGCTGGTTTCCCGCGAAGGAAAAAGGCACGGCCACGGGCCTGTGGATCGCGGCATCGAAACTCGGGCCGCTGATCGTGCCTTCGGTGTGCATCATCGTGATTCAGTTGTGGGGATGGCGCGAGATCTTTTATGTGTTCGCGGTGCCGGGCATTTTGCTCGCCGTGGTGTGGATGTTCTTCGTCACCAATTCGCCGGGCGAGAACCGTTTCTGCTCACCCGCCGAACGCCGTTATATCGCCGATGAAACGACCGTCGGCGGCAATAGCGGCAAGTCGCTGTCCCGCGCCCAGATGACGCCGATGCCCCGGCTCGACGCGATCAATCGCACGAAGCGCGTGCCGCAACTCGAAACGATTCGCCAGGTGTTCGGCTCGTGGAATATCTTCGGCATCGCGCTCGGTTATGGCTGCATGATCGGCATCAGCAACATCTTCATCTCGTGGATTCCCACGTATCTCGTCACGGTGAAGGGCTTCGCTTCGGTGAAGATGGGCTTTCTCGCCTCGGCGCCCTTCATTGGCGCGGTGGCGGGCAACATGCTCGGCGGCATCATCTCGGATCGTCTGCTCGGCGGCCGCCGCAAGCCGATGATGATGCTCGGCGCACTCGGCACGATGATCATGACGTTCCTGCTGATCGATGCGCCCGACAGCGTCGCGTATCTCGGCGCGGCGCTGATCCTGGCGGGTCTCATGCTCGGCATCGGCTTCGCGGGCTACTCCGCGTATCCGATGGGACTCGCGACCAAAGCGACCTATCCGACGGCGTTCGGTATCGTGAACTCGCTTGGGCAGATCGGCGGAGCATGCGCGCCGCTTGCGGTCGGCCTGCTGCTCGACAGCTATAGCTGGACCGCCGTTTTTCTGTACATGGTCGGAACGGCGACGCTGTGCCTGTTGCTGCTCTTCAGCGTGGTCGAGCCGATAGCCGGCGAGAACCCGTCCGGAAAGTAATCGCATCGATCACACGAATCGCGCCGCTCAAAACGGCGCGATCTTCATTTCAAAGCCCGTTCTCGACCATATCGAGCAAGCGCCCCGCGAGCGGCTCGATCTGCGCGCGCTTCAATCCCTGCAACGGGCCTTCGATGACGAGCAGCGCGAAACCATGCACCGCGCTCCATGCGAGATATTCCGCTTCGGTTCTGCGCTTGGCGTCGAGTGCGCCCGCGTCCACCATTTCGTCCAGCGCCCGGCTGAGCAATTGAAACGGATCGAGTCCGCTCGGACCGACACCGTACGGCGCTTCATGTTCGGCCCATTCCGCTTGCGGCGCGGCGAAGGCCGTGCGGAACAGCCCCGTTTCGATCTGCGCAAATCGCAGATAACCCGCTCCGATGGCCCGCAATCCCGCGCGCGCCGCATCCGCGCGACGGCGCTTTTTCGGGCGCGCCGCCAGTTCCTCTTCCATCGCCTGCGCGACGAACGACAGCGCCGCCGAACGCACCGCCGATAGCAATTCCTGCCGGCTCTCGAAGTGACGATAGGCCGCGTTCGGAAACACGCCCGCACGACGGGTCGCCTCGCGCAGAACGATCGCATTCGGGCCGCCCTCGCGCGCCAGTTCGATGCCCGCATCGATCAGCGCGCGTCGCAAATCCCCATGCCGATAAGTATTTCGCGGCTTGCCATTTGTCATTTTGATTCGTCGGGCTTTCCATATGTGGACACTGTCCATTATCTCTGCTACTTTTTGTGGACGGTGTACACAACGGAAAATAATTTCGCATCGGTGCTTGCCGTTGCTTTGTCACGACGCGGCGGCATCGTGTGCAATGCGGGCCGTCAAACGAAGGAGGCAGCCATGACAAAGCCGAACGATCGTGCTCATGAGAATGAAGATGTCGCGCGTATTCGCGAGCAGATCGAAGCGTGGCGGCAGGCGGTGCTCGCGAAAAATGTCGACGCGCTCGTTCGCCATTACGCGCCGGATGTCGTCGTGTTCGATGTCGTGCCGCCCGCGTTCATCAAGGGCGTCGAGCGCTATCGCGAGAACTGGCGGCGCTGGTTCGACAGCATGAAAGGCCCGCTTGCGTTCGAGATGCGGGACGTGGAAGTCGCCGCGAGCGGCGATCTGGCTTATGCGCACTCCGTCAATCGCGTCGCCGTGGGCGAGCAGGAGGACATCGTGCGCGCCACCGTGTGCATGAGAAAGATCGACGGCGACTGGCGTGTCGTGCATGAACACGCATCGGTGCCGCTCGTGATGGATATGGACCCTGACGAGAAGTCATAACTCAAGGAGCAGACATGCAAGTGCAACCCTATTTGTTTTTCGAAGGCCGCTGCGAAGAGGCGATCACGTTCTATCGCGAGAACCTGGGCGCGCAAGTCGTCATGATGATGCGCTACAGCGAAAACCCGGAAGCCGGCAAGGCCGAAACGGCCAGCGGTTGCGGCATTCCGCCGGGATCGGAAAACAAGATCATGCATTCGGCGTTCACCATCGGCGAATCCATGCTGATGGCCTCCGACGGCATGTGCAGCGGCAAGCCGGACTTCAAGGGCGTGTCGCTCTCGCTCACGGCCAGCGACGAACAGCAGGCGGAAAAATACTTCAACGCGTTGTCGAACGGCGGACAAGTGCAGATGCCGATGACGCAAACGTTCTTCGCCAAGCGTTTCGGCATGGTCGCCGACAAATTCGGCGTGTCGTGGATGGTGCTCGGCGGCGTCGAAGGCAAGCCCGCGTAATCGTCAGATAGCCGCCTGGAATGTCTCTTGCGGCCCTTTCATCGCATCAAATCGAAAGGAGCCGTGACATGAGCAACTACGCCGGACGTTCTCAGGAAGACCGCATCGAGCAGCGCAAGGGCAAGCAGCCTACATCGAAGGAACAGCCGGGCGGGCCGATGGCCGAGCCCGGCACGGAACCCGATAAGGACCGCAGCAGCGGCCAGTTGTCGGAGGAAGGCAAGCAGGCATGGCGCACAGGTTCGGGCATCGATGGAGGCGGAAAAACCTGACATGCATATCGACCATCGGAAACGTGGAACAATAGCGGGGTGCCCATGATTTAATTGCATCTTGATGACAGGAGCTTTCGATGAGCGCCCCGCGCAAAAACCATCTTTCAGGCTCGGACATACCCGCTGACAAAGCCGATCGTCCAAGCCGCGAGGAAGCCGAAGCCGCCGTGCGTGTTCTGTTGCGCTGGGCGGGCGACGACCCGAGGCGCGAAGGCCTGCTCGACACGCCGGGCCGCGTCGTGCGTGCGTATGAAGAGTTCTTTGCAGGCTATACGCAAAATCCGCACGATATCCTCGCGCGCACGTTTTCCGAAGTGCAAGGCTATGACGAAATGATCGTCCTGAAGGACATTCGTTTCGAAAGCTATTGCGAGCATCACATGGTGCCCATTATCGGGCGCGCGCACGTCGCCTATCTTCCGAACGAGCGCGTCGTCGGCATTTCGAAGCTCGCGCGTCTCGTGGATGCCTTCGCAAAGCGTCTGCAGATTCAGGAAAAGATGACCGCGCAGATCGCGGACACGCTGAACGAAGTGCTGCAACCGCTCGGCGTCGGCGTGATTCTCGAAGCCGCGCATCAATGCATGTCGACGCGCGGCGTGCATAAGGCGGGCGTGTCGATGGTCACGTCGCGCATGCTCGGTTCGTTCCGCGACGATCCATCGACGCGCCGCGAATTTCTTTCCATCGTCAGCAATCAGAACGCGTTCAGCGTGTCGAACACGTAACGCCGCCAGCTAAAACGCGCACGCAAAAAGAAAGGGCCTCGCGGCCCTTTCGTCGTTTCATGCGCCGAATCCGTTACCCGGCGCGTCCGGCCCGCTGCCCTCGCGGATCTTGCCCTGCGACACGTTGCTGCCCGGCGGCACGCTATGCGTGAGCCACACGTTGCCGCCGATGACCGAACCCTTACCGATGGTCACGCGCCCGAGAATCGTCGCGCCCGCGTAAATGACGACATCGTCCTCGACGACCGGATGCCGCGCATTGCCTTTGACAAGGGAGCCATCGCTCATCGAAGGAAAGCTCTTCGCGCCGAGCGTCACGGCCTGATAGACGCGCACGTGCTGCCCGATCACCGCCGTCTCGCCGATCACCACGCCCGTGCCGTGGTCGATGAAAAAACTCGGCCCGATGGTCGCGCCCGGATGAATGTCGATGCCCGTCAGCGAATGCGCGATCTCGTTGATGAAGCGCGCGAGCAGCGGCACGCCGAGCTTGTGCAATGCATGCGCGAGACGATGATGCGTCATGGCCCAGATGCCCGGATAGCACAGCAGAATCTCGGTGATGTGCTGCGCAGCCGGATCGCCGGTGAAGGCGGCCTGGATATCGCTGACGAGTAACGCGCGGATGTGCGGCAACTGCGAACCGAATTCACGCGCGATGGCAAAGGCTTGCGCGGAAAGCGCTGCGTCGCTCGTATCGCGATGTTCGGGCAAGAAGCGCAGCGCGCGGCGAATCTGTTCGTGCAAGAGACGCAAGGTGCTTTCGAGCGTCTGGCCGACGTAATAATCGACGCTTTCGTCGGTCAGATCGGGCGCGCCGTAATGCGTGGGAAAGAGCGTCGAACGCAAGCCGTTGACGATCTTCACGATCGCCTCGCGCGAAGGCAGCTCGCGTATGCCGAGCGGATGCCGTGTGCGATGCAGCTCCTCGCGCGACTGGCGCAAGTCCGCGACGATGCGTGCAAGGCCCCATTCCTGAGACGTGTCGCGGGTTGTGTCGAGGGATGGTATGGTGCCGGGCGTGAGCGTGTTCTGCATGTCGGCCATGAAGCAAGGGAAGCGGCCGCCGCGCTCGCGCACGACGGGTGAAACGTCAAGGGTAACCGGTTTTGGAGAAGCCTGCCGCCCGGCGGCATGGGCTCTCGCGTTCGCACGGTTTCATCGGAACATGACTCACGCTATGACGTTACTTGCGTCGATCCAGCGCACGGCCCAGTCGCGCGCGTGCGCGATTGCATCGCCCTCGCTGCGAAATCGCAAGTCCGATGGAAAAAAACGGTTCGCGACGAGTTCGCCATCGCTCGATCGCGAGATCACCACATACGGCTGGTAGCTGCCATCTCCGGCCCGGGCGGGCGCGCAGTTTAGAAGGTAGCCTCGATGTGAGAAGGCTGCATCGTGTTGCATGAGTCACCTGTGTGAAAGTGCCCTGCTCGCTCGAATCGCATTGCTCTTCTTCGACGACAATGAAACGCGCCCTCCTGATTGCTCGCGTCTTCGTTGTTGCGCTTTGCCGCCGACAGGTTCCAAATAATACTTGCAGGAAATCGGCTTGGGGTCGAAAAAAAAGCCTGAAATTGTAGCTATCCGTTAAGGCGCCCGCTGGCAAGGCTCGCGGTTCCGTCGCCATATAGCCGGAACGAGTCTTGCGTAAGGGCTTGGTCAGTTCAGGTCCAACGGAGCAACGCAATGAGCAACGCTGAATCAAACCAGACGCAGGACAAGCAGAAGGATCAGGTCGCCGGCAGCCCGATCAAAACGCCCGCCGCGGAAACCGCTCACGTGAAGTTGAGCGATGCGATGAAGGCGGCATCGGGCGGCGAAGCGCATGCGGGCGCGGGCGCATCCGTGAGAACGGAAACGACGAAGGAAGGAATGCACGTCGGTCCGCAAGGGTTCTACGAAAAGCCGCCGCGCGGCGTCGATGTCTCGAACGACGACGGACCCGACGACACCGTCGATGCCGACGCGAAGAGCATCCACGCAAGACGCGAGGCGGAGATGCGCGCACGCGAGCCTGACTCGGTCATCAATTCGAATGCGACGCCGGTGAACTACGTCCCCGAACCGGGCGATGGCCTCGGCGGATTCGACAGCCGTATCGGACGCAATGGTGTCCTGCTCGCGCTGGAAAGCGGCTATCGGCTGATCGATCGCGGCATGGTCGCGCCGACGGTTCCCGAAGTCGAAGACAAGGTTCGGTTCGAAGGCCGCGATCCACACGGCCATACCTTACGCGGGCGCAAGCACTATGCGCTGAATCATCTGCGACCGTCGCGGCTCTTCGAACTCGAACGTGGCTGAAGAAGGATGAGCGCATGAACGCCTCTCATGCATGAGCGGCGTTCAGCGCTCCTTCTTTTCTTTCTTCTCGTCATCGGATTCGATGCGCGTCACGCCGCCTGTCGCGGGCGGATCGCTTGCGGGAAAGGTGTCTTCGACAGCCTTGTCCAGATCGTCTTCGTCACGCTCCGAATGAGGCCGTTGTTCCTTGATGTTGCTCATCGCTCGATCCCGTGGTCGTTGGTTCCTTATGTCGATGTAAGCAATACGCGTTCCCCGGACCAGGCACGGCGTATGCGCAGGGAGACGGCCAACGAAGCGCCGCATCGCAGCAAATGCGATTGCGGCCGACAAGACGACCTTGCAACGCCTGGAATCGATAAAGGGGAAAGACCACATGACCACGATCCACGCATACGACGCGTATCCGCCGGATTCCGACGAGACCGCGCAACTTCAGACGGCGACGCCACGCCACATCGTCGCGCCGGAGCAGCGATTCACCTCCGCGATGGCGTGTCTCGGCGCGGCTTACGCGCTCTCGTGGGCGGAGTTCGCGCTGACGCTCGCGATCGGCCTGCCCGGCGACGCGTCGAGTCATCCGGTCGCGGCATCGATCGCGTCTCGCGTGCTGGTCGGCCTGCTTTATGTGTGCGTCGCGTCGCGGTTGCAGTGGGCGCGCTGGCTCACGGTCGCGCTCGGTTTCGCTTCGGTCGCGCTCGTTGCGCCGACGCTCGCGCTGCAATGGCACGTGTTTCCCGCAGCCGCGTTCGTGTGCGGCGCGGGACTCGTCTGCAAGTTCGCGGCTTCGCTCTATCTTCTCTCGCCGATGCCCGCGCGCCGCGCGACGCCCTAGCCATTCGAAACCCGCGGTTTGCAATCCCCGAAGCGGACGCGCCTTTTTCGCGCGTCCGCTCGCTCGCACAATGCGAAGTTCATCAACCGTTGCGAGCCAGATCATGAAAATCGCTGTCATCGGTGCGACCGGCACGGTCGGCCGGGCGGTCGCCGCCGAACTCGAAGCCCGTCACGAAGTCGTCGAAATCGGTGCGACGCGCGGTGCGCATCGCGTCGATCTGCTCGATCTCGACAGCATCGCGCGGCTCTTCGATGAAATCGGCCGCGTCGATGCGATCGTCGCGGCTGCCGGTCATGTCCACTTCGGTCCGCTGGTAAAAATGACACCCGAGCAGTTCCGCCTCGGCCTCGACGACAAGCTGATGGGCCAGGTCAATCTCGTGCTCGCCGCGCGCGATTATCTGAACGACGGCGGCTCGTTCACGCTGACGAGCGGCATCGTCGGCGCCGCGCCGATTCGTGAAGGCGCGAGCGCGGCGGCCGTGAACGGCGCGATCGAAGGCTTCGTGCGCGGCGCGGCGATCGAGTTGCCGCGCGGCCTGCGCATCAACGCCGTGAGCCCGACGATGCTCGAAGAAGCCCGCGAGAGCTTCGGCCCATATTTTCGCGGCTTCGAGGCGGCGAGCGGCGCGCGTGTGGCGCTGGCGTACAGTCGCAGCGTCGAGGGCGCGGAGACCGGGCGCATCTACAACGTGCACTGACACTGACAGACGCGAAGTGTGCATGGAGCGGGGCGCATCGATCGCTTATCCTCAGCGCTTCGAAGGCCTTGGAGCGGTGCGATGCAGTGGACCCGGGACGACTATCGGCTCAGCACGGACATCGAAGAATTCGACTTCGATGTCGTGCACCGTTACCTGAGTGAAGTGGCGTATTGGTCGCCGGGCATCGCGCGCGAGAAGGTCGAGCGCGCCGCGCGACATTCGCTCGCGTTCGGCCTGTTTCGCGGCGGCGCGCAGATCGGCTACGCGCGCATGATCACCGACACCGCGACCTTCGCCTACCTCGCCGATGTCTTCGTGCTGCCCGAGCATCAGGGCGCGGGCCTCGGCAAATGGATGATGCAATGCGTGATGGCGCATCCCGACCTGCAAGGATTGCGCCGCATGATGCTCGTCACGTCCGACGCGCACGGGCTGTACGCGCGCCACGGCTTCGCCGCGAGCCGGCATCCCGAGCGCATCATGGAGAAGATCGCGAAGGCTTAGCCGCCCTTCACGCCCTGTGTATTGACGTAGAGCGAATACAGCCCGTGGCTCGCCGCCATGAACAGCCGGTTCCGATGCCGCCCGCCGAAGCACACGTTCGCGCAGCGCTCCGGCAAATCGATATGCCCGATCGCCTCGCCCTGCGGCGTGAACACGCGCACGCCGTCGAGTTCGGCGTCGCCCATGCCCCAGCCGCACCACAAATTGCCGTGGATATCGACGCGAAAGCCATCGGGCGTGCCCGCGCCCGCGTCGATCAGCGCACGCGGCTCGCCGAGTCTGCGGCCGCCGTCGAGCACGTCGAACGCGTAGATCTTGCGCGGCGTCGCGCGTGACTCGACCACGTACAGCACCGATTCATCCGGCGAGAACGCGAGACCGTTCGGGCCGACGAACGCGTCGATCATCATCGCGATGTCGCCGCTCTTGCCATCGACGCGATACACGCACGGCTTGAGTTGCGCTTCGTTCTGCTCGCCTTCGTAGAAGCCGTCGATACCGAAAGTCGGATCGGTGAACCAGATCGAGCCATCCGATTTCACGACGACGTCGTTAGGCGAATTGAGCGGCTTGCCTTCGTAGCTGTCCGCGATCACGGTGATGGAGCCGTCGTATTCGGTGCGCGTCACGCGCCGCGTCCGATGCTCGCAGGTCACGAGCCGCCCTTCGCGATCGCGCGTGTTGCCGTTCGCGTTGTCCGACGGCTTGCGAAACACGCCGACCTGACCGCTCTCCTCGTCCCATCGCAGGATGCGATTGTTCGGGATATCGCTCCAGAGCAGACAGCGGCCGTCGCCGAACCAGACCGGCCCTTCGGACCAGCGCGCGCCCTGATAAAGACATTCCACCGACGCCGATGCGATGCGCAGTGCGTTGAAACGCGGGTCCAGCACGCGCACGGCGGGGTCGGGGTAGCGGCGCGAGTCGCTTGTCATGTGGGTTCATCTCCTTTGCTGGTTTTGAGTGCTCTGAATCGCGGATCAGTTCGGCCCGAGTTCGCCGTCGCGCAGGCGCCAGAGCGAAAGCGGATTGTCATCCGCGAGCGCTTCCGGCAACAGCGCCGCCGGCAGATCCTGATAACACACCGGCCGCAGGAAGCGTTCGATCGCCATCGCGCCGACCGACGTCGAGCGGCTGTCGGATGTCGCCGGATACGGCCCGCCGTGCACCATCGCGTAGGACACTTCGACGCCCGTCGGAAAGCCGTTCGCAAGAATCCGCCCGGCCTTGCGTTCGAGCACCGGCAAGAGCCGCCGCGCGAGTTCGACGTCGTTTTTTTCCATGAGCAGCGTCGCGGTTAGCTGGCCTTCCAGACTGCGCGCGACCCGGATCATCTCGTCTTCGTCGCGGCACACGACGATCACCGACGTCGGCCCGAAAATCTCCTCCGCCAGTTGCGGCTTCGCGAGAAATTCCTCCGCGCTCACGCGATACAGCGCCGGCAGCGCGCCGCTCGACGCCTTGCCCGTTTCGCCCGTCGCGATGCGCTTCGCGGCCGCATCGCGATGCTTGACGCCGTCCTCGTACGCCGCCGCGATGCCCGCCGTCAACATCGTCTGCGTGCCCTTCTTTTCGAGCGCGGCCGCGGCGTTGTCGATGAAATCGTCGAGATCCGAATCCGCGAGGCCGATCACGAGGCCCGGATTCGTGCAGAACTGGCCGACGCCCAGCGTGACCGAATCGATAAAAGCCGCCGCCAGCGTGTCGCCGCGCGCCGTCAGCGCGCCCGGCAGCGCGAACACCGGATTGACGCTGCTCATCTCGGCGAAAACGGGAATCGGCGCGGGCCGCTTCGCCGCGATATCGACGAGCGCCAGCCCGCCGCGCCGCGAGCCGGTGAAACCGACGGCCTGAATGGCCGGATGCGCGACGAGCGCCTCGCCGATCGCATTGCCCGCGCCGACGACGAGCGAAAACGTGCCTTCGGGCAAGCCGCTGTCCGCGACCGCCTTCTGCACCGCCCGTCCGACGAGCTCGGAGGTGCCCAGATGCGCCGGGTGCGATTTCACGACGACGGGACACCCCGCCGCGAACGCCGACGCGGCATCCCCGCCCGCCACCGAAAACGCCAGCGGAAAATTGCTCGCACCGAACACCGCGACCGGCCCGAGCGGAATCTTTTGCAAACGCAGGTCGGAACGCGGCAGCGGTTTTCTGTCCGGCTGGGCGGAATCGAGCGTGGCAGAAAGCCATCGGCCCTCGCGCACGAGCGATGCGAAAAGGCGCAATTGCCCGACCGTGCGGGCGCGCTCGCCTTCGAGACGCGCCTTCGGAAGCGCGGATTCGGCCATCGCGCGCTCGATCAGCGTGTCGCCGAGCGCGACGATGTTGTCGGCGATCGCTTCGAGAAACTGCGCACGCGTTTCGAACGGCGCGTGGCGATAGTCGTCGAACGCGGCTTCGGCCAGTTCGCAGGCGCGCGCCACTTCCGCCGCGCCGCCGCCGCCGAACGCGGGGTCGAGATCGGCGTTGCGCGCGGGGTCGAACGCGCGGAGCGTGGCATCGGTGCCCCGCACGGCCGATGCGCCGATCAGCATGTCTCCGGTGATTTTCATGTCAGCTCCTCATCTCTGTTGGCGTTGGGCGGCGGGCGCGTCGCGCGGCCGCCCGCTCAAGCGAGTGACCCGCGCCCCGCGCAAGCGTTCCGCGCAAGACGTGCGAACCGCCGTCGGGAGAAGTGAAGCAAACGCGGTGCGCGGTCGCGAACCGGTCCGTTCCGCGACGCAAAAACTATAGCCGCGACGAACCGCTTGTCAAAGAAACCGCGTCAGGACTTCGCGACGGGCGTCGCGTGCTTCTTGAACGTGATGTGCGCGATGCGCCGCACCAGGAGCGCCGCCACGAGCGCCGCGACGGCCGTCAGCGACACGCCGATGTGGATCGACTGCACGAGCGCGTCGCGGGCGGCGTCGAGGAGCGCGGGCGCGTCGAGGCCGGCGGCGCGCAGTTCGTCGAGGATACGGTTGCGCAACGCTTCGTCGACGAGAATGCGCGGATCGGACAGGCGCGGCAGCCATTGCGCCGACGCCGACGCGCCGAGCACGCTGACCGTGCGCGTCACCACGCTCGCATAGTGATGCGCGACGATCGTCCCGACGATGCTCGTGCCCATCATCCCGCCGACCATGCGCGTCGATTGCAGCAGCGCGGTCGTGATGCCGAAGCGCTCGCGCCCGGCGATCTCCTGCCCGAAGATGTTCATGTTGTTCAGGATGAAGCCGAGGCCGATGCCGGTCGCGGCCATCGGCAGTTCGATCCACAGATGCGGCGTCGATTCGCGCGCGAACGCCAGCGCCACCGACGCGAGCAAGAGCAGCGTGAAGCCGATCGAAAGAATGTTCACCGGCTTGCGCATATGAATGACGATGCGCGTGTTGATGAAGCTGCCGAGCGCGATGCACGCGGCGATCGGCGTCGCGAGCAGACCGGCGGCCTGCGGCGAAAGGCCGAAGCCGCCTTGCAGCAGGAGCGGCGCGAAGAAGATCAGCGAGAACATCACGAATCCCGCCAGGAACGACAGCGTGAAGAGCGTGTTGAGCTGCGCGTCGCGGAAGATGTCGAGCGGGATGATCGGATGCGTCGCGCGCCGCTCGCAGATCAGAAGCGCCACCCCGCACACCGCCACGCCGGCGCCGAGCGCGATATTGGCGGTCGTGAGGCCGTCCTTCGGCAGCGCCTCGATCAGCGCCTGGAAGCCGCCGAGCACCAGCGCGACGAGCGCCGCGCCCGTCCAGTCGATCTTCACGTCGCCTGCTCGCGGCCGGTGCAGATTCGGCAAATGCGCCCAGATGAAGTAAAGCGCCGCCGCGCCGACCGGCAGGTTCACGAGAAAGGTCGAGCGCCAGCCCCAGTGCTGGCTCATCCAGCCGCCGAGCGACGGCCCCGCCGCCGTGCCGATGCCGTACGCCGCCGCGAGCACCACCTGCCAGCGCACGCGGGTGCGCGCGTCGGGGAACAGATCGGGAATCGACGCGAACGCGGTGCCGACCATCATCCCGCCGCCGATGCCTTGCAGCCCGCGCGCGAGCACGAGGAACAGCATGCTCGGCGCGAGCCCGCACAGCACCGACGCAACCGTGAACGTGATCACCGCCGCGAGCACGAAGCGCTTGCGCCCGAAGTAGTCGCCGAGCCGCCCGAAGACCGGCACCGTGACCACCGAGGCGAGCAGATACGCGCTCGCGATCCACGCGTAGAACTCGAAACCGTGCAATTCCGCGACGATCGACGGCAGCGCGGTGCTGACGACCGTCTGATCGAGTGCGACGAGCATGTTGACGAGGCCGATGCCAAGCATCGCGTAGAGCGCTGTTCTGAACGGTAAAGCAGGCGGCGTTTGGGTCACGGTCGGGCGGGCTGGCTGGAGAAATGCTAAAAAGAGGTCGCGCCGGCGGATTCTTAAGCAGGCGCTGATGCCGAAGAACCACGAATTGTACGGCCTGCCATGCGCCAGATCGACTCATCGCAAAAAAGCGGCGCGGCGGTGCGAGGCCCGCGCTCTATGATGCAAAGGCGTGAAACACAGCGCATGCCGTGCGCCAATCGATCGTTCCAGGGGGAAAACGTCATGTTCAAACGCATTTTCGTCGCCATCGACGGCAGCCGGACTTCCGGGCGCGCCTTCAGCGCCGCGCTCGATCTCGCCGTCACGCATCAGGCGGTCGTGCAGCCGTATTACGTCGTCGAATCCGGACCGATGTACCTCGACGTGCCCGGCTACGATCCGTCCTCGCTGCATTCGAGCCTGATGGCGCAAGGCGCGTCGCTCGCACGCGAAGCCGCCGACCAAATGAAGGCGCGCGGCGTGAGCGGCGAAGTCGTGACCGTCGAGGCGACCGCAAGCGACGACGTCGCGACGCTCGTCATCAACGCGGCGAACGCTTTCAACGCCGACGTGCTCGTCATGGGCACGCATGGCCGCAAAGGCTTCCAGCGTCTGATTCTCGGCAGCGTCGCCGAGCGGTGTCTGCGTCAGGCGACCTTGCCGGTGCTGCTGATTCCGTCGGCGGCGGGCGGGCCGCAGGAAAAATCAATCTGACACGGTAGAAAAATTTGATCGATGCCCTGGCCGCGTCAATTTTTCACGCGGCCGGGCTGAGGGCCTATGGGACAATCGTTTTGTCATTGATCAACAAAACGAACCCAAATGGCCGCCTTGTCCGACACTTCCCGCGCGCGGCGCGATTCGGCGCATTGCTCGACCTGTGCGATGCGGCATCTCTGCATGCCCGAAGGCCTGTGCGCCAACGACGTCGCCAAGCTGGAGCACATCATCTCGGTGACGCGCAAAGTCAAGCGCGGCGACGCGCTCTTTCGCGCCGGCGATCGCTTCGATTCCCTGTTCGCCGTGCGTTCGGGGTCGATCAAGACGGTCGTCACGCACGACGGCGGCCGCGAGCAGGTAACGGGACTGCTGCTCGCGGGCGACGCGCTCGGCTTCGAAGGCATCGAGGAAGGCGAGCACACGTGCGCGGCGATCGCGCTGGAAGACAGCTCCGTCTGCGTCGTTCCGTATTCGCTCTTCGAACGCATGTGCCGCGAAACCGACGCGCTGCAAAAACGCCTGCATCGCATGATGAGTCACGCGGTGAACCGCGAGGCGAATCACGTCGTGCGGCTCGGCATGTTGCGGGCGGACGAGCGCGTCGCGCGGCTCCTGCTCGATCTGTCGTCGCGGCTGTCGAAGCGCGGCTATGCATCGTCGGAGTTCACGCTGCGCATGACGCGCGACGACATGGGCAGCTATCTCGGCATGACGCTCGAAACGGTCAGCCGCACGCTATCGCGCTTCGACAAGGCGGGCCTGATCGAGACGCAGGGCAAGTTCATCCGTATCCGCGATTTCGACGCGCTGCGCGCCGTCTGACGGAACATCGCCCGCGATTATTGCGTCTGCGGAAATAATCGCCGCTCATATTTCAGTTGGCACGCGGTTCGCTAAGGTTTAGTCTCTTTTGTTCGGCGAAAGCGGCGCTTCGGCGCCGTTTCGTCGAATGCGAAGCCAACTGGCCAGCCACGGAGATTGGGCGACATGAACCGCGAACCTTCCCTGCGTCATCCGCTGCTCGAGCGCCTCGCCGAAGCGCGCCGCGTGACCGACGAACTCTTCGAAGTCGTCAGGCCCGAGCACCTTTACGACAGGCCGATCGCCGAGCGCCATCGCATCGTCTTCTATATCGGGCATCTCGAAGCCTTCGACCGCAATCTGCTCGATCAGCGGCTCTTCGACCTGCCGAGCCCGAATCCCGCGTACGACGAGCTTTTCGCCTTCGGCATCGATCCGGTGGACGGCGGGCTGCCGACCGATCAGCCGGCCGACTGGCCGTCGCTCGACGAAGTGCGCGCGTATCGGGACACCGTCCGCGCCGCGATCGACGCGCATTTCGATCCGATCCGGATCGCCGCCGAGCCGCTTTCCGCCGGCGAATCGCCCGTGCAATTGCTGGAAGTTGCGATCGAACATCGGCTGATGCACGCCGAAACGCTCGCGTACATGCTGCATCAATTGCCGGTCGATAGAAAAATTGCACCATCCGATGCGCGTTCGGAGCGCGCCTCTGATCGCGAACTGAAGCATGAAACCGTGCGCGTGCCCGCCGGCCGCGCGACGCTGGGTCTCACGCGCGAAAGCGGCCTGTTCGGCTGGGACAACGAGTTCGGCGAGGAGCGCGTCGAGGTGCCCGCGTTCGAGATCGATCGCCATATGGTCACGAACGGCGACTATCTGCGTTTCATCGACGCGGGCGGCTACTGGAATCGCGACTATTGGGACGCTGTGGACTGGGCGTGGAAGGAAGAGCAGCGCATTGCGCATCCGGCCTTCTGGATTCCCGGCGACGGCGACGACGCGCAGAACGCGTGGAAGCTGCGCACGATGTTCGATGAAATCGCGCTGCCGCCCGACTGGCCCGTGTACGTGAGCCATGCCGAAGCGAAGGCCTATGCGCGCTGGGCGGGCAAATCATTGCCGACGGAAGCGCAGTGGCAGCGCGCGGCGCTCGGCACGCCTCATGTCGCCGAGGGCAATTTCGATTTCCGCCGATGGGATCCGTCGCCGGTGCAGGCGCATCCCGAGAACCGGAGCGAGTTCGGCGTCGAAGGACAATTCGGCAACGGATGGGAATGGACATCGACCGAATTCGGGCCGCTGCAAGGCTTCGAGCCGTTTCCGTTCTATCTCGGCTATTCGGCGAATTTCTTCGACGGCAAGCACTTCGTCATCAAGGGCGGCTCGCCGCGCACCGCCGCGTGCATGTTGCGGCCGAGTTTCCGCAACTGGTTCCAGGCGCATTATCAATATGTGTATGCCGGGTTTCGGTGCGTGAAGAACTGAGCGGCCGCGCGCCCCAAAGACAAACGCCGCGCGTTCTCACGAACGCGCGGCGTTTTTCATCGTTACGACGAAGGCCGGTCAGAAGTCCGTCGTCATCGACAGTAGCACCGTGCGCGGCGCGCCTTGCGTCAGATAACCGCCGATCGTCGATGCCCAGTACGACTTGTTGGCCACGTTGAGCACGCTCGCGCGGAAGGTCGTCGGCTTGCCGAACAGCACGGTCGCATAGCGCGCGCCGAGGTCGAAGCGGTCCCATGCGGGAATCGACAGCGTGTTCGTCACGTTCAGATACTGCGAGCCCGTGTGGATCCAGCGCGCGGTCAGCGTGAGGCCGTTCAGCACCGGCACGTCGTATTCCGCGTTGACGTTGAACAGCATCGTCGGGACGCCGATCGGCTTGTTGCCGTCGGTCGTGCCCGCGCCCGTGTCGTACTGCGTCGCGTGGATGTAGCTCGCACCCGCGATCAGGCGCACGCCGTGCAGCGGCTCGCCGTAAATCGATGCTTCCAGGCCGCGATGACGCTGCGTGCCGTCCGCGACGAAAATGTTCGAGCTGTTCACGAAGGTCAGCGGCTTCTCGATCTGGAACGCCGCGAACGACGCGCCGTACTGGCCGTTGTCATACTTCGCGCCGACTTCCCATTGCTTCGACTTCGCGGGCGGCAGCTGCTGGCCGAAGTTCGCCGCCGTGTTCGGCGCCGTATCGCCGATGGTCAGCGCTTCGCTGTGATTCGCGAAGAGCGCGACGTTTTGCATCGGCTTGACGACGAGACCGAAGACCGGCGTCGTGATCGAATCGTTGTAGGCCTGCGTCTGCACGCCGGTGTAGCTGTAGCCGTTCGTCAGCAATTCCTGATGACGCGCGCCGATCGTGAAGAGCACGCGATCGTTCAGGAAGCCGAGCGTGTCGGAGACCGCCACGCTGCGCATCAGGTTGAGCGTGACCGTCTGCGGATCGGACAGGTTGCCGCCCGACAGCACCGTCGCCGGGAAAGGCACTTGCGGCGTGTCGTAGATGCTCGTCGGGAACGAGCTGCTGAACGTGAACGCCGATTTCGAATCGACGCGCACGATCGACGCGCCCGCCGTCACGAAGTGCGACACCGGACCCGTGTTGAAGTGGCCGCGCACGCCCGCTTCGGCGGAGGTGCCATCTTCCTTGTGCGGCACGCCCAGGCGCGTCGCGGTGGTCGTGCCGTCCGCCTGAATGCTCGGCGACGAATATTCGCCGTGCTCGTCGGTGTGACGCGCGCCGCCCGTGATGTACGCCGTCCATCCCGGCAGGAAATCGTATTCGGCGCGCAGGATGCCGACCGTGTCTTCGAGCGAGCTGAAGCTCCAGGTCTGCGCGTAGTTATAGGTCGCCGACGGCGGCTCCGGAATGAAGTTCGCGAAGTCGTTGACGGTCGGGCGGCCGCCGTTGACGCGCTGTCGCTGATACAGGAAATCCGCGTAGAGACGCAGCTTGTCGCCGCGCCAGTCGAGCGAGACGGCCGTGGTGTTGTCGCGGCGGTGTTCGCCGTCGATGCTCGTTTCGCCGTCGTGATTCGCCTGATTCACGCGGATGCCGAACTGCCCTTCGCTGCCGAAGCGCCGGCCGATATCGACGTGCGCGCCGATCTCGCCCGACGCCGTGCCTTCCAGCGTCACGCGCGTGAGCGGCTTGTCGTCGGCGCGCTTCAGTTGCAGGTTCAGGCCGCCGCCCACCGCCGAGCCGTTCGGCGACGCGCCGTTCAGAAACGCATTCGCGCCCTTGAACAGATCGACGCGCTCGATCGCGTCCGTCGCGACGAGCTGGCGCGGCGTGATGCCGTACAGGCCGTTGAGCGACACGTCGTCGCCCTGCAACTGGAAGCCGCGGATGATGTACGTCTCCGCGAAGTTGCCGAAAGCGTACGCGGTCCGAACGGACGGATCGTTCGCGAGCACGTCGGCGATGGTGCGCGCCTGCTGGTCTTCGATCAGCTTCGACGTGTAGGTCGTCATGCTGAACGGCACGTCGAGCATCTTCTGCTGGCCGAGCACGCCGAAATCGGCGCCGCGCGCGACCTGGCCGCCCGCAAAGGTCGGCGCGAGATCGCCCGGCAACTGCTCTTTCGACGCCTGCACCTTGACGGCGGGCAACGCGCTTTCCTGCGGCGCGGCAGCGGCGTTGCTGTTGCCGGTATCGGCCGATTGGGCGTGAGCCGACAGGGAAAAGACCATCGCCACGGCTGCGACGATGGCGGCGCGATGCGTCAGCGCCTTCGCGGGCGCGAGGCGCGAGGTTTGAATACGGGAAACGGACATGGATGCGAAAACGACGAGGTTGGTCGGTCTTCCGTCCCGGGGCGTGAAGGGAATCCGGGCGGCGTTGTTCTGTGTCGAACACCGGTCGCGGACAGCGCGCGCGACAGGCGAGACGATTTACGCCCGGATTATAGGGTAAATAAGAGTCGTTATCATTCAAGAATCGACGGATTTGCGCGAACACAACATCCGCGCTGTCGCGATGATTTTTGACGAGCTTTATTCGAGTGATCGGCGCCGATTCCGACGCTATCGTCAGGAAGAAAGCGTTCCGCGCGCCGCCCGCGCACTGGCGACGGCCGCCGAATGGCGTCGCGCCGAGCGCTTTCTGAACCAGATGATGAGGCCCGTCGCGCTGAGCACCGCGACCGCGACGCCGACCGCGCTCACGAGCACGCGCCCGCCGATGCCGACGATCCGCCCCGAGTGCAGCGGAAACTGCGCCTGCATGAAGATGTCGCCGGCCGAGCCGCGGCCGGGAATCGACGAGCCCGCCAGCGCGCCCGTCTGCGGGTTGTAGTAGAGCCACGCGTTGCCGAGACCGACGTCGCCGTGATCGCGGCCGGGCGCGAAGAACCCGACGCCGTAGGCCTTGAACATCGGCGCGTAGTAGAGCGCGCCCATCGGCTCGGTCAGGTTTTCGCGTTTCGCGTCGCGCGCGGCCATCTCGAGAATCTGCTCGCGCGTGGCGGGCGGCTTGCCCGGCGGGCCGGCGCGCACGAGTTCCGCGTTGTCGAGAAACGAGGGCGACAGCTTCGAGAACAGCGAAACGACCGGGCGCACCACGGGCTCGGAAAGGTTCATCGAAATCGACGTGAACGCGATCACGAGCAGCAGGCCCCAGATCCACACGCCGCCGGAGCGATGCAGGTCGAACGTGAGCGCGTAGCCGCCGCGCTTCACGCGAAACGCGAAAGACTTGCGCCATGCCTTCACGCTCGGGAACGACAGGATCAGCGCGATGCCGCTGTCGAAGAACCACAGAATGCCGACGATGCCGATCAGCCACGTGCCGGTATCGAAACCGCCGACGATCGGCAAGTGCAGCGTGTAGTGTAGTTTGTAGAGAAACGGCACCAGGTCGATGCGCGCAAGCGACACCGCGCCCCACATGCGCTGCGCCTGCACCTGACCGGTCGCCGGATCGACGGCGATCTGGTTGTACGGCACGTCGTAGGGCGCGTTCGTCGCCGGATTCGTGCGCGGCATCACCATCATCTGGACGGTGTGTCCCGGCTCGACACCGAGCGGCAGATACGTCACTTCGACGCGCGGATCGGCGGCCTCGACGCGTCGCGCGAGTTCGAGCGGCGGCAGCGCGGGAGCGTCGGTGCGGGCCTGGAAGAACGAAGGATTGAGCAGCGCATCGATCTCGTGATCCCACGCGATGATCGCGCCGGTAAGCCCCGAGACGAGCAGAAAGAGCGCGGTCGCGACGCCGAGCCAGCGATGCAGGCGAACCAGAACCGGTCTCATGCCCGCGAATCCTCGGAGCGATAGTCGTGCGCGACAGCAATCATCTTTTCGATACGTAAATGGGAATTGTTCGCAATTCTAGCGGCGCCCGATCGTGCGCGCAAGCTTCTCGTAAGCTGCTTACCAATATTTTGTCGCTAATCCGTCGCATGTACGGAATAGATGTTTACACAGCCCTGAACGCTGTTGCAGAATGCCGCCGTCAAATGCGAATCGTTCGCATTTATCACAACAGAAATCGACGACGGAAAGACCATGAATTCAGCGACGCGCGGCTGCGCATTCCCGGCCACTTCAACACTGCGGCCTTCCACGGCGGCGGCCTTGCTGCTCTTCGCGATGAGCCAGTCTGCAATGGCGCAAGCTTCGGATCAGCCGCAGGAAACGTCGCTGCCCGCGATTTCGGTCACCGCGTCGCAGGACACGCTGCAGCATCTGCGCGACGACGTCAGCAGCGGCGCGCTCGGTTCGCGCACGCAGCTCGACACGCCCTTCTCGACGACCATCGTCACCGGCGAAGAACTCGCCGATCGTCAGGCCAACAAGCTCGGCGACGTGTTCGCGCAGGACGCGTCGGTCTCCGACAACAGCAATCCGTACAACGCGTGGGCGAGCTACATCACCGTGCGCGGCATGCAGCTCGACTGGCAGAACGGCTTCAAGATCGACGGCCAGCCGTACAACGGCTACGGCATCACGCTGCCTTACGAGCAGCTCGAAAGCGTCGAGTTGCTGAAGGGTCTGTCGGGCTTCATGTACGGTTTCGGCGCGCCCGGCGGCGTCGTGAACTACGTGACGAAGAAGCCGCCCGTCACCGACAAGCAGATTGCAAGCGTCGATGTCGGCTATCGTTCGACGGCCGTCTGGAGCGAGCATCTCGATCTCGGCGGGCGCGTCGGGCCGGACAGCATGTTCGGGTATCGCTTCAACGCGACGCACGAGGAAGGCAAAACGTACAACGACGGCAACGTGCGGCGCGATTCCTTCTCGCTCGCCGCCGACGCCCGCCTGACCCGCGATCTCACCGCGACCTTCGGCGCGCTGTATCAGGAGCGGCACGCGTCGGGCATCACGACGGCGATTTCCACCGCGCAATACACGCCCACGTCGCTGCCCGAAACGCTGTCGGGCGGCAGCAGCACGCTCAGCACGCCGGATCAGCATCTGAACACGAACCTGCAGATCTACACCGCCGGACTGCGCTACAACCTGAGCCCGGACTGGTCGCTCTCGGCGACCTACAGCTTCAGCAAGAGCACGCGCTACCGCAATGAAGGCACGTGGTATCTGCTCGATCAGGCGGGCGATTACGACGACTATCGCTTCGAAGGCAAGGAAGGGCATCAGCTCAACACCTTCCAGGTGATGGCCGAAGGGCTCGTGAAAACCGGTCCGCTCAGGCATCAGCTCGTGTTCGGCGCGGCGTATCAGAAGCAGACGACCGACTACGGCGCGAACTCGTTCTACGGGCAGATCGGCACGGGCAATCTCTATCAGCCGAACGTAAACCGCTACGACAGTTCGGGCTTCTACACTTATCGCGCCGCCGACGTCACGCAGAAGGCGCTGTTCGCGAGCGATACGATCGCGCTCACCGAACGCTGGTCCGTGCTCGGCGGCGTGCGCTACACGAACTACGAGCAGCACGGCTACGGCCTCGACGGCAGCACGGCATCGACCTACGATCAAAACGGCGTGGTGACGCCGACCATCGCGCTGCTGTACAAGCTCACGCCGGGCACGACGCTCTACGCGAGCTATGTCGAATCGCTCGAAGCGGGCAGTGTCGTCAGCGAGACGTACGCCAACGCGGGCCAGTTGCTCAAGCCGCTGCGCAGCAAGCAATACGAAGTCGGCGTGAAGAGCCAGAACGCACGCTGGAGCGCGACGGCGGCGCTGTTCCGCATCGAGCGCGGCGCGCAGTACGCGAACAGCGACAACGTCTTCGTGGAAGACGGCGAGTCGATCTTTCAGGGTGCCGAAGCGGGCGCGGACGTGCGTCTCGGCAACAACTGGACGGTCGGCGGCGATCTGATGTGGATCGCGACGCACTACGAGAAAGGTTCGACGAACAACGGCAATCGCGTCGCGGGCGCGCCCGGCTTCGTCGCGGCGGCGCACGTGAACTACGCGGTGCCCGTGGTGCCGGGGCTCACGCTCGGCGCCGACGCGAAGTTCACCGGCAACACGAGCCTCAGCCCGTCCGGCAATATCAAGGTGCCGGGCTATCTGACGATGAACCTCGGCGCAACCTACACGACGCGCATCGCCGGACATAACGTGGGCTTGCGCGCGGCGATCGACAATCTGACCAATCGCCGCTACTGGGAATTCCAGTACGCCGACTATATCCAGCCGGGCGAGCCGCGCACGCTGTCGCTCAACGCGCGCGTCGAATTCTGAAGCGACATCCTTTGAAATAACTCCCGCAGAACACCCGCCCCTTATGCCACAAGGCTTTGCGGGCGGGCCGTGACATTCCATGAAATAGTTTGCGCGTGGTTTTTAAGCGGCCCGGTCGCCACAATGGGTTCATTCGCAACCACCCACCAAGGCGAACCATCATGGAACTGGAGCTGCTCGGAAAAATTTCGCTGTACGCGATGGGCATCGTTCTCGCTGCGTCGATGATCGAAGCCGTCGTGCTGCACTTCAGGCACAAAGGCACCGACAAGGCCTTCGACTGGCACGAGACCTGGATCTCGCTCGCCGATCTCATCGGCCGCAAGCTGCTCGCGTTCGTGCCGATCTCGCTCGCGACGCCGGTGTTCGACTTCGCGTGGGAGCACCGCATCCACACGGTCACGACGAATACCGCGCTGACGCTTTTCCTGCTCTTCATCGGACAGGAGTTCTGCTACTACTGGTATCACCGCGCGTCGCACACGATCCGCTTTTTCTGGGCGAATCACGCGGTCCATCACTCGCCGAACCAGTTGACGCTCTCGTCCGCGTATCGTCTCGGCTGGCTGACCAAGCTCGCCGGCTCGGCCATCTTCTTCACTCCGCTCGTGTGGCTCGGCGTGAAGCCGGACGTGGTGCTCGCGGTCGTGTCGATCAACCTGCTCTACCAGTTCTGGCTGCATGCGACGTGGATTCCGAAGCTCGGCTGGCTCGAATTCGTGTTCAACACGCCGTCGTCGCACCGTGTGCACCATGCGTCGAACGCGACGTATCTCGACGCGAACTTCGGCGGCGTGCTCATCATCTTCGACCGCCTGTTCGGCACCTACGTCGAAGAGCGCGCCGAGGAGCCCTGCGTGTACGGCCTGACGACGCCGGTGACTTCGCATAACCCGATCGTCGTCGAGATGCAGCACTGGGTCAGTCTCGTGAAGGACATGTGCAACGCGAAGAGCGTGTCGGATGCAATGGGCTTCCTGCTGCGTCCTCCGGGCTGGCTGCCCGACGGCGAAGGCCACACGACCGAAGCGCTGCAAAAGCGCGCGGCGAAGTCGATGGAACAACAAGCGGCGCATATCGGCCACTAAGAAGCAGCACCTTCGTATCCCGATGTTCGGCTCACGCCGGCATCGGGATTTTTTATTTCTTGCGACGGATCGTCGCCGACGCGACGCCCGCAGCCGCGAATGCGCACACGGCGGACAGCGCGGCGACCGCGCGCAGGGCATCGGCGATCGAATCCGCTTGCGCGCGGGCGAGCGGCGTCGATGGCGCGGCGGACGCTGCATCCGCATCGAGCACGCGCATGCTCGGATGCGGCACGTGCAGGCGATCGAGCCGCGCCGACAAAGCCGCGTCGTGCGACCACACGAACACGATGCCCAGCACCGCGATCGCCAGCAGGCTCCCCACGCGCGCGACCGCGTTGTTGATGCCCGACGCGATGCCCGCGCGCTCGCTTCCCACGGACGCCATCACGGTCGTCGTGAGCGGCGCGACGGTGATCGTCATGCCGAGCCCGAGCACGACGAGCGCGGGCAGAAAACCCGCCCAGTAACTGCCCGCGACGAACGGCAGCGCGAGCATCGCGAAGCCGAGACCCGCGACGCACGGCCCCGCGATCAACAACGCCCGCGCGCCGAAGCGGCTCGTCAATCCGCCCGTGAAGCGCGACAGCAGGCCGATGATGAGCGGCATCGGCAGCACGGCCGCGCCCGCTTGGGTCGCGCTGAAACCGTATGCGCGAATCAGAGTGAACGGCAGGAAGAACAGCACGCCGCCGAGCCCGAAGTACAGCAGCAGCGTGACGAGATTGGCGCCGCTGAAATCGCGCGAGCGGAAGATGTCGAGCGGGACCATCGGATCGTGCGATCTCGCCTCGATCGCGATGAACGCGGCGAGCAGCGCCACGCCCGCGCCGATCATGCCGAGCACGAGCGGATCGGCGAAACCGCGCGACGGCGCCTCGGTGAGACCGTAGGTCAGCGCCGCGAGTCCCGCCGCCGTGCTCGCGGCGCCGGGCCAGTCGAGCGTCTGCGGTGCGTCGGCCTTATGGCTGTCTGGGACGGACGCGACGGCCAGCGCGATCGTCGCGGCGGCGAGCGGCAGATTGAGAAAGAAGATCGCGCGCCAGGAAAACGCATCGACGAGCCAGCCGCCCGCCGCCGGTCCCACCGACGACGTGATCGCGCCGAAGCCCGCCCAAGTGCCGATCGCGCGTCCGCGTTCTTCGCCTTCGAACACCGCGCCGATGATCGCGAGGCTGCCCGGCACGAGCAGCGCCGCGCCGACGCCCTGCCACGCGCGCGCCGCGATCAGCCAGCTCATGTTCGGCGCGAAGCCGCACGCCGCCGACGCAACCGTGAACAGCCCGATGCCCGCGATGAACACCTTGCGCCGACCGAGCTTGTCGCCCATCGCGCCGCCGACCAGCACGAGCGCGCCGAGAAACAGCAGATACGCGTTGACGACCCATTGCATCGCCGCGATGCTCGCGCCGAGCTCGTTCTGGATCGACGGCAGCGCGACATTGACGACCGAGCCGTCGATGAACGCCATGCTCGAACCGAGGATCGTCGCCGAAAGCGCCAGGCGTTTGCGCCGGCACGGCTGGCCGGCCGCGACGCGCTGCGCGCGAATGACGAGTTCATCGCACGGACTCGCCTGCGAGGCGACGGCGTGTGGACGTTGCGGGGAATCGAGATGTCGGCTGGTCAATGTCGCTTCCTTCTCTCGTCGACGAAATGCCTGAAGAGAGGCCAATCGTGACACATGTCCACGCCGTCGACATGGTTGGCAAGCCAAAATGATAATGGTTATCATTGAGCAACCCGAGTACGCAGGCATCCGGTCGACGCAAAGGGCGATGGAACAGGAGCCCTCGCCATGCATCAGCAGATTGCCGACTTCGCCGCGGACAAACCGACTTCGGACACGCCGAGCCTGCCGCTATGGGAAGCCGCGATGCGGCAAGCCGTGCAAGCCGAGCGCGACCGGCAAATCGCGCTGGCGCTCTGCGGTTACGAACGGGCGCTCGCCATCGCGCAATGCCTGATCGACGCGCCGCCCGCGGGCCGCGCGGACGATTGCCTCGCCGCGCTCGTCGTCTCGCATCTCAATCTCGCCGATCTTCGCGTCGCACAAGGCGATCCGAACGCGGCCGCGCCCGTTCTCTGCCACGCGCACGAAACGCTGATCGCGCTGTCGCTCGATGCCGCGCGGCCCGCGTCGCTGCGACAGGCCGCCCTGCGCCACGGCCGCGAAACGTATGTCGCGCTGATCCGCCATATCTCGCGGCACGGGCCGCATCCGCTCATTACGCGCGCGCTCGCCGATGCCGACGCCGCGCTTCATGGCGCGAGCCCCGCGCGGCATTGATCCCGTTCACCGATCCGAAAGGAGAATCACGATGCCTTATTCCCTGCCTCCCCTGCCCTATGCCTTCGACGCGCTGGAACCGCATATCGATGCCCGCACGATGGAAGTGCATCACACGAAGCATCATCAGACGTATGTGAACAACCTGAACGCGGCGCTCGAGAAATCGGATCATCGGGACGTGGCCGTCGAAACGCTCATCGCGCAAATCGACGCGCTGCCCGAAGCGCTGCGCCTGCCCGTGCGCAACAACGGCGGCGGCCACGCGAACCACAGTCTCTTCTGGACGATCATGTCGCCCGATGGCGGTGGCAAGCCGGAAGGCGAACTCGCCGATGCGATCGACACGGATCTCGGCGGCTTCGACGCCTTCAAGGACGCCTTCACGAAAGCCGCGCTCACGCGCTTCGGCAGCGGCTGGGCGTGGCTGAACGTCGACAGGCAAGGCAAGCTCGCGATCGAAAGCACCGGCAATCAGGACAGTCCGCTCATGACCGGCATCGCGTCGGGCAATACGCCGATTCTCGGCCTCGACGTCTGGGAGCACGCGTATTACCTGAAGTATGAGAATCGCAGGCCGGAGTACATCGCGGCGTTCTACAACGTGATCGACTGGCCGGAAGTCGCGCGCCGCTACGCGCAGGCGCGCGGCAAATAGTAGAAACGGCGTCGCGCGCACTTCTGTCGAGCGAGTTAAGCTATTGTTTCCGCTCGCATCGGGATGACGCCATGAAATCAGAAGATGGAGTTGCGCAAAGCCGATGGCTCGCCGATGCGCGCGAGGAAATCGCCGCAGCGCTGCGAACGTCAGACGAAACGTGGCTCCATGACATGAGCATGCGCTGGGGATGCCGTCTCGCGATGCTCGTCGCCGATTTCAGCGTGCGCGTGATGCTGCACGAAGAAGGCATCGCGATGAAGCTGGAGCCGCCATCGGACAGCAATGGCGCGCTCATCGACTGCGACGACGGCAAACCCGATTCCCTCGCCCGCGCCGCCTCGATCAAGCTCGCGAAATTCGAAGAGCACGCGACCGCCGTGCTCGAAGCGAGCGCGCTCATTCAGGGCGATGCGCAATGCAACGCCTGCCGCGAGACCATTCTCGCGTGGCGTCAGATGCTCATCGCCGCGAACGAGTGGCCGCGAGAGGAAGCCGATCCCTACATCAGTCACGCGTGCCGGCCGATCCTGAAGCGGTTCATGAACCTCGCGTCGTGCGCGACGGACGGCAATCAGTTCGATCTCGCACGCGAAGGCGATTACGAGGACGCGTGGCGCGAGTTCGAAAACTTCTGCACAGACGAAAGCGCCGTGCCCGTGACCGAGTGGGGCCGTAAATATCGGCATCGGGAGGAAGCTCAGGCCGAACACGCACCGCCGACGATTCCGCTTCCATACGGAATCGATCAAGTCGGCGTCCGGCCCGCCGCCTGATCGCCTGCTCACGCGTCTTCGCGCAATAACTCGCGCAGCTTGAACTTCTGCACTTTGCCGGCGGGCGTGGTCGGCAGGCTGTCGCGCACGACGAGCCGTTCCGGAATGTACTGCATCGCGACCTTGTGCGACTTCAGAAAGCCCGCGATGGCGGGCAGATCGACATGCTCGCCCGGCTTCGTGACGACGACCGCGCACGCGCGTTCGCCGAGCCGCGCATCCGGATACGCGACGAGCGCAGCCGCCGCGATCGAAGGATGCCGGTACAGCAGCGCCTCGATCTCGACTACCGGAATATTCTCGCCGCCGCGAATGATCACGTCCTTGCTGCGGCCGCTGATGCGGATATAGCCGCGCGCGTCGACATAGGCGAGATCGCCGGTGTCGAACCAGCCTTGCGCGTCGGTGGCGTTCTGATGCGCGCGATGCAGATAGCCGCCGAAGCCCGAGCACGCGCGCACGAACAGGCGGCCGACCGAGCCTGTCGGCAACGGCGCATCGTATGCATCGACGATGCGCACTTCGACGCCGGGAAGCGGCGCGCCATCGGTGGTGAAGGCGCGTTCGTCGTCGTCATCGAGACGCGTCAGCGTGACCGCGCCCATCTCCGTCATGCCCCACGCCGATACGATCTTCGCGCCGAGCGCCGCGCGCGCCTTCTCGACGAGCGGCCCCGGTATCGGCGCGCCCGCGCACAGAAACGCGCGCAACGTCGGCACGGACTGCGCGCTGTCGCTGAGCGCGTCGGCGAGATCGGTCAGAAACACGGTCGAGGCCATCGTGAAGCTCACGCGCTCGCTGCGTATCAGCGCGATCGCCGGCTTCGGCTGCCAGATATCCTGGAGCACCGCGCCCGCGCCGAGCATGACCGGCATCATCATGCCGTACATGAAGCCGGTCTGATGCGCCATCGGCGAGGCCATCAACACGACATCGCCGGGGCCGAGGCGCATGGCGTCGGCGTAAGGCCGGATGTTCGACATCAATGTGTTCGCCGTGTGCATCACGCCCTTCGGCTCGCCCGTCGTGCCGGACGTGTAGAGCAGTTGCGTGATGTCGTCGGGGCCGGGGCGATTGCGCGTGAGGATCTCGCGCGCATCCGGCTCGCATTCCCACGCGGGTTCGCTCAATAGCGCTTCGAAACTGTCGATGCCTTCTCCGCCGACAATCACAACATGTTCGAGCTTCGGCATGCGCGCTTGCAGCCCCTTCGCCATCTGTTCGAAGTCGAAGCCGCGAAAGACGCGCGGCACGATCAGCACCTTGCTCGCGCCATGTTCGAGCATGAAGCCGAGCTCGCGCTCGCGAAGGATCGGCATCAGCGGATTCACCACCGCGCCCAGCCGCGAGCACGCGAGATACGTCAGCGTGAATTGCCACGAGTTCGGCAATTGCATCGACACGACGTCGTTGCGCCCGACGCCGAGGCGCGCGAGACCGACCGCGATGCGATCGGCCATCGACGCCATTTCGCGATACGTAAAGCGCGTCGTCGTTCCGCTCTCCACCTGAAGCGCGGTGAGCGCGATCTTGTCGGGCGAGCGCCGCACGCAAGCGTCGAGATCGTCGTTGATGGTGCGGTCCTGCCAATAGCCGCGCGCGATGCTTTCGGCGCGCCTCGGCGCAATCAGAACAGCGTCGAACTCCATGTGATGTCTCCGATGTCCCGATGAATGTCACGCCGGAACCGCATCGCGCCCGGCGCGCGTGCGGGCGATGATCGTCTTCATGATCTGCGCGGTGCCATCGCCGATCTGGAAGCCGAGCACGTCGCGCAGGCGCTGCTCCATCGGCCCGCGATCGTAACCGCCGTGCCCGAACGAAAGCAGGCATTGATGCACGACGTCGTACGCGAGCTTCGGCCCCCACCACTTGCACATCGCGGCCTCGGCGGTGTGCGGCAGGCCGCGGTCCTTGAGCCAGAGCGTCTGCAAGCACAGAAGACGCGCCGCCGCGACCTGCGTCTCGAAGTCCGCGAGCGGATGCGACACGCCTTGAAACGCCGACAACGGTTTGCCGAACGCCTCACGTTGAGCGACGTATTCCCAGGTTTCTTCGAGACTCACCTTCGCGACGGCGAGCACCTGCAAGCCGATCAACGCGCGCGAGAAGTCGAATCCCTGCATCACCTGCACGAAGCCCTTGCCTTCGTCGCCGAGCCGATGATCGGCCGGCACGCGCACGTTCTCGAAGAAGATCGAGCCGCGTCCGATCGCGCGCTGGCCGTGACAATCGAAGCGGTTGCGCGTGATGCCGGGCAGGTCCATCGGCACGAGCAGCGCGGAGACGCCGCGCGCGCCCTCCTCGACGCTGCCCGTGCGCGCGAACACGACGGCCGCATCGGCCTGATCCGCCGCCGATATCGACGTCTTCTCGCCGTTGAGCACGTAGTGATCGCCGACGCGCTCCATGCGCAATCTCAGGTTCGCCGCGTCCGATCCGCCGCGCGGCTCGGTCAGCGCGATCGCGAGCAGCGCGCGTCCTTGCGTGAGCCGTTCGAGCCACGGCTTCGCGATCTCGGGCGCCGCGTGATGCGCGAGAATCTGCCCGTTGAGCGACGCGAGCAGATTGATATACGACAGGCTCAGGTCCGCGCGCGCGATCTCTTCATGGATGACGCCCGCCGAGAGACAACCGAGCCCTTGCCCGCCGTATTCCTCGGGCAGTTCGGGCGCGATGAAGCCCATCTGGCCCATTTCGAGCATGAGTTCGCGGTCGAGCGTGCGCGTCGTGTCGCGTGCTTCGAAGCCGGGCGCGACGCGCCCTTGTGCGAAGCGCCGCGCATGTTCGCCGAGCGCGACGAGGTCTTCGTCGAGATAGGGATTCATGACATGGCTCCCGCTCACTTCGCGTGACGCCGGAAATCCGGCTTGCGTTTCTCCTGGAAGGCGCGCACGCCTTCGCGCGATTCCTCGGTGTCGTAGTAGAGCTTCAGCGCGTACATGCCCATGCCCGCGATGCCCGCCTGATGCGCGGTGTCCATGTTGAACGAGCGCTTGGCGATGGCAATCGCGGTCGGGCTCTTCTCCATGATTTCGTCGCACCACTTCTGTACTTCGGCATCGAGTGCCTCGTGCGGAACGACGGCGTTGACGAGGCCCATCGCGAGCGCTTCGGATGCGGGATAGCGGCGGCACAGATACCAGATTTCGCGCGCCTTCTTTTCGCCGACCACGCGCGCGAGGAACGCCGTGCCATAGCCCGGATCGACCGAGCCGACCTTCGGCCCCGCCTGCGCGAACACGGCCTTCTCCGATGCGATCGTGAAATCGCAGATCGTGCACAGCACGTTGCCGCCGCCGACCGCATAGCCCTGCACGCGCGCGATCACGGGCTTGGGCACGTCGCGGATCGCGTTGTGCAACTCTTCCATCGGCAAGCCGATGGTGCCGCGTCCGTCGTATTGCCCTTCGTGCGCGGATTGATCGCCGCCGGTGCAGAACGCTTTCTCGCCCGCGCCCGCGAGCACGATCACGCCGATCTCACGCGAATAGCCCGCGCGATTGATCGCGTGAATCAGCTCGTCGCAGGTGCGTCCGCGAAACGCGTTCATTTTCTCGGGACGGTTGATCGTGATCCACGCCGCGCCGTTGCGCACTTCGTAAATGATGTCTTCGTAATTCATGATTCGGTATCCTATGTTTTTCAGCCGGCCATCGTCAGGCCGCCGGATACGCTCAGCACCTGGCCGGTGATGTAGCGCGCGTCGTCGCTCGCGAAGAAGACGATCGCGCCCGGCAGATCGTCGGGCTGGCCGATGCGGCCGAGCGGAATCGAACGCTGGAAGGCTTCGAGCAATTTCTCCGGATTGCCCGCGCCTTCCTTGTATTCGGCGAAGAGCGCGGTATCGGTCGGGCCGGGACATACGACGTTGACCGTGATGCCATGACGCGCATGCTCGCGCGCGATGGTCTTCGAAAACGACACGAGCCCGCCCTTGCACGCCGCATAGACCGCTTCACCCGATGACCCGACGCGCGCCGCATCCGAAGCGATATTCACGATGCGGCCCGACTTGCGCTCGACCATGCGCGGCAGCACGGCATGATGAAGATGCAGCGGTCCGGTCAGATTGATCGCGATGAGCTTGTCCCACTGGCCCGGCTCGGTCTTCGTGAAGGGTTTGAAGACGTCCCAGCCCGCGTTGTTCACGAGGACATCGACGGGACCGAGCTTCGCCTCGATCGATGCGATGGCGTCGTCCACGTCCGCGCGATGCGTGATGTCGCAACGGATCGCTTCGGCGATGCCATCGGCGCGGCGAATTTCGTCGCACACCTTTTCGGCCGCTTCGAACGACAGGTCCAGCACCGCGACGCGCGCGCCTTCCGCCGCGAAACGCCGGCACGTCGCCCCGCCGATGCCGCCGCCACCGCCCGTGACGATCACCGTCTTGCCTTGCAGTTTTTGCACAGTCTTCTCCGTAAGTGGTCAGAGTTACCATTGCAGCGTTGCCGCCGCATCAATACGTCAATATATTGGCGTATACTAGGAAGACTGAATGGTGAAGACAAGAACAACCTAATTAGGAGAATCCCTTGGTATCGGCTAAATCAAGCAACGCGGCGAAGCTGGAGCTCGCCAACCGGCTCTTCTTTCGGCTCTATCAATGCGCAAATATGTTGCATAAAACCGGAAGCCGCGCGGTCGAAGCCGAAGGGCTGACGACGCAACAATGGGCGGTGCTCGGCGCGCTTTCGCGGCCGGAAGCGGAACGGGGCATGAGCGTGGGCGATCTGGCGCGCTATCTGATGGTGAGCCGGCAGAATCTGTCCGGGCTCGTGAGCCGGATGGAGCGCGATGGCCACGTGAGCGCGAGCGCCGATGGCCGCGACCGCCGCTCGCGTCTCATCACGATGACGGCGCCGGGCCGCGAACTATGGACGCAGCACGCGACACCGAAGATCCACGGCTATTACGAGGAAGTGTTGAAGAACTTTTCGGTCGATGACGTCACGCACACGCTGCATTACCTGCTCAAGCTGCTCGACAACATGAAGAAGCTCGACGATGCCGCGCAGAAAGGTGCGGACGAGGAAGCGTGACGCACGGGAACGGGACGGCTGACGACGCCTCAGAAGCGATGCCGCAAGCCGACCGTCGCTTCGACCTGATTGCTCGTCGATGACGGCGCCGTGAGGCCGTTGATCCACGCGACGCCCAGTGGCGAATTGCTGCTCGCGCTCACGCCTTGCCACACGCCCTGAACATAGACATCGGTGCGCCGCGAGAAGCTGTAGCCGGCCATCGCGCTGACCTGATTCCAGTGCGGATTGCCGCCGCCCGCGAGGCCGCCCGCGCGCGAATACGTGTACGCGGCGGAAAGCTCGACCGCCGGCGTCAGCGCATAACGCACGTTCCCTTCGAAGTTCTGCACGTGCGTGCTCAAACCGGTCTGGAACAACTGCGTCAGATTTGTTTGCGTGTAGACGACGCCCGCCACCGCCGGGCCGAACGCATAGTTCACGCCCGCGCCCCACGTCTGCTGACGGCTCGACAGCGCGCCCAGCGGAACCGGCTGCGTCGTGAGCACGCCGAGCAGCGAGGAACCCGTCGTATCGGTGACGGCGCCGTTGCTGTTGAGCTGTCCCGGCGTCGCTGCGTCGCTGTTGAGTTGCAGGAATCCGGCGCCGAAGTTGAGCGGCCCCCACAAATACGAAATGCCGAGGCTGTAAGCGCGATTGTTCGAGAAACCGCCCGCCTGATTGGAGAAACCATATAACGCGCCGAGCTTGAATCCCGCGAAATCCGGGCTCTGATACTTCACCGCGTTATTGATCTGGAATGAATCGTTGAGATTGTCGATATCGAATGGATGCGCGAAATGCGTGCCGCCATATTCCGTGCCCGTCAACGAAAGCGGCGCGACGAAATCCACCATGTCATCCGTCTGACGGCCAAATGTGAGCACGCCGTAATCGCGGCTCGACAACCCGACATACGCCTGCCGATTGAAGATGCGATTGCTCGATGTGAATTGACCGTCGTTCAGGTCGAAGCCGCTTTCCAGATTGAAGATAGCTTTCAATCCGGCGCCGAGATCTTCCGCGCCGCGCAAACCCCATCGGCTGTACTGCACCGGGCCGCTTTTCAGTTCCCAATTGCTGTGCCCGTTGCCCGCCGTGCTGATCTGATTGTTCGAATAAGTAACACCCGCGTCGATAAGACCGTAGAGCGTAACGCTGCTTTGCGCATGGGCCGCCCCGGCGAGGAGCATCGTCGTTGCGCCGGTTATGAGCAACTTTTTCATTTGCCTCAGCTCCATCGATCTCGAGGAAAGACGCGCACTGCCTCAACATTATGCGACCGAATCGGCGCCCTGCAACCTCAAAATCGCGCACGTGATCGCGAAGCCACGCGAGCGTTCAGAAATCGCGGCGTACGGAAAACGTCATGGCTTTTTCATGCTCGTGATTCACGCCGAGCTGCGGATTGGCGGAGAAATGCCAGTCGTCGTCGGGCGTGATGTCGTCGCGCGGACGCACCGGAACGGGGACGGAAGTCGGCGAAGGCGGGAGCGGAGAAACTCGGGCGAGTTGATTCAGATCAGGATGCACGTTCCTGTCGTTTTTCGGCAACGTGACGGCATCCATCGCGTCCAGCGTGCCTTTGAAGAGATACCGCGGATGACGAGACGCGGCGGCCGCGTGCGCGCCCGCGGTCGAGACGATGGCCGGATAGGGAAAGAACAGCACACTCGCCACCACTCGCTGAATGGGATTCAAGCGAGTTTGCTCACTGGCTGACGCAAAGTTGCCGACTAGAAAAGCCACGATGCCGGCGACCCAATATCTCGAGATATGGCGTGTCATCGAATGCCTGCGGACGTTACGGTGGTATGAAACCCCGGCCTTCTTAAATCATTTTAATTCATTTGACACGGTATTGTCCGGCGAGGGCGGCATCGGAGAAATAATGTCGCGCAGATGACACGGCACCATATTTCGGTCAATCGGAAATAGCCTCGCCCGACTCCTTTCGCACTGCCCACGCAGCAACTATCTTGAAGAGCGTTCCGCGCATCATTTGCCCGCATCCGCAACTGCCGATGAACCTTCAATGCAAGGAGACTTTGTAATGAGCAAACACTCCGGAAGTGGCGCGTCGCATTCTTCAGCGCTCGAAGGCGATGAACTTCGACTCGTCGATGCATGGTGGCGCGCGTGCAATTATCTTTCGGCGGGCATGATCTTTCTCGCAGAAAATCCGCTCTTGCGCGAACCGCTGAAATCCGACCACGTAAAACAACGCCTGCTCGGGCATTGGGGCGCGAGCCCCGCGCTGTCGTTCGTGTGGGCGCATCTGAACCGCGTAATTAAACGCGACGACCTCGACGTGATCTTCATGGCCGGACCGGGTCACGGCGCGCCCGGCGTGCTCGGACCCGCCTATCTCGAAGGCACGTACTCCGAGGTCTATCCGGACAAGAGCGAAGATGCAGAAGGCATGCAGAAGTTCTTCAAGCAGTTTTCCTTTCCCGGGCACATCGGCTCGCATGTGACGCCCGAAACGCCGGGATCGATTCATGAAGGCGGCGAACTGGGCTATAGCTTGTCGCATGCGTATGGCGCCGCGCTCGACAATCCCGACCTGATCGTCGCATGCGTCGTCGGCGACGGCGAAGCCGAAACCGGCCCGCTCGCGACGGCGTGGCATTCGAACAAGTTCATCAATCCCGCACGCGATGGCGCCGTGCTGCCGATCCTGAATCTGAACGGCTACAAGATCGCCAATCCGACGATTCTCGCGCGCATCAGTCATCAGGAACTGGAGGCGTTGTTCGTCGGCTATGGTTATCGGCCGTTTTTTGTCGAAGGATCGGACCACGAGGAAATGCACAAGAAGATGGCGGAAACGCTCGATGCCGCCATCGCCGATATTCACGCGATCCGCGAAAAGGCGCGCAAGGATAAACACGTCGAGCGCCCGCGCTGGCCGATGATCGTGCTGCGCACGCCGAAGGGCTGGACCGGTCCGAAGGAAATCAACGGCCACAAGGTCGAAGGCTCGTGGCGCGCGCATCAGGTGCCGTTCTCGGATGTGCATAGCAATCCGGCGAATCTCGCGATACTCGAGCGCTGGATGCAGAGCTACAAACCCGAAGAACTCTTCGACGAAGGCGGCCGGCTGCGCGAAGAAATCAGGGCGACGGCGCCCACGGGCACGCGGCGCATGAGCGCGAATCCGCATGCGAACGGCGGCGTGCTGCGCAAGGAACTCAAGATGCCGGATTTCCGCGAGTACGCCGTCGATGTCGGGCAGGCCGGGAAAATCCTGTATGAAAACACGCGCCCGCTCGGCGCTTTTCTGCGTGACGTCATGCGCTGCAACATGGACACGTTCCGCGTGTTCGGTCCCGACGAAACTGCATCGAATCGTCTTCAGGCCATCTATGAAGTCAGCAAGAAAATATGGATGGCGGACCTACTTCCCGAAGACGAAGACGGCGGCGAGCTGTCGCGCGAAGGTCGCGTGATGGAGATGCTATCGGAGCACACCCTGCTCGGCTGGCTGGAAGGTTATCTGCTGTCCGGACGGCACGGCTTCTTTCATACCTATGAAGCCTTCGCGCACGTCATCGATTCCATGTTCAATCAGCATGCGAAGTGGCTCGATATCTGCAAGAACCACGTGCCGTGGCGCGCATCGGTTTCCTCGGAAACTATTCTGCTGTCGTCCACCGTATGGCGGCAGGATCACAACGGCTTCTCGCATCAGGACCCGGGCTTCATCGATCTCGTCACGAACAAGAGCCCTTCGGTTACGCGCGTGTACCTTCCGCCCGATGCCAACACGCTGCTCGTCGTGGCCGATCAGTGCCTGCGCTCGAGCGATTGCATCAACATCATCGTCGCGGACAAGCAGAAGCATTTGCAGTTCGCGACCATCGACGAAGCGATCGTGCATTGCGCGAAAGGCATCGGCGTATGGCGGCGTGCGAGCACCGATGAAGGCGAAGAGCCCGACGTCGTGCTCGCCTCGTGCGGCGATGTCGCCACGCAGGAAGCGCTGGCCGCCGCCGCGATCCTGCGCGAGCGTCTGCCCGAACTGAAGCTGCGTTTCGTGAACGTGGTCGATCTGTTCAAGATGCAGCCGGATACCGAGCATCCGCATGGATCGAGCGCGCGTGAATTCGATAGCCTCTTCACGCTCGACAAGCCCGTGATCTTCAACTTTCACGGTTATCCGTGGCTGATTCACAAGCTCGCGTATCGTTTCCACAACCACGAGAATCTGCACGTGCGCGGCTATAAGGAGAAAGGCAATATCAACACGCCGCTCGAACTCGCGATTCTCAATCAGGTCGATCGTTTCAATCTCGTGATCGACGTGCTCGATCGTGTGCCGCGATTGCAGGCAAGGACCGCGCATTTGAGAGAAGACATGAAGAACGCGATCATCCGTCATCTCGACTATGCGCATACGCACGGCACGGATAAACCTGAAATCGCGGAATGGGTATGGCCATTCTGATCAGGGCGATTCCCTGAGCACGCGGAGTTCCGGCTGCACGGCGCTGTCCGTTGCATGCCGGGCCTCCGCCTGCGCGCGTGCCTCGCGATCCTTCGGCGACGCATGAACCTGCATCTGCGGCAACATCATCTCGATGCCCGCTTCATCCAGCTTGAGCTTGAGTTTCGCGTTGAATGCGCGCGCCACGCTCCATTGCTGTAACGGCCGCGTCTTGATCTGCCCTTTCACGACGATGCAGTTCGCTTCGAAACGATCGAGGCCCCACACCTCGACCGGCGCGAGTATCTGGTTGCGAAAGCGAAAGTCATCGCTGAGATCGGCGCCCACTTCCACGATCATGCGCGTGATGTCGTCGAGTTTCACGGCGAACGGCACACGAACTTCGAACACCGCATTGGCGAAATCGCGCGACAGATTCTTCACGATCTTGATCTGCGAGAACGGAATGGTGTGAACCGCGCCTTGTCCGTCGCGCAGGCGCACGGTGCGGATCGTGAGGTCCATCACGGTGCCGGCATGTCCGTCGATATCGATCCAGTCGCCAACCGAAATCGTCTCCTCGACGATGATGAAAAGCCCCGTGATCAGATCGGTGACGAGCGACTTCGCACCGAAGCCGACCGCGAGGCCGATCACGCCGGCGCCGGCAAGCAGCGGCGTCAGATTGATGCCGAGACTCGCCGCCGCGACGATGGCCGCGAGGCTCGCGACCGTCACGAAGATCGCGTTGCGCACGAGCGGCAGCATCGTGCGGGCGCGCACGCCGGGACTGAGCGCCTTGTTGCGCGAACTGTTCGGGCCGAGCGCTTCGAGAATCACGGTGTCGATGAGAATCCAGATGAACCACGCGCCGAACACCGTCGCGACAACCGCGATCAGCGCGTGCTTGAAGCCGGGCGTCATCGCGCTGTGCTTGATGAGCCGCGCGATCGGCCCGCTCCAGAGTTCCAGCTCGAAGCGCAAATAGGCGAGCCAAATGAGCAGCACGACCAGCGTGCATCCGAAGTGCATGAGCCGCGTCAGATGCGGCGCGCGGCGGCGCGCACGCGTGTCGCGGCGGCGCGTCAGATGCAGCAGCAACGCGGAAGCAAACAGCGTGAGCACGAGCAGCGCCGCGCTCAGCAACGAAGGCCGCAGCACGTCGCCTTCCGCGCCGCGCCCGTCGACGATCGCAACGAACGAAGCCACCGCGATCAGCAGGATCGGGATATGCCATAGCGAGGCGAGGATATCGAGCGCTTCCGTCGCGAACTGATGATCGCGCCTGCGCGAATACGGGCGATTGCGGATCAGATGCGTGACGGGCCGCCGGAAAGCGAGCGCGAAATAGCCGGACAGCAAGGCCGCCGCGAGACCCGCGACGGTCGATACGATGCCCGCGAGATTCGGGCCGAGCTGGCGCGTGACATCGGCGTTGGCGGTCGCGTCGCCGAGGGCGCCGCATGCGCCGATCATGAAGAGCGGCCACGGCGCGCGCGCCAGCAGTTGCTGCACGGCGACCCGGCGATGCGCCGTGCTGAACACCGAGAACACGATCATGCAGATGGCCGAAAAGATCGAGCCGGCGACGATCGCGTAAGCGATGACGAGGCCGAGCGTGCGGCCGAGCGCATCGGGCATCGTGCGCACGAAGAGCAGCACCGCGAGGAATGCGACGAGCCACGGCCCGGTCCGCCGCAACGCGAAGGCGAGCAACTGGACCGATGTCGGATTCGGCGCGAGCGTGACGTCCTTGCCATAGCGCGCGAAGATGCGCCGCTGAACGTGGATCAGCAGGAATGCACACAGCCCCCAGCCCGCGAGCGTCGCGCCCATTCCCGCAACGATCTGGCCGGACGACTCGCCGCGCGCACCCGTGACGACGGCCTGCAACTCGCTTGCGGCGGCGCCCGAGCGCTTGCTCCAGACGCGCATCGGCGTGAGGCCGCCGCTCAGATTCGTTTCAACCGATGCAATGCCCGATGCGATCGCGCCGAGAAGATCGGCATTGGCGGGCGCGGGCGCGGACGGCGCGGCTTTCTGTGTCGAGTCACGCAGCGCTTTCAGTTGCGTGACGAGCGCGTTGCGTTGCGCATCGTTGTCGAGCGTGCCGATGAGGCTGTTCAGCGCACGCACCATTTCGGCCTGACTCGCGGGCGAAGGCGCGGAGGCAGCGGCCGGTGCGGAAGCCGGAGGCGAAACGAACCGTTGCATCGCGACGGGAAGCGGCGCGGCCATCACGGACGATACGCACGCCGCACGCCCGATGACGACACCGAGCGCGATGATGCATCGCGTGAATGCGCTCATGGAGATTCCCTCCAGGATGTCATCCCCGTTTCGCGACCAACGCGGCCTTTGCGGCTCTCGCGCAAAGATTAGCTTATCGGGCTTGCGCGTGCCATCGGCACGTTGCGCGCGTTATTCAGCGGCGCCGCTCAGCACGACACGCCGGAAGAACTGCGCGAGCACGTCCTCGGCGAATTGCGCCGGCACCGATTGCGGATCGGACGAATAGAAGAACTGCACGCCGTCGCATAGCGCGATGAGACCGAGCGCCATCTGTTCCGGCGGCATCGTGAGCGGCGTGCCCACGCGCTCGGAGAATGCCCTGATGTAATCGGTCGTGGTCTGCCGCAGCTCGCGCATCAGCGCATTGAAGCTCACGCGGAATTTCGCGTCGCGGCTCGCGTGCAGCTTCGCTTCGACCCACAGCAAGAAACACGCGTTGTTCTGGTAGCACTCGCTGTAATACTGCAGCACGCGCGCTTCCATGTCGGCGCGCGAGGCCTCGCCGTCTTCGAAGAGCGTGGAGAGGCGCTGCATGATCGTGTCGTGATCGCGCTTGAGCACTTCGAGCAACAACTCGGCCTTGCTCGAAAAATTCGAATAGAACGCGCCGCGCGTATAGCCCGCGTCGGCGGCCACGTCTTCGACGCTCGATGCGCCGAATCCCTTCTGCATAAAAACCGCCTGCGCAGCGTCGAGCAGACGCTGGCGCGTCTGGTCGCGGCTCTGCTCACGGGTGAGTCGAACAGGTTTCATGCGCGAAGTGTAGCACCGCACGGCTTACAAATCCGGCTTTGCATTCAGATACAACTGTGTATTAAAATTCAACTCGTATTCGCGTCCGGGTCGTCGAAACCCTTGCCGGACGGGGCTTTCAGATTAATGCGCCGATCCGCCCCGCTTACGCTCGTTTCTCGAAATTGCCCGCCGGGTCGCCCTTTCCTTGCTTCGACCATGAGCCGCGCAGCCCGTTGCGAGGCGCGCGGCTCCATGCCCTAGCGGGCGCCGAGGTTCCTGTGAAGCTCTTGCACTTACCTGTGTCGGTCGTGGCGCGCGCGGCATTCGTTCCGATCGTCTGTGTGTCGCTCGTCGCCTGCAAGCGGCATGAAGCGCCCGCCCCCGCGCCGCGCCCGGTCGTCGCCGTCGCGGCGCAAGCGGACGGTCACGCGAGCGCATCCAGCCTGCCCGGACAGGTTCAGTCGCGCTATTCGACGCCGCTTTCGTTTCGCATCAACGGCAAGATTCTCGAACGGCGCGTGCGTCTCGGCGACAGCGTGAAGGCGGGGCAAATCGTCGCCCGCCTCGATCCCGCCGATGCCGAGAAGAACAACGCGAGCGCCCGCGCGCAACTCGATGCCGCCGAGCACCAGCTCGTCTATGCGAAGCAGCAGCTCGATCGCGATCGCGCGCAGGCCGCGGAGAATCTCATCGCGCCCGCGCAACTCGAGCAGACGCAGAACGCCTATGCGTCCGCGCTCGCGCAACGCAATCAGGCGCAGCAGCAGGCGGGACTTTCCGCCGATCAGTTGCGCTACGCGACGCTCCCCGCCGATCATGCGGGCGTCATCACCGCCGAGCAGGCCGACACCGGGCAGAACGTGACGGCGGGTCAGGCCGTCTACACGCTCGCCTGGAGCGGCGATATCGACGTGATCTGCGACGTGCCCGAAGCCGCGCTCGGCGCGTTCGCCGTGGGCAAGGAAGCGAGCGTGAAACTCGCGGCGTTGCCCGGGCAGACCTTCAAGGCGCGCGTGCGCGAGCTTTCGCCCGCCGCCGACACCCAAAGCCGCACCTGGCGCGCGAAGCTCACGCTCGAAGCGCCGACGCCCGACGTGCGCCTCGGCATGACGGCGGATATCGCGTTTGCCGGATCGAATGGCGCGAAGGGCGCGTTCACCATTCCATCGACGGCACTGTTCCACGACAACGGCCATCCCGCCGTATGGATCGTCAAACAGCCGGGCGATGCGCTCGAACTGCGGCGCGTCGAGGTCGCGCGCTATGGCGAGCGCACGGTGACGCTCGCGGGCGGAATCGCTGCGGGCGAGCGCATCGTGTGGCAAGGCGTGCATACGGTTTCCGCGGGCGAGAAAGTGCGCGTCGTCGCGCCGCTGCATCCCGAGGACTTCGCGTCATGAGCGACACTCGCGAAGACGACGACGCGCATCGCCACGAAGAAGGCCGCTTCAATCTTTCGGCGTGGGCGTTGCGGCATCGCGCGCTCGTCGTGTTTCTCATCGCGATGGCGACGATCTTCGGCATCCTCGCCTACACGCGGCTCGCGCAGTCGGAAGATCCGCCCTTCACGTTTCGCGTGATGGTCATTCGCACGTTCTGGCCGGGCGCGACCGCGCGTCAGGTGCAGGAGGAAGTGACCGACCGCATCGCGCGCAAGCTGCAGGAAACGCCGTACACGGATTTCATGCGCAGCTATTCGCGCCCCGGCGAATCGCTCATCTTCTTTCAGATGAAGGACTCCGCGCCCGCGAAGGACGTGCCGGAAGAGTGGTATCAGATCCGCAAGAAAGTGGGCGATATCGCCGCGACCCTGCCGCCGGGCGCGCAAGGCCCGTTCTTCAACGACGAATTCGGCGACGTCTACACGAACATCTACGCGCTCGAAGGCGACGGCTTCTCGCCCGCGCAACTGCACGATTACGCCGATGCCTTGCGCACGGTGCTGTTGCGCGTGCCGGGCGTCGCGAAGGTCGATTACTTCGGCGATCAGGAAGAGCGCATCTATGTCGAGATTCCCAATACGACGCTCACGCGCCTGAACATCTCGCCGCAGCAGATCGCGCAGGCCATCGACGGGCAGAACGCGGTCTCGACCGCAGGCGTGCTGACGACGCCCAACGATCGCGTGTTCGTGCGTCCGAGCGGCCAGTTCAAGAATGTCGATGCGCTCGCCGATACGCTCATCAACGTGAACGGACGCTCGTTCCGCCTCGGCGATATCGCGACGATCAAGCGCGGCTATATCGATCCGCCGGCCACGCAGATGCGCTCGGCGGGCGCGCCCGTGCTCGGGATCGGCATCACGATGCAGCCGGGCGAAGACGTCGTGCGTCTCGGCAAGTCGCTCAACGACGAGATGACAAAGTTGCGTGCGCAACTACCGGCGGGGTTGAAGCTCACCGAAGTGTCGAGCATGCCGCAAGCGGTCTCGCATTCCGTCGACGACTTTCTCGAAGCCGTCGCCGAAGCGGTCGTCATCGTGCTGATCGTGAGTCTCGTGTCGCTCGGCGTGCGCACGGGCATGGTGGTCGTGATCTCGATTCCGATCGTGCTCGCCGTCACCGCGCTCTTCATGTATCTGTTCGATATCGGCCTGCATAAAGTCTCGCTCGGCACGCTGATTCTTGCGCTGGGTCTTCTCGTCGACGACGCGATCATCGCCGTCGAGATGATGGCCGTGAAGCTCGAACAAGGCTGGAGCCGCGCGCGCGCCGCCGCGTTCGCCTACACGAGCACCGCGTTCCCGATGCTGACCGGCACGCTCGTCACCGTCGCGGGCTTTCTGCCGATCGCGCTCGCGAAGTCGAGCACCGGCGAATACACGCGTTCGATCTTCGAAGTGTCGGCGATCGCGCTGATCGCGTCGTGGCTCGCGGCCGTCGTGCTGATTCCGTTGCTCGGTTACCGGCTCCTGCCCGAACGGAAGAAGGAAGCGCATCTGCCCGACGATCACGAGCACGACATCTACGACACGAAGTTCTATGGACGCCTGCGCCGCTGGGTCGGCTGGTGCGTGAAGCGGCGCTTCGTCGTGCTCGCGATCACGGTGCTGCTCTTCGTCGTCGCGATGGCCGGCTTCACGATCGTGCCGCAACAGTTCTTCCCGAGTTCGGATCGGCCCGAACTGCTGATCGACGTCCGCTTGCAGGAAGGCGCGTCGTTCGATGCGACCTTGCGCGAAGCGAAGCGGCTCGAAGAAGCGCTCAAGGGCCGCGATGAAATCGATCATGTCGTGAGCTTCGTCGGCACCGGCGCGCCGCGTTTCTATCTGCCGCTCGATCAGCAGTTGCAGACGCCGAACTTCGCGCAGTTCGTCGTCACCGCGAAGTCGGTCGAAGCGCGCGAGCAGCTCGCGCGCTGGCTCGATCCGATGTTGCGCGAGCGCTTCCCCGCCATACGCACGCGTTTGTCGCGTCTGGAGAACGGTCCGCCCGTCGGCTATCCGGTGCAGTTTCGCGTGAGCGGCGACGAGATCGGCACGGTGCGGCACATCGCCGAGCAGGTCGCCGCCGACATGCGCGCCGATGCGCGCACGGCCAACGTGCAATTCGACTGGGACGAGCCTTCGGAGCGCTCCGTGCGCTTCGAGATCGATCAGCAGAAGGCGCGCGATGCCGGCGTCTCGTCGCAGGACGTGGCGAACTTTCTCGCGATGACGCTGACCGGCACGACCGTCACGCAGTATCGCGAGCGCGACAAGCTCATCAACGTCGATCTCCGCGCGCCGCGTGCGGAGCGCGTCGATCCTGCGAGACTCGCATCGCTCGCGATGCCCACGCCGCATGGTCCCGTGCCGCTCGGCGCGCTCGGGCGTGTCGTCGATACGCTCGAATACGGCGTGATCTGGGAACGCGACCGCCAGCCGACCATCACCGTGCAATCCGACGTGAAAGGCGACGCGCAGGGCATCGACGTGACGTACGCCATCGACAAGAAGCTCGACGAGATTCGCCGCGCGTTGCCGGTCGGCTATCGCGTGGAAGTGGGCGGCTCGGTCGAGGAAAGCGGCAAGGGCCAGGCGTCGATCAACGCGCAGATGCCGGTGATGGTGATCGTCGTGCTCACGCTTCTGATGATTCAATTGCAGAGCTTCTCGCGCGTCATGATGGTCGTGCTCACCGCGCCGCTCGGGTTGATCGGCGTGGTCGTGACGCTGCTCGCGTTCGGCAAGCCCTTCGGCTTCGTCGCGATGCTCGGCGTGATCGCGATGTTCGGCATCATCATGCGCAATTCGGTGATTCTCGTCGATCAGATCGAGCAGGACATCGCGTCCGGGCACAAGCGTTTCGATGCGATCATCGGCGCGACGGTGCGGCGCTTCCGGCCCATCACGTTGACGGCCGCGGCCGCCGTGCTCGCGCTGATTCCGCTTCTGCGCAGCAACTTTTTCGGCCCGATGGCGACCGCGCTGATGGGCGGCATCACGAGCGCGACCGTGCTCACCCTCTTCTATCTGCCCGCGCTCTACGCCGCGTGGTTTCGCGTGAAGCTCGACGAACGCGAAGGAGCATCGTCATGAATCAGCGGCTTTTGATGCTTGCGGCGTGCGTCGCGCTCGGTGCGTGCGCGCTCGGTCCGGACGGCAAGCCGCCCGCGATGCCGCAGCCCGCGCACTACGGCGCACAGCCGCAAACGGACGCGAGCGTCGCGGCCGAAGGCGCGTCGCAGCGCTTCGTCGCGGGCGCGAAACCCGTGCCGGAGTGGTGGAAGCTGTATCGCTCGGATGCGTTGAATGCGCTCGTCGACGAAGGTCTGCGCGCGAGCCCGAATCTCGCGGCGGCGGACAAGAGCCTCGTCGCCGCGCGCGAACAGTTGCGTGCGCAAATAGGTTCGTCGCTGTTGCCGCAGATCGACGCGGGCGCGCAAGCCACGCGGCAACGCGGCTTCGGCATTCCCGAGGCCGGCCCGCCGACCGTGCTCTACAACCTCTTCGTCGGGCAGCTTCAGGCGCAATACACGTTCGATCTCTTCGGCGCCGCGCGTTACGCGAATGCGGCGCTGGCGGCGCAGGTCGATCAACAGGCGTTTCAGCTCGACGCCGCACGTCGCGCGCTCGCGGCGAACATCGTGACAGGCGCGATCGGCGCGGCTTCGCTGCATTCGCAGATCGACGTGACGGAGCGGCTCATCGCATTGGCCAACGACGACGCGCACGATGCGCAGCGCCGCTACGCGCTCGGCTCCGCATCGCGCACCGAGATGCTCAACGCGCAGCAGAACGCCGCGTCGCTCGCGGCGCAATTGCCGGGCTTGCGCGCGCAATGGCTCGCGACGCGCCACGCGCTCGCGGTGCTGCTCGGACGCACGCCCGACCAGGCGCCCGACGATCTCGATCTCGCGAGCCTCGCGCTGCCGTCCGATGTGCCGGTCGTGTTGCCGTCGGCGTTGTTGCAGACACGCCCCGACATTCAGGCCGCCGATGCCGCGTTGAAGGCGGCCGCCGCGCAAGTTGGCGTCGCGACGGCGCAGTTGTTTCCGAGCCTCTCGATATCCGCGTCGATGGGCAAAGGCGGCTTCGACTGGCCGACCGCGCTGTCGGGCGCGGGCGCGTTGTGGAGCGTGGGCGCATCGCTGTCGCAGCCGATTTTTCATGGCGGCGCGCTGCTCGCGCAACGCCGCGCGTCCATCGCCATGTATGACGCCGCCGTGGCGCAATACAAAGAGACCGTGCTCTCGGCGTTTCAGAATGTCGCGAACACGCTGGCGTCGCTCGAAACCGACAGCGAAGCGCTCGCCTTCGCCGACAGCGCGAGCAGCGCGGCCCGCGATGCATCGGTGGATGCGGCGGCGCGCGTGCGGCTCGGCGCGATTCCGCCGCGCGCCGCGCGCGGCAGCGAACAGCAGTATCTCAACGCGCGCCTTTCGACGATCCGCGCGAGCAGCGCGCGCATGAGCGACACCGCCGCGCTCTTCCAGGCGATGGGCTCGCCCGTCGCAGCGGGTGCGAGCGTCGCGCAGGCGCGGGACGACAAGCGCTGACGTCAATCGGGCAGACGCCGCAGCGTTTGCCGGCCTGCGCGAGCGCGCGATAGGCGAGCGCCGCGGATACTCACGCGCGGTTTGCCGAAGCGATGCACGCACCACAAGCCGACGCACCGCGTCAATTCTTCGAACGGCCACGATGCTTCACGTTTCCGTTGTCGCGGTTTCAGCCGTATGCGCGTTGTTCCTCTTCTTCGTATTCGGGCGCGGCACGGCGCGCGAGTGTTTCGACGAAATGTTTCGCGAGCGGCCACGGACCGAATCCCGCCGATGTATTGATATGCCCCGCATCGCCGAGATTCACGAACGCGCTGTTCCAGCGCTGCGCGAGCGTGCGCGCATCGTCGAGCGGCATCCACGGATCGGTTTCGCTGCCGACGACGAGCGAGAGCATGTCGAGGCGGCGCGCCATGAACGCGCCCGCGAAACGGAACTTCGCCGGACTCGCGGGCGATCCGGAAGTGCGCAAGGCCGTGCGTATCGCAATCGGGCAGATCGGAGAACGCGTGGCCCGCGCCCTATCAGGGTAAACGTCCATCACAAAGGCATTTTCAAATAGTTGGTGTACGGAGTATATTCCTCATCACACTGACGTGCTGAGGAATGGAGGACGACACCATGCAATTTCATCTGAACGGTTTTTGCGTCGGCGATCCCACGATCGAACCGGCGGCCGATGGCGCACCACGAGTCGAAATGCCCGAGACGGTCGACGTGCTCATCGTCGGGAGCGGTCCTGCGGGACTCGTGCTGGCGGCGCAACTGTCGCAATTCCCGTCGATCAAAACGCGTATCGTCGAACGTCGCAGCGGTCCGTTGCTGATGGGACAGGCGGACGGCGTCGCGTGCCGCACCGTCGAGATGTTCCATGCATTCGGTCTCAGCGAGCGCCTGTTGCGCGAAGCTTATTGGGTCAACGAGACGGTCTTCTGGCGGCCCGACGCGAATGATCGCAACGCGATCAGGCGTACCGGACGTGTTCAGGATACCGAAACAGGTTTGTCGGAGTTTCCGCATGTCATCGTGAATCAGGCGCGCGTGCAGGACTATCTGCTCGATGTGATGCGCCGCTCGCCCGAAAGGATCGAGCCGGATTACGATCTCGAAGCCATCGACATTCAGCGCGACGATTCGCAGGAATTCCCGGTGCGCGTCACATTGCGCCGCACCGATGCAGCGCGGCGCGGCGAGCAGGTGACGGTGCGCGCGCGCTATGTGGTCGGTTGCGATGGCGCACGCAGCGCCGTGCGCACGGCCATCGGGCAAACGCTGCGCGGCGATGCGGCCAACCATGCGTGGGGCGTAATGGATGCGCTCGCCGTCACCGACTTCCCCGACATCCGGCTGAAGGCGGCGATCCAGTCCGCGAGCAAAGGCAATCTGCTCATCATTCCACGTGAAGGCGGATATCTGGTTCGCTTCTATGTCGATCTCGGCGAGGTGACGCCGGAGAATCGCGACGGCATCAAGCAGATGTCCGTCGATCGCATCATCGAGACGGCGCAGCACATCCTGCATCCCTATTCGCTCGATGTGAAAGAAGTCGCGTGGTTCTCGGTCTACGAAGTGGGCCAGCGTCTGACCGACCGTTTCGACGACGCGCTCATGGACGACGGAAGCGCTCGCGATCCGCGCGTGTTCATCGCCGGCGATGCCTGCCATACGCATAGCGCGAAAGCCGGACAGGGCATGAACGTGTCCATGCAGGACGGCTTCAATCTTGGCTGGAAACTCGGCGCAGTTCTCGAAGGCCGCAGCGACGCAAGCCTGTTGCGCACGTATTCGGATGAGCGCCGGCCCATCGCGAAGGCGTTGATCGACTTCGACAAGGAATGGTCCGCGATGATGGCCGCGCCGCCGAAAGACCCGAATCGGCCGGAAGCGGGCGGCGTCGATCCGGCGGAGCTGCAGGCGTATTTCGTGCGCGCGGGCCGATATACGGCCGGCCTCGCGACGCATTACCGGCCGGGCGTGCTGACGGGCGCAACGACACATCAGGCGCTCGCGGGCGGGTTCGTGATCGGGACGCGCTTTCACTCGTCGCCTGTCGTGCGCATCGCGGATGCGAAGCCCGCGCATCTCGGGCACGCCGCCCGCGCGGACGGCCGCTGGCGTTTGTACGCGTTCTCGGATGCGACGGGCGCGGCGCTCGATGCACTGTGCGAACATCTGGCCACGTCGCCCGATTCAATCTTGCGACGCGTCACGCCGGAGCATGCCGATATCGACAGCGTGCTCGATTTCCGCGCGGTGCTGCAGCAGCCACATCGCGATGTGCGCGTCGAAAATCTGCCCGCGCTGCTGCTTCCGCGCAAGGGACGCCACGGTCTCATCGATTACGAGAAGGCATTTACGAACGACGCGGCGACTGATATCTTCGGCGAGCGCGCCGTTGACCGCGAACGCGGCGCACTCGTGGTGGTCCGTCCGGATCAATACGTCGCGCACGTTCTTCCGCTGGACGCCTACGAGGAACTGGCCGCGTTCTTCCGGCCGATCCTCCGCATGCGCTAACCCACTCCGACACCGCGAAATTGCCGATCGATCAAAAAGAGCCCGACGTGCGCTCGACATTCACGGGCAGCCTCGTACGCCGTGCCCAGCAGCGCCACGTGGCGGTATGGCTCAGCGAAGTCTCCGCGGAGATCACGAGCGTCCAGTACGCGGCGCTCGAGGTCTTGCACAAGACGCCCGGCGTCAATCAGCGACAACTCGGCGATGAACTCGACGTGGACCGTTCGACAATCGCCGATCTCGTCGCGCGGATGGTGCGCAACGGCCTCGTCGAGCGCTCGGACGATCCCGTCGACAAGCGCAGTTACGTGCTCTTTCTCACCGGGGCGGGCAAGAAGCAACTGGCCGCGCTGCGCCCGCGTGTCGAAGAGGTCGAGCGCATTCTCACGACGAGGCTGACCGCACAGGAAGCCGCGGAGTTGCGGCGTCTGCTCTCGGCGCTGTTGCCGCCGCGGGAATAGCGCGAGCCTTTACTGCGGTCCCCGGGGCCGATTCGGTCTGCCGCCAGCGCCCGGACGCGTGCCGTTGTCGCGCGGGCCGGATTTATCGTGGAAATTCGGCCGGTTAGCCGGGCCGTGATCTTCGCAGATCGTCGATATCGCGTGTTTGAAGAGCACCTGCGATCCGCTGGTCGAGTTGAGATAGACCATGTAGGTATCGAACGACTGAATATGGCCGGTCAGCTTGATGCCGTTGACCAGAAAGATCGCGACGCGTTTTCGCTCTTTCCTGAGTGCGTTCAGAAAATCGCCTTGAATACCGGGAAGACTGTTGGACATTGATGACTCGTGTTGAACCGTACAAGGACCGTTTGGCCGACGAGGTTCGCCGTCAGCGGAGCCTGCGTCCCTGTTCAGTATGTATTTGCTCGATGAGCCATTATCGCCTTTCCGGCGCGGCCGTCACCGAAAAAGAAATCCCAGTTGTAACGGAAAGACGAACCGTATGCGTCGAAACACGCCCGTTTCCCGGCACGCTGGAATTTTATTCTCGTAAGTAGCCATTCTATATGTACTTTTCGCTTGCGCCGCGCCCCTTTCGAAAGCGCTCAGCCGGCCGCAATCAGTTCGTCCGCTCTGGATAAGAACATCTTCAACACCGGCGACGCATTCGACCGGCTGTAACCGATCGCGAGATCGACGGTAGGCGCTTCCCCTTCCAGCGGCCGGCTCACCACCGACCACGGCAGCAGATTGTTCGCGTACTCGGGCATGAGCGAAACGCCACGCGTCGATGCGACGAGCGACATGGCCATCGCGAGGTTGTCGACGCCATGCTGCGACTTCGGCTCGATGCCGTTTTCCCGCAAATATTGCGCGATCACGTCGTGCAAGACGCGCGCCTTGTTCGATGCCATGACGAACGTCTCGCCCCGCAGGTCCGACAGGCTGATCGCCTGTTTCGCCGTCAGTCTGTGGTCGCTCGGCATCAGCACGACGAGTTTCTCGCGATAGACCACGTGATATTCGAGGTCCAGCCCCGGCTCCCTGCGCACGAACGCGAGATCGAGCTTGCCGCGCGCCACGGCGTCGGCGAGATCGGGCGAGTAGCCGCTCGATACCGTGACGTCGATGTTCGGCAACGCGTCGCACAGCACGCGCATGGCGCGCGGCAGCCACGTCATTTCCTGGCCCGTCAGAAAGCCGAGCGCGAAGACCTGCTTCGCGGGACTCGCAGCGCGGCGCGCCGCCTCCACGGCGGCATCGACCTGCGCGAGCGCAAGCCGTGCGTGATCGAGAAACGCCTTGCCGGACGCCGTCAGCTCGACGCCGCGCGCACTGCGGCTGAACAGTTCCGCGCGGACTTCGTCTTCGAGATCGCGGATCTGCCGGCTGAGCGACGGTTGCGACGTGAACAGCCGCTGCTCGGCGGCGACCGTGAGGCTGCCCGTTTCCGCGACGGCAACGAAATAGCGCAGATGGCGCAACTCCATGCTTCCTCCTGTTCGCGCGTACGCGGGTCATGCTTTCGAGGCATGCCTGCCAGCCTACAAAGTCTTTTTTCTTTGCGCAAGCGAGGGCTAGATTGCTTGTCAGCAGTCGAAGAAAACGCTTCAGCCATACGTGAAAGGCAAATCAAGGAGTCCCGCCATGAATGACCTCGCCGGAAAAACCGCGCTCGTGACAGGCGCATCCCGCGGCATCGGCCGCGCCGTCGCGATCGCGCTCGGCCGCGCCGGTGCGCGCGTGCTCGTGCACTACAGCAGCAACGAAGCGGCCGCCGACGCGACCGTCGCCGACATCATCGCGAGCGGCGGCCATGCGCAGAAGGTCGCCGCCGATCTGCGCAGCGCCGACGGTCCCCGCACGCTCGCCAGTCACGTGCGCGCGGTCGTCGGTGGACGGCTGGACGTGCTGGTCGCGAACGCGGGCATTTCGAAAGCCGCGAGCATCGAAGACACGACCGTCGAAGACTTCGACGCCCTCTTCGCCGTCAACGTGCGCGCACCGTTCTTTCTCGTCCAGCAACTGCTGCCGATACTGAGCCACGGCAGCAGCGTCGTGCTGCTTTCGTCGCTGGCGGCGCGCGCGTCGGTCGGCAAACTGGCCGCGTACGCCGCGACGAAAGGCGCGGTCGATACGCTCGTGAAGCACTTCGCGTCCGCGCTCGGCGAGCGTGGCGTGCGCGTGAACGCCGTTGCGCCCGGCGTCGTCGAGACCGACATGTCGAGCTTCGCGAGCACCGACGAAGGCCGCGATTACACGCTGAGCCTTCAGGCGCTGAAGCGCATTGCGCAGCCCGACGATATCGCCGGCGCGGTGACGTTTCTCGCTTCCGACAAGGCGAGCTGGATCACGGGCGATACGCTGCGCGTCGACGGCGGATCCAGGCTTTGATATTCATACGTTATCCGAATCATTAATCGACGAACACTTGAAGGAATTCACCATGTCCACCAGCACTGTTACGAACACGACGCGAACCGCGAAGATTCCCGGACCCGATCATCCGATCGAGATCGAGCGCAACGCGTCGCGCGTCGTGGTCACGGTCGCGGGGCGCATCGTCGCCGATACGCGCGATGCGCTGACGCTGCGGGAAGCGCACTATCCGCCCGTGTTCTACATTCCGAGAAAGGACGTCGACATGAGCCAGCTCGAACGCACGGCGCATGCGACTTACTGCCCGTACAAAGGCGATGCCGCGTACTTTTCGATAAGCACGGGCGGTGCGCGCGTCGCCGATGCGGTATGGACTTACGAAGCGCCCTTTGCGGCGGTCGAGCCGATCCGCGATCGCCTCGCGTTCTATCCCGATCGCGTCGATTCGATCGAAGAACGCGCCTGAGGAAGCAACATGAACGACAAGACCGTGGTACTCGTCACCGGCGCGTTGAGCGGCATCGGCCGCGCCACCGCACTCGCCTTTGCGCGCTCGAACGCCCGCATCGTGATTTCAGGCCGGCGCGCGGAAGAAGGCCACGCGCTCGCCGATACGCTGCGCTCGCTCGGCGCAGACGCGGAGTTCGTCGAAGCCGACGTGCGCGTCGAAGAGGACGTGCAGGCGCTCGTCGATCATGCGGTCGAGCGCTTCGGACGGCTCGATATCGCCGTGAACGCGGCGGGCACGGAAGGCGAGCCGGCGCCGGTCGTCGAACTGACGGCCGCGCGCTATGCCGCCGTATTCGATGCGAACGTGCTCGGCACCTTGCTCGCGATGAAGCATGAGTTGCGCGTGATGTCGTCGCAACGCGGCGGCAGCATCGTCAACGTATCCTCGACGATGGGCGCGCGCGGTGCGGCGGGCGCGTCGCGTTATGTCGCGAGCAAACATGCCGTCGAAGGGCTGACGAAATCCGCGGCGCTGGAGGCCGCCGCTTTTGGCGTACGTGTCAACGCCGTCGCGCCCGGCCCCGTGCAAACGCCGATGCTCGATCGTCTCACGCAGACAGCGGAGCGCAAGGCCGCGTTTCTCGACACCGTCCCGCTGAAGCGCGCCGGCACCCCGGAGGAAATCGCCGAGGCGATCGTGTACGTGGCATCGGCGAGTTTCATGACCGGCGAAGTGCTGCGCGTGAACGGCGGCCGGACAGCGGCGTAACGGGCGCGTCCCTTGAAACCGGCCGCGCCGCCTCAGCGCGGCTTCCACTCGACCGGCGGATCCGCACGATAGCCGCCGCCGAGCGCCTTGATGAGCGCGATTTCCTGACCGAGTATCTGGCCGCTGAGCGTGAGCAGCACGACCTGCTCCGAAATCACGGGCTGGCGGGCGTCGAGCGCCGTCAGCCGGCTCGACAGACCGCGCTGATAGTGCGCTTGTGCGCTGTCTCTCGTGAACGCGATCGATTCGACCCGCCGCTGCTGCAGTCGAATCTGCTCGTCCAGCGCCTGCAAGCGGCTTCCCGTTTGCGCGACGTCGCGCACCGCGTTGAGAACGGCCTGGTTGTACTGCTCGATCAGCAGATTGCTTCCCGCGCGCGCGCCGGACAGGTTCGCGTTCAGCCGGCCGCCATCGAAGATCGGCAGATACAGGCCGGGAATCAGGTTGATCTGCTGGCTCGCGTGCGTGAAAAGGTCCGACAGGTGCAAGGCGTTGTAGCCGAAGAACGCCTTGATGTCGAAGCTCGGATAGAAAGCCGCCTTCGCGGCATCGATACGATCGAACGACGCCTGCACATACCAGCGCAACGCCTGGAGATCGGGGCGTCGCGCGAGCAGTTCGTAGGCAAGCGGCGACGGCAGCGCGGGCTGGGCTTCGGGCAGCGCGACGGGTTCGATCGGCGGCAGTCCTTCCGGACCCGCGCCGATCAGCGCGCGCATCGATTCGCGAAACTGCCTGATCTGATCCTGCGCGGACACGATTTGCCGCTGCACGGCCAGTTGCTGCGCGCGGGCATCTTCGACGAGCGTGCGCGGCTCGAGACCGCGCATCGCGCGCGCGTCATGCGCCTGCACCGCGAAGTCCGTCACTTGCTGCAACTGATTCAGCAGTTCGAGCAGCCGATAGCTCGTCTGAATGCCGTAGTAAAGCTGGGCGACGTCGGTCGAAAGTTCGAGTTCGACGGCGGACGCTTCCGCGAGCCGCGCGTTATTCACTCCGATGGACGCGGCGGTCTGCGCGCGCTGCTTGCCCCAGATGTCGATATCGAGACTCGCGCCCACGCCGACGAGTCCTTCCGTGTACCACGGCCCCGTGAATCCGAGCGCCGGCTCGTTCATCGCGAACGGGCCGATGAAGCCGTTCGCGGAAACGTGCTCGCGATCCACCACGCCGAAAGCGACCGCCTGCAGATTCGATCCCGCGGCGGCGAGCGCCACGTCCGACTTCGCCTGCGCCACGCGAGTCCGCGCGATCGTCAGCGTGGGTGCGTCGCGCAAAGCCTGATCGATGAGCGCGTCGAGCTGCGCGTCGTGGTAGCGCGTCCACCAGCGGGCGGCGGGCCAGCCGTCGCGTGCGAGATGGATGTCGTCGGCGAGATTGATCTGCTCGGGCGCGATCGCGCTCGCCGGTGCGCTGTCCTCGTGAATCAGCGCGCAGCTACTCAAGGCGCAGCACAACGCGACGATCCAGCACACTCGCTTTTGCCGTTTGCCGATCGCTTTCATGCCTGCGCCGCCCGCGAAACAGGCGCCGCAACCGATGCCTCGCCGCGCCAGTCCGGCAAGCCCTCGATCTGCCGTTCGAGATTGTGCGCGCACGCCGCGAGCGCCGCGTCGCCGTCCATCGACAGTCCGCTGCGCGCCGGCGCGAGCGCAACCGGCGGACTGGCCGCGAGATCGTCGGCATAGCGGGCGAGCGCATCGCCGGCCCATGTGCGAAGTGCATCCGCCGTATGCAAGGGATCTGCGCCGCGCACCGCGAGCGCATCGTCGAGCGCGTTCGCGGCGAGCATGATTTCCCGCGTCTGCGCGAGCACGGTCTGCGCGCGCATCGTCAGTTGCGCGGGTTCGCCTTCCTGCCAGTTGGGTTCGAGCGCGACGCGCGAAAGTGTCGCCTCGCAATCGGCCAGCATGTTCCACGCGCGCCATTGCGCGGATGGCGCGGCTTCGTCGGCGGGCGATCCGGGGCGCTTGAACGAAGCCGCGACGGCCCGCAGCACCGACGCGAGTTTCTGCCGCAGCGCATCGCCCTCGCCTTCGCGCCAGAAGGCCATCTGCACGAAAGTGGCGACGCCCACGCCGAGCAGGATCCCCACGAGGCGGTCGCGGATCTCGGTGAGGTTCGTCGTCGGGCCGAATTGTTCGAGCAGCGCCAGCGAAAAAGTGAAGACGAGCTGCACACCCGCGTAGCCGATGCGCTCCGACCCCGCGCCGATCCACGCGCCCAGCGCGAGCACCGGCACGGTCATCAGCAATAGCCCGACGATGTCGTCCAGATGCGGCACGACGAAGACCACCATGAACAAGGCGAGCGCGCTGCCGCACAGCGCGCCGGCCACGCGCAGCAACGCGCGTTGCGCCGAGGCGCCGAGACTCGGCAGCGCGACGATCACGCACGTGAGCATGATGGTGTGGATGCCCTGCCAGTCCGCCGCGTTGTAGAAGACGTAGCACGGCAGAACGGCGAGCAGCGTCTTCAGCGCGAAGCGCGCGTACACCGGATTGGTCCACGCGTCCGGCGCGAGCATCGGTTCGGCGGCGGGGGGCGTGGTTGCTTTTGCGTCGGCGGAGGAGAGATCGGCGAATGCGTGGAGCGCCCGCTGCATGTCGGGCACGGCGCCGGGCGCGTCGGTTTCGATGTGCGCCGGCGTCGTGACGACGTAGCGGTACGGCGCGTGCGCGACCAGTGCATCGTCCAGCGCGACACAGTTGACGCGCAACTCGTCCAGCGCCGATCGTTGCGCCGCCGACAGCCTGGGCAACGCGAGCGGCAGACGGCTCGCGCCGAGCAGGAGGCGCGACACCGTCGCGATGCCGGCAAGCCGCAACGCCTGCTGCTCGCGATAACGCGCGTCTCGCATGGTCGTGAAGCGCAGCAGGCGCTGCAGCGTCAGCGCGCCCTGCTGGACCTCCGCGATCGATATCGGCGCGGCGGTGTTGCCTTCGATGAGTTGCGAAAGGCGCGTGACGATCGACATCAGTTGCCGATGCATCTCCGCCTCCAGTTGCACGCGCGGTTCGGCGGGCAGCAGCAACGCGTTGACGAGCAAGGTCAGCGCGATCGGATAGTTGACGGCGACCCAGACCCACAGCACCGAGCGAATCAGCAGATCGGCCTGATCGGTCTGATCGACGAAACTCTGCACGTAGATCACGATGACCGCGACGATGAAGAACACCACGCCGATGCGCAACACGCGTATCAGATACACGCTGCAAAAGAACAGCACGCTCGCCGCGACGATGCGCAGCAGCGGATAGTCGAAGGTGAACTTCAGCAGCAAAATAGACGAGCCGATGGCGAGCGTCGACCCGATGATGAACATGAGGCCCACGAGCCGCGTGATCACCACGTTCGATTGCGTCACATAGAACACCACCAGCAGCGACAGCGCCAGCGACGGAACTTCGAGCGTGAGCGAAACGACGATCACGATCGCGCTCGTCAAAAGGCATCGCAGCATGACGTTGAGCCGCCCCGGAAACGGCGCGAGCTCGCGTTCGAGAAACCTGACGAGCGGGGAGTCGGCAAGGGACACGGGCGCTCCTTAGCGTTGATCGTCGCCGCGACCGGCATGCAGCGAAGCCACCGCCGATGTGCCGATACGAAATAGTTCGGCGTCCGGATGATCGACGCGTATTTTCACCGGAAAGCGCTGCGACACATGCACCCAGTTGAGCGTGCGCTGAATGCGCGGCAGGGTGCCGGGCAGCGCCAGCCCGCCTTCATCGGGCGCGACGCCGAAACTGATGGAATCGACGGCGCCTTCGAATTTCCGGCCGGAATCGCTCAGGAGATAAACGGTGGCGGGCGTGCCCGGACGCACGCCCTTGAGTTCCGTCTCGCGAAAATTCGCGACCACGTACCAATGACGCGTGTCGATCAACGTGAAGACCGTCTTGAGCGCCGAGGCGAACTGTCCCGTCGATGTCTTCAACGACGCCACGCGGCCGTCGAACGGCGCGCGCACGGTCGCGTATTCGAGATTCAGCTCGGCGCTCGAAATCTCCGCCGTGATGACCGCACGTTGCGCGACCAGCGCATCGACACCGCTGACGGCGGCGGCGGCCTGTTGCGCCTGGAGGCGCGCGGCGCTGAGTTCGGCCTGCGTCGCTCGCTGCGCGGTGCGCGCCCGGTCGATATCCTCCGCCGACACGTAGCCCGGCGATTGCAGCGGCTCCATGCGACGCAACGTGTCGGAAGCCTGAGTGGCGGCAGCGCTCGCACGCCCCACAGCCGCGCGCACCGACTCCGCGTTGTATTGCTGCGCGTTGACGGTGCGCTGCGTCAGTTCGATCTGCCGGTCGAGCGCGGCGAGCGATGCGCGGGCTCGCGCGAGTGCGTCCTGATACGGACGCGGATCGATGCGAAACAGCAGATCGCCTTGCTTGACGGCCTGATTGTCGCGCACCGCCAGCTCGACGATCCGTCCGCTGACTTCCGGCACGACATCGATCGTGTCAGCGTAGGCGTAGGCATCGTCCGTTCGCGGCGTGCGATCCAGAAGCCTGATCACGTAGAGCAACAACAGAAGCGTCACCACGACGAGCACGAGCGCCGGCCATTTTCGCTTCGATGCCTTGTTGTCGGTCGTCGTCATCGTGAGTTTCCGGGCGAAATCAGGATTGGAAAGCCAGCAGCCACACCGCAAGCGCGAAGAACGTGACGAGCGTCGGATAGATCACGGCGGCAGGCCACAGCGTCTGGCCGACCTTCAGACGCGCAAGCACCAGATGCAGCACGACGACGAGCGCCACGCTCGCGACGATGCAAAAGAGCCAGTCCGGGAAGTAAGCGCCAAGCACGTTGATCGACGGCGCGTTCGAGCATCCCGACAGCGGCGCAGCGACGCCGACAGCAAGCCTCCGAGTTCCGCCTGTGATGCGTGGCATAAGCGCTCCCTGGTCTGCCGCTGAATGATCGGTATCGAGGCTTTCAGTCTGATACACGATTTCAGACCGAGCCGTCTGTATGACGCAGCGCCATGAAGCTATATGGAATCGGTCCCGATTTCAAGCACGCACGCTCCGTAATGCCAGAGAACTTCCTCTAGCCCGTACGCGCCATCGCAGCAATCGCGTGACAACCGCAGCAATATCGTTCAATCCCGCGTTTGGCGCATCGGCTAATTTTCTCTTCGACGGCATTGAGCGAACACGACTCGTTCCGTCGTCATCCCGACGATCATTAATTCCATACTTCAACAGCCGGAGATTCCGCATGTCCCATCGCACATCCTCTGTCCTCGTGATCAGCGCTTTCGCAACGGCGCTCGGGGCGCTTTCAGCGGCATCGGCCAGCGCGGAGGAATTCACCGACGCGCAGAAGAAGATTCAGGCGGAACACACGGCGCTCGTGAAGTCCGGCAAGGTCGAGCCGTGCTTCGGAACCGCGCTGAAAGGGCAGAACGACTGCTACGCCGGCGCGGGAACCACGTGCGCCGGCACGAGCATGACCGACTATCAGGGCAATGCGTTCAAGCTCGTGCCCAAAGGCAGTTGCACGGCCATGTCGACGCCCAAAGGTCCGGGCAGCCTGACGCCGAAGGCCTGAGGTCATCGTCCGATGCGCCGGGCGTTGCGGCGACCGGCGCTTCCCTCTCGCTCACGGAGGCTTCTCTTGCCCGAGCCGTCCCTTTTCGCCCACTTCGGCACATTGCCTTGCCGTAGCGGCGTCGGCCTGAAGGCCGAGCACTATCGCACGGTGATCGAGACGTGGCCCGATGTCGGCTTTTTCGAAGTTCACGCGGAAAACTACATGGGCGCCGGCGGTCCGCCGCATCGCTATCTTTCGGCGGTGCGCGAGCGCTATCCGTTGTCGCTTCACGGCGTCGGTCTGTCGATCGGGAGCGACGGCGCGCTCGATCGCGCGCATCTGCGGCGGCTCGAAACGCTCATCGCGCGCTATGCGCCGGCGTGCTTTTCCGAGCACCTCGCGTGGTCGAGCCACGACGCGGGATTTCTCAACGATCTGCTGCCCGTGCCCTACACCATGCGGACGCTGCATCGCGTGTGCGCTCACATCGACGAGATTCAGGGCACGCTCGGCATGCGCATGCTGCTCGAAAATCCGTCGACGTATCTCGCCTTCGCCGAGAGCACGTACGCGGAAACCGATTTCATCGCTGAAATCGTGAGGCGAACGGGTTGCGGCCTGCTGCTCGACATCAACAATGTCTTCGTCTCGTCGATGAACCGGACAGAAGATCCGTTCGCGTATATCCACGCCTTTCCGCTCGCGGCCGTGCAGCAGATTCATCTGGCCGGTCATGCGCGCGAAGCCGACGAAATCGGCCGCCCGCTCCTGATCGATACGCACGACCGCGCCGTCGGCGAAGCGGTCTGGAAGCTCTTCGCTCACGCGATCGCGCAAACCGGCCCGCTGCCCGCGCTCATCGAATGGGACGCTCGCGTGCCCGCGTGGCCGACGTTGAAGGCGCAGGCCGAGCGCGCGGACGCGATCATGTCGGCGCTTGCATCCGGCTCGCGCGATCCGCTGGAATCGTCCGCGACGACGGCCGTCTGACACGCGAAGGAGAACGCACATGGCGCGACGCAAGCTGCTTTTCTACTATGCCTGGAGCCGGCCCGGCGAGACGGGTGCGCCGCTCGGGGTCATCGAGAACCGGTTCCCGACGCTCTTCGAAAGCCGCCGCATGGCTTATCCGCGCTTCGACGAACTGTCCGATCCGGCGCGCTTCGATCAAAGCGTCGCCGGCTTTCTCGATCACATCATGAAGCGCAACTTCGCCGCGTTTCTGGAGCTTGCGGACACGCAGACCGGCGAGCCCGCGAAGACGATCGAACGCGTCGGCGACGACGGCCGCGCGACGACGCTCGACTCGGGCGTGCTGGACGATATCGACACGCTCGTCGTCATCAGCTTCGACTCGCTGCGAACCGCGCAGATTGCGAGCGGCGCGGAAACGGAAGCCCTGCGCGGATTTCTCGCCGCGCCGGATCATCTTGCGTTCGTGTGCCCGCATCACGATATCGGCGAGGTCGCCGATGCGCCGCAGGGCGAACGCGCCGCACGCCAGCTCGAACAGTTCGTGCATCACGGCGACAAGACGATTCCGCCGCAGCAGCGCTTCGGCGGCTATGCGAAATCGCTACTGCATGGTCTCGGCTTGCCCGTGGAAAACCGCTTCGGACTGCGTCCCGCGCTAGAGGCCGACGGTTCGCCCTGCGCGATCGAAGCCACGCCGGCGCTGGACCGGCTCGGGTTGCTGCACGGCGTCGATACGTTCAACGCGCATGCGCATTTGCCGCACTTCGAACGTCTCGGAAGCGCGATGGAGCAACTCGACGTGCTCGCTCGCCAGAAGATCGATCCCGGCGCGCCGCCGCATCCGTTCGCACGCGAGCACCGCAGCTTCGACGCCTTGCTCCAGTCGCGCGCCGATACCTTCGCGGGCACGCTGCTCGTCGGCGACACGACGCTCTGGAGTTCGACCGCCGGCGGCGTCGACAGTCTGCGCCGGCTTTGGCTCAACGTTCTGCAACGCCCTCACCGGCACTGATCCGTCCATGTCATACACCCCCCGAGCGCTCGACGCGCGCCAGCGCGCATTCGCCGACGCGATCCTCGATCCTGGCCGTCCCGTTCCCTCGGGCCTGATCGGACCGGACGGCGCGACGAGCGAGCGTCGTTTCGCCGTGTACCGGAACAATGTCGTCGCCGGTCTTTGCGATGCGCTCGCGGCGGCCTATCCGGTCACGCGGCGCATCGTCGGCGAAACGTTCTTCGCCGGAATGGCGCGTATTTACGCATCGCGGACGCTGCCGCGAACGCCTGTCATGCTCGACTACGGCGCGGACTTCGCCGATTTCGCCGGCACGTTCGAACCGGCGATGTCGTTGCCCTATCTGCGCGATGTCGCGCGGCTGGAGCGCGCGTGGGTCGAGGCGTACCACGCGCCCGACGCGACGCCGCTCGAATCCGACGCGTTTCGAAGCATCGACGCCGCGCAGCTTCCCTCGATCCGCCTCGCGCTGCATCCGTCCGTTCGCGTCGTGCGGTCGCCGTTTCCGTTGGTCGCGATCTGGCAAATGAATGTCGATGAAAACGCGCCCGGATTCATCGACATTCATGCGCGAAGCGAAGATGCGTTGATCGCGCGACCGCACGCGCATGTCGATGTGCGCGTGCTGCCGGTCGGCGCGGCCACGTTCGTCGAGGCGCTGGCGGCGGGCATTGCCGTCGCCGAGGCATTCGAGTCCGCGCTGTCCGCCGACGCGCGCTTCGATCTTTCGCCGGCGCTCGCCATGCTCGTGCATGGCGGCGCCATCGCCGGATGGACCGTATGAACCCCGCCGAATCGCTCGTCGATCGTTGCGCGCGGCGCTTCGCGCAGATGCTGAACGGGATCGCGTCGCTCGCGCGGATCGTCGCGCCGCCTCTGCTGCGCATTGCACTCGCGTTGCCCTTTCTGCGCTCGGGACTGACGCGCTGGGACGGTTTCCTGTCGCTGTCGGCGGGCACGGTCTATCTCTTCGAGAACCAGTTCAAGCTGCACGTGCTTGGCGCGGTCATCGCGCTCCCTGCGCCCGACGTGCTTGCGTTCGTCGTCGGCGTCGCGGAAATCGTGCTGCCGGTTCTCCTTCTCGCGGGCCTCGCCACGCGTCTCGCCGCGCTCGCGCTGCTGTTGATGACGTGCGTCATCCAGCTCGTCTTTCCGGACGGCTGGGCGAATTTTCATCTTTACTGGCTGAGTCTCGCCGTGGCCATTCTCGCGCTGGGTCCGGGCGGTCTTTCGCTCGACCGGCTGATCGCGCTGCAACGCCGCAAAGGCGCGGCACGCGGCCTCGCCTGATGCCCGCTTATTCGTGCCCTCGGCGGCGGGCGCGCCGCCGGCCCTGCTCGCGCGCGTAAGTCGCCGGCGTGCAGCCGACGTGCCGGTGAAAGCGCCGCGTGAAGTGGCTCTGATCGGCGAAGCCGGTCATCAGCGCGATCTCGGCGAGCGCGATGCCGGTTTCCGCGATGAGCGTCTGCGCGCGGCGCACGCGGCATTGCTCGACGAAGCCGATCGCCGTCACGCCGGTCGCGCGCTTGAAGAGCCGCGCAAAATGAAACCGGCTCACATTGGCGATGGCCGCGAGTTCCGCCAGCCCGATCGTGCGGTCGAGATTGTCCTCGATATACGCGCTGAGCCGCGCGAGTTCGGCTTTCCCGAGCGAAGGCGGCTCATGGGCGCGTACCGGCTCGAACGCGTTGTAGCTGCGCAGCAGATGCGCCGCGAGCACGCACGACGCATGATCGACGATGAGCGCCTGCGCGGGATGCGGCTCGCGTTCGAGTTCGCCGAGCAGAATCTGCGCGACGCCCGCGATGACGGCATCGCGCGTTTCGAAGACGTTGCGGACCTCGACCTGCGCGATGCTGCGGCGTCCGATCTCGTCGGCGGCGGACGCGATGAGCGAGGTCGGGATGCGCAGGCGCGCCGATGCGGCCGCGTCGCCTTCCCATAGCGAGTCGCAGCCCGCGGGCATCAACAGCGAAACGCCTGTCGAGATGATGCCTTCGTGAACCGCGCCATCGCGCCCCTGAATCAGGCGCGCGTGACCGGACGGGCAATAGCAGATCAGATGATGATCGAGCGCCGGGTAGCGTTCGGAGCAATCCTTGAGCGGCCGGTACAGGTCCACCGTGACGCCGCTCCATCCGCGCGCGCGCGTCGATGCCGTGGGACGATGCGAGAGAATATCGACGATTTCGTCGATCGAAACCAGTTTCGGTGCGCCGCCGTTTTCGGTCTGCGCTGGCGTCGTCATGATTGCCTCGCTGGAGAGCCGGGTCGAGGCGGTTATGGTCTCACAACACGCGAATGGACAAAATAGAAGGCGATTCGTCAGCAGGACGAATCGCCCGTAAGAATGGGGAAATCAAAAACGGGCGGAAGGCAGCCGGAGTCGAACCGACCAGAGAGCGTCTGACGCCCCCTACCGGGTTTGAAGCCCGGCCGCACCACCGGATACGGATGCCTTCCTTCACGACCCTCGACGCGAATCCGTCCGGGCGTCCGATTATAGCGGCGCGTCGTCAGCCAGTGCCATCGCGTGGATGTGAACGCGAACGCGGCGGTCTTCGTCGCATCAACCGGTAAACGCAATACAGCACCGCCGCCGCGACGAGCACATCCACGACCGTCGCGCCATGCGATTCGAGCGCGAGCACCGCGAGATGCAGTTGCCGCTCGAAGAGCGCGCCGCCCAGCAGCCAGAACGACGCCCACGCGACGATCCCCGCCGTGTCCCAGAAAAAGAACGCGAGCACGGCGATCTGCGTCGTGCCCATCAGCGGCGGCGTGACGAGTCCGAGCCCCGGCACGAACTTCGACACCGCGACGATCGGCGCGCCGTGACGCTCGAACAGTTCGCCCGTCGTGCGCATGCCGCTATCGACCGCATACGATCTGCGCGACAGCGCCGCGACGAGCCGCCGCCCGTAGATGCGCCCCGCCGAAAACCACACGCTGTCGCCGAGCAGCGCGCCGCACAGCGCCGCGAACAGCACGTGCGCGAAGGACAATCGGCCGCTCGCCACCGCCGAGCCCGCGAACACGAGCAGCGGCGCGGACGGCAGCGGCACGCCAAGGCGCGTCAGGAGGACGTTCGCGAACACGGCCGCGCTGCCCCATTGCACGATCGCCGACGGCGGAATCTGGATCAATCGGCACCTCTCGATCGCCTGCGACGCATCGATCGGAATCTCATTCGGACCTCGACTCGACGAGCATCACCGGCACGCTTCCACACCCCGCGCTACTCGCAATTTCGATGCCGCGCCACGGCGAGCCCTCGCCGCGATCGAAGGCCATCGGATCGACGCGCCGGTCCGGCCGCAGCACGTTGAACGGCCACGACGGACGCCGCAAGCGCTCGTGCACGATCGATCCGAGCCAGATCGGCGCAGGCGGCGCGGCCTCGCCCTGGCGCACCGCGTAATGCGTGGGCCAGAAGCGCAGCACGTCGCGCTCGTCGGCGCCGCGAATCGAGCGCGCGAACACGAGCTTCGACGGCTCGCCGTTGTTCAGGCGCGGCAGCGCGGGCAGCTCGATGGCGGGCGCATTCGGCATCACCACCGACATCACGCTTTTCAGGCTCACGTGCGAGACCTCGGTCCAGCCGCGCGACATCAACTGCGCGCGAATCTGCTCGGGCGTCGCGGCCCATTGCACGGTGATCGGCTCGCGGCGATCGCCCTCCATGCTCGCCCGATAACACGAAAACGTGCGCCACACCGTATCGGTCCACTGAATCGGCGTGATGACGAGGGTCGATGGCGCCGCGCTGTGCGCCTCCGTGTCGTCGCTCAGTTGCAGCGCGACGCTCGCGCAGATCACGGCCAGCACGGCAATGGGCATCAGCGGACGCGGTGTCGGCTTGCCGGGATTGCGCCACACGGCCGTGAGCGCGATCAGAAAGACCCACGCCGCCGCGAGCGCCGCGCTGCCGAGCGCATCGGAAATGGTGAAGCGGCCGAAATACAAACCCGCGACGCCCACCGCCGTGACGATGGCCGATGTCGCCGTCGCGATGAACACGCCCGTCAGCAAGCCCACGCGCCGCAGCAGGAGAAATGCGAGGAAGCCGTAGATCACGACCGTCGCCGCCACGTGGCTGCTCGGAAAGCTGTGCTCCGTCGGCGCGAAGGAAACGAGCACCGGCTCGTGCGCGGTGAAGCGGATCGCCGCGACCAGCAACTGCGAAAACGCCACCGCCACGAGCCAGTACATGACCGTGCGCCAGCGCCGCTCGAAGCTCATCCACACGACGACCATCGCGCCGAGCGCAAGCAGCGTCTGCGTGCTGCCGAGCGTCGCGGCGCCGTCGAGGATCGAATCGGCCCACGTCGAGCGGAACGATTGCAGCAGCCGGTAAATCGACACATCCACCTGCACGATCGATGCGCCGCGCGCGACATTCGCGAGCACCGAGAAAAAGACGATCGCGGAGACGAGCAGCAGCACCGAAATCGTCACGATGAGGCCGGTCGCCGGATTGCCCGGATCGAGCGCGCGCGACACGAGCCGCGCAGGCAGGGCGCTGCCCCTTTGCGCCCACGCGAGCAGTCTGTCTCGCGACGTGATGCTCCAGCGCATCGCGTGCGAAACGATCAGGCTGGCGAGATTGAACACGATCCAGCCGAGCGCGGCGACGACGATCAGGATCACGACGAGCCGGATCGACACCGCGCCCGCCAGCTCGATCGACGCGCCGAACACGACGCCCGGCAGGATATGCGTCGGCGCCCAGATGAGCGCGCTCAGAATGTTGACGACGAGAAAGCGCGCGGGCGTCATGCCCGTCACGCCGGCGACGACAGGCACGACCGCACGCATCGGCGCGACGAAGCGCGCGAGCACGACGCTCTTCGCGCCGTGGGCATCGAAATACTTTTTACCGGCGACGAGCGCGCCCGGATGCGCGCGAAACGGCCACATCTGCGCGATTCTGTCCGCATAGTGCTGGCCGAACCAGAAGCTCGCGGCGTCGCCGGCGACGGCGCCGACGATCGCGCAGACGAATACCCAGCCGAGATTCAGCGCGCCTGCGCCGACGAGCGCACCGGCGATGAACATCGCCGTGCTGCCCGGCACGAAGGTGCCGATGAACGCAACCGATTCGAGAAACGAGGCGAGCAGCACCACGGCGAGCGCCCACTCGGGGTGGCCCGACAAGAGGTGCAGCAGCTTGAAGTAGGAATGCTCCATCGTGATCAGCCGAAGGCGCCAAGACACGCAATCGTCAGACGGACTCGTGCCAGCGGCTATCGCCGCGCAACAGGTGAAGGTCGCGGTGGAATCGAGTGTACCCAACCCGGTCGAAGAACTCCAAAATCTGTATCGCGCGTTTGCGGCCGAGCGCACTCGCGTCGCGGAAGGCGGCCGCGCCGACCGCGCCGCCCTGCACGTGCGCCTGTTGCGCGACGAGTTGCGCCAGCGCGCCGATCGACGCGCGGCAATAGAACAGATCGCGCACGACCTGATACACGTCGCCACGGCGCGCGAGCTTCTTGAGCAGCCGGCGCATCTCGTCCTCGCCGATGCCGTGCGCGTTGGCGAGATCGCGCACCCAGGGCGGCTCGAAGCGCCCCGCTTCGAGCGATGCGAGCACCGCGCGCGCCAGCGTTTCCTCCCGTTCGTCGAGCGTCACCGCGTGCGTCGGCAGATGCAGCCACGGCCCGCTTCTCGCGATCGACCCGTTCGCCACGGCATCTTCGACGAGCGCGCGCCACAGCGCGTCGGGCGCGAGCGGCGCGGCCATGCGGCGCAGGCGCGCGGCGTCGGGGCCCTGTTCGTCGGGAAAACGTTCGTGGAATGCGGCGAGTGCGTCGAAGAGGCGCGTTTTCATGGCGTCCCAATGACGCGATGCAAGGTAAAGCGTGTCGTCGTGCGTGGATACCGCGCGCAGGCCTTCCGGCGACATCGATCGTCCGAGCAGGTGTTCGATCAGCGAGCGCGGCAAGCCATACGGCGCCTCGTCGAAGAGCACATCGGCGCGGCCCGTGTCCAGCATCGCGGCCAGCGCGTCGAGCCACGCGCGGCGTTGCGGCGTGCGGCGCTTGCGGGCGGGCGCGAACGGATCGAGCACGCGCCCGCCGCCGACTGTCCGGCTCGCCTGCGCATCACGCACGATGAAGCGGTCGCCGGGCAGCGCGCAAACGGCCTGATCGAAGACGAGCTGCACGCGCGCGGCGTGCCCCGATGTCAGCGTGTCGGCTTCGAGCAGCGCGACATGCGCGACGCGGTGCGTCGTGCCGAGATGCACATGCAAGGGCGCCCAGTGCGTGAGCGTGAGTTGCGCGTCGTCGAGCAGGGTTAGTTCGACGTCGATTCGCCCGGATGCACGCGCGAGCCGCGTATCGACGATCCAGTCGCCGCGCGCGAGCGCATCCTTGTCGATGCCCGCGAGATTCAACGCGCAGCGCTCGCCCGCGCCGCCCGTCTGCGAAGCGCGGTTCTGCGCGTGAATGCTGCGCACACGCACGCTCGCGCCGCCCGGTTCGCGCGGCGCGAGCGCCAGCATGTCGCCGATGTTCACGCGCCCCGCGAACACCGTGCCCGTCGCGATGGTGCCCTGCCCCGTCAACGTGAACACGCGATCGACCGCCAGCCGGAAAAAGCCGTCGTCGCGGCGCGCGCGCCAGTGTGCGGCGGCGTCGCGCAGATGCGCGTCGAGTGCGGCGACGCCTGCATCGGCGGGTTCGGTTGCGTCGGTGTCGAACAAGGGCGCGTCGCGTAGCGGGCCGTGTGCGAGCAGCGCTGCGATGTGCGCATGCACGTCGCGCACGCGCGCTGCGTCCGCGCGATCGCACTTGGTCACGGCCACCGCGCCGCGCGTCACGCCGAGCAGTTCGAGGATCGCGAGATGCTCGCGCGTTTGCGGCATCACGCCATCGTCGGCGGCGATCACGAGCAGCGCGAAGTCGATGCCGCATGCGCCCGCCGCCATCGTGTGCACGAGCTTCTCGTGTCCGGGCACGTCGATGAAGCCGAGCACGCCGCCGCCGTCCAGCGGCACGTAGGCGTAGCCCAGTTCGATGGATATGCCGCGCGCCTTCTCTTCCTTCAGGCGATCGGTGTCCACGCCCGACAGCGCGCGCACGAGCGTGGTCTTGCCGTGATCGATGTGCCCCGCCGTGCCGACGATCATTCGCGCGCTTCCAGTTGCGCGATGAACGCGGCTTCATCGGCCTCTTCGAGACAGCGCAGATCGAGCCGCAATGCGCCGTCCGCGATGCGCCCGAGCACCGGACGCGGCAGTTCGCGCAGCCGTTTCTCGATGCGGTTGAGCGCGCCGCCCGGCCGCTTGCCGCTCGCGAGACGCACGGCGAGTCCGTAACTCGGCAGGACATCGACGGGCAACGCGCCGCTGCCGATCTGACTGAACATCGGCTCGGCGCTGACCGCGAATTCATCGCCGACGAGATTCTGCAACGCAGGCTCGATGCGTTCGGCCGCGACGCGCATCGCATCGGCGGGACGCGTGAGAAGGCGCAACGTCGTGAGACGTTCGGCGAGCGTTTCGGGCGCGCGATACAGGCGCAACACGGCTTCGAGCGCCGCGAGCGTCAGCTTGCCGACGCGCAATGCGCGCTTCAGCGGATGCTTCTTGATCTTCGCGACGAGCTCGCGGCGCCCGACGATCAGCCCCGCCTGCGGCCCGCCAAGGAGCTTGTCGCCGCTGAACGTGACGAGATCCGCGCCCGCCGCGACGGTCTCGCGCACCGTCGCTTCGCGCGGCAAGCCCCATCGCGCGAGATCGACGAGCGTGCCGCTGCCGAGATCCATCGCGACGGGCAGCCCGCGCGCCTTCGCGAGCGGCGCGAGTTCCGCGAGCGTCACTTCCTTCGTGAAGCCGCTCACCGCGTAGTTGCTGCAATGCACTTTCATGAGCAGCGCGGTCTTCGGGCCGATGGCTTCGTCGTAGTCTTTCAGGTGCGTGCGATTCGTCGTGCCGACTTCGCGCAGCTTCGCGCCCGCGCGGCTCATGATGTCGGGAATGCGAAACGCGCCGCCGATCTCGACGAGCTCGCCGCGCGACACGATCACTTCCTTGCGCGATGCGAGCGCCGACAGCGTGAGCAGCACGGCCGCCGCGTTGTTGTTCACGACGGTCGCGGCTTCTGCGCCCGTCAGCTCGCAAATCAGTCCGTTGATGAGATCGTCGCGATCGCCGCGCGCGCCCGTGTCGAGATCGAATTCGAGGTTCGCCGGCCGCGTGAGAATGTCGGCCACGGCGCGCACCGCTTCGTCGGGCAGGAGCGCGCGGCCGAGGTTGGTGTGCAGCACCGTGCCCGTCAGATTGAAGACGCTGCGCACGCTGCTTCGCGCGCGCTTTGCGAGCCATGCGCCGACGGTGCGCGCGAGTTGCGCATCGCTCAGGGCATCGACGGATGCGCGGCCTGCCTGCGCGTCGGCGCGCCATGCGTCGAGCGTTTCGCGCAATGCGGCGAGGGTCTGCGTGCGCCCGTATGCGGCGATCGCCGCTTCGAATTCCGCCGATGCCAGCACGCGCTCGACCGACGGCACACGAGCCATCAATGCGCGCAGTTCGCCGCCATCGCCGCCTTTGACGTCGGTCATCGGTCGTTTTCCGAATGTTCGGGCCACAGCCACGGATTGGGCGCCGCGCGCCGATAGCCGGCTTCGCCCATCAACAGGTCGAGCGTGAGGCTCGCGAGATCGTCGGCGTAGGGCTCGAAATCGTAGGCCTTCTCTTGATAGCCGATCTTGCGATACGTGCCGCATTCGTCGCACGACTCCGCCTTGAGCGGCGCGCTCTTGGCCTTCGCGGCTTGCTCGTCGGCGGGTTCTTCGCCGGTGCCCATCACGTGATAGGCGATGCCTTTGGTCGAATCGCAGTTCGTGCATTTGGCGCGGACGACGTGAAGCTCCGTCGCGCAGAGGCCGCATTGCGCGTACCGATAGCCGTCGTACGCGCCGCCGACACGCACGATGCTCGCCACCGGCACCGAACCGCAGACCGGGCAAACGCCGGGCGTGTCGAGATAGGGCACGTCATTCGTGTCGATGCGGCTCGCGAGATCGGTCCACACGACTTGCAGCGCGGCCGCGACGAAGGGCGCGGCGGCCGGGTCGATCTCGGCGAAGCGCAGCGCGAGGATCGCATCGGCCTGATTGTCGAGCGCGGCGGCGTCGAGTGCGCGCAGGCGGCCGACGAGCTCTGTCAGCGCGGGCGTCAGCGCGCCGGCGGCCTCGACGCCGTCGAGCAGCATGAAGAGCACGTCGCGCCACGCGGGATCGCGCGAATCCGTGAGCGCGGGGACGATCGGCATCGAATGACGCTGATTCAGTTCGATCGATGCGCGTGCGGGCATCGGCGCGTTGAAGGTCGCGAGCACGCGCTGCTGGGCGTCGGCGAGCGCGGCCATCAGGCGCAGATAACCGGCGATGGGATTGCTCGCGTCGGCGAGTTGCAGGAGACGCGCGGCGCGCGCGGCGAAGATCGTGGCGCGTTCCGGCATGCGCAAGCGCGGGATCGCCGATGGATCGAGCGATTCGATTCGCGCGGCTTCGACTATGCGTTGGACCACGGGAGGTTTCCTCGCGGGATGGGCGGTCGGCCAAGGATAGCAGCTAATTCGATATGAAATGGACCGCAACCCACGCGCCGCGACGCGCCCCCTACTTCCCGATCGTCTCCCTGAACCACCGCGGATGATGCTTCCTCGCCCATCCATACGTGACGGTTCCGCGCGTCATCGCGCCGATCGATCCCTTCACCCACAGCGCGGCATAGATATGCACGATGATCGACACGATCAGCACGAACGCCGTCGCCGCGTGCACGACCGACGCGATGCGTATGACCGTGATCGGGAAATAGAACGCGAAGTACGCGCGCCATATCACGATGCCGCTCAGAAGCAGCAGCACGAGACTCGCGACCATCACGAAGAACAGCAGTTTCTGCCCCGCGTTGTATTTGCCGATTTCCGGCAGACGATCCTCGCGATTGGTGAGCACGTCGTTCACCTGCTTCATCCACTGGATGTCGTTCCTATCCAGATAGTTGTGATGCCAGAAGCGCAGCGCGAGGATCAGGAACGAGATGAACATCACGCAGCCGACGAACGGATGCAGGATGCGCGTCCACTGACCGCCGCCGAAAATCGCATAGAGCCATGACATCGACGGATGGAACATCGCGAGGCCGGAGAGCGCGAGCAGCACGAAGGTGATCGCGGTGATCCAGTGATTGCTGCGCTCGTTCGGCGTGTAGCGCACGATCAGCCGATGTCCCTTCACGTCACGCAGTTCGCTATCGTGTTTCATCTGTCCGCTCCTGTCCGCCTTCCCGGCTGCGCCGCACCTCTTCCGCTTCGCGGTGCGCTTCGAGTTCGTCTTCCTCGCTGACTTCGTTCGGGCCGATGCGCGTGTAATGGAAGAATCCCGCGATCGCCGCCAGCGCGATGCCCACCATCGCGAGCGGCTTCGTCACGCCCTTCCAGATCGACACGAGCGGGCTGATGTGCGGGTCTCTCGCGAGCCCGTGATACAGCTCCGGCTGATCCGCGTGATGCAGCACGTACATCACGTGCGTGCCGCCCACGCCCGCCGGATTGTAGAGACCGGCATGCTCGAAACCGCGCTCTTTCAGATCTTCCACGCGCTCTTCGGCCTGCGCGATCATGTCCACTTTCGTGCCGAACATGATCGCGCCGGTCGGGCACGTCTTCACGCACGCGGGCTCCTGTCCGACCGCGACGCGATCCGAGCAGAGCGTGCACTTGTACACGCGATGATCTTCCTTCGAGAGCCGCGGAATGTTGAACGGACATCCGGTGATGCAATAGCCGCAACCGATGCAGTTCTCCTCGTGAAAATCCACGATGCCGTTCGTGTACTGCACGATCGCGCCCGGCGACGGACACGCCTTCAGACATCCCGGATCCTCGCAATGCATGCAGCCGTCCTTGCGGATCAGCCATTCGAGGTCGCCCTTCGGATTCTCGTATTCGGTGAAGCGCATCACCGTCCACGAATGCTCCGTGAGGTCGCGCGGATTGTCGTAGACGCCGGTCGTGTGACCGATGTCGTCGCGCAGATCGTTCCACTCCATGCAGGCCGTCTGACACGCCTTGCAGCCGATGCACTTCGACACGTCGATGAGTTTCGCCACCGCGCCCGTCACCGGCGCGCGTATCTGCGTCTCCGGCACGGTCGTCGCCGAGAGACGTTTGATATCGAGCGATTGCAGAGCCATCTCGTCCCCCTTATGCCTTCTCGACCTTCACGAGGAACGACTTGAACTCGGGCGTCTGCGAGTTTCCGTCGCCCACGGAAGGCGTGAGTGTGTTGACGAGATAGCCCGGCTGCGCGAGGCCCTTGAAGCCCCAGTGCAGCGGCAGGCCGACGGTGTGCACTTTCTTGCCCTCCACGGTCAACGGCTTGATGCGTTTGGTGACGAGCGCCACCGCGACGATATGCCCGCGATTGCTCGACACCTTCACCCGATCCCCCGCGACGACGCCCACTTCCTTCGCATGCTCCTCGCCGATCTCCACGAACTGTTGCGGCTGCACGATCGCGTTCAGGCGCGCGTGCTTGGTCCAGTAGTGGAAGTGCTCGGTGAGGCGATAGGTCGTCGCGGTGTTCGGGAACTTGTCGGCGGTGCCGAACGCGGCGCGATCGTCGGCGAACACGCGCGCGGCCGGATTGCTCGTCACGGCCTTGTTGTCCGGGAAGAACGGGTTGTAGCCGAGCGGCGTTTCGAACGGCTCGTAATGCGCGGGGAACGGCCCTTCGTTCATGCCGTCGCGTGCGAAGAAACGCGCGACGCCCTCCGGGTTCATGATGAAGGGGCTCATGCCCTTGTCCGGCGGCTCGTCGGCCTTGAAGTCGGGGATGTCCGGGCCCGTCCACGCGCGTCCGTTCCATGCGACGAGTTTTCTCGACGGATCGAACGGCTTGCCGTTCACGTCGCACGATGCGCGGTTGTACAGGACGCGCCGGTTCGCCGGCCACGCCCACGCCCAGCCGAGCGTCTGGCCGATGCCCGTCGGGTCCGAGTTGTCGCGACGGCCCATCTGGTTGCCCGCCTGCGTCCACGCGCCGCAGAAAATCCAGCATCCGCTCGCGGTCGAGCCGTCGTCGCGCAGTTGCGCGAAGCTCGCGAGCTGCTCGCCCTGCTTCGCGAGCACCTTGGTCTTGTCGGCGGGATCGGTGACGTCGGCGAGCGCGCGGCCGTTGTACTCCATCGCGATCTCTTCGGGCGTCGGGCTCGCCGGGTCCGCATACGGCCACGTCATCTTCAGGATCGGATCGGGATATTTGCCGCCCTTTTCCTGATAAGCCTTTCGCATGCGCAGCCACAGGCCCGACATGATCTCCAGATCGCTACGCGCCTCGCCGGGCGGCGTCGTGCCCTGCCAGTGCCATTGCAGAACGCGCGACGAACTCACGAGCGAGCCGCGCTCTTCCGCGAAACAGCTCGTCGGCAGGCGGAAGACTTCGGTCTGGATTTTCGACGAATCGACATCGTTGAAGTCGCCGTGATTCTTCCAGAACTCCGACGTTTCCGTCGCGAGCGGGTCCATGACGACGAGCCACTTCAGCTTCGACAGGCCCAGCCCGATCTTCGCCTTGTTGGGCGCGGCGGCGAGCGGATTGAAACCTTGGCAGATATAGCCGTTCATCTTGCCCGCGGCCATCAGCTCGAAGACCTGCAGCATGTCGTAGGACTTGTCGAGCTTCGGCAGCATGTCGTAGCCGAAGTTGTTGTCGGCCGTCGCGTTGTCGCCCCACCACGATTTCATGAAGCTCACATGGAACGCGCGATAGTTCTTCCAGTAGCTCAACTGATTCGGCCGCAACGGCTGCGCCGCGCGCTTCTTGATGAACTCCTCGTAGTCCTGTTCGCCTTCCATCGGCAGGGTCATGTAGCCGGGCAGCAGGTTCGACATCAGGCCGAGGTCCGTCAGACCTTGAATGTTCGAATGCCCGCGCAGCGCATTCATGCCGCCGCCCGCGATACCGATGTTGCCGAGCAGAAGCTGCACCATCGCGCCCGTGCGGATCATCTGCGCGCCGACCGAATGATGCGTCCAGCCGAGCGCATAGAGAATCGTCCCGGCGCGATTCGGCGCGGCGGTCGTCGCGAGCATCTCGCAGACCTTGAGGAACTTGTCGGTCGGCGTGCCGCAGACTTTCGTCACCATCTCGGGCGTGTAGGCGGCGTAGTGCTGCTTGAGCAGGTTGTAGACGCAGCGCGGATGCTGCAGCGTCGGATCGGTTTTCACGTAACCGTCGTCGCCGCGTTCGTAGTCCCAGCTCGATTTGTCGTACTTGCGATGTTCCGCGTCGTAGCCCGAGAACAAGCCGTCCTTGAACGAGAAGTCTTCGCGCACGATGAACGACATGTCCGTGTAATTCTTCACGTACTCGTGCTGGATCTTGTCGTTCGTGAGCAAATAGTTGATGACGCCGCCCAGAAACGCGATGTCCGTGCCGGTGCGGATCGGCGCGTAGAAATCCGCGACCGATGCGGTCCGCGTGAAGCGCGGATCGACGACGATGAGCCGCGCACGCCGATGCGCCTTCGCCTCGGTCACCCACTTGAAGCCGCACGGATGCGCCTCGGCCGCGTTGCCGCCCATCACGAGAATCAGGTCCGTGTTCTTGATGTCGACCCAATGGTTCGTCATCGCTCCACGGCCGAACGTCGGGGCAAGACCTGCCACCGTCGGGCCATGTCAGACACGCGCCTGGTTGTCGAATCCGAGCATCCCCCAGCTGCGCACGGTCTTGTGCGTCAGATAGCCGACCTCGTTGCTGCCCGCCGACGCCGCCAGAAAACCCGAGGTCAGCCAGCGGTTGACCTTCTTGCCGTCGGGCGTGGTCTCGACGAAGTTCGCGTCGCGATCTTCCTTCAGCAGCACGGCGATGCGGTCGAGCGCCTCTTCCCACGACATGCGTTTCCACTCGCTCGATCCCGGCGCGCGATGCTCGGGATACAGCAGCCGGCTCGGGCTATGAATGAAGTCGATGAGCGAGGCGCCTTTCGGGCAGAGCGTGCCGCGATTGACCGGATGATCCGGATCGCCTTCGATATGGATGATGCTCGCCTTGGCGTTCTTGGCGTTGTCGCCGAGGCCGTACATCAGGATGCCGCACCCGACTGAACAGTACGGGCAGGTATTGCGCGTTTCCGTGGTGCGCGACAGTTTGTATTGCCGGACTTCGGCGAGCGCGGGTGCCGGAGAGAAGCCCATTGCCACCAGGCTCGAACCGGCCAGCGTGCTTGCAGAGACCTTGAGGAACTGTCGCCGTGACATCTGGAGCATGATTGCCCTCGGCGCGTCGTAAAGTGGGTTTCTAGAGTATATGGTGCCCGATTACATCGCGCAGACAGGTTGACACGGTGTTTGCACCAATGCCGCCTTGCGCCGCGCGAGCGTCGCTCCTTCAGCAAGTCGCGCGCCTGAACCGGCATGTTCTGGAATGGAACGTGCTCGACCGGATGAACGTCGCCGGGCATCCGCGCTCCATCATCGAATCGAGAGGTCGTCATGAGTTCCGTGTCCACGCAGAAGATCGAAGCGGTCGTGAAGAAGGACGCGTCCTGGGTGCTCGGCGCGCTCAAGCAGTTCTCGGAAAACCGCTGCGCCGCGATGGCCGCGAGCATCGCCTTCTACTCGGCGTTCTCGCTCGCGCCGACGCTCGTCATGGTGATCGCCGTCGCCGGCTGGGTCTTCGGGCCGGAAGCCGCGCGTGGTCAGCTCTTTCATCAGGTGAACGGACTCATCGGCAATCAGGCGGCCTCGGGCGTGCAGAGCATCGTCGAGAACGCGCATCGCAGCGGAGGGACGGGCATCGCGGCGATCATTTCGTTCGCGCTGCTGGCGATCGGCGCGTCGGCGACGTTTTCATCGCTCAATACGGCGCTCAATATCGTCTGGCCAATGAGCGGCGAGCAGCGCTCGAGCGTCATGGCGATGGTGCGCGTGCGGCTCGTCTCGTTCGGGCTCGTGCTGGGCGTCGCGTTTCTGCTGATCGTCTCGCTCGTGCTCGACACCGCGATTCAGGCGGTCGGCATGTGGCTGTGGGCGAATTCGCCGTTCGTGATCGTCGGGGATGTCGTGCAGCTTGCCGTCGGACTGGCGATTCTCACGGTCGCGTTCGGCGCGCTGCTGAAGTTCTTGCCCGACGCTCCGGTGGAGTGGCGCGATGCGCTCGTCGGCGGGCTTGTCGCCGCGCTGCTGTTCTCGGCGGGCAAGAAGCTGTTCGCGGTGTATCTGACGCACGCGGGCACCGCGAGCGCTTTCGGCGCGGCGGGTTCGCTCGCGGTGCTGCTCATGTGGCTCTACTTCTCGGCCGCCGTGCTGCTGCTCGCGGCGGAGTTTTCGGCGGCGCGCGCGCGTTTGCATGATCCACGCGGCGCGTGGGGACAACAAGACAATGGTCGCGTGCCGCCGGGAAGCCGCGCGAAGATCGGCTCGCTGCTCGCCGCCTCGACGCGCACCGACGCGCCGGTGGCCGCGAGCGTTTCGGCGGTTGCGCCGGTTGCGCCCGCTGCGCCGGTCACGCCGGCGAGCACGCGACGCGCGATCGGCGCGCGCGCACAGCATGCACAACAACTGACGGGACAGGCGCGCAAAAAGGTGTCGGCGGTGGCGCGGGCGCTGGAGTTGTCGCGCAAGCTGGCGCGCGCGGAATCGACCGCGACGCGTGTCACCGCGCTCGCGATGGTCGGCGCCGGCCGCAAGGCGTCGCACGCCAACGCGGTGGTGCGGCGGCATCCGTGGCGCGCCGTGCTCTTCGCGGCGGGCGCGGGCATGGCGGTCGCGCTTTTGTCCCGGCGCGATGCCGCTCGACAACACGATTCGAACTTCTGAAAACCGGCTTCGCGCGACACAACCCGGCTGTCCATCGAATCCGAAAAATCAGGCGTCGAGAAAGCGTTTTGTTATTTGAATCGGGCGTAATCGAATATCCGCGCTAAAAATCGCCGATTCGAATGCCTGATTGCACGCGGAACTTTTTCAAGACACGCCTGTCTCCCAAAATTCGTCCTTTAGACCGCCGGAGACCCTTTACAGGCGGGCTTGACATCCGAGTGTGTGTTTTTCGAGACAGTCAATATTTTTTCGTTTCTTAAGTTACGAAACGTTGCGTTATTCTCTGCGCCGGCAACAACGATTTTAATCATTCGCGTGGAGAATTCGATGAAACGAATCGCACTGACGTCCCTCTCGCTGGCGCTGCTCGGCGCAGCAGGCGCGGCGCAAGCACAAACGAGCGTTACGCTGTATGGCGTGATCGATACCGGTCTCGGCTATGTGAGCCATGCTAACGCCGACGGCGATCACCTTTTCGGCATGATCAACGGCACGCTCTCCGGCCCGCGTTGGGGCTTGAAGGGTCAGGAAGACCTGGGCGGCGGCCTGAAGGCAATCTTCCAGTTGGAAAACGGTTTCGATCCGGGCACCGGCCGTCTGAACCAGGGCGGCCGCCAATTCGGTCGTCAAGCGTTCGTCGGTTTGAGCGGCAACCAGTGGGGTACGGTCACGTTGGGTCGTCAATATGACCCGTCCGTCGACATGGTTCAGGGCCTCACGGGCGACAACTACTGGGGCGCGGCATTCGCAACGCCGGGCGACGTCGACAACTACGACAACAGCCTGCGCGTGAGCAACGCCGTCAAGTACGTTTCGCCGGTGTTCTCGGGCTTCCAGTTCGAAGGCATCTACGGCTTCAGCAACCTGGCGGGCACGACCGGCCAAGGTCAGACCTGGGGCGGCGCAGCGACGTACGGCAACGGTCCGTTCTCCATCGCGGCCAGCTACTTGTACGTGAACCAGCCGTCGGCGAATCGCTCGGTGATCACGTGGAACAGCCCGTCGTCGGATTCGCTGTTCAACTCGATCATCAACGGCGGCTACGCGTCGTCGAAGGCGGTCGGCATCGCACGCGGCGCAGGCCAGTACGTGTTCGGCCCGTTCACGGTCGGCGCATCGTATAGCTTCGCGCAATACAAGCCGGACGGTTTCTCGTCGTTCGGCGAGCAAGAGAAGTATCAGGTCGGCAACGGTTACGTGAACTTCCAGCTGACGCCGGCGACCCTGCTCGGCCTGGGCTACACGTACACGCACGCCAGCGGCGACACTTCGGCGAACTACCACCAGGTCAGCCTGGGCGCCGACTACTCGCTGTCCAAGCGTACGGATGTCTACGCTGTCGGCGCGTATCAGCACGCAAGCGGCTCGCAGCGCGTGACCAACGCGGACGGTTCGCAATCGAAGGTCGATGCAACGGCTTCGATCAGCGACTTCGGCTTCGACAGCGGCCGCAGCCACCAGGAACTGGTGATCATCGGTCTGCGCCACAAGTTCTAAGAACAACCGACTGGCGCGGCACGCAAGTGCTGCGTCGGGAGGATCGCGGTACCCTCGAACAGCCATCGGTTTTCCGATGGCTGTTTTTTATTGGCGTCTACTGTTGCGGCGTATTGCCCTTCTGATCGACGTCTTCCGCGAGCGTCTGCGCGGGCGCACCCGGACACGGCAGATCGCCGATGACGAGCCGCGGCACCGTGCTGCGCGTTTCGCGCGGGCGCAGCGGAACGTTGTCGAGTTCGGTCCAGGAAGGGTTCGGAATTTCGCCGAAAAGCTGCCTCAGACGCTCGCCCCAGGTCTTGTTGATCATCTGGTAGTAGGCGCTGTTGTTGTCGAGCGTGGCGAAGCGCGTGACGCGCAGCGAATCTTTTTCGTAGACGAGCAGATCGAGCGGCAGACCGACCGACAAATTCGAGCGCAGTGTGGAATCCATTGAGATGAGCGCGCACTTCGCGGCTTCGTCGAGCGGCGACGCGGGCGTGATGACGCGATCGATGATCGGCTTGCCGTACTTCGATTCGCCGATCTGAAAATAAGGCGACACGCGCGTCGATTCGATGAAATTGCCCGCCGCGTAGATCATGAAAAGACGCGGCGGCTGGCCGCAGATCTGTCCGCCGAGAATGAAGCTGCAATTGAAGTCGACGCTGAATTCCGCGAGCGACGTTGCGTCGCGGCGATGCACTTCCCGCACCGCGTCGCCGACGATGCGCGCCGCTTCCGCCATCGTCGGGACGCTGTAAAGCGCGGGCGCGTCGGGATCGCCCGGCTCCGCGAGCAGATGCGTGACCGCCTGTGTCAGCGCGAGATTGCCGGCCGCGAGCAGAACGAGCACGCGCTCTCCGGGCTGCTCGAAAACAGCCATCTTGCGCGCGGCGCTCACGTGGTCCACGCCGGCGTTGGTGCGCGTGTCGGACAGGAACACGAGTCCCTCGTCCACGCACATGCCCACGCAATAAGTCATGTCAATCAATCCTGAAGCGAACAAACCCACATTGTACTGAGGGCGACCGCGCGTCGCATCCAACGTTCGACGATCGCTTTCGAACGACAGCCGATGAGCTGTGCCGCCTTTTCGCGCTAGACTCCCGCTCATGCTCAACCTGTCCGACGAACCCGATTCCCTCGCCGACGCCCTGCTCGCGGCACTCGCGCGCCCGATCGTGTTCGTCGATCTGGAAACCACGGGCTCGAACGCAACCGAAGACCGCATCACCGAAATCGGCGTGGTCGAGGCGAGCACGGCGGGCATCGAGCGCTGGAGCGTGCTCGTCGATCCGGGCGTGCCGGTGCCGCCGTTCATCTCGCGCCTGACCGGCATCGAAGATTCGATGCTGCGCGGCCAGCCGAGCTTCGAATCGCTCGCGCCCGCGCTCGCCGAGCGTCTGCATGGCAAGCTCTTCGTCGCGCACAACGCGCGCTTCGACTACGGCTTTCTCAAGAACGAATTCCGGCGCGCGGGCATCGCGTTTCGCGCCGATACGCTGTGTACGGTGAGGCTATCGCGTGCGCTTTTTCCGTCGGTCGAGCGGCATGGTCTCGACGCGCTCATCGCGCGGCTGAATCTCGCGCCCGAAGGACGCCATCGCGCACTCGCCGATGCCGATCTCTTGTGGCAGTTCTGGCAGAAGATTCACGCGCTCTATTCGCAGGATCTCGTCGATGCCGCCATCAAAACGCTGGTCCGGCGCGCGAGCCTGCCCGCCGCGCTGCCCGAAGGCGCGCTCGACGCGCTGCCATCGACGCCCGGCGTCTATCTCTTTCACGGCGACGATGACGTGCCGCTCTATGTCGGCAAGAGCATCAACCTGAAACAGCGCGTCGCGGCCCATTTCTCGGGCGATCACAGGCTTCAGAAGGACTTGTCGATCTCGCAGGCCATCCGCCGCATCGAATGCCGGGAGACGGTCGGAGAACTCGGCGCGCTGTTGCTCGAAGCGAAGCTCGTGAAGGCACTGAAGCCGACGCACAATCGCCTGCTGAAAGGCGCTTCGGGGACGTGCGCGTGGCAGTGGCTGCCGGGCGCGAGCGCGCCGGCGCTCGTGAAGGCGAACCGGCGCGATCTGTCGCGCGAGGATCATCTCTTCGGCGTGTTCGCATCGCGGGCGAAGGCGCATGCGTTCATGCGCCATCTCGCCGATGAACACACGCTCTGTCACGCGACGCTCGGACTCGAAAAAGCGCCGCTGTCGCGCGGGCGCGGCTGCTTCGGCTATCAGGTGAAACGCTGTCTCGGCTCATGTGCGGGAATCGAAACGTTCGCGGATCACGCGGCGCGCGCGCTTGCCGCGCTCGACACCGCGCGCCTCGTGAAATGGCCGCATGAAGGGCCGATCGCCATCGCCGAACGCGACGAACAAACCGGCGTCGAGGCATGGCACGTGATCGATCGATGGTGCCATATCGGCACCTGCGCGACGCGCGCGGACATCGCTCCGCTGCTCGCCGACGCGCCCGGTCTGCGACCTTTCGATGCCGACGTGTACAGCCTGATCGCGAAACGTCTCGCGTCGGGACAACTCGACTGGATCGCGTGCGATGCGCGCCCTGCGTTTCAACTCGTCGTACAGGATGCGCCGGCGTTTGCCGTCAGCGCGACACACCCGACGAAACGCGCGATGAAGAAGCCCCGCGCGATCGCCGCCGATCAGTTCGCGCTGCTGTTCTAAGCGCCTCTCACGCGACGCCGCCGTTCGCGCGCAGGACCTGCCCGTTGACCCAGCCCGCATCCGCACCGACGAGAAACGCGACGACCGACGCGATATCGTCCGGCTGACCGAGCCGTTCCAGCGGCGGCATCTTCGAGAACGTGGCGATCTGTTCGTCGGTCTTGCCTTCGAGGAAGAGCGACGTCGCCACCGGCCCTGGCGCGACCGCGTTCACCGTGATGCCGCGCCCGCGCAATTCCTTCGCGAACACATGCGTGAAGGCTTCGACCGCGGCTTTCGTCGCGTTGTAGATCGCATAGCCGGGCATGTTGAGCGCGAGCGTCGTGCTCGAAAAATTGACGATACGTCCGCCGCCGTTCATGCGCGCCGCCGCTTCGCGAAGCGTGTTGAACGTGCCGCGCACGTTGATGCCGAAGGTCTGCTCGTAGAGCGCGTCGGTCGTGTCGGCAAGCGGCATCGTCTTCAGCACGCCTGCGTTGTTGATGAGCGCATCGACCTTGCCGAGTTGCGCTTCGACGGTCTCGAACATGCGGCGCACGTCGCCGGCGTTGGCGACATCCGCCTTCACCGCGATCGATGCGCTTCCCGCGTCGCGCAGTTCGGCGACGAGCGCATCCGCTTCCTTCGCGCTCGACGCATAGTTCACCGCGACCGAAAAGCCGTCGCGCGCGAGACGCCGCGCGATCTGCGCGCCGATACCCCGCGACGCACCCGTGACGATGGCGACGCGCTTCGTATTGATCTGACTCATGATGTGCTCCTCAAGGAAAGGCCGTTCGATGGGAAGCATGATGAATCATTCCGTTTCCGCGATCATCGCGCGTGGCTTAGTATCATCGTTCCAGTTGCTTCAACAATCGCGAACTCATGGATCGATTCCAGGAAATGCAGGTCTTCGTGCGCATCGCGGAGCGGCATAGCTTCACGCAGGCCGCCGACGATCTGCAGATACCGCGCGCCACCGTCACCAATCTGATGAAGCGCATGGAAGAGCGGCTCGGCGCGCGCCTGCTCGAACGCACGACGCGCACCGTGCGGCTCACGCATGACGGCGAGGAGCACTATCGGCGCTGCGTGCGGCTGATCGCGGATCTCGAGGAAGCGGAAGGCTCGTTCAGACATGCGGAGCCGAAGGGTCTGTTGCGCGTGAATCTGCAGGGCACGCTCGCGCGGCACTTCATCATGCCGGGACTGCCCGCGTTTCTCGAACGGCATGCGCAGATCGAACTGCATATCGGTGAAGACGACAGGCTCGTCGATCTCGTGCGCGAAGGCGTGGATTGCGTGCTGCGCGCGGGCATGTTGCAGGATTCGTCGATGATCGGCAGGCGCGTCGCGCTGCTCGAACAAGTCACCGTGGCGAGTCCCGCGTATCTCGCGCGTGACGGCGTGCCGGATGATCTCGAAGCGCTCGCATCGCATCGCGCGGTGAACTTCGTGTCGAGCGCAACGGGTCGCGTGCTGCCGCTGGAATTTGCGGTCGATGAGCGTATCGAGGCCGTCGAATTGAAAGCGTCGATCTCGGTATCGGGCGTCGAACTGTACACGCAGGCGGCGATCGCGGGGCTGGGCCTCGTTCAGGTGCCGCGCTATCACGTCGACGATGCGCTCGCCGACGGCCGTCTGCAAGTCGTGCTTCCGAACCTTCCGCCGCCACCGATGCCCGTCTCCGTGCTCTATCCGCAAAACCGTCAGCTCTCCGCACGCGTACGGGTTTTCGCGGACTGGTTGAGCGAGGTCTTCGCGCCGTACAACGTGCGCGGTTGATCGGGAACATCAAAGCAAAAGAGGCCAGCATCCCAATGAAGGGAAGCTAACCTCTTTTTCATCGAGCTTCGATTTCGCCAAGGAAACCGAAGCCGCAACGCCGGCCAGGAAACTTAAGCCGCTGCGTCCTTCAGCTTCTTCAACGCGCGCGCCTTGATGCGAACGCTTGCCGGCTTGGCCGGGAACCAACGCTCGGCGCCCGTGAACGGATCCTTGCCGAAGCGCTTCTTCTTCGCCGGCACGGCTTGCGCGGAGATCTTCAGCAGGCCCGACAGCGTGAATTCGCCGGCGCCCTTCTTGTGGATCGAACCGAGGATGGTGTCTTCCAGTGCGACCAGCACGGCCTTCACAGCCTTCACATCGACAGCGGCGCGATCTGCAAGATGCGTCGCGAGCGATGCCTTCGTGAACGTATCCTTGATCGGCGTGGGAGCGCCCGTGGTCTTCTTCGCGGCTACTTTCTTCGCGGCAACCTTCGGTGCTGCAGCTTTCTTCGCCGGTGCGGCGGCGGTCTTCGCCGTAGCCTTCTTGGCCGGGGCCTTCTTTGCAGCGGTTTTAGCGGAAGTCGGCATGTTTCTCCTACCTGTTTTTTGGTCAGTGATATTCGAATACGTTCGCACCGATGCGTTCGTATCACGCCGGATTCTACATAGGCCAAGCGAGTTCGTGCAGGTCTTTTGCGCTTTTATATCGTTTTTATAGGGGTTTTTCGTGGTATCGCGCCGACATGCAAGCCATGAAGGCATCGTGAGCGATGTTCCTCGCTGCGTTTACATCGAACACGTCATGCGTTTTGCTCTGCATGCGCGATATGCGCGATGAGCGGATAGTGATCGGACGCGATGCGCGACAGCCGTGTGCGATGCACGTCGACACGCATGAGACGCTCGCCCGGATGCACCCATATGCGATCGAGCGCGAAGAGCGGATAGCGCGTCGGAAACGTGCGCAACGCGCTCGCGCGATGAAAGTGCGTGACGAGCCGCCGCAACGTGCGGCCATAGACGAACCACTCGTTGAGATCGCCGAGCAGGATCACGGGCAGCGCGGGGGTATCGAAGTTCTGCAACACCTGCTCCACTTGCGCGCGCCTTTCGCTCGATGCAAGACCGAGATGCGTCGCGACCACGCGCCACAGTTCGCCGCCGCAATCGATGTCGGCATCGAGCGCGCCGCGCGGCTCGCGGCTTCTGAACGACAGATCAAGCGTACGCACCGCGCGCACCGGATAGCGCGTGAGCACCGCGTTGCCGTAACGGCGCTCGGGCGTATCGAGCGTCGGGCCCGCGACCGCATGAAGGTTCGTCATGCGTTGCAGCACGTCGAGCACGTCGTGCGAACCGCTGCCGCCGAGCGGCACTTCCTGCAACGCGAAGATGTCCGCATCGATCTCCGCGAGCACTTCGCCGATGCGCTCCGGCGCGTACTTTCCGTCGATGCCTATCGCGCCGTGCAAGTTGTAGGTCGCGATACGCAGCTCCCGATCCATCCGCGTCATGAGTTGACCTCGCCGGAACGCTCGTTGCTCGACGACCCGCGCGCCGCCGGATCGCGCGGCATCGTGCCTTTCTCGTGCAGTTCGCTCGCGCGCCGGGCTTCGTCGCTGGCGCGCGGCTTGTCGGCATCGCCGGGTGCGCCTTCGTGCGCCTGCTGCCGATCCGCGCCGCCAAGAAAGCGCTGCAGCAGCAGCGACACGCCGATCAACGCCGCGCCGATGCCGATCAGCACCGCGAACGAGCCGATCGTCGGCCGATGCAACGAAGCGACGAGCTGATGCGCGAACGCGACCGTCAGGAAGATGCCCGGACCCATGCCGAGCATCGTGCCGATCATGAAGTCGCGCATGCGGATATGCGACGCGCCCGCGACGAGATTGACGATCGAAAACGGCGCGACCGGCAGGAGCCGCAGCACGACGACCGCGACGATGCCGCGCTTCGCGACGCGCTCGGACAGCCGGTTCACGCGCGCGCCCGCGAGCTTGCGCACCGCATCGCGGCCGAGCCAGTTGCCGAGCGAATACGAAATGGCGGCGGCGGCCATCGTGCCGACGAACGCGTACACGCCGCCCCACGACGCGCCGAAGACGAGGCCCGTCGTCGCGATGAGCAGCGTGATCGGCACCGAAATGACCGCCGCGATCACGTAACAAAGGACGATCCACAACGGCGCGAGCGGCAGCGCATCGACGTGGCGTGTCGCGTTCGTCAGCGACTTCACGTTCGCGTAATCGCCGAGCGTCGTCCAGTGCCAAAGCGCCGCGACCACCACGATCGTCAGCGCGAGCACGCCGAGCAGCGCGAAGCGTCCGATGAGCGGGCGCGTCTTTTCCGCGGGCACGAACTGATCGACCAGCTCGTCGGCGGCGATCGGCGTTTCGGGATCGATCAGCGCTTCGGGCGGAATCAGTTGATCCAGTTCCGTCGATACTTGCGGGTCGAGCGGCACCAGCGTGCGATGCTCGTCGCGGTCGCGCAAGAGCGCCTGAATCGCGGCGTTCATGCCGCCTCGTGCATCGCGCTCGCGCACGACATCGGCGACCGTGCAGCCCAGATGCTCCGCGAGCAGCGTGTCGCGCATCGTCGCGATCGCGCGGCGGATGCGCGCATCGGCGCCCGCGTCGATCGACACGTTGCATTCGCTGTCGAGCACCATCGAGCGATTGTTCAGGTTGGCCGAACCGACGATCAGCAATTCATCGTCGACGATCATCAGCTTGCTGTGCACGTTGACGATTTCGTCGCCGAGATTCGGCACGCTCGGGCACAGCAGCCGATAGCGTCCGTGCGTGTCGGCGCGCTTCAGGATCGTGTGCAGGCGCGCGCGCAGCACGCCCATCGTCACTTCCTGCAGCCAGCCGCTCTGATTGCGCGGCACGACGATGGCGAGATCGGGACCGTTCTCGCGCGCGAGCGAATCGGCGAGCGCCGTGCCGACGGTGCCCGACGTGAAGTACTGGTTCTCGATATAGATGCTGCGCCGCGCCCGCGCGATCGCGTCGAGATATTGCGTGCGAATCTGCTGCACCGGTGCGCGGCCGAGATAGTCCGGCTCGGTGAGCGAGATGGCGATATCCACATCTTCGAGATCGACACGCCGCGAAGGCGGCCACGGATCCTGCGCAATCGGCGCGCGGTGCGCGCGAATCGCGAGACGCTTGCCGCATGCACGCGCCCAGCGTTCACGCGCGAGCAGGCCGATCTCGCGCGCGGCGTCGCCGTCGAACATCGTGTGGACGTCGTGGAACGGCTGATACGCGGCGCCGTTCGCGTCGCGGCGCAGCGGCTCGTCGGGCGCGTGCGCGGCCGTATCCCAGCGCGAGCGCGTGAGATCGAGACCGCCGACGAACGCGAGACGATCGTCGATCACGACGAGCTTCTGATGCTGCGAGCCGCCGAGCGGATGCCGGCCGTCCATCTGGAACGCGATGCGCCGGTTCGTGCGCCAGCCCATTTTGTAGACCGGAAGCCATTCGCGCTCGAATGCATAGAGCATCGCGAAATCCCACGCGAGAATGTAGATGCGCAGGCGCCGCCTGTCGCCGGTGATCGCGTGGAGAAAATCGCCGAGCGCTTCGGGATAGCCGTCGTCCGCGCCTTCGGGCGTGAGCTTCATGCGGCTGTCGATGTCCCATCCGAGGATGAACACGGTGCGTTCCGCGCGCGTGAGCGCTTCACGCAGCACGCGGAAATAGTCGGCGCCATCGATGAGCAGGCTGAAGCGCTCTGCGCGACGCACGCTTGCGCAATTGCGTCCTGGCTGGAAAAACGGTTCGTCGTCGTTTGCTTGGCTCATGTGCCTCTTGACAGCACTCCGCGGCGAAATAACTTTCGTTTTGCAAGCACCATGCCCGCCGCGCCGCGCGGTGATACGCTTCGTTGCATTTGCCGATTCCAAAGCGAGCAGCCCGATGAACGATAAAGAAGTCACCCGTCAGGACGACGAGCACGCGGGACTCGTGGCGCTCGCGGCGGCATCGGTCGTCGTGGGCGCGGTGACGGGCGCGATCGGCGTGCTCTTTCGCTTCGCGCTCGAACGCGCCGATGACTGGCGCAACGCGTTCGTCGCGTGGGCGCACGCGGGGCACGATGCGGCAAGCGTGCTCGTCGTGCTCGCGGCATCGGCGGCGGCCGCGCTCGCTGCGTGGCTCGTCGCGCGCTTCGCGCCGATGGCGGGCGGCAGCGGCATTCCGCATGTCGAAGCGGTACTGCACGGCACGTTGCCGCCCGCGCCGCTCGTGCTCGTTCCGATCAAGTTCGTGGGCGGCGTGCTCGCCATCGGTGCAGGGCTCGCGCTCGGCCGCGAAGGTCCGACGGTGCAGATGGGCGCATCGATCGCGCATGCCATCGGCACGTTCTTCAGGCGCAACGTCGGCGATTGCCGCGTGCTGCTCGCCGCCGGCGCGGGGGCGGGGCTTGCCACCGCGTTCAATGCGCCGATCGCGGGCGCCGTATTCGTGCTCGAAGAACTGACGCGCCGCTTCGATACGCGCACGGCGGTCGCGGCGCTCGGCGCATCGGCGAGCGCAATCGCGATGGCGCGTCTGCTGCACGGCGACCTCCCCGACTTTCATCTGCCCGCGCAACCGTTTCCCGGCTTCGAAATGACCGGCGCGCATCTTTTGCTCGGCGCGTTGCTGGGCGTGCTGGGCGCGGCGTATAGCCGGCTCATCCTGTGGACGCTCGATATCGCCGAATCGTTCGGACCGTCGAAATCGGTGAAACACGCGACGATGCGCGCGGCGACGGTCGGCGCGGCGGTCGGCCTGCTCGCGTGGTTCGCGCCCGATCTCGCCGGCGGCGGCGACGCGCTGACCGAGCGCGCGCTCCTCGGCGCGGGCACGCTCGCGGGCGTCGCGGCAATGTTTGCGCTGCGCTTCATCCTCGGCCCGGTGTCCTACGCGGCGGGCACGCCCGGCGGCCTGTTCGCGCCCATGCTCACGCTCGGCGCGCAGATGGGCCTCCTGTTCGGCCGCGTGTGTCTCGACTGGTTCCCCGGCATGGCGCCCGCCACCGGCGATACGGGCACGTTCGCGGTCGTCGGCATGGCGGCTTTCTTCGTCGCGGTGGTGCGCGCGCCGGTCACGGGCATCGTGCTCGTGACCGAGATGACCGCGAGCTTCACCCTGCTCCTGCCGATGCTCACCGCCTGCTTCACCGCAATGGTCGTCCCGATGCTCCTGCGCGTGCCGCCGATCTACGATTCGCTCGGCGAACGGGCCGCCAACCAGCGCTAGCGGGCGGGTCCTGCATGCGCGGGGCCGTTGCGGTAGTCTCGTCGATGGACGTTCGTTGCGCCGCGCCTCATGCACGAAGCGCGGCGCCTTCCGACTTCATCCACGAGGACACGCAATGGAATATCGACATCTCGGTGCTTCGGGCTTCAAGGTTCCCGTATTGAGCTTCGGCACCGGCACTTTCGGCGGCAAGGGCGAATTCTTTCAGGCATGGGGCGAGACCGACGTGAGCGAGGCGCGCAAGCTCGTCGACATCTGCCTCGATGCGGGCGTCACCATGTTCGACACCGCCGACATCTACTCGCGCGGCTCATCGGAATCGATACTCGGCGAAGCGCTCAAGGGCCGGCGCGACAAGGTCATCATTTCGACCAAGGCCACCTTCCGCTTCGACGAAGACGATCCGAACGCCGTCGGATCGTCGCGCTTTCATCTCGTCCGGGCCGTGAACGCGGCGCTCGAGCGTCTGCAGACGGATTACATCGACATATTTCAACTGCACGCCTTCGATGCGAAAACGCCCGTCGAAGAGACGCTTTCCACACTCGACGATCTCGTGCGCGCGGGCAAGATCCGCTATACGGGCGTGTCGAATTTCTCGGGCTGGCATCTGCAGAAATCGCTCGATGTGGCCGACCGCTACGGCTATCCGCGCTATGTCGCGAATCAGACGTACTACTCGCTCATCGGCCGCGATTACGAATGGGAGCTGATGCCGCTCGGGCTCGATCAGGGCGTCGGCGCGATCGTGTGGAGCCCGCTCGGCTGGGGACGGCTCACCGGCAAGATCCGTCGCGGTCAGCCGCTGCCCGAGACGAGCCGCCTGCACAAGACCGCCGACATGGGGCCGCCGGTGCCGGACGAGTATGTTTATCGCGTCGTCGATGCGCTCGACGCCATCGCCGAGGAAACCGGCAAGACCGTGCCGCAGATCGCGCTCAACTGGCTGCTGCAGCGTCCGACCGTGGCGACGGTGCTCATCGGCGCGCGCAACGAGGAACAACTGCGGCAGAACCTCGGCGCGGCCGGATGGAATCTGACCGCCGAACAGGTGAAGAAACTCGATGAAGCGAGCACGGTGCGGCCGGCGTATCCGTACTGGCATCAACAGGGTTTCGCGGAGCGCAATCCGTTCCCGGTGTAACGCTCGCCGACACGCGTGGCGGGCCGGTCCGCCACGCCTGCGAGCCGTACCGGAATCCTTCTGTCGATCTGTACCGGTACTGTACCGGAATACTTCCGTACACTTGGCGCCATCGAATCTGCAATTACCGGAGCGCGCCATGCCCACGGAACTCTTCAATGCCCTGCCCGCCGCCGCGCTGTTCGCGCTGGTGACGACGATCACGCCCGGCCCCAACAACACGATGCTGCTCGCGTCGGGCGTCAACTTCGGGCTGAAGCGCACGGTGCCGCACGTGCTCGGCATCAGCGCCGGCATGGCGATTCTCATGATCGCGGTCGGTCTCGGACTGTCGCAGGCGTTCGAGCGCCTGCCGTGGCTCTACACCGTGCTGGAGGCGGCCAGCGTCGCGTATCTGCTGTATCTGGCGTGGAAGATCGGCACGTCGTCGTCGGTGCAGATGCGCGACGGCCAGGCCCGCCCGATGCGCTTTCACGAAGCGATCGCGTTCCAGTGGATCAATCCCAAAGCGTGGATGATGGTGCTCACCGCGGCGACGACCATCCATCTGCACGCGAGCCTCTCGCTGAACGCGGCGCTGATGGCGCTGGTGCTCGTCGTGATCGGCCTGCCGTGTATCACGATGTGGGCGGCGTTCGGCATGTCGCTGCGGCGCTTTCTCGCGAATCCGCGCTGGCTGCGCATCTTCAACATCACGATGGCCGCGTTGCTCGTGCTGTCGCTGTATCCGATCGTTGCCCATTTCTTCGATTGATGCGTAATGCAAAACGCGCGCCGCATCAAAAGCGCGCGCCCTCTTTGCCTCGACGCCCGTCCGGTGCATACTGGTCTTTACGCGCCGGCACGCAAAATCTGCCGTCCCGCTTGCAAGTTTGGGACTGCGTTTCTTTCCCAGCAGCACCAGCCGTTCAACTCGCCGCCCGAATGATCCTCGAGCGATCCTTAAGCGATCCTTTAAGGCGGCGCTTCAGCCCGGCGCGTACATGCCTTGCTAGTCAGTTGGTTCGCGCCGAATCGTCGGCGCGGCTTTGAAATCTGTTCAAGGAGTACGCCATGTCTGGAGCCAATCGCCCATCCGGTCCCGCCACGCGCAAATCCCTCGACCTAGCCGATCAGATCGAACGCGATGAACTGGAGAACAACCTGCCGGATGCGCTCAATAGCGTCGACGACGACGAAGACGACGACGATTCCGACTCCGATCGCACACTAGGCCGTTAGCCTCGACAGCCGGGCCCATCGCGTCAACGAAGGGACGCGATCCGCGACGCCGCAATGTTCTCTAGCGTTGCGGCGTTTTTGCATCGTGAGCGCGCTGGGCACGCCCGTTGCTTTGAACGATGCGCGGCAAGAACCCGATGAGCGAAAGCGGCGGGCGAGTCAACCGATCAACCGATCCACACGGGAGGGCTTCATGCTCCGTTACGCTGTCATCTTCTTCATCATCGCGATCATCGCGGCCTTCTTCGGCTTCGGCGGCATCGCAACGGGCGCGGCGGAAATCGCCAAGATCCTGTTCTTCATTTTCATCGTGATATTTCTGGCGACATTGCTGCTCGGCGTGTTCAGGCGATGACGCAGCGCTCGTAAAACGAAACGCGCGGCCTTGCTTCGAGGCCGCGCGTTTTTTTGCCCGCCTGAAAAGCGGCGAATCACGTGATGATCACGCGATTCTTCCCGTCCCGCTTCGCGCGATAAAGCGCGAGATCCGCCGCTTCCACGAGCTGTTTCGACGCATCGTCATGTGTGGCCATCTGCGTCGCGCCGCCGATGCTGATCGTCACGCGCCCGCTCGCCGATCCCGTATGCGGCACGTTGAGCGCTTCCACCGCGATGCGTATCTTCTCGCCGAGCAGCCGCAATCCCGGCGCCGACGACGACAGCAGCACCACCGCGAACTCCTCGCCGCCGAAACGCGCGGCGAGATCGGTGGGGCTGTTGAGGCTCGTTTCGATCGTATGCGCGACGAGCTTCAGCACATCGTCGCCGGCGACGTGTCCGTATGTGTCGTTGTACGACTTGAAGTTATCGACATCGATCATCAGGAAGCCGATAGCCGCGTGCTCGCGCGCCGCACGCCGCCATTCGGCGTCCAGATAATCGTCGAGACGGCGGCGATTCGACAAACCGGTGAGCCCGTCCGAATGCGTCAGCCGCTGCAATTCCAGGTTCGTTTCGAGCAATTTCTGCTGCGATTGACGCAGCGCGCGATACGCCTCGTCGCGCTGCAACAGATTCTGATACGAACGCGAGTGATAGCGCACGCGCGCGACGAGTTCGATCGTATCGGGCAGCTTCACGAGGTAATCGTTCGCGCCCGCCGCGAACGCCGCGCTCTTGATGCGCGGCTCTTCCTTCGTCGAGAGCACGATGATCGGGATATCGCGTGTCGCGGGATGCTCGCGGTATTGGCGCACGAGCGTGAGGCCATCGACGCCGGGCATCACGAGGTCTTGCAGAATCACGGTCGGCCGCGTTTCCTGCGCGGTGCGCAACGCCTCTTCCGGATTGGCGCAGTAATGCAGATCGACGTTCGTCTCTTCCGCGAGCGCGCGGCGCAGCGCCTCCGCGATGATCGCCTGATCGTCCACGAGCAGGACCATCACGGGCAACTCGGCGGCGGGCGGCGCGTTCAACGCGGCCGCGAGCAGGTCGGACACGGCGCGCTCGTCCGCCATCGAACGCGACCCCGCGCGCTCGATGCTCGCCGCCGCTTGCGCCGCTGCCCGTTTCGCGCGCTCGGCCAGCGGATCGGGATGAGGAAGTTTCATGAACGTGTCCTTTGATTATTGTTCGATGTTCTTGAGTCGAATGCACGAACGATGGCATCGGCGATGCGCGGCAGCGGCAGGATCGACGCCGCCGCATGGAGCGCGGCCGCGGCCTTCGGCATGCCGTACACCGCGCTCGTCGCCTCGTCTTGCGCGATCGTGTGATAGCCCTTCGCGCGCATCGCCTTGAGGCCGATCGCGCCGTCGCGGCCCATGCCCGTCAGCAGCACGCCGATCGCGCGGCCGGTCCAGTGCTCGGTCACGCTCTGAAAGAACACATCGACGGAAGGCCGGTAAGGCAGTTGCTCGGGATGCGCGGTGTAGCCGAGGCGCGCGGCATCGGCGAAATGGAGATGATCGTTGGTGGCGGCGAGCAGCACTTCGCCCGGCACGGGTTTGTCGCCCTCGCGCGCGACACGCACGGGCAACGCCGATTGCGCGTGGAGCCATTGCGCCATGCCTTCCGCGAACGCGCGATCCACGTGCTGCACGATGACGATTGCCGCCGCGAAGTCCTTCGGCAGCGCGCCGAGCAGCGCCGCGAGCGCGGCCGGTCCGCCCGCCGACGCGCCGATCGCGACGAGCCGCGCATCGCTCTTCGGCACGATCGAAACGTTCGACGACGCAAGCCGCGCGCCGATCTGATCGATCTTCGCGATCAGCGCCGCCGCGCCGCGACGGGCATCGGCGCCGGCGAGCGCGGGCGTATCGACGGCATCGAGCGCGCCCGCGCCCATTGCTTCATACACGCGCCAGGCGTTCGCGCCGACATCCACGGTCACGACGAGAATCGCGCACGGCGAACGCGCCATGATGGTCCGCGACGCCTGCACGCCGTCGATGTTCGGCATCACGAGATCCATCAGCACGACGTCGGGCGTGTGCGCCGCGCAATAGTCGATGGCCTGCTGGCCGTCGTGCGCGACCCACGCGATCTCGAAGTCGGGCCGCGCCGCGAGCGCGCGCCGCAGCGCTTCGACCGCGAGCGGAACGTCGTTGACGATGCCGAGCTTCATGACTTCGCCTCGCCGATGAGATCGCGCACCGCGTCGATGAGCGCCTGGTCGTGGAAACTGCCTTTCGCGAGGTAATAGTCCGCGCCCGCGTCGAGGCCGCGTTGACGATCCTCCGCGCGATCCTTGTACGACACGATCATCACCGGCAGACCGGCAAGCTGCGCGTCGCGCTTGATCAGCGTGACCAGTTCGATGCCGTCGAGACGCGGCATGTCGATATCGGTGATGACGAGGTCGAAGCGCTCGCCGCGCACCGCGTTCCAGCCGTCCATGCCATCGACCGCGACGGATACGGCATAGCCGCGCGACGCGAGCAGCTTGCGTTCGAGCTCGCGCACCGTGAGCGAATCGTCGACGACGAGCACGCGCTTCGCGCTCGTCACGCTGGCCCGCGCCGCGCCCGCGCCCACGCGCCCGAGTTCGCCGCTGCCGACGAGCTTTTCGACGGAGCGCAGCCAGTCGTCGAGATCGGCGATGAGCAGCGGATCGCCGTTTTCCATCAGCGCGCCCGCCGCGATGTTGCGCACCTTGCCGAGCCGCTTGTCGAGCGGCTGCACGACGAGCATGCGCTCGCCCAGGAAGCGATCGATGACGATGCCATAGCTCGCCGCGCCCTGCCCGATTACGACGACGTTGAGCATGTCGCTCGCCGCTTCGAATGCGTCGGTCTGCAAAATCTGATGCGCGGTGACGAGGCCGACGCGCTTGCCGTCGAACGAGAAGTGCTGCTGGCCTTCCAGCATGTCGATGGCGCTCGCGGGCAGCACCAGCGTGCGCGCGACGTGCGCGAGCGGCAGGCCGTAAGGCTCGCCCGCGATCTCGACGATCAGGCTGCGGATCACCGAGAGCGTGAGCGGCAACTGCAACGTGAAGCGCGTGCCCGCATGCGCTTCCTGCGTCACGCGCACGCTGCCGCGCACTTGCCGCACGACGTCCTGCACCGCGTCGAGGCCGACGCCGCGCCCGGATACATCGGTGACGGCATCGCGCATCGAGAAGCCGGGCAGAAAGAGGAATTCGAGCAGTTCCGCTTCCGTGAGACGCTCGGCGGTGTCTTCGTTCGCGAGCTGCTTGCGCACGACGGCGCGGCGCAGCGCATCGAGATCGACGCCCGCGCCGTCGTCGGACACGCTGATGAAAAGCGAGCCCGCGCTATGGCGCGCTTCGAGCGTGATGGTGCCGGTTTCGGGCTTGCCGAGCGCCCGGCGCAACGACGATTCCTCGATGCCGTGATCGACCGCGTTGCGCAGCAGATGGCCGAGCGGCGCGTCGAGCAGATCGAGAATATCGCGGTCCACCTGCGTGTTCTCGCCGGCGATGACGAGGCGCACGTCCTTGCCGAGCCCGCGCGCGACGTCGCGCACCATGCGCGCGAAGCCGCCGGTCGCATCGACGAAAGGACGCATGCGGCACGCGAGCGCTTCGTCGTAGATCTGCTGCGCGAGATGCGTCGAGCGGCGATCGAAGTTTTCGAGTTCCGCCAGGCGCTCGCTCAACTGATGATGCGCTTCGGCCGTCAGGCGCCGCACTTCGTCGAGCGCGGCGTGGGCGCGGGCATCGAGCTGCGCCGCGTTCGTTTCGGTGAGCGTTTCGTGCAGACGTTCGAGCGCGCGGCTCGCATCGTGCTGGATGCGCTTCACGCGCAGCATCGATTGCGAAAACGGCTTCAGCCAGCGCGATTCGACGAGCGATTCACCCGAATGGCTCAACAGGCGATCGAGCGTGTCGGCGCGCATGCGCAGCATGCGGGCTTCGTTCGTGCGTGCGGGCGCCTGAACCGGCTCGGGCGTTTCGTCGAGCGTAAGCGCTTGGGAAAGCGGCGCTTCCGAGCCGTCGATACGCGCGTTGAGCGCATCGACGAACGCATCGACATCGCGTTCGAGCGTCGTTTGCGCGTCGATGTCGCGCGCCTCGCCGATCTGCACGATCAGATCGACGCCACGCAGCAGCATGTCGATATAGCCCGCGTCGAGCACGACGCGCCCGTCCTGCGCGGCGACGAAGCAATCTTCCATCACGTGCGCGAGCGTCACGCCGACCGGCACGCCAACGACGCGCGCCGCGCCCTTCAGCGAATGCGCGGCGCGCATGCTCGCTTCGAGCGTGACCGGATCGCGCGGCGCGCGTTCGAGCGCGATGAGGCCGTCGGAAAGAATCTGCGCCTGCCCGCGCGCCTCTTCCTGAAAGAGTTCGAGCAACGACGAGCGGCCCGGATCGATGCTCGTCATGTGAGGCTCCGGTTCATGCTGTCGATGAGACGATCGGCGTCGAGCAGGCCGACGGTCGCGTCCTTGAACGCGGCAACCGCATGCGCATGCGACGACAGGCGCTGCGCGAGCGTCGCGGGCACGGGCTGAAGCTGCGCGCTCGTGAAACGATGCACGCCGTCGACGGCATCGACGGGAAAGGCGACCGGACCTTCGTGATCGCCGTTTGCGTGACGATCGCGGCCTTGCGCGCGCTCGATGACGAGCAGACGGCCGAGCTCGCGCGCATCGAGCGCCTTGTTGGGCGACACGTCGTTCACCGCGCGTTCTTCGATGCCGAAGAGCCGCGCCAGCGACGCACACACGATCAGGCGGCCACGCACGTTGACGATGCCCAGCACCGCGCGATTGCGCCGATGCGGCAGCGAATGCACCGGACGCAGTTGCGCGACTTGCGCGCAGACGGTCGTCGGCAAGCCGAGCCATTCGCCGCCGATGCGAAACACGAGACACGAAAGCGTGCCGGTCTCGCCGCCGTTGCGCGCGCCGTTCGATGAAACCGCGCTCGTCTGTTCGATCGACGTGCGCGCTTCCACGCGATCGAGCACGCGCGATGCGGCTTCATCGTGAACCGGACAATTGCGGCAATGCACGTAACGTTCGAGCTTGGGACACGAGGCATCGCCGCGCACGCCGATGCGGTTCCAGCAATCGTCGATGTCGATCGTGATGTTGATGTCGCGGGCGTTCATCGCGTGCTTCCTGTGACGCGTTCCGCGCGCGCGAGCAACAGGCGCGCGCCGCTTTCGTCGCCGTCGAGCGAAAGACATGCGGCCAGGTGCGTGAGCGCCTCGCGATGCGCGGGTTCGAGATACAGCGCGCGACGATAATGCCCGCGCGATGCCTGATGTTCGCCACGCGCATCGGCGATCACGCCGAGCAGATAATACGCATCCGCGTTCGATGAATTCACGGCCAGATACGCATGCGCCGCGCTCGCGGCGTCGTCGAGTTGTCCGGCATCGGCGAGTTGGCGCGCATGCGCGAGGCCGTTTGCGGGCTTGGGCTGCACGCGCGTTTCCTCACGCGGCTCGATCGCCGGCGCCGCACGAACCGCAAGCGGCGCGCTCGCCCATGCGGGCAGAACGAACGCGGACTTCATCGGCGGCGGCGTTTTCATCACGGGAAGAGCCGGCCAGGCGCCAGCGAAGACGCTGATACTTTCGCGCTCGGCGCGATTGAACGCGAATGCCAGCGGAATGTTCGCGGAGCTCATGCCCTCGCGCATCAGAAGTCCCGTCTCCGCCGGACCGACGAACAACGTGCCGCCTTGCGCGAGCAGTCCGTCGAGCACGCGAAACACCGCGGTTTGCGTGTCACGGTCGAAATAGATCAGCACGTTGCGGCACAGAATGAAATCGAACCGTTCGAACGCGTGCGTATCGAGTTGCAGCAGATTGGCCTGCGAAAAGCGCACGCTTTGCGCGACGGCGGGATCGAGTTGCCAGCCGCCATCGGCTGCACGGAAATGACGCTCGCGAAAATCGAGCGCGCGTCCGCGAAACGCGTTGCGCCCGTAATGCGCGCGACGCGCGATGGCGAGCGCGCGTTCGCTCACGTCGATCGCTTCGATCGTGAAGCGATCGGCGGGAATGCCCGCTTCGAGCAGCGCCATCGCGACGGTGTAGGCTTCCTCGCCGGTCGAGCACGGCGCGCTCAGCACGCGCACCGGTTTCGCGGGCCGTTCGTGCAGGCGCACACGCGCAAGACGCGCGAGCGCGGCGAAGGCTTCGGGATCGCGAAAGAACCACGTTTCCGGCACGACGACCGCTTCGATCAGTTCCTGCATGCGCGCGGCGTCTTGCGTGACCGCGCGATAGTAGTCGTCCGGCGTGCCGCGCTGTGCTTCGCGCCACAGGTTGTAACGCTCGCGCACCGCGCGCGACACCGAGTTCGCGCCGATCGATTCGGCATCGAGCCCGATCGTGCGATGCAGCAGCTCGATGAAGCGGCCGATACCGAAGGACTCGTCGGCGAAAGGTGTCGGCAGCGCGCTCATGCGTCGCTCGCCGCGAAGAGCAGCGCCTGCACGTCGCCGGGCAACAGATGCTCGATGCGCACCCATTGCAACAGCCCCGCATCGTCGCGCGTGAGCGGGCCGAGGTAGCGCGCGTGCGGCGTGTCGATGCCCGCATCGCTGAACGACGCGGCATCGAACGTGACGGTGCGCGTCGCCTGTTCGAGCAGCAGGCCGAGCCGATGATGCGTCGTCGCGCCGTCGTCGCCGCCACGCGGATACGCGACGAGCGCGAGCCGCGTCGACAGCCTCTCCTGCGATGGACGCGCAAGCGCGAGCGCCGCGATATCGACGACGGGCACGCTCGCGCCTTCGTAATCGAGCACGCCCGCGACCCACGCGGGCGCGCCCGGCAGCGCCTTCAGCGGCGCGAGCGGCAGCATGCGCTCGATCTGCGCGCTGTCGAGCAGATAGCGGTCGGTGCCGAGCGTGAACTGGACGAAGAGCATCGCGGCGCCTTTAAGCAGCCACCTTGAAACGCGACACGCCCGTGCGCAGGCCGTTCGCGACGTGCGTGAGATCGTCGATCGCCTGCGTCGACTGGCGCAGCGATTCGGCCGTCTGCTGCGCGGCTTCGGACAGTTGCGACAGCGCCTGCGAGATCTGGTCCGCGCCGGTGGCCTGCGTCTGCATGCCTTCGTTGATCATCGAGACGCGCGGCGCGAGCGTCTGCACCTGATGGATGATCTGCGAAAGCTGGCCGCCCACTTGCTGCACGTCGAGCATGCCGCGGCGCACTTCCTCGGAGAACTTGTCCATGCCCATCACGCCCGCCGCGACGGCCGACTGAATCTCCTTCACCATTTGCTCGATGTCGAACGTGGCGACGGCCGTCTGATCCGCGAGACGGCGGATCTCGGTCGCGACGACCGCGAAGCCGCGTCCGTATTCGCCCGCCTTCTCCGCCTCGATCGCCGCGTTCAGCGAAAGCAAATTGGTTTGATCCGCAACTTTCGTGATGGTCGCGACGACCTGATTGATGTTGCCCGCCTTCTCGTTGAGGATCGCGAGCTTGCCGTTCACCGAGCCCGCCGCTTCCATCACGAGGCGCATGGTTTCCTCCATGCGCGTGAGTCCCGCCTGACCCGTGCCCGCGAGCGCCGCCGATTGCTCCGCCACGCCCGACACTTCGTTCATCGTGCGCACGAGATCGCGCGCCGTGGCGAAGATCTCGCGCGAGGTCGCGCCGATTTCCGTCGTCGTCGCGGCCGTTTCGCTCGCGGTGGCCTGCTGCTCCCGCGCGGTCGCGGCGATTTCGGACACCGAGGTCGTCACCTGCACCGCCGACTTCTGCGCCTGGCTGACGAGGCCCGTCAGTTCGTCCGTCATGCGGTTGAAGCCCGCCTCCAGCGTGCCGAATTCGTCGCGGCGCGCGAGTGCGAGCCGCTGCGTGAGGTCGCCCGTGCGCATCTGGTCCACGACATCGACCATGCGCAGCATCGGCACCGTCAGCGCCTTCATCAGCATGAAGCCGAGCACCGCCGCCGCCGCGATCGCCAGCAGCATGATGACGATGAGCGTCACCTCGGACTTCTGCACCGAGCCGCGAATGCTTTCCACCGATTTCGCGTTGAAGGTCTCGTTATGCTCGACGAGCGCGCGCGTCGCGGTCTGTCCCGCTTCCCAGATCGGCGCGAGGCGTGTGTTGAAGGTCGCGGCGGCCGTGTCTTTCGAGTTCGCGAGTTCGCGCAGCGTCTCGTCCTGAACCGGAATATAAAGCTCGCGCTGGCGCTTGAAATCGTTGAAGAGGCGGCGGTCTTCGTCCTCGAAAATAGTGGGCACGTAGGTGTCCATCAGCTTGTCGATCGTCGCGCGCGTTTCGGTGAGACGCTGCGTGTCGCGGCGCATTTGCTCGGCGTCCTTGTCGATGAAGACGAGCCGCTGCGTGATCGTGTAGTTCTCGAACCACGCCGCGCGCAGATCGGCGGAAAGCGAGAAGCCGAGCATCGAATCGTCTTCGAGGCTCTTCGCCTCACGATCGATTCCGCCGAGCAGCGTGTACGACAGTGCCGCCATGACGAGCATCAGCGAAAGGATGATGCCGAAGCTGGCCAGAATGCGGTGCCGAATGGACAGTTGCTTCACGCGATGAACCCCATCAGTGGATAAAGACGATTGCCGCGCAACCGCGAGCCCGCCTCGATAACAGGCGTCTCAATTGTAGGATGAATTCGTGCGCGTGAAAGCCGCACTGCCAGAGCGTGTTATCGGCCGATTGTGGCCGCGCTTGAGCCGGGCGTGTCGAGGTGAATCGTTTCGCCGTGTTTCAGCACGGTGAATGCGTCCGCGGGCAGGCCCGCGCGGCGCACCGCGTCTGCGAGACGGCGCGGCGGCTCGTCGAGCAGCTCGTCGGTCAGTTCGAACGAACCCCAGTGAATGCCGATCGCTTTCTTCGCGTGCACGTCCTGAAAGATACGCACCGCTTCCTCGGGATCGACGTGTTGCGCATGCATGAACCAGCGCGGATCGTAGGCGCCGACCGGAATCAGCGCGAGATCGAACCCGCCGAAACGCGCGCCGATATCGCGGAAATCCGGCGAATAGCCTGTGTCGCCCGCGAAATAGAACGCGTAGGGATGCGCCGCGTCCGCCGGCGTCTTCACGACCCAGCCGCCCCACAGCGTTTCCGCGCGGTCGAACGGAGTGCGCGCCGACCAGTGCTGACTCGGCACGAACCAGAGATCGAGTCCGGCGGCATGCGTCTCGTCGCTCCAGTCGAGTTCCTCGACGTTCGTCACGCCGATGTCGTTCATCCACCGTCTGATGCCGAGCGGCACGAGAAAGCGCGGCGGGCCGCCCGCCTGCCGGTTGAGCGCCTCGATGCTGGGCTTGTCGAGATGATCGTAGTGATTGTGCGAGATCAGCACGATGTCGATGTGCGGCAACTCATCGAGCGTGAGCCCGGGCGGCGTCTTACGCTTCGGGCCCGCGAACGAGAACGGCGACGCGCGTTCGGAGAACATGGGATCGGTGAGGATGTTCGCGCCGTCGATCTGCACCAGCGCGGTCGCATGACCGATCCACGTGAGCGTATCGGTGGTGCGGTTGGCCTTGAGCCACGCGATGTCGGGATGCGCCATCGGAAAGTGATAGCCGTCCGCGGGCGCCTTCGGCAAGCCTTGCGTGAAGCGCTCCCAGCGCCACTTCAAAAACGATTGCCGCGGCAGATCACCGTAGTTGTTCTCGTAGCCGGACGACGTGTGCTTCGCGTGGTGCAGCGGTTGCGGCTGTTGCGATTCCGGCGCGGACGCGGGTTCCCCGCTGCGCGCGGTCGTGCCTGACGAGCAACTCGCGAGAAGCGCGAGTGCGCATAACGCGGCGTGTGGGCTTCGCATGAACACGGTCGACCAAAAGTAGGACATAAGACGCATGTTTTGATGGATTGTGTGCCGCGCGGAGCGCTTCGATTGTACGAAATGCTTGTGCCGTTGCCTTTTCGCGCTTTTCTCTGCAATCACAGCAAGAAACGCGCTCCGCCGTCGCATAAGGCGCGACCGCAAATGATTGAGGCAAAACATCGCGCCGGCCCGCTTCTTGCGTAAGCCCACCCCGGCGCTGAGAAAAGCGCTATCGAAAAAACAAACGCAGCACGCCGGTGCCAGCAACGGGGGATTCATGGGCAGCAGTCAAAGAAAAAACGCCGTACGCACGTTCAACCCGCAATTGCATCCGATGCACGCGATGCTGGTGTCGCGCGCGGCATCGCATGTGGCGAGCGCGCTGCGGCCCGAAGGCCGCAACGAGGCGCTCGCGGAAGGCATCGCCGCGCTGATTGCCCATTGCGGGCATGAAGGGCTCGGTCTCTTTCTCGCGGCGGTCTGGCATTGGCTCGACGAACGCGATTACCACGAAGCCGCCGATGCCGTGCAGCACTACATCGAAAACGGCACGATGCCGATAGTCAAAACGACGCCGAAAGTCGCGCGACGCCGCGATGCGCGCATCTGAACGTAACGTAACGCGTTACGTTCCGAACCAGCCCGCGTCGACGTAATAATCGCGCGCGGTGCAGCGTGCCGCGTCGTCGGAGGCGAGGAACAGCACCATGCGCGCGATGTGCTCCGGATCGATCCGCGCGTGCAGACATTGCTGCGCGAGGAGCGTCGCCTCGCTTTCGGGCGACTGCCACATCTTCATCTGACGCGGCGTGCGCACGGCGCCCGGAATCACCGTGTTCACGCGGATACCGTGCTCGCCGAGTTCGCGCGCGAGCCCGCGCGTGAGCCCTTCGATCGCGGCCTTCGCGGTCATGTAGAGCGTGAGATCGGGCAACGCGAGATGCCACGAAATCGAGCCCATGTTCACGATCGCGCCGCGCTTTTGCGCGCGCATGCGTTTTGCGGCGGCCTGCGCACAGAAGAACTGATGCCGCAGGTTGACGGCCATGCGCTCGTCCCAGTACGCGGCGCTCACGCTGTCCCACTGATGACGGTCGTCGTTCGCGGCGTTGTTGACCAGCACGTCGATGGAGCCGGCTTCGCTCGCGATGTCGTCGAAAGCCTTTTCGATGGCGGCCGCCTCGCGCAGATCGCAATGCAGAAACTTCGGCGCATGCTTCTCGCTTGCGAGCGCGTGTTCGAGCTGGCGCGAATCCGCCTCGGCGACATCGATGAAGAACACACGCGCGCCCTGCTTCGCGAACGCCTCGACGATCGCCGCGCCGATGCCGCTGCCGCCGCCCGTCACGACGACGCGTTTGTCCGCAAGGCTTGGATAGATGGCGTAGGACATGGCGGCTCGCTCAATGTGAATGACGCGGATTGCCGCGCGTTTCGATCACCTTCAGATACAGCGTCGCGGGCTCGAGACATCCGCCCGTCGAGAGCTGCCCCACGGTTTGCCGATACAACTCCTGCCACGGCGTTTGCGCAACCGGCGCGGCGTATGCCGCCTGCGCGCGGCGGCTTTCGAGCTCGGCTTCGTCGAGCAGCACGTTCACGCTGCGCGCGTTCAGATCGACGCGAATTCTGTCGTTCGTGCGCAGGAGCGCGAGACCGCCGCCCACCGCGGATTCGGGCGACATGTTGAGAATCGACGGGCTCGCGGATGTGCCGCTCTGCCGTCCATCGCCCATGCACGGCAACGAATCGATGCCGCGTTTGATCAGCTCGGCGGGCGGCGCCATGTTCACGACTTCCGCGCTCCCCGGATAACCGACCGTGCCGCAGCCGCGAATCACGAGGATGCAATGCTCGTCGATGTCGAGCGACGGATCGTTGATGCGCGCGTGATAATCCTCGGGACCATCGAAGACGATCGCGCGCGTCTCGAACGCGTTCTCCGCGCCGGGCTCGCTCAAATACGTCTCTCTGAACGCATCGCCGACGACGGACATCTTCATGATGGCGCTGTCGAAGAAATTGCCCGACAGCACCATGAAGCCCGCGCCATGCTTCAGCGGATCATCCGTAGTCCGAATTACTTCGTTGTCCGCGGGCGGCGCATCGTTCGCGATCTCGCCGATCGTGCGGCCCGATACGGTCACACAATCGCGCCTGATGAGCCCCGCTTTATCGAGTTGCCGCATGACCGCGGGCACCCCGCCCGAGCGATGAAAGCTCTCGCCAAGATATTCGCCGGCGGGCATGCAGTTCACGATGAGCGGCACCTGTTCGCCGTGGCGTTGCCAGTCGTCGAGACTCAATTCGATGCCCATGTGCCGCGCAATCGCGATCAGATGCGGCGGGCAGTTCGTCGATGCACCGAGCGCGGACGCAACCACGATCGCGTTGATGAACGCGTCGTGCGTCATGATCTTCGACGGCTTCAGATCTTCGCGCACCATATCGACGATGCGCTTGCCCGTCGCGTACGCCATCTGCCCGCGCTCGCGATACGCAGCGGGAATGCTCGCGCACGTCGGCAGCGACATGCCGAGCGCTTCGGCGAGGCTGTTCATCGAGAGCGCGGTGCCCATCGTGTTGCAATGTCCGATCGACGGCGACGACGCGGTCGTCAGGCGCATGAAGCCTTCGTAATCGATCTCGCCCGCCGCGAGCAGATTGCGCGCATGCCAGATCACGGTGCCCGAACCGACGCGCTTGCCTTCGTACCAGCCGTCGAGCATCGGACCGCCCGAGAGCACGATCGCGGGCATGTCGACGGTGGCGGCGGCCATCAGGCACGCGGGCGTGGTCTTGTCGCAACCCGTGGTGAGCACGACGCCATCGAGCGGAAAGCCGTGCAGGATCTCGACGAGTCCGAGATAAGCGAGATTGCGGTCGAGCGCGGCGGTCGGACGGCGGCTCTGCTCCGCGAGCGGATGCACGGGAAATTCCATCGGGATGCCGCCGGCATCGCGAATGCCCGCCTTCGTGCGCGCGGCGAGTTCGATGTGATGCCGATTGCAGGGCGCAAGATCGCTGCCGGTCTGCGCAATGCCGATGATCGGACGACCGGATTGCAACTCCTCGCGCGTCAGGCCGTAGTTCATGAAACGCTCGACGTATAGCGCGGTCATGTCGGCGTGCGAGGGATCGTCGAACCACTCCTGACTGCGCAGGCGCTTCGGATTATGTTCGGGCATGGGGCGTCTCCGTTTATCTTTTCGTTACCGGTAACATTTCGATCGATGTTAGCACGCAATCGCCGCCCTGCTTCGGCTCAGGCGCTTTCGCGCGGCACCACGGAATAGGCTACGCGCACGCGCTTGCCCGAAGGTTCCGCGATGCCTTGTTCGCGCGCTTCCAGCGCCGCGAGCAAGGTCGCGCCGGTGCGCAAGCCGATGCCGTATGCGTCTACGGAAACCGTCGTGATCGATGGCGTGCAGCACGCGGCCACTTCGAAATTGCCGAAGCCCGCGACGGCGATATCGTCCGGCACGACGAGGCCGCGCCGATGACATTCCATTATCGCGCCGAACGCGGACATGTCGCTCACGCACATCACGGCTTGCGTGTCGGGCCAGGTGTCGAGCAAGGCGGCCATCGCGGGGCCGCCGTGACTCATCGTGATGGGAGAATCGCCCAGACGAACGATGCGTTCGTCGTCGAGACCGAGCGCCTTCATCTGCGAGCGAAAGCCCTTCAGACGATCCAGGCCGCGCCGGTCCAGCTCGCTCGCACCGCCGATAAAACCGATACGTGCGTGACCTTTATGCGCCAGATACCGCACCATCTCTTTCGCGGCGCTGACGTTGGAGAAGCCGACGGCGGCATCGATCGGATCGGAAGGCCAATCCCACATCTCCACGACGGGGACGCCTGAGCGGCGCAGCAGCGTGCGGGTCGATTCGGTATGACGCGAACCCGTCAGCGCGATGCAGCGCGGCTGATGACGCAGCATCGAGCGCACGAGGCGTTCCTCGCGATCGAGATGGTAGTCCGTGTCGCCGATCAGCAATTGCAGTCCGTGCGGTTCGAGCGACGCGGAAAGTCCGCGTACCGTGTCCGAGAAATTCGAGCTTGCGAGCGACGGAACCAGCACGGCGACGAACTCCGAGCGTCCGGACGACAAGGCGCCGGCGGCGGCATCGGCGACGTAGCCGAGTTCGTCGATTGCTTGTTGCACGCGTTCGCGCGTGGTCTCCGCGACGCTGTGGCCGGCGAGTACGCGGGAGACCGTCATCTTCGACACGCCGGCGAGGCGCGCGACGTCGGACATGCGTGGCGGGCCGGCGGAAGGATCGAAGAATGAAGGCGGCATGCGTGTGATCGAGGAAGCAGAGTTGGTGCGATCAGTCCACCCGCACCCAGCCATCCTCGCGCTGCTCCAGGATGATGTGCAGCTTCGTTTCGCCGGCTTCGCGGTCGGCGGCGGTCACGTCGGGAAAAGCGCGTTTGATGTCGCGATCGTCCATCCACGGGGCGACGCTTTCGAGCTTGTAGGTGTAGGTAACTTCCGAGCGATGGGCGGTCGGATCGGGTTCGGTCCAGCCGACGACCTTATCCAGCTTGACGTGCGCGTAGCAAAGCATCCAGGCGCGCGGGTCGCTCGTGGCGTTGGGGTCGCCAGCGGGCCGGTTGGTTTCGACCGCATACTTCTGCCCTTCGCCAGTGAGGCCGTACGCAATGCCGTTTTGCTTGGCGTTGGCGTTCGCCGATGTCGGCGCCGCGCGGGCAATGAGTCCGCTTTTCTCGAGCGCGGCGAGTTGTTCTCGGAGGGCGGCCGCTGAATACTCGTTGAGATCGCGGTTGCTATAGGCGGATGGGAACGCATATGGGCCGCGACCGCTTCGATTCAGGCATAGCAGGCCGCGATTCGTTTTCATGTCGGCGGAAATCGCTTCGCCCAGGCTGGACTCGCTTGCGTCGTTCTTCTTGCCGCATGCTGTGAAAAGCAATGCGGCGCTGACGGCGGCAATCAACAGGCTCGTTCTCATATGCGCTCCGGGAGGGGGTCGGCATGATGGGTACAACCTTTCGGCACCATTCTACCGACTGAAACCCTGCCCCGGAGATGGGATGGTGTCGGAAATTCGCCGCTCCCAACGCAAAAACCCCACCTTTGTGGGGTGGGGTTTTTGTTTGCAGCATAAGGAGCCTGACGATTACCTACTTTCACACGGGAATCCGCACTATCATCGGCGTGGAGTCGTTTCACGGTCCTGTTCG